>CAZQKB010000003.1:0-277754 GCA_964593755.1 uncultured Mesohalobacter sp. | reverse complement strand
TAAAGTAAAGGAGGAATCTTCGCAGGTTCCCCCGATGCTTCGGGGCTGCTCTCCCCACAGAGTGTAAAGTAAAGGAGGAATCTTCGCAGGTTCCCCCGATGCTTCGGGGCTGCTCTCCCTGAAAAGGTTACTTTTAATGAGTAGCCATTTGTTCTTTGCGTTATGAAATGCGTCAAAAGTAAGATAAAAGCGGAAGTAGCTCAGTTGGTAGAGCGTCAGCCTTCCAAGCTGAATGTCGCCGGTTCGAACCCGGTCTTCCGCTCTAACTTATTTCCGTGTTTGCGGAAATCTTATTTGAAGTAATTCAAATAGGGATAACACTTTACGCCGACGTAGCTCAGGGGTAGAGCGTTTCCTTGGTAAGGAAAAGGTCACGAGTTCAATTCTCGTCGTTGGCTCTACGTTTAAGAATTGAAATGATTAAATGTAAACACTAATATATAACTAAGATTAAATAATTTACTTATGGCAAAGGAAACTTTCGATCGCTCCAAACCGCACCTTAATATAGGTACACTTGGGCACGTCGATCACGGAAAAACTACATTAACTGCTGCTATCACAAAAGTTATGGCAGATAAAGGTTATTCTGAAGCTAGTGCTTTCGATCAAATTGACAATGCTCCAGAAGAAAAAGAACGTGGTATAACAATCAACTCTTCACACGTTGAATACCAAACAGAGAACAGACACTACGCACACGTAGATTGTCCTGGTCACGCTGATTACGTTAAAAACATGGTAACTGGTGCTGCTCAAATGGATGGTGCTATTCTTGTTGTTGCTGCTACTGATGGTCCTATGCCTCAAACACGTGAACATATATTACTAGGTCGCCAGGTAGGTGTGCCTCGTATTCTTGCATTCCTTAACAAAGTTGACCTTGTTGATGATGAAGAATTATTAGAGCTTGTAGAAATGGAGGTTAGAGACTTATTAAGTTTTTACGACTATGACGGTGACAATGCTCCTGTTATTTCTGGTTCTGCTTTAGGTGCTTTAGAAGGTGATGCAAAATGGGCTGAAAAAGTAGTCGAATTAATGGATGCCGTTGATAATTGGATTGAACTACCAGAAAGAGAAGTTGATAAAGATTTCTTAATGCCTATTGAAGATGTTTTCTCAATAACTGGTCGTGGTACTGTTGCTACTGGTAGAATTGAAACTGGTGTTGCTAACACTGGAGATCCTGTTGAGATTATCGGTATGGGAGCTGAGAAATTGAAGTCTACTATTACTGGTGTAGAAATGTTCCGTAAAATATTAGATAGAGGTGAAGCTGGCGATAACGTTGGTATACTTTTAAGAGGTATTGAAAAATCTCAAATCTCAAGAGGTATGGTAATTACTAAGCCTGGTTCAGTCACGCCTCACGCTAAATTCAAAGCTGAAGTTTATGTCTTGAAGAAAGAGGAAGGTGGTCGTCACACACCATTCCACAACAATTACAGACCTCAGTTTTATGTTAGAACAACTGACGTAACAGGTACTATTACACTTCCTGACGGAGTTGAAATGGTAATGCCTGGTGATAACTTAACAATTACTGTTGAATTATTACAACCAATTGCAATGAACGTAGGTCTTCAATTCGCTATTAGAGAAGGTGGACGTACAGTAGGTGCAGGACAGGTTACTGAAATTTTAGATTAATTTCTTTGTATATAATTAGTTGAGGTAATACCGGTTAAAGCCGTTATTGCCTCGACTTTTTAGCATAAAGCTCAATTTATTTGAGCGTATTAAAGTTCTTTTTTTTACGGGTTTAGCTCAGTTGGTAGAGCACTGGTCTCCAAAACCAGGTGTCGGGAGTTCGAGCCTCTCAACCCGTGCCAAGCGAAGTAATGAGAAAATCTCAAGCATTTCGGATAATCGGGCAGCCTCTCAACTTAGTTTAAGCTGAAAATGTCGAGGGAACCAGACAAAGTAATGAGGTGAAGCTTATCCCGATAAATGTTGTAGGAGCGCTCATTCAACGTTACAACACTTTCTAAATATTAGTTTGTGTAAAATAACAAGTAAGTAAAAGAGGGTTTGCCCATCTTTTAAAATTAACATGTTTTGATTTTTAAGATCAAGACTAATAAATTAAATTATGTCAGGTATTATTAATTACATAAATGAGTCCTACTATGAGTTGAAAAACCATGTAACTTGGCCTTCTTATGCAGATGCACAAAGATTAATGGTTGTTGTTGCGGTATTTTCAGTAATCTTAGCACTAGCAGTTTATGGAGTAGATCAACTATTCAGCAGTGTTATTGAGACTTATTTTAACTGGGTAAAATCATAATCATGTCTGATTCTTCTTTAAAGAAATGGTATGTCGTAAGATCCATAAGTGGTTCTGAAAACAAAATTAAAGAGTACATAGAAAAAGAAATTGCCCACGAAGGCTTAGAAGATTATGTGGACCAAATTCTTGTTCCTAAAGAAAAGGTTGTACAAATAAGAAATGGTAAAAAGATACAAAAAGAGCGTGTCTATTTGCCGGGTTATATTGTAATTAATGCAAATTTAGAAGGTGAATTACCGCATATTATAAAAAATGTAAATGGTGTTATAGGGTTCTTAGGAGAAACTAAGGGCGGTGATCCCGTGCCACTAAGAAAATCTGAAGTTAACAGGCTGTTAGGTAAAGTAGATGAATTGACAACCAGCAAAGAACAGGTTTCAATACCTTACACAATAGGTGAAAATATTAAAGTTATAGATGGACCTTTCAATAGCTTTAATGGTACAATAGAAGAAGTAAACGAAGAAAAGCGAAAGCTTAAGGTAATGGTGAAGATATTCGGAAGAAAAACACCGGTTGAATTAAGTTTTATGCAAGTCGAAAAATTATAAGTGTTACGTGATATTGATTGTTTTATTGCTTCCCTCTAAAACAATCCCATTAAAAACATAACTAAAATGGCAAAAGAAGTAAGTAAAATTGTAAAACTCCAAGTAAGAGGAGGTGCAGCAAATCCATCACCACCAGTAGGGCCTGCTTTAGGTGCTGCAGGTGTAAATATCATGGAGTTCTGTAAACAATTTAATGGTAGAACCCAAGATAAAGCTGGAAAGGTGTTGCCTGTAGAAATAACTGTTTATGCTGATAAATCTTTTGATTTTATCATCAAAACACCTCCTGCAGCAGTACAAATCCTAGAAGCTACAAAACAAAAGAAAGGTTCAGGCGAACCTAATCGTAAAAAGGTAGCCTCTATTACATGGGATCAGATTAAAGTAATTGCAGAAGACAAAATGCAGGACTTAAATGCATTTACAGTAGAGTCTGCAATGAAAATGATAGCTGGAACAGCTCGTTCTATGGGAGTAAATGTAAAAGGTAACGCACCTTTTTAAATTATTAAATTGATTATGGGACAAATAACAAAAAAACAAAAAGAAGCAAGAGCTAAAGTCGAAAAGGATACTCTTTATACTGTAGCAGAAGCTTCTAAACTTGTTAAAGAAATATCTAGCGCAAATTTTGACGAATCTGTAGATATAGCTATTCGCTTAAATGTAGATCCGCGTAAAGCCAATCAAATGGTAAGAGGTGTTGTTACACTTCCTAACGGTACTGGTAAGCAGACTACTGTTTTAGCCCTGGTTACACCAGACAAAGCAGATGAAGCAAAAGCCGCTGGTGCAGATTACGTAGGCCTTGATGAGTATTTAGATAAAATCAAAGGTGGATGGACAGACGTAGACGTGATAGTCACTATGCCAAGTGTAATGGGTAAATTAGGACCTTTAGGTAGAATTTTAGGACCAAGAGGTTTAATGCCAAACCCCAAAACCGGAACTGTAACAATGGATGTGGCAAAAGCAGTATCCGATGTTAAAGGTGGTAAAATAGACTTCAAAGTTGATAAGACAGGTATTGTACACGCATTAATAGGTAAAACATCTTTCGAAGCCGATAAGATTGCCGGTAATGCACGTGAGATACTTTCGACAGTGGTTAAACTAAAACCTCAAACTGTTAAGGGTGTTTATATCAAGAGTATATACATGTCTTCAACAATGTCTCCGAGTGTGGCAATAGATACTAAACGTTTTACAGAACAATAACTTTAATTATGACAAGAGAAGAAAAATCAATAGTAATTAAAGAGTTAACCGATAAATTAGCTGAAACATCTAGCATCTATTTTACAGATATATCTGGTTTAGACGCTCAGAAAACTAATAAATTAAGAAGAGCTTGTTTCAAAGCTAATATCAAGTTACTCGTAGTAAAAAATACTTTAATGGCTAAAGCCATGAGTAGTTCCGATAAAGATTTTGGTGATTTAGACCAAACCCTTGTTGGAAATACCTCAGTCATGTTTTCTGAAACAGGAAACGCACCGGCAAAAGTTATTAAAGATTTTAGAAAAAAGAATGATAAGCCTATTTTAAAAGGCGCATTCGTTG
Organism: uncultured Mesohalobacter sp.; assembly: GCA_964593755.1. GTDB lineage: Bacteria > Bacteroidota > Bacteroidia > Flavobacteriales > Flavobacteriaceae > Psychroflexus. The sequence continues at coordinate 273,344 of CAZQKB010000003.1, read as the reverse complement.
ATGAGGCTATATATTTAGGAGATGACTACTTAGAAACACTTGTTAATATCAAGTCTAAAGAAGAAGTTATTGGTGATATCATAGGCTTATTGCAATCACCTGCTAAAAATGTTATTTCTGCACTTAAATCTGGTGGAGGAAAACTTGCAGGGATTTTACAAACCCTTTCAGAAAAAGAAGGTTAATATTTAGCACTAATTAAAAACAATAATAAATACAATTAAAACGATAGAAAATGGCAGAATTAAAAGATTTCGCAGAACAATTAGTTAACTTAACAGTAAAAGAAGTTAATGAATTAGCTGATATTCTTAAAGAAGAATACGGCATTGAGCCTGCTGCTGCAGCTGTAGCTGTTGCTGGTGGTGCTGCTGCTGGCGGTGCAGAAGAAGCTGAAGAGCAAACAGAATTTGATGTAATTCTTAAAGCTCCAGGTGGATCTAAATTGGCAGTAGTAAAACTTGTTAAAGAATTAACAGGTCAAGGTCTTAAAGACGCAAAAGCTTTAGTTGACGGTGCTCCAGCTCCAATTAAAGAAGGCGTTTCTAAAGACGAAGCAGAATCTCTAAAATCACAATTAGAAGAAGCAGGCGCTGAGGTTGAGCTTAAGTAATCTCAACTATTTGATATTTAAGGGTTTAGACCGTGAAGCGATTTGCTTTATTGGTCTAAACCATTTTGCGTTTACATACGCAAGTGTTTTTCACAAAATTTATAACACAAGCTTTATAGCATAAAATCCATTCGTAGAAGATGTCAGTAACCCAAAATCAACGTATCAGTTTCTCATCGGTATCCAATAAACCTGATTATCCAGATTTTTTGGACATTCAAGTAAAATCATTTAAAGATTTTTTTCAACTTGAAACCAAACCTGAGGAACGTTCTGATGAAGGTCTCTTTAACACGTTTATGGAAAATTTCCCCATAACCGATACAAGAAACCAGTTTGTATTAGAATTTTTAGATTATTTCATAGATCCTCCAAGATATTCTATCCAGGAATGTATAGAACGAGGCCTTACATATTGTGTTCCTTTAAAAGCAAGATTAAAACTCTATTGTACAGATCCTGAGCATGAGGATTTCGAAACTATAGTGCAGGATGTCTACTTAGGAACAATCCCTTACATGACACCAAGTGGAACTTTTATCATTAACGGTGCTGAACGTGTTGTTGTTTCTCAATTGCACCGTTCACCAGGTGTTTTCTTTGGACAATCCTTCCATGCTAACGGAACCAAATTATACTCCGCTAGAGTAATTCCTTTTAAAGGTTCGTGGATTGAGTTTGCTACAGATATAAATTCAGTAATGTATGCTTACATTGACAGAAAAAAGAAATTACCAGTTACTACACTTTTCCGTGCTATCGGATTTGAGAGAGATAAAGATATTCTTGAAATATTTGACTTAGCAGAAGAAATAAAAGTCTCTAAAAGCGGACTTAAAAAAGTATTAGGAAGAAAACTTGCAGCCCGTGTATTGAACACATGGTATGAAGACTTCGTTGATGAAGATACAGGTGAAGTTGTTTCCATTGAAAGAAATGAAATTGTATTAGACCGTGATACTATTCTAGAAAAAGAAAATATTGAAGAAATTCTAGAAACAGGATCTAAGACAATTTTACTACATAAAGAAGATAGCAGTAACTCAGATTATGCTATTATCTACAACACTCTACAAAAAGATCCAACCAACTCAGAAAAAGAAGCGGTTGAACACATATATAGACAATTACGTAATGCCGAACCGCCAGATGAAGAAACAGCGAGAGGTATAATTGACAAGCTGTTTTTTAGCGATCAGAGATATAACCTTGGAGAAGTTGGTCGTTACAGAATGAATAAAAAACTCGGCCTTGACATTGCTGATGATAAAAGAGTCTTAACTAAAGATGATATCATCACCATAATCAAGTACCTTATAGAACTTGTAAACTCAAAAGCAGAAGTTGATGATATAGATCACTTATCAAACCGACGTGTCAGAACAGTTGGAGAGCAATTATCACAGCAATTCGGAATTGGTCTGGCAAGAATGGCCAGAACGATTAGAGAGAGAATGAACGTGAGAGATAATGAGGTGTTTACACCAATTGACCTTATTAATGCTAAAACATTATCTTCTGTAATAAATTCATTTTTTGGGACAAATCAATTGTCACAATTTATGGATCAAACAAACCCTATTGCAGAGCTAACAAACAAACGACGTTTATCTGCGTTAGGTCCGGGTGGACTTTCCAGGGAAAGAGCCGGTTTTGAGGTACGTGACGTTCACTTTACCCATTACGGAAGATTATGTCCTATTGAAACACCTGAAGGACCAAACATTGGATTGATTTCATCAATGTCAGTTTTTGGTAAAATAAATTCCTTAGGATTTATAGAAACACCATACAGGAAAGTTGAAAATGGTGTCATTGATTTTGAAAATGATCCAATTTATTTATCGGCAGAAGAGGAAGAAGAAAAATTAATAGCTCAGGCTAATATTCCTATTGATGATAAAGGTAAAATACTTCCTGAAAAGGTTATTGCGCGAAAAGAGGGCGACTTCCCTGTAGTAGACCCAAAAGAAGTAGACTACATTGATGTAGCGCCAAACCAGATTTCATCAATATCAGCTTCGCTGATTCCTTTCTTGGAACACGATGATGCTAACCGTGCCTTGATGGGGTCTAACATGATGCGTCAGGCTGTACCTTTATTAAGAGTAGATTCTCCTATTGTTGGAACCGGACTCGAAAGACAGGTTGCAAAGGATTCCAGAGTTTTAATAAATGCCGAAGGTGAAGGTGTTGTTGAATACGTCGATGCTCAAAAAATCACTATAAAGTACGACAGAACAGATGAAGAGCGTATGGTAAGCTTTGACTCTGATTCGAAAACATATGACCTGATTAAGTTTAGAAAAACCAATCAGGGTACAAGTATTAATCTTAAACCGATTGTAAGTGTAGGAGATAGAGTAAATGAAGGCCAGGTTCTTTGCCAGGGTTATGCTACTGAAGCCGGTGAACTTGCGCTTGGTAGAAACATGAAAGTCGCTTTTATGCCTTGGAAAGGGTATAACTTCGAGGATGCTATTGTGATTTCTGAGAAAGTTGTAAGAGATGATATCTTAACTTCTATTCATATTGATGAGTATTCACTCGAAGTTAGAGATACAAAACTTGGAAATGAAGAATTAACAGCAGATATACCAAACGTTTCAGAAGATGCTACAAGAGATCTTGATGAAAATGGTATGATCAGGGTTGGTGCTGAAATCAAACCTGGTGATATTTTGATTGGTAAGATTACGCCTAAAGGAGAAAGTGATCCAACTCCGGAAGAGAAACTGCTTAGGGCAATTTTCGGAGATAAAGCTGGAGACGTAAAGGATGCTTCATTAAAAGCTTCACCATCCTTGAGAGGCGTTGTAATTGATAAAAAACTTTTTGCTCGTGCAATCAAAGACAAGAGAAAACGCGCAAAAGACAAAGAGGAAATTAATCAGCTTGAGGCAAAATACCACGTCAAATTCGAAGAGCTTAGAAACATTTTAATTGATAAGTTATTTGCTATTGTAAATGGTAAAACAGCTCAGGGTGTTCAAAATGATTTAGGTGAAGATGTACTTCCAAAAGGTAAAAAGTATACTTTAAAAATGTTGAACTCTGTTGAAGATTTTACACATTTAACAAAAGGAACTTGGACGACAGACGATCACCTGAACAGTTTGATTGCTGATTTACTTCACAATTACAAAATTAAGAAGAACGACTTACAAGGTAACTTAAGACGTGAGAAGTTTACAATTTCAGTAGGGGATGAATTACCATCTGGAATTTTAAAACTTGCTAAAATTTACGTTGCTAAAAAACGTAAGCTTAAAGTTGGTGATAAGATGGCAGGTCGACACGGTAACAAGGGTATTGTTGCCAGAATCGTAAGAGAAGAAGATATGCCATTCCTGGATGACGGAACACCGGTCGATATAGTGCTTAACCCACTTGGTGTACCTTCACGTATGAATATTGGTCAGATTTATGAAACAGTTCTTGGATGGGCTGGTCAGAAACTTGGTCAGAAGTATGCAACTCCAATTTTTGACGGTGCAACAATAGATCAAATAAACGAATTGACAGATAAGGCCGGTATCCCAAGATTTGGTCATACATATCTTTACGACGGTGGTACAGGAGAAAGATTTGATCAGCCTGCAACAGTCGGCGTAATTTACATGTTGAAGCTTGGTCATATGATTGAGGATAAGATGCACTCAAGATCTATTGGACCTTACTCATTGATAACACAACAACCTCTTGGTGGTAAAGCACAATTTGGTGGTCAGCGTTTTGGTGAGATGGAGGTCTGGGCACTTGAAGCTTATGGCGCATCTAGCACGCTTAGAGAAATCCTAACCGTAAAATCTGATGACGTTATAGGTAGAGCCAAAACTTACGAAGCAATCGTAAAAGGTGAGCCAATGCCGGAACCGGGATTACCAGAATCATTTAATGTATTAATGCATGAACTTAAAGGTCTTGGATTAGACATTAAATTGGAAGAGTAAATGTTGAAAGACATTAAATTTTTAAAAAATCAATTCTTTTTAAACTTGTATGATGACAAGATATAACGATAATAAAACTCAAGTGAAATTTAATAAAATTTCAATAGGTTTAGCATCACCGGAAAAGATTCTTGCAGAATCCAGAGGTGAAGTTTTAAAACCAGAAACTATCAACTACAGAACGCACAAGCCCGAAAGAGACGGGTTGTTTTGTGAGCGTATATTTGGCCCTGTAAAGGACTACGAATGTGCTTGTGGTAAGTATAAAAGAATTCGCTATAAAGGTATTGTATGTGACCGTTGTGGCGTTGAAGTGACCGAGAAAAAGGTTAGAAGAGATCGTGTAGGACACATCAATTTAGTTGTGCCGGTTGCTCATATTTGGTACTTTAGATCTTTACCAAACAAATTGGGTTATTTATTAGGTATTCCTTCCAAGAAGTTGGACATGATTATCTATTATGAAAGATACGTAGTTATCCAGCCTGGTGAAGCTAAAAATGAAGATGGAGAAGCATTAAATAAAATGGATTTTCTAACAGAAGAAGAATATCTAAATATTTTAGACAGTCTTCCTCAGGAGAACCAATATTTAGATGATGAAGACCCTAATAAATTCATCGCAAAAATGGGCGCTGAATGTCTTATCGAAATTTTAAAAAGAATTGATTTAGATGAGCTATCATACGATCTTAGACATAAAGCAAATCACGAAACTTCAAAACAAAGAAAAACTGAAGCCTTAAAACGCCTTCAGGTTGTTGAAGCCCTTAGAGATTCAAAAAATAACCGAAATAATAATCCAGAATGGATGATAATGAAGGTTATTCCGGTTATTCCACCAGAATTAAGACCGTTAGTGCCTCTTGATGGTGGACGTTTTGCAACCTCAGATTTAAATGACTTGTACAGACGTGTTATCATTAGAAATAATCGTCTTAAGCGTCTTATGGAAATTAAAGCTCCGGAGGTGATTCTTAGAAATGAAAAGCGTATGCTTCAGGAGTCTGTAGATTCTCTTTTTGACAATACAAGAAAATCATCAGCGGTAAAAACAGATTCAAACAGACCCTTAAAATCACTTTCAGATTCTTTAAAAGGTAAACAAGGACGTTTCAGACAAAACCTTTTAGGTAAACGTGTAGACTATTCGGCAAGATCTGTTATCGTCGTTGGACCTGAACTTAAAATGTTCGAGTGTGGTTTACCAAAAGACATGGCAGCAGAGCTTTACAAGCCTTTTATCATTAGAAAGTTAATAGAAAGAGGTGTTGTAAAGACCGTAAAATCTGCTAAGAAGATTATAGACAAAAAAGAGCCTATTGTATGGGATATACTCGAGAACGTATTAAAAGGACATCCTGTATTATTAAACCGTGCTCCAACGCTTCACAGACTTGGTATCCAGGCTTTTCAACCTAAATTAATAGAAGGTAAAGCCATCCAATTGCACCCATTATCATGTACAGCATTTAATGCTGACTTTGATGGTGACCAAATGGCAGTCCATCTACCTTTAGGACCTGAAGCTATTTTGGAAGCTCAATTGTTGATGTTAGCTTCTCATAATATTTTGAATCCTGCAAACGGTTCACCAATTACAGTTCCTTCTCAGGATATGGTACTTGGCTTATATTATATGACCAAAGAGCGCAAGTCAACTGAAGATTATAAAGTTAAAGGTGAAGGTTTAACTTTCTATGCTTACGAAGAAGTTAATATAGCTCTAAATGAAGGTAAAGTTGAATTAAACTCTCCTATAAAGTTAAGAGTTAAAGATAAAGATCCAAAATCAGAACGTACTCATAAGATCATTGAAACTACTGTAGGTCGTGCCATATTTAATGTGCACTTGCCGGAAGAAGTTGATTATGTAAATCAAGTTTTGACGAAAAAGGCTTTGAGAAATGTCATTGGAGAAGTTGTTGATAAAACCAGTGTACCCGAAACAGCTGAATTCCTTGATAAAATAAAAAGCTTAGGATACAACTACGCTTTTAAAGGTGGTTTGTCATTTTCACTTGGAGATATCATTATTCCAGACGAAAAACAGCAACTTATTGATGAAGCTAATGCTCAGGTAGATACTATCGTTAGTAACTATAACATGGGTCTTATAACAAACAATGAAAGATACAACCAGGTTATTGATATCTGGACGGCTACGAATGCTAATTTAACAGAGCTGGCAATGAAACGTATTACTGAAGATAAGCAAGGCTTTAATTCAGTATACATGATGCTTGATTCCGGAGCTAGAGGTTCTAAAGAACAAATTCGTCAGTTAACAGGTATGCGTGGACTGATGGCTAAGCCTAAGAAATCTACTTCAGGAGGTGGAGAAATTATTGAAAATCCAATTCTTTCTAACTTTAAAGAAGGTCTTTCTATCTTAGAATACTTTATATCTACTCACGGTGCTCGTAAAGGTTTGGCGGATACAGCTTTAAAAACTGCAGATGCTGGATACTTAACACGTAGACTTGTAGATGTTTCTCAGGACGTTATTGTAAGAGAAGATGATTGTGGTACTTTAAGAGGTATTGAAGTATCCGCACTTAAGAAAAATGATGAGGTTGTAGAAACACTTGCTGAAAGAATTATTGGGAGATGTGCATTAAATGATGTCATTGATCCAATAACAGAAGAAGTTATCGTTAATTCAGGAGATGAAATTTCTAAGGATAAAGCACTTCAAATTGAAGAATCTGCTCTAAATAGTGTTGAAGTTCGTTCACCACTAACTTGTGAGTCTAAAAAAGGAATATGTGTGACATGTTATGGAAGAAACCTTTCTACAGGTAAAACTGTTCAAAAGGGTGAGGCCGTAGGTGTTATTGCAGCTCAATCTATTGGGGAGCCTGGAACGCAGCTTACTTTAAGGACGTTCCACGTTGGTGGTGTTGCTGGTAATATTTCTGAGGACAATAAGCTTGAAGCTAATTTTGATGGAAAAGCTGAAATTGAAGATTTAAAAACAGTTAGTTCTACCGATAATGAAGGTAATGAAACTGAAATTGTAATTTCTAGAACATCAGAATTAAAAATAATAGATAAAAAGTCAGGAATTGTACTTTCTACTAATGTAATTCCTTACGGTTCTCAATTATTCATTAAACCGGGTGATACAGTTAAGAAAGGTGACGTCATTTGTAAATGGGATCCATTCAATGGTGTTATTATTTCAGAATTCTCCGGTGAAGTAAAATTTGAAAATATAGAGCAGGGTGTAACTTATCAGGTAGAAACTGATGAACAAACAGGTTTCCAGGAAAAAGTTATCACAGAATCAAAAAACAAAAGGAAAATACCAACGCTTCATATTTTAAATGATAAAGGTGAAAACATGAGGTCTTACAACCTTCCTGTAGGTGCCCATATCATTGTAAACGATGAAGAAAAAATTAAAGAAGGTAAAATTCTTGTAAAGATACCACGTAGTTCATCAAAAGCTGGTGATATTACAGGTGGTCTGCCAAGATTAACAGAATTGTTTGAAGCCAGAAATCCATCAAATCCTGCAGTGGTAAGTGAAATAGATGGTGTCGTTTCATTTGGAAAAATAAAACGTGGTAATCGTGAAATTATCATTGAGTCTAAGCTTGGTGAGCAAAAGAAATACTTAGTTAAGTTGTCAAACCAAATCTTAGTTCAGGAGAACGATTATGTGAGAGCAGGTATGCCACTTTCTGATGGTTCTGTAACTCCAAATGATATCTTGAACATAAAAGGCCCAAGCGCAGTACAGCAGTATCTTGTTAATGAAGTTCAGGAGGTGTACAGACTGCAAGGTGTACAGATCAATGACAAACATTTTGAAGTTGTCGTACGACAAATGATGCAAAAAGTTAAAATCAAAGATCCCGGAGATACTAACTTCCTGGAAAACCAGCTTGTTCACAAACAAGACTTTATCGAAGAAAACGATAACATATTTGGTAAGAAAGTTGTTGAAGATGCGGGAGACAGCGAAAACTTAAAAGCTGGACAGATTGTAACTTTACGTCAATTAAGAGATGAAAATTCTATCTTGAAACGAGAAGATAAAAATGTAGTTGTAGCAAGAGATGCAGATTCTGCAACGGCTATGCCAATCTTACAAGGTATAACCAGAGCCTCTCTACAAACCAAATCATTTATTTCAGCAGCTTCTTTCCAAGAAACAACTAAAGTTCTTAATGAAGCAGCTGTAAGTGGAAAAGTAGATTACCTTGAAGGACTTAAGGAAAATGTAATTGTAGGACATAGAATACCTGCAGGAACTGGTCTAAGAGAATTTGATGACATCATAGTTGGTTCTGAAGAGGAACTTGAGAACATGATGAAACCAGAAGATTTAAGACCCAATGTGAGTGTAAACCTTAATTAATTAGAACATTATGTCAGACGAAAAAGGCAAAAAAAATCAGTTGAATATACAGTTGGATGAAAGTATAGCTAATGGAACGTATAGTAATTTGGTTATTATTAATCATTCAGCAACTGAGTTTGTGCTTGATTTTGTAAGCGTTATGCCAGGAGTGCCAAAATCTAAAGTAAAATCAAGAATGATTTTAGCGCCTCAGCATGCCAAACGCTTATTAAAAGCTTTATCAGAAAACATAAAACGTTTTGAAAATTCACATGGAAGCATAAAAGATGACCAGAAACAACAAAATATCCCCTTGAATTTTGGACCTACTGGTCAGGCTTAATTGACTTTCTTATAAACAAAAAAACCCAGCTTTTGCTGGGTTTTTTTTGCTTGTAACTTAAAATATATTTGGTATTACTTTAGGATGCTTTAATGGCTTTCAATTCAACTTTTAATTTTATTTCATCATTGATAAAATTTTCTTTCAAATCATCAAAAACAGACTTAGATAAAAATTCAATACCCCACTTTGTTCGGTCAATCTCAAATTCTTCTGTTATCAGTTTTACAGTTTTGTTTTCATTATCAAATTTAAGAGTAGAATCAAACTCAACCGGATTGCTTATACCTTTAATCGTCAATTCTCCATAGAGTTTGTAGCCTTTTTCCTGCGTTTTTATAGATTTCAAAGAGAAGTGAGACTCAGGAAATTTTTCTACATTAAAAAAGTGATCTTCTTTGCCTTCGATCTTACCCTTTAGATGGCTCTCTAGGTCTAACTTTTCACCTCCTTCCAGATCCATCACATTAATAGATGTCATATCCGCTGTAAATTTTGCAGCTGTCATTTCACCATCCTTGAATTTCATTTCACCAGATTTAATTTTGATTTCCCCAAAATGTGTACCAGCGAGCTTAGACCCTTTCCAGGAAACCTTGGAGGCATTGTTATCAACGGAATAGACACCTTCTGTTGAAACAACGTTTTCCGTAGTCATAGGTGTTTTTTCATTTTGTTTTACGGCAGGTTCTGTTTTCTTTACATCGCTTTTGCAAGACACAAAAAGGGCTGTGCTTAAAAGAAAGATCAATGCATGATTTTTAGTTTTCATATTTGTTTTATTTTAATGGGAGTCGAAATTATTTATAAAAGTAATATATTGAGATTGTTTTTGGAGAATATTAATAATCATTTCTCATATAAATAGATATTAAAACTTTGATGAACAATGAAATGACAATTTGACACAATCAAAGAGTTGGCAATTCATTTGTTGTAGTTATTTAAACTAACATTGAAATGAAAAAAAACAATAATCAGGTTAAAGATAATAAAGAAGACATAAAAGTTGAAGAGCAAAACAATGCTAAAGAAACAAAAACTGAAAATACTTCAACAGAAAAAGAAACAATAAAGGAAAAGGCTGAAAATGTTGACGACATAAAAGACCCGGAAACTTCAAACGAAGAACATACCGGGTCTGAAGAAAAAAAAGAATTGTCTAAGGAGGAACAACTTAAAGAAGAAGTTAAAGCTCATAAAGATAAATACTTAAGACTTTTTGCCGAATTTGAAAACTATAAGAGACGGACAAGCAAAGAAAGACTCGAACTTTTAAAGACAGCATCTCAAGACCTGATGCAGGTAATGTTGCCTGTATTAGATGATTTTGACAGAGCTTTAAAAGAAATCAAAAAATCCGATGACGAAGGACTTATTCAAGGCGTAGAGCTTATTAGCAATAAGCTTAGAGAAACTTTAAAATCCAAAGGGCTTGAACCAATGCAGGTAAATGCCGGAGATACATTTGATGCTGATCTGCATGAAGCTGTGACACAAATACCTGCTCCAGATAAATCTATGAAAGGTAAAATTGTAGATGTCGTGGAGAAGGGTTATACACTTGGGGATAAAATTATTAGATTTCCAAAAGTAGTAACAGGAAAATAATTTAAGTCAGGTATAGACCTGATTTTGAAATATAAAACTAATTTCATGAAAGAAGATTATTACGATATATTAGGAATTGATAAAAATGCATCTGCAGCTGAAATAAAAAAGGCATACAGAAAACTGGCAATAAAGTACCATCCAGATAAAAATCCTGACGATCCAAAAGCTGAAGAAATGTTCAAAAAAGCAGCTGAGGCTTACGAGGTTTTGAGTAATCCTGATAAAAAAGCCAAGTACGACCAATTTGGTCATTCAGCATTTGATGGTAGTGGCGGCTTTGGTGGCGGCGGCATGAATATGGATGACATATTTAGTCAGTTTGGAGATATCTTTGGATCTGCTTTTGGAGGCGGTGGCGGAGGCTTTTCCGGTTTCGGTGGCTTTGGCGGTTCAGGACGCGGACAGGTCAGAGGAAGTAATCTAAGGATAAGGGTTAAACTGAACCTGGAAGATGTTGCCAATGGCGTTGATAAAAAGATTAAAGTAAAAAGAAAGAAAAGATCAGCTGATACGTCATATAAAACTTGTGGTACCTGTGGTGGTTCCGGACAGGTAACAAGAGTTACAAATACCATTTTGGGAAGAATGCAAACAGCCTCACCTTGCAGTGCATGTCAGGGAACTGGCCAGGTTATAGACAAGAAAGGAGCCGGTACAGATGCACACGGTTTAAAAGTTGAAGAAGAACTGGTTTCTATTAAAATTCCTGCAGGCGTTGAAGATGGGATGCAATTAAAAGTTTCCGGAAAAGGTAACGAAGCACCAGGCAGCGGGATGGCAGGAGATTTGATAGTCTTAATACAAGTAGAAGAACACGAAAAATTAAAACGCGATGGCGAGAATCTTCACTATGATCTATACATCAGTTATCCGGAAGCAGCGCTTGGGACTTCTAAAGAGATTCAAACCGTAAAAGGAAAAGTTAGAATAAAAATTGAACCTGGTATCCAAAGTGGTAAAATTTTAAGATTAAAATCAAAAGGTTTACCAAACTTGAACAGATACAATACAGGCGATTTATTAGTCCATGTAAATGTTTGGACACCTCAAACCTTAAACAGAGAGCAACAGCAGTTTTTTGAAAACCAGTTGAATGATGATAATTTTGAGCCAAACCCTAATAAGTCAGATAAGTCATTTTTTGAAAAAGTGAAAGATATGTTTTCTTAAAACATAGCATTAACATATATTTATGTATATTTACGCATCACTTTATGTGATGTTTTTTTCTTTTTCATAGCAATTTTTCCCATCCTTTTCGTTAAGGATGGGTTTTCTTTTTGGTTAAAAAAATAAGCATATCAATCTTTTTGTTAATTTAATTTTATCATATAGGCTTTATAGGTTTATATCAATTAGATTTGATTGAGAATATTAAAGCACTATAAAATGTCAAAATTACTTATCGTTGAAGACGAAGAAGCCATAAGAAGGGTATTAGTAAAAATACTCAAAGAGGATGATTCCAAATACGAAATTGAAGAAGCTGAAAACGGTTTAGAAGCCTTAGAAAAAATCAAATCCCAGGATCTTGATTTAGTGCTTTGTGATATCAAGATGCCAAAAATGGATGGTGTAGAAGTTCTTGAGCATACAAATAAATTAAAACCAGACCTTCCAATTGTAATGATTTCAGGGCACGGAGACCTGGAAACGGCAGTTGAAACAATGCGAAAAGGTGCTTTTGACTATATCTCAAAACCACCAGACCTTAACAGGCTGTTGCAGACAGTAAGAATAGCTCTTAATCACAATAAGCTTACAACAGAGAATAAAACCCTGAAAAAGAAAGTGAGCAAAAAATACGAGATGATAGGAGACTCTGATAAGATGAAAGAAATCAAGTCTATGATAGATAAGATTGCTGCCACAGATGCAAGAGTATTGATAACTGGTGAAAATGGTACTGGAAAGGAATTGGTTGCACATTGGATTCATGAAAAAAGTAACCGGTCAAAATCTCCAATGATTGAAGTAAATTGTGCAGCCATACCTTCTGAATTGATAGAGAGTGAACTTTTTGGTCATCTAAAAGGTGCATTTACATCTGCAAACAAAAGTAGAGCAGGAAAATTTGAAGCAGCAAATGGTGGAACTTTATTTCTGGATGAAATAGGGGATATGAGCCTTTCTGCTCAAGCAAAAGTCCTTCGAGCTTTACAAGAAAATAAAGTACAAAGGGTCGGCAGCGATAAAGATATTAAGGTCGATGTAAGAGTCGTCGCAGCTACAAATAAAGATCTGAAAGAAGAGATAAAACAAAAACGATTCAGAGAAGACTTGTATCACAGACTCGCCGTCATTCTAATAAACGTTCCGTCTCTAAACGACAGACCTGATGATATCCCTTTATTGGTAAGTCATTTTTTAAAAAATATAGCTACAGAACAAGGGGTCACACCTAAAACAATTCAGGATGAAGCTTTAGAAACGCTAAAACAATACAATTGGACCGGGAATATCAGAGAATTGAGGAATGTAGTTGAGCGTTTGGTTATCTTAGGCGGTAATCAGATTACAGCAGAAGATGTAAGGTTATTTGCCCAGAAATCATGATGTCTTTGGCGTATATTTCATAAAATACATAGTGTCTCCACTAGGGTGTTGCCACTCATTAAAGCATTCAAAACCATAACGTCTGTAAGCAATGTAAACACGTTTTATTCTGGTTTCAGCATATATTGGAAAGCCGGTTTCCTGTGCTTTTGCAATAATCTGGTCTTTCATTCTATAGGCTGTTCGTTTATCATCAACATCCCGACCTTCCGGCATAATGCCCCAAAACCAGCAATAGAGGTGTTTTTCATTTTTTGGCCGCTGTTTTTTTACATAGCCTTGTGTCTTGAGGGCTTTTAGTCCCTTTTTTATACCTGTAACATTCAAGGCTAACTTTAAATCTGTTACCATTTCATTCCAAAAAGAGGTTTTGTTATCACCTTCCTCAAATAGAATAGCAATGCCGTTGTAATCCTCACTGACCATAAGGGCATCGCGTTCTATAGCTTTATCTATCATGTGCTCAGCAAGATATCTGAAACGTTTGTTTTTGTGTTTATCATCCTTTATAATCTCCATGGATGAAGGTACCTCCTGCAATAAAGCAGACATGTTTGTTATAAGCTTTTCCTTGTCAAGTTTCAATGAGATAGATTTTTTTCAAAAGTAAAATAAATGTTTAGATAGCGGAGGAAAATTATCAATTTTAATAAATACGGCTTATCGGGTATTATTTCTTTTCTGATTTATAATATTGATTACAGTTTCAATTATATTCAGAAGTAATCCTAATATTTATTCATCTTTTTATAATGTATTATTGTAAATTAAAGCTTTAAAATCACCAAATGACAAAAATATTTATAATTTTATTTTGCCTGTTTATTTGTCCGTGTTCCGGGCAAAACGAAAACTCAAATTCCAGGTCAAATCATCTTTACTCACAATATTTTTACAATTTAAGAGATTTACCGTGTCATCGTATAAAAGTATACAGAGATGTAATAAATAAAGATTATTTTTTTACAGATGTAAAAATTGATATTGTAGAGCTTGACACTATTATAGTGCAGAAGTCCTATGACAATCAAGTGAAGTATGACTCACTTCTATTAAGAGTGAAGAATAATAAATTAGTGATTGATGAAAGTTATTTTTTCCGACCAGATTCACAGCAAATAATAGACAAAGTAGAAATTATAGCTGGTAAAGAATTTCCCCTTCATGCCACAGAGGATAGAGTTTATAAATCGAAAGTCACATTTGAAGATAATACACAACTACAATTAAATTTAAACCATCAATTTTTAAAATGTGATACCCTAAACTTTAAAGATTCTAAATTAGAGGTTATAACATATATTTCTCAAAGTGAAATGTTTATTGATAAAGATAAATTTATGAGTTATGTAGATTCTATTTATGTTGTAAAAGACAGAGGTGTAGTGAAGTCCTATTTTGGTTTCCCAGAAGAAGAAAAGACATTACTTCTTGATACTATAATTGACAATAAATATTTTATAAAATCTAATTACCGAAAATATCATTAAAAATAATGCATAATATGAAGTTTCAAAAACTGAAATATTTTATTTAAAGCTTGCATTTGAAATGTATTAAAGTGTTTCTTTTCATAAAAATAAAATAATGATCTTTTATATTAATAGAAAAAATGAAAATATAGTTGAACTGGAGCAGTATATCACTATTTTTTAGATTTGAAGTAATTTGATATTCTATTTAAATTTCACTAAGTTGAACATAAATGATTTAAAAATTACCTTTTATTCATCATATGATTATAAAAATCACTTTAATAGTTTAATTTTGTATGATAAAACCAAAAAACCTAATGTCAAGTTTAAGATATTTTGTCTTCTTTTCTTTTTTAATTTTATTGGGATGTGACAGTCAAAAAAAAGTGGTTGAAACTAAGGAGCCCGAGGAGAAAAAAGATGTTGTAAACCCAAATACAGATCTTGCGCTCGCAGGTGCAGTAAATTTTGAAGACGAGGAAAGCCTAAGCATTTATTCTGCAATATTAAAGAATGTAGTAGGAGATAAGGCAGGTGCTTATATAGGTCACAAAATGGATAGGTTGGCTGCAGATTTAAAAAAAGACCTTACCTATACAGAGCTTCTAAGAGCTGGTGAAGGTCTAATTCTAGAATTTAATACCACCAGTAATCTTTATTTTGACTCGGGTAAAACCAATATAAATGTCTCATCAAAAAATGTACTGAGTAAAGTTGTTTCTGTATTGAAAACTTACCCAAAGATAAACCTTATCGTAGAAACCCATACTGATAGCTCAGGAGATGACGAGATTAACATGAAAATGACTACAGAAAGGGTTAATTCTATCAAAACGTATTTAATTGAAAGTGGCATTGAGCAGAGCAGGTTAAAAGTTAAAGCCTTTGGTGAATCTCAACCACGTTTTCAAAATAATTCTGAGGAAAATAGAAAAAAGAATCGCCGAGTTGAATTTGGGTTCTATGCTTCAGACGAGTTAAAAGCTGAAGCAAAAAATATGACTCAATAATTATTTCTTGGTTTTCTCAGGTACAGGATCATAACCGGATGAACCCCAGGGATGACATTTCGAAATCCTTACTACACTTAAATATAAACCTTTAAGAGGTCCGTGTCTTTTAAAAGCTTCGTAAGCATAAGCAGAACATGTGGGTTGAAATCTACATGTAGCAGGCTTTAAAGGAGATAAAACATATTGATAGCATCTGATCAATATCAAAAAAGGAAAGACCAGTATTTGTTTTAAAACCTTCAAAATAAAATCAGGTTAAAACTTCATAAGACGTTCCTTCTGCACTGTCTTTTAACTGGATATTCATGGCTTTCAGCTGGTCCCTTATCTTATCACTCTGGGCAAAATCCTTGTTGGCTCTAGCTTCGTTACGCAGTTCTATAAGTAATTGTATCAGTTCATCCTGAATACTATTGTCATTAGAGCTGTTTTCGGCTTTTTCTAATCCCATGACATCAAAACACATGGTGTGCATGGTTTCTTTCAGGATTGATATATCCTTTAAGCTTAATTTTAGTTGACCATGTTTGCAGGCATTGATATGCCTGACTGCCTCAAAGAGTTGAGCAATCAAAACCGGTGAATTGAAATCATCATTCATAGCGTCATAACAGTACTGTCTCCAGGCATCAATATCTACATCAGAAGACTCTGAAGCTGAAAGGTTCTCAAGATATTCCAGTGATTGCATAAGTCGATCAAAACCTTTTTCCGCTGCCTGTAATGCAGAGTCAGAAAAATCCAGAACACTTCTGTAGTTAGCTTGTAACATGAAAAATCTAACCACTGAAGGATGATAGCCTTTGGAAAGGTTTTCATTTTTTCCGCTAAAGAGTTCTTCCGGCAAAATATTATTTCCGGTACTTTTTGCCATTTTCTTGCCATTTAAAGTCAGCATATTCGCATGCATCCAATAATTAACAGGGTTTTTTCCGTTTGCAGCAGTACCTTGAGCTATTTCGCATTCATGGTGTGGAAATTTCAGGTCCATTCCGCCACCGTGAATATCAAATTTTTCGCCCAGATATTTAGAGCTCATTACTGTACATTCAAGGTGCCATCCAGGAAACCCTATACCCCAGGGAGATGGCCATCTCATGATGTGTTGAGGCTCTGCTTTTTTCCATAAAGCAAAATCCTGTGGATTTTTCTTGTGGGACTGTCCGGCAAGTTCACGTGTATTGGCTATCAGGTCTTCGAGTTTCCTTTTGCTTAAAATACCGTAGTGTTCATTTTGGTTGTATTTCAATACATCAAAATACACATTACCCTCAGCTTCATAAGCCAAACCATTTTCCATTATTTTTTTTATGGTTTCGATTTGTTCTACGATATGCCCTGTGGCAGTTGGTTCTATGCTTGGAGGAAGATTGTTGAATTTTTGTAATGTATTGTGAAAATCTACGGTGTACATCTGCACAACTTCCATAGGTTCCAGTTCTTCAAGTCGTGCTTTTTTAGCTATTCTGTCTTCACCTTCTTCAGCGTCATTTTCAAGATGCCCGGCATCTGTAATGTTTCTCACATATCGCACTTTATACCCAAGATGCTTAAGATATCTAAAAACAAGGTCAAAAGAAATAAAAGTTCTACAATTACCTAAATGCACCTTATTATATACTGTAGGTCCGCAAACATACATACCTATATGTCCAGGTGTAAGTGGTTTAAAAATTTCCTTTTCTCCAGTTATAGAGTTATAAATTTTTAGCTCTTGATTATCGTATAAAGCCATGATCAAATGATATACTTTGGTTGGTTAGTATTTGCCTAAAACTTAGTGTCTAGTTTGATGTAGTCCAAAAATTCTTTTCTGACATTCTGGTCTTTAAATTGACCGCCAAACTCAGAAGTTACTGTACTACTTTCAATATCTCTAATGCCTCTTGAATTTACACAAAGGTGTTTAGCGTCAATCACGCAGGCGACATCTTTTGTATTCAATGCCTTCTGAAGCTCTTCTACAATTTGCATTGTTAATCTTTCCTGAACTTGTGGTCTCTTAGCGTAATGGTCTACAATTCTATTCATTTTAGATAGACCTATTACACGGCCCGATGATATGTAGGCGACGTGTGCTCTGCCTACGATAGGCAACAGATGATGCTCACAGGTAGAATACACTGTTATGTTTTTTTCAACAAGCATTTCGCCATACTTATACTTGTTTTCAAAAGTTGACATTTTTGGCTTAACCTTTTCATCCAGGCCTCCAAAAATTTCATTGACATACATTTTAGCAACTCTCAGTGGTGTTCCACTTAAACTGTCGTCCTTAAGATCCAGCCCAAGGGTATGCATAATTCCCTTAACGTGGTCCTGTATTTTTTCTATTTTTGCTTCATTACTCAAATCAAACGCATCCTTTCTTAACGGAGTGTCTGTGGATGTGCCAACATGATCCTGACCAATAGCATCAATTTCAGAAAGCTTTTCTTCTATACTCATAGTCTTGAAATAAGTTGCAAAGATAACGGAATTAACACTTTTAATTGCTTAAAGAAATCAAAAGTTATTTATAATGAAAATTATTTAAATAACAACTAATTAGGGACTTTCTGAAAGAGCAAGTTGTATCTTCTTTGAGATTGCTTTGGCTTCAATATTACAAAATGTGAGATTAATAAAGAGGTAGTTGTGTCTTGCATGTCTATCTGTAATAAAATTTCTTGCTTTTATGGAGTTGAGTTCATTCAATACTAACTTTATATTTTCATCAGGCTCTTTTTTTTCATTGAATTTAACTTTGGCCATAAAACCTAAATAATTCTGATAGGCTCTAGTATTGATGTAGAGGTTTTCAAAAATAATATCTTTAAAGTCATCAAACTTATTATTTTTTAAATTTTCAAGCTGATTGTTTTCTGATATTCGACTTTTTGTAATGATATAATATTTAGAGATATCGCTGTATAAAGTATCATAACCTACAAGTTTATTATTGGTGTTTTGAATGTTTTGAAAAGACCTGTCATTAATATTAAATGTCCAGTTTATTGGATTGATAAACATTTTTATAGAATCTAAATCTTTTTTTTCGGGCTTTTGTTTTTCAATGAGCCAGGCTTCAATCTTTAATTGTTTTTCAAGCTCCCCGAGCATCTTATTAAGCTGAAGAGTGTCTGAAGCCAGGTCTTCCAGTATATTTTCAAGATTGAGTCTGGATTGATTAATGGCTTTCTTGTTTTCTGCATAATTGTTTGCGGATAAAGCAATTCCTACACCAATAACAATTAGAAGTATTTCTCCAAAAGCATAAAATAAATACCTTGAAAATTTATTATTAAAAATAAATCGTTTTCTGATGGTTCTAAAAAAACTTGACATAACACAATATTAATAAATCAATCTATAAAACTTTTGAGTCAGAGGTCTAACTACAATATTTGGCTAAAGGCAGTCCAACGGTGAACAGGGTTCCTTTTTTTAGTTTTTTAATTTTAATAAATCCTCTGTGTTTTATTACTGTTCTTTTTATAAACTGCATACCTAATCCAAATCCCTTTTCAGAATGTATATGGTTATTCTTATCAACCTTGCCAGTTATCCAATCAATTAATTCATCACTCATACCAATACCAGAGTCTTTAATTGAAATTAAAGTAAATGCGCCATTTTCATCTTCATGTACTTCCACAAAAACACCTTCATCAGAGTATTTTAAAGCATTGTCTAAAATGTTAATTATCATACGACTAATTTCGTGGATATTTACAAATACATTGCAGTTTGTGCAAGTTCTCTGAACGATTATTCGGTTTTTGTAAATATCATTTGCAGAAATAATTCTAGCTTGTGCTTTTGCAAGAGCACTGAGGTTTATTTTTTTCTGCTCACTGTGTTTTATTGTGTCTCCCTGATATATCACCAACATGCTAGAGGCAGTGGCCAGGGCATTTTCTGCTGCAAGCCCGATCGCCTCAAACAGCTCTCTGTTGTCTTTATTTTTAAATTCAATTTCATTCTCAAGCATGTGATGTATTGATGCAATTGAGCTAATGGGCGCTCTTAAATCATGAGCAACAGTTCTTGATATTTCTCTTTGTAGTTTTAAAACTTTTTTAAGTTCCTTTCTCTTTTCAGAATTGGCTTTATCCATTGGTATAAATATCAACCACACCTCAAGTAGTATAATTAAAACTGTTAGCAGAGACAGGAAAATTTCGATCATAGAGAGTCTTGAGAGTTTTGACTCATAGTGAACCTGGATATTTTCTACAAACTTATTTTGAGCTTTTATGTATTTCGTCTCTACATTTTCCAGCGTATTTAAGGCTTCTAGGTTTGCAACACTGTCATCACAAATTAAACGACCAGATGCAGCAATTTGATTTGCCATCGTATTCGCCTCGTCAAAAACGGCTTTATCTTTATTATATAAATCAGTATCTAAACCTGCATTTACTCTGTATATATGATTTTCAAAAATACTAACTGTTTTACAGAGATCACCCGTGTCTGAAATACCATCATAAAATGACCTAAAGCTTTGCTGAACAATTCTCTGACTTAACATTCTCATTCTTCCAGCGTCATTTATCAGCTCACCATCAGATTTTAACTTATTGAGCTGCAGATGTACCAAAAATTGTGAAGCCATAAGCAGTACTATAATTGAAGAAACAAAGAATACATAAAGTGTTTTTCTCCTTTTAAATGATAGCATTACTAATTATGGATTAAAATGTTCTTGTAAATTTATATCAATTTTGAATACATGCTATTTATTATTTTCTGAAAGTATGTATTCTATAGTAAATTTTGCTCCGGAAGTATTTTTATTATTTGAAGCTAGAATCCGACCGCCGACAGAGTGCATTAATTTTTGACACAAATATAAGCCTAGGCCCATCGAAGGTTTATCTGGATTATATGATTTTCTCTTACTGTCATTTAATTTAAACAATAAGGGCAAAACATCTTTTGGAATGCCATCCCCAAAATCTTTTATTTGAATTTTTAGGAGATTGTCTTCAACAATCGAGTTAATGATAACTTTTTCGTTTGCCTTCGAATGTTTTATGGCGTTGTCCAGCAAATTCGTTAAAACACGATCCAAAATCACTTTTGGAATTAAAATATTTTTATCCTGAAAGTGTGTAGTTTCAATTTCAATATTTTTAGCATTTAATTCATAGTTTACATTTTCAATGGCTTCATCAATAAGTTTCTTAATTGAAAAATTTGTTAACGAATTCTTTCTGGCTTGAAGGTTTTTTTGGTTTTTAATATAATCTATCGATGTTAAAAGCCTTTTTCGTTGTATTTGAAAATTTGTTTCCAGGCTGTCTATTGCTTCTCGGTCTAAAGTATCTGTCTTGAGTAATTCTAATATAGACAGAGAATTGTTTATTGGACTTTGGAGATCGTGTCTTAAAATATGAATTACATTTTCTCTTTCTTCCTGAATATTGGATAATGATTCTATAGTTTTTTGTACTTCTCTCATCAACACACCTCCTTCATCATTATACTTTGTTGGTAAATCAGGAATTTTACTGTACTCCTTAAATTCTATCAAAGCCTCTTTGGCCATAATAACAGGTCTTAAGAGTTTGTTTAGGATAAAAAGAGTAACACCTGTTGCTACCAGAGTCATTATCAGCGTGAAAATCGCAATGCTCCATGCAGAAGTAGACGCCATTTGTGAACGAAGTAAATAACCGATGATACCGAATAATGGAACGTGTATGCCAATAAAAGCAACTACAATGATTTTTAAAGAAAAACTATTTTTTATAAAAGGTACCCGTGAAAGAAAATTATATGCTTTCAAATTTTAAAGTTAAGTGATGATAAATATATACAGTAAGTTGTGCCTAAAGTTATAAAAATTTTATTTAATGTCTTTAGGTGTTTTAAAGTTTTAATTGTTACAATACTTACGAGAATAAAATTTATCGGGATCATTATTAGATCTAAAAATTCAGCTAATACCTCATTATAAGTATTAAGATTAATAATTTGCCAAGAAAGTAGATTTGAGAAAATTTGAGAATCTATTAAATAATTTGCTACAGCTTCTCTTTCAAATATTTCCCGGTAAGAGATTTTTTTTCTTTTATCACCTCTTCGGGTGAACCCTGTATGACAACTTGACCTCCTTTTTCACCGGCTTCCGGACCTAAATCAATAATGTAATCTGCGCATTTTATCATGTCCAAATGATGTTCAATTACAACTACAGAATGTCCTTTTTCTATTAAAGCCTCAAACGATTTTAGTAATTTTTTAATATCATGAAAATGTAAGCCTGTTGTAGGTTCGTCGAAGATAAATAGTGTTTTTTGAACATTTTGACTTTTACTTAAAAATGTAGCTAGTTTGATTCGCTGAGCTTCTCCGCCTGATAGGGTAGAAGAACTTTGTCCTAAAGCAACATAATCCAGGCCAACATCACTTAAAGGTTTTAACTTATTGCTTATTTTTTCTTCTCCATTTTTGGTAAAAAAGTTCATGGCCTCTATAACGCTCATACTCAATATGTCATCTATATTTTTGCCTTCAAACTTTACTTCAATGACCTCCGGTTTGAATCTTTTGCCATGACAGGCATCGCATTCTATATGCACATCTGCCATAAATTGCATTTCGATGGTAAGTTCACCTTCTCCCTGGCATTTTTCACATCGTCCACCATCAACATTGAAACTGAAATGTTTGGCTTGGAATTTTCTAAGCTTAGATAATTTTTGGCTGGCAAATAATTTTCTGATATCGTCATAGACCTTAAGATAGGTAACGGGATTTGAACGCGAAGAACGACCAATGGGATTTTGATCTACATATTCAATTTGTTTTATGCTATTAGTATCACCTTCCAAAGCATCAAACTGTCCGGGTTTGTTTTTGAAATTCCCCAATTCTTTGCTTAAAGCTGGATATAAAATTTCTTTGACCAGAGTACTTTTTCCACTACCAGAGACTCCTGTAATCATGGTAAGCATTTGTAAGGGTATTTCTAAGCTAATGTTTTTCAGGTTGTTTGCCCTTGCACCTTTTATAAGGATGCTTTTCTTTATTTTTCGTCTTGTCTTAGGGACATCAATTTTTAAGACTTCACTTAAATATTTTCCTGTTAAAGCATTGGACTTGCAAACTTCCTCAAAGCCGCCATAAGCCACAACTTCTCCACCATGAACACCAGCTTCCGGACCTATATCTATAATGAGGTCTGCCTCCTTCATGATATCTTCATCGTGTTCTACAACAATTACAGTGTTGCCAAGGTCTCTCAGGTTCTTTAAAACTTTAATCAAACGTTCGCTGTCTCTGGAATGAAGTCCAATAGAGGGTTCATCTAAGATGTACATAGAACCTACCAAACTACTTCCAAGTGATGTTGCCAGATTTATACGCTGGGATTCTCCGCCGGAAAGCGTGTTGGATTTTCTATTTAATGTTAAATAAGATAGTCCTACATCCAGCAAAAACTGAAGCCTGGATGTTATTTCCTTCAAAAGCCTTTTGGATACAGAAATATCATGATCTGAAAGTTGAAGGTTATCAAAAAATGCTGAAAGTTTTTCAATAGGGATATCTACCAGGTCTGAAATACTTTTATCTGCGATTTTCACATAATTCGCCTCCGGCCTGAGGCGTTTCCCTCTACATGCTTTGCACCGCGTTTTACCACGATAGCGAGAAAGCATCACACGATTTTGTATCTTGTAGGACTTAGATTCAAGTTTTTCAAAAAAATCATTTATGCCTTTAAAATATTCATTGCCTTCCCAAACCAGGTCTTTTTGTTCTTCTGTCAATTCATGATAAGGTTTATGAACCGGAAAATCAAAGTGGTGAGCATTTTTTACCAATTGGTCCCTGTACCATTGCATTGAATCTCCACGCCAGGGGAAAATAGCGTTTTCATAAATGCTTAGGCCTGTATTTGGTATAACGAGGTCCTCATCAATACCAATCACGTCACCATAGCCTTCACAGTTAGGACAAGCACCATAAGGATTATTAAAGCTGAATAGGTGCATATTCGGCTCCAAAAATTTTATACCATCAAGTTCAAATGCGTTACTGAACGGTATGACTTCTTCTGTTTTTATATTTTTCAGAAAAATATAACCTCTTCCCTCATAAAATGCATTTTCTACGGCATCAGCCAGACGGTTGAAAAAGTCTTCATCGTGCTTTACAATAATTCTATCAACAACCAGAAAAAGATCTTTTTTGGTAATTCTTTTGTCTAAAGCTTCTTCCAAACGAAGGACTTCATTCTTGTATAAAATCCTACTAAAACCTTGCTTTAAAAGGACATCTAATTTGTCTTTTACCTTTCTTTTTTTCTCTATATGAATAGGCGCAAGGAGAAGCCATTTGGTTTTTTCATCGATGTCTTTTACTTTGTCTATAACATCTGCAACAGTATCTTTTTTTACCTCTTGGCCAGAAATAGGAGAGTAGGTTTTTCCAATTCGCGCAAAAAGTAATTTGAGGTAATTATAAATTTCAGTCGTGGTTCCAACTGTAGACCTTGGGTTGGTGCTATTAACCTTTTGCTCAATAGCTATGGCCGGAGCTATACCTTTTATATCATTGACCTTAGGTTTATTGAGTTTACCCATGAATTGTCTGGCGTAAGAGGAAAGACTTTCCACATACCTTCTTTGGCCTTCGGCGTACAGCGTATCAAATGCCAGGCTAGATTTACCAGAACCCGATAAGCCAGTGATGACCACAAGTTTATTTCTTGGAATGGTGACATCAATATTTTTTAAATTGTGCATTTTAGCACCTTTTATGATGATGTTTTCTAAAGAGCTAGGTTCTGTTTTTGGCATATTTATTAATAAAATACAAATATAAACTACAACTTTAGCTAGGTAGGTAGCCAATTGTTAAATGTTAAATAATAAATTAAAATTTTGAGTATTGTGAATAAATTATATATTTGACAGACAATATAATACAACCGCCTATAGCATATTATTACTTTTTGACATAAAAATTTTAAATTTTTCAATTTAATCTGGGATTAAAAAGTAATATATGAATGCACCTCAAACCATTTCAGAAGCTGAGCTTATAAGACGATACCTCAATGGCAATGAACATGCTCTGGCTCAACTAATCAATAGACATAAACATAAAATCTTCGGATTTATTATTTCAAAAATCCACGATAGAGATCTTGCAGAAGACGTTTTTCAGGATACATTTATAAAAGTTATAAATACATTAAAACGTGGTAAATATAACGAAGAAGGTAAATTTCTTCCCTGGGTTATGAGAATTGCTCACAATCTTGTTATTGATCATTTTAGAAAGAATAACAGGATGCCAAAGTTTGACACAAAATCTGATTTTGATATTTTTTCTGTCATCCAGGATGAAGAAAGAAATGTTGAGTCGAGTATCATAAAAACCCAAATCGAAAGCGATGTGAAATCTCTGCTGAAAGAATTACCTTCAGATCAAAGAGAAGTTCTGGAAATGCGTATCTACAATGAGTACAGCTTTAAAGAAATTGCTTACAAGACAGATGTCAGTATAAACACTGCGCTTGGTCGTATGAGGTACGCACTTATTAATTTAAGGAAGATTATAGAAGAACGCAATATCATATTAACAGAAAAATAAATATTCATAAATACAATATTTTAAAAACATAAGCGTTTGTTATAAAAATATTTATATGACAAACCTTTACTTAAATCCTTCACTTAATAAGAAAGTGGAAAATGTTGAACCAAGAAAAGAATGTATAGAGTTCCTTCTTAACTATTCAAAATCTTTAAAGGTCATTAATTATAACGGCCTTCAATTTGAAAGTATTCAGAATTAGTTTTTTTGTTAATTTCATTTTTAGCACCCAAGTTTTTATTTGGGTGTTTTTTTATACCTAAAAAACACAGATTTAGTTAATTTTTTAAAATTGTTTAATTAAGATTGATATAACTCGTAAAAAGAATTATTTTTGTGTAGCACTTAACAAATTATATGATACTACGCAAAGAAATTGCTTTCTTGAGCTTTTTCTGTCTGTCTCTACTCTGTTACGGACAGCATCCCAAAATAGATAGCCTGAAAAATATCTTAAAATCGGCCAAATCTGTTAATGATAGTATTGATGCCTACAATGATATAGCATTTGAATATATTTATATAAAATTTGATAGTATTAAACCTAATGCTGAAAGGGCAATAAGATTGGCAGAAAAATCAAATTATGCATTAGGTCTTGGTACGGCCAAAAAAAGCTTGTCTGTTTTTTATTACTTTTCTGGAGATAGGCAAAAAAGTTTTGAGAATATTTATAGTTCAATTGATATTTTCAAGGCTGAAAAAGATACCCTGAAAATTGCCAAGGCTTACAACAATCTTGCGACATTATACAAAAACTTTGGCCAGTTACACGAATCATTGAAGGCTTACGATACGGCTATATATTTCAATAAAAATCTTAATTACGACAAGGGGCTGATCAACAATTATATCAATATGGCTGGAATCTATTCTAAGCAAGGCGATTTTGATAAATCGATAGAAACTTACAGAATAGCTGATGAGCTTAACGAAAATGAGAATGATTTAGCTTCTGAAGCGAGTATTAAAAGTGGCATAGGGATAGTATACGAAGAACAAGGAAAATTTGATTCTGCAATATATTTAATGGACGAAAGTTTGAAAATATTTCAGAAGTTAAACAAATCCCGAAATATTGTCGCCATGGCAAATAACCTGGGAAATATTGAACGTAAAAAAGGAAATTATTTAAGATCAATAGAATATTTTAACGAAGCTCTCGAGTCTGCAAGACAAATAAATAATCCCAGGTTAGAAGCAATAATTCTAAACAACCTGGCTAATAATTATTTAGAATTAAATGACAATGAAAAAGCCCTGGAGTTATATGAAGAGTCTTCAAAAATAATCAAAGGTATTGATGATTACGCCTATGCAGCAGCACTTTCCAATATATTCTTAATACTTCAAGACGTAGATGGTGAAGAATCCTTAAAATATTTAGAAGAGGCCTACGCTATTTACGAAAGAATGGACAGTAAGCCAAACCTCATCAATAATTTAAATAATCAAGCAAACTATTACTTTTCTGCCGGAGATTTTCAGCTTTCCAAAAATACATATCTAAAAGCAAAGAACATTTTAAAGAATGTAAACGCCGAATATTTAAAATCATCTACCTGGCTTGGTTTATCAAACACCAATCTCGCACTAGGTTTTATAGATTCAGCTCAGATTTATGGAAATGAAGCATTAAGACTCGCCAGAAAAACACAGGCACTAAGTGAAGAATCCGAAGCTGCAGAATTGTTATATAAAATTGCAAAAACTAAAAATGATTCTCAAACAGCTTTAGAATATCTCGAATTATACCAAAAGTTGAGCGACTCCTTATTTGATGAAAATAAGTCTAAAGCCCTGGGAAAACTAGAAGCAGAACTCGATTTTAAGAATTTAACAGAAAAATTAGAGCTTGAAAGAGAAATTGAAAAACGAGAAAGTGAACTTAAACTTCAGGTAAAACAAAATTGGATTATTGCACTTATTGTAGCTATAGTAGCCTTAATTCTAATAGTTATTTTACTTTATGTCATTAAGCGCAACAAAACAAAAACTAATAATGAATTAAAGTCTGTTAGTGAAGAACTTCATATTAAAAATGAAAAGCTTAAAAGATTACACACTCAAAAAAACAGACTGATATCTATTATTTCTCATGATTTTAGAGGGCCGCTGAATAACCTTTCAAGTTTTCTTGATCTATATATTAACGGAAATATGTCAAAGGGAGAATTTGATGAATGGGTACCCAAAATTAGAGCAAGTACAGAATCTACGCAAAGGCTTTTAAGTAACTTAATTAGCTGGGCAAAACAATCCCTTAATGAATATAAGATAGAAAAACAAATGATTGATCTTCATAGTTGTGTAAGTACCATCTTAGAATCATTTGACTATGTGATAAGGGAAAAGAAAATTAATGTAATAAACTCAATACCTGTTGATGCCAAAGTCTTTATTGACAAGAATACTATTGAATTGGTTGTTAGAAATTTGTTGTCTAATTCTATTAAATTCTGCAATTCCGAAGATCAAATTAAATTTACATTCAAAGAAAAGAATAATTTTTCTCAAATATGTATTGAAGATACCGGCGTAGGTATGAAGCAGGAAACCGCAGACAGTTTATTCAAAAATGACGACTTGATTTCTGCACTGGGGACTGGTCAGGAAGAGGGTTCTGGTATTGGGGCTGTGCTGATTAAAAATTTCCTGGAGGAAAACAACGGCTCAATTTGGGTGGACTATTCAGAAGTAGGGAAAGGCACTCGAATATGTTTTAAAGTGCCACAAAAATCATAAAATGCTTCCGTAGTGTTTATCAATTTATAAGATATCTATTTTTTTCTTTTTTTATAATATGCTGTGATTACTGAGCGTCTACCTATGGTTCTGGTAATGATATCTTTGTCTAAATCCCAACCTCGAGCTGGAGAAAATTCTCTTCCATACCAAATAATTTGAAGATGTAAATCATTCCATAATTCTTTTGGGAATAATCTTTTGGCATCTCTCTCTGTTTGTACAACATTTTTGCCATTGGATAAACACCACCTGTACATTAAACGATGTATATGGGTGTCCACAGGAAAAGCAGGTATATCAAAAGCCTGAGACATGACGACACTGGCAGTTTTATGGCCTACAGCAGGGAGTTCTTCTAAAGCTTCAAAACTTTCGGGAACTTTTCCACCGTGTTTGTCAATTAAAATTTTAGATAACCCATAGATACCTTTGCTTTTCATCGGAGATAATCCAACAGGTTTTATAATCTCTCTAATTTCCTCTATGCTCAATTTTATCATATCATAGGGATTATCTGCTTTTTCAAAAAGAAGTGGTGTAATTTGATTTACCCTAACATCTGTACTTTGCGCAGATAATAATACAGCAATAAGTAAAGTATATGGATCCTTATGGTCCAGAGGAATAGGGATTTTTGGATAAAGTTCATTTAACGTATTTATAACGAATTTTACTTTCTCAGACTTCTTCATTTTCTGTAATTTTAAACAAAAATACGTTATGACAACATTAAAAGCAGGTGATAAAGCACCAAATTTTTCAGCTAAAGACCAAGATGGTAACCTTCATGAATTGAAAGATTATACCGGGCATAAACTTGTAGTATTCTTTTACCCAAAAGCAAGTACGCCAGGTTGTACTGCCGAGGCTTGTAATCTCAGAGACAATGAAAAGTCTTTTGAAGCCAAAGGTTATAAGATACTGGGTGTAAGTGCAGATTCTGCAAAACGTCAGCAAAACTTTAAAACGAAATATGATTTACCCTTTCCGCTTTTGGCAGATGAAGACAAATCAGTGATTAATGCTTTTGGTGTATGGGGACCAAAGAAATTTATGGGAAAAGAATATGATGGTATCCACAGAACCACTTTTATTATAGATGAGAATGGGGTAATTGAGGAGGTGATTTCTAAAGTTAAAACAAAAACCCACGCCGATCAGATTTTAGGCTAATACCTTTTACAAATAAGTGAAGGTTTCATTAATTCTATATCACCTTTTGATGAAACCTTCATAAATTAGGACGACGTCTCTATAATGATCTTTCCAGGCTTCAAACCAATACCTTTGGCATTCAATTCAAGATCTCCTGCTTCCAAACCAGATTGAACAATAACCACAAGTTTGCCACTAAATAATTTCATTTTTGGTTCGTGAAACATTTCCAAAGAGGTTGGGTCGCCACTACAAACGGCTTTAAATTTGCCTTTACCTTTAACTGAAAATTCCAAATTATTGTTTGCTGTTGGGCAAGGATTTCCATTTTTATCGACTACAGAGACAGTTATAAAAGCCAAGTCTTCTCCATCTGCATTTATTAGTTTTCGGTCAGACTCCATAACAATTTTATAAGGTTGATCTGCAGTCAAAACCTTCTTTTCAGCTATTGGTATTTCATTATCGTCCAAGGCAATAACTTTAAGTTCCCCAGGCTCATATTTTACATTTTTCCACATCAATCGGTAGCGATGTTGAGGTGTACTGTCGTTTTTTCTTCGAATGCCCTGGCTTTTGCCATTTATAAAAAGCTCTGCAGTTTCATAATTTGTATAGACAAAGACAGGCGTATTTTTTCCTTCACGGCCTTTCCAATTCCAGTGAGGAAGTATATGAAGTGTTTCTTCCTTGGTGTTCCAGCGGCTTCGGTATAAGTAATACCGGTCTTTCGGTATTCCAGCTAAGTCACTAATACCAAAATAAGAGCTTCGGGATGGCCAGACCTCATCATACGGCGTAGGTTCGCCTAAATAATCGAAACCTGTCCAGACGAATTCACCAATTACCCAGGGTTTGTCATCTTGTAGGATAAAATCATCATCAGGGAAATTAGACCAGCTACAGTGTTCCAGGTCATAAGAAGAAGATTGGTAATCTTCGTATTGAACCATGCTTCCTTTTTTTACCGGAAACTTGTAAACTCCTCTTGAACTTACTGTTGATGCAGTTTCAGAGCCTAATAAAAAACCCTGAGGAAAAGTTTCATGGGCTTTTTCATAAAGGTGTACACGGTAGTTTAATCCGGGCACATCCATAACCGCTCCAAAACCATTTTCCATGACCGCTTCGACCTGGTCCATGCCAACGGTAACTGGCCTTGTCGGGTCTTCACGATGAAATACATCCTGAAGCCATTTGGCACGTATTACGCCTTCTTTCCCCCATTGGTCAGGGACTTCATTTCCAGAACTCCACATGACTATTGATGGGTGGTTGCGGGTCGCCCTCACCAGATTAACGATGTCCTTTTCTGCGTAATCGTCAAAATAAAGGTGATATCCATTTTCTACTTTTGGTTTTTTCCACTCATCAAAACTTTCTGCAAGAAACATAAATCCCATTTCATCTGCGAGTTCTAAAATTTCAAAAGATGGCATATTGTGAGCACTTCTTATGGCGTCCGCACCCATATCTTTCAGGATTTTTAGTCGCCTTCTAATAGCTGATTTATTTACTGCAGCACCTAAAGGTCCCAAATCGTGATGCAGACAAACACCTTTAAATTTTCTGACTTTTCCATTAAGACTGAAACCATTTTCCGGATTGTAATCTATGCTTCTTATGCCAATTTTTTCTTCAGTTTGGTCAACCAGTTTTCCATTTGAATAAAGTGAAATCATAGCAGAGTAGAGGTAAGGTCTTTCCGGACTCCAAAGCTCTGGATTTTCAATATTAATATTCTGATAAAATGTCTCGTTTATAAGGTCTTCTGTTTTAAGACTCGTAATAAGTTCTCCGTCTTTACTAAAAATTTGGGTTATTAATTTAAGATTTTGTCCGACAACCTGTGTTTTGATATTAATGTTGGCAAAATTTGTCGAAACTTTAGGTGTGGTGATATAATTTCCCCAGTGCTTAATATGTTGCTTGTCTTTTACGATTAAGCTTACTTTTCTGAACAATCCGGCACCTGGATACCAGCGAGAGGACTTTTCTCGATTAGTCAGTTTTACAACCAAATTGTTGTTTTTTGCTTTCACTTTATCTGATATATCAAAGTAGAAATAAGCGTAGCCATATTTCCACTCTCCAATTTTTTCTCCATTTAAAAATACTTCAGGTTCACTCATGGCGCCTTCAAACTGAAGAATGATTTTCTTTCCTGCATCATAATTTGGGACAGAAAAATTATTTCTATACCAGCCCTCACCTATATATGGTAAGGCGCCTGTTCTTCCGGTCTTTTCTGATGCTTCGGTCTCATTGTTTTGTGTTATCGCAATGACTTGCTTATCAATTTCTTTATCAAAAGGCCCGTAAATAGCCCAATCGTGAGGAACACTTACTTTCTTCCAATCTGAATCATCATAATCGGGCTGAATGGCTTCTGGAAATTTTCCTTTATTAAAGGTCCATCCTTTTTTTAAAATTATGGTCTGCCTAGGTGAAATTTTATCCTGGTTTTTATGGATACACGAAGTCATGAATAAACAAAGCATTAATACTGAAAAATTTAATTTCATAGTGTTTGAATTATAATATACCAATTAGATATTATTAATTTTGTCATTAAAATGTCTCAAGTTCAATACCGAGTTATAAGTCTACTTCCTTCAGATTTACTAATTGTTCCAAAGGTAAATGAGACTTTAAGGTACCATCCAGTATCACAATCAAAATATAAAAATACAATAAATACTTAAGTGTTGAAATAAAAAAAGAGCTTCAAAATGAAGCTCTTTACAGGGTTAAAAAAGGATAAAAACTAAATTACATTTTTATCAATTTTGAAGTCATCATCTGGTCATTTTCTCCTTTAACTCTAATCATGTACATCCCTGAATTTAGATCTGATATGTTAAAGCTATCGTTTTTGGTAAATTCACCTTCAAACAATTTAACTTGTCTTCCATTAAGATCGTATACTTCAAGGCTGTAGAATTTATCTAATGTCAGATTAAAAAAGCCTCTTGAAGGATTAGGATACAAAGAAAAATTGCTTTTTACATTATCTTCTATGCTTAAGACCTGAGAAGGTTTATTCCCTAAAATTAAGAACTGACCAGGCTGTAAAGTAACTTGAACCTGAGAATCAGAAAATGTAGTATTACCAGTAGGGTCCATTAAGTCATACCAGGTATTAGAAATACCTGCAGGAAAGAATGTATTTATATTTTCCTGAACGACATTAAAGTTTGCCAGGATGATTACATTTTTCAATTCATTATTTGGTAAAGAATCATCCCATATGTCAATTCTAGGGGTGTAATCACCTGAGTCTATAGTGTAATTGCCCTCAAAAACCGGCTCGTCTGTTTTAAGTTTATGCATTTTAGACCAATCTTCATAAATCTGGCTGCGTATTGCATCTGTTAACCAGTTTTCTGTCCATTGTGGTTGAGGCTTGGTATCTAACTTACAATCTCCGGGACCTCCTTGATCACCGGGAAGATTAACGTTGCCATTATTACATGTAAATATAGATAGATCCATACCCAAATCACCAAAGTGCCAAATCATTTTTGGACCGGGAACCAATACAGAAACAGCACCTAAAGCAGACATACGTGATAATGCCGTATTTAAATTCTGTACATTATAATTGCCATTGGAAGCACCAAATTGAAGATTATTATACATTAAACGTTCTTCGTCGTGACTTTCCGGGTAACCTAATAATCTAGGAGCGTTGAATCCTCTACTATTGTGACCCATTCGGTTGATGTTCTTGTTTCCACCTTGTCCCATGGTTAGCTCATTGTATTCATTGGTCATTTTTCCCCATAATGAAATACCCTTACCTTCATTAATTCTGTAGTTGGCCCACTGCTGCTCTTCTGCATCTGAACCTAAATGTTCAAAAATAACGATATGAGAATCGTCTAAAGACCAGGAATAATCTGCATAATTCTTCAGTAGATCAACTCTGTCTTGCTGGTAGGCATTCGTACAAGCTTCGTCACCTCCTGAACAATTCTGTGTGAATCCTTTTGTTAAATCCCAACGGAATCCGTCTATTTTGAATTCTTCTATCCAATGTTTGATAACTCTTTTAGTGTAATCCTGTACATGAGGTTGCTGGTGGTTAAAGTCTGAACCAACGTTATAGCTATGTGTAGGTTGTACATTGAAATAAGGATTTTCAGAAGTAACACCTCCAAAACCATCTCCATCAGGATCGTCCATCCACATACGTACAAGTGGGCTTCTTCCAAAGGCGTGGTTCATTACTAAATCTAAGATTACAGCAATTCCATTTTGATGGCATAAATCTATAAACTCTTTAAGTTTATTTTCTGTGCCGTACACTTTATCTAAAGCCATATGATAAGTAGTATCGTAGCCCCAGCCCAAACTTGAATCGTATTCCATGACGGGCATTAAATGAATAGCATTGATATTCAAATTTTTAAAATAGTCTATTTTATCAATTAAATCCTGATAATTTCTGTCTGCATCAAAGTCTCTTACTAAAACTTCGTATAAAACCATATCTTCTATTTTTGGCTTTTGGAAGTTTGTAACCTGCCAGTTATAAGGGGTTTGACCTGTTTGTAATACTGTAACCTCAAAATCAGCTCCAGCTGGAAACTGTGGCATATTTGGATAAGTTGTATTTGGTATGTTTGGATCATCAAACTCATTTAATACCAGAGTAGAATAAGGATCTGCAACTTTTATCAACGTAGGGGAGTTTGCTAAGGGTGTTGCATCATAAACCCAGTATTGATAGGTTTCAATTTGTCCAGGAGTTAATCCTGTAATTTCCAACCAAAATTTACCGGTGTTCGGATCTCTTTTCATGACATCAGCATCGGTTGGTTGGTAGTTGTTAAAACTACCTGCAACCTGAACAAAATCTTTGCCGGGTGCATGAAGAACCAATGTAGCTTTTGTGTCATCAGAAGAATAATTTATACCATTTTCTAAATTTGAGGGAAGAGCTTGCTCTGTTACGTTTGGAATGACTTGTACTTGAAATGAAGCTTCTCCTGTTTCTGTCGCTCCGGGTGGTGTTCCTACAAAACGCACTTCGCCGCTTTCTGTAATGTTAGGTATTACGCCTGCACATGTAGGAAAACCGCAGGTGCCTGTATCAACGGATACATCATTATAAAAGATTTCAAAACTACCCTGAACTGTAGTACTGCCTTGATAAGTTATGCTTGCACTAACGTTTAAATCACTTCCAGGATTTACCAAAACAAATTCTTCTGTTGGGTTTATAAAATTAATTATAACTCTTCCCACTGGCAGAAAGAAATCATTACAGCCATTGTCTTTAAGCTCCTGAGTCCCATCTTCATTTCTGAAAACTATTCCTAATTGTGTCACTGAATTTATTTCCTGTTGAGTTAGATTGAAATAAGTTGAAGGTGTAAAGGTTATAGAATACAACCCGCCGCCAATTGAGGTCATTTCTCCAACACCATCATCTTGTCCCCAGTTTCCTACCACATCAAAACCAAAGGCATTACTATTATTACCCGCACCAGCGTGCATATATACAGCTGATGGATTGCTTATACCATTACAATCTGTATCAGTGCTATTTATATCGACAGTAACTGTTATTTCTTCATCTACGTCAAAATTAGGAGGAGAAACTGTGACCTGCCCATAAGAAGCAGAATACGTAATTATAAAAAGTAAAAAAGGTATTATTTTTTTCATAATATTAAATTTGATAAAAAAATGGCTATGCAAGGTACATAGCCATTTTTAAATTTTTATTGTAATGTAATTGTCTTATTGACGGTGTCTAATGTCAATACATAAGTTCCAGGCGTTCCAATAAAACTAAAATTATTGTCACCATCTTGGGCATCTGCAAAATTAGGATCTATTGTGTAGCCTTCATTTACAAAATAAGGGAAATTGTAACTATCAGGTCCCCAGTCTGCTTGTAAGAAGAATCTAAATGCATCATTTGTTAATTCAACTGATGTAGAATAAACTCCGCTTCCAACACATGGCAGGTCGACTGGTGAGTCCCAGCTCCAGCCTGCTGCTACAATACCTGCACCAACTAACCATAGTTGTGGCTGATCACATTCTACTTGTGGTGGGGCTAAAGTGATTGTTTTATTGATATCATCAACGGTTAAGAAATAAGTTCCTGGTGTGCCGGTAAATCTGAAATTATTATCTCCATCCAGTGCATCCTCAAAATTAGGATCAATGCTATAACCCCCATTATTATAATATGGGAAATTGTAACTGTCAGGACCCCAATCAGGCTGTAAGAAAAATCTAAAAGTATCCGTAGTTAACTCAACATTTCCTGAGTAAGTTCCGTTACCAGTACATGGTAATACTGTAGGATTATCCCAACTCCAACCAGCTGTTGCTATACCTGCACCGACAAGGTAAAGCTGGTCTAGATTACAATTAGGACCTACTACCGGAGGGCTTAATGTAATGGTTTTGGCATCCATATCAATTTCTAAGAAATACTCACCGGCAGTACCAATAAACTGGAAGTTGCTATCGCCGTCATTTGCGTTTACAAGATTTGCATCTATAGTAAAGCCTCTGTCTTCAAAATATGGATAGTTCCAGCTATCAGGTCCCCAGTCTTCCTGTAAGAAAAATCTAAAGTTTCCACCATTATCCGGGCTCAGATTAACGTTTCCGGAATATACTGAACCTTGTAACGGGAATACATTTGGAGAATCCCAACCCCATCCGGCATCCGGCATTCCTGCACCAACACCCCATAATGTATCAGGAAGTGCTGTTTCATAAGGCGTTACCCCTATAGTGATAGTTTCAGAAGTTCTTTCTATTATTCCACTTGCACTATCAATTACAGATCTTATTCTGATTTCAACTGATGATTCAGTATCTGCTTCTCCACCTATATTAATTATACTTTCATTCAATTCTGCGTGTGTAACGGACAAACTTCTCTCATTCGTTTCACCTAAATTTGCAACATTACTAAAACCATTGCCGGCTATTGCTGCTTCTAAAATGTAATTAACATCTGTAGTGTTTTCATCTGAGAAATCAGGGTCAGTCCATTCAACAGAAAGCGCTGTTTCATTCTCAGTAACATCAGATAATGTAACTGTAAAAGAATTATCAGGATTTTCTATTACAGGTGCATTTTCAGGATAGCTGTTTATTGTTAATAA
Source organism: uncultured Mesohalobacter sp. (assembly GCA_964593755.1). Classification (GTDB taxonomy): domain Bacteria; phylum Bacteroidota; class Bacteroidia; order Flavobacteriales; family Flavobacteriaceae; genus Psychroflexus. The sequence continues at coordinate 236,784 of CAZQKB010000003.1, read as the reverse complement.
CACTGAATTACTCAAAGCCGATCCAGCTAATACTCTCATGAATATCGGAGAGTTTGCAAAAGATTCGATTCCGGCATTTGAAAGCTGATTGTTAAAAGCTTCAACACTCATTGTGAATGACTTGCTGTCTGAGGTTCCTAAATCTATTGGGTTTTCAAACTCTAAAGTCGGTGACATTTGTACAGTGTAACTGCTGCTTCCAGTTACTTCATCTGTCCAGTTTAAAGTAAACGCGGGATTACTAGGTAAACTAAAATTTAAAAAAATCTTAGATACCGCCGGCGTATTTAAAACAAATTCCGGCTCAGGCTGTGTAAATTTTAAATTATCCTCATCCTCACAAGAATTAAATAATACAACAATCCCAATTAGTAGGCTGATTGTAATATATTTTGAAATCAATTTCATAATCTATTTTTTAAAAGTTTAAAGGTATAAACATGTATTCGCCTGTAAGGTCGTTAAACCATACTTCGTATTCATCTCCTACAACAATTTCTATAGGGTTTCCACCTTCTGTTGCAATACCAGAGAATGATGTATCACCACCCCAGGTCTGACTGCCATTAGCTGTAAAGGTTATTGATCCGGAATCCAAACTAACAGGCTGAGTAGACTGCCAAATATGTGGATCAAAAACATCACCACCTACACCGTATTGTACAAGCTCAACAGGGCTGTCTAATGCTGAACCAGATAAACTTAATGAAGAAAGTGAAGTTGCACTTCCATCAGCAGGTTCAATAGTAAATTCGAGTGTCCTAAGATTTGCAGTGAATGTAAAATAACCAGAGGATGTAAAATCATCTATTGGTGCAGGATCAGGATCGTCTTCGGTTGGTCTAGGTACAAGTTCGCCCTGTCCGCCTTCTCCGTACTGAGGAGCCCACGCACCTTTAGTTTCCAAAATTTTAAGCTGATCTGCATTAAAAAAACCAGTATAACTAAATACATCAGGGTTTTCTGCACTTCTAAATAATGCTGGATTATTGTTGTTGTTATTCCAACCTGATGCACAAGCCGGTCCTACAAAATATAAATCCATGAATGGGTAATTGAAATAAGGATATACATCAAAGCTAATTGTATTTGAAGCTTTTGATAATGCATTTTGTTGCCCAATTGAAGTTACAACTCTGGCATAAATAGTATTCCATTCAAATGGAGGAAATCCAACGTTACCCGCAGCATTATTTAATTCTGTGGTTGTAAGCGTAATGTTTGTAATCCCTGTAAGATTCGCTACAATAACTGTATTTTCAAAATTTTCACTACTTGAAAATTCTAATACATAATTTTCAGCGGTTTGAACTCCAAAATCTGCTTCAGACCATATAAAAGTGGCCACAGGGTTTCCAGGATTTGTTTGATCTAATTCTATTTCAGTAATATCTAAGCCAGATAGTACTAAATTGCTTGCTTCATTAGCAACCGTTCCATCCTGAACATCTTCACAGGATACTATGCCTGCTACGGCAAATACCATCAAAAAGATCTTAAGGATATTAATTGATTGTTTTTTCATAATTTTAAAATTTAGTAACCTTCGTTTTGTGTTAAATTTGGATTCACAGAAAGGCTTTCGTTAGGAACTGGATATACCTCTCTGAAATTAGGTATCGCTACGCCATTTGCCGTATTTCCTTTAAAAGACCATACATATGTACCTCCGGTAAATAAACCGAATCGTCTTAAGTCTTGTCTTCTGTGAGATTCCCAATACAATTCTCTCGCTCTTTCATCAATGATGAAATCTAATGTCAAATCACCTTCAGAAATATTCCATGCTGTGCTGCCTTGATTAGCTCGTGTACGAATCATATTGATGTAATTTACGGCATCAGTAGCAGAGCCGCCACCGCCTCTTAAATGGGCTTCAGCGTACATTAAATAAACATCAGCTAATCTGAACATTGGAAAATCAACAGAAGAGAAATCAATATTTTCGTCAATTGTTCCATCAGACCTTACATCCGTATATTTTTCAAGTACGTAACCTTGATCAGGATTTGTTATATCTGTGATATTAATATCTCTTCCTTCTGAAATAATAGTATTTCTGGTATCATTTTGGAATTCTACACCTTCAAATTTGTTTACAAAAGATGGTGTTATTCTAATGGCACCTCCCCAGCCGCCTTCTTGTACGCCAAGGTTAGCACCGTTTTGCTCAATACTGCCTACTGCTCCATTGGTCATAACGGTTGTAGGCCCAAAGTTTTGTGTAAAATTACCATCAGATACGACAGGGAAAATTATTTCATTTTGGGCACCGTTTGTATCATTATCACCTCTGAAAAGGTCGATGTAATTTGGTGTTAATTCATAACCAGCATTTATGACATTCTGAGTTTGTGCCAATGCATCCTGGTATCTGTTTTCACCAACATAAGCTTCAGCATTTAAGTAAAGTTTTGCCAAAATGGTCCATGCTACACTTTTGTCAGCTCTTGCATATTCTAATGATCTAGGCTCTGCTAAGTTTGGTAAAGCCTCTTGTATATCAGATTCAATAAAATTGAATAATTCAATACCTTCAATTTGTTCCGGAAAGAAAACGCCAACAGGGGATTCTTCAGTTACAAATGGTGCCTTTCCAAACAAGTCAAGCATATGATAATAAGACAAAGCTCTTAGGAGCTGGGCTTCTGCTCTGAACAATTGAATCTCAGCTCTCTGTTCCTGAGGAACACCTCTTTCTTCTAATTTAGCGTCAGTGGTTTGTCTTAAGAATTCATTAGCAAAAGATACACTGGCCATTATTCTACCAAACGCACCCTGAACAATTACATTTGCGCCTGAAACCGTATTTCTTTGAATTTCGGCAATTCCGGGATCATTTTCATAGGTCCATACGGCCTCATCAGTAGAAAATGTTTGTAAGTTCATTAATGCTCTGCCATACTGGCTTGTACCGGCATCAAGACCTCCAATATTAGAATTTCCAGGTCCCGTAGAACTGGTTAAGGTCAAATTTCCATAAACACCTGCCAACAACTGCTTGTAAGCATCTTCCTGCTGAAAAAACTCATCAGGTGTTTGTGTATCGTCATCTTGAGGTACAGTATTTAGGTCGTCTTCGCAGGAAGTTGACAATAGTACCAAACCACTAAAGATGAAAATGATTACATATTTCATTTTTGATAACATATTTTATTTTTAAATTTATTAATAATTTTACTTATTTCAAATTAACAATTCCTAAAATTGAAAATTCATTCCAAAAAGGAATACACGTTGTCTTGGATATATAGTATTATCAATTCCTCCAAAAACTTCAGGATCCGTACCGGAGTAGTCTGTAATGATAAATGGATTTTGAACATTAAATGATAATCTTATAATACCAGCTTCATTTTTATATTTGTCTATAGTGTAACCAATTTGCATGTTGTCCATTCTTAAAAACGATGCATTTTCAATATAAACATCTGAAAGGGTATTTTCCTGAGAATTAACAACAAAACCGGTATCCAAAACATTTCTAGGAATATTACCCAATACTTCGTTGTCTAATAACAGGTTAAATTGCGCGTTGCCGGAATTTACGTTGTTATATACATAATTATTGAAACTGGCTCTTAAGTTGAAAGAAAAATCAAAATTGTTATATCTCATAGTTGATTGAAAGCCCATCAAAACATTGGCAACAGGATTTTGATACAAATATCTGTCATCGTCATTTATAACATTGTCACCATTTAAGTCAGAGTAAGCCCCTTCTATAGGATTGCCATTATCATCATAAATTTGATTGTAGACGTAAAAAGCGTTAGGCGCGTTACCAACTCTGTTGATTTGGATAGTACCACCAGTACCTCCACCAATACCTCCTGTACGAATATCAAAATCATTTGGGAGTTCAGTAATTTCCTGGTCAATGTATGTCACGTTGTAATTCAGATTCCAGTCAAATTTGTCCTTTTCACCTTTAGAATCAAAAACTTGTGCATTTACACTAAATTCAAGACCTTTTGTATTCAAGGTTCCTGTATTCTGATCAATAAAGTTTGTAAAGTTAGCTCCTTCCGGAACCGGAGCAAAGATGAAAAGGTCTTCTGTATCTCTGTTGTAGATATCCAAAGAACCGGTAATTCTGTCGTTGAAGAAACCGTAGTCAATACCAAAGTTTGTTGTTTTAGCAGTTTCCCACGTAGCAAATGGATTAAAAGCAGTCGGGAAAGCGGCGATGAATGGGCTTCCTCCAAAACCATACTGGGCCTGCTCTAATGAGGTTGTATAGTTTTGAGTCCCTAATATGTTAGGGCCTACCTCTTGTTGTCCTGTTTCACCATAACTAGCCCTTAACTTCAAGTTAGAAACTAAATTTGAATCTTTCAGGAAATTTTCATCAGAAATATTCCATGAAAATGCAGCAGCCTGGAAAATACCAAATTTGTTGCCTTCACGAAATCGTGAAGAGCCATCACGTCTAATAGAATAGGAGAAAATGTATTTATCTTTTAAAGTTACAAATGTTCTGCCTATATAACCAATAAGAATCAATGGATCTTCTTCGAAAAATTCAGGTGCAAGAGGGTTTTCTGCTCTCAAATCATTGGTAGTGAATGAATCACGTTCAAATTTTTGATAAGAGTAACCAACAGTTGCTCTAAGGCTTACATCATCAGATATATCCTGGTTATACTTTAAGTAGGCATCCGCCAATACGTTTCTGGTATTATCTTCGTACCTAACTAAACTACCATTATATGTTCCATCACTTAATAGGTTACCATTTATGCTCTCTTTCGAAAGTTCATTTCTACCATTAGAAGAAGATTCGTCAATACCTAAGTTTACAACAGCTCTTACCTGAGGCAGGAAGTGAAGCCTGTAGTCTAAATTCAAGTTACCGTAAAACCTGTCTTTATCTTGTACATTTTCTCTTTGCAATAATAAAGCTAAGGGGTTTCTAGCAGACAGACGTCTGTTAGGTAAGCCATTAGGACCTATTGTAAAATGTTCAAAAAATCCTCCAAAAGGTGAATTTTCATCATAGATAGGTTGTGTCGGGTCAAATCTATTCGCATTACCTATGGCACCACCGTCAGCAAACCTATTGCTTTCTCTGGTATAGTTAGCGTTAAGGTTGATTCTCAATTTGTCTTCAAAGAAGCTGGGGTTTAAAGCTAAAGATGCTGTGTTTCTGACATATTCATCTGTAAGTAGAACGCCTTCCTGATCAAATCTTCCTAAAGATAATCTTACAGGAAGTTTATCAAATAATTGACCGCTTAATGAAAGATTGTTTTCAACGTGACGTCCTGTTGTAAAAATAGCGTCCTGCCAGTTTGTATTGGCATTACCTAATAAAGGTATATCTTCTGGGCGCCGCTGAGCAATAATCTCCCTGAATTGATTAGCATTAAAAATATCAATTTGGTTAAAAGTGTCGTAAAAACCAACACCGGTATTAAATTCAGCCTGGAATTTTTTAGAGCCTTTCTTTGTCTCAATGATAATTACACCACCGGAAGCTCTGTTACCGTAGATAGCAGTTGCAGCTGCATCCTTCAATACGTTAAATGATTTAATATCATTAGGGTTAATAGAAGATAGAACAGATCGTCCACCTGCGGAACCTCTCAAGGGTAGTCCATCTACAACAATAAGAGGATCATTACTTGCTCCTAAAGAACCACCGCCTCTAATTCTAATAGCAGATCCAGAACCTGGAGCACCACCAGTGGTAACGGTAACACCGGCAACACGACCATTGATGAGGTTTTCCGGTGTAACAATATTACCTTTCGTAAAATCATCTTCGGTAATTGAGGTTACCGATCCTGTTAAGTCTTTTTTCTTACTTGCACCATATCCAATAAGTACAACTTCTTCCAGTTGTTCCTGATCTGGCTGTAATGTAATGTCGATTCTGTTTTGACCACTATAGGTCACTTTTTGTGTCTTAAAGCCTAAATAGCTAAAAACTAAAACTTCTCCATTATCGAGATCAATGGAGTAGTTACCGTCAAAGTCTGTTGTGGTTCCTCTTTGGGTACCTTCAACCAAAATGTTAATACCTGGTACTGGAATACCTTGGTCATCAACTACAGTTCCTGAGACTGTATTTTGGGCTAAAATACTTAGTGGAAAAATCAACAACAAACAAAAAAATTTGAATGTGTTCATAAAATTCAATGATTTATTTGATTAAATTAAAAACTACTTTACTTCCTCGAACAAAACTAATTAATATTTCTTTAACGCAAACATTTTCGTAACGACTCTAACGTTTTCGTGTTGACAACTTTTTAATTTTTACTCTAATACTATATTAATTATGACAATTATCACATTTTTAGACCAATAAATTAAGAATAAAACAATCGATGGGGTTTTATATTTTTACTTATATTTAACCAATATTCTAAATTATGCCTAAACAAAAAGCAACATTAAAAATAATAGCTAAAGAATTAGATGTTTCTGTTTCTACTGTATCAAAAGCATTGAGAGACAGCAAAGAAATTGGTAAAGAAACTAAAGAAAAAGTCAAGGCTTTTGCTAAACTTTATAATTATAGACCCAACAATATCGCACTTAGTTTAAAAAACAGAAAAACCAAAACACTGGGTGTTATTATTCCGGAAATTGTTCATCACTTTTTTACCACTGTAATTTCAGGGATAGAGTCTTATGCTAATTCACAAGGCTATAATGTTATAGTTGGTTTATCAAATGAGTCTTTCAACAAAGAAGTTATAAATCTGGATACCCTTGCGAATGGAAGTATAGACGGATTTATAATGTCCGTTGCCAAAGAGACACTTTCAAAAAAAGATTACTACCACCTTTCTGAGACCATAGACCAGGGGATACCAATAGTAATGTTTGATCGTGTGATTGATGAGATTGGGTGCGACAAGGTTATAGTAAATGATGTTGAAGCAGCAAAAAAAGCAGTTTTAAGGCTTATTGATGGAGGTTGCAAGAATGTAGGCCTGATAACAACAAAGGATTATGTTAACGTAGGAAAGCTAAGAACAAAAGGCTACGAACAGGCTTTACAGGAAAAAGGAATTCAGGTTGATGAAACAATGGTTTGTAAATTGAAGGATGAATCTGTCTCACTCGAGAATTATGATTATTTGGAGCAACAAGTTGAAGATTACCTTTCAAAAGCAACAAATATTGATGGTATTTTTGCTGTAAATGAAATATATGCCTTAACAGCAATGAAAGTGGCGAGAAAAATGGGTAAAAATATACCTCATGATATTCAGGTTATAGGTTTTACCGATGGGGTATTGTCAAAACATGCTTTTCCGCCATTAACTACCATTGATCAAAATGGTTTTGAAATAGGCAAAATATCCGCTAAATTACTTATAGAGCGCCTGGAACAGGAGGGAGAGGAAGAGGATAATTACAAAACCGTTATTGTTGGGACGAAGATAATTGAAAGAGAAACTACATTTAATTTAAAATAATTTATATATTTGTCGAACTACTTTCCTTTCCGAATTACAGTTTAATTTAAACTTTTCCATATGGGTAAAAGAAAACTCACATTTTGGGAAATTTGGAATGTAAGTTTCGGTTTCATGGGTGTCCAATTCGGATTTGCTCTACAAAATGCAAACATTAGTAATGTTTTAGAAAATCTTGGAGCGGATGTTCACTCCCTTTCACTTTTTTGGCTTGCGGCTCCAATTATGGGGCTTATAGTACAACCTATAGTAGGAGGTGCTTCAGACCTGACATGGAATAAACGTTTTGGCAGGAGAGGTCCTTTTATTTTAGGAGGGGCATTTTTTGCAGCTCTAGGTATGTACTTAATGCCAAATTCAGCTTTGTTTGTTCAGCTTATGCCTGCCATGTTTTTCGGTGGCTTAATGTTGGCTATTATGGATGGCAGCTTTAATGTTACTATGCAGCCTTTTAGGGCTTTAGTAGCCGATATGCTCCCGGATAGTCAAAGAAACAAAGGTTACTCAATTCAATCTTTACTTATTAACATCGGAGCTGTTATCGGTTCAGCATTACCCTTTATACTAACCAATGTCATCGGCTTGAGTAATATTGCAGATAAAGGTCAGGTATCAGATAGCGTTACCTGGGCATTTTATATAGGTGCTACAATATTGCTGGGTTCGGTGTTATGGACGGTTTTTAAAACTAAAGAATATCCACCGGCTGAATATTATAAAAATGAAGGCATAGACCCTGATGATGTTCTGCAACAACGTGAGGAAAATGCCCGGAAATCATTGCTGCAAAAAGCTAAGGGATTTGCAATGTTGGTTGTAAACATGCCAAAAACTATGAAACAATTAGCCGTGGTTCAGTTTTTTTCATGGTTTGCGCTTTTTTTGATGTGGGTTTATACCACGCCTGCAATAGGACAGTATATTTGGGAAGTGCCACAATACTTTTACGGAGATGCTTCAAAAATACCACCAAGTATTTTACCGGAAACACTGGCTAGCTTTAAAGCAGCAAAAGGTTCTGCCGGTGATTGGGTAGGTGTTTTATTTGCAGGTTATTCCTTATTTGCGGCAATCTTCTCAATTATAATGATTAAAATTTCTGATACATTAGGCAGAAAGCCAACCTATGCGTTGTCTTTATTCTTAGGCGGTCTAAGTTTTATATCATTTTTGCTGTTTAAGGACTCTCAAATTGTAGAAGTAGACTTGATCATAGCTTCGTTTCAGGTCCCAAAAGGTGCAGTAATGCTTATGTTTCCCATGTTAGGAATTGGTATCGCATGGGCTGCGATTTTGGCCATGCCATATGCCATTTTATCTAATGCTTTACCGCCGCAAAAAATGGGGATTTATATGGGTATATTCAACTTTACAATTGCACTGCCCCAAATTATCGCAGGACTTTTTGGACCTGTATTATTAGGTCTATTTGATGAAAAACCTATTGCTATGATAGTTTTAGCAGGTGTTTCGATGTTGATTGCAGCGGTATTTGTATTTGTTGTTAAAGAAACTAAGGCTAAAGTAAAAGAAAATTAAAAAAAAGAAATTAATTGAAATGAAAACTAAAACAGCATTTATATTCGATCTTGACGGCGTAATTGTAGATACTGCAAAATACCACTTTATCGCATGGCAAAAGCTGGCAGGAAAGCTGGATATACATTTTACAGAAAAAGAAAATGAACAGCTTAAAGGCGTAAGCAGGGTAAAATCTTTAGAAAAAATCCTAAATTGGGGTAATAAAACCATTACAGATGAACTATTTCAGCAATTAATGGATGAAAAAAATCAAGATTACCTAAGTTTAATTAGTAAAATGGATGACGCTGAAATTCTTCCAGGGGTAAAGCCATTCTTAGAATCACTACAGAAAAATGATCACCCAATAGCCTTGGGGTCTGCCAGCAAAAACGCAAAAACTATACTTAAAGCGGTAAATTTGTTGGATGCATTCGATACCATTGTAGATGGAAATCACGTAGAAAAAGGTAAGCCTGATCCGGAAGTATTTTTAAAAGCATGTAAGCAATTAAATGTCAATCCCAAAAATGCCGTAGTTTTTGAGGACTCTATAGCTGGAATTCAAGCAGCTAATAGTGGAGGTATGTTAAGTGTTGGTATTGGACAAAAAGATGTTCTGTACGAGGCAGATTACTGCTTTGAAAATTTCAAACAGTTTGATTATCAATATTTCCATAAGATTATTTCTCAAATAGAAGTTTAATATTTAACTTATAGTAAACGATTAAAAAAATTATCATGAATCAAGATTATATAACTCCAAATGATTGGTCTATAATAGAAGAAGGCTTTGAAGCAGGTAGAGTAGAATCATCAGAGTCCTTATTTAGTATTGGAAACGGTGCTATGGGACAAAGGGCCAATTTTGAAGAAGATTATTCCGGCGACACTTTTCAAGGCAGCTATATAGCCGGGATTTATTATCCTGATAAAACCAGAGTTGGCTGGTGGAAAAATGGCTATCCAGAATATTTTGCCAAGGTATTAAATGCGCCAAACTGGATAGGTATACACGTTCATATAAATGGAGATAGGTTTGATTTAAAAACCTGTAAATCAGTTTCAGACTTTAGAAGAGAACTTAATATGAAAGAGGGTTGGTTAAAAAGGTCCTTTGAAGCCGAATTACGTAATGGTATAGTTATAAAAGTTGAAGCTACTCGTTTTTTGAGTTTAAACCATGATGAATTAGGCGTTATCAATTATGAAATTACACCTTTGAATTCAGATGTATCAATCACATATTCTCCCTATGTAGATGCTGGTATCACAAATCAGGACACAAACTGGGACGATAAGTTCTGGGAAATTACAGATGTCAAAAGTAATGAAGAAAGAGCCTATATAGAGTCGCATACAATGAAAACTAACTTTTACGTCTGCACCTATATGCAGTCTCAGGTTTTCTGCGATGGAAAATTATTAAATATAAAACCAGACGCTCACCACAAGTCCAAAAAGATTTATTTGGCGTATGAGCATAAAGTAAAGAAGAATCAAACCTTGTCTCTCCATAAATTTGCGGGGTATGTGACCTCCCTAAATCACGATAAGGCAAATCTGGTAAATGCTGCGTCAGATGTTTTAGATATTGCTCTGGAAAAAGGTTATGAGAAGTTATTAGACGAACAGAAAAATGCCTGGGAAGATATCTGGCATATGAGTGATATTAAGATTGAAGGTGATACCAAGGCACAGCAAGGGATCAGATTTAATATATTTCAACTCAACCAAACTTATCTAGGGAAAGACCCCAGGTTAAACATCGGTCCTAAAGGCTTTACCGGAGAAAAATATGGCGGCAGTACTTATTGGGATACAGAAGCTTATTGCTTGCCGTTTTACATGGCTACAAAAGATAGAGAAGTAGCAAGAAACTTATTGACTTATCGTTACAATCACCTACAAAAAGCCATTGAGAATGCAGAAAAATTAGGATTTAAGGATGGAGCAGCGTTATACCCCATGGTAACGATGAATGGTGAAGAATGTCATAACGAGTGGGAAATTACCTTTGAAGAAATTCATAGAAATGGAGCTATAGCTTTTGCTATTTATAACTATGTAAGATATACAAATGATTATGCTTATATTCCTGAAATGGGTATGGAAGTCCTTTTAGGTATTGCCAGATTCTGGAAACAAAGAGCTACATTCTCAAAACAAAAAAATAAATATGTCATTCTGGGAGTGACCGGACCCAATGAATATGAAAATAACATCAATAATAATTTCTACACCAACTATATGGCTAAATGGTGTTTAGAGTATGCTGTAGAAAATTTAAATATTCTAAAAGAACATTATAAAGACGATTATTCCCGAATAAAAGCCAATACAGAATTAGAAGAAGAAGAAATTGAGGGTTTTACTGGAGTAGCAGACAATATGTATTTCCCTTATTCTGAAGAACTGGGCATTTATTTGCAGCAGGATGGATTTCTGGATAAGGAATTGATTACAGTCAAAGATCTAGATCAAACTCAGCGACCAATCAACCAGCATTGGTCATGGGATAGAATCTTGCGTTCACCCTACATTAAACAAGCCGATACGCTGCAGGGCTTCTACTTTTTTGAAGACCATTTCAGCCGTGAAGAACTAAAAAAGCATTTTGATTTCTATGAGCCATTTACCGTTCATGAGTCTTCGCTTTCTCCATGTGTGCATAGTATTCAGGCTGCATTACTGGATAGAATGCCACAGGCTTATGAATTTTATTTGAGAACCTCTCGATTAGACCTGGACGATTATAATAAGGAAGTAAAAGAGGGTTGTCATATTACAAGTATGGCTGGTACCTGGATGAGTATAGTAGAAGGTTTTGGCGGCATGAGAATAAAAGATAACAGGCCTAGCTTTACACCAAAAATTCCTAAGGAATGGGAAACTTATTCTTTTAAAGTGAACTTTAGAGAAAATATCATCACCGTTAAGGTGACACAAACTGGCTCTAGTTTCCATTTAGAAGGACAAAAAGAACGTGAAATCCTGGTAAACGGAAAACTGGTTCAGCTTAAAAATGGAGAGACTGTTGAGGTTTAAAATAATGCGAAAAATTATAACATAGAGTAACACTAAGACTCACAGAGTTTCACAGAGTGTAAAGCAAAACTCAGTGTAACTCTGAGAATCTCTGAGTAACTCTGTGTAATAAAAAAGATTGAAAGTGATATTAATTATAACACAGAGGACCACAGAGAACCACTAAGTTTCACAAAGTATAGAAATAATCTCAGTGTAACTCTGTGAAATCTCTGAGTAACTCTGTGTAATAAAAAAGATTAAAAGTGACATTTTTTATAACACAGAAGACCATAGAGAGCCTCAAAGTTTTACAGAGTGGATTGGTATAACAAAAGATTGATTTGTAATTGTTATTGTTAAATCGATTGTTATTGTGTACTAAAAATAAGTCTAATATGGATATCAATAAATTATCAAGTCAAGTCATAGGTTCGGCTATAGAAGTGCATAGAGTGCTTGGTCCTGGTCTACTTGAATCTGCTTATCAAAAATGTCTGCTGCATGAACTAAGAACAAAAAACCTAAAAGTCATTGAAGAAAAACCTTTACCGATAGTTTACAAAGACATCAAATTAGACCATGGCTATAGAATAGATTTACTAGTTGAAGATAAAATTGTAGTCGAAATCAAAACAGTTGAATATTTCACAGATGTTCATTCTGCCCAGGTATTAACTTACCTAAAGCTTGGAGGCTATAGATTAGGTTTATTACTAAATTTTCATACTACAGTCTTAAAAAATGGAATTAAAAGAATAATTAATTAATGGATAAAATCCCAGTGTAACCCTGTCAAATCTCTGAGTAGCTCTGTGTAATAAAAAAGATTGAAAGTGACATTGGTTATAACACAGAGTACCACAGAGAGCCACAAAGTTTCACAGAGTATAGAAATAATCTCAGTGTAACTCTGTGAAATCTTTGAGTAGCTCTGTGATAAAGCTATAAATTCTAGTAAGATTTGGCCAGGCAATTTTAATAATACAGATTAATTGAGAATTTAAAAGAGAATACAATGAAAAAGTTACTCAAAATACTTACCCTAATCCTACTAACTATGTCTTTTTCATGCCAAAACCAAAACGAAAAAGAAGATTCATCTTCCGTAAATAACCAGGCAAAACCATTGGAAAATATTGAAGATTACGAAAAAATCAATCGGGTAGAACCACCGCACTGGTGGGTTGGTTTTGAAAATGACACGTTGCAACTTTTAGTACACGAAAAAAACATTCAGGACGCCGATGTCAGTTTAGATTATACCGGGATTGAACTCGTAAAAGTTAATAAGGCAAATAGTCCAAATTATCTTTTCATTGATTTAAAAATCGATTCAAACACTAAACCCGGAGAATTCATCATCAAATTAAAAACGGGTGATAAAACCTTGGCTTACAAATACCAGTTGAAAGAAAGAACTAAAGAACCTCAGGATTATGTAGGCTTCAACAGTTCGGATGTCATGTATTTAATCACACCGGACCGGTTTGCGAATGCCAATCCTGAGAACGACAGTGTTGAAGGGCTTTTGGAAACAAGAGTAGATAGAAAAGACGATTACGCCAGACACGGTGGCGACATAGAAGGTATCATTAACCATTTGGATTATATCGAAGACATGGGTTTTACCGCCATTTGGTCTTGTCCTTTGCTGGAAAATAATATGCCCAGAGCATCCTATCACGGTTATGCTATAACAGACTATTACCAAATAGACCCGAGATATGGTACCAATGAAGATTACAGAACTTTAACCCAAAAGGCTGCTGATAAAGGCATCAAACTGGTTATGGACCAGGTCGCCAACCACTGTGGTCTTCAACATTGGTGGATGAAAGATTTGCCGTTTAAGGATTGGGTAAATTTTCAATCGCATTACGAAGCTAACATCAATGACTGGGATAATGATGACGTGATAACTTCAAATCATCGCAGAACGACCAACCAGGACAGCTACGCCGCAGAAGTTGACAAGAAAGGTATGACCGACGGATGGTTTGTAAGAAGTATGCCTGATTTAAATCAGCGTAATCCATTTATGGCTAAGTATTTAATTCAAAACAGCATCTGGTGGATAGAAGAATTCAAGCTTGGAGGCATTCGTCAGGATACTTACCCTTATCCGGACAAAGAATTTATGAGTAACTGGGCCGGCGCTATCATGAAAGAGTATCCGAACTTCAACATTGTTGGCGAAGAATGGAGCTACAACCCACTGCTCATTGCTTACTGGCAGGATGGTATGGACAATAAGGACGGCTACAAATCTAACCTGAGGTCCACTATGGATTTTGCGATGCAACAAAACATCGCAGATGCACTTAATGAAGACGAAAGCTGGGACACAGGTCTGGTAAAAATGTATGAAGGTCTGGCTAACGATTTTATTTATCCAAGACCAGAAGATATTTTGGTTTTCCCGGATAATCACGATATGAGTAGAATTCACACGCAGCTTAAAGGCGATATCCCAAAAACCAAAATGGCGTTGGGCTATATTCTGGCTATGCCAAGGACTGTCCAAATCTACTATGGCACCGAAATATTGATGGCCGATTTTGAAAAACCCGGAGACCACGGACTGATCCGAACAGATTTCCCCGGCGGTTGGGCAGGTGACGAGGTCAACGCATTTACAGGTGAAGGTTTAACCGAAGACCAAAAAGACATGCAAAATTTTGTCAAACAGGTGGTGAATTACCGAAAGCAAAGCAAAGCCATTCACGAAGGTAAAACCGTTCACTTTGCGCCTAAAGATGGGATTTACGTTTTATTCAGGTCTCATGAAGATGAAACTGTTGCTGTAATCATCAACAAGACCGACCAGTCAACTTTAGATACAAAGCGATTTCAAGAAATGGGCCTTAATGAAAAAACAATGAAAAATGTGGTCAGTAATGAGTCGTTGAGGTGGGCAGACCGCATCAATATTCAGCCAAACGGATTAACATTTTTAACGACCAAATTATAATTTGAAAAGTTTGAAATTCTTCAGATACATAGCTATAGTCTTTATAATTCCAATCTTATTATGGAGTTGTCAGGGTCAGAATGCCAATCAGAATTCAGTCACTATTCTTGTGGACACAAAATCTTCAGTGCCTGAAAACTCAGCTGTTTATATTTCAGGAAATTTTGAAGCTTGGTCAGGTGGAAATGAAAATTTTGTATTAGAAAAAAAAGGTGAGTTTTATCAAAATACATTGTCTGATACTTTAGGGAATTTAGAATTTAAATTTACCCTTGGCAACTGGGATACTGTTGAAAAAGATGAAAACGGTAATGATATTGGAAACAGGTCTTATCAATTTTCCAAGCCCAACGACACGCTATCGGTTACTATTGAAAGTTGGGGTAATCAGCAAAAGAAAGACCTGGTTTTACCCAAAAATGTTCAAATCTTAAATGATTCACTTTATATACCACAATTAGACCGGTATCGCCGGATTTGGGTCTATACACCTTCAAATTATGAGTATTCTAATAAAAAATATCCTGTGGTTTACATGCACGACGGTCAGAATCTATTTATGGAGGAGACTTCAGGTTTTGGTGAATGGAAAGCCGATGAAACCTTAGATGCCTTTTCAAAATACCATGATTTAGAGGTGATTGTTGTTGGGATTGACCATGGTGCTAAATATAGAACGTCAGAATTGTCGCCTTACACCTATGAATATTCGGGTCAACCGGAAGGCAATCAATATTTAGATTTTATTGTGAACACGCTAAAACCTAAAATCGATTCGACCTATCGCACCAAACCCGATAGAACAAATACAGCCATGATTGGAGCTTCCCTTGGTGGTTTGATTTCCCATTATGCCGGATTTAAATACAGTGATATTTTTGAAAAAGTAGGAGTGTTTTCGCCATCTTACTGGATTTCGGATTCTATTTACAATCAGACAAAGTCTGATAACTTAAAGCTATACCTGCTTGCTGGAACCGAAGAAGGCTATAGTCTGCTGTCAGATACTCAAAAGATGAGGGATACTTTGCTTGAGAATGGATTTGACCCTGAAAATCTATATTACAAAGAAGTAGAAGGCGGAAAGCACAACGAAACATTTTGGAGTGGCAGCTTTGCTGAGGCCATCTGTTGGTTATTTGACAAACCCATACCTGAGATAAATCCATTACTGAAAGATATGCAGCCACAACCACAACCTGAAATTCAACTTTCAGGGGGAAAAATTCAACGTTTAGAAGGCTTTCCATCCAAATACATCAAATCCAGGCCAATTGATGTGTGGTTACCTGAAAATTATTCAGATGAAAATAAATACAGCGTTTTATACATGCATGATGGTCAAATGTTGTTTGACGCCACAACTACATGGAATAAACAGGAATGGAAAGTAGATGAATGGGCAACACAACTCATGAATGAAAATAAAGTCGAAGATTTTATTGTAGTTGCCATCCACAACATAGCCGAATTAAGATGGCAGGATTTGTTTCCACAAAAAGCATATAACTACCTTTCGGCGTCAGAAAAAAAATTAGCAAAAGACCGAAATGGGAATCAAAACTTTTCATTAAACGGCGATAATTATTTACGTTTTTTAGTCAGTGAATTGAAGCCCTTTATCGATTCAAAATTTTCAACAAAAACAGAAAGAGAACATACTTTCGTCATGGGTTCCAGCATGGGCGGATTGATGAGTATGTATGCCCTTTCAGAATATCCGGAGGTATTTGGAGGAGCAGCTTGTTTATCAACGCATTGGGTTGGTGCTCAGCCAATTGATGATAATCCGTTACCCGAAGCTATTTTTAACTATATGGATGAAAAGTTGCCGGAAGCAGGAAACCATAAATTGTATTTCGACTACGGCAATAAAACACTTGATGAACATTACCCGCAATATGCACCAAGGGTAGATGCAATACTAAAACAAAAAGGATTTACGGACAAGGACGCTAAAAACCTGTTTTTTGAAGGTACAAACCATTCAGAAAACGCCTGGAATAAAAGATTGGATAAACCTTTGGTGTTTTTGTTAGGAAAAAATTAATTTCAAAATAAGCACTTTAGACCGACTATAAATCAAATTGAATGTCAGATGTTGTATCACAGAGAACCACAAAGTACCACAGAGAGCCACAGAGAGGTTAAATTTTATTGAAACGAAATGGCTCTGCGAAACTCTGTGTATCCTCAGTGTTACCCCGTGAAATAATTTAGAGTCATAAAGAACAATTAGGAAAGAAGAGCTTTATGAAAAACTATAAAAAAGAATAAAAAAATGAGAATAGTATTATTTTTTGTCTTGATATCAGTTGGTATTTTACATGCCCAAAACCCAAACCGCATTTACCAATCCCATAATGAAGAGGATGGTGTTTTTACAGTAACAACTAACGACGGGAAGTACCTTTTTCAATTTTATAATGAGAACATTCTGGAAACCACTTTTCTTCCTGAAGATGAAATTGTCAGTTCAGGCTCTCATGCTGTAATTCTTCAACCCGCTGAAGTTGAAACCACTTATAAGTACGAGGGAGACGTTATTACTTTTGGAAGCGAAGGCATTTCAGTATCAGTGACCACATCGCCATTTCAAATCAGTTACACTTATAAAGACAAAAATCTGATTTCTGAAAAAGAAGGTTACTACAAATCCGTTCATGAACCCATGGAAATGGTTAAAGGTAATATCGTCGCCGACTCGACAGAAAAAATAACTTTTAACCTAACCAAAGATGAAGTCCTTTACGGCGGTGGCGCCAGAGCTCTCGGCATGAACAGAAGAGGTTACAGGTTACCGCTGTTCAATCGTGCACATTACGGCTACGAAACCCATTCGGAATTAATGAATTTTACTTTGCCCATAGTTTTGTCTTCAAAACAATACATGATTCACTTTGATAACGCCCCGGTTGGTTATTTGGATTTGGACAGCAAAACAAACAATACGCTGACTTACGAAACCATTTCCGGTAGAAAAACTTACCAGGTTATAGCAGGAGATAGCTGGCATGATATCATTAATAATTACACAGAATTAACCGGAAAACAGCCCCTGCCACCACGCTGGGCTTTAGGGAATTTTGCCAGCCGATTTGGATACCATACCCAAAAAGAAACTTTAGAAACAATTAAAAAATTTAGGGAAGAAGAAATACCGGTTGATGCCATCATCTTAGACCTGTATTGGTTCGGAAAAGACGTGATGGGTCACATGGGTAATCTGGCTTTTGAGACGGATTCCTTTCCGAAGCCTAAGCAAATGATTCAAAGACTTAAAGATGATAAAGTTGAAACCGTACTGATTACCGAACCTTTTATTTTGACGACTTCAAACCGATGGGAAGAAGCAGTAAAGTCAAAAGCATTGGCTTTAGATACAATTGGAAAGCCTGCACAATATGATTTTTTCTTCGGCAACACAGGTTTAGTTGATGTGTACAAACCCGAAGGCTATAATTGGTTTAAGGATATTTATAAGGGGCTTTCAGACATGGGCGTGAATGGGTTTTGGGGTGATTTAGGTGAGCCGGAGGTACATCCCAGTTGGGTTCAGCATGCCACTGGTTCTGCGCCGGAAGTGCATAATACTTACGGTCACGATTGGGCAAAATTGGTTTACGAAGCCAGTCTGGAAGACCAACCTAACCGCAGACCTTTTGTTTTAATGCGTGCCGGCTACTCCGGTTCCCAGCGCTATGGATTAATTCCCTGGTCAGGCGACGTTAATCGCACCTGGGGTGGTTTAAACCGACAAGTGGAAATCGCTCTGCAAATGGGGATGCAGGGCTTGGGTTATATGCACTCCGATTTGGGTGGTTTTGCCGGCACCAACCTGGATGATGAGCTCTACGTGCGATGGTTGCAGTACGGTGTTTTTCAGCCGATTTACCGTCCTCATGCGCAGGAAGAAGTCCCAAGTGAACCGGTTTACCGTTCAGAAGAGGCTAAGGCTAAAGCCAAAAAGGCCATCGAATTGCGTTATCAACTTTTACCTTATAACTATAATTTAGCTTTTGAAAACGACCAAACCGGCATGCCGTTAATGCGTCCTTTATTTTTTGAAGAATCGGAAAAATATACCGAAAACGACCAAACTTATTTATGGGGAAATGATTTTTTAATTACACCGGTGATACATCAAGGGCTAACCGAAGTTGAAGTTCATTTCCCGTCAACAGCCGATTGGTTTAATTTCTATACGGGCGAAAAGGTCAAAGGTGGTCAGAAAAAAACGGTCAAAACCAATCCCGACCGCATTCCCACGTATGTAAGGGAAGGGGCTTTTATTTTGATGTCTCAGCCCATTCAAAGCACTAAAGACTATCAGGCGAAAGATTTGGTGTTACATTATTACCACGATAATGATGTAGATGAAAGTGAACGCGAGTACTACAATGATGATGGTTCAACTTTTGAAGCTTTTGAAAAAGGCGAATTTGAAGTCTTAGAATTTGAAGCTGAAATTGAAAGACGCTGGCTGGAAATTGATTTTGAAGCAGAAAAAGGAGACAACTTCGATTATAATACCAAGCAAATCCTTTTAAAAGTTCATAACTACGATTCAAAGCCCAAAAAGATTAAAGTTAATAGTAAAAAAGTTGAGATCGATTACAAAAATAATACCTTGAGTATTCCTGTGGTTTGGGATACGTCCGAGGAATTGAAGGTAAGGATAAAAGGTTGAACGTGTTCTGTGTGTAGAATAAAAGAGACTTATTTTGTTCTATGTGTAGAATAAAAAAATTGAGTTGAAAATATAAAGAATAAGAATTTCAAAATAATCGATCTGTAGTTCTTTGTGCTTCTCTGAGTTGCTCTGGGTAATAGCTATCACACAAAGTTTCACAAAGGATACACAGAGTTTCACAGAGATTTTTAAAGATAAAATAAACTTTAGTCGTAGATGATTATGAAAACAAAAATTGTAAAATAAATCCTCTGTGGTTCTTTGTGATTCTCTGAGTGTCTCTGTGTTATAATTATCACACAAAGTTTCACAAAGAAGACACAAAGTCTCACTAATATTATAATCAGAATCTTTAATCGTAGATAAAAATGAAAACAAAACCCATAAGCCTATCAATTCTTATAATTTTACTTGCATTTGCTTGTAAGAACGAAACTGAAAAAGCAAGAAAACCCGTCAAACAAACACAAAGTACAAGTATGGAAAAGAAAAAAGTGGTTTACCAGGTCTTTACCCGATTATTTGGTAACACCAATACCACCAATAAACCCTGGGGAACTTTAGAAGAAAATGGTGTAGGAAAATTCAACGATTTTACTGATAAAGCCCTACAGGAAATTAAAGATTTAGGCGTGACTCACATTTGGTACACCGGTGTGCCGCATCACGCTGTGATTACAGATTATACCGAATTTGGTATTTCAAAAGACGACCCGGATGTGGTGAAAGGTCGAGCCGGTTCACCTTATGCGGTTAAAGATTATTACAACGTCAACCCTGATTTAGCGGTAAATCCTGAAAAGCGCTTAGAGGAATTTGAAGCTTTAATTGAAAGAACGCATAGCGCTGGCCTTAAGCTTTTGATTGATATCGTTCCAAACCATGTGGCTCGACATTACAAAAGTTTGTCTGCACCTGAAGGTATCGAAGATTTTGGCGCAAGTGATGATAAAACTGTACAATATCACGTCAATAATAACTTTTACTACAATCCGGGTGAAGCTTTTCAGGTTCCTGAATGGCGAAATGGCTATCAACCTTTAGGTGGTGAAAATCATCCATTGGCAGATGGGAAATTTGAGGAAAAACCAGCTAAATGGACGGGCAATGGGTCCCGAGCTTCACAGCCGGAAATGAACGATTGGTACGAAACTGTAAAAGTCAATTACGGCGTGAGTCCTGATGGACAAAAGGATTTTGATACGCTTCCCAACGGATTTGAAAATGAAGATTACAAAAAGCACTATGACTTTTGGAAAGACAAAACAGTGCCCGATTCCTGGGTGAAGTTTAAAGACATCGCATTATACTGGATTGATAAAGGTGTTGATGGTTTCCGTTTTGACATGGCCGAAATGGTACCGGTTGAATTTTGGAGCTATATGAATTCCAATATTAAAATGAAAAATCCGGATGCCTTTCTATTAGCTGAAGTTTACCAACCGCATTTGTACAGAGACTACATCAAAAAAGGAAAAATGGATTATTTGTACGACAAAGTTCAACTTTATGATACGCTGAAACATGTCATGCAGGGTCACGGCAGTACCAACAATATTCCACCAATTTTGGAAGAATTGAAAGACATTGAGCATCACATGCTGCACTTTTTAGAAAACCATGACGAACAGCGTATTGCGAGCCCTGATTTTGCTGGTAATGCGGAAAAAGGAAAACCGGCCATGGTGGTTTCTGCGACATCGACAACTTCGCCAACCATGGTGTATTTTGGGCAGGAGCTCGGTGAACCGGCTAAGGAAGACTTAGGCTTCGGCGACCCCACCCGTACCAGTATTTTTGACTACGGCTCGGTACCGAGTTATGTACGATGGGTGAATGACAAAAAATTTAATGGCGGTCAACTAACTGAACAAGAAAAGAACCTCAGAGATTTCTACAAACGCTTATTGAACTTTACCATAAACAGTCCGGCCCTGATGGGCGACTATCAGGACTTGCAATGGTACAATCAGGAAAATACGGAATGGTATAACGACAAAGTCTTATCCTTTGCCCGATGGACCGCAAATGAAAAACTAATTGTTTTAGCAAATTTCAATGCGGATAACAAATATGGCTTTGAACTGCAATTGCCAGAAGATTTGGTTAAAAAAATGAATCTTTCTGATGGAGTATATCAGGTGAAGGACCAATTATATAAAGAGTACACTTCAACCCTAAAAGTAGAAAACGGTAAGGCTGAAGTGAGAATTGATATTGAGCCTTTGCAATCTTTTATTTTAAAGATTGAATAGTACCAAACTAAACCTCAAAGGTTTCAAAAACCTATGAGGTTTTGAATATCTAAATCTTGAAAAAATGAGACCCTTATCAATAGCCCTAATAACTTGCCTTTTATTGCTAAGTTGCAATCAGGAGAAAAAACCTTCTGAATCCACGACAATGGAAAAGGAAAACAGCGCTTACCAACCCCAGGATTACGTCAGGCTCAAGCATCCGGAATGGAGCAAAAATGCTACCATATACCAGATTAACACCAGACAATTTTCTGAAGAAGGTACCTTTAAAGCTGCTGAAAAAGAATTACCGAGACTTAAAGAGCTTGGTATCGATATCATTTGGCTGATGCCTATACATGAAATTGGAGAAAAGAACAGAAAAGGTAGTATGGGTAGTCCTTATGCAGTAAAAGATTATTACAGCGTAAATCCTGAATTTGGTTCACTTGAAGATTTAAAAGCCTTTGTAAACAAAGCACATGAATTAGACATGTACGTGATTTTGGACTGGGTGGCAAATCACACGGCCTGGGATAATGTTTTAGTTGAGGAGCATCCCGAATGGTACGAAAGAGACTACAAGGGCGATTTCAGGCCAACACCTTGGTGGGATTGGTCAGATATTATCGATTTGGATTATAGTCAACCCGAACTGCGCAAATACATGACAGAAGCTATGAAATATTGGGTCGAAGAGGCAGATATCGATGGTTACCGTTGCGATGTCGCCGGCTTTGTGCCTATTGAATTCTGGAATAACCTAAGGAAAGAACTCGATGCCATAAAACCCGTATTTATGCTAGCCGAGTGGGAAGCCAGAGATTTACATGCAGAAGCTTTTGACATGACTTATGCCTGGGATTGGAATGAAAAACTCCATAATATTTGTATGGGAAAAGCTGATGTGAATCAGCTGTATATTTATTATTCCTGGAACGAAAGTGCATATCCTAAAAACAGTATGCGCATGACGTTTGTAAGCAATCACGATAAAAATGCCTGGGAAGGTACCATGTACGAGCAATTCGGTGATGGTTTAGAAGCTGCCATTGCGCTCTCTGTTATTGGAGAAGGCATGCCTTTGATTTACAATGGTCAGGAGGCAGGCAATGACCGAAGACTGGCGTTTTTTGAAAAGGATGCCATAACCTGGCAGGACCATGAGATAGGAGATTTGTATAAAAAACTGTTTAAGTTAATGAAAACGAATACCACTTTATGGCATGCCAAATGGGGAAGCCGAATGGTGAAAGTCCCTAATAACTACGAGAGTAAAGTGTTCAGTTTTGTCAGACAAAATGAGCAGGATAAAGTTTTTGCTGTTTTTAATTTTTCAGATGAAGCTAAAACTGTAGAGTTCAAAGAAAGCTTATATCACGACACTTATCAACAATTCAGTAATGATGAAGAAGTCACCATGGATGCCGGATCAACATTGGATTTAAAACCATGGGACTTTCAAATATTTATTAAACCTTAAAAATTTCAATCAATGAAAACCTTAATTAGTCTATGTTTTGTTTTGCTGTTTGTTGGCTGCAAAAATGAAACTAAAACCAAAGACATAACCTCAGAAGTAAAAAAAGAAAACCCTTTCGTTTGGGATGGCGCTAATATTTATTTTCTGCTCACAGATCGTTTCAATAATGGAGATGCTTCAAACGATGTCAATTTCAGCAGAACTGAGGAAACAGGCGTTCTCAGAGGGTTTGAAGGCGGAGATATCAAAGGTGTCACACAAAAAATAAAAGAAGGTTATTTTACAGATTTGGGCATCAATGCCATCTGGATGACACCCATAGTTGAGCAAATCCACGGTGCCACTGATGAAGGAACGGGTTTAACCTATGCCTATCACGGTTATTGGGCCAAAGATTGGACCAGGATTGATCCAAACTTTGGGACGGAAGCCGATTTGCAGGAACTGGTCGATGAGGCCCATCAACGAGGCATACGAATTATTCTTGATGCCGTAATTAACCATACCGGACCGGTAACCGAAAAAGATTCGGTTTGGCCTGAAGAATGGGTAAGAACAGACAAACAGTGTAATTATGAGAATTATGACAATACAGTAAGCTGCACTTTAGTTGAAAACCTACCTGATATTCGAACAGAGTCGGACGAGGAAGTTGGTCTCCCGCCACAACTTGCAGAAAAATGGAAAGCAGAAGGCCGATACGAACAGGAAATGGCAGAGCTCGATGCTTTTTTTGAACGCACCGGATACCCGAGAGCACCAAGATTCTACATCATAAAATGGTTAACTGATTATATTACAGATTTTGGGATAGATGGTTATAGAGCAGATACAGTCAAGCATACCGAAGCCTTTGTATGGCAGGAGTTTAAAAAAGAGTGCGATTATGCATTTGAGGAATTTAAAATCAATAACCCTGATAAAGTTTTGGATGACAATGATTTTTATCTGGTAGGAGAGGTTTACAATTATGGGATTTCAGGCGGACAGATGTTCGATTTTGGCGATAAAAAAGTCAATTATTTTGATCCACCGGCATTTCAAAGTCTGATCAATTTTGAATTTAAATGGAATTCCAAACAAATGCCTAAAGAGCAGATGTTTCAGAAATACGATTCCATTTTAAATCACGACTTAAAAGCCTTTAGTGTACTGAATTACCTGACTTCTCACGATGACGGTTCTCCTTTTGATCCAAAACGGAAAAAGACCTATGAGGCCGCTAATCTATTGTTATTGTCTCCGGGTGAATCTCAGGTGTATTACGGCGACGAAATTGCCAGACCTCTGGAAGTTGAAAATGCAGTTGGAGATGCTAACTTACGTTCATTTATGAACTGGGAAGATATTCAAACCAATGATAGTGTAAGTTTAGTTTTAGCGCACTACCAAAAATTAGGGCAGTTCAGAGCAAAACATCCAGCAGTTGGGGCAGGAAAACATCAACTTATTTCAGAGGAACCATTATTGTTTACACGTATCTATAAAAAAGATGATTTCATCGATAAAGTATTGATAGGTATGGATTTAGAAGAAAAAGAAATAGAAATTGGAGTGAAAGATGTTTTTGAGGAAGATGAAAATTTAATTGATTATTATACCGGTAATAAATTTAAAGTAGTTAATGGTAAAATTTCTGTAAAACCTGAAGGCGGTATTTTACTTCTTGAAAAAGATAATTAAGTAAGTTAATTCCTGAATAATAATGATAAGGTTTTGTAGATTTATAAAATTTTAAACTCTTAAAGTGTAGAAATTATGATAATCATCATTTTTTTACGATTTGTTTAAATAATTATTAACGAAAACGATTTATAAACTTAACTGTATTTGTATAACTCTAAAAAAACTAATATTTTTGAAGTATGAAAAAGGAAATTAATTCTATTGCAGTATTAACCAGCGGAGGTGATTCTCCGGGTATGAATGCTGCCATAAGAGCTGTCGTTCGAGCAGCTGCTTTCAACAATATAAAATGTTTTGGGATTTATAGAGGTTACCAGGGGCTTATTGAAGATGATTTTGAAGAACTTGGTGCAAGGAGTGTAAGAAATCTTATCAATAGAGGTGGTACTTTCCTCAAATCAGCACGTTCAAAACAATTTAGAGAACCAGAATATCGTAAAAAAGCTTATGATAACCTAAAGAACAGAAAAATTGACGCTTTGGTTGTTATAGGTGGTGACGGATCATTTACAGGAGCTGAAATATTTAGCAATGAATACGATATCCCTGTTATTGGGATTCCCGGTACTATCGATAATGATATCAATGGTACAGATTACACGCTGGGTTACGATACGGCTCTGAACACAGTTGTAGAAGCTATCGATAAAATTCGAGATACAGCAAGTTCTCATGACAGACTTTTTTTGGTGGAAGTTATGGGGAGAGATGCCGGAGATATAGCTTTAAATAGTGGTATTGGCGCAGGTGCTGAGGAAATTTTGATTCCAGAAGAAAATATTGGTGTTGAGAAGTTAGTAGAGTCACTACATAAAAGTAGGAAATCCGGGAAGACTTCAAGTATAGTTGTAGTCGCTGAAGGTGATCAAATCGGAAAAAACATCACAAAACTTGCATCAGACTTAGGTAAAGACTTACCTGAATACGAAATTAAAGTAACCGTTTTAGGACACATTCAACGTGGAGGTTCTCCGAGTTGTTACGATAGAGTGTTGGCAAGCAGACTTGGAGTTGGTGCAGTTGACGCACTAATGGAAGGAAAATCAAACATCATGGTAGGTATACAGCATAAGAAAATTGCACATGTGCCCTTTGAAATTGCCATTACAAAAAAGAAAACATTAGATACAGATCTCATGCGTGTTGCTGATATCGTATCAACTTAATAAAGATTAATTTTAAAATTAAATAAAAATGACAAAAATTGGAATTAATGGTTTTGGAAGAATTGGAAGAATTGCTTTCAGAATTGCAGAAAAAAGAGAGGATCTTGAAATAGTTGCTATCAACGATCTTTTAGACGTTGAGCATTTAGCATATATGTTAAAATACGACTCCGTTCATGGTAAATATGATGGAACAGTTGAAGTTAAAGATGGACACCTTGTCGTTGATGGAAAAACCATCAGAGTAACAGCTGAAAAAAATCCTGCAGATTTAAAATGGGACGAAGTAGGTGTAGAAGTCGTATGCGATTGTACAGGTATTTTTAAAGAAAAAGATACAGCTGCAGCTCACCTTGAAGCCGGTGCAAAGAAAGTTGTGATATCTGCGCCTTCTAAAACAGCGCCTATGTTCGTCATGGGTGTAAATCATAAAGATGCAACAGCTGATGATACAGTAGTTTCAAATGCTTCTTGTACTACAAACTGTTTAGCACCTTTAGCTAAAGTTATAGATGATAATTTTGGAATAGTTGAAGCTTTAATGACAACAGTTCACGCTGCTACTTCAACACAATATACAGTTGACTCTCCATCGAGAAAAAATTATAGACTGGGAAGAAGTGCTATGAACAATATTATACCTACAAGTACTGGTGCTGCGGTAGCTGTAACTAAGGTTATTCCTGCTCTTGAAGGTAAGTTAACCGGAATGGCGTTTAGAGTGCCAACAGCAGACGTTTCTGTAGTTGACCTAACGGTAAGAACTGAGAAATCTGCAACTTACGAAGAAGTTAAGGCTGCTGTAAAAGCCGCTTCAGAAGGTGACTTAAAAGGTGTTTTAAATTACACTGAAGATGAGGTAGTATCTCAGGATTTTGTTTCAGAAGGAGCAACATCAAATTTTGATGCCAATGCAGGTATTGCATTGAATGATAATTTCTTTAAATTGATCTCCTGGTATGATAACGAGTGGGGCTTTTCAGAAAAAATGCTTGACTTAGCAGCTCATGTATCAAAATTATAATTAACTCTATTTAAAAAGGATTGCATAAAGTTTGCAATCCTTTTTTTATATAAAAAACCTATCATATGATAATTATTGCAGACGGCGGCTCAACAAAATGCGACTGGCTATTGCTAAATGACAATGGTGAACAAGTTTTAAAAACAAGAACAAAAGGGTTAAATCCGGCAGTTTTTAAACCACATGTACTTAAAGAAAGACTAGAAGAAAACGAGGATCTTGCAAATGTGAAGGATAAAATAACAAGAGTGGATTTTTTTGGTGCGGGCTGTGGTACGCCAACCCCGCGTAAAAACCTAGAAGATATCCTTAAGGATTTTATTCCTCATGCAGAAATAAATGTCGATGAAGATATGGTTGCTGCTGCTTATGCTGCTACAGACAAACCAGGTATTGTTTGTATTTTAGGGACAGGTTCAAATTCCTGTTTTTTTGATGGCAAAAAAGTTCACATGGAAGTTGAGTCCTTAGGCTATGTGCTTATGGATGAAGCCAGTGGTAATTATTTTGGAAAGAGACTCATTCGCGATTATTACTATAAATTCATGGGTGAAGATATGAGCAGAGAATTTGCAAAACGCTACGATTTGGATGCAGATACTATCAAAAGAAATGTCTATAAAAAGGATAACCCCAACACTTATTTGGCTTCTTTTGCAGAATTTATATTTACCTCAGAAGAAAGAAACGGCTATTTTTATAAATTGATTTACGAAGGCATGGAGAAATTTATAGAGCGTCGAGTGATGTGTTATAAAAATGCTCAAAATGTGCCAATCCACTTTATTGGATCTATAGCCTTTTTCTCAGAAGATATTATCCGTGATGTTGCCAAGCGTTATCATTTAAATATAGGTAATATCATTAGAAGACCTATAGATGGTCTTATTAACCATTACCAAAAAAACGTTATACCTCAACTAAAAGAAGCTTAAACTAAATGCCTCTACCAAATACCAACCCAATCAGCACAAAAGCCTGGCGCGAACTTGAAAATATCTTTCAGGAAGAACATCTAAAGCATATCCTTGATTTTTTTAATACCGAAAAAAATAGAGTAGAAAACTTTAGTATTCAATTTGAGGATCTATTGATGGATTATTCAAAAAATCGATTATCAGATAAAGCTTTAAACACTTTATTTCAATTAGCTGAAGAATGTGACTTGAAAAAAGCTATTGAAGCTCAATTTTCTGGTGAGGTCATCAACGAAACAGAAGGAAGAGCAGTTTTACATACAGCATTACGTTCTAAAGAAGATTTGAAGATCGATGGTGAACATCTAAAAAACGCCATAGATCAAACCAAGGCTAAAATGAAGGCTTTTGTAAATAAGGTTGAAAGCGGTGACTGGAAGGGCTATACTGGTAAAAGTATCACAGATGTTGTCAACATAGGTATTGGTGGTTCAGACCTTGGTCCTCAAATGATTGTTGATGCTTTAGCATACTACCACAATAATTTAAAAACGCATTTCATTTCTAATGTAGATGGAGATCATGTAGCTGAAACTTTAAGGCAGCTGAATCCTGAAACCACATTATGTATAGTAGTATCCAAATCTTTTACAACACAGGAAACATTAACTAACGCCAATACCGTCAGAGATTGGTTTTTAAAGCATACATCACAAACTGAAATTTCCAAACATTTTGTAGCTGTTTCTGCAAATGTGAATTCTGCAAAAGAATTTGGTATTGCAGAAGACAATATTTTTCCTATGTGGGATTGGGTAGGAGGTCGTTTTTCGTTGTGGAGCTCAGTTGGTTTATCTATTGCTTGTAGTGTAGGTTATGACAACTTTGATAAATTACTTCTTGGTGCTCAAAAAATGGATGCTCATTTTAGAAATGAAGAGTTTTCAAATAATATATCTGTTATTCTTGGTTTAATTGGTATATGGTACAATAATTTTTATAAGGCCGAGAGCGAAGCCATCATTCCTTATACCCAATATCTTCAAAAATTAGCGCCTTATCTGCAGCAGGCCTGCATGGAGAGTAATGGTAAAGGCGTGGACAGAAATGGACATAAAATCAATTATCAAACGGGGAGCATTGTTTGGGGTGAGCCCGGTACTAATTCACAACATGCATTTTTTCAATTAATGCATCAGGGTACAAAGTTGATTCCGGCAGATTTTATTGGTTTCAAAAAGCCGCTAAATGACTTACAAAATCATCATGATATATTGATGGCAAATTTCTTTGCACAGACTGAAGCTCTTATGAATGGGAAGAATGAAAAAATTGTTATAGGAGAGCTTAAAGCAGCAGGAAAAAGTGGATCTGAAATTGAAAAGTTAACACCTTTTAAAATTTTTGATGGTAACAGACCTACAAATACCATTATCTTTGATAGGCTTACACCCGAGGCTTTGGGGAAATTAGTAGCCATGTATGAGCATAAAATTTTTGTTCAGGGTGCCATCTGGAATATTTTTAGTTATGACCAATGGGGCGTAGAACTAGGTAAACAACTCGCAAAAGCCGTTTTAAAAGATTTTCATTCCGAAGAAAACTCAATTCACGACGCATCAACACAGCGATTGATAGACTATTATAAATCTTAATGGAAATTATAATAGTTAATCATTAATTGATTAGACATTTTCTATCGTCTGCCTTTAGAATATCGTCTTTTATTGTTCCTGTTTTTTTGAGGATTGAAAGGTTCTGTTGATGCATTTGGGTCTGGTTCAAAGCCTTGAATTATATCTTTGTTGATTTTAAAACCAATCAGTTTTTCGATGTCTCTCAAAAAAACTGTTTCATCTGCACTTACTAATGATATTGCAAGTCCACTGGCACCAGCTCTTCCAGTTCGACCTATTCTATGCACATAATCTTCTGAAACATTTGGTAATTCAAAATTTACTACATGTGGTAAAAGAGGAATATCTAAACCTCTTGAAGCGATATCAGTAGCCACTAAAACACTTACACGACCACTTTTAAAACCTGAAAGGGCTTTTGTTCTTGCAGTTTGACTTTTGTTGCCATGAATTGGTGCAGCACTTATTTGAGCAGCTTCCAGCTTTTTAACCAGTTTATTAGCACCGTGCTTTGTACGGGTAAACACCAAGACCTGCTCCCAGTTATCATCTTTGATCAGTTTGATGAGTAAGTCTGTTTTTTTGGCCTTAGCGACTCTGTAAACCTGTTGATCTATGGTATCTACTGTGGTGTTTTCCGGTGCAGATTCTACGGAGACCGGGTTTTTTAAGAAGGCTTTAGCCAGATTTCTGATGTCTTTTGAGAACGTAGCTGAAAACAGAAGCGTTTGCCTTTGTTCCGGAATTAATCCCATTATTTTCTTAATATCCCTTAGAAAGCCCATATCCAGCATACGATCTGCTTCATCTAAGACTAAGATTTCTACATTTTTCAGAGATAATAGTCCTTGATTATTCAGGTCAATGAGTCGGCCTGGAGTAGCAATTAGTATATCTATACCATTTCTTAAAGTTGATACCTGTGGTTTTTGACTCACCCCACCAAAAATAACAGTTGATCTTAGATTTTCGAACTGACCGTAATCTTTTACATTTTGCTGAACCTGTGCTGCCAATTCACGAGTTGGTGTCAAAACTAAGGCACGAACTTTTCTTTGTTTTGAAGGTTTATATTTAGACAATAATTGTAGCACTGGCAATGTGAAACCAGCAGTTTTGCCGGTACCGGTCTGCGCTGAAGCTAAAACGTCCTTGCCTTCTAAAATTAAAGGAATAGCTTTGGATTGGATTGGAGTAGGGGAATCATAACCTTGTTTGCTTACCGCTTTTACAAGGGAATCGGATAGTCCTAAAGACTTAAATGACATAAAGTGTGTTTATGAAACAGCTAAACTTCAACATCATGCCATTTCTTAATTATTTTGCAAAGATACGTTTAATAAATTTAGCAGTAATAATCGTTGCTATTATCCGTTTACAGAAGTTCGAAGAATACAAGAAAATTAGCAATAAATATTTTCAGCTTATATTTGAAAATAAATCTAGATCATGAAAACCATTTTATTTTCCATTTGTGTATTTATATGTGTTGGTGCAAAATCCCAAACAGCAGAGGAAGTTGTTTCTAACTTTTTTAAAGCGCTTAGTGCTAAAGATGCAGAAACTATAGACCGGTTGACCTTAGACGACATGCACTTGCATAGTTTGATGTTAGGGGATGATACCCAACTCTCTTCAACAACCAAAACCAAGTTTATAGAAGGCCTAAAGTCTATTCCAGAAGAGGTAAATATTGAAGAGCGTATTTTTGATGTCCAGTCTTTAATATCAGAAGACCTGGCACAGTTTCAGGTGCCCTACCAGTTTTATGTGAATGGCAAGAGCTCTCATTCAGGTATTAATGTTCTGAGTTTACTTAACACTAAGGACGGTTGGAAGATCAGCTATATTGCGGATACACGGATAAAGTAACACTAATTATTTATGTGTTGGAAAACACTAACAAAATTAACTTTTTAAGTATAGGTAAAGCATTTGCCATTTTAACAGTTTTACTAAGCTGGAGCTATTTTTATTTTGTGTATTTTTCAATAACATTTATTTGTTGTCAATTCTTTATTTGGTTTTCTAAATCAAAATTTAAAACTAAAATACTTTGGACTTTAATGCCTTTAATTGGAGGTGCTTGCTGCATGCTTGCCGTTCAATATTTACATCATTTAAATTTAACTTTTAAAACCTTAAAAGTAGAATACATTTTACCAGAAAATTACAAAGGAGCAATCCTGGTATTTGATAATATGAGTTGTGGTCAAAGTGACAGTATTTCAAATGAAAGACTCGTGTTGAAAGTCTCAGAAAAAGGTAGAGTCTATTACTCAGGTGATTTAATAAATAAAGGATACATTGACAATATGTTCAGCATTCAAAATGGAAACAAATATGACAGGCTTGAGAATTTAGATGTTTCAATGTTTTGGGATGATAATATTAAAGCGTATCCAGAGTACACCAGACATACAACGGGAGTTTTTAATATTGGTCATATCAATTATTTGAATGAGAAAAATAAAATTAAGGAATTATTTGTAGTAACCACTAAAGCCGACTTAGATACTATAAATTGGTATAATCAGATTAAAAGTATTTTAGATTATACAGATACAGAAAATTGTAAATAATTCATATCCCCAAAACTATGGAATGAAAGTCATTTTATTTCATAATTAATATCTTGCAATACACATAAAAACCTAAAAATATCTTTTATGCTTAAAAAAATCATACTTGCATTAATTTTAATGTGTACTTCAATTGATGCAATCTCCCAATCCGATACGCTCCGTGTAGGTTATCGCATAGAACCGCCCTTTGTTAAGAAATCAGCAAATAATTCTATTTTTGGTCCTTCGGTATGGTTGTGGGAAAACATTGCTCATGACAACAATCTCAAGTATAAGTATATCCCTTTAGAGTTTGAAGAGCTTCTTCAGGGGCTTGAAGATAATAAGATTGACGTCAGTTTATCACCGTTTACGATTACTTCAGAACGCATTAAATCAATGAGTTTCTCCTCTCCATATTATATTACGCATTCTGGCCTGCTGCAGAGAGAGGTTAGTCCAGTGCAAAAATCATTGCAGTTTGTAAAATCTTTTTTCTCAGTTAATTTCCTCAAAGCGCTCGGAGGTTTAGTTTTTGTAATTCTTGTATTTGGAATACTAATTTGGTTATTTGAACGTCATACCAATAATGAGGAATTCGACAAAAGTCCGAAAGGGATTTGGGAAGGCTTTTGGTGGTCGGCCGTAACTATGACTACTGTGGGTTACGGTGATAAATCGCCACGTTCTACAGGTGGTAGAATTGTTTCTCTGATTTGGATGTTTACAGCTATTATCATAATTTCCGGATTTACAGCCGGAATTGCATCATCTCTAACACTTAATAATATCAGCGATTCAAATAGCCAAATGCGTGATTTTAAAGAAAAAAAGCTGGGAACTTTAGAAAATTCAGCAACAAGCGAGTGGTTAAAGAATAATTTCTATAACAATAAAGAAGAATACAAAAGTATTAAAGAGCTCTTAACGGCGCTAGATCAAAAGAAGATTGATGCAATAGCCTATGACAGGCCCACACTTCAGAACATTTATAAAAACGATACTTTGTCTAGATATAGCTTAGTAGATTTAAAGTATAATCCACAGTTTTATGCGTTTGGAATAAGAAAAAAAATACCGGATAGTATAAAAGAGGTCATTAATTACTCCATGCTTTATAATATCGAAAAAATGGATTGGAAAGTCTTGTTATCTGAAAGTGGCTTAGACTAATTAAAAACGAAAGAAATGCTTCATAGAATAGAAAATGAAAATCTGATAGGTACAATTACTTCTGATGGTGCAGAGATCCGTTCTTTAATCAATAAAAATAACACCAAGGAGTATATTTGGCAAATCGATCAAAAAGTTTGGGGTAGTAGTTCGCCGGTATTATTTCCTGCTATAGGAAAATTAAAGTCAGATAAAATCGAATATCTGGGAAAGTCCTTCGCCATGCCTAAACATGGAATAGTTAGAAATAATTCAGATTTTATTTTCACCAAACAGAAAGAGAACAAATGTTCATTTGAGCTTCTAAGTTCTGAGAAAACAAATTTACAATATCCGTTTGAGTTTTCTTTTAAAGTTATTTATGAACTTGTAGACAATACACTAGTTATGACATACAATATTCAAAATAAAGATAAAGTAGACTTACCTTTTATTTGTGGAGGACATACAGCGTATGCCTGTCAATTAGATGCTCAAACTCAACTTTCTGATTACGTTATCGAGTTTCCGAAACCATTAACTTTAAAAGCTGGTACATTAGGAAAATCAGGCTTATTATCAGACAAAATTCGAACATTTCCTATATATAATAAATGTCTTCAGCTTTCAGAAAATTTGTTTGATGAAGATGCCTTGATATTTGAAAATATAGATTTTAATTGGGTAAGATTGAAAAAGAAAGACAATCAGCAGGGTATAGTTGTAAAATTTAGTGGTTTCAAAAATTTAGCACTCTGGTCAAAACCAGGTGCAGATTATCTTTGTATTGAACCTTGGCTGGGGTTACCAGATCGTGAAAATGAACCGGTAGATATTACAAAAAAGTCAACTTACAAATTTATTAAGCCTAAAGATAGTTTTTCCATATCTATCGAGACCATCATAGAGTAATATTTATTTTTAAAGTATGGATACTATTTGAAAATGGTGATAATTTACTCGTTAATAGGTTTTCTTATTCGTATTTAGTTTTCCAGGATGTAAGATCTCTGTTAATTAGTTTTTCAAGTTTTTCTATTTCTTCCAGGTAAACTTCATTAAATAGTTTCAATTTGAACTTTTTTTGGATTTTGGGCCTTTCCATATTCTTTTTTCTTAAAGAGGTAAGCATCTGTTTTGCCATTCCCTTTTTTAATTGTTCAGTAGCTGAGGGAGCAATTTTCTTTGCTGTTTTAACGAGAAAGCTATCTGTACCAATAAGGTTATCTACTATTGGATTTTTTGGTTTACCGGATACGTTATATTCTCTGTCCAACGAAGGTTCGAAAGAACTATCAACCCCAATATATTCAAAAATTTCTTTTAAGAAACCTTCCGGATTTTCTTTAAAGTCATCGTATAAAAGTACCTTTAATTGGGAGGTCGGAAATAAATCAGTATATTTTTTTAGGTTCGTCCCGTAGAAACCTTCTGTAACGAGATCATTTCTTTTCCACCATATTGATGATTTGTTCAAACAATCTTTAAAGTCCCCAATTGATTCATTGCCATCACGTAACAAGTGAAGCCACCTACTGTATAAACGATCAACAGGTTCCCTTAAAATTGCTATCAACTTGACATCCGGAAGTTTATCTTTAATGTGTCCAGCAGAACGTTCGCCATAGAGGTACATTGGTGAAGCTTCACCAATGGCCTGGTTGCTTTTGGCATCTTTAAATAACTTTTTATAAGCTTTCCAGGTATTTATGGATTGTGGATAATGGTATAAATTATACGGATCTTCTTCAGAATCGGTACCTATGGGTTTTCCTTCTAATTCAAAAAAGTTTGTTTCTTTTACTGGGGACATAAATACCTCTGGATGTTCATTTAAAAAATGATAAACGGCTGTAGTGCCGGATTTTCCAGCTCCTATTATAATAAATGTTGGTAAAAGTGAATTTTTCATATTAGTGGCTATAACCAATTAAATATTTTTTATTCAATATAAATTATTTAAAATTCTGTTTTCCTTTTTTGTTTCAGATCACATTACTCCAGCTATTAATCTGTATAAATCAAATGCGTATAAACATCATCAGGACGAAAGCAATGAAAAAAAATAAAGATTTAAAACAGAGTGGTCACTCCTGAAGGTATCTTTTAGATTTTAATGCTCTAAGATTAAAAAATACCTGAAGTCTCAATGCCAATTCTTGAAACTTTAAAAAAGTGGAGTCGGGGAGACTCGAACTCCCGTCCAAACAAGCTATTCAACAGCTTTCTACACGTTTAGTATCTACTTGAATTTCAACACAAAGCCGGCCAGATACAACCTACTTTGTATCTAGTCTCTTAAATTTCGGAAGGTTACCGAGACCATAACATTCCTAGATTTACTTTACCGGTGCCTCCTGATGGAACGCCGTAAATCAAGGCTTTCCGAAGACATCTTAGCCTGCTGCCTTGCAGTCAGTTAAGCGTATCCTACTGTAATTCGGATTACGCAGCTAAGGCGTAGTTATTCTCGCCGTTTAAAAAAGATTGAAACATGAGATTTACGAGCCATACTCCAACGCTCGACGTGCTTACAGTTCAATAGGTCTTGCTGTCAAAACCAAATCGACCCCAAAATTTCAAAGAACATTACAAAAATAAAAAACAATACCTATTTCTATTTCCTTTTAACGCTTTTTGTTGAAAAGCTTATTTAGCCATTGTCCTTAGCTCGTTAATGCGTTATGAGTTTATGGTGAAATAAGTTTATAAGCTTTTAGGAGTTCATGTGTTTATAAAACGTAGCATAATCTCTCCAATTTTTATAAACTGAGTTCGATTAATATCAAAAATTAACGCATTGTTTATCAGATATACATGACTTATCAGTGAGACATGGATTCTAAAATAATATTAACTATTTGTAATTCATAACTTTAAAAATCGAACTTAGGTAAATAGATCAATATGTCTATAAATTTTGAAATGTTGGAGATCAGCATAAATGATCTCCGTCATCTAAATAGGCTAATCATTGGCATGAAGTATTTATGTTACAAGTAGTAAAGATAAA
The DNA here is from genome assembly GCA_964593755.1 of uncultured Mesohalobacter sp. Lineage (GTDB taxonomy): Bacteria > Bacteroidota > Bacteroidia > Flavobacteriales > Flavobacteriaceae > Psychroflexus. Next base: position 200,254 of record CAZQKB010000003.1, on the reverse strand, counting down.
ATCATTGTGAAATTTACAAAACAAAAGCCTATTTTTGCAAAAGAGTAATAATTTAGGATTCAAAATTCAAAATTCAAAATGACCATAGGTATCATCAAAGAACGTAAAACCCCACCGGATAGACGTGTCGTTTTTTCACCAAGTCAGCTTCAGCATTTAGAAAATCAATATGCTGATCTCAAATTCGTAGTCGAACCCTCAGATATAAGAGTCTTTACTGATGAAGATTATAAAGAAAAAGGCATCACAGTAAGTTCGGACCTTTCTTCCTGCGAAATTCTACTTGGTGTAAAAGAAGTGCCTATTGAATATTTAATTGAAAATAAGTCTTACTTTTTCTTTTCACATACTATCAAGAAACAAGCTTATAACCGCGATTTGCTAAAAGCTATAATAGATAAAAACATTCAGCTTTATGACCATGAGGTCATTACTCGAGAGAACGGTGCAAGATTAATCGGGTTTGGCCGTTATGCCGGTTTGGTTGGAGCCTACAACGGTTTTAGATTACTGGGTAAACGCTGTAATAGCTTTGATTTGCCAAAAGTTGAAAATTTGGTGGATTTGGTAGAGGTAAAAGCAGAACTTGATAAAATTGAAATTCCCAATATCAAGATAATTTTAACCGGAAGCGGCAAAGTTGCCAATGGGGCCAAAGAAATATTAGAACATTTGAATATTAAAGAAGTCAATATTGAAGACTTTTTAAATAAAACTTTTAACGAACCTGTTTTCTATAATGCTTTAGTCTTAGATTACAACAAAAGAAAAGATAGAAAGCCTTCAGATTTATCTGAGTTTTTTGCAGATCCAAGCCCTTATGAATCTGATTTTATGAAATTTGCCAAGGTTTCAGATATGTTTATTGCCGGACACTTTTATGGCGATCATGCGCCATTTTTGTTTACCAGAGAAGATGCAAAACACCCGGATTTCAACATAAAATTAGTAGCAGATATCAGTTGTGATATCGACGGACCGGTTGCTTCAACCATAAGACCTTCAACCATAGCAGATCCATTTTACGCTTATGATCCGCAAAGTGAGTCAGAAACTGATCCTATGAACACAGATGCCATTGGTGTAATGGCAGTAGATAACCTGCCCTGCGAATTACCCAAAGATGCAAGTGAAGGCTTTGGTGAGATGTTTGCAGAGCATGTAATCCCTGCGTTTTTCAATGCCGATAAAGATGGTGTTTTAAGCAGAGCCAAAATGACGGAAGATGGAAAGCTAACAGAAAGATATCAATACTTGAAAGATTTTGTAGAAGGTAATGCATAAAATTCTCTTATATTTATTAAATCGAAAGTTTTAAACACCAAAACCTAAACTCATAGCATGCTTACACTAGGCGAACACCATACTCTACAAATAGACAGAGACACACCACCAGGCTTATTTTTAAAAAATGAAGATGGCGATGAAATCTTGTTGCCTAACAAATACAAACCCGAAGTATTTGAAATAGGTGACAGTATCAGGGTATTTGTGTATCTGGACCATGATGAACGCCCTGTAGCTACAACGCTTGAGCCTAAAGTAAAGCTCGATGAATTTGCCATGCTCACTTGTGCAGACGTGAGTGATTATGGTGCATTTTTAGATTGGGGTCTGGAAAAACATCTGTTTGTGCCTTTTGCAGAGCAGGCTTATAAAATGGAAGTCGGCGGCACTTACCTTATTTTTTGTTATCTGGATGAGGAATCTCAGAGACTTGTAGCTTCAAGTAAAGTAAATCATTTTGTAGATAACAGCATATTGACAGTTGAAGAGTTTGATGAAGTAAGCCTGATCGTGACCAACAAGACAGAGCTGGGCTATAACATGATCATTAATGATATCCACCTTGGTTTACTTTATCACGATGAGGTTTTTGAAAATTATCAAACCGGAGACCGGTTGAAAGGTTACATCAAAAAAATAAGAAAAGACAATAAAATTGACTTAACACTTTCCAAATTTGGTTATAAAAGTATAGAGCCAAATGCTCAAAAAGTGTACGATATCCTTCAAAAAAACGGCGGTTTTCTACCATACCATGATAAGTCTGATCCCAAATCGATTTACGATACCTTTAAAATGAGTAAGAAAGCATTTAAAAAAGCCATAGGCAGTTTGTACAAAGACAAACAAGTAGAGATTTTGAAAGATAAAGGCATAAAAATAAAGGCTTAATTGTTTTATGTCAAGGGATATTAGGTATTAAAACAACTCACAATAATTTTGGTATTGGCTTTAAATTGAAAATGTCAGTTATTTTCATAAATATTTTAAATCCATAAATAGGAGAATTTTTTTAGGATGTCTCAATATAGATCAGCTATCAGCTTTTCTATACAAGGTGATGGTAGTTTCATCCTGTCTTATATTCACAAAAGCACAATGACTCAAATGCACAAACTTAAAAGGTTTGTTTAAATCTATGCTGCGCTTTTCATCTTCGTATTTAAAAAGCCCTTCACATTCTAAATCCCCGTTTGGACTATACCTTTGTATTAAAAATTCATATTCATTTGAATTACTTTCAATATAAAACCATGATCCGGCACCTTCGCCGGCAAGCCACTGCACTGATTCCGGAAGGTTTTTCGGTAGTTTTGGTGCAGGCAATGTCTGTTTTAAAAATTTTGTGTCTTGCATGTATGGGTTTATTTCAAAGAATGTTATTCAACTTGATTAAAATTTGCCTTATGCTGAGATTCAAGATTTTTTACAACTCCAATAGGAGTTGGTGTTATAGTCCATGGAAAGGTAAGTTTGAGCTTCAATCTTGAGGATAATACAGCCTTAAACAGCAAGCTTCTTACAAACCTTGAGCAATTTGTGCCTTTTAATGTAAAAGGTCCGTAATAGACAACACCTTTGTTTTGATATGACTTTGCATGCATAAAAGCCCTTTCAAAGTCAACTTTGATTAATCCGGTATATAACTGGCCGTCGCCGTGACATGAAGGCTTTTTTTGAATTTCATCAATAATCTCCTGATAATTTGTAAGGTTTAAATCCTTTGTAATTTCAGCTTTGGTTTTTATTTTTAGCTCATGGTCTGTGACTTTATCACGAACACGGCCAAAACCTAATGGCGCATGATAGCGACCAAAATCAAAGTAAAGGCATTCTTTGGTTTCAGGATGAATCAAAATGATAGCAGAATGACCAACCTTATAGTAGTTATTTTTAGCAATACCTAAAAAATTAGCTGGCCTGTCGTACCACGCTCCAGTTTGTTTGCAGAAGGTGTCAGGCCAGGCCAAAGCTATTGCTAAACTGATGGCCATATCTTATCAAGATTTAAATGTTGTTCCTGCTCCTTCTCAATATCTCTGTAAATAAAACTATTTTGATTTTTTGAAATATTGATTTGAGAAACACTAACAGTTTTTAGCTCATTATTTCTTTGCATGACAATGTCTTCTTTTTTGTTTTTGGTATAACTTCCGGTATGAAAATTAAAAAGTGAAGCACTATCCGGTTTTTGGTTTTTTAATATAAAATCTGCAAACCATTTTTTCCTCATTTTTCTCTGTTCTTTGTCATATAAAGTAGAAGAAGCCCAGATATGAGCTGCATTTGTATCTACATTCAAAATATGCTTTTTACTTTCATCCCAAATCAAAATTTTAAAATCTATATCAGACAAATTTTTATGGTCTATCATCAGAAGCGTAAAAGGTTCTACATTTTTTAAGTTTACTTGACTTATAAAGGACTGGTGAGATTCAAATCCAAATCTTTCTTTCAAAACCTGGCCTCGACTTCTGTTATAAGGCAGATTTCTTTGGTGTTTTTCGAATGCACCATTGAGCAGGCAAAGACTTATATTACTTTCAGAAGTTGCAATCCAGGTGCCATCTGCAATTTCATCGTTGGGATAAACTAAAACCTGATCATATTCTTGATAAGCTTCGGGAGGAAGCGTAGGTCGGGATGACACTTCATCGCGATTTGATGTCAGGCTAAATCCACTGGAATGTTTAACAAAACTTACTGTACACATTGCTTATGATGCCTTAAAGTTGAAGGTGCGATACCAAAATCTTTGTCAATCAGTTTTAAGCAGTCTAACTCCTGTAAACCTGTTTTTACAAAAGCTAAATGATGAATACTGTGTTCTAAACAAAAGCTCAATTCTCTATATAGTGAAGATGACAAGCATATATTGCCGATGTTTTCATTGGTATAATTGGCTTTTATTTTTAAAGGTAAATTATGTTTAATAGATTTTAGCTGAAGCTCCAAATAAATAACCAATTTTTCTGCTTTTGCAGTAGATATTTCCAATTCATGATCTCTTCGACGCTCATCATAGTTTACAACACCATTTTCAATACCTTCAAGCAAACACTTGTAAAATTCCAAAGCATGCCTTATGTGTTGTCCAATACTTGATTTAAAAAGATGTTTACAGGGTTTTTTGTACGTTTCATTAGAAATACAGCTAACCAATGCTTTGATTTGCATTAAATTATCTAAACAATAAGTGGTCATAAAAGAAGTTTGTAAGCTCAAAAATATAATAAAAAGTGAAAAACGCTTATGTATTGGTATTGTTAATTGCTCAACTTTAAGTGGATAAAACAGAAAAAACATTATATTTCAACCTAACAACAAATTAATTTTAATCGAATGAAATTTATTTTATTTCTAAATATTGCCCTTTTATTGGCGTCATGTAGTAAACCAAAGCCTGCAGATTTAATTGTTTATAATGCTAAAATTTATACTGTAGATGATGACTTTTCTATTAAAGAAGCGATGGCTATTAAGGATGGAAAAATTATAATGTTAGGCTCTTCTGATGATGTTTTTGAAGCTTATAAGGCTGACGATAAATTAGACTTAAGCGGAAAATTTGTTTATCCCGGAATCAATGACGCTCATGCGCATTTATATGGTTTAGGTAAAAATTTAAGAGGTGTAGACCTGAAAGAAACCGAAAGTTTTGAAGAAATTGTTAAGAGGATAGTTGATTATCAAAACGAATTTAAGTCTAAATTTATTTTGGGCAGAGGCTGGGATCAAAACGACTGGGAAATCAAAAAATTTCCAACAAAGGATACGCTTGATGTTCTTTTTCCTGATACACCAATAGCCTTAACCAGAATTGACGGTCATGCCATGCTCGTTAATCAAAAAGCATTAGAACTTGCAGGTATAAATGACAATACAAGAGTTGAAGGTGGAGAAATCATAAAGAATGAAGGCCGAATAACAGGTGTTTTAATAGATAATCCTATGTCTTTAATAGAAGCCGTTATTCCGGCTTTATCTAAAAATGAAATTAAAGAAGCCATGTCCAAAGCTGAAGAAATCGCTTTTAAAAACGGTCTGACGAGTCTTACTGATGCGGGCTTATCTAAAGATGTGATTATGACCATAAAAGAAATGCAGGACAATACAAATCTAAAAATACGCATCAATGCCATGGTTAGTAATACACAGGAAGATATTGATTATTTTTTAGAAAAAGGCATAGTAAAAACACCAAGACTCCGCGTTGGTTCTGTAAAAGTTTATGCTGATGGCGCTTTAGGATCTCGCGGAGCAGCATTAAAAAAACCATATAGTGATCAGCATAACCATTTTGGCGCAATGTTGATTGGGTTAGAAGATTTTGATGCTCTGGCTCAAAAGTTAGCGCAGTCTGAATACCAGATGAATACACACGCCATTGGAGATTCTGCCAATGCAGTGGTTTTGAGAACTTATGAGAAATATCTGAACGATAAACCGAACAGAAGGTGGCGTGTTGAGCATGCTCAGGTTTTAGACCCTGCTGAGTATGGTTATTTTTCAAAAAATATATTACCATCTGTTCAGCCTACGCATGCAACAAGTGATATGTACTGGGCAGAAGACAGGTTAGGAGAAGAGCGTGTAAAACATGCTTATGCCTACAAAAGACTATTAGAGGAAGCCGAAATTTTACCATTAGGAACAGATTTTCCGGTAGAAAAAGTTAATCCTATGCTCACATTTTATGCTGCTGTAAGCCGAAAAGATACAGAAGGTTATCCTGAAAATGGCTTTCAACCACAAAATGCACTTACTCGGGAAGAAGCCCTCAGAGGAATGACGGTTTGGGCAGCTTATGCTGCATTCGAAGAAAACGAAAAAGGCAGTCTGGAAGCAGGAAAATACGCCGACTTTATCGTTTTAGATGAAGACTTGATGACGATGGAAATTGAAAGAGTTCCTGAAATTGAAGTTCAACAGACTTTTATAAGTGGTGAATTAGTGTTCGAAAAATAAAAAATATTCGCCTTATCATTTTTAGTTAAAGACAAGATAAATGAAAATTCTATCACCATCTCAGCTTCAGAAAGCCGACGCCTATAGTATAGACCATCAAAATATTTCTTCCTGGCAATTGATGGAGCGTGCCTCAAAATTAGCCTTAGAACAAATCAGACACATTTTAAAAAAGCCAAAGCCGATCAGCATTTTAGCAGGCAGTGGTAATAATGGCGGAGACGGTTTGGCTATAGCATTTCATCTTCAGCAATTAGGATATGAAGTCAACGTCTTTATATTAAAATATACACCTGAGTATTCCGAAGACTGCAAAATCAATCTTGAACGTTTAATAGATAAAACTAAAATTAAAATACATGAATTCACGAAGAATTCTAAGCTTGAAGACGTTGATTTTAAGCCTGTAATTATTGATGCCGTTTTTGGTATTGGATTAAATAGAGCTTTGCCTGAATTTGTTCAGCAGACCCTAAAAATAGCCAATCAGCATAAGGCTTTACGAATTGCGATAGATGTACCAAGCGGACTTTTTTTGAGTCAGCTTACACCTGAAGATGCTGTTGTATTTCAGGCGGATTATACAATCACGTTTCAATGTCCAAAACGTAATTTCTTCTTACCGGATTATGGAAATTGTGTTGGTATAATTAAAATTATTGATATCGGACTCGATGAGGCTTTCATTTCAGAATTGGAAACCGATTACAGTTTTGTTACCAAAGACCTCGTATCAGGTATATTTCAACCGCGATTGCGATTTTCCCATAAAGGTAACTTCGGACATTTACTAATTGTTGGTGGTCAGAAAGGGATGATAGGTAGTGTTTGTTTGACGGCAAAAGCTGCATTAAGATCAGGGGTAGGTAAAGTGAGTGTTGTGTCGCCAAAATGTGGTTTAGAAATTCTTCAGACAACAATTCCTGAAGCTATGGTTATTACTTCGGATGATGATTTTATTATTTCACCGGTTCAGCTAAATTTTAAACCTACAAATGTTTGTATTGGTATGGGTATAGGTACATCAGAACAGGCTGTCAAAACTTTATCTCATTTTATTGAAAACACATCTTCTCCAATGCTGATAGATGCAGATGGGCTCAATATTTTGTCTGATAATATGTCATTGTTAGAAAAATTACCCTCAAAAAGCATTTTGACGCCGCATCAGGGTGAATTAAAGCGGTTAATAGGCGATTGGACAGATCAGGATGATAAACTCAAAAGAATAAAGGCCTTTGTTGAGAAGTATGATTTAATATTGGTAAGTAAAGATGCCTACACTTTCATTGTGTCAAAAGATAGAATTTACATCAATTCTACAGGCAATGCCGGTATGGCAACAGCTGGAAGCGGAGACACACTTTCAGGTGTTATATCCGGCTTGTTGGTACAAGGTTATTCTCCTTTGCAGGCTTCAATTTTAGGCGTTTACTTTCACGGGAAAGCAGGTGACATTTATAATGAAAAATTTGATGAACACAGTCTTATAGCGTCAGATATTGTCGGTTTTCTGGGAAAAGCATTTTCTTTATCCAAACCAACTCAACATTAGTATATAAAATGTTAATTTTGCGCTTTAAAAGTCGAACAGTAAATGTCAAAAATACATTATATAAATTCCGATACACTTTCTATTGATCAAATTGAGACGATTCTTACACAGGGATACCAATTAGCCCTTAGTGAAGATGCCATTTCAAAAATCAAAAAATGCAGAGCGTATTTAGATAAAAAACAAGCTCAGGCAGATCATCCAATGTATGGCATCAATACGGGTTTTGGCTCTTTGTGTAACGTAAAAATATCCAATGAAAATCTGGCACAATTACAGGAAAACCTTGTGCTTTCTCACGCCTGCGGAACCGGCGAAAGGGTGAAAGATGAAATAATTAAACTAATGTTGTTTCTAAAGATCCAATCCCTAAGTTTTGGCTATTCAGGCGTCAGTTTAGAATTGGTAGAACGCTTAATTTTTCTTTACAATAACGATATAATTCCACTGGTTTATGAGCAGGGTTCACTTGGTGCTTCGGGCGACTTAGCGCCTTTGGCTCATCTGTCTTTAGCACTTTTAGGCTTAGGGCATGTTAAATACAAAAAAGAACTTAGAGATACCAAAGATGTATATAAAGAATTAAACCTGGCGCCATTATTATTAAAGTCTAAAGAAGGCCTGGCATTGCTCAATGGTACTCAGTTTATGAGTGCACATGGAGTCTGGGCATTGATCCAGGCTAAATATTTGGTGAGGTATGCAGATTTGATAGGTGCCATATCCACAGAGGCTTTCGATTGTAATTTATCGCCGTTTGATGACCTTGTCCATCAGGTCAGACCACACGAAGGTCAACGTAAAACTGCTGAAATAATCAGAAAATATCTGGTTGGAAGTGAAATTGCAAAACGTGAAAAAGAAAATGTTCAGGATCCCTATTCATTCCGCTGCATTCCGCAGGTTCACGGTGCAAGTAAAGATGCTTTAAATTACGTTCATAAAACCTTAAGTACAGAGATTAACGGTGTAACAGATAACCCTAATATTTTTGTAGAAGATGATAAGGTAATTTCCGGCGGGAATTTCCACGGTCAGCCTTTGGCTATAGCATTAGACGTTTTTGCTATAGCCATGGCCGAGTTAGGAAATATCTCCGAACGTCGTATTTATCAGCTGGTCTCAGGACTTAGAGGTTTACCTGCTTTTTTAGTTGATAATCCGGGTTTGAACAGTGGTTTTATGATACCTCAATATACAGCAGCCAGTATTGTGAGTCAAAATAAACAGCTCTGTACGCCGGCAAGTGTAGATTCTATTGTATCTTCCAATGGACAGGAAGATCATGTCAGTATGGGTGCCAATGCGGCCACAAAATTAATGAAAGTTGTGGACAACCTTAAGACTATATTATCGATTGAACTTTTCAATGCCAGCCAGGCCATGTACTTCAGAAGACCTTTAAAGTCATCACCTTTGATAGAAAAATTCATCAAACAGTACCAGGTCCAGATCCCACTGGTCAAAAATGACAAGTTAATGTCTGATGAGATTTTTAAAACCAGAGCGTTCTTGATGACTACAGAAGCCAGACAATTTCTAAAAATGGAATAACCTGTACGAATGATTTTTCTATAAGAATAATAAAACTTAAATTTGCTCTTCAAATTTCGGGATGTAGCTTAGTCCGGTTAAAGTGCGCGTCTGGGGGGCGCGAGATCGGAGGTTCGAATCCTCTCATCCCGACATTTTTTATTTGAGATCGAAGGTTCCCCCGAAGCATCGGGGCTCTCATCTTGACATTTTTTATTTGAGATCGAAGTTTCCCCCGAAGCATCGGGGCTCTCATCTTGACATTTTTTATTTGAGGTCAAAGGTTCCCCCGAAGCATCGGGGCTCTCATCCCGACAAAAAAGACATAAGCACTTTGAGGTGCTGGTTTCTTTAGCACCATTTCCCATTTGAGGATCACGTTGGTAATCCTATTTAATTTCCTAAGTGATGTAATATAAAAGATTTATCCACCTTGAGATACAGGATTTTCTACAGCCTCATTTTAACATCAGGATCATTTAACAAGCCTTTTACTCGAGCTTTAAAAATTTAAACTTGTCTCCTTTGATTAAATAATATTATTGATTACCGAAATTCTTTTATTTTTATAAATTCTTTGGTCTAAATTTATTTCATTGTCTAAAAAAGTTTACAGTTTATTTCAACTTTCAAGGTCTATTCAAAATGTTTTGAAAGGCTATGCCAACCAGTCTTATTGGGTCAAAGCAGAAATACTCAAACTAAATTATTATCCTCAAAGCGGTCATGCTTACCCGGATTTGATTGACAAGAGAAAAGAAAGTATAAAAGCCCAATTCAGAGCAACTATTTGGTCAACAAACCTGGAACACATCAATTTAAAGTTCAAAAAAATTGGTGAGGCGTTAAAAGATAATATGCAGGTGGTTGTAAAGGTTTCGGTACATTATCACAGTATATATGGCTTGACCCTGAATATTCTGGATGTTGATACAAACTTTACTTTAGGTGAATTGGCCCGACAAAAACAGGAAACCATTAAACGGCTAAAATCTGAGGATTTGTTTACCAAAAACAAATCAGTGCGTTTAGAATCTATTCCTAAGACCATAGCTGTTATTTCCATAAATTCGAGCAAAGGTTACATGGATTTTATTGATGTTTTGGAGAATAATCAAAATGCTTTTCAATTTCATTACAAATTATTCCCTGCTGTTTTACAAGGAAGCAGAGCTGTTACAACTATTTCTAAACAATTAGAATTAATAAGTGAAAATTATCCTTTTTTTGATGCAATTGCGATAGTACGAGGTGGCGGAGACGAAGTAGGCTTTTCTGCGTATGACGATTATAAATTGGCGAAAACTATTGCGAAATGTCCACTGCCGGTGCTTACAGGAATTGGACATTCAACCAACCTAACTGTATCAGAGATGGTCTGTTACAAGAGTTTTATTACGCCAACAAAGCTGGCAGAATTTTTAGTTGAGCAGTTTGAAATATTCAATTTCAAATTAAATGATTTAACTAAAACTATTCAAAATATCTCAAAATATAATATTAAGCATCAAAAATATGAGGTAGGTCATTTAGCGGGACGTTTTCAAAAACAATGTTTAGGCATTTTAAAGTTTAATGAAATGAAAATAATTCAATATCAACATGCCATTAATAACCAATCCCGACAAATTTTAAAAACAAATCAGATAGCAATACACAATTGCAGTGATTTTTTTAAAACTCAGGTGAGGGAATTTATAAAAACAGAAAAAAAAGTGATGCTCACAATATCAGAAAATATGGAAAGGATAACCCGTCAAAATATTCTTCAGCAAAAAACCAACTTGAATAAATCACTCGACTTTTTGAAATTTCAATCAAAAATTAGCATCTTACTCAATTCAAAATCTTTAGACTCATATCATCATCAAATACGTTTACAAAATCCAAAGCAAATTTTGGAACGCGGTTACAGCATGACCCGAAAAAATGGAAAACTGATCAAAGACAGCTCAGAACTAAAAAAAGGGGATACCATAGAAACCATCTATTTTAAAGGTAAAACACACAGTAAAATTGAAAATATAAATAAAGACAAATAGCATGAAAGAACAATCTTATACAAAAGCCTATGAAGAACTTCAGCAAATTGTTGAAAGTATGGAAAATGAAGATGTCAATATAGATGACTTAGAGAAAAACATCAAGCGTGCTTCTGAATTATTAAAAATTTGTAAAGACAAACTCCATAAAACAGAACAAAGCGTTTTGAAGAATCTTGAAGACATTAAGGCTTACGATGTAGATTAAATTACTTATCGCGTATTAACCTTAAATAAACTTTAAATTTTCAAATTAAATTGATTTTCACCTACTTAGTATTTATAGAGCTGTATCTTTGCAAAAAATTTTAAATTTATGAGTCAAGTAAAAGACAAAGACACAGTAAAAGTACACTACACAGGAAAATTAAAAGAATCAGGTCAGGTTTTCGACAGTTCTTTAGAGCGTGAGCCTTTAGAATTTACACTTGGTCAAGGTATGCTTATTCCAGGATTTGAGGAAGGTATTATCGACATGAAAGTCAGTGAGAAGAAAACAATCGACATACCTAAAGACAAAGCTTATGGTGATAAACGTGACGATTTATTTCAAAAAGTAAGTAAAGAGCAACTGCCGGAAGAAATAAAACCAGAAGTAGGAATGGGATTAGTTTCTAAAACTCCGGATGGCAGAGAGCAGCAATTACGAGTAGCTGCGGTAAATGACGACCATATCGTTGTAGATGCCAACCATCCATTAGCAGGTCAGGACTTAACTTTTGATGTAGAGATAGTTGAGATAAAAGAATAATTTCTAGATATATTATAGCATTAATGGAACCACCTCTGATTGAGGTGGTTTTTTTATTATAAATACTAAGTCTGTTATAAGAATGTAAAGTAATAAAACTAAGATGGAACCATCATATTGATGGAACAACATCATTTATTCTAAACAATTTCTTTATTTTTGTAAATGTTATAACAAAATTAATCAATGGGTAAAAGGATACTTCTCAATGCCGAAGAAATCAATATCATCTTAAATAGACTGGCATGTCAACTCATTGAAAATCACGATGAATTTAAAGAGACAGTTATTATTGGTATTCAGCCACGTGGTGTTTTTTTAAGTGATAGGCTACAGCATTTAATAACGGAAGATTATGGACTTAACAAAGTTAATTTTGGAAAATTAGACATTACTTTTTTCAGAGATGACTTTATGCGCGGTGATAAAGTTTTAAAAGCCAATAAAACGGACATAAACTTCATAGTAGAAGATAAAAATGTGGTTTTGGTTGACGATGTGCTTTACACAGGTCGTAGTATAAGGTCGGCACTTACGGCGATTCAGTCTTTTGGACGACCTAAATCTGTAGAATTACTTACCTTAATTGACCGCAGATTTAGCAGGCATCTGCCTATACAGCCAGATTATAAGGGTCGACAGGTGGATGCGATTAATCACGAAAGGGTAATTGTTTCATGGAAAGAGAATGATGGGGAAGATGCTGTATATATAATTCAAGATAATAATGAGTGAACTGAGTACAAATCATTTATTAGGTATAAAAAATATCACAAAAGATGATATTCATCTCATCTTTGAGACCGCAGACCATTTTAAAGAGGTCATTAACCGACCCATCAAAAAAGTTCCTTCTCTAAGAGATGTAACCATTGCAAATCTTTTTTTTGAAAACAGCACAAGGACAAGGCTTTCCTTTGAATTGGCGGAAAAAAGGTTAAGTGCAGATGTTATAAATTTTTCCGCAGCATCTTCATCGGTAAAAAAAGGAGAAACTTTAATTGATACCGTCAACAATATTCTGGCTATGAAAGTTGACATGGTAGTCATGAGACATCCTAATCCCGGAGCTGGGGTTTTTCTTTCTAAGCACGTCAATGCCTCAATCGTAAATGCAGGAGACGGTGCTCATGAACATCCAACTCAAGCTTTGTTAGACGCCTTTTCAATTAGAGAAAAACTAGGAGAAGTAAAAGATAAAAAAGTCGTTATAATAGGAGATATACTCCATTCTCGAGTAGCTCTAAGCAATATTTTCTGCTTACTGAAATTAGGCGCCAAAGTGAAAGTTTGCGGTCCCAATACCTTGATGCCGAAACATATAAAGAGTTTAGGTGTCGAAGTAGAATTTGATTTGATGAAGGCTTTGGAATGGTGTGATGTGGCAAATATGCTAAGAGTCCAAAATGAAAGAATGTCAACAAGATATTTTCCTTCAACCAGAGAATACGTCACTCAGTATGGTTTAGACAAAGAAAAGTTAGACCGGTTAAGCAAGAAAATTATAGTGATGCATCCCGGGCCAATCAATAGAGGCGTTGAAATTTCAAGTGATGTTGCAGATTCTAAGCATTCAATAATATTACATCAAGTAGAAAATGGTGTAGCAATTAGAATGGCCGTTTTATATCTTTTGGCTTCCAAAATGAAGCATTATAAGAATTCTACAAATAATTAACTATGGAAAGCATTAAAAAAGATAATTGTTTAATTCTAAAAGACGAAAAGGATAATCCTAAAGATTTTGCAGACTTTATTTATAGTTTACTTAAAAAGTTTGAAAACGAAAATTTGATAATCGACCTTCAAAAATACGGAGAGCTCAAACTCGATGAATTACTATCATTCCTTAAACCTTCATTAGAACATTATAAGAACAACAAGTCATTTATCATTATAAATGATACTATCGTAATCGATGATGTTCCCGAAGAACTTAGGGTAGTGCCAACACTACAAGAAGCAGAAGATATGATACAGATGGAAGAAATTGAGCGAGATTTAGGATTTTAAATGAGCTCACCTCTAAAGATACATATCCTGGGTTGTCATTCTGCAACTCCCAAAAAAAATGCTTATCCTACAGCACAGGTTGTAGAAATTAGAGGACAACTTATTTTGGTAGATTGTGGTGAGGGCACACAAATCAGGCTCAGACAAAACAATATTAAGTTTAACCAAATAAAGCATATCTTAATTTCTCATTTACATGGTGACCACTTTTATGGTTTGATAGGCTTTTTATCTACCCTTAGTTTGCTTAATAGAAAAAATATATTGAAAATCTATGCTCCATCAGGTGCGAAAGAGGTTATAGATATCCAGTTGAAATATTCTAAGTCCTATCTGACCTATCCTCTGGAAATACACGAACTTAGCAGTGGGGAATCCATAACCATCATAGATCATGATAAATTTACAGTGAAAACTATCCCTCTTGATCATCGTATTTATACAAACGGTTTTTTAATCACCGAAAAGCCAGGAGATAGAAAACTTAATCTTGAAGAGGTTGAAAAATTTCCTATTGATAAGGTTTATTATAAAAAAATTGTAAAAGGTGAGGATATAGTTCTGGAAAACGGTGAAACAATACCCAACAGTCAACTGACCTTTCCACCTGAGCCAGTAAAGTCTTATGCTTTTTGCAGTGATACAGCGTTCAAGCCTGATATAATTCCAATTATTAAAGGTGTAACAGCTTTGTATCATGAATCTACATTTCTGGAAATTAATGAAGACCTGTGTGCAAAAACCAAGCACTCTACCGCAAAGCAAGCAGGTATTATTGCAGCAAAAGCCAATGTTGGTCATTTAATTTTAGGTCATTATTCTGCTAGATATAAAAATCTGGAAGCTTTTAGAAGTGAAGCAAATGAGGTGTTTGATAAGGTTTCACTAGCTATGCCATCAAAAACTTTCTCATTCTGATATGTGCTTTATGACTCTTAATTTATGAGAGTAATTTTTGATGTCATTATTAAATATTCCTGTGTGGTCTATCCTGTCAATTCTTACTTTACCATGTGAATGAATGATGTAATTGTTTTTCATTATGATACCCACATGAATGATATCACCTTCAGTATTGTCAAAAAACGCCAGATCTCCGGGTTGGGCTTCTTCAATAAAGCTGAGGTTTTCGCCTTGAAGAGCTTGTTGAGAAGCATCTCTCTTAAGCTTAAACCCACAAATTTTGTACACCATTTGAGTGAAACCACTACAATCTATACCAAAAGGGCTTTTACCGCCCCATAAGTATGGTGAATTGAGATAGAGAAGTGCTGTAGGAACAATTTGCTTTCTTTGTTGTATGCCTTGGCTTTTGGATGCTTCAGTTTTGTACCCAAATTGACTTAAATTATAAATGGAAGATCCAATCACAATAGGTAGAAGATGGTCTTTGGGGTCCTGAACGTACTCTACTAAATCTGTGGAGCATTGGAGTAGGTTTTTTTTGAGGCTTTGGTACTGATTCTCATTTATAGTAAATGATTGTTTCCTGTCAATCCAACCTTCATATCCATCAAAAGCATTTCTAATTTTTAACCATTTTGTTCTAGTATCTAAAATTTCAAATACATCCCCAAAAACGAGCTGGTTGACCATCTCAGATTTATCGCTGGCGCTTTCTCTAACTGGAATAAGACTGAGATGGCAACAACCGTAAGTCATTTATTTTACAAGTTTAACGTTCAAATACCATAGCAGATGCACCGCCACCACCGTTACAAATAGCTGCAGCACCATATCTGGCATTATTTTGTTTTAATACATGCAGTAAAGTTATGATAATTCTTACGCCTGAGCAACCTAGAGGATGACCAATTGAAACAGCACCTCCATTTATATTTACATTTTTGTCCGAAAGACCTAATATTTTCATATTAGCCAGACCAACAACGGAAAAAGCCTCATTAAACTCAAAATAATTGATGTCTTTGATGTCTAATTTAGCTTTTTTTAATGCCAAAGGAAGTGCCTTAGCAGGAGCTGTGGTAAAATTTTCAGGATTTTGAGCAGCATCTGCATAACTTTTTATAGTTGCTAGAGGTTTTAGACCAAGTTCGCTGGCTTTTTCTTTACTCATCAACACCACAGCACCAGCACCATCATTTATTGTAGATGAATTTGCAGCAGTAGCTGTGCCATCTTTTGTAAACGCAGCTCTTAGACTGGCAACTTTGTCAAATTTTATATTTTTATATTCTTCATCTTCTCTAAAAATTAAAGGTTCTCCTCGTCTCTGAGGAACTTCAACTGGTACAACTTCATCATCAAATTTGCCATTTTCCCAAGCTTGTGCTGATCGCTTGTAAGATTGTATAGCAAAAGCATCTTGTTCTTCTCTGGAGATTTCGTGGTCTGTAGCACATTTATCTGCACAAACACCCATAGCTTTTTGATTGTAGGCATCAACTAATCCATCTCTCTGCAATCCGTCAACCATTTGCGCCGGACCAAATTTTTGTCCATTTCTCAAATGAAGATAATGAGGTATTTGGCTCATGTTTTCCATACCACCGGCAACGATAATATCATGATCACCCAATGCAATAGCCTGCGCTGCCTGCATTACGGCTTTCATACCACTTGAACAGACTTTATTTACAGTTGTGCATGGTACTGTATCTGGAATACCTGCACCAAGGGCGGCCTGGCGCGCAGGTGCCTGACCTAAGTTGGCCTGGACTACATTACCCATTAATACCTCCTGCACAAGATTGGGATCAAGATTAATTTTATCTAAAGCACCTTTTATGGCTACAGAACCTAATTTAGTGGCTGAAATATTTGATAAAGTACCTAAAAAACTACCTATTGGTGTTCTTGCTGCACTTACAATCACGACATCTTTCATTTATGTAATTTTTTAAAAATTTGATGTAAAATTACGAAAAATATAAATTGTTTAATCTTATTTAATGTTTTGTTATGGATTAAATAATTTTGAATTGGTACAACTGTCAAATAGATTAAAGCTCTTTAAAAAATTCCAGAAGTTTGTGAGTGGCCAGTCCACGATGACTGATTTTGTTTTTTAAAGACGAAGGCATTTCTGCGAAACTTTGGTTGTATCCATTTGGTCGGAAAATGGGATCATACCCAAAGCCTCTTTCACCTTTTGGGTTTTCTAAAATATAACCTTCACAAATACCCGTAAAAGTGTTTTCGCAATTTTTAGATTTATAGGCAATTACTGTTTTGAAGTGTGCATTTCTATCGGACTTATCCTTAAGATTGTCCAGGAGCTTTTTTATATTGTCTTTACTTTTTTTATGGGAACCGGCATAACGAGCTGAATATACACCAGGTTCACCATTCAGTGCATTAACACAAAGACCTGTATCGTCACCAAAGCAATCAAGGCCATACTTTTCAAAAACATGTCTTACTTTGATTAACGCATTAGCTTCAATAGTATCTCCATCTTCAATGATTTCTTCATGGCACCCAATATCTGACAATGAAAGTAGTCTAATGTTTTTTGGGACTATTTGTTGTAGCTCCTGTAGTTTATTATTGTTATGAGTAGCAAAGACGATTTCCATTAAAATGGTTTTAGAAAATCCTCACCAATATACTTTACAGCCAATTCGATATACTTAATTTTACTTTGTCTTTCATCGAGATGTCTTACTTGAAATAAAGCATTCATTTTAAAAGCATTTACCAATTTTTCTCCGTTGTTTGCAGTTTGGTTTATGTCTATATTGAATTCTTTGGAAGTGTTTTTGTAGTAAGCATAAAAATAAAGCAGGGTATCCTGCTTGAATTTATATTTGGTTTGACTCACAGCGTCATAAGCTTTTTTGAAAGCCTGATCTAATTTTTCATCTGATAGCGCGTTCAAATCCATATTATTGCATTGATGCTATTGCACTTAGCCCGCCTTTTACAACCTGATTTACCTCAACTTTGATTTCTGCATCCAAGGGTAAAAATATATCCACCCTGGAGCCAAATTTTATAAAACCGGAATCAGCACATTGTATAGCTTTCTCATTTTCTTTAGCATAATTTACAATTCTACGAGCAACGGCTCCAGCTATTTGTCTGTAGGCTATATTGCCAAACTTTTCAGTTTTTATTGCTACCGTGGTTCTTTCGTTTTCTTCACTGGATTTTGGATGCCAGGCTACGAGGTATTTTCCTTTATGGTATTTACTGTAATAAATCTCTCCACTTAAGGGATATCTTGTTACGTGAACATTTATGGGGGACATAAAAACTGAAATCTGATAACACTCTTTTTTTAGAATTTCATTTTCTATTACTTTTTCAATTACAACAACTTTTCCATCAACTGGTGAGAAAGCAATATTAGGATCTCTTTTGTAATTTCGTTTTGGGTTTCTGAAAAACTGAGCTACAAGCAAAAACATGACCAATGTCACGCCAAAAACAATGTACTGTAAAATTTTATCTTCAAAATAGTTTACCGTTATTAGATTTATACCAATGAGTAAAACTATAGCTATGAGTAATATTTGCTGACCTTCTCTATGAAACATGATTGATTAAAAATAAAAATCCAAATACAAATGTACTTGAAAATATAATACTATCCATACGATCAAAAACACCGCCATGACCAGGGAGTATATTTCCACTGTCTTTTACCAATGCTTTTCTCTTAAATTTAGACTGGACCAAATCGCCTAAAGTGCCAAATACAGACGATATGATACCAATGATTATCCAATTGTATATACTGAGGTTATCGTGAAAAAAACTGATTATTATTCCTGCTATAATGGTACATATAAAACCTGCCAAAAAGCCTTCAACAGTTTTCTTTGGAGATATTTTTTCAAATAATTTCTGTTTCCCAAAGTTCTTTCCGTAAAGGAAAGCAAACGAATCATTAACCCACATCAGTATGAAAACAAAAAGTAATATATTGGTGTCGTATTCAGGATATAATTTTGGGATAAGGGTTAAAAAAACCATAGAAGGAACTATAAAAAGTAACGTGATTATGTGTTTTTTTTGTTTAAATGCATTCCTTCCTCTTAATGAAAAAAGATCTCTCAGCAATAGAAGTTTAACGAACAGACAGATTAGAATAAAAGCAAATATTACCATATCATGTCCGTTAAAATAATTGAAGTAGACTAAGGCTATAGGATATATAAAGTAGGATAGGTAATTTTTGAAATCCAATAATTTCTGTAATTCGTATAAACAGACTAGTCCTAAAATACCAAATAATATGACTGTTTGTAATTGCCCATACCAAAGTGCTAAAAAAATAGCTAAGGCATACACAATTCCAGAAATAATTCTTGTTATAAGCTCATTCATGAAGTTACAAATCTTCTAAGAGCAACAAATATAAGTTTTTTTGTGTGCTACCATAACTTAGAAAGTCAGAATCAGACTTTTCCTCGAAAGTTTTTAACGTTGTAATGCTGGCAGGTATTCTTGTGTTGTATTTCTTTTTTATAAGTTGAAGGCCTTCTCCGAGACTTTCTAAAAGTTGACTTGTAGTGGCATATATAATAAAATTGTGAGGTAAATCCAAAAGTTTACCTTCTCCAATCTGATTAGAACAAACCAGAAGGGCCCCATTATTCGCTATGAGGTATTCACAATTACCAACCAGAACGTTTACAGACTTATCAGTAGTAAAATCTAACCCCAGATCTTTCAGGAAAGTTTCATCTCTTTTGA
Organism: uncultured Mesohalobacter sp.; assembly: GCA_964593755.1. Lineage (GTDB taxonomy): Bacteria > Bacteroidota > Bacteroidia > Flavobacteriales > Flavobacteriaceae > Psychroflexus. The sequence continues at coordinate 180,441 of CAZQKB010000003.1, read as the reverse complement.
TATCATGACTGTAAAATTCCTGATTGTTCCAGTCGTTTTCTTTTAAAATACTTTGAAAATGGTTCAGTAGTTCACTTTTGTCTTCGCAATAAATAAACTTACCTCCATTTTTTTTAAAATTGATCATGAATAATTCGTCTACCGGAGGTTTACTTACAGGCATAAATTTACTTTTATCAGTACTTTTCTGTTCTGATTTTTGGTCTTTTAGGCCTAATAGACGTTTTAGTATACTCATAAATCTATCTCATAGTTATTACAATTATTTAAGATTAGTGTTTTTCATTTGTGTTAGTTATTGCTTTGTCGTCTTTATTCTTTTCTTTATTTTCTTCAGTTTTGGTCTCAACATTTTTAGGATCAGACGAATTTTCACCATTAATAGTACTGTCTTTTTCTTTTTTATCTAGGCCGTTTTTGCTATGTCTTGGTTTGATCATCTCCGGCTTTTTGAAAGGTCTTTTGCCAAAAATCTCCTCCATATCATCTTTAAAAATGACTTCTTTTTCAAATAATAAATCTGCTAATTGGTCAAGTTTATCTGAGTTTTCTTCAAGAATTCTTAAAGCCCTTTCGTACTGTGTCTCTATGATATTTTTTATCTCTTTGTCAATTACTTCTGAAGTTTTCTCACTGTATGGCTTTTGGAAACTGTATTCAGATTGTCCTGAAGAATCGTAGTAAGTAAGGTTTCCAACTTTTTCATTTAGTCCATAGATTGTAACCATGGCTTTTGCTTGTTTGGTTACTTTTTCTAAATCACTTAATGCTCCAGTTGAAATTTTATCAAACTTAATTTTTTCAGCTGCTCTTCCGCCCATAGCTGCACACATTTCATCAAGCATTTGCTCAGTTCTGACTATAAGTCTTTCTTCCGGCAAATACCAGGCAGCGCCTAAAGATTGACCTCTAGGGACAATGGTTACTTTAACCAGAGGAGCAGCGTGTTCCAGGAGCCAGCTCACTGTAGCATGACCAGCTTCATGGTAGGCTATGGCCTTCTTTTCGTCAAGGGTCATGATTTTGTTTTTCTTTTCCAGACCACCAATAATTCTATCTACAGCATCCAGAAAATCCTGCTTCATGACCATTTTGTTACCTTTTCTGGCAGCGATTAAGGCCGCTTCATTACATACATTGGCAATATCTGCTCCTGAGAACCCCGGCGTTTGTTTGGCCAAAAAGTCAGTTTCCAGTTCACTGTCTATCTTTTTTAAGGGTCTGAGATGGACTTCAAAAATTTCTTTTCTTTCTCTAATATCGGGCAGATCTACATAAATTTGCCTGTCGAAACGTCCCGCTCTCATAAGAGCTTTGTCAAGAACATCTGCACGGTTTGTAGCTGCCAATACAATAACATTTGCATTACCACCAAAACCATCCATTTCTGTAAGAAGTTGGTTAAGCGTATTTTCTCTTTCATCATTTGAACCTGAAAAATTGCTCTTGCCGCGTGAACGTCCTATGGCATCTATCTCATCGATAAATATAATCGATGGGGATTTTTCTTTAGCTTGCTTAAACAAGTCTCTTACTCTTGAAGCTCCAACACCAACAAACATCTCTACAAAATCTGAACCTGAAAGAGAAAAGAAAGGTACATTTGCTTCACCGGCAACTGCTTTCGCTAGTAATGTTTTACCAGTTCCCGGAGGTCCTACCAAAAGGGCGCCTTTAGGAATTTTACCGCCAAGATTTGTATATTTTTCAGGGAACTTAAGAAAATCTACAATTTCCTGAACTTCCTCTTTGGCACCTTCTAGACCTGCTACATCTTTAAAAGAAGTTTTAACATCAGTTTTTTCATCAAATAATTTGGCTTTAGATTTACCAATATTAAATATTTGACCACCTGGCCCACCGCCACCGCCACCGCTCATTCTTCTCATAATGAATATCCAAATACCAATTATAAGGGCAAATGGTAGTAGTGTAATTAAGATATCAGTAAAAGTAGTATCCTGGGTTTCATAGTCTTTTTCTGTTGTCAGGTCGTACTCATCCTTAATATTGTCAATTTTCTTTTCAAAATTTTCCATTGTACCAAATTCAAATTGGTAATCAGGATTATTTGATCCAGGAAAGACATTATCTCCGCCGGTGCCCTTATGTCTTGGCTTTGCTTTTGCTTCTGAAGTCAAGAAGACTTTCGCGACATTAGAACCCTTGATTAGAACTACTTTTCTGATATCTCCATCTTTCAAGTAAGTTTCAAATTTTTCAACACTAATGTCTTTTCCGCCACCAAACCCGCCGCCGGCAAAGAACTGAAGACCAAAAAATAAAATTACAATACCTATAATAATGTATAAATTATATCCTGGCTTTTTAGGACTAGGCTTTTTAGCCCCCTTTTTTTGTGATGTTTTTTTTTGTGCGTTTTTAGCCATTATTCCTTTCTACAATAAATTAATAATTTGTTTCTATCTCTGTGATTTTTGCATCACCCCATAATCCTTCAATATCATAAAATTCTCTTGCTTGTTGTTGGAAAACATGAACAACAATATCGACGTAATCCATTAAAATCCATTGTGAGCCATTCTGACCCTCTACGTGCCATGGCTTGTCTTTTAAATTTTTACTAACATGTTTTTGGATTGAATTGACTATAGCATCAACCTGTGTTGATGAATTTCCTGTGCAAATAATGAAATAGTCACACACGTTATTTTCAATTTCTCTTAAATCTAATAATTGAATGTCATCGCCCTTTACATTTTCAATTCCTTCTACAATGAATGTTATGAGTTGATTACTGTTTTTTGTCAATGTTTATACTGAATTTTAGATTGTTACAAAAATAACTTTTTTTAGTAATAATAGTCTTCACTTAACAAAAGATTATTCAATGATAATGATTAGATAAAGTTAACTAAATTTGCTAAAAATAAGCTGCTCTATGAGAATAGTCAAAGTTGATGCCACAAATTCAACTAATCTGCTTGCTAAAGAAATTAATACCAATAATAGTTATGAAAATTTCTGTATTTCGGCAGAATATCAGACAAATGGACGTGGTCAACTTTCCAGTAAATGGGAGAGTGAAAAAGCTAAAAATCTCACATTTACAATCGTTTACAACAATTTGCAACTCCATGTGAGACACCAGTTTATTCTAAATGCTTTTATATGCATGGGTATTTATAAAGTCTTGGAACCTTATCAAATAGGTAATCTATTTCTAAAATGGCCTAACGACATTTTGGCAGACCGAAAAAAAATATGTGGTATTTTGATTGAAAATGCTTTATCCGGAAGCCTAATAAATACTTCTTATGTTGGTGTAGGTCTGAATGTAAATCAGAAAAACTTCCAAAACCTGCCTAATGCTTCATCCTTAATAAACATCCTAAAAAGAGAAGTAGACAGAGATAAGCTTTTAGAAGAGTTGATCTCAGAATTTAAAAAAATACCATATCAAATTCATCACTTAGAGCCTCATGCGATAATAAAAAAATACAAATCCAGATTATACAGGTTTAATCTGCAGTCTGACTTTTTAATCAAAAACAGACATAATACCGGTATTATAAAAGACGTTGATAGTGACGGGAGATTAAGTGTAGCCCTTGCAAATGGGGATTTGCAAAAATTTCAGCATAAAGAAATTACCCAGATCATTTAGGCGTTTAACTTTCCAAAATTTTCTGATAGCGCATTAATAAACTTGTTGATAGGCGATTTTATCATCATGGCCATCATTGCATTAAACTCACCATCAAATTTAAGTTGAAAATCTGTCTTTTCTTCTGCCACGGCATCAAAATGTGCTGTAAGGGTAAATGGAAATTTTCCACCATCAGCTTCTAATACTATTTTTCCAAATTCCTGCTTTTCGGCAAAAGCTAATTGGATTACAGGCATACCTTTCAACTGAAATAAAAAACTTTTATCTGAGAGGACCTCAAATTTTTCTATGCCATCCGGCATGATGTTAACGTAATTATCAACTTTTGCTAAATAGGTGAAAAGCTCTTTCTGTGATTTATTTATAGTAATTTTTGGAGTTTCTAAAATCATTAGATTTATTATTTCTTATTTGTATAATCCCAGTTTTCCGGGTCTAACCGCCATGTTTTTAAAATATGTAATTCTTTTCTGTTAAGGTAACCGGTTTCAAAGGCTTTTTCAATTAAAACATCATAATTACTTAATGTGTGGTACTCAATTTTTGACTTTTTAAAGGCTTCTTCGGCTTTTTGGAAACCATATGAGAAAATAGCTATGAGCCCTTTTACTTTCGCGCCACCTTGAGATTTTAAGGCTTCAACTGCATTCAGACTACTGCCACCAGTGCTAATTAAATCTTCAATAACTACAACATTTTGGTTGTTTTCGAGTTGCCCTTCTATTTGGTTTTGGCGACCGTGAGATTTTGGCTTAGGTCTTACATATATGAATGGCAAACCCAAAGCATCTGCAACGAGTGCACCAATACCAATGGCCCCTGTAGCAACTCCGGCTATGACATCTGGTTTGCCATAGAGCTGCTCGACTTGCTTTGCCATTTGTTCCTTAACATAATTTCTTATTGGTGGATAAGATAATACTATTCTGTTGTCACAATAAATTGGAGATTTTATTCCACTTGCCCATGTAAATGGTTCTTGTGGTTTCAATTTTATTGCGTTTATTTGTAAAAGAAGCCCTGCGGTTTCCTGTGCTATTGAATCATTTAAAATCATGAGTACAAATGTATAAAGTTTTTCTCAATGACGTGCCAATTATTCTTTCTACTCAAAAGAAAATTGGTGCCAATTATGCTTCATTTCCTATAAAAACTGTTGATATAAAACAAGTTATAGAAGATATCAGCAGCAAAAAAATTCAGTATGTAAATCTTTATCACAAGAAAGAAGAGAAGTTACTTCATCATCTTAAGAAAAAGTTGAAGGTGATTGTGGCTGCTGGTGGTTTAGTTTATAATGATAAAAAAGAGATACTATTTATTCACCGAAAAGGAAGATGGGACCTTCCTAAGGGTAAGGTCGATAAAGGGGAATCTCTGGAAGAAGGTGCAAAAAGAGAAGTAGAAGAAGAAACAGGAGTAAGGAATCTTGAAGTTGTCAGGCTTATAGATACAACCTATCATATCCTAAAAAGAAACGGCAAATATAGACTTAAGGAAACTTACTGGTATGAAATGCGTACTGATTACGATGGTGAACTAGTGCCGCAAACTGAAGAAGATATAAAGAAAGTTAAGTGGAAAAACTTTCAAAAATCTCAGACAGCCATTCATAAATCCTATGAAAATATAAAATTGCTTTTTCCTCAGGAGTACCTAATCAAACATCCTAAAGACAGGATATCTTAAATGGGCTCTTTCATAAAGCGGACATTTTTTATAAATCCAGTTCAACTGTAGATAAGCATTATTTCTAAAATTGGTATCAGACTGTTTTTTCAATTGAAATTCTTTGTTTATTTCAGGATGGTCTTTTAGAAATGCCTCAGCATAATCCTCAAAGACATAAGCAGAGAAGCCTTCTTTCTGTTGCAATATACTATCAAAAAAGTTCCAATTAAAAAATGAATCTTTTAATTCCGGCTCTAAAGTTTCTATGATGTATCGTTTCGATTTTTGTTGGGTTGGAATAAGAATGTCTCCTTTTTTAAAACTCAAAGTTTCCATTTTTGCTTTTACTTTTGTGTTGTAATGCAAATAATGTCCTTCGTAAGCAGAATTATAGGTGTTGAAACTCTCAATGCTGTAGGTTTCTACATTCAGGGTAGTGTCATTTTTGATTTTTGAAAACTCAACTTTATTTTTTTTCAGCCTTTCTAAAACACTTTGCCATGCGCCAGTAACAACGTAATAATCAGGGATTAAAATGGAATCCTGTGCTTTAAAATGCTGGTAATACCTGACAGGAAATGTCTCCGGTTGATCTCTAAAATATTTTAATCTTGGCAGGTTGGTAACTTCGCTTTCCATGTGTTTTGCCCGGTAGCCTTTAAAATTTAAAATATCATAGGCAGTGGAATCTATCACATAATCAAATTTATAGTATTTATCCTCTTTAAAAGTCTGAAAGTTCTTTTCCCTTAGATGCTGTATTTTGTTTTTGTGTTTTGCCGAGACTTCAATGACGCTCTGTAGCATTGCCTTTGTCTGTATGACACGCTCCTTATAGGGTTTCAGCATATGGGTTTCGATCATCAATCCCAGAGTGTTCCATAACGTTGTGTAACCTGTTGAATATCTTGCAGCATCAAAAAACTGACTAAAACCTTTGTCTGGAGTTCTGCCAAATACATTTACATACGGTGTGATAAGAAAACCTTTTGATTGTATACTTTCTTCCAATTCTGTTCTAAATATTTTTTCTGTAAACGCGCCTAAGTCATATCTAAGCTTATTATGCTGAGTGATTAAATGTGTAAGTGTATACTGGTAGTCTGCGCCATTAGAGACATGTGTTTCTATATAGATATCGGGATTGATATTATGGTAAATTTCAGCAAAAGCTTCCATGTTTTTGGTATCCATTTTAATAAAATCCCTGTTAAGGTCATAATTTTGAGCATTACCTCTGAAACCGTAAGCTTCTGGCCCGTTTTGGTTAGCTCTTGTTGTACTATTTCGGTCAAGCATACCTCCTAAATTATAGCAAGGTATTATATGTAAGACGACGTTTTCAGGTAACTTGTAGGCATTATTTATCAAATCTCTAAGAAGTAGCATAGAAGCGTCTATGCCATCAGACTCGCCAGGGTGAATACCATTGTTTATCAATATATTCAATGGATTTTCTGTATCAGCAGTATTTGAAAAAGTTATAAGGTGGAGAGGTAAACCGGCATCAGTTGTATCCATTTCCTGCATGTTTACTTTATCTGAATACTCTGCGGCCCGGCTATAAAAAGAAACCATTTCTGCGTAAGTGGCTGTTTTCTCGCCTTCAGATGATTCAAAGCTTATGGTTTGCTGAAAAGTATTTGTAGCGTTCTTATCGCACGATAAAACGAGAAATGCTAAGATTATCATTAAAAGGTAGCCTTTTTTTATGACCATAAACTGAAATATTTAGATTTGTGAAAAATAAACTAATTTGAAAATATATTTTTACTTAATAATTTTTTTCTCCTTTTGTACTGTAAAATCTCAAGTTGATCCCAATCTCAATAAGCTTGAGGCTGTAAATCTAAACACAAATAAAACCAATCTCAAGACATTTAAACAGGATTCTATAAGCTCAAAGCTTATTCAATCTAATGATGGTATAATTTTAACGCCTGTTTTAAACAGGATACCAGGTGTTTTAATGCAACAAGGCGCCTTAAATACTAATCGAATTACTATTAGAGGAATTGGTGCAAGATCTCAGTTTTCAACTAATAGGTTAAAATTGTATTTTGGGAATGTGCCTCTTACAAATGCCAACGGCATATCTGTTTTAGACGATGTAGACCTGAATGCAATAGGACATATTGATATCATTAAAGGTCCAAAATCGACATCATATGGAGCAAATTTGGGTGGACATATGATTTTTAATCCCTTCAGATATAATTCAGAGAAAATTACTTTTGGTGCTTCAATCGGCAGTTTTAGCAGGTCTCAGCTTCATTTTGGGGCTTATCAAAATCTTGGTAAAACCAAAATTCAGGCTTTTGCCAACCACATACATTCGAATGAATTTAGAGAAAACATGGATTACGAGAGACAAAATCTTAGCTTGTTTTCAAGAACCAGGCTCAATCAAAAGTGGACTTTAAAAAACATGGTGCTGGCAAGTAGACTAAAAGCTTTTATACCTAGCTCTCTTTCAGAAAATGATTATTTAGATAATCCTGAAAGTGCTGCGCAAAATTGGTTCGCTTCAGCGGGTTTTGAGTCTTACGAGAAAATTGTTTTGGCCTCAACAGTAGAATATCAATTAAAAGAAAGTTTGAGCTGGATAACATCTGTATTCTTTAACCATAGGGATGGTTTTGAACCCCGGCCTTTTGATATTTTAGACGAGTCAGAAACAGGCTATGGGCTTCGCAGTCTTTTAGATTACAGAACATTTATTAATGATAATCCTTTGAATTTGAAGCTTGGCACAGAGCTGCAAATTGACGATTACAGAGCTTCAAACTTTAACAATTTATACCAAAACACGCCAGAAAGAGAAAGCATCCAGGGCAATCTTGTAAATGCTTTTGAGCAACAAAGATTAAGATTAAATGCTTTTGCTGAGGCAGACTATAAATTGACACAAAACTTTGATGTTGGTCTGGGATTAAACTTAAATTATGCTGAATATCAAACAAACGATTTATTTGAAGATGATGGTCTTGATCAAAGCGGAGAGCTCGGCTATTCTCCAAGATTACTACCCAACTTGAATTTACATTACAATATAAATCAAAGTTTAGATATTTTTGCTAACTACAGCATTGGTATTGCAGTGCCGGGAATTGATGAAAGTCTGGACGAAGATGGCTTTTTTAACCCTGATTTGAATACTTCTTTTGGGCAAAATTATGAGTTTGGGGTTATTTATAAACCCAGGAATACCGGTTTAGATTTTAAATTGAATATCTTTCAGATGAAAGTTGAAGATTTGATTGTTGCCAGAAGAGTAGAAGAGGATAGGTTTGTAGGTGTCAATGCCGGTAACACTAGTCATCTGGGCTTAGAGTTTCTCGCAGGCTTTCAAAAACAAATTTCAAACTGTTTTCGATTGGATATTAATACAAATCTGACGCTCAATAAGTTTGAATTTACTGATTTTATAGATGAAGGTATTAATTATTCAGGAAATAGAATTCCAGCTATTCCGGACTATGACGCTCATATAAATGCTGACCTGTTTTTTAAAGATAATTGGTCTTTACTACTTAACTCACAACTGGTTGGAGAAATGCCACTTGATGATGCTAATTCTGATTTTACTGAAGCCTATCAATTATTTAATTTAAAATTAAGTTATATGGTTAATGTCTTCGGTACTCAAAATCAAATCAGTTTAGGTATAAACAATATTATGGATGTAAATTTCCCGGCAAGTATTTTGCCAAATGCAGTAGGGTTTGGAGGTAATCCCGCCAGATTTTATTATCCTGGAATGCCAAGACAATTTTATTTTAAGCTTTTAGTGAGCTTTGGATCAATCTAATTTGATCTGTTAAATGTACACTATAATAAAAACTTAAATTTAATGGTTGGCAAATCTCTAAGCCGAAAAACCCTTAAATTGCATAAAAATAAAATGCCGTGGAAAAAGAAACTAACAACTTAGAAGATTACAGAAAATCATACGAAAAAAATGCATTGTCAAGGGAAAATCTCAATGAGAACCCTTTCCAGCAATTTAGAACTTGGTTTGTTGAAGTCGACGAAGCTGGAAATGTAGATGAAGCCAATGCCATGACCATAAGTACGGTAGGATTAGATGGTTTTCCCAAGTCCAGGGTTGTACTATTAAAATCTTACGATGAGTATGGTTTTGTTTTTTATACCAACTATAATAGTGAAAAAGGTAAAGCTATTCTGCAGAACCCTAAAGTTTGCCTGTCGTTTTTTTGGCCTTCAGCAGAACGTCAAATTATCATAAAAGGTAAAGCTCAAAAAATGTCTAATGAAGAGTCTAATCGTTATTTTCAATCCAGACCCAAAGGCAGTCAGCTTGGCGCTATAGTTTCGCCACAAAGCCAGGAAATAGAAAACAGGAAAGTACTTGTAGAACGTTTAAAATCACTGGAAGAAAAATATGAAAACAAAGAGGTTGAAAAGCCGGATGACTGGGGTGGTTTTCGTGTAGAGCCCCATTCCTTTGAATTCTGGCAGGGAAGACCTAATAGATTACACGATAGGTTCTTATTTGAAAAAGATGGCGAATTAGACTGGAAAATTAAACGTCTTGCACCTTAATTTATGAGTAAAACTTTAACCTTAATCAGACACGGAAAGTCATCCTGGGAATACAAAGTAGATGATCACGACAGGCCACTTAAAAAAAGGGCCTATAATGATATTAAATGTATTGCTGACGAAGTCAAAACTAAAATAAGTGAAAACACATTTTTTTTTAGTAGTTCTGCAAACAGAGCCCAAACAACTGCCAGGCTTTTTTTAAAGCATTTAGATTTTAGTCCTTACAGACTTAAAGTATTACCGGAATTGTATACCTTCGATCACAAGGTTTTAAGAGATATTATACATAAAATGGATGATGATTTTGAGGATGTCGTCATTTTCGGACATAATCCTGCTTTTACGCAATTGGCCAATGCATTTGGGGATGAGCAGTTTTTCAACATACCTACATCTGGATTAGTCAGGTTAAGTTTTGAAAATACCCAATGGAAAGATTGCAGAAAAGCCAGAACAGTCTTACATTTATTTCCCAAAAATCTCAGATAATGTCCTCCACCAACTATAAATTTAATAATAGAGAATTAAGCTGGCTGAATTTTAATGCAAGAGTACTTCAGGAAGCATCAGACCCCAATGTGCCTTTGATAGAAAGATTAAGGTTTTTGGGTATTTTTTCTAACAACCTGGATGAGTTTTTTCGTGTCAGGTATGCGACTTACAGACGGATATCTCAGAGTGAATCAGGAAAAAATAAAGCTATAAAAGGTTATAATGTCAATAAATTACTCAAAGAAATAACCCAAATTGTAATCAAACAACAAACAGAAAGCCTTAATATCTTAAGCGAAATCCATGAAAAATTAAAGGCGCATCGAATTCTTATAATTAATGAAACACAGATAATTCCTGAACATGAGCAGTTTGTCAAAGACTTTTTCCTGAACAAAGTGAGTCCTGCTTTAGTGACAATCATGTTAAATGACCTTGATAAAGCACCGAACCTAAAAGACACCGCTGCTTATCTTGCAGTTAAGCTGAAAGGCGTGAATGGCAGTACAGGTAAGCCAATGTACACTTTGATAGAAATCCCCAACAGTATTAATAGGTTTGTGGTTTTACCCAGTATTGATGATAAACAATACGTTATCATGCTTGACGATCTGATCAGGTATAATCTAAGTGTCATTTTTAACATCTTTGAGTATGATAGCATCTCAACACATATGATCAAAATAACGAGAGATGCAGAATTAGACTTAGAAGGTGATCTTGATAAAAGCTATGTAGAGCAGTTAATGGATAGTGTAAAAGATAGACTACTTGGTGACCCGGTTAGATTTGTATATGATAAGAATATTGATAAAGATACTTTAGATTTTCTTTTACTTAAACTAGAAATTGAAAACACAGATAGTTTAATTCCCGGTGGCAGATACCACAACCGTAGAGATTATATGAAGTTTCCTGACCTTGGCGCAAAACATTTGCTGTACGATAAGATAGACCCACTTCCTATATCCGGTTTAAGTCTTCAAGGGAGTTTGCTCAAAAAGATTGCTCAAAAAGATTATTTGCAGTATACACCTTATCAAACCTTTTCCTACACGATTAAGTTTTTAAGAGAAGCCGCATTAGACCCCAGCGTAAAGTCTATCAAGATCACAATCTATCGTTTAGCTGAAGTATCTCATATAGCGAGCTCCTTAATAAATGCCGTAAAGAATGGAAAAGATGTCACAGTTTCAATAGAACTTCAGGCTAGGTTTGATGAAGAAAACAATATCAAATATTCTGAGCGAATGAAGCGGGAAGGCATTAAGTTAATTTTTGGTGTTACCGGTTTAAAAGTACATGCTAAGTCTTGTGTCATCGAAAGATTAGAAGGAAAAAAGCTTAAGCGTTATGGTTTTATAAGCACTGGGAACTTTAATGAAAATACGGCAAAAATTTATACCGATTACACATTATTTACATCAAATAATGAAATTTTAAAGGATATTCTTAAGGTGTTTGAATTTTTTGAAGCCAATTATCGAATAAAGAAATATAAGCACCTCATTGTATCACCTCATTATACCAAAGATTTCTTTTACAAGAAAATAGATGAACAGATTGAACTTGCAAAAGCCCAAAAAAACTGTGGTATCATGTTGAAAATGAATAGTTTGTCAAGTTTTGATATGGCAGAAAAACTTTATCAGGCCAGTCAGGCTGGTGTAGAAATAAAATTAATTATACGTGGAATATGTTGTTTAGTTCCGGGTGTTAAGGGCATGAGTGAAAATATAAAAGCCATTAGCATTGTAGACAAATTTTTAGAGCATCCGAGACTTTTTATCTTTAAGACCAAAAAGAAGGAAGAAGTCTATATTTCATCTGCCGATTTAATGACAAGAAACTTAGATAACAGGGTTGAAATAACTTGTCCTATTTACGACAAGGATATTAAAGCTGAGCTGATCGAAACTTTTAATATCTGCTGGAAAGATAACGTAAAAGCAAGAAATCATGCTTCTTATGATAGGAATGAATACATCAGAAATGAAGAAGCACCATTCAGAAGTCAGTTTGAAACCTATGATTATTATAAAGATAAATTAGAAAATAATTAGATTTGCTTAAAATTAGAAAATACGCCTCAATAGATATTGGTTCTAATGCTGTAAGACTGCTTATTTCAACCATTACAGAACCAGAAAATAAACCGGTGACTTTTAAAAAAACTTCATTAGTACGTGTTCCCATCAGACTGGGACAGGATGTTTTTGTCAACGGTTATATATCAGACTTCAATACCTCAAGGATGAAGCAAACGTTAAAGGCATTTCAGCTTTTGATGAATTGTCATAAGGTTGAAAGATTTAGAGCCTGTGCGACCTCGGCCATGAGAGATGCAAAAAATTCTAAAGCTTTAGTCGAAGAAATAAAGAAAGATACAGGAATAGACATCGAAGTGATAGATGGGAGTGATGAAGCAGCAATCATTGCAGCAACAGACCTTCACGAACTTATAAAATCTGAAAAAACTTATATATACGTAGATGTAGGTGGTGGCTCTACAGAAATTACCATCTATAAAGACGGCAAAACAGTAGCCTCTAAATCATTTAATCTAGGTACTGTAAGGTTGCTTAATAATTTGGTCTCTGATAAAGACTGGGACAATTTTAGAAAATGGATCCAAGAGCATACTCAAGGTATGTCTAAAATAGAAATGATTGGTTCCGGAGGAAACATCAATCATATTTTTAAGGCCAGTGGAAAAAAGCTTGGAAAACCTTTATCATTCTTTTATTTGAGTTCCTACTATCAGCTGCTCCAATCTTTAACCTATGAAGAAAGAATTGCCCAACTAAGTATGAATGAAGATAGAGCCGACGTAATTATTCCGGCAACTGAAATTTATTTAACAGCCATGAAACAGAGTAAATCCAGAACAATACACGTGCCTAAAATAGGGTTATCAGACGGTATAATAAAATACCTCTATAACGAGTATAAGGATGTAAATTAGAAAGAGGTATTAAAAGCAAGCGTAAATCCGGAACTTTCTGGTACAAACCTGCAGACACCGCCTACACAAACCAGTCCACCACGTTGTCTGCCATAATTGAGTGCAACACGGTATCGACCTTTTCTAAAAGAACCGCCAAAATTTAAATAATGTACCTGTTCTTCAGGTTTATCGCTGCCGTAGTTGTAAATATCCCATACATAAACGGAAAAGTTTTCATTCGGATTAAATTCTAATGTCCCGCCAACCCAGTCTTTGCGGTCAGCTGTTGCCCACATTTTTTCAACTTCAAACCTTATAGATTTAGTCTCTGTAAAATTGTAAGTGGCGTCGGCTACTACTATATCTGCATTTACAGGATCTCTGCCATCGAGAAATCTCAAGTCACTAAACTGGTCTATATAAATTGCACCCACATGCCAATCGTCGTTTATTTTTTTTGTGATTTCAACGCTGTAATCAGAAAAGAATTTGTTGCCAATGCCCAAAAAATCGACATTATAATTTGGTGGGCTAAAAGTATAAGTTCCGGGAAGATTATACCAGGAGGCGAGATTAACGGAAATATTAGTACCATGCTCACCACCAAGTAAGGTTCCTTTAGGTATAGAATAAAAGAAATCTATTTGCCCGCCGGTTTCGCCGGCCCTCATAATTTCAGGATCTACAAAAGACACGCCGTTGAATGCCTGGTAGACGTATATATTAGACAATTGAGAGTGGTGTTGTTTTGTCAAGGCAGGTACAAAATTCATAATACCATCCAAAAAATCAAGACTTGAAGTCAACTCACCCTGGAAATCTACATAAGTCGTAGGTTCTCTTTCAGAAAGAAAACTCATGTTTTGGACTCTTCTTAAAGTAACATCTATACCATAATTCAGACTCGAGTAACCAAAATTTAATTGAAAAGCGTGTCCTGGTTCTACAAAATCATTGCTCAGTCTGCCTTGAGAATCTACTACACCATCTTCTTCTTTGTAAGTGGCTTCACCGTTTAGATAGAATGAATTATTAAGGTAATCAAACCTAAATGAGTATGCATTTGTTAATTCGTTAAAATTTGGATTTTCAAAATCTACAGCCTCATGTCGACCAACATAACTTAAACCAATACTCAAGTCCTGATTTTTCTCATATAGATTTAGCCATTCTCCTAAAAAAAAGTCTGAATCAAAGCCATAGATATCGCCATTGGTGACATGAAAACCAGAACGCTGCCTGCCATACAAAGCAGTAAGGTTAATATTATCATTAGGCGAATACTTTACACGTGTACCTCTTAAAGCAGAATTTATACCCAAAGCTCTGTCCTCCCAGGCTCTAAGCAATATTCCCGAACCAAATTGCTCGTAAAAATGACCAACTGTGACCTGTAGCTTTTCATTTTTGTAATCTACATAGTAGGTTCCTAAGTCTGTACCTTTAAATAAGGGGTTGTAATTTAACAAAGCATTAGGCTCGTATGACTCAAGCTGAAGGCCAGCTGTGAAATTTTTGAAATTATAATTTAAAAACAGGTAATTATTAGACCTAAAAGGTTCATCGGGTTTTATGAAATTTAAACCACTATCATCAAGATAATACTGTGCGTTGGATTCAATACCTCCATATATTCTACCATAATCTTTTTCTTCTTGTGCACTTAATAATAGGGAAAAACACAAGGATGAGAGGAATATGTATTTTTTCATAAATGCTGCTTAGAGTTCTTTTAATTTTTCGTACAACTCCATTTCAGCACCCTGACTATAACCGTTTACGATATGTTTTATTTCTCCATTCTTTACTATAACTGTGTAGGGAATATTTACTATAGCAAGTGCTCTTTTCAATTCTTGATTTTCATCCATAAGAATTTTATAAGGCCAGTTTTTTCCATTAACAAGAGGCCTTACTCTTTTTTGGGTTCTGCTGTCGTCTGTAGAAATGGCTATGAGTTCCATATTCAATTCTTCAGACCAATCAGCGTAATGTTCTTTTATCGCTTCTAATTCTCTAATACAGGGTACGCACCATGTAGCCCAAAAAGAAAACACATAAATTTTGTCTTTCTCCGTAAAATCTGAGCTTACATTTACAGTTTTATTTTTTAAGTCTTTAATATTGATATTAGGTAAAGATTCCTGTGCAAAACTCAATTGTACCAGAAAGAAAAGAGCGATAAATAGTGGTCTCATGTTAATTATTTAGTATTTCGGTAACAAAACTAAAAAATTATATTAATTATACGTTAATAATTTGTTTTTCTTTGTTAAGTTTGAAGCCTAATCTAATTCAAATATCATGAAGAAAATTTTACTCTTACTTGTTTTAAGCATTTTTAGTTTTTCTGTCAATGCTCAAATTGCAGATGGCTCTGTGGCACCAAATTTTATAGCAACCGACATTAATGGAAACTCTCACGATCTTCAGACTTACCTAAACCAAGGTAAAACAGTTATTTTAAATATTTCTGCGACCTGGTGTGGTCCTTGTTGGAATTATAAACAAACAGGAGCTCTGCAGGATATATATTACGCCTATGGTGAGCATGGTTCAGACGAAGTAGTTATACTTTATGTTGAAGGTGATGCATCTACAGGGATGGACCAGTTAAATGGCATAGGGTCAGGTACTGTAGGAGATTGGGTTTCTTCAACTCCTTTTCCAATCATTGACGACGCCAGTATTGCAAATGCTTATCAAATTTCTTATTTCCCAACCGTATACAGAATTTGTCCGGACGGCTTTGTTTATGAAATGGGGCAACTACCAAGTAATGATATTATAAACAACATTAATGCTAACTGCTCAGGTAGTCTTCAAGGTGTAGCCAATCATGTAATGGCGGAAGTTGATGATGTAAAATTATGTGATGATGGTCTTTCTGCTGATATGACATTTAGTGTTAAAAATTATGGAAATAATACTGTGACAAGTGTAGATTATGATTTGACAACAGGAGCTAACACTTTCAGTTATTCAGCAACAGGTAATGCGCCTTTATTCGGTGAATTTAGTGTAACTGAAAATGTTGCTCTTTCTGAAGGGACTGCAAATTCAGTTGATTTTACTTCTGTAAATAATAGTAATGTTTTTCAGTCTGTAACTAATTCCAGCGATTTTGAAGTTGAATTAGCAGGTCAGGTTAATCAGCAGTCTGTTGAAGTTCATATTTATACTGACTTTTATCCCAGTGAAATATCTTGGGATTTGGAAGATGACAACGGTAATGTCATTGCTTCAGGTGGCCCTTATCAGGCAGGAAATGAAGACCAATGGGGTGGTGGAGGCCCAGATGCCCAAACTGCAAAAATTCATAATGTTACTCTTCCGGATGTGGATGCCTGTTATACGGTAAACCTATACGATGCATTTGGTGACGGATGGGGTTTCGGAAGTGCTTCATTAGATCCAGGGGTAGAAATATTTGAAAATGGTAATTCTGTATATTTACGAAATGTTGGAGACTTTGGCAGCGAACTCAATCTAACATCAGCTATGAAATATAATGAGACATTTAGTGTAAATACTTTTGAGGATTATAATTTTAGTATGTACCCAAATCCAAGCAACGGTGTTGTAAATTTTACAGCTAATGAAAGTTTTTCTGTGGAAATGTTTGACATTAATGGAAGAAAAGTATTACAGCAGGACATTAATCTTACGGATGAACTTAATTTGAGCCATTTAACTTCTGGTGTATATCTCGTTAAAGTAAACATTGACGGTATAAACAAAACAGAAAAATTAATTTTAAAGTAATTTAAATATGAATTATAAATATTTCTTACTAATCATTTTTACTTATAGCTTTTCTTTTGGGCAAATGTCTGTAACCGATTTACAAGGCAACCCATTACAGGATGGCGGACTATACACTTATAGTACAAATGATTTTGAGCCTGCTAAGCTTAAGTATGTTATTGGTAATACCTCAGCAACAGAAGACATTAATGTTTTGATTGAGGTCGTTTCATTTTCAAATACAGACGGATCGAATTGTCAGTTATGTGTTCAGCCACTGTGTTTCTTTTCAATAAACCAAGGGCAGTCATATCCTAACAATCCGATTACACTTTCACCCGGAGCTGATAATGGTCCAAATGATTATTTTTCAAATACAAACCCAGGTGATGGGGCTAATTACCCTATTGAATATGTATTGAGGTTTTATACGGTTGATGAAAGCGGTGTTGAAGTAGGAAATGATCTGACGGTTACCTACCAGTATTCGCCAAACGTTAATACTACAGAATTCAATTTAGAAGATTTAGGTATTACTCTACATAGTACTGTAGTTACAGAATCTCTTAATTTCGATACAAGTAAAGAAGTGTCCTTTAAAGTATATGATATTAATGCAAGAGAGATAGACAGTAGTGATGCCAATATTGGTCAACACCAGTACAATCTTTCAGATTTAAGCTCTGGTCATTATATTGTTGTTTTTAACGATAAGGCTGGAAGGAAAACACAAGTAAGAATTCAAAAAAAATAATTTAAATGAAAAGAGCTTATCAACTAATTTTTACACTGATTATAGTAATTGGAGTTCAATCCTGTACCGAAAAATACTTCACAGAAGAAGGTATTTCAGGTATTTTTATTCAACTCAATGCAAACTCTAGAATAGTCGGCCAGGAATTAGCGATAAGCGTTAAAACAGAAAGTGGTGAAGATATAACCAGTTCAGCTATTATTTATGCTAATGATGAGGTTTTATCTTCACCAACTTTTATGACGGAAGAAGTTGGCATTGTGAGATTGAGAGCTGTGTATCAAAATATAGAGTCCTCGATGGTTGAAGTTGAATACCACGATGGTTCACAGACAAACTTCAAAAAAAATGTATTAATTGAAGATTATACAGGAACCTGGTGTGGTTGGTGTCCAAGAGTGTCATATGCTATGAAACTTCTTAAAGAGCAGACGGATGCCGCTGTATTTGTAGCTATTCACAGAGCGCCCGTAGGACTGCAGGATCCTTATATTTACGAGAATGCGGATGAGTTGGAGCAGCTTATTAATACACCGGGATACCCTAAAGGCTTTATTAACAGGTTAACGCAGTGGGATTTTCCAGAACCCGATAATGTTGGTCAGGCCATAGCTTTCACACAAGGTGCAAACCCAAAATTAGGACTCAAAATGAGTTCTACTAGTGATGGCAATCAAATCTCTCTTGATGTCGATGCATTTTTTGCAAACGACTTTAGTAACTTAAAACTGGTTGTTTATCTTCTGGAAAATGGTTTAGTCTACCCTCAGGTGAATTACACTTCTTATTATGGAGGAGAGAATCCTATAGAAGAATATGTACATGACTACACGCTTAGGCAAACACTTACCAGTATTATTGGAGATGAAGTGCCCGCTAATTCAACAAAAAGAGGTCTAGAGTTTAACAGAAATTTTACGCTTAATGTTCCTGATAATGTTGAAGATGCTTCTCAAATAGACTTTGTAGCATTTCTGACTGATGAAGCAGGAAATGTCATAAACGTTAGAAAATCGTCTCTTGGAGAAAGTCAGGATTTCCAATTATTAGACTAATTATGTTTAATGCATTAAAATTGTAAGGGTTTATATTTAATGAATTTATGTTCTAAATTTTCATTATTATTTCTTGCAATTGTATTTTACAATAATGTTTTTTCTCAAAACAATAGAAATCCCAATCAAAAATATAAAATTGGTGTCGTGGCAGGTCTAAATTATCCGGATATTAGATTTGAAAATGACGATAACTACAACAATTTCAAAATTAATGTTCTACTGGGTTTTTCCTTTGATTATTACTTATCAAAAGACTTTTCATTAAAAACTAATATTAATTACGAGAGGAGACATCGTAAAAATGAAATTCTGCAACTCTTTAACCAAGAGGTTGTAGGCTCTGAATTTAATGATGATTATTTTCATTTTATAAATGTCCCTGTATTGATCAAATATGAATTTGCAAATGATAAAATGTTTGTTAATACCGGACCTTTTGCCAATTATTTATTGGGTATTGATCAAGAAGTGGTTAAGGAGATTTCAGAAACATTCGAATTTGTAGAGCAAAAAAATTTTGATTTTGGTTTATCTCTCGGCTTTGGAGGTCAAATTGCCATCGGGAATAATCAACTTAATGTAGAATTACGAAATGACCTTGGTCTGGTTGATGTAGGTGGCTATTTTTCTTCTCAAAGCAGTTTTGCCAGGACAAATACTCTAAAACTTTTGTTAGGCTGGAATTTTTGATTTTTCGCTTACTCCAAAACTTCAACCTCCATTTGAATATTCCGCAGTGGCCATTCACTGGCATCTATGTCAACCTTTTGCATTTCTTCCAAAACCTCCATGCCTTCAATGACTCTTCCGAAAACGGTAAATTTTTCATTGAGATGAGAAGCTCCGTTTCTATCCATAACAATGTAGAACTCGAATGCACTTGAAGCATTACTGACTTTTTGGCTGGGAGGTTTAGCCATACCTACATATCCGTATTTGTTCTTGTGAAAAGAACTATATTCATTTGGCACAAAATAGTCTCCTATTTTAGCTCTTAACTTTTGTGTACTGGGTTTGTCACTATTACCACCCTGAACTACAAATCCACTGTCTATTCTATGAAAAAATGAATCATCGTAGTAGCCTAATTTAGCGAGGCGTATAAAATTTACCCGATGGAGTCGCTCCTGCGCAAATAGTTGAATTGTGAAATTCCCAAAACGAGTCTTAATTTTGACTAAGGTTTCTGGGTTATTTCTTTCATATTTTTTTAGGTAGCTTTCAAGATTTTCTTGTGTAAGTGTTTCAATATGAGAAACATCAACATCATCTGCACCGCCAGAGGGAATTATTACCTCCGGAACCTTATCTTTGCGTATTATTTTATTCTTTTTTGAGGAGTTATCAGTTTTCTCAGAGGCATCATTTTTGCAGGATAAAAGAAAGCTAAACAAGCACAAACAGAAGACAAGTCGTAATGCAATTTTCATATTTTAAACAGATTTCTTCAAAAATAGAAAAAAATGATTTACCGGGGCTTGATGCTCAACTCTTATTGGCTCCGGAATTTCGAAAGAAATCTTTAGACTTCAGTTTCAATCTGGATAAGGCCAAAAAGGCTGGTGTTTTAGTATTATTTTATCCAGATAAAAATGGTATTACCCATTTTGTATTAATTCTTAGAAAATCCTATAAAGGTGTTCATTCTGCTCAAGTAGCTTTACCTGGAGGAAAGGTAGAAGATCATGACAAAAACCTAATAGAAACGGCATTGCGTGAGACAGAAGAGGAAATTGGCGTTAAGGCATCAAGCATTGAAGTTATAAAATCTATGACAGAGTTATACATACCACCATCAAACTTTCTAGTTAAGCCTACTTTAGCTTTTGTAGACTATACACCAAAATTCACGAAAGAGGCAAATGAAGTTGAGGAGATTATTGCTGTTAAATTTGAAGAATTTATAAATGCCACTCCAGTAGCAGGAGAAATAGTTACCTCTTACACCGGTAAAAAGAAAGTGATGTGTTATCAAATTAATGGCTATACAGTCTGGGGCGCTACAGCAATGATGCTAAGCGAAATGCAGGTGCTATTAAAACGTCTTTGAAATTATTTGATTTTAAAACCACCTAAGGCATGCTTGATAAGTGCTTTGATGAAGTGGTGTGATGTCATGCTGATTATTATCTTCAGCTCCTGTCCAAAATGGCTTTCATCATCAAGAAATTTGAAAATGTCATAAATATTATTTCGTTTATACATTTTATAAAAAAGCTCCTCACCATAAGCATTATAGTTAAACAAGACGTCCAAAAAGAGTTTATCGTAATGCTTAAATCTTTTTTTATGCAATTTGTCGTGTGGGCTCTTATTAGACTTGATGTTTTTTACAATTTTTAAGGCAAATCTTTCAGCATTTTTAAAAGAATATCCTGTAGAAGCTTTCACCCAGCCACCGGCAGTACCGATCTTGGTGATCTGTGCAGAATGCTGTTTGTAAAAAGGATAACTTGACATAGGAATTATGCCTTTTTCAGTTTCTGTGATTTTATAATTTTCAATATTCAGCTTCTCAGATAAATAACGTTTTATGTACTTTTCATAAGTTTCGTCATCGACTAAGTTAGGGGAGAAGTAAGTAAATTCTACAAAACCCTTTCTTTCAGTGAAAGGTAAAATATACATGAAACAGGTTTTACTTTTGTCTCCAATACTATAATCCATCATACAAAACTTATCAGGAGTAAACACATCTTGCTCTGTTTCAATAAACCAACCTTTGAAGTGCTGTAAAATATTTAAGCTGTCTTTCGGTTTGAAATTTTGTGGTAGCCTACTGTCAAAGACATGTTTTGCCTTATAAATTTCATTACCATTTAACCTGACGTGATTTCCAAGATCTTCAACTTTAATAATCTCATCCTGAAAACATTCTATATTTTTATTTTTCTCTATGACTGCAGTTGCATGTTTATAGAAGTCAATGGATCTCAACATTTTATAATTATACTTTTTTAAGTCTAAACCTATTGTTTCTCCACATGCTGAAAATTCTCCCTTATTCCATGATTTGTAAACGATATCATCATACAGCCCATCACCTTCCTCCCAAAAGCTCCAGGTTTTGTCATTTGTATATGCTTTTCTTTTTTCAATAATGCCAATAGATTTGTTTTTAAAATAGGAATCCCTTATAAAAGCCAAAGCCAGCTGAAGGCCAGAAGCCCCGGAACCTATAATAATATAATCAAAGACTTTAGAAGACATAAAAAGCTATAAAAAATAAAGTTTGAACTAAATAGGCATTTAAACATATACTAAAGTCACTTTTTGAATTTAACCTTAATACTGCAAAATTGAAAATATAAGCCAAAACAAACCAGGTTATGTAATTTTGTAAAGGCACAGTGGGTGCTTCAAATTCCCAAAAATCAAAATTTGGAGCGGATTGTTCAATAAAAAAATCAAAGAATAGCATTAGAAATGCAGCAATCCCAGCTTTAATATAAATCGTCTTAATGGGTAGTTTATCGGCTAATCCAGAACATACAAAACTTAAAACAGCCCAGTTAATGCCAATAATTACCGGGACATCTAAGATTTTAAATCCTAGATTTTTTCCATAAGCATATTCACCAAAAACTTTGCCGGTAGCAACACCTATAACTTCTGCAAAGTAGCCCAATAATGCTATAACCACAAATAGGATAACCTTTTTCTTGTTTTGAATGGGATAAAACTTAATAATTAAAAGACTTATAAACCAAAGATTAATAGCGGATAGTGGAAGGAAAAAATCGGAATAACCAGAGTTTATGCCAATATAGGCAGATATATGCATCAACCATAAAAGTCCAATACCAATATATTTATAGTAATAAGTTTTCATAGATGCTTACTGGTGAGTTGTGATATTATCTTAGCAGACATTAAGCATAGTGGAATACCACCGCCCGGATGAACCGAGCCACCACAGAAATATAAGTTATCGAAATGACTAGAAAAGTTAGGGTGTCTTAGAAAGGCAGCAAATTTGTTATTACTAGATGTACCATATAAAGACCCTTGAAAAGAAGCTGTTTCTTTTTCTATACCTTCTGGTGTGAGCACTTTTTCAACTTCAATGTACTTTTCTATTTGTGTGTTTAAGGTCCTATTAATTTTATTTATGATTTTTTCGCGAATATAGGTGGTTTGCTTTTTCCAGTCCTGTCCTTCATGCGTTGGTGCGTTTACCATTGTAAACCAATTTTCACAACCTTCAGGGGCATCATCTTCAATATGTTTTGAAGTAATGTTTATATAAACGGTAGGATCTGCATAGAAGTATTTCTTTTCGAAAAGATGCTCAAATTCTTTCTCGTAATTTTTAGAAAAGAGGATATTGTGTAAATCCAATTCCTTGAATGCTTTATTTATGCCCCAATAAAAAATCAGTGCAGAACTGGAACGTTCCTGTTTTAAAGTCTTTTTTGGTTTTGGAGCGTCTCTCAAAATATTGTTATAAGCTGTGTAAACATCCATATTGCAAACAACCACATCGCCATCGTAAGTTTTGCCCTTTGATATAATGCCAACTACATTTTTTCCTTGATTCCTGATTTTTTCAACCGGAGAATTCAAATGGAACTTTACACCAACAGATTCAGCTAAACGTGTCAGGCTCTGCGATATGTCATGCATGCCTTTTTTTGGTAAAAAAGTACCTAAATGCATTTCCAGATGCGGTATCATAGACATAATACCAGGGGTTTTGTATGGAGAAGAACCATTGTAAGTTGCAAATCTATTGAAGAACTGGACTAATTTTGGATTATTAAAACTTTTTAAATTGACTTGGTTAAGATTGTCATTTAAATCAAGTTTGTACGAAGAGCTTAAAGCTTTTAAAGTTTTTAGATTGAGATATGATGACGTTTTATGAAGCGATTGTTCAAGAAATACAGGCGAAGTTAAATTAAACTTCATCTTACTTTTGTCTAAATAGCTTTTGATATTGTTCTTAGGTTCATCAAATACTTCGCTGGCTTCATTTATGAAGCGCTCAGTATTTGCAGATGCAGAAAACTGAGTGCCATCCTCCCAAAAATAGTTGCATATGTTATCTTTTCTAATGTACTGAAAGTGATCTGTCGGGCACTTACCAAATAGTTGAAATAATTCCTCAATTAGATTTGGCATTGTAAATAATGATGGACCTAAATCAAATCTATAATTGCCTAGCTTAACTGCATGTATTTTACCTCCGGTGTAGTTGTTCTTTTCAAAAACATCAACATTATAACCTTGATGCTTCAGTCTAAGCGCGGAAGCTAAGCCAGCTATACCAGCACCAATAACAATAGCCTTTGGCATATATTACTTATATTTTTTGAAAAAACGCATAGGAGGTACGAGCATTCCAAAACATTCTCCCTCTTCTTTGCCTATATGTTTATGATGAATTTTATGAGCTCTTCTTATCGCTTTTGCGTACCAATTGTCTGCTTTTCTAAACAATTTAAATCTTTGGTGAATGAATATATCATGTACTAAAAAATAGGTAGCACCGTAGGCCGCAATACCCGCACCTATCGGAATGCCAAACCAGTAGCCCTGACTATCTACATAAATAAAGAAAAACATACTAATGGCGGCATAGAAAATGAAAAAAAGATCATTTCTTTCCCACCAGCTTTTGTGATCTTTTAAATGATGATCTTTATGTAAAGACCACAGGAATCCATGCATGACATATTTGTGCGTAAACCACGCCATAAATTCCATGAAACAAAACGTAATAATAAAAACAAGTATAGAATAAAATACCATATTTAAATTAAATTTAATCTACAAGATAAATAAGATTGTGCTAATAAACCAACTTTTTGATAGTCATTAACACGGATACGAGTGGATTTTATTTGAAGTGATGGTGTTTTCTTTAGCTTCTTTAAAAGTTTGAGATAATATACGTAAGCCGTATAAACACCAAGTTTTGCCTCTACCGGCAATCTTACTATTCCTCTTAGTCCGGCTTGAAAATCTTCTTCAATTTCCTGAATAATTCGCATTTTGGTGTTTTCATCTAGTTTTTCCAGATCTACATTTGGAAAATATGTCCTGTTTAAATCTTCGTGATCTGCTTTTAAATCTCTTAAGAAATTGACTTTCTGAAATGCAGAACCTAATTTTTTTGCGTCATACTTTAACTCATCGTATAAATTATTGTTGCCTTTCACGAAAACCTTTAGACACATTAGACCTACCACATCTGCGCTGCCATAAATATATTGCTCATATTCTTCAACTGTTTTATAAGTATGCTTATACAAGTCCTTTCTCATACTGGACATAAATGCTTCGTAAAGATGTTCAGGAATATTGTATTTATGTACAGTTTCCTGAAAAGCATTTAAAATCGGATTTAAACTTATTTTTTTGTCAATAGCATCATACAGCTGTCTTTCAAAATCATCAAACAGTTCTTCTTTATCGTAATTGTGAAAAGTATCTACTATTTCGTCAGCAAATCTTACAAAGCCATAAATATTGTATATGTCTTGTCTAATAGAAGGTGCCAGAAGCTTTGTTGCAGAGGAAAATGACGTGCTGTAGGACTTTGTAACATGCATACTACAGTGTCTGGCTATATTGTCAAAAATTGATTTCATGGTTTAATCGTATTTCTTAATGAGTTCAGATACTAATTTCCCAGATATCAAAGCCGGAGGAACTCCCGGGCCTGGTACTGTAAGTTGACCAGTAAAAAATAAGTTTTTTACTTTTTTACTCCTTAACCTTGGTCTTAAAAACGCAGTTTGCAACAACGTATTAGCCATTCCGTAAGCATTGCCTTTGTAGGAATTGTAATCTGTTTTAAAATCCTTCGCACAAAAGGACTTTTTAAATATAATATTTTTTTGTACACTCTGACCAGTTAGTTTTTCAAATCTTGTGATGATTTTATGAAAATATTGTTCTCTGAGTTCTTCTGTATCATTAATATCTGGTGCAAGAGGTATTAGAAAAAAACCATTTTCACAACCATCAGGAGCTGTGTCAGGATCTGTTAGAGAAGTAAAGTTAGCATAAAATAAAGGTTCTTTTGGCCATTTTGGAGTCTTGTAAATATCATCTGCATGCTGATTAAAATCTACATCAAAAAATAAATTATGATGATTAATATTTTTTAATCTTTTATCAAATCCAACGTAAAACAAAAGAGAGGAAGGCGCAAATACTTTTTTATCCCAATAATTTTCTGAATACTGACGGTATTTTTCGTCTAAAAGTGTTTCAGTGTGGTGATAATCTGCACCGGACAATACATAATCAGAAGAAAGAGTCTCACCGTTTACCGCTATGCTTTCAACCTTCCCGGAATAGTCTACATTTATTTTCTCTATACTAGCATTAGTCTTAAACTCTACACCCATAGATTCTGCCAAATCCTTCATGGCTTTCACAACGCTAAAGAATCCTCCCTTTGGATGCCAGGTTCCCAAACCAAAATCTGCATAGTTCATAAAACTATAGAATGAGGGCGTATCTTGTGGTCTTGCGCCTAAAAAAAGAACTGGGAATTTTAGAATTTGTTTGAGCTCATTGTTTTCAAAGTCTTTTTCTACATCTCTGCTGATGTTGCTAAAAAATTCACCAACCTTACCAATAGTCTCAGGAGTTACAAGTTCCAGAGGCGATTCACCTGGTTTATAAACAAGTTTTTTAATAGCTATATAATAATTAGACTTAGCATTGTCCATGAATTTCTTTAGCTTTTTGGCGCCATTTTTTTCTTTTTCATCAAATGCCTTATAGATTTCATCTAAGTTGTCAGATACCTCAAAAGAACTGTTCTCATTAAAAACAACTTTGTAGCCAGGACTTAATTTGTCCAGTTTATAATAATCCTGAGGCTTTTTGTCAAAATCACCAAAAAACCTTTCGAATACATCGGGCATCCAATACCACGAAGGACCCATATCAAAAGTAAAACCTTCGTGTTTAAATTGTCTAGCTCTTCCGCCGATAGTTGAATTTTTTTCGAATACTTTTACTTTGTATCCTGCCTTTGCAAGGTAAGAGGCCGCAGACAAAGAAGAGAACCCCGAACCTATGATATGGACTGTTTTAGCCATTTTAGAGATTTAATGTCAATTTATTAATATCTTCAAAAGCTCTAACGCGATCTGGTAGACTGATATTTTTTTCTATTATTTCATTAGCTTTTCTTCCCAATAGCCAGTATTCGCAGCCGTCGCTGTTGCAAATATTTTGAGTAAATCTATTTAAATAATCTTCAATATTTTCAGGTTTAACAGTAAGATAAGAAACAAAAACTGTTTGGTCAAAAAGCTTTGAAAGGTAAGTTAAGTCTTCCATTGGAAGGCTTTGTCCTAAAAAGATTACTTTATAACCATGAAGCAAAAGCTCATAATTGGTGTAAAACAATCCGATGTCATGAATTTCTTCTTCTGGTAAGAATAAAATAAAGACCTTATCCGTCTTCGATGGCTTTTCAAACTGAAGTTTCTCTATGTTGATAAATAATTTTTGTTTTATAAGTGTAGAAATAAATTGTTCATGCGCTGGTGTAATTGTTCCAGCCTGCCATAAAACGCCAATTTCTCCAAGCAGTGGAATAAAGACATCGTTGTAAATTTCTCTGAAAGTATTGTGTTCAAGTAATCCATCGTAAGTTTTTAAAAATAAGGCCTGATCAAAATTCATCATGGCTACTTTTAAAGATTTTACTGCCCTGTTGGTATTACTCTTACTGGTTGTAATTTTTTGAACCAATTCACCGATCTCACTATCATTCATTTTTGATATTCGAGAGATCTTGTAGCCATTTTCATTTAAAAACGCAATGTTTAAAATCTTTTGTAAACCATTGACACCATAAGTTCTGATGTTGGTTTCAGTTCTCTTGGGCTCTAGTACTTTGTATCTTTTTTCCCACATTCTGATTGTGTGTGCTTTGATACCACTTAGAGATTCCAAGTCTTTGATGCTGAAGTTTTGTTTAATATTTCCCATAATAAAGTTTAACAGGTCAAAAATAAAGATTAATGTTATACTTTGTTTAGAAAAACAAGTTAAATATTAAACACCAGTGTTAAGAAATGTTAAGTATTTTAGTCATTTTTACATATAAACTCTTCACAAAATCCGGTTTTACTTTTTGAAGTGTTAAAAAAGTGGCTAAAAACAAAAAATCGGACACAAAGCAATACAGCTTTAAGAGTCAAAAAAGAGCTTTAAAAACTTAATGATCTACTTAAAGGTGATTTTCGGTAAGTCTTTCTCTTCAAATACTTCATTTTCGTGAAAATATTTTTTACAGTATTCCAACGCGAATTCTCCTCTTGTAGTCAAATAGTCATATTTGCTGGAATATTTAGCCATCAAATAATAGCTTTCCAGTATATAAGCGGGTAGTCTTTCAATAATAGTATCCAGGTAATCAAATATGGCTTTAAATTTTTTGGTTTCTCCATAACTCGTGAGGACGTATTCTGTATTGTCAAAAAAACGCTTAGCCAGCTTTCTGTCGTAATTACTTTTCTCGAATCCGCTTAAGAGTTCTTCGTTTATTGCAATACATTTTTCATAATTGCCTAAATTAAAATAATGTTTGGTCTTATCTATATTGTCAAAATAGACCAAATCTCCTTCGGATGTAATTATTTCTTTTTGTTCAATAAATTGTAATAATCTCTCATAAGTTCCTTCATCCTTTTTGTTTAATATGTCATTTAAAAAATATGATATTTCATTTTCGTGATAGGTTGCAGAAATATTGTAAGAGTTCATCAATTTATTCTCATAGTTGTAGATAAAGTCGTTAAAATCTGAATATGCTTTGAGATTTCTAAAGTCTTGAAAAATAAAATTTAGGGCATCATTAAAAGAAAGTGGAAATAGATTTTCATTAATTGTATTGTAATCAATTGTTTTCACTTTTATATTTTCTTTATCTATATCCTCAAGACTTAGGGGATTTGTGCTGTAAAGACCAAATTCTATTTCCGGTTTAGCTAAAAAGTAAAACAATTTGTCATTCTCATAGTTGCTGAAATAATTGTCAAGCGTATAAGAGATGTCCCGTTTATTTTTTGGATTTATACTAATGGCTGCATCAACCGGGGAATTTCTTTCTAAAATTAGTTTGTTAATAAAATCTGCAAAATGCCCTTCGCCTGCAAGGATATTAAAGCCAGATGTGCCAAATTGAGAATTTACAAAAGGTATAACATCATAGATTATGTAGTCTTTCAACTTGCTATCATTTAAAAAATCGGATTTTAAGCTTTCAATTTCATCCTTAGTAAACGGAATTCCTATTAAAATACAATCTGGAAATTTTTTGTAGTCCTGCTCTGACCATATCTCAAGATGTTGGGCAGCAATCTTGAACATGTTGTCAACATTCGGAACATATATTACAGGATATCTTTTTTCAATGGTGTAATTCTTGGGCGTAAAAACCTTAAGTTTTCTTTCGTCCTTTAGAATTCTGCTTTCAAATGGCTCATTCTTATAGGTTATGGTATATTTGGCCTTGAGCATTTCATCTTTCCAGCCTTTTATCTTAAAAACCTTCTCCTTAACATAATCTTCAAGGTAGATATTAGGATTATTGTCAAGTTCATAAATAATACCTTCCGTAGCCCAGCTTCCTTTTGTAAACATGAATTCTGCGGGAAAATAGAATGGTATAGCAATCATTCTTACATAATCAGAGACCTTAAACATCTTAACTTTTGATGGATTCCAATCTCCTAAGTCACTTTGGTTACCAACAATATAAACCTCGTCGTCAGGATTTGGAACAATTACTTTTATAGTAGTTTTTTCCTGAGCTTTTGTTGGGTAGTTAAAGACTACACATATTAAAATTAAAAATAAATACCGCATGTTTTTACTTTACATGCAAATAAAATCATTTAAATTGAATTATTAATGGGATTGTCTAAGTTGTAATATATGCAAGTAAAAAAAATCCCCGAGAATTGGGGATTAGTTTTATTCCTAAATTTTGGATATTAATATTATGCAGTTAATTCTGATTTAATGTCAACCAGGGCTTTCTCAGATTTATTCAAAGTTTCTTGAAAAGAATCTTTGATTTCGTCCCATTTGTTTTCTGAAGTTTCTTCTAGTTTTTCTATTTTGGATTTTAAATTATTTTGATTAGAGTCTAGCTCATCAATTTTACTCTCAATATTAGCTTTCATGTCACTTTCAGTTGATGCTTTTTCTGCTTTCAGCTCATTTATTTTAGCTGAGATCTCATCAATTGTCTTATTTGTTCTTGCTTTGAATTCTTCCTTATTCATAATTTATTTATTTTTACTTAAAATAGGAATATTTAAGGAAAACAGCGACGATTTAGGTCATAAATACCAATAAGGGCATGATTATTAACAAAAATACTGATATAAGTGTTTTAAATTAACATTACTTGTAATCTTTTAACATCCTGTTGTTTAAAACAGCTCTTCAGTCTTTGCATATTGGAGAAGCATGATGGTTTTTGCATCTTTAATGTCTCCGTTTGCAATCATTTTGTAAGCTTTTTCGAAATCTACTTCAATTACTTCGATGTCTTCATGTTCTTCATCCAAACCTCCTCCTTTCCCAGTTTTCATTTGGTCGTTGTATTCAGCTATGTAGAAATGGATAATTTCAGTAATTGCGCCCGGCGACATGTAGGCCTCAAAAATTTTCTTGGCGCTTTTTATGTCATATCCGGTTTCTTCTTTGGTTTCCCGTATAACGCATTTCTCCGGATTTTCTTCATCGAGTATACCCGCACAAACTTCTATCATCATACCATTTTTGTTTTGGTTTAGGTAGGTCGGTAGTCTGAATTGTTTGGTCAGTATCACGCTTTTTTTTTGAGTATTGTAGAGTAAGATTGCAGCACCATTTCCTCTATCGTAAACCTCTCTTTTATGGGTTTCGATCTCGCCATTTCTTTTTTGAAATTTGAAAACATACTTGCGAAGTATATACCAGTTATGGGATAAAAGCGTATTGTCTAAAATTTTTAAAAGCATTCCTCTAAAATAAGGTATTCAAATTTAATGGTAAATCTATAAATGGTAAATAGGTATAGGTTTAAAATAAGTGCTTGTAGCACTACTGATTTTTTAGGTTTCTTACACGTTGCAAAAGACTAGGGTGTGAATAGTGGACTTTCACATAAAGTGGATGCGGTGTGAGGTTGCTCAAGCTCTTGCGCGATAGTTTTTTTAAAGCTTCTAACAAATATTTTGCTTCGTAAGTGCTACTGGCATAGTTGTCTGCCTGGTATTCAAATTTTCTTGATAAAATATTCATCCAATAACTGGTCAATGTTGAAATTGGAGAATACAGTAATCCGAAGGCAACCAGGCCAATATGGAATCCAGGTTCCTTAACGCCTAGTGCTTCATATAATAATGGATTGCCTATAAGTAAAGATAGAAGCCAAAGCGTAAAACCGGTTGAGATTATTGAAATGATAAGGTTATATACAATATGTTTGTGTTTGTAGTGTCCAACTTCATGGGCCAGCACGGCCACAATCTCTTCTTCTTCAAGATCATCAATTAGCGTGTCATATAAGGTGATTTGTTTTTGGGAGCCAAAACCAGAAAAATAAGCATTGGCTTTTGTGCTCCGTTTTGAACCATCTATGACAAATATATTATCTAATTGAAATCCTACCTTTTCAGCATAATTTTCAATTTTATCTCTAAGGCTGCCATTGTCTAAAGGTGTTTGCTTATTAAATAAAGGCACGATAAGTTTTGTGTAGAACATATTCATTATAAGGCTGAAAACACTTATCACTAACCAGGTATATAGCCAGAAAGTATTAGGGAATTTCTGAAAAAACCAAATGATCAGGCTCAAAATCACGCCTCCTAAAACAGCGCCCACGAGCCAACCTTTAAACTTGTCCATCCAGAATAATTTTGGTGTAGTTTTGTTAAAGCCAAATTTTTCTTCGATCACAAAAGTGGAGTAGTAGCTAAAGGGTGTTGAGAGAATATCACTTGCCAGCATTAATATTCCAAAAAATATTAGTCCTACGAAAATCGGATGATCTGTGATGCTAAACGCAATTTGATTGACGTAAGCAAAGCCATCAAGTATTAAAAATATAAGGATTCCAACAAAAGAAACCCAACTGCTTATTGCTCCAAATTTGTGTTTAGCTGCTTTGTAGTCTTGAGATTTTTGATATTCTTTTTTGTTGTAAACATCTTTGAGTTCTTCCGGTGGTGGTTGACCGAATCTTTTAAAATTTAGATGGTCTAGATATTGCTCAAAAATAAAAGATACGACTACAATTCCTAATATGACGTAGAAAAGAAGTTCTGCAGTCATAAACTCCTAAGCTTTGTA
Organism: uncultured Mesohalobacter sp.; assembly: GCA_964593755.1. Lineage (GTDB taxonomy): Bacteria > Bacteroidota > Bacteroidia > Flavobacteriales > Flavobacteriaceae > Psychroflexus. The sequence continues at coordinate 148,246 of CAZQKB010000003.1, read as the reverse complement.
GAATTTAGCATCTTTTTTAAGTTGTGCCATCTTTATAGCAGCAATAGCTGCTTCTGTGCCTTTATTGCCGTGTTTGCCTCCAGACCTGTCTATTGACTGCTGCTTGTTATGGTCTGTGAGGACACAAAATACAACAGGAATATCTAATTCTATATTGAGATGCGCTATCCCGTTGGAAACTCCCTGACAAACAAAATCAAAATGTTTTGTTTCGCCTTCAATGACAGAACCAATAACTATAATTGCATCAAGCATATCAAAGCTCTCGGCTAATTTTTTAGCACCATAAATCAATTCAAAGCTACCCGGGACATTCCAGCGAACTATATTTTCTTTAAAAACCTGATGTTTGATAAAGGCATCGAATGCACCCTGAAAGAGATTTTGTGTAATATCTGCATTCCATTCAGAAACAACAACTCCAAACTTAAAATCTTTTGCGTTTGGTATTTCCTCAGCATTATATTCAGAGAGATTGTTTCCTGCGGTTGCCATAAATTTAGGATTTCATTGCCATAGCCTTTCCAAGATAAGGGGCGATTTTTTTAGCCTCTTCGGAATCACCATATTTATCTTCTATGGTTTCCAAATATTTTATAGCCTTTTCAGCATCTTCAAGCTCAAGTGCTGTAATTGCAGCTTTAAATAAATATTTTGGAGTAGTGTAGTTATTATCTCTTCTGTTGGCCGCTTTTACAAAATAATCTAAAGCTTCCTCAGGTTGTTCTAGTTGTAAGAAAGCATCACCTATTGCACCAACGGCAAATGTTGCTATGATTTCATCTTCTGTATTGAAGGCTTCAAGATAAGTAATGGCATTTTGGTAATCGCCGGTGTTGAGGTATGATATGCCGGCGTAGTAATTAGCCAGGTCTCCGATTTTTGTAGAACTGTATTCTTCTGCAATGTCAACAAAACCAAATTTACCATTTCCACCGTTTATGGCCATGTTAAAAAGAGAGTCCCTTTCCACTTCATTAGTAGACTCAAGTGCCATATCAAAATAAATTTGAGATTGGTTGAGCTCATTAGCTGCTTCCTCTTCTTTTGGTTCGATGATGTATTTGTTGTAGCCTAAATATCCTAAGATACCAACTATCGCTACCAAAATAACCCCAACGATTACATTTTGGTATTTTGAAATGAATTCTTCGGTTTTAGAAGCACCTTCATCCAGCGTGTTAAACACTTCCGCTGTTGTTGATTCTTCTTCTATTTTATCCTGTTTTTCTTTCTTTGTTTTGGGCTTGCCACCACGCTTTTTATACGTTGCCATATGCTAGTTTTATTCGACTTGCAAAAGTATAATTTTTATTGATAACCAAAGCTTAATTTTTTAAAAATTGAAATCACAATTAAAAATGAATGTTTAGCTTTGAAATCATTATTCTGATTTAGAACTATATTTTATGGTATTAAGCTCATTATCATTAGTTTATTATAAAAACTTTGAATCCGCAAAATTTGAATTTGACGAAAAAATCAATTGTATTGTGGGTCAAAATGGTAAAGGGAAAACCAATATATTAGATAGTATATACCATTTGGCCTACACAAAAAGCTACTTTAATCCGATCACAAAACAAAATATTAAACACGGAGAAGATTTTTTCGTGGTAGACGGGACTTTTATAAAGCGAGATAAAACAGAAAATATTACAATATCAGTAAAAAAGGGTGAGAAAAAAGTAGTTAAGCGAAATGCTAAGGTTTATGACAGACTCAGCGATCACGTAGGTTTTATACCTGTGGTGATTATTTCCCCTACAGACAGAGATCTTATTTTGGAAGGCAGCGATGTACGCAGGAAGTTTATGGACGCTGTCATTTCTCAAATTGATAAAATTTACCTGAACAAGCTCATTAAGTACAATAATTTATTAAGCCAGAGAAACGCGCTATTAAAGTATTTTGCAGCCAATAATACTTTTGACAGCAGCAATCTTGAGGTATACAACGACCAACTTATAAGCCTCGGTCAGTATATTTATGAAAGGCGTTGTGATTTTATAGAGAAGTTTAAACCTGTACTGCAAAAAAGATATTATGAGATTTGCCAGAAAGAGGAACCCATTCAAATAAGCTATAGGAGCCAATTACATGACCACACCTTTGAATATCTTCTAGATAATAAGCTCCAAAAAGATATGGCTTTGCAATATACAAGTGTAGGTATTCACAAGGACGATTTGATTTTTGATCTTAACAATTATCCTGTAAAAAAATTTGGTTCTCAGGGACAGCAAAAATCCTATCTGATAGCTCTAAAATTTGCTCAGTACGATTATATCAAAGAAAGTCAGGGGCTTAATCCTATTTTACTCTTAGATGACATCTTTGATAAGCTTGATGAAAATAGGGTAAAGCATATAGTAAACATGGTAACTCAGCAAAATCTTGGTCAAATGTTTATAAGCGATACGCATCCGGAACGAACAGAAGAAGTTGTAAAAGCAAACGCAGACAAATATAAAATCATTAATTTAGATGAATATAATAACTGATATGAAAACCAGCTTTTATTTGTGCATACTAGTGGTATTTCTTTTTTTCTCATGTTCAAAAGAAAAAGAAAAAAGTTTAGATATACAGGATATAAATGGCTATTGGGAAATCGTTCAAGCGCAAAACCCTTATGGAAAAAATGTCATCTATAATATCAATACACAAGTAGATTACTTTGAAATAAAGGATTCACTTGGTTTTAGAAAAAAGCTAAAACCAGATTTAAACGGAAATTATACCACATCAAAAGCTGTAGAGAGATTTACCTGGAAAAACGAAAATGACACATTAAGATTGAAATATAAGACACCAATGGACACATGGGAAGTCGACGTTTTAAGACTTAATGATAGTCTGATGCTGATTAAGAATAAGGATGATTTTCTTTATACCTACAAAAGATTTGAAGCCATAAATATAAATGCTGAATAATGGACAACGAATACAATACAAGGCATTTGAGTGAGATCTTAAAGCTGTTTAAAGAAAAAAAGAAACTTAGTGATGGCTTAAACCAGGTAGAGGTTAAAAGAGCCTGGTCTGAACAAATGGGTCCTGCTATAGAGAAACACACCATTAAAGTACACCTTAAAAAAGATACGCTGTTTGTGAGGTTAGATTCAGCGGTTTTAAGAGAAGAATTAAGTTATGGTAAAACCAGGATTATCAGTAATTTAAACTATAGTTTGGGGCAGGATTTAATTAAGAAAATAGTATTATCTTAGTATTACATTTTATTTCAAAATTGCTTATTTCAAATTTATACTTACTTTTGCTTAACAATAAGGACATATTAAATTAATCTTGTAAAGATGATGAATAAAAACACCGTACTTGGTTGGGCAACTTTTATTATGATAGTGGTTGGCATTGGATTAATAGCTTTAGGTGCCTTCAGGTACAATGATGTTGCAGGCTGGGGTTTCGCAGCTGTAGGTGTTGGTTTTTTTGCTATTGCGTGGGTTTTTAATGCTTTAAAAGGTCGGGTTTAAATTACAATTGAGAATTGTAATACCTTTTATCTCCGGTTACTTCTATTCCAAGCCAATCAGGTTTGTCAAAAATTTCATCTTTGCTCTTCAATTCAATTTCTGCAATAACTAAGCCTTTGTGGTTGTTATGAAATTCGTCTACTTCAAAAACTTTCTTTCTATACAGAACTTCGTACCTTGTTTTATGTAGTAATGGTTTTTCGCAGAGTTCCAACAATTGCTTAGCATCGGTATAGTCAATTTCTTTTTCCCATTCCAGCCTCGAAAGTCCATCTTCTGATGAAATCCCTTTAATGGTAATATATGCCTTTTGGTCTTTAAGCCTTATTCTTACTGTTCTTCTTTTATCTTTATTTAAAAACCCCTGGATAATTTCACTTTTTTTAAAATAATCTTTTTTGTAAGCTTTTGATTTAACCAGGAACTTTCGCTCAATTTCTGTTTGCATATCAAGGTTTTAAGGCAAATTTCATGATAAATAACAGAACAACAAATGCCAAAAAACCCAGCAAAACAAAAATACTGCCTTTATAGTACTTTTTATGAAGCACTTTATCGCCTCTGTAACTTATAATCATAATGATAACAAATGCAACAACAAAAAATGCAGCAAAAATTAATTGACCTTGTGTAAACATAAAAATTGATTGATCGACAAAAGTAAACTTTTGTGTTTTTAAAGCTTGAAAACATCAGGTATTTTATATTATATTTGATAGAATATTTAGAGTAATCAATTGTTTTAGGTCAAACCAACCCATGTCATAACAACAATTTTGATTAATCATGTAATCTTTATTATAGATTAAAACACTTTTTAATAGGGGTAAGAATATTTTTGGTATTTACTACATAAGTAGAATTTAATACAGCATCTAAACTTATTGCAAGTGGAAACTGGTATTAGAAGATTTTATTATAAAAGAAAAATTTTGAAAACACAGCTGTACACAAGTGTCGGCTACTTTGTTGTTGGTCTATTTGCTGTTGTTTCTTTTAAACTTACTTATTTATATTTTTTTCTCATTATTGGTTCAGGCTTTTTTATTCAGTATTATTTAAGTAAATCAAAAGGCTATATTAGAGTAGACGATAAATGTTTAACGAAATATCAAGGTTGGCCTAAAAAGATTGAGTTAAAAAAAATAACAGGAATACGCTATTACGTTGGAGACCTGACAGTGTTGTCCGAAACTAAAAAAATAAGCATCGAAAAAGAGTTTTTAGAAAAAGAAGAATTTGAAGCCCTAGAAGATCTAGTAATAGCCACTTTAAAGACAAATAAATCAAGTCTAAAGGTTTAAAGAAAAAATATGGGAATCTGGCAAATCATTTTAATTTCAATTATTTTACTGTTAATGTATGCTCCCATTATAGTGGTATTGATAGACATATATACAGGAAAATTCCGACAAAACAAATGGATATGGTTTGTTATTGTATTATTATTCAATTATTTAGGTGTGGTATTTTATTTGCTTATAGGTAGGTCACAAAGAATAAACTGATAATAAATTTGACTAATGTATTTTATCCTACTTTTAGGGTCTTAATGCAGGGATTATGAGTAGGCCTGTTAAAATATACGCAAGTGATAAGGATTCAAACCAAATCATATTAAATTAGCTTAAGATAATTAGTAAGTATATGATCGAAAATTTGACCTGGCATTTAGTATTGATGGCTGTAATGTACATATTTGCAGGTATCATGCATTTTGTTGCCCCAAAACCATACATTAAAATCATGCCAGATTATTTCAAGCACAAGGCCTTTTTGGTATATGCCAGTGGAATCGCTGAAATAATTTGTGGTGCTGCCTTATTATATGAACCTACAAAAGATTTTGCCATCTATGGTATTGTCGTGATGCTCCTTATTTTCCTTACAGTTCATATCAATATGTTAAAAGGTAAAAAAGAGGGGCGTGGTATTCCTAAAATCATTCTAATTCTTAGGTTACCTCTTCAATTTTTACTTATTTGGTGGGCAGTTTATTATTTATAACATGAAAGAGGTAGAAGAAAAATTAAGCGAAAGAGAATTAGACAGAATCATTGAAATGGCGTGGGAAGACCGGACAACATTTGAGGCCATAGAATTTCAGTTTGGTTTAAAAGAAGAAGAAGTCATAGAAATTATGCGTCGTAACATGAAATCTTCAAGTTTTAAAATGTGGAGAAAACGTGTTCAGGGTAGATCTACCAAGCATCAAAAACTTCGAAAAAATACCAAAGGTCGATTCAAATCATCTCGTCAGCGCAACATTAGCGGCAACAAAATTTCAAAACGTTAAGAGTAAATTGTATTTAAAACCTTAGCCAGTCTTATTCCTGCGATGTGTAATTGCAGATTTAATATGTCATACCATTCATACATATATTTGTAGCCTAAATTTTCTTTCTCTTCAGCAGATTTGTATACTTTTTTGGTGAGATTTTTCGTGTCCTCTACCCAGTCTAATAAACTTCCATTGGCGTAAGATTTGATTTCATCAGGAGTTAAAACTGACTTATTTTTGGCCATTTCAGTGTAGCTCATGCCATAAGATTTTATCATATCAGAATCCCATACCCGATGAAAGTTTGAATCTTTGCCAAACCATTCTACCTTTAAATCATTGGCTCCACGATCTTCTTTAAGCCCAAAATGCAGAGGCTGATGCATATCGCCTATTAAATGAATAAGCATTTTGAGGTAAAAAGTCTGGTCTTCCTCATCCGTCAAAGGATCATTAAGAACATCTATACAGTATTGGATACCAACCACAATATCTCCATCTTCGTTTTTTTCTGATGCTTCATAACTTTCTTCCAGCTTGGCATTGGCGTAATGCCAAACTTTAAATTCGTTATACAAATTGTCTGATTTAATTTCATCAGCAAATGTTGATGCAACGGCCATGCTTTGACCGTGAAGAATAAGATTGATTTTTGCTTTTGCTTTTTCACTTAGATATTGGTTTGCTATTTCAGCAACTGTTCTGTGTCCAGTTTGCCCCCAATCATCATTTGCAAATGAATTGATAACTGCAAAAAATAAAAAAACAAACACTAATCGATTCATAATGGAATAATTGTATATTGGATTTACAAAAATAGAAGTTTTTAAAGGATTAGATTATAATAACAACATCGATTTTAAGTAATATTACAAGTTTATTTTTGTAACATATTTGAAGAATTAAGACTAACAAGTTGATGAATTAAAATAACTTTGTAACAAATAAATTTTTAAAAATGTCAAAAAATCTTAAATGGGGAGTCATTGCCGGTGTAATAGTCTTACTCGGATTTATATTCTACAATATGACTGCAGGATTTAATAATGAAGCTGTAACCTTACAGGAAAATGCCAAAACAGCATGGAGCAATGTAGAGAGTTCTTACCAAAGGCGAAATGACCTAATCGGTAATCTGGTTAAAACCGTTCAGGGTGCAGCAGACTTTGAAAGAAATACGCTCACAGAAGTTATAGAAGCGAGAGCTAAAGCGACTTCAGTTAATGTAGATGCAGGCAATCTAAGTCCTGAAAAAATTGCAGCCTTTGGTGAAGCACAGGGTGGTCTGTCATCAGCTTTATCAAGATTATTGGTATCTGTAGAGCGCTATCCTGACCTTAAGGCTAATCAGAATTTTCTGAATCTACAAGCGCAGCTTGAAGGCACTGAAAACCGTATAAATGTGGCTCGTAATCGCTACAACGAGGCAGTTGGTAACTATAATATCCTTATTAGAACATTTCCTAATAGTATTTTTGCTGGACTTTTTGGATTTGAACCTATGACAAGATATGAGGCTGAAGATGGTGCGGAAAAAGCGCCTGATGTAGATTTTGAATTTTAGATATATGTCAACAATTTCAGATTACATAACAGAATCAGACGAAAAAGCCATTATTGAAGCTATAAAAAGTGGCGAGAAACAGACCTCCGGTGAAATTCGTTTACATATTGAGCTAAAGTGTCCCGAGGAAGATCCCTACCAAAGAGCTTTAAACATTTTTGAACATCTGGAGATGCACAAGACAGAATTAGCCAATGGGATTTTGATTTATCTTGCCCTGGATGACCATAAAATCGTAGTTTGTGGCGATAAGGGAATCAACGATATTGTAGGCGAAAATTATTGGAAAAATACAATTGATTTGATGACAACCCACTTTAAAAATAACGACTATAAGCAAGGTCTTATCGAAGGAGTAATTGAAATAAGTCAAAAGTTAAAACAATACTTTCCTTATGAAAAAGGAGACACAAACGAACTCTCAGATGACATTTCAAAAGGATAGTATGACAGGATTTAAAAGATTATTTATCGTAAGCTTATGCTTAATCTCATTTGAAGGATTAGCACAGAGAGAGATTCCGGCACAGCCGGAAGTTGAAAAAGCTGTTTACGACTATGCAGACATGCTCAGTTCTGCGGAAGAGAAGGCATTACGTCAAAAATTAGAAACTTATGCCGATACTTCTTCAACCCAAATTGTAATTGCAACAATAAATTCACTCGAAGGAACCTACATCGCAACTTATGCCACCGAGTGGGCTCAGCAATGGGGTATCGGTCAGGACGGTAAAGACAATGGTGCTATTATACTGGTGAGTAAAAATGACAGAAAAATTACCATACAAAACGGCTACGGTCTCGAAGAATACCTAACGGACTATAATTCTAAAACCATAATTGATCAAATCATTGAACCCGAATTTAAAAAAGGTAATTTTTATAACGGATTAGATATGGCTACATCTGCCATGATTGATTTGCTGGCTGGAAATTTTGATGCTGAAGGTTTACAGAATAAAAAACAGTCCGATTTTGACTATTCTAAATTGATTCCACTCGTATTTTTTATCATCTTTATTATACTAATAATTGTAAGGAAAAATCGCGGCGGCGGTGGTCGTGGCAGTGGTGGTCGTAGAAGAAGCCCGGATTTATTTGATATACTCGTGTTAAGCAGTCTTGGCGGAAGTCACCGAAGCGGTGGTAGCTTTGGGGGTAGTTCAGGAGGCTTTGGCGGCGGCGGATTCAGCGGCGGTTTTGGCGGCGGTGGTTTCGGTGGAGGCGGAGCTGTTGGTGGTTGGTAAAAATTTTTATCATGAGACATATTGTTATTTTCTGTTTTCTAATCTTAAATGGGTTTTTAATGGCTCAGGATAATGTTTCAGAAAATATTGAAATTAATGACTTTATCGACGGAACTTTACTGGAGCCATCAGTAAGAAAATCCAATACCCTTGTAATCATAATTACCGGCTCAGGCCCGACAAACCGTGATGGCAACTCTTCTATAGGTAAAAATAATAGTTTGAAACAACTCGCTCAATTTTTGGCAGATGAGGGATTTGCAAGTTTCAGATACGACAAACGGATTTTTAAGCTAATGAGAAATCAGCAACTTGACCAGTCAAGGTTGAGGTTTGAAGATTTCGTGAAGGATGCCGCAGATGTTATTAACTACTTTAAATTGTTTAATCAGGAATCCTATGACTTCGATAAATTTATCATTGCCGGCCACAGTCAAGGGGCATTAGTGGCTCAATTAGGGAGCCTCAGAACCGCTGTTGATGGATTGATTTTACTCTGTGGTACGGCTAAGCCACTTGATAAATTGTTAGTAGATCAGCTTACAGTACAAGCCCCTTTTTTAGTTAATGATCTTAAAGTAGCACTAGATTCCATTAAGACAGTAGGCTATGTAAAAGCCTATAATCCCTTGTTGAAAACGCTTTTATACGAAGATGTTCAACCTTTTATGCAGTCCTGGATGAATTACAATCCGGTAGAAGTTGCCAAAAAGATTGATGTTCCAACACTTGTCGTTGGTGGAACAACAGATATACAAATTCCGGCCGAAGATGCCAGGATTTTGGCAGAAAGCTTTCCCAATGGAACTGCAGCAATAATTGAAAATATGAATCATGTGCTCAAGACAGTTGAAGACGTTGGCATAGAAAATCAAAAATCTTATACAAATCCTGAATATCCATTTTCTAAAGCATTGAAAACGGAAATTTCAAAATTTTTAGAACCTTTCAAATAATGTATAAAATTGTTGCTTTAGATATAGATGGTACTTTGTTGGATAAAAACAGAGGTATTTCAACAACAACAAATAAGACTTTAAGAGCCGTTTCAAAATTCGCACATGTTGTTCTCATATCTTCAAGAATGCCGGTCGCTATGAGCTATCTTCAAAAGGAATGCGGAATATCAGATAATCCGATCGTTGCTTTTAACGGCGGTTTAATTTTACATAAGGAATCAGTTTTGTCCAGTACAGGTATAGATTTTGATACTTTTAAAACCATAAATCGTCTCAATAACGATTTGGATCTTCATTTGAGTTTATTTCATAATGATGAATGGTATGCTCCAATGGATGATTTTTGGTCTCAAAGGGAAATTAGAAATACCAGAGTAAATCCTGTTTATAAATCTAATTCTCAGGTTTTCGAAAAATGGAATGCAGAAGACAAAAGACCGCACAAGATCATGTGTATGGGAGATGAGAATAAAGTTGATGAATTTTTTAATCGTCTTTCAAAAGAAGCTGGTAACAATTTGCATTTATACAGGTCAAAACCAACTTATATCGAAATTGCACCAAAACAGATTTCAAAACTTTCAGGATTAGAAGTTTTGTTGGAAAATATTTACAAAGACCTTAATAAAAAAGATATTATAGCTTATGGAGACAACTATAATGATATTGAAATGCTTGAGAATGTAGGCATGGGAGTAGCTGTAGCCAACGCAAAGGATGAGGTCAAATCTATTGCAAAAGAAATGACTGATTCTAATATTAATGATGGCGTAGCAAAACACCTCCAAAAAATTTTTAGGCTAAAGCTTTAGCATGTTGAGATAATCTCTATTTTTATCCAAAAAATCTTTATGAGCTGTGTTATATTAGGATCATTTTTTAAAAACGATGCTATAATCTTTGGATTGTTGATGCTGGTTTTAGGATTGATTTTTTATACCTCTCAACTCGAAAGCAAATTTTGGAAAACCTTTTACAAATACATTCCGGCCTTATTGCTTTGTTATTTCCTTCCTGCGATTTTAAATTCCACGGGAATTATTTCTACAGAATGGGAAGTTCAACAAGAAGATGGTTCTCTTAAAACAGTGAAATCTCAATTGTATCACGTGGCGTCAAGGTATTTGTTGCCCGCTTCTTTGGTCTTACTGACTTTAAGTATAGACCTGAAAGCTATTTTCAACCTTGGCTGGCGCGCTTTACTCATGTTTTTTGCTGGTACAATAGGAATCGTTTTCGGTGGGCCTATAGCAATTTTAATCGTATCTGCAATATCACCGGAAACTGTTGGTGGTGTTGGTCCTGACGCCATATGGAGAGGACTCTCTACCTTGGCAGGGAGTTGGATTGGTGGTGGTGCAAACCAGGCTGCAATGCTTGAAATCTACAAATACAATCCAGATAAATACGGTGCAATGGTTTTGGTAGATATTGTTGTGGCCAATGTCTGGATGGCGATTTTATTATTTGGTATCGGACAGAGAAAAAAGATTGATAAATGGTTAAAAGCGGACAACTCGGCAATAGACAATTTAAAAGAAAAGGTTATTGCCTATGAAAAACAAGTTTCCAGAAGATCAACACTAACAGATTTTATGGTTATTTTGGCTATTGGCTTTACAGGTGTAATGTTAGGTCATTGGTTTGGTGATGCTATTTCTGAATATTTAGCTTCAAATTTTGCTGTTTTTTCTGATAAATCTTCAGCTCTAAGTTCATTTTCGAGTCAGTTTTTTTGGCTCATCAGTATTGCCACATTTTTTGGGATTATTTTGTCCTTTACAAAGTTAAAACGCTATGAAGGGGTTGGCGCAAGTAAAATAGGCTCAGTCTTTATCTATATTCTTGTTGCTACAATTGGAATGAAAATGGATTTAACAACGGTCACTGAAAATCCCGGTCTAATAGGTATTGGTTTCATTTGGATGGGTATTCATGCACTTTTGCTTATTGTCGTTGCGAAATTAATCAAAGCGCCATACTTCTTTATGGCAGTAGGGAGTCAGGCCAACGTCGGTGGTGCAGCATCTGCGCCGGTTGTGGCTTCAGCATTTCATCCTTCTCTGACCAGTGTAGGTGTCCTTTTAGCTGTTTTTGGTTATGTTGTTGGAACATACGCAGCAATAGGTTGTACGATTTTAATGGAAATTGCATCAAAATAAGTTTATGAAGAAAATTGTTATAGTAATTCTTATAGTTTTTGGAATATTTGCCTGTGAAACAGGTAAACCGGATTTAATTACAGATGGTAAAGTAAAGGGTTTAAAGAAAGGAAAGATTTATCTTCAGAAATGGCAGGATTCTACTATTGTCAATTTAGATTCTATATCTTTATACAATGAAAATACATTTGGATTTGAACTGCAAATCGATCATCCGGAAGTGATGTATCTCCAACTTCAAAAAGATACCATTGATCCGACTGATAACTACATCACTTTTTTCGCAGACAAAGGTAAACTTAGCGTAGACGCAGTTTTAAATGAATTCATATATGCAGAGATCGAAGCAGATTACCCAAATCAAAACCAATTTTATGACTACAATAAGACCATGAAGCGTTTTAGTGAACAAAAACTGGATTTAATAAAAGCCGAATTGGTTGCAAGAAAGAGCAATGACAATATTCGATTGGATAGCGTGAACAAAGCTTACAATAAAATGAACCAGAGACGATCACTTTATGGTATAAATTTTGCCCTGGCGCATCCTCAACTTGAAGTTTCTCCATACATCATACTAGAACAATCAAAATATATAAGTGAAGCCTATCTCGATACAGTATACCAAAAACTGGATAAAAAAATAAAAAACTCGTTTTATGGTAAAAAGCTTAAAAATCGTTTAGACACTTCTATTCAATAGAAAAAATTAAAATCGAATTCGGGTTAAATTATTACTAATTACGCAATAGTAATTACTAAGATTATAAACTTTTGTTTTTATTTACCTCATATTAAATTTTGTATGAATAAACCAAAAGAAAACTACGTCATATTAGTAGATGAAAATGATAATCCAATAGGAGAAATGGAAAAAATTGAAGCCCATGAAAAAGGACTTCTCCACAGGGCATTTTCGGTTTTTATTTATAATGACAATAACGAATTAATGCTTCAGCAGCGTGCTTTACATAAATACCATACACCCGGATTATGGACAAATACCTGTTGCAGCCATCAAAAAGTAGGCGAATCTAATATAGAAGCTGGTCAGAGGCGCTTAATGGAAGAGATGGGCTTTTCAGTTCCTCTGCAAGAAAAAATGTCATTTACATATAAAGCTCCTTTTGATAATGGATTGACTGAACATGAGTTTGATCATATCCTTGTTGGACACTACAATGAGCCACCAAACCCCAATCCCGACGAAGTAGAAAGCTGGAAATGGGAAAGCTTAGAAAATATCCAAAAGGATATTGCCCAAAACCCTGATAAATATACAGCCTGGTTTAAAATTATTTTTGATAAATACCTCAAAGCCATTTCTAAAACTGCCTAATTATGAAAGTTACTGTCCACAGAAAAGCCCATTTCAATGCTGCACATCGTTTATACAGACCAGATTGGAGTGAAGAAAAAAATGACGCAGTTTTTGGCAAATGCAACAATCCGCACTTCCATGGTCATAACTACGAACTTGTAGTCTCAGTAACAGGTGAAATAGACCCTGAAACAGGCTATGTTATCGATATGAAGGTGCTGAAAGATATGATAAAGTCTGAAGTTGAAGATGCCTTCGATCATAAAAATCTTAACTTGCAGGTAGAAGCTTTTAAAAACCTTAATCCTACAGCTGAAAATATTGTTGTTGTAATTTGGGATAAATTACGCAAGCGCTTAGAACAACACCTTGATCTAAGTATAACTCTATATGAGACGCCAAGAAACTTTGTAACCTACAACGGAGATTGATATGAAAGAAAATGATAAACTGAAACCTTTTACTGCAACAGACCAGAACGGAGATTCATTTGATGCCTCTCAATACATCGGTAAAAAACCACTAGTCATATATTTTTATCCTAAAGATTTTACACCAGGTTGTACAAAGGAAGCCTGTAGCTTTAGAGACAGGTATGAAGATTTTCAGGAGCTAGGCGCAGAAGTTATAGGTATTAGCGGAGACACTGAAAGCTCACATAAAAGATTTGCCAACAAACACAATTTGCCTTTTATTTTGTTATCAGACAAAAATGGTCAGTTAAGAAAGCTCTTTGGTGTAAAGAAAAACCTTTTGGGCTTGATACCGGGTAGAGAAACATTTATATTTGATGCCGATGGAAAGCTCATTTTAAGATTCAACAGTCTTAGTGCAGAGCCACACATCAGAAAAGCATTAAAAACTTTGAAAGATTATCAAAATGAATAAGCTCTATCCTTTAAAATTTAAACCTATTCTAAAAGAAAGGATCTGGGGAGGAAATGCATTAAATTACAAATCTAAGCGTGCTGGTGACAGTGATAAAATTGGAGAATCCTGGGAACTAAGTGGAGTAGAAGGGAGTGTATCAATTATTGAAAATGGTTCTCTAAAGGGAAAGAGTCTTGTTGAAGTTTTAAAGACATACAATGAAGATTTAATAGGAAAAGCAAATTACAAGAGGTTTGGTGAAGAATTTCCTTTACTTATAAAGTTTATAGATGCCAAAGAAAACCTATCTGTACAGCTACATCCTGATGACACTATAGCGAGAGCAAAGCATGGATGTATGGGCAAAACAGAAATGTGGTATATCATGAAGGCAAAAGACGATGCTTTTATTATTGCAGACTTTAAAGGTGAAATCTCAAAAGAGGACTACAAAAAACGAGTTGAAGAAAATAATTTACAGGATGCTTTAAAATATGTAAATGTCAGGCCAGGTGACTTTTATTTTATTGCACCGGGATTGATCCATGCCATAGGAGAAGGCGTAATGCTTGCAGAAATTCAACAAACTTCAGACATTACTTATCGTATTTATGATTGGGATAGGGTAGACGATGAGGGTAACTCCAGAGAACTCCATCAACAGGAAGCTCTGGATGCTATAGATTTCACTCCTAAAGAGCCAAAAGTTGAATACCTTCAAAATGGTAACGTACCTAATCAGGTGGTTTACAATACCTATTTTAAAACTGATTATCTCCCTGTAGAAAGCAACTGCCAACTGGAATTATCAGACAAAGACAGCTTTACAATTTTGATCAACGTTGGCTCCGATGCCGAATTAAAATATGACGGCAAAACTTACGACTTCAAAAATCAGGAGACCTACTTATTGCCGGCTATAATTTCTGAGATAGAATTAAAAGTAAAGGCAGGTAAATTCCTTATGGTGCATATTTAATTAAAATGTTTTTAAGGTTTATTGCTATTAAATTCAATGTCTATCGTATTTTTGGAACGGCTAAGCCAAAACTATGACCGAACAAAGACCCCAAATAACAGGGCTCATCATTACGCTTAACGAAGAGCAAAATATTGCTGAAGTCATTAAAAATATTGACTTTGTTGATGAAATAATTGTTTTGGATTCTTTTTCTACAGACAAAACAGTAGAAATTGCAGAGTCTTTTGAAAACGTAAAGGTGTACCAAAACAAGTTTGAAAATTTTACTGATCAACGAAACCTGGCTTTAGATTATGCTTCTTACAATTGGATTTTGTTTTTAGATGCCGATGAACGCCTCACGCCAAAACTAAGAGAAGAGATTTTTAAAACCATAAACCAAAATAATGCTGCTGAGGCTTATTACTTTTATAGAAAATTCATGTTTAAAGACAAACCGCTACATTTCAGTGGCTGGCAAACCGATAAAAACATCAGACTTTTCAAAAAAGATTCTGCCAGATACTCCAAAGAAAGATTAGTTCACGAAATTCTTAGGGTAAAGGGCAGAACAAGAGTTATGAAGCATAAGTTGATCCATTATTCTTATCTTGATTATAATAGTTATAAGGATAAAATGGAAAAATATGCAAAACTTAAAGCAAAAGAACTCTACATGAAGGAGGTAAAACCCAATTTTTTCCACTATTATATAAAACCTGCTTATAAGTTTTTCTATAAGTATATTGTGAGGCTTGGAATACTTGATGGAAAAAAAGGCTTTACAATATGCTACCTCAATGCCTATAGTGTTTACAGCCGTTATCCATATCTAAAAAAACTTTACAAAAAGAATAAAAAAGTGGTTTAATTAGTTTTAAGCTTAAAGTTCCTGGTTTCAAGTTCTTCTATTCTTGCAACAGATGCTACTGAACATTGCAACTGTAAACTATGACTGTAGACTGCGACTGTAGACTGCAACTGTAAACTGCGACTCAGAAATCCAATTAAAATTAAAACAGAAATCGTCACCAAACACTACCAACTAAACCCTACTTAAATTTCTCTTTCATTCTTTGCTTACGATGAAATTTACGTTGAAAATTTGAAGTATGCTCCCATAGCATTTTTAATAATTTTTCAGAGTTTTCACCATATAGTTTACCGTATTCATCGGCTATTATGCTCACCATATCTAGTTTAGGCGTAAGTCGTCTTAAATTAGACATTCTGAGTTTTAAATTCATATGCTTGTGAAAACTCATTCTGTTTAAGTCAACCAGGTAAAATTCATAGTCTTCTTTACCAACCTTTTTTATAAGCGTATTACCAGGCGAATGGTCTTTGAATTCAATGCCATGTTCATGCATCTTAAAGCATAACTGCGTGAATTGTCTTAAAATAATCTCATGATCAGGCCACTCAGGATCACTTACCAATTGTCTAAATAGAAAGTCATAATCTAAATGTTCGCACACATAGTAGCTATCTGTCAAACCAAAGGCATCCTTATGTTCCAAGTAAGCAATAGGTTGAGGGGTGCCAATGTCAAAAGAATTGAGTTTTTTTGCATACTCGAAAGAGCGTTTAGCTTTCGATGGTCTGAAATAGGTATAAATGATTTTTTTTAAAAAACTTGGCTTTTTGAAGGCTTTGATGTTGATTATGATACCCTTGAGCTCAAAAGTTTTGATGCTGTTACGGCTTCCACCGTATATCAAATTGCCTTTGTTTTCAAAATTATCAATACAATCTAATATCTGGCTTTCTTTGTTTTTAAAATCCTTATGAACCTCTAATTGCATCTAATTAAAAAATCAATTTGCAAAATTAAGAATATATTTATCATTAGCTTGTGAATTGTCGCGTTATTAAGTACCTAATCATTTTACGCTAAAAATAAACAGGTTTTGTGCATATAATGTAGGAGTTCATTTTGAGCTTCTAATGAAAAATGATGAAAACAAAGGCTCAATATCCTGCTATCAGATTCAATTGATATTCAACTTTCAAAAAAAAAACCTACTTTTGTAATATTATGTTTAAAATATTAAGACAAATATTTAGTTTTATTCTTGCACTTGTTGTAATGGCATCTACCTTGTCATTTTCAATAAGCAAGCACTATTGTTCTAATATTTTAATCGATACTGCAATCGTGAAACCTGCCAAAACCTGTGGTATGCACGATAGTGATCATGGTAAAAAAAGCAATCACGATCAAAGAGATTCCTGCTGTGATGAAGATATTAAAGTCATTGAAGGACAGGACGAACTCAAAGTCAGTACACTGGACTTCAACCTTGAGATTCCTTTAGAAATTACCGTATTTAGTCTCATTTATATTTTTCCCGAATCTTACACTTACAAAGGGGAAACAGCTTATAACATTTATCAGCCGCCGGAATTTTCCTGTGATTTTCAGGTCCTCCATCAGGTATTTCTCATTTGATTTTATAAACATATGTTTTTAGCACTTTTTGATGTATTCAAATAGTGCTATTGCCTTTTATTTATATGTTATGAAATCAAATATTTATGTTAAATCAAATAATAAAATTTTTTCTCAATCAGCGTTTAGTCTCGTTTATTTTGTTGATGGCTATTGTCATCGGAGGAATTATAGTCTCGCCTTTTGAATGGGGTAGTAGTTTACTGCCTAAAAACCCCATACCTGTAGATGCTATACCAAATACAGGAGCCAATCAGCAGATAGTCTTTACGGAATGGCCGGGACGTTCTCCACAGGATATAGATGATCAGGTAACCTATCCGCTCACCACATATCTTTTGGGATTGCCTGGGGTAAAGTCTGTTAGAAGTAATTCTATGTTTGGCTTTTCAAGTATTTACATCATTTTTGAAGATGACATAGAATTTTATTGGTCACGATCCCGAATTCTGGAAAAACTCAGCGCCATTCCTAAGGAACTTCTGCCTGAAGGTGTAAAGCCAACTTTAGGCCCCGATGCCACTGCACTCGGACAGGTCTATTGGTACACAATTGAACCCAGGGATGCCCACAATAAGCCTACTGGCGGTTGGTCACTGGCTGAAATACGAAGTGTTCAAGATTATTATGTAAAGTATGGCCTGAGCAGTGCACAGGGAATTTCTGAAGTAGCATCTATTGGAGGCTATGTCAAATCTTACCAGATTGATGTTAATCCGGAGGCTTTAAAATCCTACAACATTTCTTTGATGCAAGTGGCAAAAGCCGTTAGAGAAAGCAACAGAGATATCGGTGCCAAAACCATTGAAATCAATCAGGTGGAATATATCGTTCGAGGTTTAGGCTATATAGAAAACCTTCAGGATTTTGAACAAATTGTCGTGGCAGAAACCAGCAATGTTCCTATTTACCTCAAAGATGTAGCCGTAATTAAAACCGGACCAAACCAAAGAAGAGGAGTTTTAGATAAAGCCGGAGCCGAGGTCGTTGGTGGAGTTGTTATTGCACGTGATGGTTATAACCCAATGCAGGCCATCAATAATATAAAGGCTAAAATCAGGGAGATATCACCCGGCTTACCTCAAAAAATTCTGGAAGATGGTACGAAAAGCCGTCTGAAAATTGTACCTTTTTACGACCGCTCCAGTCTTATTAAAGAAACTATAGGTACACTAAATCAAGCCATTAGTCTTCAGCTTATTATTGCAGTTTTGGTGGTTATTATAATTGTTTTTAACCTTAGAAGTTCGGTGGTTATATCTGCTGTCCTACCCATATCCGTACTTTTGGTTTTCATTGCCATGAAACTGTTCAATGTGCAGGCAAATATTGTTGCCCTTTCCGGAATAGCTATTGCGATTGGAACAATGATAGATCTGGCTGTAATCCTTTCTGAAAATGTCCTGAAAACATTTGAAGCTCACCCTAATAGAAAACTCAAACAGAATATTTTTGAAGGTTCATCTGAAGTGAGTTCGGCTATTCTTACAGCTGTGCTTACAACGGTTGTGAGTTTTGTGCCGGTATTTGCACTGCAGGAAGCAGAAGGCAAACTGTTTATACCTTTGGCTTATACAAAAACTTTTGCGCTGATTTCTGCCTTTCTGGTTACGGTTTTAATACTGCCAACATTGATGTATGTTGTATTTAAAATTAAGATCAATAAACGAAAAACAGCTTATATACTTAATGCACTTTTGCTCATAATAGGTATTCTTGTATTAAATTACTCTCTATGGCTGGGAATTTTTATACTTCTGTATGCCGTAAGCTATTTGCTGAATCAATTAAAAACAACCCTATTCTTCTCTGCAAAAAATCTTCATAATTATGTTCTTATTGCCGGGGTTTTAGTTGGTCTGTCAAAATTATGGTTACCACTTGGACATCAGCAGTCTGTTTTTTCAAATATTGCTTTTGTAGCAATATTAGTAGGTGTTTTACTGATTTTTTACCTGATTTTACAGCGTTACTATGAGCCTATTCTCAGGTTTTTTCTAAAGCATATTCGTGCTTTTTTAATATTGCCTTTAATCTCAATTTTCTTAGGCTTACTAATCTGGCAAGGCTTCTCTGGTGTTTTCCATTGGCCAAAAAAGGCCCTTGAACATGTGGATATAAACATTAAGAAAACAGGGTTTTGGGAAAATATGTCTAAAGCATTTCCCGGCATAGGAAAAGAATTTATGCCAAGTCTGGATGAGGGCAGTTTTATCTTGATGCCAACGAGTATGACACATTCCGGTATAAGTTTTAATAAAGAGAAGCTCCGTCAAATGGATATGTTGGTTTATCAAATCCCTGAAATAGAAAACGTAGTTGGTAAGCTGGGGCGAGTAGAATCTGCAATTGATCCTGCTCCCATTTCTATGTTTGAAAACCTGATCACCTACAAACCTGAATACATCTTAAACGAAAACCAGGAACCAATAGCATTTAAAACTAATGATAGTGGTTTTTTTGATATCAAAGGTTTAAAAGTTGAAAATCAAAAAGTAAAAACTTCTAATTCTTCAACTGTTGAAATATGGTTTGATGTTGAAAAATTCGTCTTTGTTGATGCAGAAGGCGCATCATTTTCAGAGGAAATTCAAAATGACTTGTTTTTTGAAATTGATAAGGATTTTCAAAGTGTATTAATCTCAGATCAAGACGGCTTGTTCTTTAGGAATTGGCGTCAGCATATTCAATCTCCCGATGATATTTGGGATGAAATAGCCAAAGCCACTAAAATTCCAGGCATTACTTCTGCTCCAAAACTACAGCCTATAGAAACCCGTCAGGTCATGTTGCAAACCGGCATGCGGGCACCAATGGGTATAAAAGTTTCCGGACCAGACCTAAAAACCATCGAAGATTTTGGAAGAGCCCTGGAGGATATTTTAAAGCAGGTATCAGATATTAAAACCAGTGCTGTATTTGCAGATAGAGTGGTGGCTAAACCTTATCTGCAGCTTAAATTGAAGCGAAGGCAATTAGCAAGATACGGACTAAGCATTGATGAGGTGCAAAATTATATTGCTGTTGCACTTGGCGGACAGGTACTTACGCAGACCGTCGAAGGCAGAGAACGATATGACGTGAAGGTACGTTACCCAAGAGAATTAAGAAATAATCCGGAAACTATAAAGAACATGTTGCTTTCTGCAGGCTCAGGTGTTCAAATTCCATTTGGAGAACTGGTCGACATAAATTATGAACCCGGACCGCAAATGATAAAGCGGGAAAATACATTCTTAAATTCATATGTGCTTTTTGATCGGGCTGATGGTGTAGCTGAAGTTACAGCCGTTCAGTCTGCACGACAAGCCATAGGAAATAAGATCAAAACCGGAGAATTAGAGGTGCCCAAGGGTGTAAGTTACCGATTTGCGGGAAGTTTTGAAAATCAGGTCAGGTCAGAAAAAAGACTCTCGCTGATTATACCTGTGGTGTTGGTGGTAATTTTTTTGATCTTATACTTTCAGTTTAAATCGGTTCGTATTTCTACAATGGTGTTTTCTTCTATCGTACTGGCATTTAGCGGAGGATTCATTATGATATGGCTCTATGGTCAGGATTGGTTCATGAACCTGAGCTGGTTTGGAGAAAATCTAAGGGATATTTTTCAACTAAAAAGCATTAACCTAAGTGTCGCGGTATGGGTTGGTTTTATTGCTTTGTTTGGCATTGCTACAGATGATGCTGTACTCATGGCTACATACCTTAAGCAGTCTTTCAAACGAAACCCTACCAAATCTAAGGCAGAACTCAAAGAGGCCGTTATTCAAGGCGGTTTAAAACGTATCAGGCCTGCAGTAATGACATCGGTTACAACCATTATTGCTCTATTGCCGGTTTTATCTTCTACAGGAAAAGGATCAGATATTATGGTGCCTATGGCTATTCCCGCTTTTGGCGGAATGCTCATGGCCAGTTTGACTTATTTTCTTTTACCTATTTTATTCTACCTGGTCTTTCAAAAACAGGTAGAATCAACTTCTAAATCAGATTCCAAATGAAAGCTTTAACTATATTTATCTTAAAAACATATTGTAAAGGAAACTGGTTGCTGCTGTTGACTCTATTTTTAGGGCAGGATTTTTCTGCACAGTCTCTGGAAGAATTAAAACAGATTTCTGCTGAACAAAACCTCGAACTCAAGGCACAATATAAGCGTTTTGAAGCTGAGTTAGAGTCGATTCAAATGGCTAAACCCTGGCAGGATCCTAATTTATCATTCGGGTATTTTATCAGCCCAATTGAAACACGTGTTGGTCCACAGGTTGCTAGATTTTCTCTATCGCAAATGTTGCCATGGTTTGGAACACTTAAAGCCAAAGGTGAAGTTGCAACCCA
The DNA here is from genome assembly GCA_964593755.1 of uncultured Mesohalobacter sp. Lineage (GTDB taxonomy): Bacteria > Bacteroidota > Bacteroidia > Flavobacteriales > Flavobacteriaceae > Psychroflexus. The sequence goes on along the minus strand of CAZQKB010000003.1, from coordinate 126,594 downwards.
CAAAGCTGAGGCGCAATTTCAACAATTTCAAGACAAAAAGTTACAGCTATACCTGGAGGTAGCAGAACAGTATTATGAGTTGTCAGCCCTGGAATACCAAATTTCACTGGAAACAACTCAGCTTTCAATTCTAGAAGATCTGAAAGCCACAGTGCAGTCGCATTATGAAAATAACAAAGCACAGTTGATTGATATTTACAGGATTGGTTTGGATATTGATAAACAAAGAAATGCCATAGATGTTTTGGTTAAGCAAAAAGCAATGTCGCTCATTAGTTTAAATCAGCTGCTTAATCGTCCTGTTGATCAGCCCGTGCTTATAGAGAACCCCAAACAGATTTTAGAGACGGTTCGGTTGACAGCGGTGGATTCCTTTTCAGTTCAGCATCCCAGAATTGAAAGGCTACAAAGCTTAAAAAACAGTGCAGAATCAAATATGATTTTAGCGCAAAAGCAAAATATGCCACAACTCGGTGTTGGCCTGGATTATGTCATTATACAGGATAAAAATGTCATGAATGCAGATGCCGGTCAGGACGCTGTAATGCCGATGTTGTCAATATCTCTACCCATTTTTGGTCAAAAAAACAAGTCGAGAAAAAAAGTAGCTGAACTAATGGCTTCTTCGGTGGATTTTGAATTGCAAAATGAAGTCCAATCTATCAAATCAAAGGCTAGAATAGCTTCATTCAAAAATGATGAACTCATAGCTGTTCTTGGTCTTTATGATGAACAGTTGAATGATTTAGAAGATATGGTTCAGCTCACAGAAACTGCGCTTGCCAATGGCAGCATAGCTATTGAAGAAATTCTGGACCTTCAAACCGAAAAGTTACTCATTGAGAAACTACGTGTTAAAACCCTTGCCGAACTCCATAAAAATCAAGAAGTTATAAAATATTTCGCACAAAATTCTGAATAATGAACTTGAACAATTTTTTACAACAATGGGGAAATGCTGCTCTGACCAGTCTGGGTTTCTTTTGGATGGCATTATGGGCTTTTATCTTAGGTTACGCGCTTAGTAGCCTTATTCAAATTTTTGTAACAAAACAAAATATGCAAAATACAATGGGTAGTACCGATGCTAAATCTGTATTGTTTGGAAGTTTTTTTGGTTTCATTAGCAGTTCATGCAGTTTTTCTGCTTTGGCTACAACCAAATCACTGTTTAAGAAAGGTGCCAGCTTTGTCGCCTCAATGGCATTTCTTTTAGCTTCAACCAATCTCGTTATTGAGCTGGGGATTGTGATATCTATATTCTTAGGCTGGCAGTTTGTTGTAGGGGAATATATAGGTGGACTTTTACTGATCTTGATCGTTTGGCTATTAGTCGGTTTGTTTCAACCAAAATCTATCATAGCTAAAGCCAGAAAAAAATTAGGTGAGTCCCAAAATGAAAAGGCAGATGCAACACCTATCTCTAAAAAAATAAAACAAAAAGAAAACTGGGTTAAAGTCGGCAAACAGTACGGTATGGAATGGAAAATGGTCTGGAAGGATGTTACCATAGGCTTTACCATTGCCGGAATTATTTCAGCTTTTGTTCCAGATGCATTCTTTGAATTTTTATTTATCAATACCGGCAATGGACAAAATAATTTTGGATTCTTGACACTTTTAGAACATGCTGTTATTGGCCCTTTTGCAGCGTTTATGACATTTATCGGCTCTATGGGTAATATTCCTCTCGCGGCTTTACTCTTTGGAAAAGGCGTGAGTTTTGCTGGGGTTATGGCTTTTATATTTAGTGACCTGGTGGTGTTTCCCGTCTTAAGGATTAATGCTAAATATTACGGATGGAAAATGTCTTTACTCATTCTGTCTCTACTTTTTTCAGCTCTGGTCATCACTGCGATTATATTGCACTACGGTTTTGATCTTTTGGGTTTTTTGCCTGACCTTTCTCAGGCTAAAATAACAGAACAGTCATTCTTTAAAATTAACTATACCTTTTTCATGAATATTGGATTTCTGTTGATTTCCGGTATTTTGATTTATCTCGGATTCTTTTCAAAGGAAAAAGATATTTCTCATATGAAAGAAATGGCGCCAAAAAGTAAATGGCTTGAAAAACTGCTGAAATACCTGGCTGTTCTCAGTTATTTTTGGCTGGGTATTGGAATTATAATTAAAACTATCAACTTATAAATAGGTAATATGAGCACAAATTTAAAACGTTATGGACAGGCGATTCTCCTGATGATCATTGGTGTTGTTATTGGAGCACTGGCATTTTCATCAGAAAAACAAGATGAGCACCAGAATGACCGAGATGTGCAGGTTAAGAACGAAACAGTTTGGACCTGTTCTATGCATCCTCAGATTAGACAGGAAGATGAAGGGGATTGTCCTATATGTGGAATGGATCTTATTCCTGCAAGTCAGGTGTCATCGGATATAGATCCCGAAGCTATCAAAATGAGTAAAACGGCCAGAGCCTTGGCTAAAGTTGAGACTATTGTTGCCGGCAAAACCGAGTATCAAAACAACAGTCTTAGACTATCCGGGCAATTAAAGGTCAATCAGGATAAATTAGAAACCCTTTCAGCAAATTATGACGGAAGAATTGAAAGGCTATACGTCAACGATGAAGGCGAGCAAGTCTCAAAAGGACAAGTGATTGCCGAGATTTATTCACCTGGTCTTCAGATATTAAAAGATGAATATAACTTAGCAAAAAAACAGGGCAATTCAACTTTAATCAACAGCATAGCGACAAAAATTAAGAATTTAGAACTTACACCTGAAGCTATTGAGAATATAGAAAACGGACTCCTTAAATTAAGGTCAAAACGTACAGGTTTTGTAACAGATTTATATGTCAATCAGGGTGATAATATAAAAACTGATCAAAAGCTCCTGAGGATTGCAGATTTATCCAGTTTGTGGGCTAGTCTTGATATTTATGAGAGCGCACTCAACTCTGTAAAAGTTGGCGACGTTCTAACCCTTAATATTCCTGATTCGAATGAAATTGAATCGAAAGTGATTTTTGTGTCACCGGTTTTGGATGAAAGTACCAGATCGGCAAAGGTCAGAGCGGTTATTGATAATTCTGAATTGAATTTAAAACCCGGTGTTTTTATTTCGGCAGAATTGAGTGCTTCATCCTCAGAAACTTTAAGCAATAGTCAAACCCTTTCGCTTCCCAAATCAGCTGTGCTATGGACAGGTAAACGCTCTGTGGTATATGAACAAATAGAAAATGAAAGTGGTTTATATTTCAAAATGAAAGAAGTCTCTACTGGAAAAACCACTCAGGATCGCGTTGAAATACTATCAGGTATTTCTGTGGGCGACGTCATTGTAACCCATGGTGCATTCAGTATAGATTCAGAGGCACAGTTGTCTGATAAGCCTAGTATGATGAACAGAATGTCTTCAGATTCAAGTCAAAAGCCGACAGCCAGGAACCTGGATAATCCTTATGTGAAACAGTATTTAAACCTTAAAAATGCGCTTGTGAATGATGATTTTGAAAAAGCTATAAGTATTGTGACTAAGTTTAACAAGTTTTTAAGAAAAGACACTAACCAGGAGAAAATTACAGCAAAACTTGCGCCCATCTTAAACAAAATGAACAACTCGACTGATATTGAAAAATTACGACAGGATTTTATGGAACTATCTGAAGCTATGATTACCTTTTCTAAATCATCAGATATAGGACCTGTTCTTTATGTTCAATATTGTCCGATGGCAGACTCAAATAAAGGAGCATCCTGGTTAAGTTTAGAAGAAGCCATTAGAAACCCATATTATGGAGCATCTATGCTGAAATGCGGAGAAGTAAAAGAATCCCTTTAGCGCTTTCACAGAACGAGAATATAGACTTTATGTTGAAGATATTTTTAACCTCATAACCCAAAGAACTTTAAACCGATAAGCCTTCGGTAAACTCAGAGTAACCTCAGTAAAATCAAATATTAACCTTAAATTTTATAAATATGAAAACCAGAATTTTAAGTATTGCAGTAGTCACAGCTTTAGCACTTATCAGCTGTAAAAATGAAGCTAAACATAACAATTCCGAAGAAGCTACAGAAGTGTCTGTAGAAACTACAGAAACTTCTGAAGATATGGCCATGACTGAAATAACTTTTGGCGTGAGAGGCAATTGTGGTATGTGTAAAAAAACCATAGAAAAAGCAGCTAACTCTGTTGACGGTGTAGGTATGGCCAGTTGGGATAAAGCCCGAAAAAAAATTGATGTTAAATTTGATGGGTCCAAGACCGATGTTATGGCAATTCATAAAGCTATTGCAGCTTCCGGCTATGATACTGAAAAATTAAATGCCAACGAAGAAGCCTACAGTAATTTACCTGAATGCTGTCAGTATGACCATGACATGATGATGAATCAGTCCGGAGAGATGATGGACAAAAATGCTCATGAGCAACATGACCATTAAGCCTTCGTTTAAATTATAATATAACTTAAGCAGCCTGGAAATACCAAAAGTATTTTAAACTCTTGGTATTTCCAGGCTGTTAAATCTTGTAGTTTAAATAATTCATCATATTTTAGTCTTATAAATGCAATTTTTTATAGTTCGTATATCTTAGGCATAAATAAATGAATACTGATAACAGTATAATAATTCCTTTGGCCATAGCATTAATAATGCTTGGTATAGGATTTAATATTCATTTTGGAGCGCTGAGGAGCGTTTTTACAAGGCCAAAAGGTATTTTGACAGGTCTGTTTTGTCAGATGCTTTTATTACCTGTTACTGCATTTCTTATAGCCCTTGCCTTTCCCATAGATCCTGTTTATAAAGTAGGACTAGTGCTGGTTGCGGCTTGTCCCGGAGGAACAGCATCTAATCTTGTTACTCATTTACTTAAGGGTAGAATTGCACTTTCAGTATCATTGACTTCCTTCAATAGTTTTTTGATCATTTTTACGGTGCCGCTGCTGATCAGCCTGGCATTAAATACCTTTATGGGAGAAGGTGCAGAGATTTCGCTGTCATTATACGATACTTTTAGAGAAGTATTTCTGACGGTTATCATTCCAACACTTATAGGGATGACTGTAAACTACTATTTTCCAAATTTTACAAACAGGTTACAAAAACCCTTGCGATATGTGTTACCCTTGCTACTGCTGGTTGTTTTTATTATAGCTGCCAAAGGCGATACCGGTCAGGTTAATTTTAAGGAACGGCTCTTTGAGCATCTGGATTTATTATTGCCATCATTTTTACTAAATCTTTCAGGTATTTTGATCGGTTATAGGATAGGTCGGATAGTAGGCATCACCCACGGCGGAAGCTATACCATTGCCATAGAAATGGGTTTACAAAACAGTGCTCTTGCCATATTTATAGCTACTCAACTATTAAACGACAGCGATATAGCCCTGATGGCTATAATTTACAGTAGTTTCACTTTTTTTAGTACTATTGGATTTGCTTATATGTTGAAGGAACATATTACTCTGGTTCAGTTATTTAGAAATATTTACATTAAAATTTATGGTAAAAACAGGAGGTTGTAATTATTTAAGCCATTTGAAACGTTGAATTTACCTTTCGTTTAAAAGCTTCTCTGCTAAAGAAATTAGATATGCTTAAAAATTAGTAATTTTGAAGCTTAGCTTTTTCCTAATGTTCAAACACTACCTCATTACCCGTTTTAATCTTAAAAATCCGGAATGGAATACCACTAAGAATAATGAAACACTTCTTAATGATGACTGGATGAATCATAGATTGGAGCTTTTTCAAAATTATTGCTTACCCGCTGTGACTGCTCAATCTAACAAAAACTTTAAATGGCTTATTTTTTTTGACACTTCCACTCATGAGATGTTCAAAGAAAGAATAGATAATCTCTTAGAAAAGCATAGTTTCATTAAACATTTTTATATTAATGGTATGCCGAAATTCAATTCTGCAATTGTTAACTTTATTGAAAGCGATACGGATAAAGAGCAGTATATTATTTCAAGTCGTCTGGATAACGACGATTGCATACATAAAGATTATATCGACGAAATCCAAAAACAATTCCGACAGCAGGACTTTATGGCTATTGATGTGGTTAAAGGCTACTCTCTGCAAATTTCGCCCGATTATATGTTAGGTAAAAAAGAACACGTATTTAACCCTTTTTTGAGTTTGATTGAAACTAAAGATGACTTTCAGACCATTTGGAAAACCGACCATAATTTATGGAAGAAAGAGGACAGGATCATCAAAATTAAAGATAAAAGACTCTGGCTTTCTGTTATTCATAATAAGAATAAGGTCAATGAGTTTGATGGCTATGGTGATGTGGATTGGAACCAGGTTTCAAAGGATTTTAAAGTTGCCGAAAAGATCAAAAAAGATATCTCCAACACCTTGATCCCTCAAAACAAATGGCGCTGGCTGAGCTTTAAAAATAAAATATATGTGCGTTATGTCATTTTTAGTAAAACATTTAAAAAATCAATAGGTATTTATAAATTAAAGGGAAAATGAAACTACCCAAATGCACATTGGTAACACCAACTTATAATTGGCCTGAGGCACTAAATTTGCTGTTAAAGAGCGTTCTTAGCCAGAGCAAACTCCCTGACGAAGTCATCATTGCAGATGACGGCTCAGCTTCAGAAACTAAAGATTTGATTGATAGTTTTAAAAGTAAATTTCCTGTTCCGCTGATCCACATCCGGCATAAAGATAACGGCAATCAAAAGCCAAAGATCATGAATAAGGCCATTGCCAAAGCTAAATATGATTATATCATTGAAATAGATGGTGATATCATTATGCATAAACATTTTGTAAGGGATCATCTTCGTTTTGCTGAAGAAAATCACTATTTATATGGTTCCAGGGTTAATGTGCAGAAAGAACACTTAAACCAATTATTTGAAAAAGAACAGATTACATTCAATTTCTTTTCTAAAGGCATTAAAAAAAGAGGCCGAACCATTCATTTTCCATTATTTACCTCTTTTATAAAACCTGTTGATCAACGTTCAAGAAAGTTAAGAGGCTGTAATATGTCTTTTTGGAGAGATGATTTTATAAAAGTTAATGGCTTTAACGAAGCTCTCGTAGGTTGGGGTATAGATGATTCTGAAATGATTCAGCGGTTGCACAATATCGGTATAAAGGGCAAGCGGCTTAAACATGCCGGGCTGGCTTATCATATTTATCATCAGGAACAATCAAAATCTCATTTAGACATCAATTTAGCGATAGAAAAACAGGCCGAAGAACAGAATATCACCTACATAGAAGAGGGTATAAACCAATATTTAAAAAATGATTAATTATCACCTGGCGACTAGTAAAAAGAGAAAGCAAAAAGTATTTGATGGAATACTTAAGAGAGATATTCAAAATGATGATGTGGTGAATGTCCATTGTACCGGTCCTAATAATGTTGGCGACTTTTATTGTGGTCCTCGTCTTTATTTTGATAAATTAAAAGGGAAAGGCGTAAACATATTTGGATTTAGATCTTTAAAAAAATCTGTAACCAGAGATTTTTCTGATCATGTGGTCAATAAAAAAATCATCATTGGTGGTGGCGGCTTGTTAAATATTAACACCTTTAAATGGCAGATGTCCCTTTTCGAAAAATTAGCAGATAAGGGTAAAAAAGTAGTTGTTTGGGGTGCTGGTCATAATGAAAAGAGCCTTGAAGATTTTAAAAAACACCAAAAATATTGGTATGATTTGTCAAAATTTGGATTGGTAGGCACAAGAGATTACAGTATGCCATTTGAATGGGTGCCTTGTGTGAGCTGTTTACATCCTATATTTGATCAAACCTTTGAAGAAAAAAATGACATAGGAATATTATTCAATACCAATTCTTTTAAAGACAAGAATTTTGTAGATAGATTTACACATTATCCCTTTTCGTCAAATACGACTAATCTTGAAGAAATGATAAGTTTTATAGGTTCCTGTAGAACATTGGTCACCAATAGCTATCACGCCATGTACTGGGCAATTTTGATGGGTAAAAAGGTTGTAGCTATTCCTGCTACTTCAAAGTTTTTAGATTTTAAGTATAAAGTACCCATTGCTTCATTTGATGATTTTGAAGACCATTTAAATAAAACAGAGTCATATACAGGTGTACTCGAAGAGTGCAGGGAAATCAATCTCAATTTTGCAGAAAAGGTTTTTGATTATCTTGAGTTGTAGTACCAAATTTTGTTCAAATGCCAATTTAAATCAAAGATTTTACTAAACTTAAAACTTATGCAAAAGTATATTTTAAGTGCATCTACAAAATTGTAAATTTGCAGCAAAAGAATACAAGCCATTAAGCCTGATGAAATATTATGTGATGGTAAGTTATTTGTAATTAGTTATTCATGCCAGCATACAAAGAAGCCATTTCACACCCTGTTTTTAAGGAAATTTCCATTGTAGCAGATAAGCTAGAGTTAAATACTTATGTCATCGGAGGTTTTGTTCGTGACTTTTTCCTTGAAAGACAAAATAATAAAGACATTGATATTGTATGTATTGGTGATGGTATTAGGCTTGCTGAAAATGTTGCGGCACAACTAGGGATATCAAAAAAAGCCGTCAAGGTATACAAGCGCTTTGGTACTGCTATGCTTCACTATAAAGGCACAGATATTGAATTTGTAGGGGCAAGAAAGGAGTCTTATTCTAAAGACAGCCGAAATCCAAATGTTAAACCAGGTAGTCTGGAAGATGACCAAAACAGAAGAGATTTTACCATAAACGCTTTAGCCTTGCAGTTAAACGGAGATAAATTTGGTGAATTGCTGGATCCCTTTAATGGGTTAATAGATTTAGAGGCTAAAAATATCAAAACACCTTTAGAACCGGAAATCACCTTTTCTGATGATCCCTTGCGAATGATGCGTGCAGTAAGATTTTCAGCACAATTGAATTTCAGGATAGAAGACAAAACTTTTAAGGCTATTCAACAACAGGCACATCGTCTTAAAATTGTTAGTCCGGAACGGATTATCGATGAATTCAATAAAATTATGCTCACGCCAAAACCCTCAGTAGGACTGGGGCTGTTGCTTAAAAGTAAGTTGCTCAAATTCTTTTTGCCCGAATTGGTGGCATTAAGAGGTGTAGACGATATGGATGGCCAAAGGCACAAAGAAAATTTTTGGCATACACTTGAAGTTGTTGATAATATCTCAGAAAATACCGAAAACCTCTGGCTGAGATGGGCTGCACTTCTTCATGATATAGGGAAAGCCCCGACCAAACGCTTTGATAAAAATATAGGATGGACATTTCATGGTCATGAGTTTAAAGGCTCAAAAATGGTTTATAAACTATTTAAGAGACTTAAGATGCCATTGAATGACAAAATGAAATTTGTTCAAAAGTTGGTTTTATTAAGCTCAAGACCTATTGCTGTGGTTGATGAAGATGCGACAGATTCAGCCGTTAGACGCTTGATTTTTGATGCCGGTGATGATCTTGAGGATTTAATGACATTATGCGAGGCAGATATCACCACAAAAAATCCTAAGAGATTCGAGCGATACCATGATAATTTTAAACGTGTACGCCAGAAAATTAAGGATGTAGAAGAGCGTGATCACATCAGGAATTTTCAGCCTCCGGTCTCCGGTGAAGATATTATGAAAGCATTTAATATCAAACCTTCAAAAGAGATTGGCATCATAAAATCTGCCATTAAAGAAGCCATTTTAGAAGGGGATATTCCTAATGAAAAAGAAGCGGCTTATGAATTTATGCTTGAAAAAGGGATAGAGTTAGGTTTAAAAGCGATCGAAAGCAGTAAATAGAGTCCCTCAATTAAGTTTAGCACCTAATCTTATCAGTCTTTTGCGTTGGAACATATAAAAAATAGAGGATATACTCGGCGTAATAATCATGCTTATCACCCAAAAGGTTTTATTATAAATTTTTTGTTTTACCATATCATTCAATATTATAACCCATGTTGTAAAATAGGTCATAAGACCAATGGTGATAATGTATTCTGCGTAATTCCAATCATAAATCTTAGCAAACGCACCAATAATAGTAAGTAGGGTGTTTCCGATAACAAGGAACCAAACAAGATTGGTGCTAATTTTGAAATCTTTATTATCCATGACAAAAAATTTTAAAGTGATAGCTTAAAATTAATTGATATGCTTTTGAGCTTTGTATGATGAGCGTACCAATGCACTGCTTTCTACATGTCTAAATCCTAATTCCTTACCGATAGTTTCGTATTTTTTGAATTGATCTGGTGTAATGAATTGTTTGACAGGTAAATGCTGCTTACTCGGTTGCAGATATTGTCCAATAGTTACTACATCAACGTCAACAGAACGAAGATCTTTCAAAGTTTGAATGACCTCTTCTTCTTTCTCTCCAAGACCAAGCATGATACCGGACTTGGTTCTATTGATCCCTTGTTTTTTCAAATATTCTAAAACACCGAGGCTTCTGTCGTATTTAGCCTGAATTCTCACTTCACGGGTTAAACGTCTTACAGTCTCCATATTGTGTGAAACAACTTCAGGTTTCACTTCGATAATCCGATCTATATTGCGTTTTACGCCTTGAAAGTCTGGAATTAGGGTTTCTAATGTTGTTTCTGGATTCATTCGTCTTATGGCTTGAACAGTCTCCTGCCAAATGATAGAACCCATATCTTTAAGGTCATCACGGTCAACGCTGGTTATTACTGCATGTTTGATACCCATAATTTTGATAGAACGAGCCACTTTTTCAGGCTCATCCCAGGCTACGTCTTCAGGACGACCTGTTTTTACACCGCAAAAACCACATGAGCGCGTACATACATTACCTAAAATCATAAAAGTCGCAGTGCCTTCACCCCAGCATTCGCCCATGTTTGGACAACTTCCTGAGGTACATATGGTATGTAAATCATACTTATCTACCAACTTACGGAGATTTCTGTATTTCTCTCCTGTAGGTAATTTTACCCTTAGCCACTTCGGTTTACCCTTAGTTGTTGTTTGGTTATCAGACTTATTTATAACTTTTTTTTCTTCTTTTACTTCTGGTGTAGCAACTGCTGTACTCATATCTATCATTTAATGATACAAATTTATAAAATAAAGATGAGTTAACGACATAAGCCTGTTTTTCAAACAAAATATTAAGAAAGCTTGGAGTTGAGTTTATGAGTTTAAAGTTTATGAGTTTAAAATTAAAGCGTTTAAGATTAGAACATCAAATTTAGTAAAATCTCTCAACCATATTCATGAATGGACAAACTTGAAACCTCAAACCTCAAACCAAAAACCAGAAACTAGAAACTTTAAACTTGAAACCTCAAATCAGAAATCAGAAACCAGAAACCAGAAACTTTAAACTTGAAACCTCAAATCAGAAATCAGAAACCAGAAACCAGAAACTTGAAACTTGAAACCTCAAATCAGAAACCAGAAACCCCAAACTTCACTAATCATGATGGTAAGGCAAATTATTTAAAATGGCATAAGCTCTATAAGTTTGCTCTATAAATATCAGTCTTATCATTTCATGGGTAAAGGTCATAGCTGAAAGTGATATTTTTTGATGAGCTATTTTATATATATCATTAGCAAAGCCATAGGGTCCACCAATCAAAAAGACAAGATTTTTTATACCTGAATTCATTTTTTCCTGATAAAACTTTGCAAAGCCTTTGGAAGTCAAGTTTTTGCCTTTTTCGTCCAATAAAACTACCCAGTCAGATGACATAATTTGTTTTTTGAACAGCTCGGCTTCTTTAGCTTTCTGTTGGCTTTCAGTAAGGTTTTTTGAGTTTTTGATATCCGGTAAACTTATAATTTTCAGATGTACATAATGCTTCAATCTATTTTTATAGTTTTCAATTAACTTTTCAATTTCAACGGTTTTGGTATCACCGATTTGTAGCAATTTAATTTTCACAAGAAGTTATTTAAATTACAAATTTAAAATATATCGCTCAATATGATATTAATCACATTTTTGAGGTAAAAATTATTTTTCTATTAATAGTTTTTTATTCTTAAAAATTAAACTTTGCAAAACAAGACTTAAAATAATGTGCTTTTATGAATAAAGGAATCTATATAGCTACTAGCGAACCCAATAGTGGTAAATCTATTGTTGCTTTGGGTTTGATGAAAATGTTATTGACAAAAACACCAAAAGTTGGATATTTTAGACCAATCATAGACTATAATGCCAATGGGAATAGGGACAATCATATCAATACCATTTTAACCCATTTTGACTTAAAAGTAAATTACGAAGAATCCTATGCTTTTACCCGTCCTGAATTTTTAGAAAAGTTAAATTCAGATAAAGAAGGGGAAATCATAGATACCATTATTGAAAAATATAAGGCACTTGAGGAAAAAAATGACTTTATGCTTGTTGAAGGCACTGATTTTTCTGGTGAAGGCGTTTCAATTGAATTGGATGTCAATGTTTATATAGCAAAGAATCTGGGTTTACCTACAGTTATCGTTACCAGTGGAATAGGCAAAAACTTGCAGGAATTTATCAACGCTATGCATTTGGCCTATGATTCTTATGATGATAAAGGCGTAAAAGTCTCAGCGGTTATTGCCAATAAAGTTAAGGAGGATAACATAGACACAATTGTCAAAGAAGTAAAGACAAAAGTAGCTTCAGATGTGATTGTTAATGCTATTCCACTAGTGTCTAACCTGAAAAATCCAAGTGTAAAGGAAATATCTAAAGCCATAGAAGCTAGAATTTTGTTTGGTGAAGAGTTGATAAACAACCAAAGCTCAAGCTTTAAAGTTGGAGCCATGCAATTAGAAAACTACCTTAATTATTTGGAGCAGGATTGCTTAATCATAACTCCCGGAGATCGTTCGGATATCATTTTAGGTGCATTACAAGCCAATATTTCAAGCAATTATCCAAAAATATCCGGTATAGTTCTTACCGGAGGCTTAGTACCGGAACCCTCCATTAGAAAACTCATTGAAGGACTTAAATTTATAATTCCTATTTTATCTGTGGAACAGGGTACATTTGAAGTGGCTAATAAAATTGGAAATATGCGTACACATATGTATGCAGATAATGAGGAAAAGATACTATTGGCCCTAAGTACTTTTGAAAAACATTGTGAGACAGAAAAACTTTCTGAGAAATTAATAAGCTTTAAGCATGAAGGGGTTACGCCAAGAATGTTTCAGTACAATTTACTGAAAAGAGCAAAAAATCAACGTAAACATATTGTATTGCCTGAAGGTGAGGACGATCGAATAATTACAGCGGCATCGCGATTATCGTTGATGGATTTTGTCGATCTTACGCTTTTAGGGAGAGAAGAAAAAATAAAAGAAAGTGTGGCCAGGCTGGGCCTAAAGATGAATTTTGAAAAAATAAACATTGTAAATCCCATAGATTCAGACCATTTGAAAGACTTTGCGCAGACACTCTATGAGCTTAGAAAGCACAAAGGTCTTACCATTGAAGTTGCCGAAGATTTAATAATAGATGTGTCTTATTTTGGGACAATGATGGTTTACAAAGGATTGGCAGATGGTATGGTTTCCGGAGCCATACATACCACACAGCATACCATAAAACCTGCGCTCCAATTCGTTAAGATGAAGCCGGGAGTATCTGTAGTGTCTTCAGTATTTTTCATGTGTTTGGAAGATCGAGTGTCTGTTTTCGGAGATTGTGCCATCAATCCAAATCCTAATGCAGAGCAGTTAGCCGAGATAGCCATATCATCTGCTGAGTCCAGCAAAGCTTTCGGAATAGAGCCTAGAATAGCAATGTTGTCTTATTCTTCAGGAAGCTCAGGTAAAGGTGCAGATGTAGATAAAGTAAGAAAAGCCACAGAAATTGTGAAACAAAAAAATCCTGACTTAAATATAGAAGGCCCAATCCAATACGATGCGGCTGTCGATATGGGTGTAGGAAAGAGTAAACTACCAGATTCTAAAGTAGCCGGACAGGCTACTGTACTTATTTTTCCTGATTTAAATACGGGCAATAACACTTATAAAGCCGTACAAAGGGAAACAGGAGCAGTAGCCATAGGGCCTATGCTGCAGGGACTTAACAAGCCTGTGAATGACCTCAGTAGAGGTTGTACAGTAGATGATATATTTAATACCGTTGTAATTACCGCAATACAAGCTCAAGACCAGTAGATATGAATGTTTTAATTATAAATTCCGGAAGTTCTTCTATAAAATATCAGTTGATAGACATGCCTTCAAAAGAAGTAAAGGCAAGTGGATTGATTGAGCGAATAGGCAATGACAATGCTAGGATATCTTATAAAAAGGCAGATAAAAAAATATCGCTGGACCTTAAGATAGAAAATCATAAGAAAGGATTATCGGAAATGAATCGTCTTTTAATGGATACCGAATTTGGCGTAATAAAAGACAAAAATGATATCCATGTAGTAGGTCACCGCGTGGTACACGGCGGTAAGGATTTTTCTGAGACCGTTGAAATTACTCCAAAAATTAAAGAAAAAATTGAAAGCCTATCTGTCCTTGCTCCTCTTCATAATCCTAATAATTTGAAAGGAATTGAGGTTGCAGAAAAGGTTTTTCCTACTGCAAAACAGGTAGGGGTTTTCGATACCGCATTTTTTCATCAAATGCCCGAAAAAGCTTTTCGTTATGCCATTCCAAATTCCTTTTATGAAGACCATGATATAAGGGCTTACGGTTTTCATGGTACAAGCCATAAATACGTTAGTGAAAAAGCAAAACAATATCTTGAGTCAAAGGGTTTACCCAACCGAAAACTTATAACGATTCATTTAGGGAATGGTTGCAGTATGACAGCGATTAAAGATGGGAAGGCAGTAGACCATTCTTTAGGTTTTGGTCCGGCCAATGGATTGATTATGGGAACGAGATCAGGGGATATTGACCAGTCTGTGATATTTTACCTTATCAAGGAGTTGAACTATTCTGCTGAAGAAGTCAACGCGATCGTGCAGAAAAAAAGCGGAATGCTTGGACTAACCGGTTTTCAGGATTTAAGAGATATTCAGCAAAAAGCGGAAGATGGAAATAAAACTTGTCAACTCGCATTAGATATGAATGCGTATAGGATCAAAAAGTATATTGGGGCTTATGCAGCAGCCCTTAATGGCTTTGATGCCTTAGTTTTTACAGCTGGAATAGGTGAAAACAGCAGTTTAATCCGCAGGATGGTGTGTCAGGATATGGAATTTTTTGGCATTGAAACCGATGAATTAAAGAATAATAAACTTAACGAAAACATTTCAGATATAAGTTCAGCATCTTCTAAAGTCAAGGTATTGGTCATACCAACCAATGAAGAGTTGGAAATTGCTAAACAAGCTTATAATTTATTATCATAACCTTAGATTTTCCACGGTAAGCTTAAATAATAGGCTTTTAGACAAAATTACTTTACATTTGTTTTTAAATATTATATATGATAACTGAAGCTCAATTTCGGAAAGAAATAGACATCATAATAAATAATGCCATACGTGAAGATATAGGTGATGGCGACCATTCCTCATTGGCCTGTATTCCTCTTGATTCAAAAGGCTCTGCTGTACTGCTGGTAAAAGAAAATGGTGTTTTGGCCGGTGTAGAATTTGCTATAGAGGTTTTCCATACCGTTGATCGGGAATTAAATATAGAGTTATATAAAAATGACGGAGATATCGTTGTTGAAGGAGATATTGCTTTTAAGGTAACGGGTTTAAGCCAGTCTATTCTAAAAGCAGAACGTTTAGTATTGAATGCCATGCAGAGAATGAGCGCGATTGCTTCAAAGACCAAAGCTTTTGTCAATTTACTGAAAGGTACAAAAACTAAAATTTTAGATACACGAAAAACTACACCAGGAATAAGAGCTCTGGAGAAATGGGCAGTACATATTGCTGGAGGAACTAATCATCGCTTTGCACTTTATGATATGATCATGCTAAAAGACAATCATATCGATTTTGCTGGTGGGATTTCAGAAGCGATTCAAAAAACAAAAGAATACCTAAAGTCTGAAAATCTTGATCTAAAAATCATAGTGGAAGCTAGAAACCTTGACGAGGTTGAAGAAATACTTAAGGAAGAAGGGGTTTACAGGATTTTATTAGATAACTTTAGTATTGAAGATACAAAGATAGCAGTACAAATGGTAGGTGAGCAGTGTTTGACAGAGTCCAGTGGAAATATTACGCTTAAAACAGCCAGGTCTTACGCAGATTGTGGTGTGGATTTTATATCTTGTGGAGCATTAACTCATTCAGTTTATAATATGGATATGAGCTTAAAAGCAGTGTAATATGTCAAAAGATATAGATGAATTTGTACTTGAAATTCCTATAATCAGAAATATTGCGATATTTTTTAAGAAAATTAAATTGCCCTCATTAGAAGGTTTAACGCTGTATGATCTCATAAAACTATATTCATTTGGAATTTTAAAAGGCACTTTTTCTACCAGAGCCAGCTCAATAGCTTTCAGTTTTTTTATGGCTATTTTCCCTTTTTTACTTTTTATTTTAAACCTCATTCCGTTTATAACATTTATAGAAGATTTTCAGACTGAAGTGCTTTTGTTTCTGGAAGATTTGTTGCCAAGTCAGGCTGCAGAGTTTTTCAAAGATATTTTTGTTGATATAGCCAGTAACCCAAGAGCAGGATTGCTCTCATTTGTATTTATTTTATCAATTTTTTTAATGTCTAATGGGGTAAATGCCATTTTTACAAGTTTTGAATTTTCTTACCATACTAAGATAAACAGAACCATCATACGGCAGTATATGGTTGCTGTTGGAATTGCTCTTGTTATCGCTATACTTCTTTTAATTTCTGTAGCAATTACCATTTACTTTACATACCTCATAGAAAAACTAAGAGATTTAGGAATAGTTGGAGATGCACTTTACTGGGCAAAAGCAGGCCGATATGCAATTTTGATACTGGCTTTATATTTAGGTATTTCTCTGCTGTATTATTTTGGAACAAAGCAAGGCAGACAATATAGATTTTTTTCTATTGGCTCCCTTTTTACGACAATTCTTATAATCATCACAACATATTTGTTTTCCTTTTACGTAGAAAATTTTTCTTCCTATAATAAGTTATATGGTTCTATAGGCGCTTTGTTGGTATTGATGATTTACATATGGCTAAATTCTAACATATTCTTATTGGGCTTTGAACTTAATGCGAGTTTACAAAAATTAAGAAATAGAGATTAATAATGTTGAAAGCTAAACTGATTAAATACGCTTTGCTGTTTTTGATATTTTCCCAGACTTCATACGGGCAGGATATCTTTGGATTCTGGAAAACAGTTGACAATGATGGTATTTCCAAATCTATTGTCAAAATATACAAAACAGCAGCAGGTGAAGTTGAAGGCAAAGTTTTTAGGATTTTAAAAGAATCAGAACGGGATAGAAAGTGCACGAAATGTGAAGGAGAAAAGAAAAACCAACCTATTGAAGGTTTGGTTATTCTAGAGGATATGAAAAAAGATGGCGATACATATAAAGGTGGAGAAATTACCGATCCGGAAAAAGGTAAAACCTATGATTGTAAAATTTGGTTGGATAAAGATAATCCCGATATACTTCATGTAAGGGGATATTTGGCTTTTTTCTACAAAACACAGGATTGGATAAGAGTAGAAAAAAACAATTTCTGATTTTGATCTCAGGCTTAAGTTGCTTATAACTGGATAAGTCTTTTAATCTTTAATCAACTTAAAGGTGAAGGAATTATCATCAGTAAAAACTTTAAGAAAATAAATTCCTTTTTGAAATACATTCATGTTTAAATTAAAACTTTTGTCATTCAAATAAATGCTTTTAATTTTTTCCCCCTGAAGATTATAGAGTTCAGCTTTATAAATTTTCAGTTTAGACTCAATATTTACGATGTCTTTAGTGGGATTGGGGTAAATTTCAAGTGTAGTTAAGTCAAATTCTTCATTAGAAAAAGTATCACAATCAATTGATGTTGAGTTTTGAGACTGAAAACTTCCCTGATCTATCCACCAATTTTGCCATTCGCCACCAATACCATCCTCCCAGGTGTTGAGGTTAAATTGGTTAGAACCATTTATGTTTCCAGCTACTTTATAGGCTTTTACAGCTTTTTGATTGAGATTCCAATCAAGATTTTGGTTTGCGGCTAAATTTTCCGGCAGCATATTGTCTAAACAATTGACTTGTATAAAATAAGCGAAGTCATCGAAATTTGGAAATTCACCATAAATGTTTGCATAACCATCTTTATCAATACAAACCGAAGTGAATTCATCTATACCAATACCATAAACCCGCTCACCACTTATAGCTTGTAAGCGGGCTAAAAATGCCATATGTCTGCCTTCTCTGTCTGGGTTGTCATAATGTGTATCTGTAATGGTTTTTGTAAGATAAGGATTGTCTATAAAATCTGAAACACCCAAAGAAATTCTATTATCAAAAGGATTGCTTAGTGCTTCAGAAGATGTTATTGTACCGTTTAAAGCATCGAAATAATATTCTCCCATAATGGCCATTCCAGCGCTAATACCACCAATTGGATATTGCTTTATACTGATATGTTCATGCAATAAATTTTCAACAGCATTGTCCTTAAAAAAGTTCACGTAGTCGGCCTGATCTCCGCCAGCAAACCAAATTGCCTCAGCCTGAGAAATTTTTTGAAGTACATAAGGCGAAGTAGCACCTGATGCTTGGTTTATAAGTATGGTTTCAACAGAGTTAAGATTAACCCCTAATTGATTAAACATGTAGTCATTGTATCCATCACCGCCAGAAGTTCTTAAAACTAAAACATCTCCACCGTCTGCCAAATTCAAAAACCACTGCATGGCCTGGTCATTTTCACTTGAGCCACCCATAAGACAAATACCAAATTCGGGATTTGAAGAAGCATCGTTCGCATTACCAGTTATGAAACTTGTAAAACCTTGAGCATAGGCAAGGTTTGTCGTAAAAATCAAAAAAAATAATTTTATAATATTCATTATAAAGCGTTTAGATAATATTTCATTTTTCTAGTTAAGACCCTTATAAAAAAATCTTAATAAAAATATGATATAAATCATATTTCGGCTTTAAAAATAACGAAATATTACTATTTTTGAAGCATAAAACAGTGTAGTGGGCAATTTTTCATTATCAGATTCAAGAATGTTTTCTATACTTTTTAATGGTATATCAGAAGGCGCTCTCGTAGTAAACAATCATCAGGAAATAGTTGAGTTAAATTTATCCGCAGCCAATATGTTTGGTTATAATGCAGACGAGCTGAAGGGAAGGCATATCAATGTATTAATACCTAAACAGCACCATCAGGCCCACGATCAACACGTCAAAGATTTTGTCAAAAAGGACAAAAAAAGAAAGATGGGAGAAAACCGAAAAATTTTCGGTTTAAGAAAAGACAGTAGTGTTTTTCCGATTGAAGCTGGGCTAAACCCATTTAAGATAGAGGGCGAAAAGTATGTGATGACTTTAATTACAGATATCACAAAACGTGTTGAAAGTGAGGAAAATATCATTTCACTAAATGAATCTTTAGAAAAAAAAGTACAGAATAGAACAGAGCAGCTTCAGCATAGTGTAGATGAATTGTCCGAACTTAACGATTTATTCAAAGATGAAATCATGCGAAGAAAGCATGCCGAAGCAAGAATAAAAACGGCTCTTCAAAAAGAAAAAGAGCTCAATGAGTTGAAAACCAAATTTTTATCTCTCGTTTCTCACGAATTCAAAACGCCTTTAAGCGGTATATTGACTTCGGCAACTCTGGCATCAAAATACACCCAGGCAGATCAGCAGGAGAAGAGAGATAAGCATCTTAATACTATAAAAAACAAAGTCCATTATTTAACCAGTATTCTCAACGATTTCCTGTCTATAGAACGTTTGGAGTCCGGAAAAGTAACTTACAAATTTGACTACTTCAGTTTATTAAATTTAATTAATGAGGTGGTATATAATGCCAATGTAACTCTGAAAACTGGCCAAAAAATAAAGTATCCACAGGATTTAGAAGAAGTAGAAATGTATCAGGACAGAAATGTTGTAGAGCTTATTCTGTCAAACCTCTTGAATAATGCCATAAAATATTCAAAAGAAGATACGACTATAATCTTGGATATTATTAA
Organism: uncultured Mesohalobacter sp.; assembly: GCA_964593755.1. Classification (GTDB taxonomy): domain Bacteria; phylum Bacteroidota; class Bacteroidia; order Flavobacteriales; family Flavobacteriaceae; genus Psychroflexus. The sequence continues at coordinate 106,495 of CAZQKB010000003.1, read as the reverse complement.
AAAAGATAATACTTTACATTTTAAAATAACGGACCAGGGCATTGGCATACCTGAAAAAGATAAAGTACATATTTTTGAAAGATATTTTAGAGCAGAAAATGCCTTACTGAATCAAGGAACAGGTATTGGTTTAAACATCATTAAAGTACATTTAGAAAATTTAGGTGGTCGCATTTCTTTTGAAAGTCAAGAGAATAAAGGGTCTACTTTTTATGTTGAATTACCAATTAAACACAAAGACTGATGGATAAAAAAGTTTTGTTGATCGAGGATGACATGACAGTGAGAGAAAACACTGCTGAAATACTAGAACTTTCAGGTTACATGGTAAATACTGCTTCTGATGGATTAAAAGGGGTACAAGCCGCTAAAATAATCAAACCTGATATTATAGTTTGTGATATAATGATGCCCGAGTTAGATGGTTACGGTGTTTTAGAAAGACTATCAGAAGATGCTGAAACACAGTTCATTCCTTTTATTTTTCTGACAGCAAAAACAGATCATAAAGACGTCAGAAAGGGCATGGATATGGGTGCAGATGACTATTTGACAAAGCCGTTTGAAGAAGATGAGCTAATAAGTGCTATTGAAAGTAGATTAGCCAAGACAGCTATTCTCAAGCAAAGACAGGAAAATCAAAATGAAGGACCAAAAATAAAAGATTTTGAGGAACTTAAAAACCACTTAAAATCATACGAAATTAAATCATTTGAAAGCTCGGATGTTGTCTATGACAGCCATCAGGGCAACAACTATTTCTACATGGTAGAAAAAGGTGTTGTCAAAACTTATATGATAGACGAAAACGGAAAAGAGTTGATTACAGCCCTTTTCAAAGCAGATGATGTTTTTGGTGATTTTACATTTAAACATAATTCTTCCAAAGAAGTTGCGCAATGTTTGGAGCCTACCAAATTGTACTGTATCCCAAAGAATGACTTTAAAACCTTTTTGGATAGTAATACAAAAATGCTTTATGATATTATCGAAGTTCTAGATCATAATCTTCAGGATACCAAGGATCAGCTTTTGGATATGGCCTACAGTTCTGTAAAAAGAAAAACAGCTCAAACCATACTCTTATTTACAGAAAGACTTAAGAGAAATAAACTACGACAAATACGAATTTCCAGAGCAGATCTGGCTGCAGTTGCCGGTATTGCCCAGGAAAGCTTGATCAGAACACTGTCTAAGCTTAAGAAAGAAGGCCTTATTGAGATAGAAGGCAGAAATATAAAAGTACTTGATTTTGAAAAACTAGAAAATATAACATAAGCTGCAAAACTGATATTTATCATTTCTATCCAGTTGCTTTAATTTTAAGTTTGCATAACATATTGAGAGAGTTATGCAAGTTTTACTCCTAACGGATTTTTCTAATAATGCCAAAAAAATGCAGGAATATGCTTTGAATTTTTTTGGAAACAGAGAAGTGCACTTTACATTATTTCATGCTATGAAACCATGTAAGTCGGCTTCTTGTGAGGGCGCTTGTGCAATGTCCAGACAAAAAAGTCTAGATCTTAATTTCAACAACTTACATAAATTACTTAAACCCAACCAAACCTTATCTAAGGTTTTTGTGAAGAATTTTCTGGTGGATTCTGTTAGAAATTATATCCAAAAATCAACTACAGACATGATAGTTATGGGAGGAAAAGGCAGAACATCCGATGAAAACCGACAATTTGGAAAAAACACTTTTGATATTGTTACCAAAATTCGATGTCCGATTTTGGTGGTACACGAGGATACAGCCATTAAAATTCCCGGAAGCATTGTTTTCCCATTAGATTATAGTACAAGTGTACGTACAGAATATTTTGCAACTGTAAACAAACTGGATTTTTGGAAAGATGTTAAACTTTCAATTTTAGAGGTACCCAATAAAATGTTTAATAATCTTTTGTTTCAAAATAATAACAAACAAAAGATCTCAAAGGCATTTGACAACATAAATTATAACTTTAAAAGGATGAAGCCTCTGGATAGCAATGCCATTTGCCAAAATTGCTTAGATGCAGACATGATCATGTTTATGGCCAAGAATTTAACCATAAGTAGTCAAATATTTCATCAATTAGACACCAGTCCGGATAATCAAAAGACGCCCTTACTGGTATTACATGCTTAAATTTTAAAGGTTACAATTGGGCGTTTTGCATGGTTTACAAGATCTTCGCTAATGCTTCCATTGATAAAGTGAGCAATACCCTGTCTGCCGTGTGTACTTATACCGATAAGGTCTGCATTTATTTTATTACCATAGTTTAAAATACCAGTTTCAACACTCACATCATTGTATAATGTAAAGTGAAAATCATCTCGTTCGACATTTTCAGTGTATACCTTTAGCTTTTCTTCCATTTTGGAAGTGGTTATGAACTTAGAGGGTGTATTGACCATGACCAATTCTATCTTTGCTTGAAGTTTCTGGGCAAATTCAACTGCTTTTTGAAAAGTTGGAATGGTATCTAAATTTAAATCTGTGGCAAAGATAAATTTCTCTACATCAAATACTGGTATTTCTTTTTTTATAACAAGCACAGGGATTTCAGAATGTCTCACTACTTTTTCAGTATTGGAGCCTATAAAAATTTCCTTAAAACCATCAGCGCCGCTTGAACCCATGATGATAACATCACACTCATATTTATTACTTATTTCCATAATTCCCTCAAAAGCCTGGTGAAATTCTACAGTTTCATGAACCTTTATACCGTCAAGGTAATCTTTTTTCATTACTTCTGTAAAGCGTTGATGCGCCAGCTTCATAAAAAATATAGCTTCAGGTAAGTCGCCGCTTCCGCTGGGCTGAGAAGGATCGATAAGGTCTAGAGGCAACTCTAACATATGCAGCAGATAAATTTCACTGTCATATTTTCGAGCCATTTGCGCTGCTACCTTTAATGCGTTTTCAGCCTGTAAAGAAAAGTCTGTCGGAACTAATATTTTTTTCATATTCTCTAAAGTTTATATTTTGTTAATAAAATTACAATAAAATATCGGAAACATAAAAGTTTTTCATATTAGTTTTTAATCGTATATTTGCAAACAAATTTGAGGATGAGGGGACTATTTGTCCCCTCTTTTTATAAGTTTATGCAGGTAGAAAAAATTATAGACCAAACCATCGAAAATATTTTAGAAGAACAGAGTGAGTTATTTGTCATCAAAAAACACATCTCTCCAGCTTTAGATATTAACATTACTATAGATGGTGATAGGCTCGTAAATGTTTCAGATTGTATAGCTATAAGTCGAAAAATAGAGCAAGCGCTTGACAGAGATGAATTAGACTTTTCTATTAAAGTTCAGTCTCCGGGCGCTGACGAACCATTATTAATGCCAAGGCAATATAAAAAACATATTGGTCGTAAGCTAGAGATCAAAACAAATGGCGAAACATTTGAAGGAAAACTTGAGGATGTCAGTGAAGAAAATGTAACAATCACTTGGAAAGCAAGAGAAAAAAAACCTAATGGTAAAGGAAAAATGACAGTTAATTATGAAAAAACTGTCCCTTTTTCTGATATAGAACAAGCAAAAATTAAAATAACATTTAATAAAAATTGAGATGGAAAATATTGATTTAATCAATTCGTTTTCAGAATTTAAGGATGACAAACTCATAGACAGAGTAACTTTAATGAGTATCCTTGAAGATGTGTTTAGAAATGCCTTAAAAAGAAAATATGGAGAAGATGACAATTTTGATATTATCATTAATCCGGATAAAGGAGATTTAGAGATCTGGAGAAATAGGGTAGTGGTAAATGATGGTGAAGTTGAAAACGAAAATCAAGAAATCTCATTATCAGAAGCAAGAAAAATTGAGCCTGATTTTGAAGTCGGCGAAGATGTATCTGAAGAAGTAAAATTGGCAGACTTAGGCCGAAGAGCTGTTTTGGCTTTAAGACAAAATCTAATTTCTAAAATACACGAGCACGACAGTACAAATACATTTAAGTATTTTGAAGATTTAGTGGGCGAGATATATACGGCTGAAGTTCATCACGTTAGAAGAAATATGGTAATCCTTTTGGATGACGAAGGTAATGAATTGATTATACCAAAAGAGCATCAAATACCTTCTGATTTTTACAGAAAGGGTGACAATGTTAGAGGTGTAATCGAAAAAGTTGAATTAAGAGGTAATAAACCTATTATTGTCGTTTCAAGAACTTCTCCAAAATTTTTAGAAAAGCTCTTTGAACAGGAAATACCAGAGGTGTTCGACGGCCTTATTAATGTAAAAGCTGCAGTAAGAGTACCCGGAGAAAAGGCAAAAGTAGCTGTAGATACCTACGATGACAGAATAGACCCGGTTGGTGCATGTGTTGGAATGAAAGGTTCTCGTATACATGGCATCGTTAGAGAATTAGGCAATGAAAATATAGATGTTATTAATTACACAGATAATATTCATTTGTATATTACAAGAGCACTAAGCCCTGCGAAAGTTTTGAATATCAAATTAGATGAAGAAAAGAAAGTTGCGGAAGTAACCCTCAAACCAGAGGAAGTTTCCAAGGCTATAGGTCGTGGAGGTCACAACATAAGACTTGCCGGAAGACTTACAGGTTTTGATATAGAAGTATTTAGAGATGGCATAGAAGAGGAAGATGTAGAAATTTCTGAATTTTCTGATGAAATAGAAGAGTGGGTAATTCAGGAATTTGTTAAAATTGGGTTAGATACAGCAAAAAGTATTTTAGAACAATCTATAGAAGACCTGGTTAGACGTACAGACCTTGAAGAAGAAACTGTAAAAGAAGTGGTTAAAATTTTGAAGGAAGAATTTGAAGATTAGGTATTTTAACCAATATTTGTATTTTTAGAAAATAGAATTTAGTAAATTATTATATGGCTGAAGTCAAACAAATTAGATTAAATAAAGTTTTAAGGGAATTTAATGTTTCATTAGACCGTGTTGTTGAATTTTTAAGTAGTAAAGGTTATGAGATAGAGTCAAGACCTACAACAAAAATATCCAGTGAAATATATGAAGTTCTCTATGAAGAATTTGAAACTGATAAATCTAAACGTGTTGAATCTAAGGAGGTAAGCGAAGAACTCAAGAAAGAAAAAGAGATGCTTCGTTTAGCTCGTGAAAAAGAGCTTCAGCGCAAAAAAGAACAGGAAGAACAAGCCCGCTTAGATAGAGAAAAGCGTGAAAAAGAGGCTGAAGAGAAGAAAAAGCAGGAGGAAGAACAAAAATCAAAACTTTCTGGTATTAAACAGGTAGGTAAAATAGACCTGGAAGAGCAAAAGTCAAAATCTAAAGCTGAGCCTAAAAAAGAAGAAAAGAAAGAAGAAAAGGTTGCTGAAAAGAAAGACACCAAAGCTCAGGAAAAGCCAAAAGAAGAACCAAAAAAAGAACAAAAAGCTCCTAAAAAAGAAGAAGAGCAAAAAGAAGAAAAAATAGAAACCAAATATCAGAAATTAAAAGGCTTAAATGTAACTGGTGAGAAGATAGACTTAGATAAGTTTAAGGAAAAACCAAAAAAGAAAAAAGAAACTAAAACAAGTTCTGATAATTCTAGAAAGCGTAAGAGACGTCGTATTTCTAAAACGGACAACACTAAGAATTTCGATAACAGAAATAAAGCTAAAGGCAATAAGAAATCAAAACGTGTAACCAAAGAAGAGCCTACAGAAGAAGAAATCCAAAAACAAATTAAAGAAACTCTGGAAAAACTACAGGGTAAATCTAATAAAGGCAAAGGTGGTGCAAAATACCGTAAGGAAAAGCGTAAGCAACACAGACAAAAATCTCAGGATGAACTAGACCAAATAGAAAAAGAATCTAAAACTTTAAAAGTTACTGAATTTGTTACTGTGAATGAAGTTGCTACAATGATGGATGTTTCTGTAACTCAAATTATATCGGCTTGTATGTCACTTGGTATGATGGTGACTATGAACCAAAGATTAGATGCAGAAACCTTATCAATTGTTGCTGATGAATTTGGTTTTGAAGTAGAATTTGTTGACAGTGAAGAAGATTCTCAGTTAGAGTTAGATCAAGAAGAAAATGAAGAAGACCTGGAACCAAGAGCGCCTATTGTAACTGTTATGGGTCACGTAGACCACGGTAAGACTTCGCTATTAGACTTTGTTCGTGAGGAAAATGTAATCGCAGGCGAAAGTGGTGGTATAACACAGCATATTGGAGCTTACGGTGTTAAACTTAAAAACGGTCAAAAAATTTCATTCCTGGATACACCAGGACACGAGGCTTTTACAGCGATGCGTGCCAGAGGTGCAAAAGTTACAGATATAGCTATTATTGTGATCGCAGCAGATGATGATGTTATGCCTCAAACAAAAGAAGCTATTTCGCATGCTCAGGCTGCTGGAGTTCCTATAATATTTGCGATAAACAAAGTTGATCTACCGACAGCTAATCCTGAAAAAATAAAAGAATCATTAGCAAATATGAATCTTCTAGTCGAAGATTGGGGTGGGAAAATTCAGTCTCATGATATATCTGCTAAAAAAGGAGACGGTGTTGAAGAGTTACTTGAAAAGGTATTGCTTGAAGCTGAGATTTTAGAACTTAAAGCCAATCCAAATAGATTGGCTCAGGGTACAGTCGTTGAAGCTTACCTGGATAAGGGAAAAGGTTACGTTTCCACAATTCTCGTACAAACTGGTACCCTAAAAATTGGAGATTATATACTTGCCGGTACAACATCCGGTAAAATAAAGGCTATGCATGATGAGCGTGGCAATAAAATAAAAGAAGCAGGCCCGTCAACTCCAGTTTCTATATTAGGGTTGGATGGTGCGCCACAAGCCGGAGATACCTTCAAGGTTATGGAAGATGAAAGAGAAGCCAAGGATATTGCCTCTAGAAGAAGTCAGCTCCTAAGAGAGCAGAATGTAAGAACACAAAAACATATTACGCTGGATGAGATAGGAAGACGTATTGCTCTTGGTGACTTCCAGGAACTCAATGTTATCTTAAAAGCTGATGTAGATGGTTCTGTTGAGGCGCTTTCAGATAGTTTACAGAAATTATCAACAGAAGAAATTCAGGTGAATATCATTCATAAAGGTGTAGGTGCAATAACGGAAAGTGATGTACTTCTCGCTTCAGCTTCTGATGCAGTAATTATAGGATTTAATGTTAGACCGGCAGGAACAGCTGGAAATCTGGCTGATAAAGAAGAAATAGATATCAGAACTTATTCTATCATTTATGATGCTATAAATGACATAAAAGATGCAATGGAGGGCATGTTATCTCCTGAACTAAAAGAAGAGGTAACAGGAACCGCAGAAATTAGAGAAACATTCAAAATTTCTAAAATAGGAACCATTGCTGGTTGTATGGTGACTTCAGGAAAAGTGTACAGAAAATCCAATATCAGAATCATTAGAGACGGTATTGTAATTCATACAGGCACACTCGAAGCGCTTAGACGATTTAAAGATGATGTTAAGGAAGTTTCTAAAGGATACGACTGTGGTATGCAGATTAAAGGTTATAATGATATTAAGATAGGAGATATCATTGAAGCTTACCAGGAAGTAGAGGTCAAAAAGACTTTGTAATGCATAACTTAAATATTAATGATTAAAAAAAGGCTTCATTTTACTGAAGCCTTTTTTATTGTAAATTGTTTTTGAAAAGCTCTTCACCTTATTTCTAATATCAAAAGCTATATATAATGAGAATAAAAAGTGAATCATACCAAATAGACTATGAAATGAGATAAGGGCGTCATTGAATAATACTTGTGCTTAATCAAGGTAAAAAAATGAGCATCCCGAAATTTCTTTGTGAGGTTTCATTTTATGAAGTTGCAGAGTAATCTTATTAGAAACTTTTTTTGTGTTTCATTATGGTATTTTGGTATAAGCTAAAGGCAATAAATCCATTTAGAAGTTAGAATTAGGATATTTTACTTTTTTGTTAATCAGTAGCGAATATAGTAGGGGTCCTCGTAATTACATTGGCAATAAGCTCTTATTAGAGCATCATATGTTTCAAGACCAAATTCATTTTTTTTAATTCTTTTCAATATTTTTTTATGGTCTTTGAAATACGCCAAGGCTATCCTTTTAAAAAACTTATCACCATTTTTTACATAGCCAGTGGTATGAAAGCTAATCATTGTAGGATAATCCTCATCTGGTTTTTTTACTAGAATAACCACTTGATAATCACCCAAAGCCATATTAGAGTCAGAATAACAACTTAGTCTCTATTCATTATTTATCCTGTAATCTTCTCTTAAAAAGTAGACAAATAAGCAATCACTTATTAATGCCCTTGTCATCCAATAATTCCTAAACATTTTTGTCTTGACTTTAGACTTGTCATCAAGCTAGGTTTTATAGAATTTAGTATTAAAGAATACAGTAGGTGTTTCATTATTAATATAATAGACAATCCTTTCTATTTTGCTGGCGTCTAACTTTACTATATTTTTACTTTTTTAAACCTTTTTGTATCTGATTTTATTTTCTAAGGATTTGTTGGTTGGCAGCGCAGCAAAACCTTCAACAACATTTGTGTTGATAAAAAATATCTTAGACTTTAAAAATTCACTTTTAGCACTTGAACTACAGAAAAAAGGAAAAAAGCAGACATCAAAAAGAATTTCATTTCAATAAATATTTTAGGTGTAAAATTAATCCACTTTTATTTACAAAAGGCATAATGGATTTATAAAACCTTTATTATTTGATTTAAATCAAGTCAATAGATGAATTGTTATTCGAGGATAGTTGTAATTATCAAAATACCTAGGGTTAGGGTATTAATAGAAAGAATAATGAGGTTCCTGCCAACAAGCAGTTTTTTGGTAATGTAATAAATGCTGATAATTATATTAGATGGCACAATCAAAAGCAAAGGAATAGTCAATAGCTCTCCAAAGAATCTTATCATGCCTGTTGATTCTGGTGGATTGTATGACCAATATACCAGAAGGATAAAATAAATCAATGAGAATATACTTAACACTAAAAGTGCAGTGATAATTTTATAGGTGTTTTTCATTTTTTCCTCTTCTCATAGTCTAAAAGGGCTAATTCAACTTCTTGATTGCTCATTTCATTTCCGCAATATTTACAAATCAGAGCATCTATCTTTATCGATTCTTTACATTTATGGCATTGTTTTCTAGGGTCAATGCCGTATCTAATTACTAGAAAAGCTATCCAGCCCAATAATGGGTGAATACCAAAAAGCATCCATAATTTTGATACACCTTTAATTTTCGCCCACTTTGTGCCTAACCAAACAGGTAAAACCCATAGCACTAAAATGATCAATATAAATAGTGATAAGCCAAAAAGACCTTTTAAAATATTTTCCATCTATTTATAGGATAGTTTTACAATAAGTATTTTAAGGTATCCACTTGATATCCTTAAAATTTGGCTTACGTTTTTCAAGAAATGCGTTTCTCCCTTCTTTAGCTTCATCAGTCATGTACGCCAGACGAGTTGCTTCACCTGCAAAAACCTGCTGACCGACCATACCATCATCAGTCAGATTAAAGGCAAATTTTAGCATTTTGATGGAGGTTGGTGATTTTTCCAATATTTCCTGAGCCCAGTTATAAGCTTCTTCTTCCAGTTTTTTATGAGGGATTGAGGCATTGACCATACCCATTGCTGCGGCTTCATCGGCTGAGTAATTTCTACCCAGAAAAAAAATTTCACGGGCTTTTTTCTGTCCAATCATTTTAGCCAGATATGCAGACCCGTAACCACCGTCAAAACTGGTAACATCTGCATCAGTTTGTTTAAAAATGGCGTGTTCCTTACTGGCCAGTGTCAAATCACAAACCACATGAAGTGAATGTCCACCGCCAACGGCCCAACCCGGTACAACAGCAATGACTACTTTTGGCATAAAACGGATTAAGCGCTGTACTTCTAGAATGTTCAATCTTGGCATACCATCGTCATCAACATATCCTTGATGTCCACGTGCATTTTGGTCGCCACCACTACAAAAACTATATACGCCATCTTTTGGGGATGGACCTTCAGCAGAAAATAAAACCACTCCAATAGAAGTATCTTCTCTGGCATCCAGGAAAGCTTCGTAAAGCTCGGCAACTGTTTTCGGTCTAAAGGCATTTCTGACTTCTGGCCGGTTAAAGGCTATTCTTGCAACGCCATCACCAGATTTTTTATAGGTAATATCTTGATAGTCTTTTACAGTTTTCCAATTCATAATGTATCAAAGTAAGGTTTGTATTTAGGGTCATTTTTCATTTCTGGAAACATTTCAAACATAATTGTGCAAAGGCAGCTATTTCGTTTGTAAGCATCTTCAAAAGTAAGCCAGGCATCATCAAAAACATTCAGCTTGTAGTACACTCCGGCAATCCTGTACAAAAATTCTTCGTGATCCTGATAGAACTCAGAACCATAAATTAAGGTATCAAGTGCATCCAGCCAAAGTTCGTCTTCAATACATATATCGGCTTGTGCAATGAGATTTTCAAATTCGTAGTTGCCATATTTTAGGGCTTGTTGAAGACCTTTCTTACTGGCTTCCTCATGTCCTAATTCATTGTTTATAATACTGTAATTTCTCCAATGATGCGGGTTTTCTGCATCTATATTCAATGCTTTGTTTACAAAAGAAAGTGCGGTTTTGAATTCTTTTTTTCTCATATAAAACTCTGTCAGTGCAGCCCAGGCTTTATCCATTAACGGGTCTTCATGAACAGCTTTTTTGTAGTATTTTACAGCTTCCTTTGAGTTGTTGATTTTCATGTAGCATTTGCCTATCCTCAGATAAGCATAAGCTGTAGGATCATCCAGTTGATTTGAGATCTTATAGTTTTCTATGGCTTCGTTAAATTTGTTTAAGCGTTCAAGAACTTTCGCTTTTTCCAAATAAGCGCCTACGAAATACTCATCAGAATAAATAGCAAAGTCAAATGCCTGAAGGGCTCGCTTATCCTCACCGATATCGAAATAAAGTTTTCCCAGCTGGTGCCAGGCTACCTCGCAATACGGGTTTTGGTCTAAAAATGAATTGAGGAATGCTATACCTTCTTCTTGCTGATCTAAAAAATCAAAGCAATAAATAATATTGTATAAAGCTGTAAAGTCTTCCTGGTTTTGATCGAGACATTTGATGTAAGTTTCTTTGGCCTTTTCAAAATTCTCCATAAAGAGGTATTCTATACCTATAAGGTTATAGATTTCTGTAGGTTCGACCGCAAAATCTAAGGTGTATTCCAGGGTGCTGATAGCCTTTTCGTGTTTATCCTGTTTAGAATAAATATTGGCCTGTAAGATATATATTTCCTCATTTTGCGGATCTACCTGTTGAAGATAGCTTAGCAGTTCCTCTGCCTGTGAATGTTTGTCTTCAAAAATATAAATCTCAGCTTTCAGTAATTTCAGGTCGTTGTAATTTGGATGCTGGTCCAAACCCAGGTTTAATGCTTTCTTTGCAAGAGAAAGCTTTCCCATATCGATGTAGTGTTCGACAATTTCAACAAATTCGTCTGCATCAAAGAACAATACATGATTGGTCCTGAGCATATGTTCAAATTTTTCTATGGGAAAATCAAAGTCTTCGTTGGAATCAAATTTCATATTAGAGACTTTTTATGAATTATTGTATAAAGTTAAAAGCGTTTTCATTCGATATCATATTTTTTAAAATAGGTTGTCAACAAATTAATCAACAATTCTATCCCTGGTTTATTGTATTGAGTATGTTAATGATGATTTGACAGCCTTTTATGATGGCTTTATCTGAAATGTTTAATGCTGGTGTAATGCGTACAGCTTTCTTTTCATAAAGTAGCCAAAATAAAATTAACTGCTGGTCTTTGGCTTTCAAAACCACTTCATTGGCAATATCTTCAGATTTCATCATAGCAGCAAGCATAAGGCCTTTTCCTCGGATTTCTGTAATTAAAGCATGCTTTAAGTGTGATCTGAATAATTGTTCTTTATGTTCAATCTGTTGAATGATATTGGTTTCGGTCAAAATCTCCAAAGTTTTTGAAGCGGCTGCGGCGATGACAGGATGTCCACCAAATGTAGTGATATGTCCGAGTTTTGGATCGTTACTCAATAACTGCATGTGTTTTTTTGAAGCGGTCAAAGCTCCAATCGGCATACCCGATGCCATGGCTTTTCCCATGACAAGTATATCAGGGACTACATCAAAATGTTCAAACCCAAACAGCGCACCTGTTCGTCCAAAACCGGGCTGAATGTCATCTAAAATCATCAAAGCACCTACTTCTCTGCAACGAGCTTTTACCTTCCTAAGGTAATTGTTTTCAGGTATAATAAAACCAGCACCACCCTGAATAGTCTCTAGAATAACACCTGCTGTATTTTCAGTAATTAAATTTAAACAATTAGTATTGTTGAATTCAATTTGGGTTATACCTGGCAATAAAGGTTTAAAAGGCTTGATCCGTTCTTCATAATCCATTAAGCTCAAAGCGCCGTATGAATTACCGTGATAGCAATTTTTAGCTGAAATGATCTGAGAACGTCCTGTAGCTCTTCTGGCAAGTTTGATGCTCGCATCAATAGCTTCTGTACCGCTGTTCACTAAATAGGTTTGCTCCAGTGGCTCAGGTAGAATCTTAGCCAGTTGCTGAGTGACTTTCAACGCAGGCTCCAAAATATATTCCCCGTAAACCATGACATGAAGATAGCGTTCGGTCTGCTTTTTTATGGCATTTACAATCTCAGGATGACAATGGCCAAGGTTACAGGCAGAGACACCGGCTACAAAATCAAGATGAGCTTTGCCATCTGTGGTATAAATATAACTGCCCTTAGCATAATCTATTTCAAGACCTAAAGGATGTGGCGTTGTTTGCGCCTGATATGTTTTAAAAGCTTCAATCATTCTTTATACCCTTAATTTTCATTTCAGGCTTTATCACTTTAAGTTTTTCTTTTTTCTTAGCGTCAAGAATACTGTCCTTGGTTTCTGTTTTGAGATTAGATTTAGGATTAAGGTCTTTTTGGCTATAAAATGGTTCTTGAATGCTGTCGTTAATTTCAATATCATCTATACCTTTTATAACGGGTAAATCGTATTTAGGTCTGTTGGTAAACAAATCTTCTTTACTGTCTATGAGTTCATCGCCTCGCCATTCCATACCTTTCAAGATTCTTGCATTTGGAGGTAATTCATTTTCGGGATAAGTTTTTCCACTGGCTTTATTGTAGTAATACACATCGGTCACTTCCTGATCATCAAATTCCATCTTTAGGGTTGCAGAAAGTGTCTTGTCAATTCCGACCAGGTCTCCGTTGTCATTTCTGGTGTAATACAAAGATTCTGCATTTTTGATGAATGTAGCTTCTTTGATTTTATTGTCTTCAAATAAGCCAATAAGTTCTTTGCCTTTGATTTGGTTAAATCCTTCAATGGTATCCTTTTGAACCATAAAACTATTGTAATAGACTTTTAAAGAATCTAATTTCTCTGTTTCAACATTTGAAATAAGCTTGATGGTATCACCTGTAATCTGGCCATTGGTAGACCACAAAACCGGACTTTTTATTAATTTGGTATAGCCTGTAGATTCGGATGAATGTATAGAATCTGCTTTACCGCTGAGATCAGATTTGTAAAGTCTGGCATCCGGGAAAGATCTCACTATCCGTTTTTCCGGCTCACCTGTAATCATCATGGTATCACTGGCAATGAATATCGAATCGTTTTCCTGAAAAGAAGCCACCCATGGATTTTTGGTGATAATCACCGAATCCTTTTCTTTATAAACTTCTGCATAATTACCGTAAACTTTAGTGCGATTGACCGTGTCTATAATTTCTATATTGTTGGTCGCTGAAGCAAAACTTGTATTTTGGTCAAAAAAGATACTATCGCCGTAAAGCGTACGTTGTTCATAGTCTACCCTTGAATTTTTGATAAAATACCCGAAATTCGTTCTTGTATCGAAGAAGCCTTTTTCGCAATAGACCTTTCCTTCATCAGTTAGAACTGTTGAAGGTTCATATAAATAGGCGTGTCCGTTTTCTGTGTAGAAATCCAAAAAATTGGTGACAATATTATAATCAGGATTGGTAACCTTAACGTTTTGTCTAAAGGCATATTTTTCTTTTTTCATCTCATAGGTACCACGAATACTGGTTATAGTGCTTGCAGTATCTTTTACAGTACCTCCGCTTCTGTAGAAAGCTTTTTGCTGTTCACGATCAAAAAACAAAGAATCTGTAGTCAAGCGGTTACTTGGTGTTGTCAAAACAACACCATCACTGGCAAATGCAAATTTGGTATTGCCATTATATTCGGCATAGGCACTTCGCATATTTACCGTATCCCCTTGTTTCATGCGAACGTTACCGTAAGCTTTAAAAAAATTTTCCTCCTGGTAAAAAATAGCTTTATCACACCAGACATCTATACCTTCGTGCTCAAAGTAAACTTGTTTATTGACTTTTAAGAAAATAAAAGCACCAGGATACTTTTTCTCATCAATCATATTACGCTCACTTTCGACCCTTATTTTCTTGTTTTGGGCACTAATAGCTATGGGTATCAAAAGACATAAAAAGAGAAATCTGTAACTCAAATTTAATTTTTGTACAAAATTACATATTTCCCAATTAGTAGGTGTTAATTGTATGAGAATTAAAAGAGGTTTTGGGTGTTTATGGGTTATGAGTTTAAAGCTTGTGATTTATAGAAAAATGTTTTATCAAAGTTATCTACAGCAGTTGATTTACTAGCAATGAACCCAGTATTTCTCGAATTAAGAACAATGATTGTTAAATATTGAAATAAAGCTGGTAACTTAGCAATTAAGAGTCTAACTTTCAATCAATTATTAATTGATTTCTGCCATCCCGGTGAAAAGTAAGTGGTCCTGCCACCAACTTTAATTTTTTCGATATCACAACCGGTATGATGACAAACACCTCCATCCTTTCGGTTATGAATTAAAAAATAATCCGGAAAATCGGCATAGTGCGCTTCGTTGTTAATAGCGACTTCAATTACATTCTTCAACGCCTCAAAAACAGCTTTAATATCATTTTCAGACATATCTTCAACCTTGTGTTTTGGGTGAATTTTTGCCTGATACAGAATATCATCAGCCATCCAGTTGCCGACACCGGCGCAGACACTTTGGTCCATGATTATTTTTTTGATGTCTGTAGATCTGCTGCTAAGAGACGCTTTGAAGTCTTCAAGACTGAGTTCGCGGGCGTCATCACTCAGATTGTGTTCATTTTTAAATTCTTCAATGGTATCGGTCAAGTTCCACCAGCCAAATTTGCGTTTGTTTTCGAATCCAAAGTGATAGCCGTTATCAAAACTCAACTGAATGTGTGCGTATTTATGACGATTCTCTTCACCATTATAATAATGTGGGCGTCCTGTCATTCCGAAATGTATCACCAGAACTTTATCGCTGGTGGTTTTTAGAAATAAATATTTACCAATCCTTTCTGTTTCGGTCAATTGCTTATCGATCAACGCCTCTTCAAAATCCGATTTTGGCTGTTTTAGGAGCCTGTTATCTCGGCAGTCTAGAGCAGTAATCTTTTGCTTTAAGCAAGTTTGGTCAATGTAGCGTTTATAATTTTCAACTTCTGGGAGTTCCGGCATTGTTATACTTTTTATCTATTAATGTTCTAACTTAAATGTTACAAATAATAGTTTAAAAATAGAATTTTACAACTTCGCAAAATTCAGCTTTAGCAAACTTGTAACACTTCAGCATATGTTGCGATGTCATAATGAAACGATAAATAAAGTCATTTAAAATACTATTTCAAATATCTTTGGATTAATAAACATATTCCTAATACCATGACAAAGTACGTTTTAACTGTAATTATTTTATTTATTAGCTTATCTGCTGTGGCCCAAAACACCTTCGAACTTGAGCCCTCACAAAGCATGCTCATGACCGGTAAAGGCCCCGGACAGGATGCCGTCAAAAATCCTTTTTCCAACCAGGATTGCATCGCAGTTGTTGATAATATCGGTGAAAAGCCCTTTTCTGTCCGCATTCAATCTAAGGGTGAAATTATTGAAACTATTTCGATCAAACCCAAAACTTCAAAAAGGATTGAGTTTAAAAAAGGTTATGAGTTGTATCTGGATACAGATTACAAGACTAAAGCTAGAGTAAAGTTTCAGGATAAACTATCAAATTGATAAGGTCAAAATCTACTGACATTCATCAATTTCCAACAAAATGCTATCATTATTAAGCTAATCTTAAACCATAATCTATAAAATCTATGCTATATTTGTAACATGCGAACGTTGCTCAACAACATATTATCACTAATTATTCTATTGCAAAGCCTGGGATTTAACGTCAACAGTCTGGTGCAGATAGACGATTTATGGTCGCACTATCAGGAGCATAAAATTGAGTACGGCGACACCCTTCTCACCTTTTTGGATTTGCATTACGGCAGTCAGCAGCAGGAACATCAGGACGAACATCCTGAGCATCAGGACTTGCCCACACAGCAATGCTCACATATACATTTCACTTATTTCGCAGAAGCTAAAGACTTTAACTTCGATATGGCGTTTACGCCTGAAAATGCCAAGCACAATTTTGGCTATTCGGCCAGTTTCAGCTCCCTTACGGAAACCGACATCCTTCAGCCGCCCAAAACAAGGTTTTAATTTTAGGATTAAGTCTTTTGTTTATCAAATTCATCATTACACATGTTATCTAAACTCATTGAATTTAGCCTGAAATCTAAATTCATCATTCTTTTGTTTATTGCGTTCATTGTTGGTTTTGGGGTGTTTTCCCTTAACCATATTTCAATTGGTGCGGTTCCGGATGTTACCAACAATCAGGTACAGGTACTCACTACTTCGCGCAACCTGTCTACAGCCGATGTGGAGCAATTTATTACTTATCCGGTTGAATTGGAGATGTCTAATCTGCCCGGTGTTAAGGAAATCCGCTCAACCTCCAAATTTGGACTTTCGGTCGTCACCATCGTTTTTGATGATGATATGGGCACCTACCTGCCCCGACAGCTCATTGCAGAGAAGTTAAAATCGGCCGAAGACCAGATTCCGGCGCAGTTTGGTAAGCCTTTTATGGGACCAATCTCCACCGGACTTGGTGAAATCTACCAGTACACCCTTGAGGTGGAAGAGCAATACAAACACAAATACACAGCTATGGAGCTGCGCAGCGTACAGGACTGGATTGTAAAGAGACAGCTTGCCGGTATTCCCGGTGTTGTGGAAATCAATACCTGGGGTGGTTACCTGAAGCAGTACGAAGTGGCTTTTTCGACGGAACAATTACAGGCGCAAAACATCAGCATTTCGCAGGTATTTCAGGCTCTGGAAAATAACAACGCCATTGCTGGAGGAAGTTATATTGAAAAAGAAGAACAAGCCTATTTTATTCGTGGAGATGGTCTGCTGAAGTCCATCGAAGATATTGAAAATATCGTCGTGGAAAACCGTGACGGACAGCCTATCTACATTCGAAATATTGCTGAAGTCGATTTTGGGTATGCCCGGCGTTTCGGCGCGATTACCGGAAATGGAGAAGGGGAAAAGGTGCTCGGACAAGTCATGATGCTGAAAGGTGCCGACTCCAAAAAAACTATTGATAATGTGAAGCAACGCCTTAAAGACATCGAAGGCAGTCTTCCGGAAGGGGTTTACATCAACGGCTTTTTAGACCGCAGCGAATTGATTGCCCGCACCACAACAACCATATTCGAAAACCTATTTTTAGGCTTTTTGGTCGTGGTGTTTATCGTTATTCTGCTCATTGGCGACTGGCGTTCGGGATTGATTATTGCCTCGGTAATTCCGCTGAGTTTTCTGGTGGCCATCAGCCTGATGTATATGTTTGATATTGATGCCAACCTGATGAGCCTCGGCGCACTGGACTTCGGGATCATCATAGACGGCGCCGTCATCATCGTGGAATTTGTTGCCTTTAAAATGTTGCAGCGCTCCGCTGATTTTAAGTCTTCTTCAGGGTTTAAAATTCAGTCGCTAAAGAATAAAATTACTTTTCAGGGCGCATCCAAAATGATGAATTCTGCCATTTTCGGACAGCTGATCATTTTGATTGTCTTTATCCCGATCCTTTCGCTGACCGGTGTGGAAGGCAAAATGTTTAAACCCATGGCGCTCACTTTTATGTTTGCGCTCATCGGGGCGATTATCATTTGTTTTACCTGGATTCCTGTAGCCTGCAGCTGGTTTTTAAAACCTGAAAAACTTAAAGCCGAAAATTTTTCAACCCGATTGATCGACCGCATAAAACAAGCTTATAACCCGAGCATCGGCTGGGCTTTAAAGCACACGCGTTTGGTGTTGATTTCTGCCCTGGTTTTACTTGGACTTGCGGTTTTCACTTTTATTAAAATGGGTGGCGAATTCGTACCAACCTTAGATGAAGGAGATTTTGTGATTCAGCCGGTGTTGAAGACCGGAAAATCCCTCCAAAGCACAATTGAACGCACCACCGAAATTGAAAAAATCCTGCTGAAGAAATTTCCCGAGGTGGAACAGGTGGTTTCCAGAATTGGTGCGGCCGAGGTGCCTACCGATCCGATGTCGATGCAGGACTCGGATGTGATCATCAGATTGAAACCTAAAGGGGAATGGACTTCCGCCGATTGTAAGGAGGAACTGGCTGAATTGATGAAAGCTGAACTCAGTATCATTCCTAATATGGAAATTGAATTTACCCAGCCCATCGAAATGCGGTTCAACGAACTCATTACCGGGGTTCGTTCTGATATTGCCATCAAAATATTTGGTGAAGATTTGGACATTCTGGCCGATAAAGCCAACGACATTAAACGTTTGGTTGAAGATGTAGAAGGCGTTGGCGATATTTCGGTTGAAAAAATCGTAGGACTACCTCAAATGGCCGTCAATTATGATCGACAAAAGATTGCACGTTACGGCTTAGACATCCAGGCCATTAATCAGGTGATTTCAGCCGGATTTGCCGGACAGACCATGGGTGTGGTTTTTGAAGGAGAAAAGCGTTACGATCTCGTGGTCAGGCTAAAAGCCGATAAGCGAAATTCTATCGATGACCTGGAAAACCTGATGATCGATACGCCAAATCTCGGTAAGATTCCATTGTCTGAAGTCGCTGAGGTGACCTTTAGTGAAGGACCGGCTAAAATATCTCGGGAACAAACCCAGCGACGCATTAATGTTGGGATCAACGTCAGGAATCGAGATTTGCAGTCCGTCGTCGAAGACGTCCGTGAACTGATCAGTGCCAACATTAATTTGCCTACAGGTTACACGGTGACTTACGGCGGCCAGTTCGAAAATCTGCAAAGCGCCACCAAACGTCTGCAGATTGTAGTGCCGATTGCCCTGGTATTGATTTTCATCCTGTTGTATTTTGCTTTAAATACTCTAAAGGACACGCTGCTTATTTTCACCGCGATTCCGTTTTCTGCGGTTGGTGGGGTGTTTTTACTGTGGTTAAGAGACATGCCTTTCAGTATTTCGGCCGGGGTTGGGTTTATCGCTCTCTTCGGGATTTCTGTGTTGAATGGCATTATCCTGGTCGAATATTTTAAAGACATTCAAAAAGAAGGAGGCTCGCTGAACCGAGAGAATATCATCAAAGCCACTCAGGATCGACTCCGGGCTGTTTTGCTCACGGCGAGTTCTACCGCACTCGGATTTCTGCCTATGGCGATTTCCACCGGAGCAGGTGCAGAAGTGCAGAGGCCGCTGGCTACGGTCGTCATTGGTGGTTTGATAACGTCCACCTTGCTAACCCTGATTATTTTACCCGTCTTGTATTATGCCATTGAACAAAAAACCATGAAAACAATATCTATATCGCGCACAACAATTGTTATCCTGTTGTTTGGTCTGGGCGGTCTGACTTCAATTCAGGCGCAGGATCTGGACAGTTTAAAGACCCTGATGGTCGCGCAAAATCTGGGTTTAAAATCATCCGCTTTGGCCATTGAACAACAAAAAATAGCCGAGGGTGAAGCCTTTAGCTTTCAAAAGATGCAGATCTATCAAAATTATGATGAATCTGAACTGGACCCGATCGCCAACCGACCGTTTTACCAATGGGGCGCCATTCAGAATTTTGACTTTCCGACTGTGTACGGCAAAAGGCTGCAACGGAACAAAGTTCAAACAGAAATTGCCAGTTCTCAGAATCAGCTGGCGATTCAGAGGAACCTTCAGCGATTGGAACAGCTGTACCAACAGCATCTGATCTTAACTGAAAAAGTCAACATTTACAGCTTTTTGGACAGCATTTACGGAGATTTTTACTATAAAGCCACTCGAAAATTTGAAGAAGGCGAATCCACCTATCTGGAAAAAATCACGGCACAGTCAAAACAAAATCAGATCAAAAACCAATTGATTAATTTTAATAACCAACTGCAGACCAATCGGCTGATGATTCAAAATTTAGTGCAGTCAGATGTTGAACTGAAGCTCCCTGATGAAGCGCCTCAGCAGTTGGAGGTGAATTTAAAAACCCTGGATAATTCACCGGCATTGACCTTAAGCGCCTCTCAGGTCGAACTGGCCAATCAGGAATGGAAACTGGCGAAGAACGAACTCCTGCCCGGAATTTCCCTAAGTTACTTTCAACGCAGCAATCCTTCGATAGACGAGCGTTTTAACGGCTATCAGGTCGGGCTTAATGTGCCCCTGCTGTTCTTTGGTGACCGGGCGAAAATCAAATCCAGATCTATTCAGAAGGAAGTAGCCGATTTCAGCTACCAACAGACCAGAATAGATTTGGAAACCAGACAACATCAACTGCTGCAGACGCTGGCCAGTCAGACGGAAACTCTGACTAATTTTACCGATAATCAGCTGCGTGTGGCAGAAGAAATCCTAAAAACCACGGAAAGCAGTTACCAAAACGGAGAAATCAATTTCTTTCAGTACGTGCAAAGTATTGATAATGGGCTACAAATCAAACTCGACTACCTGAATGTCCTGTCTCAATACAACCAAACGGTGATTCAACTTAATTATTTACTTTTAAACTAAACCTATGAAAGCCTCTATATACATTTTTATCCTTAGCCTGTTTTTTGTCTTCGGGTGTTCATCCGATAAACCTCAGGCCGCTAATGCCGAAGAAGCGCCTCACGACGACCACATTGAATTGAGTCTGGCGCAGTTTCAAAATGGGAAGTTCAAGATAGAAAAGCCGGATTCCAGTCGCTTTTACCAAAGCTATAAAGTCACCGGGATGATTGATGTCCCGCCGGAAAACCGGGCTTCGGTTAATTCGTTTTTTAGTGGGTTTGTCAGTGAAACGCATCTGCTGGTCGGCGACGTGGTACAAAAAGGCGATCTGCTGATTAAATTGCAAAACCCGGATTTTATTCAGATGCAGCAGCAGTTCGCACAGGATGTGAGTGAGTTGGAGTTTTTAGCATCGGAGTTTCAGCGTAAACAGAATTTACTCAAGGATAAAGTGATTGCAGAAAAGGTGTTTCAGCAAACCAAAAGCGCTTATAACAGCATGAAAGCCAAAGTCCAGGGACAGCGTAAAACCCTGCAACTGATGAACGTCAATACCAAGGCCGTGCTCAAGGGGAATTTTACGGAAAGTATTTCCATTTATGCGCCCATCAGCGGTAAGATTGCTAAACTAAATATTTCTCAGGGCACCTACGTCGAGCCCAACACCATGATCATGGAAATTCTTAATACCGAGCATATCCATTTGGAACTGGACGTTTTTGAAAAAGACATCATGGCGATCAAGCTTGGCGATACGTTGGACTTTAAAGTGCCCGAGCTGACCTCCGAGACCTTTTCCGCCTACGTACAATTGATCGGCGCCGAAGTCGGTCAAAACCGAACGGTACGCGTACACGCCCATCCATTGAAGGAAGAGGAAACCTTTGCCGTTGGCATGTTTGTAGAAGCCAGCTTTAAAAAAGACCCGCAGGAGCATTTGAGTTTACCCGCCACAGCCTTTGCCAAAAGCGATCAGGATTGGGTGGTCTTAAAACTACAAACCCAAACCGACTCAACCTATGTGTTTGATAAGATAGAAGTCGAGGACACCAAACCCCAAAACGGTTTACGGGCTTTAAAATCATCTGTTCCACTTTCTGTGAAAGACCAGTTTTTGACCCAGGGTGTGTTTGATTTGGTGTCTGGCGGCGGCGGCGGTGGGCATGAGCATTGATGTTGAGACTTTTATGATTTATGTGGTTATATATTGTGGGAAATTAGTGAGGGCTTTGAAATATATGTTATCCTTTTAACGATATTTGATAGTTAGGCAACATTTAAAAAAAAATCTGCTATCATTCAAAATATTTACTTATCTTTGACGTTAGTATCGTAAAGCAAACCTATGATTGTTTCCTTTGGTTCGAAAGAGACCGAACAGATTTGGAATGGAGTCCGTGTTAAAAAAATACCGATTGAAATTCAAAACATTGGGCGTAGAAAATTAAGAATGTTGAATAACTCACAAGATATTGCTGACTTGAGAATTCCACCTTCCAATCGACTTGAAAAACTAAAGGGGAAACTAAATGAGTTTTATAGCATTCGAATTAACAAACAATGGAGGATTATTTTCATTTGGGACAAAGGAAACGCAAGCGAAGTGGAAACCCGCCTGCCGGTCGGGCAGGTAATCGATTATCATTAAAAACAGTGAAATGGAAAAATTAAAAAATGTACATCCAGGTGAAGTTTTACTTCACGAATTTCTCGAACCACTAAAAATTTCAGCGTATCGACTTTCTAAGGATTTGAATATACCTCAAACTCGAACTTCTGAAATTATAAAAGGACGAAGAAGAATAACGGCTGATACTGCTTTGCGTCTGAGCAAATATTTTGGAAATTCTGCAAAATTTTGGCTTGGATTACAAGATGATTTTGATATCGAAGAAGGTAAAGAAAATAAACAATCAGAACTAAGCGAAATAAAACAGTACGCTGAACAAAACGTTGCCTAACACAATGTATCTTCAATGACGAGGTTTGGGGATTGAAAAGAAAAATTTTGGATTCATTTCCTAACTTTACGAATGAAAAATAAGGGCTGTGACTTATTGTTCGCCACTGCCAGATACAAAGACCGATACTCAAAATAAAAATATAACCGAATCAACAAATGCAACTACCCAAATATCACGAAACATTTATGCCGATCTTGGAAACCTTAAGTTCCATAGAGTCTATAAGCAGTCGTGAATTAGCCATAAGAGTTCGTGACAACTACTATTCAGATT
Source organism: uncultured Mesohalobacter sp. (assembly GCA_964593755.1). Taxonomy (GTDB): domain Bacteria; phylum Bacteroidota; class Bacteroidia; order Flavobacteriales; family Flavobacteriaceae; genus Psychroflexus. The sequence goes on along the minus strand of CAZQKB010000003.1, from coordinate 83,260 downwards.
TACCGAAAGAACTTTTAGATAAAAAAACCAGTAGTGGCTCGAATACTTTGATTGACCGGATACTTTGGGGAAAGTCTTACCTTAAAATGGGTAAATTTGTATTCTATCCAAAAAGAGGGACCGTGCAAATTACAGAGAAAGGAAAACAAGCTCTGGCAAGTGGACAACTACTTTTAGCGGACCTGCAAAACGATCCTGATTTTATCGCACATCGGTCATCAGTAAAAAGCAAGAAAGACAATGACACCGAGGTTGAATCTGTAGTGGTTGATAATTCCTCGCCACAGGACTTAATCGATACCGGGTTTGAGACAATTGAAACCGAGGTTAAAACCGAGTTGCTCCAAAAACTTAAAGAACTTGATCCGTACTTTTTTGAAAAAGTCATTTTGATTTTACTCAAAAGAATGGGTTATGGCGATTTTATTGAAACTTCAAAATCCGGAGATGGTGGTATTGATGGCATCATTAACGAAGATAAACTTGGTCTTGAAAAAATATATACGCAGGCAAAACGCTACAATGAAAACAAGGTTCGTGAAAAAGATATAAGGAATTTCATTGGGGCTATGAGCGGAGACACTTCTAAAGGCGATTTTATAACGACATCTACGTTTGACAATTCAGCAATAAAGAAAGCAAGAGAAGCGCATCATTCCATCATATTAATAGACGGACCAAAACTGGTGGACTTGATGCATCAATACAATGTCGGAGTTCAGGTTAAAACCACCTTTGAAGTCAAAGAAATTGACAACGACTTTTTTGAGGGAGAATAATGTCGCGCTATGCTGTATTTCCTGTAATGCCAGTAAAGGAGCGAAATTAGTTGAATATCGGCTAAAATCTGAATATTGTAAGAGACATAAAATTACTGAAGATTTAGTAGCTCAAGTTGTTAGAGATACAATTATCAACCCTCCAAAATTAAAATAACATAGCCTAAAAATTACCATAACGTATTTATCCCTTGAAAATCCTACTACACTTCCTAATCTTCACCCTTTTAACCGTAGTCACCCAAATAGGCGGCCTAATATATCTGGTGGCAATCCTTTCCATCAAACCAAAAGCCAATAACAAACGTCTTAAGAGGCTAGTGCTTTTTACCGGATTGTACCTAATTACTACTGTCCTGATCGTTCCTTATATTGCGCCGCTTTTTGGGCGGGAAAAGATAAAGGAGACGGCGTCTTTGAGCGCGCATTCATTCTTCTATAAATTGGCGAACCGGAATTACGTTCATCCGGAATTAAATCAGTCGCTGCAAAGTATCGCCACGGAGTTTGAGAAAAGCCACAGCGGCATAAAAGTGATTTATCTCGATGCCAACTTTCCGTTTATCGATGGATTTCCATTATTGCCGCACCTAAGTCATAACGACGGTAAAAAAGTGGATGTGACGTTAGTTTATAAAAAGCCAAATGGACAAATTACCAACAAAAAACCATCACACAGTGGCTACGGCGTTTACGAAGGACCATCAGAAATGGAATATAACCAAACCGAGGTTTGTAAGTCGCGTGGATATTGGCAGTATGACTTTCCGAAATATTTATCATTTGGCAGGATAAACAAAGAGCTTAAATTTTCAGAACGTGGCACACGAGAGTTGGTCAACTTAATTGTTAGTCAGAATAGTACAGGCAAAGTATTTATCGAACCACATTTAAAAACAAGACTCAACCTTAACAATCCAAAAATTAGATTTCACGGTTGTCGGGCGGTTCGGCATGATGATCATATTCATTTTCAACTTAGATAGCTTTGAAATCGTTACTACACATGGAATCGGTGAGTTTGCTGATAGTACTATCATTCTTCTAATATCATTTAATGATAGATTACGAGAGTATGTGGAGAGAAAAAACCTACGATTTTCAATCTGATAAGGACGACTTAGACCAATATGTTGATATGGATAGTTTTTTTGTTTAAATTACTAGGATGAAAACTATGAGTGACATAAAATCGACGTTGGAACAGAATAAGAAAAAGCTATTCAAGACATACCCCATACAATCCCTGGCTATTTTCGGTTCATTCTCTAGAAATGAGGAGAATAAAGACAGTGACGTAGATATTATTGTCGAGTTTAACGATAAAATAGGGCTGAGGTTTGTTGACCTGGCAAATGACCTCGAAAAATTGATAGAACCTAAAGTGGATCTGGTTTCCAAAAAAGGAATTAAGAAGAGATATTTGAATTCAATTGAACAAGATCTTATTTATGTCTAAAAGAGAAAACCATCAACTGCTATTAGATATGTTGGATGCCGCTCAAAAAATCCAGAAATGCACCAAGCGATGTCTTAAAAATGGCCTTTAGCATCTCTAAAAACATAAGTTCTAGGCTTTAAAAAAACCATAAGCAAGTAATCCAAAGGCAATGATTAATTGAGTGATCAAAATTCCCTTTTGCCATAGTGGTTTTTCAGACCAAGCCTGATTCTTATCAAAAGGGTCAAAGATGAGTCCTATTCCAAAGCAGCTTGCTGCACTCATATAATCGTTTTGACCTATTAATTGATACAACCCTAAAAGGATAAATAAAACATAGGCCGTTCTGTACATTGTTGTGTTCAATTGTTTTGTCATTTTAAAATAATTTAATCCGTTAATTTCAATACGCTAACTCCTATGGCGTAACCATAAATATATTCTTCTTCTCTATAAATTCTTATTTTATTACAGGCCGTACCTAGATCTATTGGTTGCCATGTTTCTCCACCATTTTTTGTCTCGTATCCACTGGATACAGTACCAACAAAACCATGATTTTCATCAATAAAACCTATACCAAATTCTCTCCCTCTTGGATCGTTAACCAAATTAATTTCCTGCCAGGTTTCGCCACCGTCTATGGTTTTTGCAATACGCTGCTGCGATACATTTGGATCTGGATTATAGGATTGTATGGTGACGTAGCCAACTTTATCGCTTGGAAAAGAAACCTTCCAGGTCGTTTCAAAAGGTCTTGTAGATTGGTAAACTTTATTCCAGGTTTCACCACCATCTGTTGTTTTTAATATCAATGCGTGTGATTTTGTGATATCTGCACTTGTGGCTGCACAAATAAAACCTGTAGTTTTATTCAGCATTTTGATATCAAACAACATTTTTGCTTCGTCTTGCAGACTTTTGGATATCCATGTCTGACCGGCATCGTGAGAAACCATCATATTTGCTGGACTGCCAACTCGACCTACAGCAAAAATATGAGTCTTGTAATCTATCTTCCCATGATTTATGTATTGTTCCTTTACGACATTTATAGCGCATAAACCTTTCACATACGGTCCTTTATATTCAACAGGTTTCCAAGATTTTCCGCCATCATTGGTTTTATACAATGGAATCGTATCTGTAACATTAGGAAAATAATCGGTACCAACTGTTCCTACAAAACCCGTGTTATCGTCGAGAAAGGCTATTGTCCTAAAAAAAGAACCTTTTTTTTCAAATATCTTATTCCAGGTTGTTCCAGCGTCTGTGGTTTTATAGATTTTACCGTGACCGTTTACATACCAACCTGTATTTTCATTTACAAAGTAAATATCGTCTTGTTTTCCCGGGTAAGGCTCTGTTTCCAATTTTCGCCATGATAATTTGTTTAATTGCTTTGCCTTAACACTATCGGTAACGGTTCTAAAATTTTTAAATTCGTTATTTGAAGCAAATTCCAATGAATGTACATCTTCAAAAGAACTAGTTGTAAGACTTAAAAGTATAGTAATTAACGTAAACATGAGTATTAAATTTGTTTACAAATTAACTGGAAATTTAAAGCATCAGATTGTCAAATATTGCTTTTTTGCAAATTGACTTGGCGGTTGTGCAAATCGACGTTTAAAGGCTTTACTAAACGACGGTGTATCTGCAAAACCAGTAATAATAGCGACATCTGAAATCTCTTCTCCTCGAGAAATTAAAAGTTTGGCATGATTTAATCGTTGCTCGATAATATATTGGTAAGGTGTTATTTCAAAAACTTTTTTAAACAGTCTTAAAAATTTATACTTAGACATTAGTGCAATTCTAGCCAGTTGGTCTGTATTTAAGTTCTCGAGAAAACGTTCATTTATAAAAGCCTTGGACTTTTTAAGTTGCCTATAATTTTCTTTAATGACTTCTTGTTTTTTAAAATCCAGTTTGGAAATTTGCTTAAATAAATTGGCCTGTTCAAACACAAAAATTTCAGCCAGGTCAAAATACATTGCGCTTTTTACCCTATAATTTTCATGTTTTAATTTTAAAGCCAAAGACTCAAGGTAGGTGGTGAGCCTGGAATTTTTAACATCGTATTTTTCAATCAAAAAAAACTTAGTCGTCAGATATTCTATAAAATCAGGCTGATTAAAATAGGTCTTAGCAATCTCTAATACCAACTCTTTAGAAATATCCAGACAAAGACCTTTTGTAGTCGAATCTATAACTATTTCAGAATTGCAAAGGTCGTTGCCAACAATAAATTCGCCTGAGTTTACATTAAAGCTTTTATTTTGAGAGTGGTATATCTCTTTGCCTTGGATCACATATTTAATAGCGAAGTGATTGAATGGGACTATTCCCTCATAAGATTGAACTGAAGAAATATCCAATCTGTTACCAATTTCATCTTTATAGATTATATCAACCATACCAAAAGACTATTAATACTTTAATTATTTGTTATATAAATCTTGTTTTTGTTACAATTACAATGCTAAAATATTTATAGACTTAGGCATTTACTTATTACATCAAAATATTCTATAAAATAATACAATTATTAAATAAAATGTATGTACTCAATCTGTTATCTTATTGCTTTGAGGTGTGTTTAGCTTTACCACAAAGAACCACAGAGTAGGCACAAAGGCTCACAAAGAAGAAATAAATACTTAAATAGTTGAATATCAGTATGTAATTCATATTTTTAATAATTAAACTAATGTTGATAATGTTTTAAAATTAATTAAGATCGGTTTTCAGAGTCTGATTTATTAAACAAAAAGTCAATTTAAGACGCCTTGTGACTAACCGCAGCATGCCTCGGATCCGGAATAATCGCCTGCCGTTTTACATATTCTGCAATGATACTCAGACATCCCAAATCGTTCATCACCTTGCCTTTAATCAGATATACCCCATTACCGGCGATGGAATATTTCTTGGCGACTTTCGGAAAATGAACCGTGTCAAACACCTCACCATCCGAATCTAAAAAGGTACCAAATTGCATCAATTCACCCTTATTGGTTTTGGTGCTTTTGGCGGTAATCAATTTGCCGTAAATGGATACGTTTCTGTTTTCAAAATGCTTTAAATCCTGGGCTTTGATGTGGTCGTCGATAGGCTTGTCCAATAATTCAAAATAGCCACAAAGTGGAAAACCCAGTAGCTCCAGTTGATCGTAGGCTTCAATCACCAGATTGGTTTTGAGCTCAGGGATTTTAAAGGTTTTGGTTTCAAATTGAAAGAGTTGAGGTAAAATGTGGTCTTTGGGTTTGGCATTGAATTTAATGTGCACCTGCCATAAGAGCATGTGCTTATCCACCCCGGTGAATCGAAACGCATTGATGCGCAGTAAAAGCACCATTTGCTCTATACCAATATTCACCCGATTGAGAAAATCGTCAAAGCTTTGGTATTCTCCGTGCATTTGGCGTTCTGTCACCAGCCTTTCTATGGCAAATAGTTCAATGCCTTTGATGAGTACCAGACCCAAATAAACGGTTTTACCTTTGATGACACATTCGCCGTGACTGTTGTTCACGCAAGGGGCTTCAACCTTACCGCCTTTTTTTTCAATTTCGTAGGTGTAGGTTTCAATACTGTAAAAGCCACCGCCGTTGTTCAAGACGGCAGTCATAAACTCCAGTGGAAAGTACTTTTTTAAATATAAACTTTGGTAACTCTCCACCGCATAAGACGCTGAATGTCCTTTGGCAAAGGCGTAACCGGCAAAGGCCCTGATTTGTTGCCATACTTCTTCGGTTAATTCGGGGGTGTAGCCTTTTTGCAGGCAATTTTGTTTGAATTTCTGTTCAATTTTTTCAAACTGCCCTTTGGATTTTAGCTTACCGCGCATGCCTCGCCTTAAGATATCCGATTCGGCTAAAGATAAACCGGCAAATTCATGCGCCACTTTCAACACATCTTCCTGATAGACCATCACGCCGTAGGTTTCGTGTAGAATTTTCAACAGCACGGGATGGGCTTCATGTCGCTTTTCCGGAAGTCGATGACGGAGAATAAATTCATTTTTCATGCCTCCGTTAGATACCCCGGGTCGGATAATACTCGACGCTGCCACCAGGTTGAGGTAGTTGTCGGTTTGCAGTTTGGTCATTAATGTCCTCATGGCCGGCGATTCGACGTAAAACACGCCCATGCAATCTCCGTGTTTTAAGAGGTTGTTGATGTTTTCGTCTTGTTTAAAATGTTCAACATCTTCGATGTCATGTATTCCGACTTCAGGCTGATTGTATTCAATAATTTCAATACAATCTTTAATTTTGGATAACCCGCGCTGAGCCAGAATATCGTATTTAAAAATCCCTACTTCTTCAGCGATATTCATATCAATCTGTACCGTTGGAAAGCCCTTGGGTGGAAGGAATGTGCCGGTGTAGTAATGTGTAGGTTTTTGGGTAATGATGATGCCTCCGGAATGTACACTCAGGTAATTCGGAAAACCGTGAATCAGTTTGGCGTAAACCGTGATCAATCGAAGGTATTCTGAATTGGCTTTATTGGTTTTTGTCCTGTAGCCTTTCAGAAAATTGTCGATTTCAGATTTTGGCAAACCAAATACTTTCCCTAATTCTCTGATGACTGCCCGGTACTGAAAGGTTACATAAGTTCCCATCAGTGCTGAATTTTTGTACCTTTTAAAAATGTAATTGGTCACATCGTCACGGTCTCTCCAGGAAAAATCGATGTCGAAGTCCGGCGGAGAATTTCGGTACACGTTGATGAAGCGTTCAAAATACAGGTCGAGTTCAATCGGGTCAACATTGGTGATGCCGAGAATATAGGCAACGATACTGTTGGAACCACTGCCTCGTCCAATGTAAGGATAGCCTTTAGACCTGGCGTAATTCAGAATGTCATTATTGATCAAAAAATAAGAAACAAAGTCCATTTTTCTGATGGCGTCAAGTTCTTTTTGGATGCGCTCTTTGATTTGAGTAGTGATGACTTTATATCTGGATTTGAGTTTTACACGACACAATTCCTTCAAATAATTGAAATCTTCTTCTTTTGATTTCAAAAAGGTCAATTGGTTTTGGTTTTCTCGTTCCTCATCAAATTGAAATTCAACTTTACAAGCCTTTAAAATCTGTTCTGTATTTGAAATGCAGGTCGGAAATTCAGCAAAGGCTTCTTTCAAATCTTCCAGGGGCAACATCTTGTGCTCTATATCGCCTTCTTCAGATTTAGGTAATTGGCTTAACAGGATATTCAAATCAATTGCCCTGAGCAATCTGTGCGCATTGAAATCTCGTTTATGTCTAAAGGTGACAGGTTGCTGAATCATTAATTTATCTTCAAAATGCTTGTAATGTGAGAACTTAAGTTTATTGACGTTTTTGACTGAAATGCCTATAAATTCATTGGTTTTGAAATCTTTCAATTCCAATTCCAAGACCTTTTCAAAGGGATAGATGACAACGCAATCTTCAAAATCGGAGGCTTTCTCCGGGAATTTTCGTTTAGCATGAATATGTTCAGATAAATAGGAATTGATGTGATAAAACCCATTATTATTTTTTGCCAACACCACAAATTTTTGGTCAGCACCATTTCTAAAATCCACCCCAACTATGGGTTTGATGTTAAGGTATTTCGCTTCTCTGATAAAATTCAGACAGGCTGAAGTCGAATTGATATCCGTCAAGGCCAGTTGAGTCACCTTGTTTTGGAGTGCAAGGTCAAGCAGGGCCTTTTCAGAAAAAGTACCGTACCGCAATGAATAATATGTATGACAGTTGGTGTACATTACTGTTTCCTATGTGCTAACAAAATCGGCGGTTCGCCGTTAAACGGATTTCGGTTGCCTCTGATGGATTTCACGCCGAGTGTTGAGGCTCTAAACACGCTATTGCAACCAAAACGGTTTCTGATATGGTCAAGCGATTGGTAGAGGTTAGTGGTTTTTTCGTTGTCTTCAAATAGGTCAATCTGGTAATTGCCTTCTACCAGATTGCCAAATCTAACGCCGACCAGTCTTATCAGTAATCGTCTGGAATGTAAACCGTCAAACAATTTGTGGATCAATGGAATTAAGATGTGATCGACGTTGGTATAATTGATTTTAGCCTGTTTGGAATAGGTATTAAAATCGGAATATTTGATTCGCACACTCACGTTTCCGGTAAGTTTGTTGCCCATACGCAGTTGGTAGGCCAGCTTTTCACCCATGGCGGTGAGCGTGTTTTTGAGTTTGGTGATATCAATGGTGTCCTTGTTGTAGGTCCGTTCAATCGAAATCGACTTACGCTCGCTGTACGGAATAACGGGTGTGGTGTCGATCCCGTTAGCACGTTCCCAAATCTTTTGACCATTTTTTCCCAGAATAGACACCAGTAATTCGCAGGGCATCTCCTGGAGTTGTTTCACTTTAAACACGCCGAGATTCATCAGGGTTTGCCCCACCGATTTCCCCACCATGGGAATTTTTCTCACCGATAACGGGGCCAGGAAGGGTTTTTCAAAACCGGCATCAATTTTCATTTGATTGTTAGGTTTGGCTTCGCCGGTGGCCACTTTAGACACCACTTTATTGGTCGATAAACCAAAGGAGATCGGTAAACCCGAATCTTTAATGATGCGCTCCCTCAGGTGTTTGGCAAATTTGTAGTTGCCGTAAAATCGGTCCATACCGGTGAGGTCGATGTAGAATTCATCGACGCTGGTTTTTTCAAACAGCGGGACTTCAGATTTGATGATTTCGGTAACAAGAGCGGAGTATTTCATGTAAGTTCCGGAATTTCCTTTGATGGTGATGGCTTCCGGGCAAAGCTTTTTGGCCATGTACATCGACATGCCAGAGTGCACGCCAAATTTTCTGGTTTCGTATGAACATGCAGATACCACACCTCTGTCGCCGGTTCCTCCAACCAGCAGTGGTTTTTTGAGTAGACTCGAATCGAGTAAGCGCTCTACGGATACAAAAAAGGTATCCAAATCCATATGTAAAATACTTTTTTTCATTTTTCAAAAATAGTAATAATATTACGCATATTTTGCATAGATTTGTTACATGGAAAATTTTATTGCCAAAAACATCAGATACCTGAGAGGCTTAAAAAAGTTATCTCAGGAAGATCTTGCTGAAGATTTAAAAATCACCAGAGCACAGGTCTCGACCTACGAGCGGGAAAGCTCGGCGCCCTCGATCCCTATTTTGCTGAAGTTGTCTAAATACTTTGAAATTCCGATTGACATCCTGATCAAAAACGACATTTCAAAAGCAGGAACAACCTCCTTTATTGAACTGCGGAACAAACGGGTACTGTTTCCCATTACCGTGGATGAAGACAATGAAAACCTGATTGAAGTGGTTCCGGTAAAAGCATCAGCCGGTTATCTGGCGGGATACGACGACCCGGAATACATTGAGCAGTTGCAAAAAATAAAATTGCCCTTTTTGCCCAGTGGGAAGCACCGGGCATTTCCCATAAGAGGAGATTCGATGTTACCGATGAAAGAAGGCTCTTTTGTCATTGGCAAATTTGTTGAAGACAAAACAGACATCAAAACTGGGAGAACCTACGTCCTGGTCACCACCAACGACGGTATGGTCTATAAGCGCGTCACCAATACCATAAATGTTGATGAATGCCTGATCTTAAATTCTGATAACAAGTTCTACGAACCTTACAAAATACACATCGAAGACGTTCTGGAAGTCTGGGAATTTACCTGTAGTATCAATACGCAGGAATACAGCAAGGAAGAGCTGAAGATTAGTAGCATTCTCAATATGTTTAATGAATTGGGGATTGAGTTGGAGGCTTTAAAGGAAAAGTGATTTAAAGACTATGAATTTTAGATATATAGTGGTTTTAATTTCACGCAAAGGCACAAAGCAAAACGCAAAGCATCGCAGAGTTATGATCAACAATTTTATACGAATTTGTGGTCTTTGCGAAAGCCTTAGCGGTCTTTGCGTGAAAATTAAATAACGACTTTCTTACTTTACTTAATTAAAAAAAATGACATACACAATCATTGACGTAGAAACCACAGGCAGAACGAACCGAATGACTGAGATTTCTATTTTTAAATACGATGGGCGGGAGGTTATTGGTGAGTTTACAACGCTCATCAATCCCGAAATTACTATTCCGCATTACATCACTACACTGACCGGTATAGACGATGAGATGGTGGCGGAGGCACCTGTTTTTGCTGAGGTGGCTCAACAGATTTTAGACATCACCGAAGATGCTGTATTCGTGGCGCACAACGTCAATTTTGATTATAACGTGATACGCAATGAATTCAAACGGATTGACCTGAAGTTTAACCGGAAAAAATTATGTACGGTCAGGTTATCACGAAAATTATTACCGGGTCATCGGTCTTACAGCCTGGGTAATTTATGCAGAGATCTAAACATCCATATAACAGACCGGCATCGGGCTAAAGGTGATGCACAGGCTACGGTCATCTTATTCGGTAGGCTTCTGGAAAAAGATCAGGATAAAAAGGTGGTCAGTTCATTTTTAAACCCAAGGTCAAAGCAAGCTGTTTTACCATCACATCTGCCGACATCGGCTTTTGAAAATTTACCACATAAGGCCGGGATTTATTATTTTAAAAATAAAACCGGGAAAATCATATACGTCGGCAAAGCCAAAGACCTTAAAAAGCGGGTGCTGAGTCATTTTTACTCTAAAAGCAAGAAGTCTCTGAACATGTGCAGAGAAACCAGAGACATCAGTTTTGAGCTGTCCGGCAGTGAACTGCTGGCCTTGTTGATGGAAGATTTTGCCATCAAGAAACACTATCCGTTTTACAACAAGCAATCCAAAAAGTTTTATAAAAGCTATGGGATTTTCAGCTATCAGGATATGAATGGCTTGATGCATTTGGCTTATAATAATCTAAGCAAAACCTTAAGGCCGTTGATGACCTTTCAATCGATTAGAGAATGCAGGTCATTTCTGGAATGGGCCTGTGTAAAATATGAACTCTGCCCCAAATATTGCCATTTGCAGGAACAGGTGATTGAGTGCAATCACTTTAGTATAACATCCTGTAAAGGCGTTTGCCGTAAAGAAGAACCGGTTGTGGCGTATAACCAACGGGTCAAACAATTTATCAGTAGCGCAACCACAGTAAAAGACCATCAGGTCATCGAGAAAGCCGGACGTCAACCCGACGAAAGTGCGTTTATCCTCATCAAAAACGGCGAATACCAGGGTTACGGATTTATAGATAAACAGACTCAAATCACAGATATTGACAGTCTGGAGCATTACCTGATTCCGCAACAACATAACCTGGATACGCAACGGATTTTACGGCTTTATGTTCAACAGGTTTTGATGTATTAATTTGATGAGCTTAGGGTTGAAATGTTTAACAGATTAAGTTTTGGTACACTGAATTGATAAAGGTGATATTCTTATTACGTATAATCCAGTGAATAATCTGGTTTGGTAACAGCTTAGATCAAGATACACTATTGTGGCCTTAGTATGTCCTCTTTAGAATTTCAGCCACTTTCCTTATCTATGGTTCATTATAGGCATATCACTTCCCAGGTCTACTGTAACCATAATAGCATAATGCTATTAACATGTAGAAGTAAAAGATTGAAAAAACTCGAATTGCTCTCGGAATACAAAAACCAAGTTATGTCAAAGTTTAAGTTTCTTCATACTTGGAATTCAAGCCAATGATGTAGATAGTGGTCTTAAGTTTGTGTGGTACCTGTAGATGATAAAGCATAATTTTTCAACATCAAAATGAAAATTATTTATCCTAATCTATCTCAATAATCCCCGCCATATAAAATCGTCCCTGCCCACTGACCTCAACTCTGGGGTGGACATATTTACACTTGAGATGACCTTTTCTTGTTGAAAGCTGAACAGCAGTAAGTTCCTCTTTACCTAATTGCTCTGCCCAAAAGGGCGTTAATGTAGTGTGGGCAGAGCCGGTCACCGGGTCTTCGTCTACGCCGACCTGTGGTCCAAAAAATCGGGACACAAAATCTACATCTTTAGCTTTTGCCGTGGCGATAAGGCCACGAGCATCGAGTTGAGCGATATTACTCAGGTTGGGTTTTAATCTTCGGACGTCTTCTTCACTGTTAAACACAAAAAGATAGTCTGTTTTGCCTTTATAAATTGCACTTGCCTGCAGATCAAATGCTTCCAGCAGATCCTTAGAAAGCTCAACCTGTTCGACGACATCTGCAGGAAAGTTTAAGGTGAGTAGGTCTTCATTTTTGGTCACTGTAAGTTTACCACTCCGGGGTGAAAAGAATTCAATCTTATCTCCTCTATAGCCTTCGTGATGAAACAACACAAATGCCGCAGCAAAAGTGGCATGACCGCAAAGGTCAACTTCAACCGTTGGGGTAAACCATCTGATCTGGTAATTGTTGTTGTCTTTGACGTAGAATGCTGTTTCAGAGAGGTTGTTTTCCTGAGCAATGTTTTGCAGAAGCTCATCGCTTAACCATTCCTTCAACGGACAAACCGCCGCCGGATTTCCACCAAAGATTTTGTCAGTAAAGGCATCTACCTGGTATATTTTGAGCTTCATTTAATTCAATTGACCTATTTTACTATGGTTATTTTGATTGTTTTTCAGTAATCACATTTCTGAAAATTATGAATGGCCAAATAATTTTAGATTGAACTTAGGTTTTGAAATCAACGCATTATGGTCTCTTTGCGATCAGGGCCTACAGACACAATCCTCACCTTTACGTCAACAAAATCCTCTATAAATTTAATGTAATCCTTTAGTGTCTCAGGGAGATTATCGAAGTCATCTATTTTGGTAATATCTTCTTTCCAGCCTTTTAGAGTCGTATAGACCGGTTTTAAGTCTTCAGCTGATAAATTGTAAGGCAAATGAGAAATCGTTTTGCCATTATAGTGATAGGCCGTACAGACTTTTAGGTGGTCAAATCCACTTAAAACATCGGCCTTCATCATCATTAAATCTGTTACCCCATTGACTTGAACAGCATATTTTAAAGCGACTAAGTCCAGCCAGCCGCAACGTCTTGGTCTGCCGGTTGTGGCTCCAAATTCATGACCGACTTTTGCCATACGCTTGCCGTTTTTGTCAAACAATTCAGTGGGAAATGGTCCGCTGCCAACTCTTGTTGTATACGCTTTAAAAATGCCATAAACACTGTGAATTTTATTTGGGGCTATCCCTAAGCCTGTACAGGCTCCGGCAGCTGTCGTATTGGAAGAGGTTACAAAGGGATATGTACCAAAGTCAATATCCAGAAGAGAACCCTGCGCACCTTCAGCCAGTATGCTTTTACCATCTTTCATAGCTTTAAAGAGGTATTCTTCAGAATCTATAAATTTAAGGCTTTTGATTTTTTCAACAGCTTCAAAAAATACGTCTTCAAGTTCATTAAGATCGTATTGCACATCTACATTGTAAAACTTTATCATAGCCTCGTGTTTATTCGCTAATTGGCGGTACTTATCTTTCCAATCGTCGAATTCCAAATCACCAACGCGAATGCCGTTCCTGCCAGTCTTATCCATATAAGTCGGACCGATGCCTTTTAGGGTCGAACCAATTTTGGCCTTACCTTTTGCTGTTTCTGAAGCTGCATCAAGTAATCTATGAGTTGGTAGTATAAGATGTGCTTTTCTGGAAATCAGTAAAACATCTTCGTAATTGACCTCATATTTGTCCAGTCCTTCTAATTCTTTTTTGAATATCACAGGGTCAATCACAACACCATTTCCAACAACGTTGATGGCTTTTGGGTGAAAGATACCAGACGGGATAGTATGTAAAACGTGTTTTATACCGTTAAATTCTAAAGTATGTCCTGCATTGGGTCCGCCTTGAAATCTGGCTATGATATCATATTCTTTGGTGAGATAATCTACAATTTTTCCTTTGCCTTCATCTCCCCATTGGAGACCTAGTAGTAAGTTTACGTTCATTATTGGTCTTTTGGTTTATTGCGTTTTCCATAAAAGTACAGGGTGTGATTTTCTATACTGATATCAAAAACTTCTTCTATTGTTTTTTTGATGGATTCTATTCTTGGGTCACAAAACTCTATAACTTCATCGCTATCCAGAATAACATGGTCATGCTGTTTGTCAAAATATGATTTTTCATACTGTGCCTGATTACTGCCAAACTGATGTTTTCTTACCAATCCACAATCTTGTAACAAGTCAATAGTATTATAAAGTGTAGCCCTGCTTACTCGATAGTTTTTATTCTTCATTGTGATGTAGAGCGATTCGATATCAAAATGGTTTTGATTTTCGTAAATTTCCTGAAGAATAGCATAACGTTCAGGTGTCTTTCTGTGTTTGTTTTCTTCCAAATATTTGGTAAAAACATTTTTCACAATAGCCTGATTGTTTTGTTTAATGCTTTTAAGATTTTCCATAAGTACAAATTTAAGACTTATTCACGGCTTACTTTGTCTATACCATCAATTTTTTTCAACCTGTCTATGAGTTGATTCAAAATGTGTTTGTTTTTGATGGTGACTGTTATTTCTCCGTGAAAAATACCGTGTTTACTTGTGAAATTAAGACTTTTCATGTTCACATGCAGACTTTTGGAAATCATATCAGTGACTTCACTCACAAGGCCCAGGTTGTCAATACCAGATAATTTCACTTTTGCACTAAAGTCCTCTTGAGTAGAATCTATCCATTTGGCTTTTAGGATCCTGTACGCGTAATTACTTTGAAGTTGGATAGCGTTTGGGCAATTCTTTTTATGGACTTTTATACCATCGCTCACAGTCAGGAAGCCAAATACATCGTCTCCGGGTATAGGGTTGCAGCATTTGGCCAGAGTATAGTCGAAGGTTTCCTCATCATCTCCAAAAACCAGTTGGTCATAATTTTGAGAGATTTCATCTTCATTGATATCTTCCTGAGGTTTTGAGGCTCTTCTGATTTTTGATTTAAAGAAAGAGACCAAAGCATTATTTCTCTGTGAGGCATAACCTTTAATTTCCTTATTGTCAATTACGCCATTTCCAACTCTAAAAAATAAGTCAAGGCTGGTTTTCAACTTAAAGTGATTTACCATTTCGTTCACTGTTTTTTCATCCAGTTGAATTTTTTGAGACCTCAACTTTCGCCTTAGAATTTCCTTTCCTTCTTCGGCTATAAGCTTTTTCTTCTCCTTGAGCGCCGATTTTATTTTTGATCGAGCTCTGGCTGTACTCACAAAATCCAACCAGTTGGAACTTGGTTTTGCATTTGAGGAGGTGATGACTTCCACCTGATCACCACTTTTCAATTCATGGCTAAGAGGAACTAATTTGCCATTAACCTTTGTACCCCTGGTTGTTAGTCCAACGTCTGTGTGAATATGGAAAGCAAAGTCTAGTGCTGAAGCTCCTTTTGGTAAAGACTTTAAATCTCCGTTTGGGGTAAAAACAAAAATTTCTTTGGCATAGAGGTTGAGTTTGAATTGCTCAACAAAATCTACCGCATTGGTTTCGTTATTCTCTAATGCTTCCTGAAGTCTGGTGAGCCATAGATCTAAGCCATTGTCGTTGCTTTTTTCTTTGTTTTTGTATTTGTAATGTGCCGCATAGCCTTTCTCTGCAATTTCATTCATGCGTTCACTGCGTATCTGCACTTCGACCCACTGGCCTTTTGGTCCCATTACAGTTATATGAAGCGCTTCATAACCCGTAGTTTTAGGAGAAGAAATCCAATCTCTTAATCTGGTGGGATTTGGTCTGAAATGGTCCGTTACAATTGAATATATTTTCCAGGCCAGGAACTTTTCGTTATCTATACTTGATTTATAAATAATCCTTACAGCAAACTTGTCGTAAATTTCTTCAAAGGTGATATTCTGTGCAAGAATTTTTCGGCGTATGGAGTATATAGATTTAGGTCTTCCCTTTATTTCATATTCAAGGCCTTCCTGGTCAAGGGCTTCACAAATTTTATTGTTGAAATCCTGAATGTATTTGTCCTGTTCTTCTTTGCTTTCTTTTAATTTGAGCGCTATATCGTTATATACTTCAGGTTCTGTGTATTTTAAGCTTAAATCCTCTAATTCTGTCTTAATGTTGTAGAGGCCAATTCTGTGAGCCAGCGGTGCGTAGATAAATAAAGTTTCTGAGGCTATTTTTACTTGTTTATCCGGACGCATACTGTCCATAGTTTGCATGTTGTGGAGGCGGTCGGCAATTTTGATGATGATCACCCTGATATCATCGTTGAGTGTCAACAGCATTTTTCTGAAATTCTCAGCCTGTAGCGAGATGTCACCGTCTTTCTTAAGGCTGGAAATTTTAGTCAGGCCATCGACAATTTTAGCAACCGTTTCTCCGAAGAGTTGCTCAATGTCTGAAAGGGAATACGGCGTATCTTCTACGACATCATGTAGCAGGGCCGCTGTTATTGAGGTGGCGTCCAGGCCTATCTCTGCGGCAACAATCTGAGCAACACTTATAGGATGAAAGATATAAGCTTCACCGGATTTTCTTCTTTGGTCTTTGTGCGCTTCAAGTGCAGTTTCAAAGGCCTTTCGGATTTGAGCTTTATCCTCTTTGCTCAAATGCCGATAACTGATGCGCAAAAGTTTCTTGTATTGCTTGGCAATCTCTTTGTTTTCTTCTGCTATGAACTCTTCTGTAAGCATAAGACTAAATTAGAAAAAAAAGCAAGATAAGATGTATTGATTTGATTTTTTTTAAAATTTGGCGTTTTAAGAAGTCCTTACTTATTTAGAAGTTTATATACCACAAATACTTCCAAAAGGGAAATTTTTAATAAAATGCTTAAAATATGTGTTTTTATGTTAAAAATATATTTATTTTGATTAATGATACGAAAATGAAATCCTATGTCTGGAAAATCAATCAATTCTACTGTAAATGTAAAAGAGAGAAAAGCCTTTACTTATCATCTGCTTAAGGATATAGATACACTTGACCATATGTTAAAAAACGACCTGTTTCCTAAAGATGATATCAGGATAGGGGCAGAGCAGGAGCTGGCTATTGTTGATAAGAAAATGAAACCCACCTGTAAAGCACTGGAAATTTTAGAAAAAACAGACAATGAGTTGTATGTCACAGAGTTGTCTCAATTTAATTTAGAAATCAACCTTGAGCCACTATCACTTAAAGCCGGAGTTTTTCATGAATTACATCAAAAGCTAAAAGACCATTTAAAATTTTTAAAGGAAAAATCTAAAGAATTTGATGTTGAATATCCCTTGGCAGGAATACTACCTACCATAGAAAGAAAAGACTTCAATAAAGAGAATATCACACCCTTTCAACGCTACCTGGTTCTTAACGAAATACTTAAAAAAACCAAAGAAGAAACTTTTGAAATTCGCATTTCCGGTGTGGATGAAATGACGCTAAAACTTGATTCTATACTAGCTGAGAGTTGTAACACAAGCTTTCAAATTCACCTTCAGCTCGAGCCAGATGAGTTCAGGGAAAAGTATAACTGGGCTCAAATGATCTCGGGGCCGGTTTTATCGGCATGTACAAATTCACCTTTATTATTAGGTCGAGAATTATGGTCTGAAACCAGAATAGCTTTATTCCAGCAAACAGTAGATTCACGTAACTCTACTTATCTCCTCAGAGAACAAAGACCCAGAGTTACATTTGGAGAAGATTGGGTTCAGGATTGTGTATCAGAGATTTTTAAATCAGATGTTTCTCATTATCCGCTTCTTATAACTGCAGAGGTTGAAGAAGAATCTTCCGAAGCACTGAGTCAGGGTAAACCACCAAAACTGAAAGCCCTGGCGATGCATAATGGCAATATCTATAAATGGAACCGCTTGTGTTATGGTGTAAGTGATGGAAAGCCGCATTTACGTATAGAAAACCGGTATATTCCAACCGGACCCACAGTAATTGACGAGGTGTCAAATGTTGCTTTCTGGGTAGGGCTTATGAAGGGTATGCCCGAAGAATACAGAGATTTGCCCAACATGATGAACTTCAAAGCAGCGAGACAAAATTTTTATAAAGCGGCAAAGCACGGTTTAAATACACAATTCGAGTGGTTTGACCGAACAATTTCAGCAAAAAACCTGGTTTTAAAAGAATTACTCCCAATTTCAGAAAAAGGTTTACAATCCTGCGGTATACCTCAGGATGAAATTAATGTGTTTTTGGATATCGTCAGACAAAGGGTAAAGAAGAATAAAACAGGTTCTGAATGGATGAGCAAAAATTATAACAGACTAAAAAAACACTTCACCAAAAGAAGGACAGCTTTTTTTATCACTCAGCAGATGTTAAGGTATCAGAAAAAAGACCTTCCGGTTTACCAATGGAGAAATATAAGCATCAACAAAAAACCCTGCGATATCACCGACTTTATTGTCTCTGACGTCATGACTTCAGAATTGATTGTTGTACATGAAAACGATCCGATCCTGATCATTAAACACCTGATGCAGTGGAATAATTTAAAAGAAATATTAGTAGAAAATAATGACCATAAACTTGTAGGAATTGTAACTTTGCAACAACTTAATTTGGTGACCTCCAGCGCACATCAATCCAAGTCTGTAAAGACCATCATGCAAAGTGACGTAAAAACGATAAGTCCTGATGTGGAGTTGATAAAAGCTGAAGAAATGATGAAAAAATATAAAATACTGGCTTTACCTGTTATTTCAGATGATAAGCTGGTTGGTATTGTAACATCAGATCACCTTAATCAATTGTCTGTAAATGTATAAACCCGATAGGCTAATTGCGTCTATAGAAAATGATCCTAACCTGCCTACCATTTTGTTTTTCTGTTGCATGCACGGCAATGAGAAAGCAGGCTACGAGGCATTAAGCAGTTTTTTTGAACATATATTAAAGCATAAGGATCTGGTCAAAGGAAATGTTTATGGCATTTTCGGAAATCAGGAAGCGTTTATGCAGGAACACCGTTTTATTGATAAAGATCTGAATAGAATTTGGACAAAGTCTCACATCAAAGCTTCTGCTCAAAACCATCAGGTTAGTGAATATTTTGAACTTGTAGAAATATACCATAAGCTGTACGAAATTCTATCAAAAAATAAATCAAAAGTTTACAGTGTAGATTTGCATACCACTTCCGGCCCCACGAAGCCTTTTATTGTTATGAATGATGCGCTTAAATCCAGAGCTTTTGTAAGAAACTTGGGTTATCCTGTGATTTTTAATGTGGAGGCTTTTATAGAAGGTGCTCTGCTCAACTTACTCAACGACCTGGGACACGTGTCTCTGGTTTTTGAAGGCGGAGAGCATTACGCCAAGAATTCTGTAAAAGAATTGAAGATTTTCTGCTACAAAACCCTATACCATTCCGGTTTGATGAGTGCTGAAGATTTGATAAGTATTGGTATTGATGAAAAGTACTTTGGGTCTAAGCCTGCCAGGTATTTTGAAATGATTTTCAGGCAAGACCTCAAACCTGAGGATAAGTTTGAGATGGTAGGAAATTATCTGAATTTCCAAAAGCTCAAAAAAGGCGAACGTATAGCCACACTCAATGGAGAAAGTATTTTGAGTCCGAAATCTTACCAAATATTTATGCCTTTATACCAAAAGAAAGGAGAAGATGGATTCTTTTATGTCCGCCGGATAAACAGGTTTAAGCTAAAAGTTGCAAGAATATTTAGAAATTGCAATGTCGAAAAAATACTTACAGTTCTGCCTGGAGTCAATAAAGTCAATTTTTATACGTTATGTATACCAAAATCCATAGTGAAATTTATTCCTAAACGATTTCTTTTTGCTTTGGGGTATCGAAAAAGTATAGAAATAGATAGTGAAAAACTTTATTTCACCAAACAGGAAAGAAAGTTGAAAGAATTACCTAAATTAGAATCATTTTTAAGTCCATATAGAGTATGAAAGCATATAAAACAATTTTATTCGGTATAATTTTCCTTTTTTCCATCCAAAAAGGTATTTCGCAGGAAATAGATTTAGGTTTGAAGCTAGGCGCAAATTTTGCGACCCTGGGAGATCTTCAACAATTTGATAATGAAATCGGATTTGTAGGAGGTGCTTACCTGGATTTAAAATTTGGAAAATTTGGGATACAGCCGGAACTACTCTACTCCCAACAAGATGGTCAGTTTGACATAACTGCCTTTGATCTTAATTATGTCAATATCCCTGTAATGTTCAAATTTTATATTGTTGGTGGTTTGAACTTACAATTAGGACCTCAATTTGGAATATTGGTTAATGATAGTATTCCTGATTCTATTTCGCAAAGTGTAGAAACAGAGTCTTTTGACCTGGCAGGGACAGCAGGACTAGGACTGGATTTGCCTCTTGGGTTAAGAGCAAATGCCAGGTATGTTTTTAATGTTGAAAATGATTTCGAAACTGCTAACTTTACCGATGGATTCTTTACTCTGTCTCTGGGTTTTAACCTTTTTTAATTTTAGCGTTTTCTGAACTTCTGAGTGATCTCAAAAATGTGGTTTAGAATGTCTTCATCATTCTGATCAAATTCAATATTTCTGCGCTTCATTACAATTTTTGCAACTTCTGTAGCCTTACTGAACTTATAAGTAATAAAACCACTGCTGCCACCCCAACTAAAACTTGGTATAAAATTTCTTGGAAATCCAGCTCCGTATATATTTGCACTTACCCCAACAACGGTACCTGTGTTAAACATCGTATTGATACCACACTTGGAATGATCGCCCATCATTAATCCACAAAATTGTAAGCCGGTATCCTTAAAACCTTCTTTCTGATAATCCCAAAGCTTTACAGATGCATAATTATTTTTCAGGTTAGATGTATTTGTATCTGCACCAAGATTACACCATTCGCCAATTACGGAGTTGCCGAGAAAGCCGTCATGACCTTTGTTGGAATAGCCTTGTATAACAGAATTACTCACTTCACCACCAACTTTTGAGTGTGGTCCTATAGTTGTCCCTGTATATATTTTAGCATTCATTTTTACTGTTGCATGTTCACATAAGGCAAAAGGACCACGAATGTTTACGGACTCCATAATTTCTGCATTTTTACCGATGTAAATAGGACCATCTGTGGCATTTAAAGTACCGTTAATAAGTTTTGCTCCCGGTTCTATGAATATACGTTCTGGATGAATAGCCAATACATGCTCTGGTATAGATTCTGATTGTTTGTCTTTGGTTATAACCTTAAAATCCTGTTCTATAGCTTTATGGTTTAAAGCAAAGATATCCCAGGTATTTTTTAAAATCATGGGTGCTTGCTCAATTTGAATTTTCTTTTCTATATGATCAGGATCAGAGGACCTGTAAGCTATAATTTCTTCCTTGTGATAAAGCCCTTCAAAAGCTTCGAGTTGTTTAATTTTTCCAATCAAATCACTGTTTGGAAATACTGATGCGTTAATGAAATAGTTGTCCTTTTCAAGACTTAAAGGCCATTTTGTTTTTTGAAGATATTCTTCTGTTTGATGAGAAATTGATGCTTCCGGAAATGCAATTCTCCACTTTTCATTCATTTTTAAAATCCCACACCTTAATTCAGACACAGGTTTTGTGTAGGTAAAAGGGAGTAACTGATTTCTGAAAGGTTCTATAAAAACAATATTCATGATACATTCTTATTTTGGAAAAAAATTAAAACTGTCTGGCAATTACAAATCCCAAGCCTATAGCTAGTAAGCCTAAAATTACACTTAAAAAAATATACAGCAAAGCCTGTAAATGGTCTCCGGATTTAATTAAGCTGTAGTTCTCTAAAGCAAAAGCAGAGAAGGTTGTAAAACCTCCGCAGAATCCTGTAACTAAAAGTAAATATAGGGGTTTATCTATGATGTTTTTTAATTCAAATCCTATCAAAAAGCCAATTAGAAAGCTTCCCAGAATATTTACAGTAAAGGTTCCTGTAATTGCGCTTGAGAATAAAGGATACAAACCTTTCGAAAGCAGAAATCTCAAAACGCTGCCCATACCACCGCCTAAAAAAACTATACCTATACTTTTTAAATCCATTACTACAAATATATGTTTTGCAGTTTATATGTATGAGTAAAAATCATAAAAAAAGCCGGACATCCTGCCCGGCTTTAAATATTTATATCTTAAAAAAAATTACGATTTAGCTTTTTCTTTAGGATCATTCAATTTTTTTGATAGTTCCAAAGAAATTGCAGACCTGTCAAAAGTCATTTTTCCAGCACCAGTTTCAATGATAACGGCGTCAAGTTTTTCACTAAAATCAAAAACTTTACCGTGCAAACCACTTTTGGTAACTACTTTATCTCCTTTCTTAAGGCTTTCGCTAAACTTTTTCTCATCCTTTTGTTTCTTCATTTGCGGTCTTATCATAAAGAAAAAGATAACCACAAAAATCAGAATCATGGGCAAAAAACTCCCTATATCTCCCATTAATAATTTATTTTACTTTTATTGCTTGATTAGCATTAACAGTGTTAGAATTTGCAGCAGGCGTTACCATAGCTTTAATCTGTAATCTTTCAGTACCACTTTCTGTATTGGCTTTAATAGTTACAGTTTTGTTTTGTGTGTTAGGCTTACCTTTTGAATTAAATTTCACGAGCATTTCTCCAGTTTCTCCCGGTTTAATAGGCTCTTTAGTCCAGGAAGGTACAGTACAACCACAACTACCTCTGGCACTTGTAATAACTAATGGTGCTTTACCATTATTAGTGAAAGTAAATGTGTGCTCCACAACATCACCCTCATTGATAGTTCCGAAATCGTGAGTTTTTTCTTCGAAGTCCATCGTAGGATAATACACCTCTTGAGCATCCCTTTCGGAAGCAGCCTCAACATTTTCTGCTTTAACTTTGTCTGCAGCATTTTCCTTACAGGATGTAAAAGTCATTGCACTAACAGCAACTAAACATAATAATAGCTTTTTCATAATCTAAATTTTTAAATTTTCACAAAAATATCATATTTAATTTATTCTATCAAACCTCTACCACTTTTATTAAGTCGTTTTTCAGATTTATATTGTTTTACAATTTTGTCCAGTAGACCATTTATAAAATTACTGCTTTTTGGTGTTGAATAATCTTTAGCAATTTCAAGGTATTCATTAATGGTCACTTTAACCGGTATACTAGGGAACCTTGTCAATTCTGTGCAGGCCATAATCAACATAATATAGTCCAAATCGGCTATTCTGTCCTTCTCCCAGTTTTTTGCATTTTTAACAACATCTTTGCTTACTTCAGTTTCGTTAAGCATCGTTTTACGTAATAAGTCCAAGGCAAATTCATGATCATCGTCATTTTTGAAAAGGTCAGGAAATTTCAATTCTTTTATATAATGCGGTACATGCTTTAAAAATCTAACCAAACTTGTATTTACAATTGGCAGGTCATCTATCCAGGTGAGTTTATAGTCTTCATAATACTCATAAAGCTTGTCATTGCTGGCAATGATTTCTTTATAACAGTCTATGATAAATCTTTTATCGGTTTCGAAAGAGTCATCTTCATTTAAAAGATAAGCCTTGTATAAGTCACTCTCTCTCAACTCATCCCATATTAGAGCAGGGTATTCATCATCAAAAGCCCATACATCCAGTTTTTTAGTGTAGTTTATTTTATCAAGTGAATTTGATGACTTTATTTTTTTTATAAGTTTATTGTTGATGAACTTTAGATTGGGAGACTTTTCTTCTTCACTGGCCAAATGTTTCTTCTGACTTTGTTCGTAGAATATTTTAGCTCTTTTTTGGATATGGGTCAACAGGTTAAGGTTAACAATAAAAAGATCAAACATATCCTGCATACTCTTATTTAAGAATGCTTCTTCTTTTTTAAGACCTTCCTGATTACTGTGCTTTAAAGCATAAATGCTTTGCATAACCTTTGTCCTGATGTGTCTTCTTGTTAACATGCGAAGAGAACTTTTTAAATTTTTGTCAAAATTAAAGTTTTTTTGGTCAATACTATCTACTATAAGAATTTAAATATTGATTAATTTTACAAAAATTCATTTTATGAAATATCATTTGACTAAATTATTAGTAATTGTATTCATGTGTAACCTGTTGGCCTGCAAGTCTGATACTGAAAATATTGATGGTAAAGTCGATAAAAAACAAAATATTCAAAAAATTAGTGAGAGTGAAAAACATCTACAAAATATCGCGGGAGCTCATAATGCAAAGAAATTTTTAGAAGAAGCTCAAGTCAAATTCAATTTAAAGTTAACAATCAAACAAGATGTTTTTTTTGATGGCATAGTAAGTTTAAAAACAGATGGGTCAAAGGCAAAATTTTCAGGTTCAAATATTGATAAAACCATCATTAAAAATGAATTAGAAAGTGATTTAGACAAAAAACTTTATTTTTTAGCAGAAATTTATGCGACAGGCTTCTGGTATGAACAAGAAAATTTTGACAAACTTGAATCAGAAGGTGAAGAGTTTAAAAAAGCAGTCTATGAATCTTTAATTTCAAAGACCAATTTTACTATTTATTCTCATCCACTAACAGATATTGTGCAATTTATAGATTATAAGACAGGTATTTCCGAAGCGCCATTCAACAAAGGAAGGCTTTATTTTGACAGATATATCACTGTCAACCGGGTGCCTGTGCCTTTAAATTGGACTTTTAAATCCGGCGGCGAGATTATTGCAGAGGCTAAAATTTCGAGAATAAGCTATCCGGAAACCTTTTAAAATCTAATTTAAAGAAGACTTATCAGCTTCAATTTTTTTCAAATAAGCCCTGCTGACTGACTTTTTCATGATTAAAGATAATATCAAAGCTATTAAAAACAGTCCTGAAAATACCTTGAGTGTTATTTCTAAAGAGCCTGTTTCTGCCATGATGTAATTGTATAAACTTGGTCCAAAAATACCGGCAAATCCTTTTGAAATCAATACCATGCCAAGTATGGTTCCAAGTTGCCTGGTGCCAAATAAGTCGCTTAGGAAAGCGGGTAAAGTAGCAAAAGCACCTCCAAAAACACTGATGATGAGCATGAGTACACCTATAAATAATGCCGCTGTACCAATCTGAGCCAGGAAGTAAAAGGCAAAAATTTCTATAACAAAAAAGATTACAAATGTAAAAGGACGTCCAAAGTAATCAGAAAAAGCCGACCAGAACAAACGTCCTAAACCATTGAAGGCTCCTGTTAATCCAACTATTCCAGCAGCCTGCATTGGGGTGAAGTTTAGCTGTTGCTGAGCGATTTGACTGGCTTCTGAAATAAGCGCAATACCACAACTGATGTTGATAAACATCATAAACCAAATCAGATAAAATCTATTTTCGCTTAGAGCTTGTTTACCTGTAATCTCATTTAAGGAAAACGTTTTGGTGTTTTTGATATCAGGCTGATAGCCTTTGGGCAAATACTCTTTAGGTGGATTTTCGATATAAGAAGCAGAAAGCAATATGAATAAAGTATATATTGCACTAAGGATAAAAAATGTAGTTGAAATAGGAACCTCTTCAAACAAGAATTGCATTAATGGTCCAAATATGAGCGATGACAGACCAAAGGCCATGACAACTACTCCAACAGCCAGACCTCTTCTATCCGGGAACCATTTGACTAAAACACTGACAGGGGTAATGTAACCAATACCTAGTCCTATACCTGCTATGACGCCATAACTTATAAAGAACAGGATTAAAGATTCTATATGTATAGCGAAGCCCGTGCCGGCAATACCAATACCATAACAAATACCGGCTAAAGTTGTGCTTTTTTTTGGTCCGATTTTATTTACCCATTCACCTAGAAATGCCGCAGAAAGCCCCATCATAAAAATAGTAATCTGAAAAGCCCATTTTACAGTTGTGGATTCTACCCCAAAGATGGCTTTTACTGGATCTGTGATCACAGAAAATGCATAAACCGAACCAATTGAAATATGTATCCCAACAGCACACAATATCATCAACCATTTGTTTTTCATATGTTTAATTTTATCCATAAAAAATAATTATGCTAAGATTACAAAACATAAAGTAATCTTTGCAATTATAATGTAATAATTAAAGCAAACCTGAATTATGCTAAAGCTTTGTTTTTTAGCTTATAAGCATTATTAACAGAACGTTTCATCAATAATGAAATGATAAAGGCAATGATAAACAAGCCTGAAAAGACTTTTAAGGTGATATCAAGAGAGCCTGTTGATTGTTTAACCATATCGTAAATGGTTGGACCAGCTACACCGGCCAGCGCCCAGCTGGCTAATACCAAACCGTGAATAGCGCCTAATTGCTTAGTGCCGAATAAATCTCCGAGAAAGGCCGGTAAAGTCGCAAATCCACCACCGTACATGGTAATGACTGTAAATAAAACACTAAGGAAAATAAGTTCTGTTGTAAGTTGAGGCAAAAAATAAAAAGCTAAAATTTGAAAGCCAAAGAATATGACATACGTATTTGGCCTTCCCAAATAATCTGATAAACTGGACCAGAGTAATCTTCCTAAACCATTAAAAACACCAATCAGTCCAACAACGGCAGCAGCTTCCATCGGTGTATAATCCAGTTTTTCCTGCATGAGAGGGCTTGCGGCTGCAATGATGGCGATTCCGCAGCTGATATTGATAAACATCATGATCCAGATGTAATAAAACCGCCGAGACCCAATAGCTTCTTTGGCTGTGATATTAGAAATATCTGCTTTGATTTTTTTAGATTCACCGGCATTAAATCCTTTTGGGAAATAACCTAAAGGAGGTCTTTCAATGTATCTCGCTGAAGACAAAATCAATATCATATAAATGGCTCCCAAGACAAAAAATGCATTGGTGACGCCAACGGCATCAAACAAAAACTGCATGACCGGCCCAAATATTAATGCTGAAAACCCGAAGCCCATAATGGCCATACCTGTCGCTAAACCTCGTTTGTCCGGAAACCATTTTACTAAGGTACTCACCGGAGTGATATAGCCTAAACCCAAACCAATACCGCCAATCACACCGTAACAGATATAAAATAAAACCAAAGACTCTAAGTGTATGGCTAAACCAGAACCTAATATACCTACACCATAAAAAATTCCGGCAGCTGTACCGCTGACTCTTGGACCAACTTTCTCGACCCATGGCCCTAAAAAAGCCGCAGAAAACCCTAAAAATAAAATAGCAATTTTAAACGCCCATTTTATTGTGCTGCCTTCTACATCAAAAATGCCTTTTACAGGATTTGTCATTACAGAATAGGCATAAACCGAACCAATTGAGATATGAATTCCAATTGCTGATAAGGCAATAAGCCAACGATTTTTAAGTTTTGGAGTAGTCATAATACTGTCTTTTAATTCACAGAAATCTCTCTAAAATAAGGTTTGAGGATTATCTGAGCTTTTTCTATTTCCTCTTTAGTATTCTCTCTTGCATCTTTCAGCTGATATTCCCAACCCAGAGCTTCCCACTTGTGTACACCCAATTTATGATAAGGCTGAATTTCAAGCTTTTCAATACTTTCGTAGTCCTTAAACTTCTCACCGAGAGCTTTTAATAACTCAGGATGATCTGTTAACCCGGGAATCAAGACATATCTTAACCACATAGTTTTCTTCGATTTTTCCCGATATTCAGAAAAGTTGAACGTGGTCTGGTTATTTTTCATCCCTGTGATATGCTGATAACCTTCTTCGGTGATGTGTTTCACATCCAGCATGACCAAATCGGTGTATTTATCCATCAACTTTTTTCCAAAATGGTTTAAAATTCTACCATTCGTATCAAGCGCCGTATGAATGCCTTCAGCTTTTAACTTTTTAAATAGTGGTAAAAGGGCTTTAGCCTGCAATAATGGCTCACCGCCCGAAACGGTTACACCACCTTTTTTACCAAAGTAAGGTTTGGCTTTAATGATCTTTTCGAACAGTTCATCGGTTGTGTATTCTTTTCCACCTTCCATGGCGATGGTATCCGGGTTATGGCAATACAGGCATTTCAATTTACAGCCTTGCAAAAAAATTACAAACCGGATTCCGGGACCGTCATGGGTGCCAAAGGATTCCAACGAGTGTACGTTTAATATGTTATCTGCTGTTTTGATAGATATAATTTTAGTAAAAAACACCCTCCTTAATCCTCCCTTACCGAAATACAGTCGGCACAGGCAAGGGAGGAAAGACAGTTTAGAACTATCCCCTTGAGGGCCTGCCTGTCGGCAGACAGGGATTATAGGGGTGTTTGATTTTGTTTAATACTACATAGATTCATGGAAGGAACGAGAAATCACTTCAAGCTGTTGTTCTCTGGTTAATCTAACAAAGTTTACAGCATAACCCGATACCCTGATCGTTAACTGCGGATATTCCTCTGGTCTTTCCATAGCATCCAGCAGGGTTTCTTTATCCAGTACATTGATGTTCACGTGCATAGCATTTTGGTAAAAATACCCATCTAAAATACTGGTCAGGTTTTCTATTCTGGTGTCTAATGTATTTCCTAAGGATTTAGGGACAATAGAAAATGTATTTGAAATCCCATCCTGAGCGGTTTCATAATCAATTTTGGCTACGGAATTCAGTGAAGCAATAGCCCCCATTTCATCACGACCGTGCATAGGGTTAGCTCCCGGCGCAAAAGGAATGCCTAAAGCTCTGCCATCAGGTGTTGCTCCTGTTTTTTTACCATAAACCACATTTGAAGTAATGGTCAAAACAGATAGGGTTGGTTTTGCATTTTTATACACCGGTAACTGCTGTAGTTCGTAATTGAAATCTGCGACTGCTTTGGCGGCTAAATGGTCAACACGGTCATCATCGTTACCATATTTTGGAAATTCACCTTCAATCTCAAAATCAACAGTTAAGCCTTCCTCGTTTCTGATAGGTTTTACTTTGGCATATTTAATCGCAGAAAGTGAATCTGCCACGATAGATAATCCGGCGATACCATAAGCTATGTCTACATTCGGATTGGTATCGATAAGCGCCATCTGGGCTTTTTCGTAGTAATACTTATCGTGCATGTAATGGATGATGTTCATCGTATCGTTATAGACACGAGCAATTTCCTGCATGGCAATTTTGAAGTTGGTCATCACCGTATCGTAGTCCAGATATTCATCTTTGTATTCCGGTACACCATCAAATATTTTCTTACCGGTTAACTCGCATCGCCCGCCATTAATCGCTAAAAGCAGGGTTTTGGCTAAATTGGTTCTCGCGCCAAAAAACTGGATGGATTTTCCCAAATCCTGGTGCGATACACAGCATGCAATACCATAATCATCAGAGCCTCTTGATTTACGCATTAAAGCGTCATTTTCAAACTGAATTGAAGAGGTTTCTATAGCCACTTTTGAACAGAAATTCTTGAAATTCTCCGGTAGATCATCAGACCAAAGTACCGTCATGTTAGGCTCTGGTGAAGGCCCCAGATTATAAAGTGTATTTAAGAATCGGTAGGAGGTTTTAGTCACTTTTGTTCTGCCATCGCTATACATCCCGCCAATAGCTTCGGTGACCCAGGTAGGGTCGCCGGCAAATATTTCATCGTAGGCACTCATTCTTAAGTGACGAACCATACGCAACTTCATCACAAACTGGTCGATAAATTCCTGAGCTTCAGTTTCTGTGATTTTACCGGCATTCAGGTCTTTTTCAATATATATGTCAAGGAAAGTAGAAACATTTCCTAAAGACATGGCGGCGCCATCCTGTTCTTTAACGGCGGCCAAATAAGCCATATATGTCCATTGAACGGCTTCGCGAGCGTCTTGTGCAGGTCTGCGTAAGTCCAGATCGTAATTTTCGCCCAGTCTTATCATGGCCTGAAGCGCTTTGATTTGCTCTGACACTTCTTCTCTAAGTCGAATAACTTCATCTGTCATCGGACCTCTTATGCCTTTCAGGTCTTTTTTCTTTTGTTCGATAAGAAAATCAATACCATAAAGGGCGATACGTCTGTAATCACCAATGATTCGTCCTCTGGCGTAGTTGTCAGGAAGTCCGGTGAGAATACCTAATGAACGGTATTTTCTTATTTCAGCATTGTAAGCGTCAAAGACACCGTCGTTATGGGTTTTGACATAATTTTCGAAAAGTTCAGTCAGTTTTTCGTTGGGTACTTTACCGTGTTCTTCTAAAGCTTTTTGAACCACTTTAAACCCGCCAAAAGGTTTCATAGCCCGTTTCAGCAATTCATCAGTTTGCAAACCTACGATGACTTCTTTGTCCTTATCTATATATCCGGGACCAAAAGCATCTATGGTTGAAATGGTATCAGTATCTAATGAGCGTACACCATTGTTGGCACGTTCTTCAGCCATGGCTTCTGTACAGATTTTCCAAAGGTCGGTGGTGTTTGGTGTTGGACCAACAAGAAAATTGCTGTTGCCGTGGTAAGGTGTAATGTTGTTGAATACAAAATCCCTAACATTTATATTCTTAGCATTTTGTTTGTTTTTAAATTCTTTGACTTCCATGATTGAAAATTTAAGTTATAAGTAGCTCAAAAAAGCTTATACAAAAATACAATCAAAGTAAGGTCTTATTATATGACATTGGTCATATAAACGGGGTTTTAAACCAAGCTAACTTATTGAAAATGATAACGAAAAGGTTGTAGTTTGAAAATATTGAAATTTTCAAATCTTTAAAAGATAGGCTTCTGTTACTTTTAAATGAAGTGTATAAAATGTTTAAATGAGTCGTATAAAAATATATGATGATATTTCAGATTATAGAGACCCGAAAGGTTTTCAAAACCTATCGGGTCTAGATCAAGACCTGTGAGGTCTAAATATTTAGCCCATTACCTTCTTAAAAATACCTCCGGTATAGGGATATAAGTTTCATCACCTGGAACTTTCGGGAAATCTTTATTCATCCATCGCTCGCTGGCTTGTTTGAGTTTGGTTTTATCGCTGGAGACGAAATTCCACAACAGGAAATGTTCACGGTCAAGGGGTTCTCCGCCAAACAACAACAGCCTGGTTCCTTTAGTCAGGCATATTTTACACTGTTCATCGGTTTTGCTGATGAGCATTTGTCCGGCGTCAACTGTATGGTCTTTTTCAGTGATTTCACCTTCTACAATGACGAAAGCGACTTCGCCTCTGAGTTGGTTAGAGAGGTCGAGTGTTGTTTCTTCATTAGCCATAATATCAACCATAAATAAAGATGAATACCCTTGAAGCGGTGCTGATTTTCCAAAAGCATTTCCGGCGACAAGTCTGATATCAAGGTTGTTTTGGGTCCAGGATGGTATTTCAGATTTTTTGTAAAACTGAAAATTAGGTTCCATATCTTCTTTGTCCTGAGGTAAGGCCACCCAAATTTGATAACCATGCATTTCAAATGACTCTCCGGTCCTTTTGTCTTTTGGTGTACGTTCAGTATGGGTGACGCCGTGTCCGGCGGTCATAAAACCCACATCACCCGGTGTAATGACCTGAACACTGCCCATGCTGTCTCGGTGTTCAATCTGACCTTTAAACAGATAGGTCAGCGTACTTAAACCAATATGCGGATGTTGATCTACATCAAAATATCTGTCTTTTTCAATGGTTGCAGGACCCATATGGTCAATAAAGGTAAAAGGACCAACCTGACGTTTGCCGCGAAAGGGGAGAAGCCGACCGACCATAAATTGGCCTAAATCGGCCTGACGCTCGTTGACGAGAAGTTTGTTGTTTGCCATGGTGAAAGATTTATGTTGATAAATTTAAATGAAATTTAACCGCAAAGGCACAAAGAGCACAAAGTTTTTATGGTTATACTAACAGAGCAGTTTTTCAATTCTTATCAAAAACATCCTCAAAATACGGTACCCATTGACCGTTTTCATAGGTTTCGCCGTATTCTCTGAATTGTCCTTCAGCAGTAATTTCAAATATAAAACGTTTGGATTCAGAGGGAGATACGATCAGCTTACCATCGACTAATTTTGCCGGATACCTGGCAGTACCGGTTTTGTAAAACGGATTGTAATAATAAGTTTCATCCTCTTCATCGTAATAAATAACGGTATGTAGCTTAAGGCTTTCAGAATATAAATCTATGGTAAGAATATGCTTGTCAACTTTATAACTTATTTTTTCAAAAGCGGGGATTTCTCTGGTGACTTTTCCATTTTCAAAAGCTTTAGAAATGCCTACCCAATCTCCGGTGAAATGTTCAAGTTTTTGCATTTTTTGATGTTGTATAGATTGGCATAATACAATATCTGTGTAAATGAAGCAAGAAATGCATAAAAGCGTGAGTAATTTGAAACTTCTCATGATCAATAGTCTTAAATTTTATTTTTCACTGGATTCATTTATATATTTCAAAATTCTTCCTTCCAAAATGGGTAAAGTAACAACGCCCTGTTCCAGAATGGCCTGGTGAAATGCTCTTATGTCAAATTTGTCTTTCAATGCCTGTTCAGCTTTTTTTCGAAGTTCTCTGATTTTTATTTCACCTATTTTGTATGAGACGGCCTGAGCAGGCCAAGAAATGTAACGATCAACCTCAGTGTTTATGTTATGCAAAGACAATGCGGTGTTTTTAACAAAATAATCTACAGCCTGTTCACGGCTCCAGCCCATAGCATGAATACCAGTATCTACAACTAGTCTGCAGGCACGCCACTGCTCGTAGGTAAGTTTTCCAAAGCGCTCATAAGGTGTTCTGTAAATACCCATTTCCTCTGCTAAATATTCCGAATACAATCCCCAGCCTTCGCCATAGGCAGAGATGTACATTTGTCGCCTAAATTTTGGGATAGTATCGCCCAGCTCGCTGTTCAATGACCCCTGCAAATGGTGCCCGGGAACAGCCTCATGAGCAGTTAGGGCCGGCAAGACATAAAGCGGTCGGTTAGACAGATTGTAAGTGTTAACCCAATAATAGCCAGATTGAGTTGGATTTGAAGGTCCAATATATCGCCCCGTTGTGTATTTAGGTGCAATGGCATCAGGAACTTTTGTCACACCATAGGGTCGTCTGGGTAAAGTTTTAAAATAAGCCGGAAGTTTGGCATCTATACGTTTGGCCATGTCTCGGGCTTCTTTAAGCAATTCCTCTCCGGTACTGGCGTAAAACTGAGGATCTGTTCTTAGAAAATCGATGAATTCTTCAAAACTCCCTTTAAACTCAAGTTTGTCTATGATAGACTGCATTTCAGATTTTATGCGTTTTACTTCCTTCAGACCAATTTGGTGAATTTCTTTTGCTGTCAACTCTAAAGTTGTATAGTAATTAAGTCTGTTTTGATAATAATCCAAGCCTCCCGGACTTTCTGTTACGCCCAATGTGTTTTTGGTTTGTGGTAAATATTCGGTTTCAAAAAAGACTTTTATCTTCTTAAATTCAGGAATAACCTGTTCTTCAATAACATGTTTGGCAAGGTTAATCAAGGAGTCCTGTTGTACTTTTGGTATGGCAACCGGTAATTTTTGAAAAGGCGAAAAAAAGTAACTTTCCTCAGGATGGTCAACTATCTGAGAATCGTAAGTGGTTTCATAGCCTTCAAAAATAATTTTGGGTTGTGAAATGCCCTTTTTTAATCCCTTTCGGAGTAATTCTATGTGCTGGTCAATATAAGCGGGAATGGCTTTCAGTTTATTTAAATACCAGTCGGCCTGATTTAAGGTATTGATATCTCTGACATGATAGGTCAAACTCAAGTGAAAGCCCGAATCTGAAAGTAAGGGGTTAAGATAGGCTTTGAATTTATAAAAATCAACTTTTTCCTGAAGTTGAAATTTGAGTAATTCAAGAGATATTCTGTCCGTTTCTGAGAGTTTGTCGGTTTTGACTTTTGATAAATTCTCTAAAAGTGATGCTGCAAATACAGCTTCGTTTTGATAATAATCTTCTGTGTAAAGTCCCAAAGGATATTCTTTATAATCGTAAGCCTCATGAGACTCGTATTCTTCTATAATTGAATGGAGTTTTTTACTCTGCGCATGAATATATGCGGTTACAAAACAGCATAAAAAAAGAATTATGAGGTTAAATATTTTCATTTTGTATATCTTGTTTTATTAGCTTAAAACTTATTTTGGTAAATCCTTTCTGTTTCCGAACCCATCATAAAATACTATAATTTTTTTTGAAAGCTGAATTAAATGTGAATCCAAAAAATAAAAGCATTTAGATTTTAATCAAAGTTGTTTTCAGACATTCAAAAGTTTAGATTCTACTCAAAAACTCCACTCTCAATTTGTAACTATTAGCGCCTTAAAGAAACTCTTATAGGATTTACCGTATTTATTATTCAATTTCATTATTCCGGACATTTCAGTTTTTTCAGAATCCAATTGAATACTATAAATATATCCACCATTTTTTAATAATAAAGTGTCTGGATTATATAATTTTTCTGGATTAAGGCTAAAACTATCTACTAAAATTACATTAGACTTTTTATTTAAATTATAGCCTACAAAAACTATTTCTCCATTTGCTACAGAATTCAGGCTGTAAGTGTTTTTATAATCTGGTATATCTCTGACTGCGATACTGTCAAATACGTATTTCGAATTAATTTCTTTTATGACTTTCCTTAGGCTATCATTTTCTGAATTCAAGGCATTAAGTCGCTCTATTGATATTCTATCTTGATTTTTCGGATTGCAACTTATAATTAGAAACGCCAAACCTAAGTGAAATAGATATTTTTTCATCATACAACCAGTAATAGCTATTAGTCTTTATACTTCTCAAACCAATATAAAATACTGGAAATTTTAGCTACCAAATTACTTGGTCTGCTTGCAATACTATGAGAGGCGCCCGGAATTCTTACCATAGCGGTTTCAACCCCTTCTAATTTTAAAGCCGCATAAAATTGTTCTGACTCAGGAATTGGTGTACGGTAGTCTTCTTCGCCCGTTAAAAGCATGGTAGGTGTTTTTACATTTCCAACGTAGGATAGAGGAGAGCGTTTAAGGTAACTTTCCGGATCTTCCCAGGGCTTTTTACCAAACCAGTATTTTGCAAAAAAAGCTGGGTTATCTGCATATAGTACAAAACTGTACCAATTGATGACTGGCTTGGCAACAACAGCAGCTTTGAAACGATCCGTTTTGCCAACAATCCAGGCGGTCAAAACACCACCACCACTGCCACCGGTAACAAACAGGTTATCTGTGTCTATATAACCTTTTTCAATTACAGCATCTACACCGGACATGAGATCATCATAGTCATTATTGGGATAATTATGGTGAATCAGATTGCCGAAATCTTCACCATACCCGGTACTGCCACGTGGGTTTGAATATAAAACCACGTAGCCTGCAGCAGCATAAGCTTGTATTTCAGCAGAATATACAGCCCCATAACTGGCAAAAGGACCTCCGTGAATTTCTAAAATTAAAGGATATTTTTTGTTAGGGTCAAAATCAGGTGGTGTGACAATCCAACCTTGAATCTTTTGACCATCATGAGATGATTCCCACCAGATTTCTTCAACGTTTCCAATATTTTTATAATCCAGTAAATCGTCATTCACGAAAGTTAGCCGTTTTGTGCTTTTAGAATTCCCAACGCCTAAGTCTGCCGGATGCGCAGTAGTTCCTAAGGTAAATGCAAAGTTGTCTTTTTTGGAAACTGAAAAAGCAGCAGCATTATACGGTCTGCCTAATGACAAACCACCGAGATTTTCTGCCAGAACTTTAACCTGGCCGTCTAAGCTTATGTGTGCCAACTTGGTTTTACCTTTTTCATTAAACTGAAAGTATAAGCCTTTACCTTTACTATCCCAATGGATATTAGAAATGTTTCTGTCAAATTCTTCAGACAGGATTTTGGTATCATTGCCTTCACTATCCATAACATACAGTTCTGACAATTGATATCCCAGGTACTTATCATCATACCCCAAATAGGCTATGTAATTGCCGTCTGGTGATACTCTTGGAGAATTGTCAGGACCATAGCGATCGGTTAGTGCAAGAATTTCACCAGTATCTAATTTTAGTTGATAAACTTCACTGTCTTTAGGTTCAAGTTCTTCTTCTTTATGAAAATTCGCACTAAATAATAGCTTAGTGTCGTCTGGAGACCATTGCGGTGCACCGTGATTAAAGTCATTAAAAGTCAGTTGTCTTGGTGTTCCTCCTTGAATTGGCAGAGTAAACAACTGTGTATGACCTGACTTTACAAAACCACTTCCATCTCTCCTGTAAATTATGTCATCGATATAAAGAGGTGGTGAATTCCATTTTGCACCCTCAGGCTTAGCTGGTAATTTTATAGGGCTGGATTTTGCTTCAGGCACAAACATGGTAAAAGCTAACATGTTGTCATCGTGGGACCAAACTACATTACCAGGTGCGTGCTTTGTATTGGTTAATGCATAGGAAGCGCCGGAGTCTAATTCTAAAAGGTATAATTTAGTTTTTTCATCTTCCTTGTTAGACTTATAGACGATTTTATCCCCTTGATGAGACCAGCGAGGTGAATTATCGTTTTGATTTCCAGTGGTTAGAGCTTTATTTTCTGTGCCATCAGCATTTATGATCCACAGGTTAGACAGGTTTCTGTCTGTGTTTACGTCTTTGAAATTTCTAACGTAAATAATTTGTTTACCATCAGGAGAAATTTGTGGGTCAGACACGTATTCCATATTAAAAATATCTAATAATTCGAGCTTAGATTTTACCTGACCAAAGCTGAATTGTATAGAGACTAAAAGGACAATTAAAATTAGTAAGAGGTTCTTCATAAATAAGATTTTACAGTTTTAAAGTGGTAATTTAAAACTTATCTTATTTGAAAAGACCTTGTTTTAACTAAAATTTTAAAGTAGAAATAAATATTGATTGTGATGAAAGACATATTAAATAGATACGCCAAGCAGTAAGTTAAGAACTGGTGCTGATAATTTAATTAATATAATTTGTCATTCAAAAAAGGAATTAAAGCAAGTACAATAGCTTCGGTATAATAAGAAGTTCTGGAAATGGCATTATTCGTTAATATCCCTACGGCGCCATTCTCCTGTTTTGAGTTTTCCAAACCAAAAACAATATCATCTGCTTCGCCAAGTTCTTTACCCTGACAAATCAAGTCGATTATTTTTTGAGGCAAATAAAAAGTAGCTGTTTTAGATTTACCTATTTTACCTTCAGAAGATTTTACAACTATCCAGGCAAAAGCCTGCATATCATTTTTTAAGCGTTCGATACCACCTTCAATACCAATATAAAAGTCAGCGTAGGGAAATTCATGAGCAGCAGACTTTGCCCTATTATTTGCGCCAAGGTAAGTTTCAGCGTCACTCATGGGTTGGTCGGAAACACCGGATTCAAGAGCTTTTGCTATGTATTCAAATTCCAGGTTGGGAAACATTCTTCCGAAACCGTTTTTTACAGCTTGAATCTTTACCGGATTTTTTGAGGCAATTATGACTTTTTTCATGGTCATTTCAGTTCTTGTATTTGTTAGGACATAAAATTAAATATGCTTAATTTTAATTAGGCTATTGACTATAATTCTATTATAAGATGTCAAAAGCAGGCAAATTTAAGTCTAATTTAAATAACAAACGAAAAGATGTTTAAATATTAGAAAATGTGATTACCGTAATAGTATAGTAAATCCCAGTATGATTCAGTTTCTCAGGCTTAAGTGAAAGCTTTTAAAATTTTAAAACCCAAACGTTCAGAATATATTGAATTTTAGTTTCTTTATTTGCTATTATCATTGACGGTAAATGTAATTTTAATTTAAGATTCGAAAAAAGTGTAGATATTTATTGACAATTAAGCTAATTTAATATTAGCTTTATAGATTATTTATTACAGCATTATTTTAGTTGTATATGTAGATATAAAACACTTGATAAATGAAGTACAAAAAAAGTATAATTAAAAATTATTTTCGATACTCCTTACTGGCAGGAATCCTTATGGGCGCTGTATTCCCTTTGTTCTCCTTAATTTTTGTTGAAGAATTTAAAAGCAATACCATGTTTGTGGTCTTTGCATTTTCATGTGTTTTAGCAGGAATAATAGTTGGAGCTATATCTTACCAGATTGGAAAATCTACCATTATAAGTTTTATAAACAGAGTATCAGACGAACTACAAGATATTGCTGAAGGTAGTGGTGATCTAACCAAAAGACTCAGTATTAAAAGTGAAGATAAAATAGGTGAGTTGTCTATTAACTTTAATAACTTTATTCAAAAGCTCCAGGATATTGTAGGTTCAATAATAATTAATGCCGGTAATGTCGCTTTATCTGCCACAGAGCTTTCTGCAATTTCATCTCAAATTGCACTAAATACAAAGGAGATGAGTTCTAAAACTTCTAAAGTCAATTCTGCAACCGAACAAGCAACAATGAACATAAATCATATTTCTGCAAGCGCAGAGGAAATGGCGTATTCTACAAACAGTGTTGCCAGTGCTATTAAAGAATTGAGCAAATCCCTGAATGAAGTTGCCAGAAATTGCCAGAAGGAACTTAAA
Organism: uncultured Mesohalobacter sp.; assembly: GCA_964593755.1. GTDB lineage: Bacteria > Bacteroidota > Bacteroidia > Flavobacteriales > Flavobacteriaceae > Psychroflexus. The sequence goes on along the minus strand of CAZQKB010000003.1, from coordinate 44,691 downwards.
ATTGCAGAAGAGGCTAATAGTCATGCCCAGAACAGCAAGAATATGATGAAAAACCTCAGTGAAGCTGCAATTTCTATTGGAAAAATTATAGAAGTTATAAAAGACATTGCAGATAAAACAAATCTTTTGGCTTTAAATGCAACGATAGAGGCCGCTCAAGCCGGTGAAGCCGGAAAGGGCTTTGCTGTTGTAGCTAAAGAGGTAAAGGAGTTGTCTATGCAAACAGCTATAGCAGCAAAACAGGTTCAGAGGCAAGTCAGTGAAGTACAGTCTAAAACTGAGATAGCCGTAAAAGAAATTGAATCTGTCTCTAATGTTATTGGTGAGGTGAATCAAATATCCAGGACTATAGTTGATGAAGTCGGTCAACAAAGTTTTACTGTTGATGAAATTGCGAGGAATGTAAATGAGGTCAGCATAGGTGCAAGAGATGTGTCAAGAAATGTATCCGAATCTGCTACAGGTTTGTCTGAGATTTCCTCCAGCATTGCTGATGTTAACAATGTGGTTTCACAAACAGCTTTAGGAACTGAAAAAGTAAAAGAAAGCGCAGAAGAATTATCACAACTTTCTGGTGGAGTGACCAAGCTCTTAGGGCAATTTAAAACAAAAAAAGAGTAAAGTACAATTAAATCAAATTACTTTTTTTCCAAAATATTGCGTATTAAATTGTGTGTGGTAAAGTGAAATGAATGTCTGTACCCTGACCTACTGTAGAATTTACCCATATTTTCCCGTTATGGGTCTCAACTATTTTTTTTACGGTAGCAAGTCCTAAGCCTGTACTTTTTTCTCCATCGGTACTTTCTACTGAGGTTCTGGTAAAAGGTTTGAACATTTTATCCATCTCATTTTCAGGAATACCCTTGCCATTATCTTTAACTACTATTTCAATTTCATTATTGCTTTCAATAATATTTACAAACACTTCTGTGTTTTTTTCTGAGAATTTTATGGCATTGGAGATGATATTATCCATAACCTGCCTTATTTTATTTCTATCGGCAGTAACCCTTATTTCATCCTTAGAATAAGTTGAACTTATATGGATATTTTTCTTGGATCCAAGAATGTTACTTAATTCAATGATATTGTCCATCAGTTCAATAAGATTAAAATCTTCTTTTACTAAATGAAGGGTTCCTGCTTCAATTTTAGAAAAATCTAAAACATCATTTATAAGACTCAGCATGTAATCCAGCATTTTATCCATAGCTGAAAATATCTGGTCTTGCTCTTCTATGCTATCTTTAGGCAAAGCGTCTATAATTATAGACAGAAATCCAGAAAGTGTAGCTAAAGGACTTCTCAGGTCATGAGCAGCAATCCCCAGGAATTGATTTTTTTCATCATTTAATTTCTTGAGCTGAATATTTCTTATGTTGGCTTCCTTGTGAAGTTTTTTGAGTTCTAAGTTTTTTTCTTCTAATTCTTTATTTTTATTTATAGCATTGTAATAGGTTGATAAAAGCAGGTCAAGAATCTGCATTCTATTCGAATTCAGCAGGTATTTTTCGCCGCCAAAATATATTTGCATTGCAATATCAAGATTGGGCGATCTTTTTCTGATTTCCTGATTTAATAGAATGTCTTTAATCCTTTCAAAAAGAAAATCATTTGAGTAGGGTTTTGAAATAAAATTATCAGCACCACATTGCAGGCCTTTGATGACATCTTTTGGGTCAGATAATTGGGTGAGGAGTATAACAGGAATATCTCTTGTTTTTTCATTTTGTTTTACGGCCTTACACAGTTCGTACCCATTCATTTCAGGCATTACAATATCTGTGATAATGATACAAGGAGGATTATCTACATCTATAAGGTCAAGAGCTTGTTGTCCGTTCAATCCGTGAAGCACTTCAAAGTCGTTCTCTTCAAGTGTCATTTGAAGTTTTAAAGCCTGTGTAGGGCTGTCTTCCGCTATAAGAACTTTTTTTCTCTTTAGATTTTCAAGCATGCTTCCTATTTTTTATTTATCTCTGAATTGATGTTAGCAATTTCTTTAAAAAGTGCTGTAATATTTGATGTATCCATTATATAATCTATTCCTCCTAGTTTTATCGCTTCTCCAGGCATACCGTGAACCAAAGCACTTTTTTGATCCTGAGCAATAGTTAATGCTCCGGCTTCCTTCAATTTTTTTATTTCTGCTGAACCATCTGACCCCATTCCTGTTAAGATTAATGCTATACTATGCTTTGACTTTTCTTCTGAAAGATTGTTAAAAAGATACTTTACAGATGGACAAATTTTTGATTCAGGAGTACACCTCGTTAACTCAATTCTATTGGACTTTGTACCCATATTAAATTCATCGGGTGCGAAATATACCTTACCTGGCTTTAACAATTCGCCTTGTGTAGCCACTTTTACCTTTATTTTAAGAATATCATCCAGCCATGAAACCATTGTGTTGATAAAGCCTTTCGTAATATGTTGAACAACGAGAATTGGAAGCGGGAAATCTTCGTCAATTTCAGAGAAAATTTTGGCTAAAACTTGAGGTCCACCGGAAGAAATACCTATGGCTACCAGCTTTTTATTTTTTAATTCTTCAGCCTTCGGTTTTTTATTTGCTTTAGCTATTCCAGATTGTGGTATTTTATTTGAATAATCAGCACCATTAAACTTTCTGGTAATAACTTTCACTTTTGATAAATTTTTTACAATCTTCACCATGCCAGCTGTTCTTAGTGGTTCCATCTTATGGCCAAAGCCAAAAGGCTTTTGGATGACAGTGAGTGCACCAGCAGCTAAGGCCTCCATAGAGGTTTCGTCTTTTTTTGCATTTCTGCTTGAGGTAAGTATGATGATAGGTTTGGGGTTCTCTGACATGATTATTTTTGTAGCCTGTAAACCATTCATTACAGGCATATCTATGTCCATAGTTATGACATCTACTTTATTTTTTTTTACAAATTCAATAGCTTCTTTACCATGACCAACAACGCCAACAACAGTAATTTCAGGATCCTCTGAAAATATATATTTCAAATATCCACTGACTGTTAACGAATCCTCAACTATTAAAAGTTTAATCACAAGTACTAAATTAATCTTTCTATAATATCTAACAAATTAGTTTGGTCGAAACTGCTCTTTACGATGTAAGCATTTGCACCAACATCAATTCCCTTTTCTCTGTGCTCACGTTTTGAAAGAGAGGTGACAAGAATAACTGGCATATCCGAAAATTCTTTATCGGCTCTTATTTTTGATGTCAAACCAAACCCATCTAATTTAGGCATCTCTACATCAGAAATCACAACCTGATAGGCTCCTTCTTTCAATTTTGTATATCCCTCAAGGCCGTCAATAGCTGTTGTAACCTTGTAACCTGCTGCATTAAGTATGTTTTTTAAGAGCGTTCTTGAGGTGATAGAATCATCTACAACCAAAACAGACTTCATTTTTTCAGCTTCAGGGATAAGATTATCGATTGTATTTGCCGAGGAGTTGATTTGACTTGATGATTTGAATAAATCTGATACGTTTAATATGGGTACGACTTCACCTGAGCCTAATATTGTTGCTCCAGAAATATTTCTTATTCTTTTTAATTGCCTGTTAAAATTCTTTACAACAACTTCTTGCTCGTTTATGACCTTGTCTATGACAAAACCGATTTTTCTGGTATTATTTTCAAAAACTGCGATATGTAAATAATCTGTTTTATTGGGTTTTTCTTTTAGCTGTAAAATTTCGTTCAACTTAACCAATGGAGTGATTTCACCTTCCAGTAAAATAGTGGCTTTGCCTTCAACTGTTTTTACATGTTCTTTTTTAATTCTCAAAACCCGATGTACTGCAATAGTTGGAATAATGAATTTATAGTTACTTATTTCTACAATGATGCCTCTGAAAGTTACAATTGAAATTGGTAGGGTAATGCTAAATGTTGTAGAAATATTTTTTTGGGTTTCGACATCTATGTTTCCTCCAATTTGCTGAATTTCCTGCCACGCTATGGCCAGGCCCAAGCCTCTCCCTGATAAATCAGTTACAATATCGCTTGTGGATACGCCGGAATGAAAGATATAACCTAAACATTCTTTATCAGTGATTTTGTTTACATTCTGGTCTTGTATATTATTATCAGCAATATAGATCTTCTTTAGTTTTTCGACATCTATGCCTTTACCATCATCCGAAACATAAACCCCAATTTTATTGTTTTCAAGATTTTTTACAATAAGCCTTACTTTGCCTTTAGGTGGTTTTTTCTTATTGCTTCTTTCTTCAGGTTTTTCAATTCCGTAGTCTATAGAATTTCTAAGAATATGAATTAAAGGTGTTCTAATTTTTTCAAGAATTCTTCTGTCTATTCTAATGTCATCACCTTCAACATAAAAATCCACTTCTTTACCTAAATCTTTGGCTATGTCTCGTACCATTTTAGGAAACATATCCGATAAAGTTGAAAATGGAACGGCAATTAGCTCCTTGACATCATCTAAAAGGTTTTCTATTTTAAGACTAATGGTATGTATTTCCTGAACAGAAAAGTTATTTAAATTTTTTAATTCTTTTTCTATATCCTTTACGAATGAGTTAGTCCATTCCAGGTACTGTGTCAGATGATCTATATGCACTTTTTCTCCGGAAAAGTCAGGATTTTTGTCTTGATGTTTTAATATTTGACTGACATTATTTGCAGATTGCAAAATTGCAAAGCTTTCTTTATGCCAGGATGAAAACTTATTTAATGTGTTTTGTAAGTTTTTGGTTCTCTGAATTGCTCTTAACTTTAAAGAAAGCAGTTCTTCTGCCTGAGACAAAACATTATCGAGTTTATCTGTAGAAATTCGTATGGTTTGGCTGGAAGTACTTTTTGAAAACTGATGAGGTTCAGAATGAGGTTGAATTTCCTTTTTGCTTTGACCGGCATCATCAATTGAGGGTTTTATTTTGCTTTGTTCCTTTTCAGGTTTTTTGGCTTCAATTTGTTCTGTGTTTTGAGGTTTACTTAAGTTCGGTTGAGTGTTGACGGTATCAGGTGCATGACTTGTTGAGAGATCCTCAACATCTATTCCAGCTTCAATGAGGGTTAATTTATCTATATGTTCAGAGATTTTGGTCTCTAATTCAATATTTACTTCATTACTATCGTAATCAAGCAGTTCTGTTATGATATCTATGGTTTGGTGCAGGGCATCAAAAACCTGAGTATTATATTCTATTTGGCCATCCCGAATAGCGGACATCACATCCTCAAAAGCATGGCAGATACTTTCAATTTCACTTAGATTTACAGAACGGGAAGCGCCTTTGAGGCTGTGTGCAACTCTGTATATGATTTCACTCAATTCGTCTTGTCTCTCTTTTCCAGGATTTTTTTCAAGTTCAATCAAATGGATAGCCATGGCATTCAAATTTTCGTTTGCTTCTGCTTTGAATGTCTCGAGGATTTTTTTAAGAAATTCCTGTTTTTTGTCCATTATGAGAGTCTGGTTGTTTTAATCTTTATTTTTTTCAGTTGTTGTAAATTTCTGTACAAATTACTTTTTCAATTTGTACTGGTCCATTATCCTCTGTAAGTTATGTCCAAAATCACTTAATTTTGCAACAGAGGCTTCAGTTTGTTTTGAAATACTGGAGACTTGTCTGCTGGCTTCGTTTATGCTTTCCATAGCTATTGTAATTTGATCCATTCCAGTAAGTTGTTGCTGGCTTGAGGCTGCAATTTGGATATTGGCTTCTGAGGCTTCTTCTACACTGGCGGCAAGTGTAGTGATGACTTCACTGGCATTATTTGATAATTCCAGGGCTGAACCTATAACTTTTTCTCCTTCTTCTGTAGCCATAACAGCGCTACTTATTTCTTTTTGAATATCGGCCAAAATAGATCTTATTTGGATTGTAGATTCTTTAGAGCGTTCTGCCAGGTGTTTGATTTCCTGAGCTACTACAGAAAATCCTTTGCCTTGTTCACCAGCTTTTGCCGCTTCGATTGATGCATTTACAGCCAGTAAGTTGGATTGTTCTGTGAGGTCATTTACAGTAGTAGCAATTTCACCAATGGTGAGACTTTTTTCACTAAGTTGAATGACAATACCTGCGATTGATTCCATCTGGCTTTTAATTTTATTCATTCCCTGAATGGTATCCTGAATGGATTGATAGCCATCATGAGATATATCTGATAATTTCTGAGCAGAATCAGATATTTCTTTTGCTCTTTGGTTAGAAACATCTGCTGTTTGTTTTACTTCTTCAATTGTGGATGTTGTTTCACTTATAGAAGTTGATGTTTCTGATGTTGTTGAAGATAATTGAGATATTGAAGCCATTATGTCACTGGATGAAGAGGATAAAATTTTTACACCTTCAGATACTTCTGTGATTTGTTGTCTCAACCTGTCTATCATTGTTGAAAATGCAATACCCATAATATCCTCTTCAGAAACAGGTTTTACTTCTATTGCCAGATTGCCTTCAGCAATATAATTGGCTTCATTGGCCCTTTGTTTTAAATATTTTTGCATGGACTTAAAAGCATTTAGCAATATACCTATTTCATCTGCACGTCTGGTTTCTCTTCCAATTCTGTTTATTTTTCCTTGCGAAATATCTATGGCATGTTTGCTTAAGTTTTTGATTGGGTTTGCAATATTTCTGATAAAGTAAATGATAAGCAGCAAAACAACCATTGCAGCACCAATCGAGGACCAAAGCATTGTATTTATGGCATTTTTGGTGCTCTTTTCAGTCGCAACAATTCTTTCCTGCAGCAACCTGTTTTCTTCATTTTCCATTGCTGTAAGCAAAACTCGAATTGCAGACATCATATCTCTGTGGACTCCTGTTACCAAAACTTCCTGAGCTGCCTGAAATCCTACATCTTCCCTTAGCTCTATAAGCTTGTTCATTTCAGCCAGATTGAAATCAACTTTGGGTATGAGCTGAGATATCTTCTCTTGTTGAGAACTATTATCACGGGTAAGTCTCTTTAATTCTTCAATATTTCTGTAAACAGAACTCACAGCGTTATTGTAAGTCTTAAGGTAGCTTTCCTGACCTGTGATGATGTAACCCCTTTTTCCTGTTTCTGCATCTTTTAAGTCTGTATCGATATTTAGAATTTTTATAAGAACTTTATTGGTATGGTTTACCCATTTTTCGTTGTCTTTAATGTCCTGAATATTTTGATAAGAGTTTACATTTACTATTATAAACAATACGAGTATCAGTAATACACCAATACTTAACTTTAATCCAATTGAGAGTTTATTCATTTTAATCTAATTAAATATCTTTATAAGTTTTTAAATTTCTTCATTAATAATCAATTTTTCATCAAGCAACATTTTTTTTATATCCAGTACGATCAAGTTTTCATTTGATACACCGATAACCTTATGTTCTGGAAAACCCAGCACAGCACTCAATTTTTTTTGAAGCTTATCTAAATATATTCTGGAGTTACCAATAATATCATCTGTCACTATACCCAGTTCAATACCATTATAATTTACTATCAATATTTTATTCTTGCTTGTTTTCTGAGTTTGATTAAGGTTGAAAAAGCTTTTTATGTCAATTACTGATAGAATTTTACCTCTTAAGTTTATTATGCCAACTAAAAATGAAGGTGTTCCAGGAAGTGGCGTAATATCAGAGACACTTATGACCTCGTTTACAAAAGTTGCATCGATGGCATATTTTTCATTGGATAACATAAAAACAAGGCCTTCAAAAAAATCACCTAAATCAGTTTGTTCTTCATCAGAAACCTGAAGAAGAGCAGCTCTTTCTCTTAGGATCTTACCGATTTTCTTGTTAGTTTTTATTTTCATTTAATTAATAATAGAAATTTTACGTCATTAATACCTTGCTGTTTAAGTTAAGAACAGAATCTATCATTTTGGATAAACCGCCAGCTGTAAGTCCATCAGATCCGGGAACAATTTTATCATTTTCTAATTTAGAAAGGCTTTTCAAAGCATTTTTATAATGCTTTGTGGATGCTTTGTAATTAAGATCATTTTTTGCAATATTTCCAAGTAAAAAATGGGCCATGGCAAAATTCGGATCCAAAAATAAGGTCCTGTTTATGGAAGAAATGGCATCTTGAATTTTACCTTGTTCATTATAAACGTTTGCCAATAAGTAGTAGGCGGCTGTATTTACCTTATCAATTTGGATCGCCTTGTTGCACAGTTTTTCTGCGATATCTAAAGAGCCTTTGTTAGCCCTAATTCTTGCTAGTAATAAATAGTATTTTGGAGCTACATTTTTTGCATTATCAATGATTTTAATGAGTTTTTGTTCAGCCTCCTCTATATTGCCTGTTTGATAATTTTTTAACAGCTTCTCATATTTAAAGTCATTATCTTCAACTGACTCATTCTCAACTTTTTTTTCAGTTTTAGAATTCAATTTCTTTTTAAGGATATCTTTAAAGTCAGGCTTTTGAAATTGTTTGAAGCTGTGTATGTAATTAGTTTTTGGAATTTTGCGGTCCGGTTTAGAATTTTTCTCAGAATTTTTTTCATAGACCATAATACCCTGGTGTGGAATACGGTTAAAATCCTCGCAAACAAGATTGGAGGTTTCAACTGCGCTTAACAATAAAACACCTTCATTTTTTAGTTTGTTGTAGAAACTTTTAGTTGCCGTTTTTATGCCTTCCTGTGAAAAATAAATGAGGACATTACGGCATAAGATGACATCAAATAAATCCAATTTATTGCTGGCAGGAAAATATGGTGGACTGGCTAAATTGAGATACGAAAAGTTTACCATATCACTAATGAAGGGTTTTAACCTGTATTTATTTTCATTAATTTTTTCAAAATACTTAACCATGACGGTCTCAGACATTCCTCTAAAAGACCATTTTGAGTAAACGCCGTTTTGTGCCTTTTCTAAAAATTTTAAATTGATATCTGTACCCAGAATCCTAATGTCCCAATTTTTAATATCCGGTAGTAAGCGATGAAGAATTATAGCAATAGTAAAAGGTTCTTCGCCTGATGAACATCCGGCACTCCAGATGTTTAATGTTTTGTTAGTATGTCTTCTTTTTGCAATAAGCATTGGAAGGTAATTGTTTTCCAAATAGTCTAAAGCTTTTCTTTCTCTAAAAAAGTAGGTTTCTCCAATGGTAAGGTAAGTGGCAAGCTTTTTAGTCTGAGATGCATCCAGATTTTGCATTAAGAGCCATTCTACAAATTTTTCAGTATTTTCAAAATCAAAACCTTTTGAAGCATAATCTATTTTAGAGCATAATTCTACATCCTGTTTTTCCGTGTACAACAGTCCCATGTGTTCAAGGAGAAAAGCTCTTAGTTTGCTCAGTTGGTTTTGATTCATCGGCATTAGAGGTTCAAAGGTTTATTGTAAATAGTCATTAAGAACTATGGCTTTCAATTTTATTTTTTTCTTTTTCAATCCCTTCTTCCAAAAGTGCCAGTTCTTTTTTGCTCAGAAATTTATCTATATCATTAATGAGGATCATGCCTTCCGGGTGTTTTATAGCACCATGTAAAAAACTTGTTCCATAGATAATTTTATCGGGCTCTACAATTTCATTAGGCTCTATATCAATAACATCATGAACAAGCGTTGCCAAAAGGGCCAATTTTCCATTTGACGATGAAGCAATGATAAGCCTGTCATTAATATCAAGTTCTTTGGTACTGATGTTAAACAAATATGATAAATTAATCACAGGTAAAATATCTCCATGATAGCTAATCACACCATGTATATATTTAGGCATTTTTGGTAAAGGTGTAAATTCTACAACCTGAGTTACTTTCCTGACAACGTTAATTGGTAATGCAAACCGCTGATCATCAATATGAAAAACCAATAGTTTAGAAAAGTTAGTCATGATGCATTATTTAAAGTTACATGCTTAAAACAAACAAAAGTTGTTTCAGACAAATATAGCATATTAAGCCAATGAAAGTTTATTATTTTAATTTTATTGAAACTATTTAATTTTCAATGCTCTGGGATTCAATTAGTTTATTGTAAGCAGTAAGAAATTTAAAAACATTAATTTGCTTAATAATATTTTTTAAATATTTTTAATAGATTGAAAAATTTTAACTTACATTTACATTAGTCTAATCCTGCTTAATCTTAGGATGCTTGCCATTTTGGAATATGAAAACAACAAATGTCGACATTGATTTTTCGGAATGTGATAAAGAACCTATTCACTTACTAGGTAGAATACAATCTCACGGCTTCCTACTAGCTTTTAGTAAAGGTCCCAAAAGCCTTAAATATATCAGTCAAAATATTAACGAAGTATTCGATAGCAGTAAGATATCAGAACAAACTGTTTTAGGAGATTTATTTGACGCACAAGTCGTTCAATTCTTTGATAAACTAAAGGATGATAATTTTTACAACGTCCTGTATGAAAATAAAATTAGTATTAAAGGGAAGCAATACTTGTTGTTTTTTTCTAATTCCAATGAAGATATAGTTATAGAGCTTGAGGCCCAGAGTGATAATAATACAAGCTATGAGAGTTTTAATTTGCTAAAATCTATTACCAGAGATATAAAGGATTGCAGGACATTGGAAAATTTAGCTAATACAACAGCTCTTTTTCTCAAAGATTTTACAGGTTTTGACAGAATAATGATTTATCAATTTGACGATAAAGGAGACGGTGAGGTCATTGCCGAAGAAAAATCAATAGGACTGAGTTCTTTCTTAGGTTTAAAATATCCGGCAACAGATATCCCGAAGCAAGCCAGGAAGCTTTACCTGACAAATTTGAGCAGGTCAATTCATGATACTGGTGATGAAGGGATTCCTGTTGAAAGTTTAAAAAAATCAGATAATACCTTAGATTTAAGCTATTCTGTGTACAGAAGTGTAAGCCCTGTTCATATTCAATATTTAAAAAATATGGGTGTGGCAGCTACACATGTAGTTTCTATAATAATCGACAATGAATTATGGGGTATGCTGATTTGTCATCACTATGAAGGAGAAAAATACCTCAATTTTAATTCCAGATTTTTACTGGAGCTTATTGCCGGTTATTTTTCGAACAAGATATCTTTATTAGATATAGAAGCCCTGCGGAGACATGAAAAAAAGCACAATGACATACTTTATAACATCAATCTGCACGAATCTGAAGAAGGCTTTGAGTCCATTTTAGTAGATAACTGGAAAGGCATTAAAAAACAACTTGATGTTTGTGGTTTCACAGTTTACAATAAACATGAAAAAACTTACAGCCATGGCATAACTCCAGAGGCATCAGAAATTTTAAAAATTCACAATGCAATAGACGAAAAGTGGGAGTCTGAATTTGAAAAAAATATCTTTTATGCAGACTCTATAAAGTCTATGTTGAAAAATTGGCAAAACAATGAGGTAGCAGGATGTGTATGTTTGGTAATTTCTGCAGACTTAGGGAAGTATGTGCATTTCTGGAAAACAGCAAAGGAACATGTTGTTAATTGGGCCGGAAATCCGGAAAAAGCTATGACTATAGAGCAAAAAAATGATAGAATGGTTTTGTCTCCAAGATCTTCATTTGATATCTGGAAACAAAAAGAAAAAGAAAAATCCCTTCCATGGGTCCCTCACCAAAAGGTATTTTTAGAAAAACTGCATAAGCTTTTCATAAGAAAAGAATTAAAACACTATAAAAATATATTTGATGAGAAAAGTAAATTAGCTAAAAAGGGGGAGCAGTTACGAATTCTAGTAGAAGAAAAGTCTGACGAATTAGAGCGATTAAACAGAAAATTAAAAGACCAACTAAAATCCAATAAAAAATACCAAAAGCAACTCGAAATAGCTTTAAAAACAGGAGAGGAAATCAACCAGTTGAAATCTAAAATACTCTCTAATGTTTCTCACGAAATAAGAACACCAATAACAAGTATTATAGGCATTTCTAAAATTATACTTATGGATGCTGAGTTGCAGCCAAACCATAAGGAACTTATTGAAATGACCCTTAAAAGTTCAGAAAGACTTTTAAATACAGTGAATAAAATACTTCTGGCTTCAGAGGTAGACAGTGATTATAAATCTGTACATATTGAAAAAGTGGAAATTATTTCATTTTCAGAGTCTATTATTCAAAGCTTAAAACACGATGCAGATAAAAAGCAAATTTCTTTAATTTTTCTTCATCAAAACAGCGAACTTTATTTTTATACTGATCAGCACTATTATAGTCAAATTTTATACAATTTGGTAAACAATGCAATTAAGTACACTCCTCATAATGGAAAAATAGAAGTTAATGTCAAAACTATAAGAAAAAAGGATATTGACTACGTTTCCCTAACAGTAGAAGACAATGGCATAGGTCTGGAAGAAGATAAAATTGATAGAATATTTGAACCCTACTTTACAATCTCAGATACTACACATCAGGCTGATAAAAGTACTGGCCTTGGACTCTACATTGTAAAAAACAATTTAAAACTATTAGGGGGTGATATAAGTTTGGAAAGTGTGAAAGGCAAGGGCTCTATTTTTAAAGTATTAATACCCTCTAAGGATGAATAGAAAAAGCATATTATATGTCGAGGATAGCAGTATCAACAGAATGATTGTAGAAAAAATTGCTGCTGAAAATTATGTTGTTGATGCCGTGGAAACAGCTAATGAGTGCTTTGAACTGGCAAAAAATAAGACTTACGACATTATTCTGATAGATTTGAATCTGGATGATCCAGGCATAGATGGCTTTGGCGTCCTTGATAAATTAAAAACTTATCCAAGTACAGAAAATTCGATTTTTATAGCCCATACCAATTATTTTGGCAACGAATGGGGAAATAAATGTATAGAGGCCGGTTTTGATTATTATTACCCAAAACCTTTTGATTTACAAACTTTTCAAGAACTCTTAAAATCTTGATTTTTATGAAAGAAACGCTTACTGAAAGATTAAAGAAAGAGACCAGGAAAGAACACGCATTTACAGAAAAGGCAATGAATGCTAAAGCGATGTTTTCTAAAAACTACGATTTAAAAAGCTATACAAACCATCTTTTTCATCTATATAAAGCACATGCCGTTGCCTTCGAAATTATTTTTAGATATAAATACCTCTTGCCAAGCCAAAGTATAATTCCTAAAGATAGAAGACTAGATCTAGATGTAGATTTAAAGCATCTCAATATAGACGTGTCTTCGCTAAATTTCGAAATCATTGATAGTAAGTCATTTTGCGATTTACCAAAACTCATAGGATTGTTATATGTTGTAAAAGGATCTGAGTTAGGCGGTCATATTATAGGCCAGCAAATTGAAAAGCACCGAACGCGTTGGCAAATGCCAGCTGCAAATTTTTATAAATTGCAAGACAATAAACTTCTTATGAAAAACTGGTCTGAATGGTGTGCGCGAGTCAATAAAATTTCATATTCAGATCAGTTTGTTAGTAAAGCTGTAGAATCTGCAAAAAGTGCATTCGATTTGTTTATTTCTCCTCAAAAATATGCGGCATTTAAAATCCTTGAAGAAGCCTGAAGTTAAAAATGTAGAATAGCTATGCTTTTGCTCTTTTTAGCTTTTGCAATGCTTTGAAACCCTTGCCCAGCTTGATTATTGAAACAACGACATATCAAAGTTTGCCAAATCATATTTTAACATTGTGACCGTATCTCAGTTTTTTATTTTAAATCTAGGTGCTATATTAGCAAACAAGATGATATCTTTTGCAGCAGAGATAAATTAATTTTTTTGATGTAATACGCCCAAAAATGAATCCAGAACAATTATCGCAACTCACAAACGAAGAATTACTTGAGCTGGCAAAAAATTCCAAACCGAAACCATTTTTTGATGCTTTTTTCATTGGTTTTATGATTGGAATATTAATTTTTGGTGCGGCAGCAAATGCTTTTGGTTTTTTTATGTTGATTCCCCTGTTTTTGATATATCTGTTTTTAAAGAAACCGAAACAACAAAAGGCCATTCAGGATGAATTGAAAAAGCGAAAATTGAAATAAAATTAAAAAGAAGCTGTCTCAAAACCTGAATAGCTAGTCATTCTGAATTCATTTCAGAATCTTAGTCTAATAATTTCCAATTTGTTATAGAATCTGAAACTCCCGACGCTTCGGGACAGATTATCAAATTAAAGGTTTTGAGACAGCTTCTTTTACATCACCTAAACCCAATTTTTACTTGTAGAGTTTTTTATAGTATTCATCTGCCATTCTAGCACTTGTAAATTCCGGTATAACGTTGTCCATTGCATTAAATACGATTTCCTGCCATTTTTTTGGTGCATCATAATAGGTTGGTATGACTTTTTCCTCTAATACTTTATACAGGTTTTCAGCATCCATCCTATCCTGGTCCCATACCGGCAGTTTATGATCTAATTCTGGCAGGACAAAACTATTTTCACCATTTTCTTCAAATTCCGGTATCCAGCCGTCATTGATAGTCACATTTACACAGCCATTCATTGCTGCTGTCATACCACTTGTACCTGAAGCTTCTCTGGTTATTCTTGGTGTGTTTAGCCAAACATCGGAACCATATTTTAATGCTCTGGAAAGTTCCAGCTCGTAGCCTGTCAATACAGCCAAACTGTTGTGGCGCTTAGATTCATCTACTAAGCTGTTAAACACATCTATAGCATAATAGTCATATGGATACGGCTTGCCTGCCCAAATAATTTGAACCGGATATTTTGAGTTATGAACAAGTCTGTTAAAACGCTCCATATCGTGCAATAATAAATCTGCACGTTTATATCCTGCAAAACGTCTGGCCCAAACCATGGTTATAACATTGGGATCAAATTGTTTACCGGTTTGGTTGTAGACTTCTTCAAAAAGTTTCTTCTTTAAGGCTTTTTTGCGTCGTTTGTAGGTCGCCGAATTTTTCTTCTCCCAGGCTTTTTTAATGCTTTTGTCCTGCCAGTAAGTTTGGTTTTGAGAATTTGTAATTGGAATAATTTCCGAAATGCCATCAAAATCTCCCCACATTCTTTTTGACACTTCAGCATGAAGTTTAGAGACGGCATTGGTTCTTTTGGCCATACGCAAGGCAGAGACTGTATAATTGATATTGAAATCATTTACAGACTCTTTTTCCAGTTCATGATGTGGTAATGTTCTGCCAAAGAAACCACATCGGTTTAAATGCATGGCATCTCGTTCTTCATTACCTGCTTTTTCTGGTGTATGTGTTGTAAAAACCATTTGTTCTTTAGTAACACCCTGGTCTTTCAAATAATAAAAAGCCGGAAGCCCATGTCCTTCATTAAGGTGGTAGATGTCTGCACCGCCAAGTTTTTCAACAACTTTTGCTCCGCCAATTCCTAAAACTATACTTTGAGAAACTCTTGTTACTTCGTTGGCATCATAAAGATGATTGGTTATCGTTCTTGAAAGATGATCATTACCTTCAACGTCTGTGCTTAGAAGATAAATAGGTACAGTACCAAAAATTTCAGGTTTTAAGACATAGGCTCTAACCTTTACATGAGGGTTTTGATGAAGTTGAACTTCGACTTCTATGCCGGTATCTTCAAGAAAATCAAAATGTTTTTCGTTAAACTCCACCTTTAGGGTTTGGTCGTCATTTCTTTTTTGGTCATAGTAGCCATACTTCCACAGCATGCCTATACCTATCATATTTTGTTTTAGTTCATAGGCAGAGCGCATATGTGAGCCGGCAAGAAATCCTAAGCCACCGGAATAGATGTTTAAAGCCTGGTCTATTCCAAACTCCATACTGAAGTATGCAGCTTTTTTATTGTATTTTTTTACAGGTTTGTATGGGTGATACCACGTACTGTACTTACTTTTCATAGTTTTTATTTTTAGGTGTTTAAATATATTTTTTTGAATAATTAATGATTAGAATAAACCAAATATTTCACCTTCATCTGATATGTCTATGCCTTCTGATGCCGGATGCGCAGGTAATCCGGGCATTCGCATAATGTCTCCGGTTATAGGAATTAAAAAACCGGCTCCGGAAGCTATTTCAATTTCTCTGACGGTTAGAGTAAAGTCTTTTGGTCTGCCCAGTAGTTTTGGATCATCAGATAGTGATTTCTGAGTTTTGGCGATACAAATCGGTAATTGGTCTAAACCGAGTTCTTTGATTTGTTTTAATTGGCGTTTTGCTAAAGCGTTGTAATCTACCTGTTTCGCTCCATATATATCTTTTGCCACGCGCTCTATCTTAGTTTCTATTGGCATGTCCCAATCATAGGTAGGTTTAAATTTGGATCCACAACTTTCTACGGCTTCCACAACATGGCTGGCAAGTTCCAAAGCTCCTTTTCCGCCTTTCCCCCAAACATCTGCTACAGAAAATCTAATGTCCTTTACTTTTGCGAAGTCCTTTATCAGTTCAATCTCTTCAGGACTGTCTGTGGTAAATTTGTTTAATGCAATAATGGGCTCCAGGCCAAATTGCTGGATATTTTCTACGTGTTTTTCAAGGTTAGGTAAGCCATTCCTCAAAGCTTTTATATTCGAAACTTCTAAGTTTTTTAAACTGGACCCGCCATGGTATTTTAAAGCTCTTATTGTCGTTGTAAGAACAACAACTTTTGGAGAAATATCAGCGCTCTGACATTTGATGTTGAAAAATTTTTCGGCACCAAGATCAAATCCAAATCCCGCTTCAGTTACAGTAAATTCCGAATGGCTCATGCCCATAAGTGTTGCAATGACAGAATTTGTGCCCTGAGCTATATTAGCAAATGGACCACCATGGATGATTGCTGGATTTCCTTCTAAGGTCTGTACCAGGTTTGGTTTAACGGCATCGCGCAGTAAAGTTGCCATGGCACCTGCTACCTTCAAATCTCTCGCGTAAATAGGTTTTTTGTCAAATGTATAACCAATAAAAATATTACCTAATCGGTGCTTTAAATCACTCAGGTCTTTTGAAATACAAAGGATAGCCATGATTTCTGATGCGGCTGTAATATCAAACCCTGTTTCTCTGGGTATTCCGAAAGAAGTACCGCCCAGACCAACAATTATTTTTCTCAAAGCCCTGTCGTTCATATCGACCACGCGTTTCCAGGTTATCGTTCTTGGGTCGATGCCGAGTGTGTTGCTTTTACTTTGTATATTATTGTCAATGACTGCAGAAAGAAGATTATGCGCTTTTTCTATTGCTGAGAAATCTCCTGTAAAATGAAGGTTTATGTCTTCCAAAGGCAATACCTGAGAATAGCCACCACCGGTTGCGCCACCCTTTATGCCAAAAACTGGCCCAAGTGATGGTTCACGTAGTACTACTGTCGTCTTTTTGTTGAGTTGGTTCAGAGCTTCAGACAAACCAATTGATAATGTTGTTTTTCCTTCACCGGCCGGCGTAGGGGAAATGGCCGAAACTAAAACTAAATTACTTTTACCGGCTTTTACACTGTTTATTAAAGATAACGGAATTTTGGCCTTGTTCTTACCATACATCTCGATGTCTTCTTCACTTATTCCAAACTTTTTTGCTATGTCTGTTATTGGTCTTAAGTCAACACTCTTAGCTATCTCTAAATCTTTCATGAAAGCAAATTTTTAGTTTAGCTACAAAAATAATGTTTATGTAAGCTAAGTAAGGTGATAAATGTCATACTATAAGTATTCTAAAAATAGATATCGTAAAAAAATAGTCCTATCAGTGATTTTCTTAATTTACTAATGTTCTTTTTTGATAATTGAAGAAGTACCGGATAGGTTTTTAACGAGAATTTTTGGTTGACCATAAAGTTCAAGTTTTGTGTTACCGGAAGCATCAACTGTAATAGTATCTGTTGCCTGAATTATAGCATCAGCTTTTTTTGACAGCTTGATGTTACTTATATTGGTCAGGAGATTTTCTCCATTGATTTCTGATGAATTGGTAGAATCTACATTTAATTTATAGGAAAAGCCTTCAATATCAAGCTCGGCTTTGTCATAGGTATTGACTTCTAGTTCTTCAGCATTGATTTCAATGATATTGTTACTGTTGTTTTTCAACTCGAGATGAGCAATTTTACATTCTAAGTTAAGAATACAATTAGTTGTCAGTTTTATAGAAGTTTCGTTGTTGTTTTCTAAACGGAAATTGTCTGAAACAATTTTAGCATCTATTTTAGAGTCATCATGAAGTGTGAGATCCAATGTTTTCAATTCTATACTATTTTCAGCTTCAACATCTACACTGCCATTAAGTATGATATGCTCTAGATTATTTGTATATCTTACTATAGCTTTAAATTGTTTTGATCTTCTAACAATTTTATTGATCTGAAAATTCAATACGCTGTCTTTAACTTGAAAGTTTATAATAGGATGCAGGTTGCTGTCTGCCTCTATAGTTACTGAAGGGGCTGTAGATTTGATAAAAAGTACTTCAAGTTCATTGCCAATGGATATGGTGTGAAAGGGCTCTACAGGAGTTTGCTCAGTTTTTACTTCCTTATTGCCTTTAATTTTAGCCTGAGCATATAGACCTGGCTTTAAGGGGAAAAACAAAAACGTTATGGTGAAATATATAAAGAGATGACCGTTTGATAACTTCATGATTAAAAAATTGAATTAGGATGTAAATGTAATTAAATATTGCAAACCAATTTTGTGGACTTTTTTGCTATATGTCATCTCCATTTTACTTTTGAAGTTTCATTTATGAAAAAATTACAAATTGATTCCTAATAAATTACAGTCTTAAAATTATTTTTGAAAAAAAAGCTGATAATGAAAATAATTCTAAGAATAGCTGCAGTTTATAACGTAATTTGGGGTTTATGGGTTGGCCTGTTTCCTCATCAGTTTTTTGATTTGGTTGGGATGCAGTCACCAGTACATACAACAATCTGGCAGGGAATGGGAATGGTTATTGGTGTTTTTGGTTTAGGCTATTGGTGGGCATCTTATAGTCCATTAAGACACTGGCCAATAGTGGCTGTTGGTTTATTGGGTAAAATATTTGGACCTTTAGGCTTTTTTATAAATTATGCTTTAGGAGAGATAGAGTTTGGTTTTTTCTATACTCTAATTACCAACGATTTTATTTGGTGGATTCCTTTTGGATACATACTATGGAAAGTTCATAAAGATTATAAATGGCGTTTAGTCGATTGATATGCTGGACATTGACTTACATTCATTTAAACTAATTTCAGACTCCGGATTACTGGTTTTAATTTGGCTGGTACAATTGGTAATTTATCCCAGTTTCAAATATTACTCGGAGGTCCAACTTTCAAAATGGCACCCAATTTATACAACAAAAATTACTTTTGTGGTTTTGCCTTTGATGTTATCTCAATTGGTTATTAGTATCTGGTTTCCTTTAGAGAATGATTGGAGCCTATACAGTATTATAAACTTGGTTTTAGTTGGCCTGACGTGGATTACAACCTTTGCAATCTTTGTTCCACTACATCAAAAAATTGATAATCCAATGGCTCTTGAAAAATCAATTTATATATTAAAACTTGTAAGGTATAACTGGTTGAGAACATTTTTGTGGACTGTTATTTTCATTTTAACGTTTTATGACATTAATTTATAAAATATTTTAACCTATTATATGTTATATCACTGATAATTAAGTGTTATTATTTGGTCAATTGAAAAATAATCACTATTATACCAAACTAATTTAATCAGAGATTACATGAGACAGTTAAAAATTACAAAGCAGGTTACCAATCGTGAGTCGAAATCACTAGATAAATACCTTCAGGACATCAGTAAAGTAGATTTAATTACTGCTGAAGAAGAGGTAGAGTTGGCTCAAAGGATAAGAGAAGGTGACCAAATAGCTTTAGAAAAATTAACTAATGCCAATCTCCGTTTTGTAGTATCTGTTGCGAAGCAATATCAAAATCAAGGTTTGAAATTACCGGATTTAATTAATGAGGGTAACGTTGGACTAGTAAAAGCTGCAAAACGATTTGACGAAACCCGTGGTTTCAAATTTATCTCTTACGCCGTCTGGTGGATTAGACAATCTATATTGCAGGCCTTGGCTGAGCAATCCAGGGTTGTGAGATTACCACTAAATAAAATTGGTGTAATCAATAAGATAAATAAAACCTTTTCACATCTCGAACAAATTAATGAAAGACCACCTTCAGCAGTAGAAATTGCTAAAGAGCTGGACATGTCTGAATCACAGGTTAAAGTGGCTCTGAAGAATTCCGGGCGTCATTTATCCATGGATGCACCTTTCAAAGAAGGTGAAAATGATTCTAACTTATACGATGTATTGAGTTCTGCAGAATCTCCTAATCCCGATGATCAGTTGATGAAAGATTCTCTAAGTGTTGAAATAAACCGTGCACTGGACACGCTATCTCAACGTGAAGCTGACGTGATAAGACTGAACTATGGTATAGGAAATCAGCCTGCTATGACACTGCAGGAGATAGGGGACATGTTCGATTTAAGTAGAGAAAGAGTACGTCAAATTAGAGAAAAAGGTATAAGACGTCTTAAGCATCAGTCCAAAAACAAAATGCTTAAGAAGTATTTAGGTTAATTTTACATGATTAGTTTAAAACCAAAAACCGCTGTCTCTCAGCGGTTTTTTTATGATATCTAAAAAACTTTTATATGTCGCAGAATAGTTTTATATCAGGCATTTACAACCACTGCGACCGGTGGTGCGAGAGGTGTAAATTCACTGACCGTTGTAAAATATTTTTTGAGGATAGAAAACAATTTAATGCACTTGAAGACAAAGAAGATTACCTCTCTATCGTATCTCAAAATCTTGGTAATGTCATAGAGATGCTTCAAAAAATGGCAGAGGAACGAGGGATTGATTTAGAGGATTTAAAGGATGGTGAAGCTTACGACAAAGAAAAACAAAAAGCAAAAAAAACCAGAAATCATCCGCTTGCGCTCATCGCATTAGACTATATGCAAAGTGTGGAGAAGTGGTTTAATACAAATGACCATCTGCAGGCTTGTAAAGAGAATTATCTGCATAACGTTGATTTAGGTGTTAATTTGGAAGAAAGTGATAGAGCGCTGCGACTTATAGATGAAGCTTCAAATATCATCCATTGGTATCTGTTTCAGATACATATTAAACTATCTTCAGCTGTTAGATATTATCCGCATGATCCAAATTTTGAAGATGAACTCAACAACATGCACCATTCTTCAGCAAAGATTGCTCTGATTGGTATTGAAAATTCTATGAAAGCCTGGCAAAGCCTTTCGGCGTATCTAAAAAATGAAGAAGACTTTATTTTAGAAACCTTGCTTAAACTACAGCAATTAAAAACAAAAATTCATCAGCAATTCCCCTTATTGTATAAATACAAAAGGCCATTTTTTGATGAATAAAATTATCAGCTTTAAGTGTTTAGTATTGTGATATTTATTTGATTAATAGGTAACTGTTTTAATTTTGATTTGCATCTTATCTATTTCATTCTTTTTTTATTAATATTATTTTAAATAATTTTCAAAACTTTTTTAAATACTTTATATATCAGTTAGTTGACGTGATATGTTTTTATTTTTAACCTATGGAAGAACAATATAATAAAAAAAGAAATTTCGATAAAACAGATGAACCCAAAGCCAGGAAAAATGAACGTTCTGAAAATCAAGTGTTTGTAATACAAAAGCATGACGCTCAAAATTTGCATTACGATTTTAGATTACAATTTGGAGATACTTTAAAATCCTGGGCAATACCAAAAGGTCCAAGCACAGATCCTGCTGAAAAAAGAATGGCTGTGCCGACAGAAGATCATCCTCTGGACTATGCAGATTTTGAAGGGGTTATACCCGAAGAGGAGTATGGAGGCGGTACTGTAACGATTTGGGATAGAGGCAACTTTGAAAATATTAAAACTGATGATAATGGAAACAAATTATCACTGCAGAAATCTTATGATAATGGGACGATTGAAGTTTGGCTGAAAGGTGAGAAAATTCAAGGAGGTTATGCTTTGATTAAAATGACCTCCGGAAAAATGAAAGGAAACTGGCTACTTATTAAAATGGATGATGATGAAGCTGATGCAAGACGAAAACCAGTAAAAACAGAAAATAAGAGTGTAATTTCCGGAAAGAATTTGGATGAAATTAAAGAAGAAAAGAATTAAGCCCAATGCAGATAGAAAACATTGAAATTAGTCATCCTGATAAAATCATTTTTTCTGAAAAGAATATTTCAAAAAGGGACATGCTAACTTATTACTCTAAAATAGCAAAATATATATTACCTTACTTAAAAAATCGGCCATTAACTTTGCAGCGATTTCCAGACGGTATAGACCAAAATGGGTTTTACCAAAAAAATGCTTCTAAATATTTTCCTGATTTTATTGAAAGGGTAGAGATTAAAACTGAAGATGGCACTAACGAACAAGTTATATGTAATGATAAAAAAAGTTTAATTTATCTCGTTAATCAAGGTACAGTATCTTTTCATACGTGGCTATCGAAGTATAATGAATTGCAAAAACCCAATAAAGTTATCATTGACTTAGACCCTTCAGATAATGATTTCAATAAAGTAAAAAAAGCTGCAAAAGTCATTAAGGATTTTTTTGAAGTCAGGTATAACACACCAAAATTAATGACAACTGGAAAAAATGGTCTACATATTTGGTGTTATATCAATCCAGATACAGAATTCGATGACGTAAGAACAACCTTGAAAAAGAATATTGAAGAACTGGTAAAAGCTCATCCAGACTTACTGACTGCAGAAGTGCGAAAAGAGGATAGGAATGGAAAAATTTTCATAGACTATTTGAGAAATGCTTACGGTCAAACTTCAGTTTGTCCTTACTCTCTTCGTGCCAATTCCGAATGTGGTATCGCCACTCCAATAAAATGGTCTGAATTGAACAGGCTCAGCAGTGCAGGTCGTTATTCTATAGATAATATTTTTAGACGGCTGGGACAAATAGATAGTACTTTTATAGAAAAAGGATTATAAAATAATTGTACTCTACATAACCTATCTAAGACGTAAAGATACAAATGTGTAATGTGCGTAAGTTATTCTGTCCTTAAGAGAAGACAAAGTAGACATTACATATTTGTTTTATTTTTAGCTACTTAAAGGCTTTAAGCCAAAACTCTACACTTAAAATTTGTTAAATACCCTTAAGTTTAAACTAAATAGCTTGATAAGGTTTTCTTTACCGTTCATTTTCAGTAATTTATAATAAAATAAATACTATGACAATGATTACTAAGAAAGAACTGCTCAAACTGGCAGACACCAACAATGATATAAATATTTCAATTTTTATTGAAACTCACCGCGGTGGTAAAGAAACACTCGAGGGTCAGGATAAAATTAACCTTAAAACTGAGCTTAAGGAAGTAAAATCTAAACTTGAAGCAAAAGGTATGACAGATAAAGAAATCAGAGAATTTACTAAATCTGTATCAGACCTTTTAGAGGATGATGAGTTTTGGAGACATCAATCAGACGGTTTGGCCATATTTATCACAGAAAACTATTTTAAATACTACACTGTACCAGTGAGGTTTAAGAATTTTAATTATGTATCAAATGATTTTTATCTGAAACCGCTTATGCCCCTTTTTAATGGAGATGGGTTATTTTATATTTTGAGTATTAAGGAAGATCAGGTCAAATTTTTTGAAGCAACACGTTATACAATTACAGAATTAGAGACACCTGAAATTGTTCCTGAAAGATTAGAAGACGTTGTAGGATATGATCATGAAGAAAAAAGTCTGCAATTCAGAACAGGCCAGCAGGGTAATCAAGGAACAGGGATGTATAATGGACAGGGAGAAGGTAATGCAAAAGAAAAAAATGAGATAAAAAGGTTTTACAGAGCCATACATGATGGCATAATGCCATTGATTAATGATAATCAAAATATCCCTCTAATTTTACATTGTCAGGATTTTCAGTGGTCAATGTTTAATGATATAAATGAATATAATAATTTGATGGATGTTGTAATCAATCCTGAGGCAGAGGATCACGACATGGCAGTAATTCATGAGAAGGCCTGGGATAAAGTAAAATCATATTTCCAAGAGAATAAAAGGCAAAAAATTGAAACTTATAACGAAAAAATAGGTACAGGAAAAGCCTCTGCAAATATCAACGATATTTTAGATGCAGCGATAGAGGGCAAGATAGATACGCTCTTCGTACAGAACGATACAGAAATCTATGGCGTATTTGACGATAATAAATCTCAAATAGAAGATGAACCAAGCCTTGATAATACGTCATTGCTCAACCTACTTACAATAAACGTTCTTAAAAAAGGAGGATCAAGTTATATTTTGGAAAAAGAAAACATGCCCGATGACAAACATAAAAAAGTGAATGCAGTGTATCGTTACTGAATCGAACATTTCATAGAAAATCAAGGAAAGTCACCTATTGTTCAGGTGGCTTTTTTATTAGACCCATTATTTAAGAATAACCTAAACTACGTTCTCACTTGAATATGCAGAGACAGTATTTATAAGTTATTTAATTAAAATAAGTAATTAAAAACTGTTAACTCAATTTCAAATAAAACCTGGAATAGAAAATATCTTTTTATCTAGGTATACTATACAAACCATCAGCATAGATTTACTCAGAAAAAGAAGCTCTTGGCAAACTCTTATCTATATCACTCATTCTAGTTTTACAAAATTTGCTAAAAACAGATAATTGTCAGGTTCAACTAACCATTTACGGAATTCATTGCTTTGGCTTTTAATGTTTAAAAAACTCTTTCAATGAGATTTAGATACTATTAATAAAGATGGCTTTGAGTTATTTAATTAATTGTAACATTTAATCCATTCAGACTTTAATAATAGATAGCACTAAATAATTATATTTATCATTTTTCTAATGTTATGACATAATGAATTTAATAAAGAGCGCATGCTCGGACCTATGGGAGTTTCTTAAACACCCAGTAGATAAGAAAGATACAAAACTTAAAGACAGTTACAGGCTTAGACAACTTGCTGTTTTACTATTTTTAGACCTGTTATCGATGCTTATTTTAATTTCAATAATATCACTCATTGAAAATGCCGGAATCATTGACATGAGTAGTCATAAGGCTATAGAATTGCTTAAAAACAATCCTTTTTTAGCAATAATTGCAGGAGTTATAATGGCTCCAATTTTTGAAGAATTCATTTTTAGAACATTTATAGTTGAAAGATATAGCCCCTTTAAGCTATTGGCTTTTGTAATAGCAAGGCTTAATATTTATCAGGAAGAAAAAATTAATAAAAAGATAAGTAATTTATGGCATAAAAATTACAAAGTGGTTATTTACATGTCTGCTTTAATTTTTGGTTACGTGCATATCACCAATTATGATATAAACCTAAACATTTTAATTTTTTCGCCTTTAATTATAGCACCCCAGTTTGTAATCGGTTTGTTCTTAGCTTATTTCAGAGTGAGATTTGGATTAATATGGGCGATGCTTTTTCACGCTTTACATAATTTGGTACTTATGCTGCCTGTAATCTTTACACTTCAGTAACGACTGAGGAGTGGCCTTTACAATTTTTTATTCAAAAAAAATTAGAACTAAAAAAACCTCTAAACGTTAAGTTTAGAGGTTCAAAATAATTAATTATTTTACTTAGCTTTTTCAAAGTCAATATTTTAACTTCGTTCACAAGCTACTTGACTTCTTCGAAGTCTACGTCTTCTACGTCATCTTTAGAGTCGGAATCATTTGAAGATTCTGCACCTGCGTCAGCACCGGCTGCACCACCTTGAGCCTGTTGAGCTTCTGCCTGAGCTTTATACATTTCTTCAGAAACTTTTTTCCACTCTTCATTCAATTTATCTAAAGCTGGTGTAATTTGCTCAACGTCTTGAGATTCATGAGCTTTTTTCAACTCTGCTAAAGCATCTTCGATAGGTTTTTTCTTATCTTCTGGAAGCTTATCACCAAACTCCTTCATTTGATTCTCAGTTTGGAAAATCATGGCATCAGCTTCATTAAGTTTATCAACTTTCTCTTTAGCTTTCTTGTCTGCTTCAGCGTTTGCCTCGGCTTCTTTTTTCATTTTTTCAATTTCTTCTTCTGTTAAGCCTGAAGAAGCTTCAATCCTGATGTCCTGTTTTTTACCCGTAGCTTTATCTTCTGCACTTACATTGATAATACCGTTGGCATCTATATCGAAAGTCACTTCAATCTGAGGTGTTCCTCTTTTTGCTGGCGGTATACCATCTAAGTGGAAACGACCTATGGTCTTATTATCTTTTGCCATTGGGCGTTCACCTTGTAAAACATGAATTTCTACACTTGGCTGATTATCTGCTGCCGTTGAGAAAATCTGTGATTTCTTAGTTGGGATTGTTGTATTAGCTTCAATCAACTTTGTGTTTACACCACCCATGGTTTCTATACCAAGAGATAGTGGCGTAACATCAAGAAGTAGTACATCTTTAACATCACCAGTTAAAACACCACCCTGAATAGCAGCACCAACAGCTACTACCTCATCAGGATTTACACCTTTACTTGGTTTTTTACCGAAGAACTTTTCTACTGCTTCCTGTACGGCAGGAATACGTGTAGAACCACCTACTAAGATAACTTCGTCAATGTCATTTTTGCTAAGTCCAGCTGATTTAAGTGCTTTTTCACATGGTGCTATGGTTCTCTTAACAAGATCACTTATTAGTTGCTCAAATTTGGATTTTGACAAGGTTCTCACCAAGTGTTTTGGTCCACTTTGAGTAGCTGTTACATATGGCAGATTAATTTCAGTTGAAGAAGAAGAAGATAATTCAATTTTTGCTTTTTCAGCAGCTTCTTTCAATCTTTGAAGAGCCATTGCATCTTTTCTCAAGTCAATATCTTCATCTTTTATAAACTCTTCTGCCAACCAATCGATAACAACTTCATCAACATCGTCACCACCTAAATGTGTATCTCCATCTGTTGAAAGTACTTCAAAAACACCGTCACCCAATTCAAGGATAGAGACGTCGTGTGTACCACCACCAAAGTCAAATACAACTATTTTTTGGTCTGTACTTTTCTTATCTAAACCGTATGCTAAAGAAGCAGCAGTTGGTTCATTTATAATTCGTCTTACCTTTAGACCGGCAATTTCACCAGCTTCTTTTGTAGCCTGACGCTGCGAATCATTAAAGTAAGCCGGAACTGTAATCACAGCCTCTGTTACATCCTGTCCTAAATAGTCTTCTGCTGTTTTCTTCATTTTTTGAAGAATCATTGCAGATAATTCCTGAGGAGAATACAATCTACCGTCTATATCTACTCTGGCAGTATCATTTTCCCCTTTCTTTACTTTGTAAGCAACACGATTAACCTCTCTTTCTGATTCAGAGAATTTATTACCCATAAATCTTTTTATAGAAGCTATGGTTTTTTCCGGGTTAGTCACAGCTTGTCTTTTAGCTGGATCACCAACTTTTATTTCTCCACCTTCTACAAAAGCAATTACGGATGGTGTTGTTCTTTTTCCTTCTGAATTTGGTATTACAACAGGTTCATTTCCCTCCATTACAGAGACGCATGAATTTGTAGTACCCAAATCTATACCTATAATTTTACTCATGATTAATTTTTTATTTATTCATTTAATAAGTTTCAATCATTATGCCATGAGAAAAGTTATGACAGGTTGTCAGTAATATTTTAGCGAAAATTGAAATTTTGTAGTAAAGGCATTAACAGCCAATAAGCTAAGATTTACAAAACTAATTCTTGTCCAATTCTAAGCGTACTATTTTTTCGGATAGAATTTATTTTACAAATTTTGGATATAGGTACATTATATTTTCTGGAGATACCATAGAGTGTATCACCTCTTTTTACAACATATACTTTCTGCTGAATGCCTTCACTTTTTTCAGCCTCTTCCCTAGTTGCATAATAAATAAATTCGCTTTGCCTTCGGGAGTTGTGCATGAATGGAGTAACCCAGTCTCTGGTTACCCAAACGTAAGGTTTGTTTATTTTATGATTATCATCAAAAGACAATAAATACTCCGGATTTATGTGTTTTCCTTTGTAAAGGGTTTCTAGGTGTAAGTGGCTGCCTCTAGAGTTTCCTGTGTTTCCACCCTTTGCAATGACTTGGCCTTTCTTTACGGTATCGTTTACTTTTACTTTATATCTGGATAGATGTGCGTATACCGTTTCAAGCCCATTATAATGTCTTATTATAACTGTTCTTCCGTGGCCAGAGTGGTAACCCACATATCGGACTTTTCCATCAAGTATAGCGTGAACTTCGTCTCCTGTTATCAAATCTATGTCTATTCCCTTATGGGCTCGGCCCCAGCGCCAGCCATACCTTGATGTTATGACATAGTTTTTTGATATTGGTGAAGCATAAAAAACATCATCAAAATCTATTTTAAAAGGATAATTGACAGTTTCATTTTTATATGGATTAAATTTTTTGTTATCCCAGTTTGTTGTAAGAAAACGATATTTAATACTGTCTTTTCTGATAGAATCCCTTACGACATATGCCTTTAACGAATCTAAATTGATAAATGATTTTTGCTGGGCTTTAAGCTGAATCGAAAAAAGTATGATTAAAAATAATAAATTTTTCATACAATTTTTAAGTTTCTATTTTTGGTATTAATCAAGTTAACGCTGAATTTTCAAATTTATTTTTATGTATAAATTTGATTTAATTCAGAACAATACATTTTAATTGCTCGTCAAAGATAATAATAATAGAATAATTAATGTTTTGAATTTGATTTAGGTTGATAGCGACAAATTCCAGAGCATGTTGTAAAGTTATAAATTAAGTGTGTTCTAAGAGATAAATAGGATTAAATCTTCATTTTGTTTAAAATGATATTAAATAATCAGAAAATCGTATTATCCTCAATTCAATCACAAATTATAATGATATTTTTGCGAAAACATAAATATTATTATATGACAGTTCATGACATTCACAGTTCACAGGAAGCCATAGATTTAGAGCATAAGCACGGCGCTCATAATTATCATCCACTACCAGCAGTCTTAAAAGAAGGCAAAGGGGTGTATGTTTGGGATGTTGAGGGGAAAAAATACTATGATTTCCTTTCTGCTTACTCAGCTGTAAATCAAGGCCATTGTCATCCGAAAATTGTAAATGCCATGACAGATCAGGCCAATCGAATTACATTGACGTCAAGGGCTTTTCACAATAATGTACTAGGTGTTTTTGAAGAATATGCTACCGACTATTTCGGTTTTGAAAAGCTTTTGCCCATGAATACAGGTGCTGAGGCAGTAGAAACTGCAATAAAAATTTGCAGAAAGTGGGCTTATGAAAAGAAAGGTATAGATGAGCATGAGGCACAAATCGTGGTTTTTGAAAACAATTTTCATGGAAGGACAACCACTATTATATCCTTTAGTAATGATGAAGGCGCCAGAAAAAACTTTGGCCCTTATACCCCTGGTTTTATAAAAGTTAATTACAACGATCCTAAAGCCTTGCAGGATGTTCTTGAGAATGAAAAAAATATAGCAGGAGTGCTTGTTGAACCCATACAAGGTGAAGCAGGTGTCTTTACACCAGATGACGACTTTATCCCAAAGGTGAAGGAGCTTTGTAATCAACACGAAGTTTTATTTATGGCTGATGAAATTCAGACTGGTATCGCCAGAACAGGCGCATTGTTGGCAGTTTGCGGTAAATGCAATTGTCAGGGTCACTGTGAACGGCAAGCAACCTATTCCAGACCTGATCTTTTAATTTTAGGTAAAGCTTTATCCGGTGGTGCTTATCCGGTATCTGCAGTATTAGCAGATGACGAGGTTATGGGCGTCATAAAACCCGGCCAACATGGCTCTACTTTCGGAGGTAATCCTGTTGCAGCCGCAGTAGGAATGGCTGCACTTGGTGTTGTAAAAGATGAAAAATTAGCTCAAAATGCTCGTCATCTAGGACAATTGTTTAGAGATAAGCTTAATGAATACATTCAAAACTCAAACATTGTAAATTTGGTTCGTGGCCGTGGTTTACTTAATGCCATTGTGATAAACGATTCTGAAGATTCTTCAACCGCCTGGGATATCTGTGTGGCTTTAAAAGAAAATGGTCTTTTAGCCAAACCAACGCATGGTAATATCATTAGATTTGCACCACCCTTGGTTATAAATGAAGAACAATTATTAGACTGTGTTAGAATAATTACGGAGACTTTAAAGGATTTTGAGGAATAAGTAATTCTTTATCATTTAAATAAAAGATGTAGTTACTGTAAACCCCTATGATGTCAATCTGAATTTTTTTCAGATTCTGTATTAAATTCAGATTGACATCATTGAATTTTGAGTTGGCTTCAACTCCTTAATGCGATTTACTATTTTTCTCCTTTCTTTGTTTTAATTATGATAACTCCGTTTTCTGCATTGTATAATTTTTCGGCAGCTTTGTCTTTTAAAACTTCAATAGATTCTATATCATCCGGAGATAAGGCTTTTATAGCTTTTTGGTCAACTTGCTTTCCATCAATAAAAAACAAAGGACTTATATCATCTTTACCTTTACTGTCTCTGAAACGAAATTCAGTTTTATCGGCTTTAAGTCTATAAACGTCTGATTTTACCGAATTCAATTTAGTTGTTATCAAAATTACGCCCTGAGGCGCATCGTATAAGCGTTTGGCTTCTTCACCCTTTATGACATTCATTGATTCAATTTGATCCTGATCAATTAAACTGATGTCAAAATCAAATAGTTTTCCGTCAATGTAAATTTTGGGTTGGGCTATGCTGTCCGGTGTAAATTGAACATCCTTTATTTTAAACATTATTGTTTGTTCAGGATTTATTTTTTCAGTTTTTGATTCCTTGTCCTGGGCTTGAATTGAGAGTGTACTTAAAAAAACGATTAAGATACTTAAGATTAAATTTTTCATGGGTGTTTGTTTTTAATTTTGTTTGATGTAAATAATTATGGTGTTGTCTTCATAGATGATGTCCTGATTGACAATCTTATCTTCCTGATTTGAGGCCATCTCAATAGCTTCATTCAGTAAGGCTGCCTTTTCTTCGTAGCTCATTTTTTGCTGCGAATCAGAGTTGTTAAAGTATAGAGATAGAACTAACAAAACAGATGCAGCCGCAGAAATAGTTCCGATTAAAAGTTTTCGTGTTGAGTTGGTTTTAGGTTCAAATTTTTTCCAAAGTTCCTCATTGAACTGTTCTGGTGACTGAGTCTTTTTACGTTTAACAAACTTAAACCATGGATTAAGTTCAGAATCAGGCTCCTCAACACTAGTAAGTATAGTTTTTTCTTCATCGAGACTGCTGTAACCGGTCTCGTATTTGTCGATAAGATGTTTGATATTTTTATCTTTCATAACAATAATTCTTTTTCAGTTCCTGCCTTAACTGTTTTCTGGCTCGAGAGAGTAAAACTCTAATGTGTTCTACTTTAAGCGTGGTAAGACCTGCAATTTCTTCAAATTCAAACCCATCCAGATCTCTCATGATCAGTATTTCTCGTTGTTGTTCGGGAACGCGTTCTAAAATCTTAAGGATGATAGCGTTCAATTCTTTCAATTCGAGTTGTTCGTGGCCGTTTTCAGATTTTAAAAAGTTAAAGTATAATTCCGAATCTTCAATTTCCGGATTGTTTTTTCTTAAAATATCAATACAATGGTTTCTTGCGGTTAGAAAGACCAGGCCTTTTAAATTTGGATGGTGTTCAATCTTTTTGCGTTTCTCCCACAACTTCAGCATGATTTCCTGAATAGCATCTTCAACTTTTGTTCGATTTCCAAGCAAACGAAAGACCATGGGATATAACCGCTCAGACAGAGAAAACACTTCTTTTTTAAATCGTTGCTTGTTCATTCTACTCTAATAACGAAATACATCAGGTTGACATAACAGCAAAACACCATTTTTTTCAAAATATATGATAGATATGAAAATTTCAAACCTAAAAATTGCCTCAAATATTGGTATAAACCTCATCAAATGGAACACGAAATCGGGGGCCGTAAATTCCTTTATCATCTCTTATCCCACAACCAATGATCATATTGATCTCAGCACCTCGTGGTAAATTTAGGATTTGCTTTACCCTTAAGGTATCACTGCCTTCCATGGGACAGGTGTCATAACCTATAGCAGCCATGCTGATCATAAAATTTTCTGCAGCAAGTGCAGCACTTTTATGGGCTACAATTCTCATGTCACTCAAGCGGGTTTGCCTGTACATGGGTTTAAATAAGCCTATAACCTGAGCAGCGATATATTTTAGACCTCCAAGTATTCCTAAAAAATCGGTGTAAAGGAATGGCATCATTTTACCGTAGTAGGATTTTACTCTTTTTTTGTGCCTTCGGTCGCGTTCACTCAAGTCTTCTGTTCCATAACTTTCATCAATAAATTTTAGGTTGGCCTTAGCCCGTTGGCGCCATAAGTCTTTTCGAGTTACGACCACCAAAAGTTGCTGAGCGGTTTCAGCAGCATTTTGACCAAAACAGGCTTCAGCTATTTTAGATAATTTGGTTTTACTGGTAATGTGATAAAATTCCCAGAGTTGAAGATTACTGCTGTTAGGCGCCAAAGTAGCATTGTGTATACAGTTTTTGACCAGTGCTGTGTCTATGGGCATATCTTTATAAACTCTGGTTGACCTTCTGTATTTTATAGCTTCTGAAACTGTTTTCTCCATAATTATATTTTCGGTATTACTTGTCAATTATCAGTTGAAATGACGTAATCTATTAAGGTATTTCAAAGCTAAGTATAAAAGAACAAAAAAGACTATTTGTAGTTTGATGTTAAATTATTTCACTACTTTTCAATTGTAATAAAGGTTTTATGGATATTGGTTTAAATATTGTTATGGTCATTGCCATTATCTTATTTGCAAGACTTGCCATCAGACTTTATATATTGTATAAGAGAAATAGAAACAATAATAAATAAAAAATTATGGGATTTTTTTGGGATTTAATGCAGGAAAGCAAACTCGAGGAACAGCAAAAACAAGCTGATAGTCTCGAGGACAGAGTTACCTATTTGGAAAGAGAACTTAAAAAGACAAAGGAAGTTCTTCAAAAAACACTAATTGCGCTGGAAACACATTTGGATGTAGATATTGATGGCGATGGAGTTAAAGGTGCCTAAATTATGGCATAACCCTATTTTAAGATAGTTTTTTAAAGTCAATAGAGATGGATGAGCTTTAGATATCTTTTTGATTAATATCTTTAAAATTTTCAGCTATGAAGGTACTTTTAGCTATACTTTTTTGTATTCACGGGCTTATTCATTTATTTGGATTCTTGAAAGCCTTTAGCATCATTCAATTTAATGCCATTGCCCAACCTATAACAAAACCTGTAGGATTACTTTGGTTAATGGTTTTTTTGTTGTTTTTTGGTGTGCTTTTTTCTTATGTTTTGAATTTTAAGCAATGGTGGCTCTTGTGCTGGATTGCCATTGGACTTTCTCAGGTTTTGATTGTAATTTACTGGTCTGATGCAAAGCCTGGAACCTTAATGAATATTATTTTTTTGATAGCTTCATTTATCGCATTTTCAAAATATCAATTTAATAATAATTTTTATAAGGAGCGACGAGCAATCTTAGAAAATACTTTTATAGCAAATCCATCTACCATTAGACTTGATGAGATTGATAAACTTCCGTCTATTATTCAAAAGTGGTTGAAGGCAAGTGGAGTAGTGGGAAAGCCACAAATTCACAATGTTTATTTGAAACAAAACTTAAAGATGAGGCTCAAACCTGAACAAAGAGAATGGCGTAGAGCAGCAGCAGAACAAATTTTTACTTTACAGCCTCCGGCATTTATCTGGAATATTGAAAGTTCACCTGACGCCATTTTTAGCTTTGTCGGCAGGGATAAATTTGAGCAAGGAAAGGGAGAGATGCTCATTAAATTATTAGCCGCTATTCCCGTAGCAGATGTTTCTGGAAGCAAAAGAATAGATGAAGCCACAGCACAACGTTATCTAGCCGAACTTGTATGGTTCCCGTATGCTGCTCTGAGTCCATGCATAAAATGGGAGCAATTAGACGATTTGTCTGTAAAGGCTTATTTTAAATACAATGGTACTCAGGCTTCAGGCGTTTTTTATTTTAATCAGGATGGTTATTTTGACAAGTTTATTGCCATGAGGTACAAAGACAAAGATGATCAGAATAAGTACAAATGGGAAGTAAAATCTTTAAAGACAGAAAAATTGAATGGTATATTTATGCCCACAAAATGTGAAGTTATATGGCATCTTGAAAATGATCAATGGAGATGGCTGGAGCTTGAAGTTGACAGAATACAGTACAATTTGAATTATAACAAAAGTTAATAATTAAATACTTAGAGCTCTATGCGTCAAAAATACTGTGATATATGTCAGCGAGATTATTCCACCATGTATAGAATTCAATACAAACAGCCTAAAGTATGGGTTTTTGTGTGTAAAGACTGTTTATTAAAGGTAAAGCATGATAATCCTCATTATCGTTACGGCGGGACATGGAAAAAGTGATTTTTATAAAATATGTAATGCAGGTATTTGGTAATAAGGATAAACTTGAGTAAAAATTTAAACTTATAACAAAACAAAATTATTAGTATCAAGATCAAAATTAAATATGATTAGAATTTTTTCCTTTCTTTTTTAAAGTCTTAACATCTTTCTTTTTAATCTATATTTGTTATAAATATGTTGTTTTATGAGACGATCTAAAACTCTTCTTTTTCTTTTCTTTTTTTGTTATTCTATTTATTCTTTTGGAACTACAGAAATTGATAATGACAAGTATCTGGTTATTGATGGCAAACCAAATGCTGTTATTATTATCGGAACCAAACCTGAACGCGCTGTTGTTTTTGCAGCAAAAGAGTTTCAGCTTTACATAAGAAAGATCAGCGGAGCACTCATTCCAATAGTAAAAGAATCCGGCAATGTTGATGAATATATTAAAGAGGATGGAGGCAAAACAAGCCTAAAATCTAAAAAGCAACTTATTAAAATTTATATTGGGCAAAGCAATGGCCTCAAAAAATTAAATCTTGCAGAAAAGGATTTAAAATGGGGTGCTTACAGGATGTTATCGGGGGAAAATTGGCTTGCTCTTTTTGGTGATGACAAGAATTTTACGCCAAAGGGTTTATACCCTAAATATAAAAGTGAAGAGGCTGAAATTTCTAAACAATGGGAAGAATTGACAAATTATTCAGGATGGGATAATATAATAGCAAGAAAAATGTTAAAAAAATATAGTTCAGATTTAGATCTTTGGGCTTATGATCATAAAGGAAGTTTAAATGCTGTTTATAATTTTTTAGAAAATCTTGGCGTCAGATGGTTTATGCCAGGAGAGTTAGGTGAGCATATACCAAAAAAGAAGGATATTACTTTTTCTAATATTGATATTTTAAAGGCAGCGCATTTTAAAATTCGTAAAGCCAGCTTTATGAGATATGGAAATGGAAAAAGTATACAGGATGATATACTTTGGTCACTAAGGTTAGGCATGAATTCTCCTAATGGGTATGACACTTATCATGGAATGTCGCCAATTACCAGGTCAAAAGTAAACAGGAAAAATCATCCTGAGTATTATGCATTGTACAACGGCAAAAGGGTAACTGCAGGTAAATCACCAAATCCTTGTCTTTCCAGTGAAGGTCTGTTTCAAGAGAATTTAAGATACTTGAGAACCATGTTTGATATGTATGATTTGCCTGCAATGTCGGTTTGGCCTGATGATGGTTTTACAAGGATTTGTGAATGTGATAAATGTTTTGATAAGGCCACAAGAGAAAGAGGAAGTAATGGATTACTATCTGATTATGTTTGGGAATATGTCAATAATATTGCGATTGAGATCGAAAAAACACATCCCGATAAGAAAATTATTGGAGGTGCTTATAGTACTTATTTTCTTCCTCCTGAGGATATAGATCATTTAAACTCAAATGTCCAAGTTCATTTGGTAAATGCAAGAAGACGTTTTTTTGATGCAACTGAATTGAAAAAGTATAATTTTTCAAAAGATGAAAGAATTGAGATAGCTCGCAAATGGTCTGATTTAGCTGAAGGAGATATCATCAATTTCATGAATTTTGGCGGTGCAGCAAATACACCAAATGTCTTTGCTGAGGATATTAAGGCAATGCAAAATTATTTTATTGGTGAAGATATGTGGGTGCCTCACGAAAAAGGAGGGTTAGCTCAAAAGGGTTTTTACCACCTCAATTATTATATCGGTGCAAAATTATGGTGGGAACCAGATTTAGACATCGATCAATTATTGAACGAATACTACACATTATTTTATGGACCTGCAGCTGAAGAAATGAAAACTTTTATAAATTATTTTGAGGTTCATCAACAGAATTTTGGACCTGAAGAACATCTGGACAAGCTTGAAATGGCTATTAAGCTATTTGATGAGGCAAAAAAATGTGTAGAGGAAAATACCATATACGCTCAAAGACTGCAAATGTTTGAAAAAGGGATGGAAAAATATAGATTTAGATACAATAAATTAAAAACTGGAAGAGATGATGTTCCTACTTACAGAGCCAGAGCTATTAAAAAAAGTATATCAAATCTAATAATTGATGGCAATTTAGATGAAGATTTTTGGAGAACCTTAAGCGCAAAATTGGTTGATAATACCAACGGCAGAGCACCCGACTTTTCTACAACATTTAAAATCGGTTACCATAAGCATTTTATATTTGTTGGTTTAATGGGTGAATTTGATAGAAATAAGGGTCTTAATGTATCGTCATCTGAAAAAGATGATGTCAATATCTGGAATGGAGATTATATTGACATCTTGGTGGAGACACCGTCTCAGTCTTTTTACCAAATATCAATCAATCCTGATGGTATTGTGACAGATGTAGATCATTCTAATTCAAAATTTTGGGGTTTAAGGTGGGAATCTGATATAGAGTTAGTTTCAAAAGTAGACAAATCTTCCGGGACGTGGACTATTGAAGCTAAAATACCCATCACAACAAGTGATCAGGATCCACTTCATGAAATTGTCGGTATTCCACCTCAAAAAGAGAATTTTCCATGGTATTTCAATATTTGTCGAAGGTATGAGCATAAAAACGGAATAGAGTATTCAGCGTTTTCTCCTACCAGATCAAAGACCTTTCTCGATGCAGTAAAATTTGCAAAAATGAAAAGGTAGTTCAATAATTTGAGGCATGGTTAATGATCTAATTAGTTTTCTTTGATGGTTAAGAAAGATCTAGTTTTATTATTTCATTTCCATAGTAATAAGTTGTATTGTAGAATAAGTTTTTGTCAGATACTGAACCCTGATTTTTCAAATAAAAATCAAAATTTTTATACTAAAACTTTGAAAAGGAATATGTCATTATAAAAACTGAAATAATTATCAGTCGTATTTATTTTAAAGGTCTTAATTCTATCATAATTAGTTTATAAACTCTTTTGAAAAACTCCTGGACTAAGAACCATTTGTGTTGGATTTACCCTTATTTTTGCATTTCCAAAAAACAGAAATGCTTAAAGCCTATATTTCAGAATTTCCAAAGAACTTCAATCTGGCATTGCCAATAATGATAGGTCAAATAGGACATGTCCTGGTTGGATTAGCAGATAACGTGATGATTGGTCAGCTTGGTGCAGCACCTTTGGCAGCAGTTTCTTTAGGAAATACCCTGGTATTTTTTGCTTTATTTATAGGTATAGGATTCAGTTTTGCGATTACCCCACTTGTTGCAGAAGCTGATGGAGAAGAAAATTTTAAGCGTGGCAGAAAAGTATTTCAAAACGGTCTGGTCATGTGTACTATAAATGGTTTATTGCTTTTTACACTCATTTATTTTTTAAAACCAATTTTGTACAATCCCATATTAGATCAGCCTGATGAGGTTGTTGAACTGGCTTTTCCATATCTAAATATAGTTGCTTTTTCTTTGATTCCTTTAATGATCTTTCAGGGATTTAAGCAATTTGCAGACGGTCTATCGCTTACCAAATATGCAATGTATGCAACGCTAATAGCGAATGTGCTGAATATAGTTTTAAATTACTTGCTCATTTATGGTATATGGGTATTTCCACGCTTAGAAGTTGAAGGCGCAGCAATTGCTACATTGATTTCGAGAGTTTCTATGGTTGCATTGATCATCTTTATATTGAAATCCAGACCAAGATTGAAGCCTTATTTTTCT
The DNA here is from genome assembly GCA_964593755.1 of uncultured Mesohalobacter sp. GTDB lineage: Bacteria > Bacteroidota > Bacteroidia > Flavobacteriales > Flavobacteriaceae > Psychroflexus. The sequence goes on along the minus strand of CAZQKB010000003.1, from coordinate 6,568 downwards.
AAACTCATTCAGAAAATTGATAGAATTATCTTTAAAAGACTCCTGTCTCTTGGTTTTCCTACAGCCTTACAAATGCTTTTTGAAGGCGGAATTTTTACAGCTTCTGTACTTCTGGCAGGTTCATTAGGCACAAATGCTCAGGCAGCTAATCAAATTGCTTTAAACCTGGCCTCTATGACTTTTATGGTTGGTGTAGGACTTGGTGTTACAGCCACAATCAGAGTTGCAAATCAAAAAGGTAAGAAACAGTTTAAGGATATGCGTTTTATTGCACATTCTATATTTTTTCAAATTCTCTTAATAGAAATTGTATTTGCCCTTTTGTTTATCATTCTCAAAAGTGTCTTACCCGGTATTTATATAGACAATGCAGAGGTTATTCAAATGGCTTCAAACCTTTTAATTATAGCAGCTTTGTTTCAGATCAGCGATGGACTTCAAGTTGGTATTTTAGGGGCGCTTAGAGGATTACAAGATGTAAATGTACCTACATTTATTTGTTTTGTAGCTTATTGGTTGATTGGCTTTCCCGTATCTTTCTACTTCGGAAAAGCAGAAAGATTGGGCGGGAATGGTATATGGCTTGGTTTATTGGCTGGTTTAACCGCTTCAGCTATCTTGTTGTATATCCGATTTAATAAAATCTCAAACCGCTACATAAAAAATACTAGTTTTGCATAATAAATTATAGTTATGAAATATCCACGTTTTTTGATTGCAGACAATACAGAAAGTGATTTTGTATATGTTGTTCATACCGAATACCCAAGATTTATATTGAATATCAACAATGATGATTTAGAATTTTGGGAAACTTTTGGTGAAGAAGAAATGAAAGAAGAATACGATACTTTGGTGAAAGAAGCCTTTGATTTTTACGACAGTGAAATAGAAAAATACGACGACTAGATGGAAAGCCTTATAGAACTGGATAAAGAAATATTCTTATTCCTTAATAATTTAGGGTCCTCCTTTTTCGACCCTTTTTGGTTGTTTATCACGCATAAATTTTCTTCAATACCGCTTTATCTTCTATTTGTCTATTTGCTTTACAGAAACTTTGGACTTCAAAAAACTATAACAGCATTGGTGGTGGTGGCCATAATGATCACTATAACAGATCAATTTTCGATGGCCGTTAAACATTCCGTAGAAAGATTAAGACCCTGTAGAGAACCCAGTATTGAAGGCCTTGGACGTTTTATAACGCGATGTGGTTCATATGGTTATTTTTCAGGTCACGCAACAAGTTCTTTTGCTCTGGCTATTTATTTGGGTATGATTTTTAAGAAAACCTATAAATACTTTTTTCTGGCTATTATAATTTGGGCTTTTTTTGTGTCTTATAGCAGAATATATGTTGGTGTACATTATCCCGGAGATGTGCTTACGGGTATTTTTGTAGGCTCTATGGTTGGATATGGGTGTTTTCTTTTATTTAGATTACTCAGTAAGCGTTTTAATAAGGTGTCTGCGACTTAAAACGGATAGTTTATTCCAAAATTAAAAACCATATTTCTAAAGTTGTAATTGGTAAACCATTTTCTTCCCTCTAAACCCGGGTTATAGGTTTTAAAACCAAAGTCCAAACGGATTACAAAAAAACTGATGTCATATCTAAATCCTATTCCACTGGCCACAGACAGTTCTCTCAGGTCTTTAAGCCCATCAAATGTAGCGGCGGGATCTGTGACATTATCTGCCAGATTCCAGATATTTCCTGCATCTACAAAAAGGGCAGAATTAAGGCTGCCAAATAAATTGAACCGGTATTCCAGGTTAAATGACAATTTAAAATTGGCCTCATTAAAGTCATTAACACCATTGGTCCTGCCAGGACCTAAATCATAAGGCTGCCAGCCTCTGTTATCGTTTGGTCCTCCTCCAAAAAAACTTCGTGCAAAAGGAATAGACTGTGAGTTTCCGTAAGGCAGTGCAAAACCACCAAAGGCTCTCGCAGCAATGATATTATCATTCCCTAAATCCCAGTGTTTTATATAGTTGAGTTCAATTTTTGCGTATTGAGAAAAAGGAACGTCAAACAATAAAAAATTGCCGTTTTCATTTTCGCTTAGATCAAATGTTCTGGACAAAAGACTCATTAAATTACCAACAATTTCAAATCTTGATCTGAATTGGTAAAAATCTTCATCATCAATATTTTCCCTCGTTGTGTAATCGAAGCTATAGTTGCTTGCAATAATCAGGTTGTTTTCTGTTAGCCTTTCCCGACGTTCAACGACAGAATTAAAGACTTGCCTGTCATCAGAATTCAAAAAAACTTCATTATTTTCTACCTGATTCACAAACCCGTCAGTACCCGATGGAATTGTCAGGTTTCCATCATTATTTAAAAAATCCGGATTTACATCATCAGAATTTTCCTGAGCAATGTCATTCAAATCTCTGTAGGAATTTGTAAAAATATTGAAATAGTTATCTACATTAAGATTGTTTACGAACTGAAAATCTATTAGTGAAAAGCTGTTTGTTGTTTTTTGGTTAGGATTCCAAGTATAATCAAGATTTACAGTGTGATTCACCCTGTCTAAACCTATGTTTCTTTGTGTGTTAAAACCGTAAGATACACGAGTAAATGGCTGCATATTTTTTTTGATAAACTTTACAGAGTAGGGAAAGATTATCTTTGGTAAACTCAAACTCAATTTTCCACCAAATTCATTAATATTAAAAAACTGATCACTACTACTTGCAGCTTCTCGCGAAGAGCCAATATTACCCCTGAATGAAAGCTCAAGGATATCTGCTAGTTTAAAGGCATTCCTCGCAAAAAATGATGCATTAAGACCAATACCAAAGTCCTGAACATTGCTTTGCGAAACTTCAAAGTTTGGTGTAAAACCAAATCGTTTTTTTGGGGTTAAAAATATATTGGCAATCAGGTTATCCTCATCTGGAGTTCTGGGGTCTTTTTGATACTGAATGTTAGGATACTCAAAAACTCGAATGTTTGAAAACCTGTTATTGGTATAAGTTCTGTTCAAATCACTATAAACTTGCCCCTTTTCAATAAAAATCGCATCCGATAATATTTTTGGACTGATTTTGATTTTGTCCTTTCCAAAAAAGATTTTATTTCTAAAGTGTGTAGAATCTCTCGCAATATATGTCGAATCTGCATCAGAATAGTCTGTAAAGACATTTACTTCACTTATTTTGTGAACTTTGAAGGGCACTTGAAAAGTTGTATCAAAAGCCTTTAATTCCCTGTTCTTAATCACGAATTCTACATTAACCTTATGGGCTTTTTCAATAAGTGTGTCTGCAGTAAAAGTAAGGTACTCTTTGTCAAAGTTGAATAAACCATTGTTTCTAAAATAGGTCTCTATACGTTTCCTTTCTTTGTTGAAATTTTCAGTACTAAACTGCTCAGAGGACTTGATAAAAGATTTTTCCTTGATAGACTTGTAAATAGAATCTGCAGCTTTAGAAGAAATATTATAACTTATACTATCAATGATGTAAGGTCTGTTTGGTATAATTTTATAGGTTATAACGGCTTTTTGACTTGATGTATCTTTCTTGATTTCGTGACTTACTTCAGCATTAAACCAGCCTTGATTCCAATACCAGGTTTCTAAGATTTTTTTTGACTTTTCAATTTTGGCATTAGATAGTTTGCTTGGAGCCTGTCCATTTTTTTTGAGTCCTTCATTTAGATTTACGTAGGACTTAGCCAGATTTTTTAGTTGTCTTTCTGATAAAAATGAAGTCAACCTTTTTTCTCTTTTAGGTTTTTTATTTAGCCAGTTTATGAATGAAGAATCCGGATTTGGTTTTGCCAGGTTGTAGATGTATAATTTGAGTGGTATACCTAGAAAGAATTTTGAATTTGGTTTTAGGTCTAAATACGGTTCTAAGCTGCTTCCCGATAAGGTATCGACCCCAGTTTCAATCTTATTTTTCACCAATAGATATTCATTATCTGCCAGCCTTTTAGTTGAATCACAAGCTATAATTAATATAAGGAAACCAAAAAGAAATGATATTTTTGTAAAGTTGTGTTTCAATACTATAAATTAGATTTAAAATCCACCTATGCAAAGCATAAGCAAAAATCAGCAAAAATTAATTAACAGCCTAAAATATAAAAAATACAGACATAAGCACGGCTTATTTGTAGTCGAGGGCATAAAGGTTATCAAAGAATTTTTAAAAAGTTCCTATACGCTTCACAGCCTTTTTAGTATTGCTGATATTTTTTCAATTAAACACGATAACTTACAAATTATTTCACCCAGGGACTTGAAATCAATAAGTTTTTTATCAACACCTCAGGCAGCTCTAGCAGTTTTTGAAATAAAGCATAACAAAGCTTTAAAACTAAAAAATTTTTCTCTTGCACTTGATGGTGTAAGAGATCCCGGAAATATGGGTACAATCATAAGACTTTGTGATTGGTTTGGTATAAGAAAATTAGTGTGTTCTTCTGACTCTGTAGATTGCTATAATCCAAAATGTGTTCAGGCAAGTATGGGATCATTAACACGTGTAAAAGTATACTATGAAGATTTACCAGAAGTTTTACAAAAAACAAATTTACAGGTTTATGGTGCAGATATGCATGGAGAATCTATTTATACCTCAAATTTACCTGAGGATACAGTTTTGGTCTTAGGAAGCGAATCTCACGGCATATCTGATGAGGTAAATCAACTTATGGATAAGACCATAAGTGTTTCACAGTTTGGGAAATCAAAACAGACCGAAAGTCTTAATGTCGCTATGGCTGGTGCAATTCTTTTAAGTGAATTTAAAAGAAGAACTATTATTGAAACATAAAATTGATGAAAATTCCTCTGGTGGCAATGCTGTCGATATTGCCAGTCCAGGGGCTATTTGGATTGTTATCAGGGATAAGTTCATCGTTGATCGCAAAAACACCTTTGATGGTTGGGGTAAATTTGAAGTACTCTAAATATAAATCAATTCCAAACCCTACTTCATAAAAGTAATTTGTGGTTTTTAACCTGAATTGATTCGCAGAATTGTCATCCGGATTATCCTGGTTACTGCTTAAGTTATGAGCAAACGCTATTCCTCCGGTAACAAATGGTTTAAAATTATTAAGCCTTTTCGTTGAAAATTTTAAGACCAAGGGCACATAAACATAAGCGGATCGTGTTTCTCTAAACCTCTGCAAGTCTTCTTCAAATCTAGTAAACTCAAATTCTCTGTTAGAAAAGATTACACCGGGTTCTAATCTTAAATCTATATAATCGTGCAGTTTGACGTTGCCTAAAAGTCCAACATTAAAACCTATATTTTTGGTGACCAATACAGCATCAGCTTCTTCAAATCTGTCTATTTTAAAATCTAAACTGTTAAAGCCCAGGTAATAACCCCATGACCAACGTCGCTGTTCCAGATAGTTTCTGTTATTTAATACTTTTTCTTTGTTAAAAAAGCCTTGTGCCTGGCTTTCTGTCATGCTGAAAAGAATGATAAATAAAAGGGAAAATAGTCGTTTCATAAATTATTTTGAAGCTATGTAAATGGTTGCCGCCCCAAAAGTCTGGGGAAAATCTTTCACGTTTATAAACCCATTTTTTTTCAAAATATTGTTGAAAGCTTCTCCAAAAGGAAAAACTGATGCACTTTCACTTAAATAGCGATAGGCACTTTTGTCTTTTGAAAACAATTTTCCTATAGTTGGAAGTATAAATTTACTGTAGAAATTATAGCCTTGTTTAAAGGGGAATTTCGTAGGATTTGAAGTTTCCAGAACTACAAAAACGCCATTTGGCTTTAGCACACGTCTGATTTCTGACAGACCTTTATCTAAATTTTCAAAATTTCTTACACCAAAAGCTACGGTAATGGCTCCAAAGGTATTGTCTTGATATGGTAAATCCTCAGAATCTGCCTGTACCATATCAATTTTATCCTCGAGGCCTTGCGTCCTGATTTTCTTTCGACCAACATCAAGCATACCTTTTGATATGTCTATCCCAACAATTTCAGGAATATCTCTTTTGGCCATTGCAATGGCCAGATCACCTGTGCCAGTTGCAATATCAGCTACTTTTTTAGCTTTACTGTCAACAACTGTGTTTATGACTTTTTTACGCCAGGACTGATCAAGACCAAAAGAAATCACTCGGTTAAGACCGTCATAGTTTGATGAAATATTATCAAACATATTCTCAACTTGTTTTTTCTTTTTATCCTTAGAGTCTTTATATGGATTTACAGACTTATGCATCTATATTTTTTTGCAAATATAAGCTTTCATTAATTTCAGTATCATATATTATTACTGTTTTTGAAAGCCTTAAGAAATTTGAATCTGTAATAAGTATTTAACCACTTCTGTTTTATCTGTTAATTATTAAATATAAAAAAGACTGCCTTTTCAGGCAGCCTATTTTTATATAGTTTCAAAACACTGTTCAAAGCTTTGTGCGATCTTAATACTTAATATTATTATATCATCGTTTCAATGTAAAATGCGCTTTAAAGGTGCTAGGGTTCATGGTTGTAGGTTCAATAAATTCTACTCTAAACCAGTAATCCTGGCTGGGCATGATTTTCCCGTTGTAAGTAC
>CAZQKB010000002.1:0-287206 GCA_964593755.1 uncultured Mesohalobacter sp. | reverse complement strand
CGACTACCGACTACCGACTACCGACTACCGACTACCGACTACCGACTACCGACTAAAACTCTCCAAATCTGTCGAAAGCTGCTTTTTCCAGCATCTCTCTGTGCTCTGGATGAGCAATGGAAGCCAGAGCCTGGGCACGTTGTTTCATGTTTTTGCCAAACAAATCTACAACACCGTGCTCAGTAGCAACATAATGTACGTGAGCTCGAGTTGTAGTAACACCTGCACCGGTATTAAGAAAAGGAACGATTTTACTAACGCCTTTTTTGGTTACAGACGGCATGGCAATAATGGCTTTTCCGCCTTCGGAAAGTGCTGCTCCTCGAATAAAATCCATTTGACCGCCTACGCCGGAAAACTGAAATTGTCCTATGGTATCCGCACAAACCTGGCCAGTGATGTCTATTTCGATAGCAGAATTTATGGCAGTTGTTTTAGGATTTAAGCGTATTAGAGCAGTATCATTGGTATAACTTGCTTCTTTGAAATGCACAAAAGGGTTATCATCGATAAAGTCGTATAATTTTTGTGAACCCATGGCAAAACATGTTACAATTTTCCCAGGCTTAACACGTTTGTTTTCACCAGTAATGATGCCTTTTTCAACTAAAGGTAAAATACCATCTGAGAACATTTCAGTATGAATACCCAGAGCCTTGTGATTTGTTAAGTTATTTAAGACAGCATTTGGAATGGCTCCAATACCCATTTGTAGGGTTGCGCCATCTTCAACCAGCCCAGCTATGTTTTTACCAATTTTTGCTTCTATTTCAGAAGGTTCAACCGCATCATGGCAGAAAATAGGTTCATCCACATGAATGGCGGCATCAATATTTTCTCTATGAATGATACCATCACCATGTGATCTCGGTACTTTAGGGTTGATTTGTGCAATAACGATTTTAGCCGTTTCTATGGCTGCAATCGTTACATCTATTGAAGTTCCCAACGAGCAATACCCATGTTTATCCGGAGGTGAAACCTGTATAAAAGCAACATCCAGGGGTAAAATATTTCGTCTAAATAGCTTATCAATTTCGCTTAAAAAAATAGGAATATAGTCACCCTTTGAAGAATTGACTGCTTTTCTAACGTTACCAGCAACAAAACATGAATTTATTTTGAATGCCTTATCATAGGGATCTTGAGAATATTTAGCATTTCCTTCAGTATGCATCTGGACAATTTCTACGTCTTCCAATTCTTCATAGCGATCGCATAATGCGTCAATTATCACTGTTGGCGTCATGGCTGCACCTTGAAAAAATACACGTTGGCCTGATTTTACGTAAGCTACAGCTTCCTCTGCAGAACAATATTTTATAGACATTTAATTTTTTTTGATTTAATGCAAAAATATGAGCAACATGCTAATGAAAATATGATATGTATCAATGTTTCAATGTTTCAATGTTTATATTTGAATAAGCTTAAATTATTTGACTTGTTTTGTAGTGTAAGATTTATAAAAACAAGAATTGTTTCGAAAACAATCACCTATTGAAGGACAAACTAGTAAAAAATTTTGGTGAAGCTATGGCAAAAATTAAAACCAGTAGCATTTTGATTAAACTCTAAAGAATCAATATTTTAAAATGTTAATTCGAATTTTCTTTTGGGTTTGAACCCCATTTATTCTCACCTGGGTCACTATCTGTTGCATAAAAAACTATCAGTATTATAGAACCAAAAAAAGGAATAAGACCAAGAAGTAAAAACCAACCTGATTTTCCTGTATCATGCAATCTTCTTACAGCAACTGCAAGCGATGGCAACAACAGACCAAAAGTCAATAAAATATACAATCCACCAAAAATTGGGCTTAACATCTCAAGCTCAAAGCCTCCTATGACCAATGCGCCAGATATGAGTACAGATATTATCAATAAAAATTGAGCCAATACATAATACCAGTATTCGGACCTTCTGGCTCTGCCCTCAAAGTTAAAATAATTATCAAGTACAACTTTTTTAAACCAGTCAATCATACTATAATTTGATTCATCTTTGATAACTTTCATCATGGCATTTGTTGTTAAAAAAATGCAAATTTATGATAATAAAAAGTTTTAACCTAATCTACATATTAAATAATTTCAGAATTTTAAATAAAACAAATCAAATTACAGCTTATGTAAATATTAGTTGTTTTAAAGCAAAGCTTTTAGCTCTTGTAAAGTGTTGGCATCTTCAATTTTTTTATCTTTTCGCCAGCGTATTATCCGAGGAAAACGTGTAGCAACGCCACTTTTGTGTCGTTTAGATTCGGCTATGCCTTCAAATGCAATTTCAAAAACATGAAAAGGTTCGACCTGTCTTACCGGTCCAAAACGGTCTGTGGTATGTTTTTTTATCCATTGATCTACTTCACGGAATTCTTTGTCTGTTAATCCTGAATAAGCTTTGGCAAAGGTGACCAATTCACTCTTGTCATTATTCCAAAGCGCAAAAGTATAATCCGTAAACAAATTACTTCGGCGCCCATGTCCGCGCATAGCAAAAGTTAATACAGCATCAATAGAGTAGGGGTCTGATTTGTATTTCCACCAGTCGCCTTTTTTGCGACCGACACCATATTCAGAATTCGCCAATTTTATCATGAGACCTTCAGATCGAATTTCTCTGGCCTTTTGACGTTCTTTTTCGACAGATTTCCAGTCAGAAAAGGTCATGGTTTCTGATAAATGGAAGGGTTTTATCTTTTCTTTAAAACTATCAAAAAGGGCATCTAAAATTTCTCTTCGTTCTGCAAAGCCTTTTTTTCGGATGTCTTTACCTTTGAATTCAAAAATATCATAGGCTTTGAAGATGACAGGAATTTTCTTTAAGAGCGATTTGGTGACATTTTTTCGTCCTATTCGTTTTTGCAGGTCTTTAAAATCTCCAATCTCGTTTTTTGGATAGGCAATAATTTCACCATCCAGTACTGTTCCCTCAGGAAGATGTTCTCTAAATGTTTCTAATTCCGGGTATTTGTCTGTTACCAGTTCTTCACCCCTTGACCAAATAAAATGCTGTTTATTCCTGCAAATGAGCTGAGCGCGGATGCCATCCCACTTATGTTCAAACAAATAGTCTGAAGGTTTGCCCAAGTCTTCAAGTTGATCTTCAACAGCATAAGCCAAATAAAAGGGATAAGGTTTTGAAAGGTAATCTTCAGGGTTTTCTTCTAAAATCAAGGATTTAAAAGAACTATTCTGGGGTTTCCAATCTCCCATTAATTTATAAGCCAGAACATCCTGGTCTATTCCTGTAGATTGAGATAAAGCCCTGGTCATTAATTTCTGACTTACACCAATTCTAAAACCGCCTGTCATGAGTTTTGTGAACACAAATCGTTCGTAATAATTAAGCTTTCGCCAGTGCTTAAAAAGATAAGCTTTCTTTTCTTCGTCAGATTTTGATTTTAACTTTAGTATATCTTCCAAATACTCGTGAAGTGCTTTTTCTGTTTCAGTGTTGTTTTTTGGTAATACTAAAGCTATGGTCTCTGCCAAATCGCCAACAATATGGTAAGATTCTTCGAACAACCACGTCGGTATATTTGAGAGCTCTCCGGCGTATTCTCTAATTTGAGTGCTATTAACTGGTCTTGGTGGCCTTCTGTGTGAAAGTATAGCAATGGTCCATATTTTATCTAAATCATCTGCCGAATCAAAGTATTCTTTAAGCGCCTTGACCTTGGTGTTGGTTTTATTGGTGCTGTCTATTTTTTGTATGAGTTGGGCGAAATCTTTCAATGTTTGAGTTTATGAGTTTATGAGTTTTTGAGATTATGAGGTTATGGGTTTATGAGGTTATGAGGTTATGGGTTTATGAGGTTATAAGTTTAAAAGTTACAAGTTTAGAAATCTATTGACTTTTTAGTTATTAATATTAATTACTATGTTCTGAAAAAAAATTTAAATCATCAAATCTGTAAATAGATACATTACTGCATTTTCACATTGCTACATTCCCATATTTTACATTTTCAAATTGACAAATTTTCAAATTGTCCTAATCTTCCTCTTCTTCATATTGCGTTTGTTCAGTTCTGGCATCATATCCTAAGGTTCTTAAATATTTGGAAAAAATATCAGTATAACCATGTGTGCAAATCACTTTTTCGCATTTTGTGGCTTTAATAGCTGATAGTAAACCATCCCAATCTGCGTGATCACTTAATACAAAGCCTTTGTCAATGGCTCGGCGTCTCCTTGCACCACGTGTACTCATCCATCCACTTGCTGAACTTGTTACATAAGGGACCATTTTTCTCATCCAGGTTGTGCCATGAGCACTTGGTGGGGCAATTACGATACTACCTTTCAGTTCATGTTTTGTTGTATCTCTTGTAATTTTTATGGTTTCCGGAAAATCATAGTTTTCTCTTAAAACTTCTGTCATGTTTTCTATGGCACCATGTGTATAGATATTTCCGATATTTTTATTCAAATATTTCAATACACGCTGAGCTTTTCCCAGAGAATATACCAGAATAACTGATGTCATTTTATTGTCTTTGTTTTCTTTCCACCAATCATTGATGTCGTCAAACACTTCATGCTGAGGCTGCCACTTAAAAACAGGCAAACCAAATGTGCATTCTGTAATAAAGCTATGACAATTCACGGGTTCAAAAGCGCCTGAGATACCGTCATCTTCTGTCTTGTAATCCCCGGAAAACACCCATACTTCACCTTTGTGTTCTACGCGCACCTGAGAACTGCCAATGATATGTCCCGCGGGATGCAAACTGAATTTTACATTGTTGATTGTAAAAATTTCACCCCATTCTACACCGGCAACATTAATGTCTCCTAATCTGTGTTTGATAATAGGAATGTTGAGGTGATGGGTGATGTAATTTTTATGGCCATACTTAGAATGGTCTGCATGCCCATGGGTAATGATTACTTTTTTTACAGGACGCCAGGCATCAATGTATACATCGGCCTGAGCGCAGTAGATGCCTTTGTTATTAAATTCTAAAAGCGGTTTTTGCATAAATAAATATACAGTAATTTATAATTACATTTTTCTCATGCTATAAATTTATGAGAGAATTTGGAACTTTTTACCGGTATAAAATTCATCAGAGGTCTGTAGTTCATTACTTATTTTTACCTATATTTATTTCAATATAAGTAAATCACCGGATAAATGAAAAAAGCAGCTGAAAATATAACAGACATCACTTCAAATACCATTCGACGGGTAAACGGTTATTTACATAGAGTTGTACCTATAGCTGATGCTTCCGGGAAAATTATTAATTATGCTATAAAACCAATAATGTTGGAATTTAAAATCAGAGATATACTACAGGTCAGTATAGGGGCAGCACTTTTGGCTATTCCTGTGTCTATGTCAGAAGAGGCCTGGAATTTAGCTATAAATTTACCCGATTTAAATATTGCACTCATCGCTGCGTTTTCAGTTTTTTTGATTTCAATTTTTGTCTATTTCAACTTCTACAAAATTACGCTTAAAGGCTATGTTTTCGACTTTATTAAAAGGGTTGTAGGGACTTATCTCATTTCCATGTTGATTGTAGCTATAATTCTAACTTTAATTCAAAAATGTCCCTGGGGTGTTGATAATGTTTTGGCCATCAAGCGAATCATAATAGTTACTTTTCCGGCTGCAATGGGTGGTACTTTGAGTGACACAATAAAATAAGCATTACGATGAAGTCTTTCTTTTTCTTTTTTATCTGTTTTTTAGTGAGCAATTTATCTTTTGCCCAAAAAACTAATCCAAATTATGACGCAGAATTAGCCAAAGAACTTGGTGCTGACGATTATGGTATGAAATACTATATGTTTGTGATTTTGAAATCAGCGGAAAATCCACCAAACGATAAGGCATTAAGGCAACAAAGTTTTGCAGGACATATGCAAAATATCAATAGACTTGTTGAAGAAGGCAAACTGATTGTTGCCGGTCCTTTTGATAATAATGAATTGTCATACAGAGGTATTTTTATCCTTGATGTAGAAAGTATTGAAAAGGCTGAAAAAATACTTCAAACAGACCCTGCCATAAAAGCGGGTTTTTTGGATACCGAATTGATCAAGTGGTATGGTTCAGCGGCCTTGCCTGAATATTTAGAGGCTTCAGATAAGGTCTGGAAAATAGGTTTTTGAAATTTTAATAAAATGAAAAGATGCGAATGGGTTACAAATGACCTACTTTATATAAAATACCACGATGAAGAATGGGGCAAACCGGTTTATGACGATCAGACGCTTTTCGAATTTTTACTCTTAGAAACCTTTCAGGCTGGTCTGAGCTGGATTACCATACTTAAAAAAAGAGAAAATTTTAGAATAGCTTTTGATGATTTTGACTACCATAAAATTGCTCAGTATTCATCTGAAAAGCATGAAGAGCTGCTTCAAAACGCAGGTATCATACGAAATAAATTAAAAATTAGATCAGCCACCACAAATGCACAGGCATTCATACAGATTCAACAAGAGTTTGGCAGTTTTAGTGCTTATATCTGGGCTTATGTAGATGGAAAACCTGTCATCAATTCATTTAAATCTATCGAAGAAGTCCCTGCATCTACTGCGCTTTCTGATCAGATCAGTAAAGATTTAAAGACACGTGGATTTAAGTTTGTAGGCTCAACCATTGTCTATGCTCATATGCAGGCAACGGGCATGGTCAATGACCATATAGTTGGGTGTGTTGCGAGGTGAATTTAAGTTTAAAGTTTCTGGTTTAAAGTTTATTGTTAATTTTTAAGTTGCACGTATAAGATTATCAATGGTTTAATTTTAAGTGTTTGATTAATTGTCAACTTTAACCTCTAATCCTATACTACTTAGAAATTATAAGTATTGATTCTTATGAAATAGATTTTATATGATTTAAGGACTTATACTGCCTCAGACAATAATTTCTCTCTTTGTGCTTTTACAGTTGGATCTCCCATGTATTCTTCAAAGCTCGCATATTTATCAATAACACCATTTGGTGTTAGTTCAATAACACGATTAGCAACGGTTTGTGCAAATTGATGATCGTGAGTAGTAAAAATCACATTGCCTTTATAATTGATCAGCGCATTGTTAAAAGCGGTAATAGATTCTAAGTCTAAGTGATTGGTAGGCTCGTCTATGACCAATACATTAGCGCGAATCATCATCATTCGACTAAGCATACATCTTACCTTTTCTCCACCGGAAAGTACATTGGCTGTTTTTAAAGCTTCATCACCACTAAATAACATCTTTCCTAAAAATCCTCTGATGTAAACTTCTTCTCGCTCTTCATCGGTTTTGGCCCATTGTCTGAGCCAATCTACGAGGCTCAGCTTGTTGTCAAAAAATTCTGCATTATCATTAGGCAAATAACTATTGGTTGTTGTAACGCCCCATTCAAAATTACCGGATTTTGGTTTTTGCTTGTCGTTTATAATTTCATAAAAGGCCGTTGTAGCTCTGGAGTCTCTGGAGTAAATAAACACCTTATCGCCTTTTGCCAGGTTGATATTGACATTGGCGAAAAGCGTTTCTCCATCCAGTTCAGCTGAAAGGTTATTGACATTTAAGATCTGATTACCAGCCTCTCTTTCTCTGTCAAAAATGATGGCCGGATATCGTCTGCTTGAAGGTTTTATGCTTTCGATGTTTAGTTTTTCAATCATTTTTTTACGAGAAGTGGCTTGTTTTGACTTGGCAACATTGGCACTGAATCTTTCGATAAACTGTTGTAATTCTTTCTTCTTTTCCTCCGCCTTTTTATTTTGTTGTGCACGTTGTCTGGCAGCCAGTTGAGAAGACTCATACCAAAAGGTATAGTTACCACTATAGTGTGTAATTTTTCCAAAATCAATATCTGAAATATGGGTACAAACTTCATCCAAAAAGTGCCTGTCGTGAGAAACTACAATCACGCAGTTGTCATAATTAGCCAGAAAATTCTCCAACCAGGATATAGTTTCATAATCCAGGTCGTTTGTAGGCTCATCCATAATGAGTACATCGGGATTGCCAAATAATGCTTTTGCTAAAAGGACCCTTACTTTTTGCGTACCATCTAAATCTTTGACATTATTAAAATGCAATTCTGGTGAAATACCAAGGTTAGAGAGTAATGAAGCTGCATTGCTTTCTGCATTCCAACCATCCATTTCTTCAAATTCTACTTGCAGCACACCTACTCGCTCTCCATCAGCATCACTAAAATCTTCTTTGGCATAAATTTCATCCATCTCTTTTTTGATCTTGTAAAGTGGCTGATTGCCCATCAAAACCGTTTCTAAAACAGGATGATCATCATAAGAGGAGTGGTCTTGCTCTAACACAGACATGCGCTTTCCCGGTTCTAAATGCACATGACCGGAAGTTGGTTCCATTTTTCCGGAAATTATCTTCAGAAACGTAGATTTTCCTGCACCATTGGCGCCTATAATACCGTAGCAGTTGCCTGTAGTAAATGTTGTATTAACTTCATCAAACAAAACACGTTTGCCAAATTGAACAGAAAGATTTGATACTGAAAGCATGATTTTAAAAATTTTTGCAAAAGTAGGAATATTATAATATAATGTAAAGCAAATCATAAAGATATAAGCTTTTAACTCTCGCTTAACAATAGCATCTTTTTAGTCACTCTATATTTGTTCGAAATTAAATACAGTTGAAATTTTTTTCTTACATATTTATTCTTCTACTTATTTCCTGTGGTGACACTGATACATCAACTTATCTTGGTGGAGGAATTGTTCATCATAAAGATGATTATGTGATTCTTTCAAAAGCTGATAAATTTATAGATAGCATAAAAATAGATGGTAAAGGTCATTTTCACTATAGATTTAATCTTGAAGAAGAAGGCCTGTTTACATTCAGACACGCTGATGAGTTTCAAATGATCTACCTTAAGCCTCAGGATAGCCTAAGATTAAGGTTAAATACTTTTGAATTTGATGAATCTCTGGTTTTCTCCGGTAAAGGCTCTGCAGAAAACAATTTTTTGATTGAAAATTTCCTGCTTAACCAGAAGAACAGTGATCTTATCTTATCTTATTACAAAATTTCCCCTAAAGATTTTCAGTTTAAAACAGACTCCATAAAAAAATCTAGAGAAGCCAGACTTAATCACATAAAAAATAAATTTGAATTAAGTCCAAATTTTATTGAAATTGCCCAAAAGAGTATTGATTACGAATATTTTGATATGAGAGAACGCTATGCTTTTCTCATGAACAAATACAATCAAAAAAAATCTAACGATATTCCTGAAGATTTTTATGATTATAGAGCGAATATTGATTTTAGTGATGACGTAGCTAAAAATCTGATAGTTTATCGAAGATTTTTAGATGATTATATCAAAAACCAGTCTATCAAAATCTGTTTGGATAAAAATAAAAATATCAATTGTTATGATATAGACTCTTATACCAATCTAGATGACAGAATACATCTTGTAGATAGTCTAATAAAAGATAAAGGTTTAAGAAAAACCTACTTCGAAAGATTTATTCAGGAAGAAATAATTTATGCAGAGGACGCAGATGATCTGAGTCATACACATCAACTCATTGAAAAGCTGAATTTTTCTGATAAAGAAAAAAATAGATTAATTTCTCTCGTAGAATTCCAATCAGCTCTTATTGTAGACGCAGATTTAAAAGATGTCATGCTGAAGTGTAAAGACCTTAAAAGGCATAAATTGAAAGACGTTATCAAAAAAAATCATGCAGTTATATATTCCTGGTCTTTACAATCTCCAAGTCATCATAAACTCAGAATTAGGACCATTAAACAACTGATGAAAAAATATAACGACATTCAGTTCATAGGTATCAATATAGATTATAATTTTCAGGATGAATGGTTAACGGCTGTAAATAGCCTGAATGATAATATTGAAAATGAATTTACCATTATTCCCGGAGAACATTCGGAGTTTTACAGGAATTACTTAAATAAAATATTTTTCATAAGTAAAGATTGTACGATCAAAAAGAGTGAAATTGTTCTCTCTAACCAGGATCTTGATGGTCACATCCAAGATTATTTATCACATTACTAAATTTAAATGTTATCATTGAGATAAGCGTTTAATGATTTCTTTCACCTTCTTACTATCCCAATTCGCCATACCTTTAGCTCTAGCGATAATATTTCCTTCTTTATCAATTAAATATGTTGTCGGTATTGATGAAGTGTCAAATACCTCCGGTATTTTGGATGCAGTTTTATAAACTGGAATATTGTAAGCCTTTTTAGCTAGAAAGGAATTTAACTTTTCCACAGATTCGTTAGAAACAAAATAAAAATCTACTTCACTGCCAAATTCATTATGTAATTCAACCAAACCCGGCATTTCTGCAATACAGGGTGAACACCAGGTCGCCCAAAAGTTAATTAAAACAGGTTTACCTTTAGATTGAGTAAAATTAATGCTTTTGCCATTAAGATCCTTAAATATTAAGTTGTATTCTGCTGTTGATATACGCTCTTTACTATCAATTATTTCTGGTGCACCGATTATGGGTATAATTACCCAGGATTGTATAATAGTTCTTGTGTTGGGTAAAATAAACAGTATTAATACCGCAAAGAATAAAATATTTGACCAGTGCTTTTTCAAGAAAGATTTTAGTTTGTTGTGATTGGGATCTTCTTTCATTTTTTAAATTAAACGCTTAGATATAATATGACTAGTATTTGCAAAAATACTTTTATGGATAATAACTTAATTTATAATTTGTAAAATATTTCACATCACTTATTCTTGTATATTTGCAACACATCAAAATTGACTATGAAGCATATAAGGAATTTTTGTATCATCGCTCATATCGACCATGGTAAGAGCACTTTGGCTGATAGGCTACTAGACTCTACGGGATCTGTAACCGCTCGTGAAAAACAAGAACAGTTGTTAGACAATATGGATCTTGAGCGTGAGCGTGGTATCACGATTAAAAGTCACGCTATTCAAATGGTACATCAGCATGAAGGACAAGAGTATGTATTAAACCTTATAGACACTCCCGGACATGTAGATTTTTCTTATGAGGTATCCCGTTCAATAGCTGCTTGTGAAGGTGCCTTATTGGTTGTGGATGCAGCTCAAAGTATTCAGGCGCAGACCATTTCAAATTTATATTTAGCGCTTGAGAACGACTTGGAAATTATTCCTATCCTTAATAAAGTAGATTTACCTTCAGCCAATCCGGAAGAAGTTACCGACGATATTGTTGATTTGATTGGTTGCAATCCCGAAGATGTTATTCCTGCCAGTGCAAAAACGGGATTAGGCATAGATGCCATTTTAGAAGCGATTATCAATAGAATTCCACCGCCATCAGGCGATATTGATGCGCCGCTAAGAGCCCTGGTATTTGATTCGGTATATAATCCATTCCGAGGTGTTGAAACCTATTTTAGAGTATTTGACGGTAGTATTAAGAAAAATCAACAGATTAAGTTTGTTGCCACCAACAAAGCCTATGGAGCTGATGAGATTGGAACATTGAAATTGGTGCAGTTTCCTCAAAAAGAAATCAAAGCCGGTGATGTAGGCTATTTGATCACAGGAATAAAAGATGCTAGAGAAGTGAAAGTTGGCGATACTATTACAGATGCGGCTAACCCGACTCAAAAAGCAGTTGCCGGATTTGAGGACGTTAAGCCTATGGTATTTGCCGGAATTTATCCGGTTGACACCGAAGAATATGAAGACCTGAGATCTGCAATGGAAAAGCTACAACTCAATGATGCTTCACTGGTATTTACACCGGAAAGCTCTGCCGCTCTGGGCTTTGGTTTCAGATGTGGGTTTTTAGGCATGCTGCACCTTGAGATCATTCAGGAACGTCTGGAGCGTGAATTTGATATGACCGTTATTACTACGGTTCCAAACGTATCTTATTATGCTTATACTACCAAAGAGCCCGATGAGGCTATTATTGTAAGTAACCCTTCAGATCTACCGGAACCATCAACGCTGGATAGAGTGGAGGAACCATATATCAAAGCAAGCATCATTACCAAAGCTGATTTTGTTGGGCCGGTGATGTCGCTATGTATAGAAAAAAGAGGTGAAATTACCAATCAGACTTACCTGACTACAGAACGTGTAGAACTTACTTTTGATATGCCCTTAGCTGAAATTGTTTTTGATTTTTACGACAGGCTAAAAACAGTTTCGAAAGGTTATGCTTCTTTTGATTATTCACCATTAGGTATGCGTACTTCTAAATTAGTAAAAGTTGACGTTTTGCTCAATGCCAATACTGTTGATGCCTTATCTGCACTAATACATTTTGACAATGCTTACGATATTGGTAAGAAAATGTGTATTAAGCTGAAAGAGCTTATCCCAAGACAGCAGTTTGATATTCCTATTCAGGCAGCCATAGGTGCTAAAATCATCGCCCGTGAAACGGTTAAAGCATTGAGAAAAGATGTGACCGCCAAATGTTATGGAGGTGATATATCCAGAAAAAGAAAACTATTAGAAAAACAAAAGAAGGGAAAGAAGCGGATGCGTGCTGTAGGAAATGTAGAAATCCCTCAGGAAGCCTTTATGGCCGTGTTGAAGTTGAATGATTAAGAGCCCCAAGCCCCCTAACCCCCTAAGGATGGATAACTGATGGGGTGGTAAAATTTTGATTGGGGATGTAAAAAAAAGTTTTATGAAAAATTAATGTTTTAAAATCTTACTGTGAAAACGGATTAATGTGTAAATGCAATAATTTTATATTCAAAATAATTACAGAAATTAAAACAACAATAGTATCATCAAAAGCAACAATCTCATCAACAGTATCATAGGCGTCTAAAAGCGACAATAACAACATATGCAATCTCAATTTTCATAAACTCCTAATCTTAATTAAATGATCAAAAACATCATATTCGATTTTGGGGATGTATTTATAAATTTGGATAAATCTGCAACTGAGCAATATTTTGAGAAATTTGGAATTACCCATCTGGACGATTTAACCAAAAGAAAACACCAGGACTACGAGAAAGGTTTAATTTCTACACCGGATTTTGTGAATTACCATATAAAAAAATTTCCAAATCTTAAGCCTGAAAATTTTATTAAAGCCTGGAACAGTATTCTTGTTAATTTTCCAGAGGAAAGACTGGATTTTCTCAAAAGCATTAGAGATATCAAAAAATACAAATTATTCCTATTGAGTAATACCAACGATTTGCATATTACATGGGTTAAAGAGAATATTACTTTTTATAAAGCATTCAAAGCTTGTTTTAAGGCGTTTTACTTGTCACACGAGATAAATTTAAGAAAACCGGATGAGGATATCTTCCGATTTGTGCTTCAGCAAAACAATTTAGCAGCAGAAGAAACCCTTTTTATTGACGATACCTTAGAACATATTACATCTGCTAAAGGTCTTGGTATTAACACGTGGCATCTACAGGCAGGAGAGGAGGACGTCAGGGATTTGTTTAACAAAAAACAGTTTGGTTTTTGATTGCTCTTATCCTTAGTGTTTTATCATCAACGCTTATTTATATTGTATTTAAGTCATTTCCAAAACACAATGTAAATACACTAAATGCGCTATTATTTAATTACCTAACAGCTTTCATTCTTGGCTTTAGTTTTCAAACCACATCAGTAAAGATTTCAGAAATTAATCAGTATGACTGGTTTTTGCCTGCAGCTGGTCTTGGGGTATTTTTTTTAGTCGTTTTTTATTTAATGGTGATGACCACCCAAAAACATGGGATGTCGGTTGTTTCTGTGGCCAGTAAAATGAGTTTGAGTATTCCTGTAATTTTTGTTATATTCTATTATGGAGAGCAGGTGTCTGTTTTAAAGATCCTTGGGATTGTAATAGCGCTAGTATCAGTGTACCTGGTATCTGCAAAGCCCAAAGATGGCTTGGCTGTAAAAGCTTCAGCATTGCTATTGCCTTTTGCCGTGTTTATTGGCAGTGGATTCATTGAGTCCAGCATAAAAGTACTTCAGAATGATTTTGTACCTCGAGACGAAACCCCTGTTTTCTCAGCTTCGATTTTTCTGTTTGCTGCAATCTCCGGGCTTGTAGTTTTTATTTTCAGATTTTTTAAAACCAAAGAGCTGTTCAGAGTAAAAGACGTTATTGGAGGTGTGGTCTTAGGTATTCCCAATTATTTTTCAATATTTTTTCTGATAGAGGCTTTAAGGAACCCAGACCTTGACAGTTCTATAGTTTTTGTGATGAATAATGTGTCTATTGTTGTGGTTTCAACTATAGTTGGTATTTTGCTCTTTAAAGAACATCTTTATAATAACAATAAACTCGGTATTGCCCTTGCCATTTTGAGTATAGTTTTTGTAGCTTTGGCTTCATAATTTTGTTATATCATGAAAATTAATTGCTATCAGGTCTTAATTTTTTTTACTTTAATTTTTTCAGTCGAAAATCAAGCTCAAAACAAATACTTAGAGGGTTATTATCTTACCAATAATGGTCAAAAAATCGACTGCTTAATTTTAGATGAAGATTGGAAAAGCAATCCCACCTCATTTAATTATAAATTAAATGAAAATGCTGAGGTTGTTAATTTATCCATTGATAATGCGAGTGTTTTTGGTATAATTGATCATTCAAGGTATGAGCGACATGAGGTCCTAAATGGTAAAAAAATAAAAGACCTTCAGCCTTCGGTAAATAATGCTGAATTAGATTTTAAAAAAGAAAGGCTGTTCTTAAAAGTGTTGGTTGAAGGTGATGTGAATTTGTACCAATATGAAGAGGGGTCTTTAAAACTGTTTTTTATCAAAAACCCTGAGAATGGAAAGGTTGAACAGCTTATTTTCAAGACCTATGCCAATCAAGACAATCAGATTTTATATAACAATCAATTTAGAACACAACTTTACAAGTTTTTGAATTTAGACCGTATTGATAAAGATAAATTAAGGGAAATTGACTATTACAGAAAAGAATTAACGGGCATTGTTCAATTATCAAATGGGGATAATAGTATTAATTTTAGTGAAAATAATAAAAAGAATAAAAAGTCAACATTTAATATATATGCAAAAGCCGGTGTTGCTTTATCCTCTTTAGAATTTAAGGGTCCAATTGCCAATCAAAACCTGACATTTGATGATGAAACTATTTTTCGTTTTGGGGTAGATATTGAATATGTTTTTCCTTTTAATAATAATAAATGGGCTGCATATGCAAATCCAACTTATCAAAATTACAAAGCTGAAAGTTTTTTTCTAGTAGCTGAAGGCTTACCCTCTGAGTCAAGAATAGAAACTAATGTAGAATACAACTCGATTGAATTACCTTTTGGTATAAGACACTACTTTTTTCTGGCAGATGATTCCAGAATATATCTCAACGCTGCTATCGTGCTTGATGCGAACTTAAATTCTTCTATCAAAAGCACAGGCAACAGATTTTTGGATATCAGATCTGGAACAAATTTCTCCATTGGAATAGGATACCAATATCAAAAATTTGGATTGGAGTTTTTATACTTTACATCAAGAAATTTATTGGATAGATACTTAGGAAATGAAGCAAATTATAAGGCTGTGGCCTTTCAGTTGTCTTATAAACTATTTTAATCTATTTGAAAAAAGACGAATACAAATCACCAAAATCTCCTTCAAAAGAAGTCTTGTTGAAAGACAAAGGCAGTAAATTTTTTGGTTATTGTTTTCCGGTTGAAAATGAAGAAGACATTAATCAGGCACTTACATTATTAAAAGAAAAACACCACAAAGCCCGTCATTTTTGCTATGCTTGGCAACTAGGCAAAAATTACGACAATTATAAAGTCAATGATGATGGCGAGCCCAATAATTCTGCAGGGATGCCAATCTATGGTCAATTGCAGGCTTTTGAAGTTACAAATTGTTTTGTAGTGGTTGTTAGATATTTTGGCGGAACAAAGCTCGGGGTTGGCGGATTAATATCTGCTTATAAAGCGACAGCTAAAATGGCACTAGAAGCTACAAAAATTGAAACTAAAACCATCGACAAGCAGATTCAAGTTAATTGCGAGTACGATATGATGAATGAAGTGATGCGATTGGTCAAAGAATACGATTTAAATATCGTTTCTCAGGAGTTAAAAATTAGCTGTACATTTATTATAAGTATCAGACAAAATGACTTTGAAGATATTCAACAAAGATTTCAGCAGGTTTATGGCTTAGATGTTGAGGTATTATAAAGAAACATCAAAAGTCTTTAAATTTTAGAATATCCCTTTTTAATAGCTTAAATTTGTTATTAAACATTTTAATATTACAACATTTATGAATTCAACAGCTTACGTCGAAAAGCATCAGAAACGATTTATCAATGAACTGATAGATTTACTTAAAATACCCTCAATCAGTGCAGATTCAAAATACAAGGCAGACATGCAGACTGCAGCAGAAAAAGTCTGTGAACATCTCGAAAATGCTGGTTGTGAGCATACTAAAATCTATCCAACTAAAGGTCATCCTGTGGTTTATGGACAAAAAATTATAGATGAAAAACTACCTACCGTTTTAGTTTACGGCCATTATGATGTTCAGCCGCCAGACCCTGTCGATTTGTGGGATTCACCACCGTTTGAACCAGTGATTAAGCAAACAGAAATACACCCTGATGGTGCTATTTTTGCACGAGGGGCTTGTGATGATAAAGGTCAGATGTTTATGCATGTTAAGGCTTTAGAGCTCATGATGACAGAAAATGCATTGCCTTGTAATGTCAAATTCATGATTGAAGGTGAAGAAGAAGTGGGCAGTGAGCACCTGGAAGACTTTATCAACAACAATAAAGAAATGCTGGCCAACGATGTCATACTCATTTCAGATACAGGCATGATCAGCAAAGAACATCCTTCAATTACCACAGGATTAAGAGGCTTAAGTTATGTAGAGGTTGAAGTCACCGGACCAAATCGTGATTTACATTCTGGCTTGTATGGTGGTGCAGTCGCAAACCCTATCAATATTTTAACCCAAATGATTGCTTCTCTTCAGGATGAGAATAAACGTATTACTATTCCCGGATTCTACGACAAGGTTGAGGATCTGACTGCTGAGGAACGCAATAAAATGGCTGAAGCACCTTTTGATCTGGAGCTTTATAAAAAGTCCATCGGTATTGGTGATGTTCATGGTGAAGAAGGTTACGTCACAAATGAAAGAAATTCAATCAGACCAACTTTAGATGTCAATGGTATTTGGGGTGGCTACATTGGTGAAGGGGCTAAAACGGTAATTCCAAGTAAGGCATACGCCAAAATATCCATGCGTCTTGTACCTCATCAGGACTGGAGAGAAATTACTGATCTGTTTAAAAAGCATTTCGAATCTATTGCCCCAAAAAGTGTTAGTGTGAAAGTGAAACCTCATCATGGTGGCCAGGGATATGTAACTCCAATTGATGGCATTGAATACCAGGCTGCAGATTTGGCTTTTCAGGATATATTCGGTAAACCTGCCATTCCATTAAGAAGTGGCGGAAGTATTCCAATAGTATCATTATTTGAAAATGCCTTTAACTCTAAGACTATTCTTATGGGCTTTGGCCTGGATTCAGATGCGATACACTCTCCAAATGAGCATTTTGGGGTTTGGAATTTCTTAAAAGGTATTGAAACTATTCCGCATTTTTATAAGCATTTTGCAGAATTGAAGAAGTAAATTATTCTTAAAAGTTAAACCTCTCAGGTTATTTAGCCTGAGAGGTTTCAATGATATATGATTGGCTATAATTTCCCGGCATATTCATACCCTATATCTTCAACAATATCTTTTACATTGATGTCGGATATTTGACCTTCTACATCCACACGCCCTGAAGTTAAATCAACTTCTACATTTTCTACATTATCAGCCTGGCTAAGGTGTTTTTTAACATTCGCTACACAATGGTTGCATGTCATGCCTTTTACGATATAAGTCGAGCTTTTATTGTCTTTTGTTTTCATATTTTGTTTTAACTTTTTAGGTAAGTATCTTTGAATTTCAGCATTGATGATTAAAGCAGTGAGCACTATGGCAGAGCCCAGGCTGAGCCAATGCGGTAAAAAATGTTGGTGTTCAGAAACCATTTCAGAAATACTAAAATAGCTTAACCAGGCTTCCGGGATTAGATAATCGATGATTACTCCAAATAATAGTGCGCCGAGAATAATGCTCGCCAGATAAATAATGGTCATACGTTTACCGATAGCATTCCATATTACTGTAAAGGTGGCGATATTTGTTGCAGGTCCTGCCATAAGAAATACGATTGCTGCTCCAGGAGAAATCCCTTTCATCAGAAGTACTGCTGCGATAGGAACACTACCTGTAGCGCAAACATATAAAGGTATACTGGCGACTAAAACTAAAAGCATACTTACAATAGGTTCTGATAATATGCCTCCTTCAAAAAACTCGTCCGGCACAAGCATACTTATCACACTCGCAAGAACTAGACCTATAATAAGCCATCTTGAAATGTCTTGTAAAAATTCAACAAATGCATATTTAAAAATCCGGTCAAACCAGTGTTGTTTAGACGTATCAACATCGCAGTCGTCACAACATTCTGCATCTTTCATTTCTTCCTGTTTTTTGTCAAAATTATCCACAAAAAAACCTCCCAAAACGCCGGTCACAAAAGCAATAATGGGTCTTACAATGGCATAAGCCCATCCCATCATCCCATAAGTAATCAAAATACTGTCTATACCGGTTTGAGGTGTAGAAATTAAAAATGAGGTTGTTGCACCTTTAGACGCGCCCTTTTTGTGCAGTGAAACACCAGTAGGAATAACGCCACATGAACAAAGTGGAAGCGGAACGCCAAATAAAGCAGCTTTGATTGAAGATCCCCATCCCGGCTTACCTAACTGCCTTTGCAGCCATTCTTTAGAAAACAAACCATTGAGTAATCCAGCTATCAAAAATCCCAGTAGAAGGTATGGCGCCATCTCCAGTGTCAAATCCCAAAGGGTCTCAAAAAATTCTTCTACATAAATCATTCTACAAAAATATCAAAAAGAAAAATATCGTATGAACTTAAAAGTTTCATTTATTGAAATATAAACTTAAAAAACTAAAAGCTAGGATAAAAATGAAATTTTAAACCAAACCTAAATCGCCGTGATGTTTTAGTTCCCTTCCCTTCTTGTGCTGAGCTCAGTCGAAGTATGGGAAGGGCTAAGGATAGGCTACTCTTAATTCGTCAAATCTTCTATCTCATCTGCTTCTATAGGTATATTGCGCATAAGATTGTATGGTTCGCCATTTTCCTGAACGACTACATCATCTTCCAATCGGATACCAAATCCTTCATCAGGAAGATAAATTCCTGGTTCTACAGTAAAAACCTGATTAGCCTGAATGGGTTCATGCAGTAAACCATAATCGTGAGTGTCTAAACCGATATGATGAGATGTCCCATGCATGAAGTATTTTTTATAAGCGGGCCAATCCGGATCCTCATTTTGTACATCAGCTTTGTCTAAAAGTTTAAGGTCTAAGAGCTCAGAAGTCATAAGCTTACCAACTTCCACATGGTATTCTTCCCACATTGCACCGGGCACGAGCATTTTAGTTGCTTCGTTTTTAACCTTATTTACAGCATTATAGACTTCTTTTTGTCTTTTGGTAAATTTTCCTGATACGGGAATAGTTCTGGACATATCGCTACAGTAATTGGCATATTCTGCTCCTACATCAAACAAAATGAGCTCGCCATCCTTACATTGCGCTTTATTTTCAATATAATGCAAAACGTTGGCATTATTCCCGCTGGCAATAATTGGGGTATAGGCAAAACCTCTTGAACGATTTCTTATAAATTCATGAAGAATTTCAGCTTCTAATTCATATTCCCAAACATTTGGCTTAGTGTAACTTAAAATTCTTCTGAAAGCTTTTTCTGTGATATTACAGGCTTTTTGCATAACATCAAGTTCCAATTGGTGCTTTACAGAACGAAGTCTTTGTAAAATAGGATTGCTTTTAGCCACCTGATGTGCCGGGTAGTTTTCTTTTAGCCAAAGGTTGAAGCGGTCTTCCCGTGTTTTAGTGTCGTGATTAGCGCGATAATGTTCGTTGGTGTTGATATATACCATTTCACATTGAGACATGAGCTCATGAAATATTTTATGAAAGTCTTTCAGCCAATAAACCGTTTTGATGCCTGATGTCTCAAAGGCTTTTTCTTTAGTCAGTTTTTCGCCTTCCCAAACCGCGATGTGCTCGTTGGTTTCTTTTAAAAAAAGTATTTCTTTATGTTTATCTTTTGGAGCATCAGGAAATAAAACTAAAATACTTTCTTCCTGGTCAACACCACTTAAATAGTATAAATTTCTGTCTTGTTGAAATGGAATAGTGCTGTCTGCACCGATGGGGTAAATGTCATTAGAATTAAATACAGCTAATGCATTTGGCTTCATTTGAGCAGCAAAATTTTTTCGATTATGAATAAAAAGCGACTTGTCTATAGGTTGATATCTCATAAAATTTGAATTTTCTCAAAAGTACAAAATTTGCCTTGGAAAACATTTAATTATTCCATTTGTTCATTACCAAAAAAGCTTGATAAAATTCATAAATATGAGGTTAGTCATGTCTGGTTTCATTGTTATTCATTTATTTTGAAATCTAAATAATAATCATGAGGAAAATTGAGCATTTAGGCATAGCCGTAAAAGATATTGAAGCAGCTACACAAACTTACGAAGCCTTGTTTGGAAAACCTGCATATCAATCTGAAGAAGTTGAAAGTGAAGGGGTGAAGACGGTTTTTTTTAAAACCGGCGAGAACAAAATCGAACTATTGGGAGCGACTCGAGAGGACTCACCCATAGCAAAGTACATAGAAAAACGTGGTGAAGGCATACATCACGTAGCCTTTGATGTTGAAGATATTGAGGCAGAAATTGAAAGACTTCAAAAAGCCGGCTTTAGACTGATAAATGAAACCCCAAAAAAAGGCGCTGATCATAAACGCATAGCCTTTTTGCATCCGAAATCTACCCATGGGGTTTTGGTCGAGTTGTGTCAGGAAATAGAGTAGCTTAATAATTTAGGGGCAGAATTTATAAAGACTAAAATCAAAAAAAGCCTTGCAGATTTAATAAATTACTTTACTTTTGCAATCCGATTTTAGTAAAAAATCAGGTCCTATAACTCAGTTGGTTAGAGTATCTGACTCATAATCAGAAAGTCCCTGGTTCGAGCCCAGGTGGGACCACAGCTTATAAACCGTTTCATTAGTTTGAAGCGGTTTTTTGTTTTGCTACTATTTTTAATTAGGGCGAGAAGTTAATCCCGAAAGAGATTTTCAAGCCTTGGCAGAGGCGTAACAAAATCCTATTCGGGAAGCCCAGGTGGGACCACAGCTTAAAAACCGTTTCATTAACTTGAAGCGGTCTTTTTATTTCTTTTAGGATAACAGTCATTAGGATAATTAAAATGAAAAAATCCTTCACCGAAGCGAAGGATTTTCAAAACTTTAAATTTAATCTAAAAACTTAGCCTTTATTATTGGCCAAGGATGCTTTTATAATCGCAATACCTCTTTTCTTTCCAAATTCAGAAATCATATTCTCACGGAAGTTTTTTACAATCTCATTGACTTTAGCTTTATGTTCTTCTGTTCCTTTTTCGTATTGACTGCCAGCATCCCAGAACGCTTCAATCTGACTTTTCTTGATTTCAAAAAATTTTGCTTTCTCTTCCTTAGTCACATCAGGTAAATTTTGTTCTACGCTGCTCACAAACTCATTGGTCCTGTCAATTATTCTTTGTTCTTTTTTGCTTTGGCCATAAGACACCATAGTAAAACACAAAACTGCTAATAAGAGTACTTTTTTCATATTTTTCATATTTTTATTGATTAGCAATATGGTAAAATAAGTTGTTTAAAATGTATTAATTTTTGTTCTTAAACAACCTCTTTATTGTTTTAATTAAAGATAAATAAAAAATATGAGATAAAAACGGCTTAAAAGTCATTTGATGCAATTCACCTTGAACTAAAATACATGATTTATTGGTATAAATGTAATTTAATTTTGATGATAAATCAGTTACTTTTATACAAACTAAAAACATAATAACCATGAAGAAAATTATTGTATTGACTTTTCTCTTATTGTTTGCTTCTGCGAAAACCTTTGCGCAGGATAAAATTGAGAAAGTTACAGCGCCTCAGGAATTAAAAGCTGGTGAAGACGTAAGTGTAAGTGTAGCTTATACTGTGTCAGAAAAAAGAAACATTAGGGTTTTTGTGCAGTTAAATGAAGATCCATGGACAACCGTAGCTTCTGAAGCCAAAGGTGTAAAAACCGGTTCAGGAACAGCAGATTACACCTTAAAAATACCCAGCGATGTCTCGCCGGGTTCAAATTATAAGGTTGTTGTGAGTTTAGCGCCCCTGAGAAAAGGATGGCCGGACAGACTGGATGATTGGACGCAGGGAGATGTTGTTATTTCAGAATAAATTCGAGTTCTGTTTGAGAAATTTAATATCCTCAGCGCATAAATGCTGAGGATTTTTTCAAAAAATCCTGATAGTCATCTAAGACATAAATGATCTGTTCAAACTGAAAAGATATTTTATGCCAAATATGATTTTGAATACAATAAATGATTAGAATCATACCTTGTTATTGGTGTGAAAATTGGTAAAACTGAAATC
Organism: uncultured Mesohalobacter sp.; assembly: GCA_964593755.1. GTDB lineage: Bacteria > Bacteroidota > Bacteroidia > Flavobacteriales > Flavobacteriaceae > Psychroflexus. The sequence goes on along the minus strand of CAZQKB010000002.1, from coordinate 264,561 downwards.
AACTAAAAAAATCTCAAATTGCTCAATTAAAAACGGCAATTTTCTTTCAATCAGCATAAGACAAGTGGTGAATTGTTTTTGTAAATTTATATTGAACTAAACTTTATGACAAATTGGAATATAATTCAGTTCATTTAAAACCCAAAGAAAAATATTTTTACAAAACACTAAGCTTAATTGTTTAATCCATTCAATTTTAAAAACGAATTACCAAAATGAAGAAAATTAATCCTGCATTTTTAATTGCTTTTCTTTTTATAGTTACTGTTAGCTGTAAAAATGCCTCAGAAGAAAAAACTGAAAACAAAGAAGCACCAGGAACCAATATCATTTATATCCTGGCTGACGACTTAGGATATGCAGATGTTGGAAGCTATGGTCAAACCAAAATCAGCACACCAAATATAGATAAACTCGCAGAGGAGGGAATGTTATTTACTCAACACTATTCCGGCAGTACTGTTTGTGCACCTTCCCGAAGTGCTTTGCTTACAGGCCTACACACCGGTCATACCGGTATTAGAGGAAATAAGGAAATTGAGCCGGAAGGGCAGCATCCTCTAAAAAGTGAATATGTTACTATGGCAGAGGCTCTCAAAGAAGCCGGATATAAAACAGGCGCCTTTGGAAAATGGGGACTTGGATTTGTAGGTACTGAAGGCGACCCCAACAAACAAGGTTTTGAAGAATTCTATGGTTACAATTGTCAAAGACAGGCACATAGATACTTTCCTGAACATTTGTGGCATAATGACAAAAAAGTAATGCTTGAAGGGAATGAAGGTTTTAACAATACAGTGACTTATTCAAGTCATTTAATTCACGATAAGGCTTTAGGGTTTTTAGAAGATAATAAAGACAACCCTTTCTTTATGTTTTATCCCAATGTAGCCCCGCACGCAGAGCTTATTATACCTGAGGGCGAAATGATGAAAAAATATGAAGGTAAATTCGATGAAACGCCTTACGTTAATGAAAGAGAAGGTTCTGACTATGGAGACCCGGATTTTGAAGTTAAATATTATACTTCTCAGCCAAAACCGAGAACTACATTTGCCGCAATGGTATCATTGTTGGATAACCAGGTAGGCGAAATTGTTCAAAAATTGAAAGATTTAAATATTTATGAGAATACCATTATTGTGTTTACTTCAGATAATGGTCCTCATAGAGAAGGCGGTGCAGATCCTGATTTCTTTGACAGTAATGGAAAATACAGAGGATACAAAAGAGACCTTTACGAAGGCGGCATACGCGTACCTATGATTGTAAGCTGGCCGGACAAAATTGAAAAAGGCCAAACCACAGACCATATCTCTGCCTTTTGGGATGTGTTTCCAACTTTTGCTGAGGTAGCAGATGCTAAGGTACCTGAAAATATAGACGGTATTTCATTTTTACCGGAATTGATTGGTGAAGAACAAAAAGAACATGAAAGCCTCTACTGGGAATTTCACGAGCAAGGTGGAAAAAAGGCGGTAAGAAAAGGCAAATGGAAAGCCGTTATGTTGAATTGCTTTAATGAAGATAAGACCACTTTTGAATTATACGATTTGAGTATAGATCCGTCAGAAGAAAACAATATCGCTTCAGAAAATCCAAAAGTGGCAAAAGAATTGATGGATATTATGGAGAAAGAACATGTTGAAAATGAAGATTTTCCGTTTGTCGCAGGAGTTAAAAATAAATACTAATGAAAATGAAAAGCATCTACCAGATTGCCCTGATTGCGTTCTTAGTATTCTTTAGTTCAGCTGATGTAAAAGCTGATGTAAGTATTGCCAATATTTTTTCAGACCATATGGTTCTTCAGCGCAATATGAAAGTCAATGTTTGGGGTTTTGGAGATGTAGGTGAAAATGTTGTCCTTACTTTTAACGATCAAACCCTTAAAACTAAGGTTGATGAAGAGGGCCGATGGCAGGTCGTATTAAAAAAAATGAAGGCCGGCGGACCATTTGAAATGCATATTCAGGCTAAAAATAAGATCACTTTAAAAAATATTTTAATTGGTGATGTCTGGATTTGTTCAGGTCAGTCTAATATGGCCTGGAAAGTCAAAAACTCTAAGAATGCGGAATCTGAAATTGCAAATGCAAAATTTGAAAACATAAGACTTTTTAGCGTTTCTAAACAAATGAGTAGTACGCCGGTTGATGACATAGAAGACGCAACCTGGCAAATGACTTCACCCCAAAGCATCGAAGATTTTTCTGCGGTAGCTTATTTTTTTGGCAGGAAATTACATCAGGAGTTAGACGTGCCAATAGGTTTAATAAATTCTTCATGGGGAGGAACATGTGTCGAAACCTGGACATCAAAAACATACATTACCAGGTTGCCAAATTATGAAGACATGGCAAAAAGGATTGATGATTTTAATGTAACTGAAAGAGAGAACGAGAACAAAAATAAACTCATAAAGATTATAGGTGAATTTCCAACTCAACAACTTGGTATGACCCAAAAATGGATGAATCCTGATTTTGATAAAAGCGAATGGAATACCATAGAGCTTCCAGACTTTTGGGAAAATCAAAGTATGGAAGATTTAGATGGGATTTTGTGGTTTAGTTTCGATTTTGATTTAAATGAGGAGGATTTGGATAAAGATGCTAACCTGTTTTTGGGGAGAATAGATGATAATGATGTCACCTGGTTAAATGGAACTAAGGTTGGAGAAACCGCTGGCAAAAACAATTATCGTCAATACAGCATCGATAAAGATATACTGAAGTCAGGCATAAATAATATTAGCATTAAAGTTCAGGATTTTTGGGGCAAAGGTGGTTTCAATGCCGGTAAAAATGATTTTTACCTCAAATTGGGGAACAAGACCATACCTTTAAATGGAAAATGGAGGTATAAAGTAGATTATGTCAGGGATAATTTTCTTCCGAGTCCAAATGAAGTGCCAAGTTTACTTTATAACACCATGATTTATCCATTAATGCCTTTAGGAATTAAAGGTGTGATTTGGTATCAGGGTGAAAGTAATGCCCGTAGAGCAAAAGAATATGCTTTTTCTTTTCCAAATATGATAAACAACTGGAGAGAAGATTGGGGTCAGGGCGATTTTCCTTTCATATTTGTACAATTGGCTAATTTTCGCCAACCCAAAGAAAAACCTGGTAATGATAATTGGGCAGAATTAAGGGAATCGCAAACCAAAACTCTAAAATTGAAAAACACGGGAATGGCAGTGGCCATAGACCTTGGTGAAGCCAATGATATACATCCCAAAAACAAGCAGGATGTTGGACATAGATTGGCTCTTGCAGCTTTCAAAGTGGCCTACGGAGAAAAAATAATTCACTCAGGACCTCAATATAAATCGATGAAGATCAAAGACTATAAGGCCATTATAGAATTTGATCACATTGGATCAGGTTTAAAAACAACCGATGGTGATGATAAGGTGCATGAATTTGAAATAGCAGGTGTGGATAAAAAATTTTATAATGCCTATGCCAAAATTGAAAATAACAAAGTCATTGTTTGGAGCGATGATGTTCAGGAGCCAGTTGCAGTGCGTTTTGGTTGGTCTATCAATCCTGCTGAATTCAATTTATATAACAAAGAAGGTCTGCCTGCTATACCTTTCCGTACAGATGAGTGGAGAGGTCTTACAGATGGCAAATCCTTTGACGATTAAATTATAAAACCATAATCTAAATAATGAAAAACCTATTATACATAAGCCTGATTACCTTGTGCAGTTTCAGTTTAATAAACGCACAGGAATTAATTACTTATGACAATATTCCAGGCAGGGCTCAATCAGATCATTATCAATGCAGAGTAAAATTGGTAAGCGAACCGGAATCAGCCTGGAGAGATGTCTTTGTTCTACAAACCGAAGCAAAAGACAATGGCGATGAGGGTTATTTCAAAACACTTCGGGGCTGGACGGCCTCATGGATAGCTTTTGAATCAGACTTTAAAGGTGAAGGCGTAGTTGTAGAAATTTCCAAAAAAGATGGTAAACCCATTACTAAAGCCATGCTTAGACCGGTAGGTGATGCTTCTCCTGCAAGGATTTCTAATGGAAAAGCATACGTGACATTTTTAGAGCCTGCAAACGTGAATGTCGATATCAATGGACAGATGGAAGACCAATACACGGGCTATGGGTACAAAGGACCAAATGTGCATACCATTACATTATTTGCTAACCCTGTTTTTGAAAAACCAAACTTAGAAGACCCTAAGGTGAAAGTGCTTCAGCCTAATGAAGATATAAATGCATTGGATAGAGACGAGTGGCAGACCATTGTTTTTGCACCCGGCGTTCATGATATCGGTATGGAATTTCAAATTTTAAGTAATGAAACGCTATTCATTCCAGGCGATGCAGTGGTGCATGGGACCATCCATCCACAAAACAAATGGGGTAACCAGGCCTCTAAACATTTTAAAGTCTATGGTTCAGGAACTATAAGTGGCGAGAGTATTGTGAGAGATAAAGACGATAAAGGTAAAAAATACAAACCGTTTACTTATCAGGCCGAAGGCGCTCATCTGGAAGGTTTTGTGGTGGCAGATCCTGCATTTCATACCTTTAATATGGGACATTCTTCCGGTGAAGGCGACAAAAATATTTACAAAAACCTGAAGATTTTAGGATGGCGTGTCAATAGTGATGGTGTAAATGCCTTTAGAAATTCTGAAGTCTCCGATTGTTTTTTCCGGGTTCAGGATGATGCCTTCTATATGGGCAGTAGCAATGTTAACCAGCACGATAATGTTGTATGGAACGACGCCAATGGTGCAGTATTATTTTTACAAAATATACCTGACGGCAGTACCAACACTTTTAGAGATGTAAAAGTGATTTACCACAGAGCCTTGTGGCACTGGTGGAGCGGTGGTAGAATTGTAAGTATGAGACAAAGAAAACCAGGCATCAGCATTACCAATATTCACGTAAAAAACATATTTGTAGAAGACCCCTATCCTGCATTCCCGCCATTTTACGCTACAATGACCGGCAATGGAGAAGGGGAAATTACATTAAAAAATATTGTATTTGAAAATATTCACCAGCTTTATGATGGGGTGAGCTCCGATTTAGATGAAGAAAGAGGAAAACCTGTAAATACCTTAACAGGACTTGATGATAAAAGGGTCTGGAAAAATATCACTTTCAAAAATTGTACATTCATGGGTAAAAAATTAAGGAGTTTTGAAGATGGCAATTTTGAAACAGAACATGTAGAAGAGCGTTCAGTTATTTTTGAAATCTCTTCTACAGATTAATATAAATATATTTAAGAGCATTTATTAATACAATTTATTTATAAAATAAGATCTTGAAAATTATAAACACATTTTACATACTTGGTTTAATCATGATCTTATGTCTGAATGTCAGCGCCCAGCAGTTAATTACTTATGATAACATTCCCGGACGCCAGGAATCAGACCATTACAACTGCCGTGTAAAACTGGTAAATGAGCCTGATTCTGCCTGGCGTGATGTTTTTGTCTTGCAGACAGAAGGTAAGGATAATGGTGATATTGGCTATTATCCTAATATAAGAGGCTGGACAGCCTCATGGATAGCCTTCGAATCTGATTTTAATGGAGATGATGTCATTGTTGAAATCTCAAAAAAAGACGGATCGCCAATAACACAAACTATGGTAAGACCGGAGTCAGAAGCTGCACCAGCTTCAATATCGAATGGGAAAGCGTATGTGATCTTTTCTGAACCAACCAATATAAACGTAGATATAAACGGACAAATGGAAAATAATTATACAGGTTATGGTTATACCGGTCCTGACGTTCACACCATCTCTTTATTTGCAAACCCTGTCTTTAATGTTCCCGATATAAACGACCCAGGTGTGAGAGTTTTACTGCCAGGTGAAGATATCAATACCATTGACAGGAATACCTGGGATACCATAATATTTGCCCCCGGTGTTCATGATATTGGCATGCCATTTCAAATTTTAAGCAATGAGACCTTATTTATTCCCGGTGATGCTTTGGTAAAAGGAAATATTCATCCGGTAGATGCCTGGGGTAGCAATGCCTCACAGAATTGGTCTGTTTATGGTTCGGGCACCATTAGTAATGAAGATATGGTGAGAGATCCTAATGATAAAAGCAATATTTTCAGGACTTTTGCCAACCAGGCAGAAGGCATTCGTTTAGAAGGCTTTGTGGTTGCCGACCCTGTTTTTCACACGTTTAATATCAATAATTCCGGTGGGGTAAATGGTGCGACCAATGTTTATAAAAATTTGAAAATCTTAGCCTGGCGACTTAACAGCGATGGTATTAATGCTTACCGAAACTCTGAAGTCTCCGATTGTTTCTTTAGAGTTCAGGATGATGCTTTTTATTATGGACAGGTCAATGTAAATCAGCACGACAACGTGGTTTGGAATGATGCCAATGGAGCTGCACTATTTTTACAAAATGTTCAGGATGGCAGTACATGTACTTTTGAAGATGTCACCGTAATATATAGCCGAGCCTACTGGCATTGGTGGGATGGTGGTCGAATAATAAGTATGAGAACAAGGGTTCCTGGGAAGATCATTAAAAATGTGCATGTAAAAAATATAATTGTTGAAGACCCTCTACCTGCATTTCCGCCATTTTATGGTACTATGCAATTACAAAATGAAAATGAATCTCCGGACAACCCTAATGCAGATATAGAATTAGAAAATATAGTTTTCGAAAATATCTATCAGGCGCACGATGGGGTAATTACAGCTTTAGATAATGTTCAGGGCAAACCGAGAAATACTTTAGTTGGATTGGATCCAAATAGACCGTTTGAGAACATTCTTTTTAAGAATTGTTACTTCAACGGTGTTATTTTAAATTGCTTTGAGGATGGGGATTTTCTCATCAGTGATGTTGATGAAAGCACAGTTGTATTTAATGAAAATGCAGATACCATCTTACAAATTAATGCACCTGATGTTGTTTCGCCTGATGAGGCTGTAGAAGTTACAGTAGATTTTGCATTGAGTCAGCAGCGGGATATAACAGCATTTATTCAGCTTGACTCACCACCATGGACAAATTACGGTCAGGTATCAACCACGGCTTCTGCATGTGATACCTCTACATCACTTAATTTTACTGTTCAATCAGACATACCTATCGCCAATGATGCTTATAAAATTGTCGTAGCACTACTGCCTGTAGGAGGAACCTGGTCTGATAGAATAGATGATTCGAGCATTTTAGATGTTGATGCTGTAGATGATTTATCAATTATAAACCAGCCTAAACAGGAGTTGATAATTTACCCAAACCCATCAGTTGGGCGTACAAAAGTACAAAGTAATCATGTTTTTCAGGATTTAAAGGTTTATGCGATTAGTGGAAAGTTAATCATAGACAAAAATGTAAATAAAAAGGCATTTGAATTAGATGTCTCTTCGTTTAAAAAAGGAATGTACTTCATTGAAATTATAAGTGGAAAAGGAAAATCTATAAAAAAGCTTATCGTCAAGTGATTTTTGTAGATATCAAAAAACCATTACAACTTAACTGTAAATGATGGAGAATGAGAAAAACCTATTTTTGGGAACTCAGGAGATAAATACAATCTAAAAGGAACGCGATTTATTCGAAATATCAACCTTTTTGCACTTTGAATAAAAATATGGCAAAACAGTTTATCATATTTAACTATCGTTCATCTGGACAAAATAAACAATTAAATAGCTTGAGGCTATTTCCTTTAATTATAGTTCTATTTTTTAGCATCTATTCTTCTGCTCAGGAAGAAAAAATAGAAAATGAATATCCATTTTGGGGTGAGTATAACAAAACACCAATTTCAGAAATAAAGAATCCCGAATGGATAAGCAAAGACCATATAAAAGACGGTTGGGACTGGTCTCTGCTTGAAAATGTGACGCCATCTTCAAAATCAAAGATTTGTATTGCGCGTAATTTTGTGCTCACCAGGGATAAAGTCAGTAAACTATCTCAAATAAATTTTAAATCTAATCCTGTTATTTCGCATTGGGTCAGATGGAGAGAACTTGAACCTGAAGAAGGAAAAACAGACTTTAGCCCACTAATTGAGAACATAAAATTAGCCAGCATAAAAGGCTATGGTTCTATTGTTAGAATTCATTTTTCAGCCATAGATTTTGCGCCCGACTGGATAAAGAGATACAATATTCCAATTAGGAAAGAGACCAAACAAAATCCTAAAAAAACTAATTATGAGGTTAGTCATCCGGAATTTCATAAGCGGTATTTAAAATTTATTAAGGCTTTAGGTGAAAGTGAAATTCCTCAGATGCAGGAAGTAAGAGGTTTATTTTTAGGTTATGCTTCACCTTCAAATGGAGATGAGGGCATAGGACCGTTTCACAGAAATCCCGAGGCTAATGATACCGTTCAGCATGTACGAGAAAGAATTGACGCCTGGGCAAAGGCTGCAAAAGGTGTTGAAGATAAAGTGTTTATGGGTGGGATTTCCAATTACGGCTTAAGTAAAGGTTTTGGTATAAGACGTGGTTTTGTAGAGATGTATTTATACCATATTCCCGATGATAAAATAGGTCAAAAATTAGACGAATCTGGTTATCTATATGTTGATGAGTCTAACACTATGATTAAGAACAATGTTTTTCATGGCGAGGAAAATGAAGAGTACGAAGAAAGATGGATTTCTTCCGAAAGAAATTTTCGTTTTGGAAAAACTGCAGTTTCTTTTCCTTACAGATATTTCACGGCAAATTTAAGATTGCTTCAAATGCGAACCAACTACTTGCTGAATAACGAATTTTCACTTTTGCCGGAAATGTTCACCTGGGTCAGTTTAAGCTTAGGTCGCACAGTAGAAGATTCTCCGGATGCGTGGACTTTTCTTAGGGAAAGTTACTTAAGAGGAAATGGCGGCAAAGCAGTCAAAAATTTTGAAAGATGGGTTTACCAGCGGGATGCTCCGGGATATGAAACTCAACCGGCTGTAAAAATTAAGCAAGCCATAGAGATGTGGATGGTAGAACCTGGAATGTACTACGATTATGTCGCAAGAAAAGGCAATAAAATAGGTTTTGATGTAAATGAAGATTTTAAATCAAATCACGAAAATTTTTCAGTGAAAATATCTTATTTTGATATTGGCACTGGAAGCTGGTCTCTGGTCTATTCTAATTCTAATGATACGAAGACAAAGACAATTCAAAATAACAATACAGGAAAGTTAAAAACAGCTACATTTTTTATTGAAACAGATTTCAAAGCTAAAGATCTTAATTTTGATTTAGAAATACGTGGCGAAGAAAACTTTGAGCCGACGATTAGTTTTTTTAGAGTAATAAAAGATTAGGTACTAGATCGGGAGGCATACCCTTATTAAATAGTAAGTGATCAATCATTTATTATTCGTTTATTGAATTTTAATACCGATTAAAGCCAATTAGAAACTATTTATTTGTCTTATTTTATAGGATATTTGATATTAGATTCTTAAGTAACTTTAGATGCATTAATGTCAAAAATCGTTTACTTTTATTACATTAAGTTTTCAATTATAGTTTAAGTTTAAAAAATTACTATTGTAGAGTAGTTTACCTGACAATCAGTTTTGATGTGATAGAATTTTTACCTTGAGATACCTTAACGAAGTAAATACCAGTGTTTAGATTTTCTGATATGATCTGAGGATTGTTGTTTTCAATGGTTTTTTTTGCTTCGAATATCTTTTGACCTGTAACATTCAATATTTCAATATTCACTTTTCCGCTTAGGTGTTGTAAATCCAGTAAGAAATTTCCATTAGTAGTCGGATTAGGATAAAGTTTCAACTCAGAAGTTTCTAAATTATTTTCTATCCCAAGAACATCATTACTGAAAATTAAGCTAAAACGATCAGTAGCTATACTTTCTGGAATATTATGGTCTACACTAAAAGCAAAAGCCTGAAAAGGAAAAATTTCTGTCGAAGTTTCAGTATATTTATCCTTAATAAAAATCTTCACATTAGAATTCCAGTTAACAGGATCAAATATAAACTCATAATCGTTGACCTGATATTGGTTTACAAATAGAGGGACAACAGTATTGTCAGTTGGTAGTGGTCTGCGATCTATAGACAGCAACATGTCAAAATTAGTAGCAAGGTTTTCTGTACTATTAAATAGCTTACCAAAATCCTTATTGTCCAAATTTGGATTAAATTCCGGGTCAAAGATAAATTGTAAGACATCTCTTTTTAAACCATCAGCAGAATATAGCGTTAGGTTTGCTTTTACGTCGTCGTTTCCGCTAAAAATGACCGTTGAATTATTATTTCCTCCGGTTTCTTTATCACTTTCTGTAAAATAAAGTTCTGGTGATGAGCTTCCCGATTCATTTTGTACCCAAAAACTCTGTCCTGGTTGTATAGTTCCGCCACCAGCTACTGCAACATAGTCTCCTACATTTCCTTGATTAAGGTCCCAAATATAGATATCTGATTTCACTTCAATTTTTTCAATTGAAGCGTAATTTACTTTAGCTTGATAAGGGTTAGCGACCAGACTCCAGCCGTTAGCATCTTGATTTAATGGCACTGAAATATCGATTGTAGAAGGAAATCTCCCAGTATGTAAACCCCCTGTAGCTCTCAAAGTAGTTATGCCTAATGAAGCGTTACTACTTAAGTCTATGTTTCTGTCCCCACGTACCAAAACAGCATAAGCTGTACCAACTTCTAAATTAGTGGCATTTGTATTTGGAATAGCCACATAATCGTCAAATTGAGTTCCGCCGTTTGAATTGGTATTGTCGAAAGTAAACATTGAGTGATTTCCGGTTGCTGTTTGGTCAAAACCGTTAGAAGGATTAACTACACCAACAGCACCCTGAGCCCCAGTGATATGCATTCCAAATCCAGGTGGAGATAAGCCATCTTCCTGCCAATTTTCAAATATAAAGTTACTCGTTGTGACCGATGAAGCTAAGAATCTGTAGGCGCGGTATTCTGAGGTGTAGCGTTCTACAGTGATATTACCACTGCCAGTAATTGATCCATTTAACCAGTCCAGCTGTGCAGAATCAGAGGCATCACTTCTAAAAATAATGCTGCCGTCATTAGTAATATCATCAACAATTTTTAAAATGGATGATGGATCTAAATCAAGACTTGCTCCCGGAAAAATTGTGAGATTATTTCCTATAAGCTCTCCGGAAATATCAGCTGTGCCATTTGAGATTATAATGTCATCTGTAGATTTTGAATTTCCCAAAGGATTTGATGGAGACCAACTACTTCCATCAAAAGTATAGGTTGTTGGGGCAAAAAAGGGTGCTTGTATGGCGTCTAAGTAATAAGTTGTGCCTGTAGCATTACCGCTATCACCCTGGTCAAAAATGATATTTAATTGGTTGTAACCAAATGAAGTCGCTCCTGGAATAGTTAGATCAGAAAGATCAAATGAAGCTTCTGTCCATATCCCGGTTGGAATGAAGACTACATTAGCACCAGTTGTGATGTAATCTGTTGCAGGGTCTCCATCTCTTCTGATGTTGATCCTGACGTTATGGTTGTAATTAGAGTTGCAAGTGGAATTGTAAATTCTAAACCTTACCATACCGGATAATTCTCCTGTTACAGGATCAGGATCGATAGGAAATAATGGGAACCTCAGCAAACTAAAACCGGCTTGCACATCAACCTGAATGGCTTCTGTTGCTGAATTTCCACTGGTGGATGGCGTTGATTGGCTATATAACTCATCTACATTAAACCCACCAAAAGGATCAGATATCTGATTGTCTCCTGGTCTGTTGTTGTAGATCCAATCGTTACCTGAAATCAGATCCGCATCATCATCTGCAATTGTTTTGTAGAGATCTTTACTAAATTCAATATTATCAAAATACAAATCATCAGGAGTTACATTGTTTCTGTTAGACAATATGACCAACCCATCGAAACCACCTGCATTATTAATGTCATTATCCTCTGTAGGGTCACCAGTTGTAAGCGTAACGCCTGTGCCTGATACAAGCTGCCACGCACTTCCAATTTTGTCAAAAGGACCAAGTATAACTCTTTTGCCTATTCCTTCTGAAATATTGTAAAGCACTATAGAAAATGTTCCGGAACCAGAACCATTACTACCTGCAGTAGCTGAGTAAAATCGTGCTGACCAATCTACAACATCACCAGCCTCAAGATTTTCTACATTGTCAGGTAAGCTAAAAAACACCCGATCAAAATCAGGATCTATCGCACCTACATTAATAAGGGAAACTTCATTGCTAGAATCAGTAGCATCCGGATTTAATACCACTTCATCGTAAGTCATAAAGTCATCTACAAATCCTGAATTCATTAATTTGCATTCATCCACATCATGTAAAGGAAATGTCTGTGTAAAACACACAATAGGCATCATTACTATAAAAAAAAGTAAATACTTGCTTTTCATATCATTTTACATTAGACATATTTTGAAAAAGAGCAGGCTTTTTATATTACTCTATTATTAATTTCGTAGTGTAATTAAAATCATTTTGAGTCAATTTTAAAATATAAACTCCTCTTGCAAGGTTTTCGCTGCTTACATTCACCTCATGAGACTCTACATTTATGTCATTGTTATACACTTGTTGTCCTAGCAAGTTAACAATTTCCAAATTGACTTCACCACTTAAATTCGGTGTCTTAATGCTAAAGTGTCCATCCTGAGTTGGGTTTGGATAAAGACTAAAATCTGATCCAAGAACATTATCTTCAACGCCTAAAGTAGTATTGTCAAACACTAAGCTAAATCTATCAGAGGCTACACTTTCAGGGATATTTTGATCCACAGAAAATGCATAAGGTTGAGTAGGATCGATTAGCGTAGTAGTGTTTAAGTAGTTGTCTTGAACAAATACCACTATTGAATTATTCCAATTTTCTAGATTAATTTTAAATTCATAATCCGTTACTTGGTATTGATTCATGAATAAAGGAATGGTCTCTTCACTTTCTGGAATAGCTCTACGATCTACAGAAAGCACCATACTATGATTAACACCCATGTTTTCAAAATTATTCATCAATTTACCAAAATCATTTCCATCGATACCATTGTTAAAGTTTGGATCAAATCTGAATTGTAAAATATCCCTTCTTACATCTTCACCTTGACGGTATAACTCTACATCGGCAGCTATAGTCTGATTTGTGTTGAACACTACTGTTGTATTAGAAGCCCCAGTACTTTTGTCATTCTCTTCAAAAAATAATTCTGGTAAATTTCCAGAATTCACGGCTGGATCATTTTGTACCCAAAAACTCTGACCTGGATTAATTATTCTGTTGCTTGTTAATGCCACATAGGTTTTTGTACTAGGGTTATATACAGATATGTCTGTACTGAGCAATGACTTATTGATGTTGTCATAATTTACATTAGATTGATAAGGGTTGGCAATCAAATTCCAGTTACTGCCTTCAGTATTCAAGGGCACTGAACCTACGGCAGGATATCTTCCAATTTGAAGGCTACCAGTTGCACTTAAAGTTGCAGAGCTTGAAGCAGAATTACTACTTAGATCTACATTTCTGTTCCCTCTTACAAATAAAACATAGGCTGTCCCAGATTCAAGATTGGTACTAGTTGTATTAGCAATAGCTGAGTATCCACCACTTTGATCTGATGGGGTGCCACTATCAACAAATGTATTGTCAAATGTAAACATTGAAGAAGAGTTTGTATTAGTTTCATCAAATCCATTTGCAGCTCCACTAGTTCCGGTAATATGGGTATCGCGTTGCCAATTGTTAGAGATAAAGTTTGAAGTAGTAACCGCAGAAGCTGCCAATCTAAATGCTCTGTTATCTGACATGAAGCGTTCTACAGTTACATCTCCTGTTATACTTGTTCCGGTTGCATCTGCTAATTGTCCACTGCCTGTTGCATCACTTTCAAAATATAATCTTCCTGCTACACTGATGTTAGCATCTAGATCCAGAATGCCTGCTGGACTCACAAGAATATTTTCGAAATCGGAAACCGTACCAATTACAGCAACCCCGTCTATTATTAATAAATTATCTGTGCCTGCTGTAACACCATTAGGGTCAGATGGTTGAAAACCAGTTGCAGTAGAATAGGTAAAATTAGGCGCAAATACCAATACTTTATCTGTTGGGTCAACATTGTTTAAGCTAAGGATAGCATTGTTTGAAGAGGAGGCGTCTTGGATCGTGCCACTATTAAGCGATAAGTTGTCTATAGTAATACCATCCAGATCAGCATCATTAGCCTGCACTGTATATCTAAAAACCAAATCCTGGGTTCCCGTGCCGCTAAAATAATCTGCTTGTACTGTTGTGCTTCCAATAATTAAATCTAATTGAGGAGTCCCGGTCACATCTACATTTTTATCAAAGTTGACTACAAAATCTAGGTTATCATTTTCCACATACTTTCCATCTTCTGGAACCCTTACAAATTCAACTACTGGGTCTTGTAGATTTGGGGCTTGTATGGCATCAACAAAATAAATGTTTCCAATTGTTGCTGCGTTTGAACCAAAACCAATTAATAATTGATTGTATCCCGTTTCTGTACCTGGGTTTCCCGATAATGTTGATAAATCAAATGAGACTTCAATCCATTGATTTGTTTCACTGAAAGTGAAATTGCTTGACGTCATTTGTGTTGTACTTTCAAAATCTTTTCTTAAGGTTATAGATGTAATTTCATTATATTCAGGAGTACATGTAGAATTATATAATCTATAGCTTATAGTTCCTGAAAAAGGGGGATCGAGTGGTTCAATTGGTATTCTAAATGAACTAAAACCAGCTTCCAGTTCTATTTGTAGTGTTTCTGTTGCAGAATTGCCATCAGTTGAAGGCGTTGCTATATTTTGAGTAGGAACAGCATTGAAACCAACTATATTACCATTGAATGTGTTCTTGTTATCACCATCTCGGTTATTGTAAACCCATGAATTTCCATCTAAAAGATCGGCATCAACATCTGCTAATGGTAATGGATTTAAATCTACATTGAATTCAATATTATCAAAAAATAAATCATCTGGTACAGGAGCGTTTCTATTGCTTAAGATGAATATAGCGTTAAATCCCCCTGCATTTGCTATATTGGTGTCTGTTGTTGAGTCACCAGTTGTTAAATTTAAATTAGCTCCAGAACGTGTTTCCCAAACACCAGCAGTTTTATCGAAATTTCCAAATAGGACGAAATTGCCACTTGTAAAACCTACTGAAGTATTAAATAATCTTATTTGATATTGGCCTGCACCAGAATTGTTACTGCCAGTAGTAGGAGAATAAAATCGCATAGACCAATCTACAATAGAACCTACAGTTAAACTGTTAGGTAATTCAATAGTTAAGCGTGATATATTATCTCCTGGAACGGCGAGCCCATTGTCCTGAATTTGCGAAACATTAGTGCTGCTGTCTGAAGCATCCGGATTTGATACCTGAACATTGTAATTTAAGCCTCCATCAATAAAGTCACTTGGCAAAAATAGACATTCATCAACATCATGTACTGGAAACGTTTGCGTAAATCCAATAAAGGGTAAAATTGTAATTAGGGTTAGGAGTAAAATCTTTTTCATTACGATAATTTTTTAATTAAGAAGTGTTTTAAGTAGTTAACTTGTAAAAATAGATTTTTTTCACAATTTAATTGCTAGAATTTTAGTTCTATCAATGGTGAATAATAGTGCAGCATCTAAGGATGTTGTCTAATTTATGTCATTTTCTTCTTTATCTGAGGGGTTGACCCAGTTGGTGGCTTCTATAGAAAATTCATAAGCCATAAAGCGTTCGTAGTAATTCCAAGCTTGATCATTTGAATAGCCATAGGTGTTAAAAATATCACCATTCCCAAACATTCTCGGGTCTTTTTGTGCTTCCAGCATAGCTTTCATCCTTCCTCTCATTTTTAGCATAGTTTGATTTAATGATTCATCAAATGCTAGATAATTAATACAGTCAGCATCATTTTTTAAGTCAAAGAATTCTTGGTTTGTCTCTCTTTTTCCCATTGACCATTTCCAGAATTTATCTTCTTTACCGCTTCTAAATAAATTTAGGATTTCAGTTTTGGTAGGAGAACCATCTATATCTAAATAACCTATTTCAGGATTTCCTGCCGGCCAAAGCGAAATATCATAATTATAAAGGTACAAGTATTCATCTGAAATAATTCCTCTAATAGGATATCCTTGATTGTTTGGTCTGCTGTAATCATGTCTTTCCTTACCGATTAAAGCCATATCTCTTTCAGGGTTTACCTGGCCTTCTTTTTCTGAATAAAAAATATCAGTCAGGCTACAGCCCGGAGAGTTATGCATTCCAGAGGTTTGGTATTCAATGTCTGTAATTTCTAAAATTGTAGGTGCAAAATCTATAAAGCTGACCATATCGTTGATAGTTCTTCCGGGATTTTTGATCCCTTTTCCCCACATGATTGCAAGAGGAACATGATTTGAAATTTTATATTCCTGTGCTTTTGATCTTGGGAATGGCATACCGTGATCTGAAGTAATAATAACTATGGCATTATCAAGTACACCTTTTTCTTCAAGTTTATTCAGCATTTTACCCATGTGAGCATCAGCATATTCAATTTCCAATGCATAGTCCAGCATATCATTTCTTACAACTTCATTATCCGGCCAAAATGAAGGTACAGAATCAATCTCAGAAATATTCTTGCCGCTTTTTGCACCAGAACTGAATTCATAAGGCCGATGTGGTTCTCGGGAACCATACCAAAAAAACCAAGGCTTGTTTTCCGCCTCCTCTAAGAAAACATCAAAATTTGCAGCATAATCTTCATTACTCATTTGGTTTGCCCAGGGTTTGGTTTTTAATTCATTGTAAGATTTTGCGATTAATTCTCTTTTCTTACCATTGATAGTGCCTGGATCGCCGGGACCCCAACCCTTACCTGTTTTCCCTGTGAAATATCTGTTTTCTCTTAAAACTTCAGGAAAAGTTTTAAATTTTGCCGGAAAATTACTAACGTGATTTGCGGCTTGTTCTAACTGCCATGAATTTCTTCCTGTGATCAAAGATGCTCTGGATGGAGCATATTTGGCATTTGGCGTATAGGCGTTAGTAAAGAGCAATCCCCTTTTGGCTATTCGATCAAAAGCTGACGTTTCTACCCAATCAAAGCCGTAAGCACCAAAGTGTGCAGAGGCATCGTCCAGAACACATATAAGAATATTGGGCTTTTCAATTTCTTTTTTCTCTGAACAGCTAAAGAAAATTACAATGATTGGAATTATTAAAAAATAAACGTTCTTTGATATAAATGTGCCTTCTAAAGTTTTATAAGTTACTTTCATTATACTTTAGGAATACTACTCCATTCGTATTTATGTTGAAACTTAAATTATCTATTTCTTTTTCTGACCAAACATCAAAAAATGTATAATTGTCAGATTCATTTAGTTCCAAATCGGCAAGTTTTAAGGTTACTGTCTTATTTTCTTTTGATCTGTTAAAAATTCCAATCCAACCACCGTCAGCATCGGTATCTGCTGTTTTCCAAACTTCTATATTGTCATTATCAAAGATTAAGCTACCCATAACTCCGTTTTGGTTACATTCAATGACCTCAGGACTGGTAATTAAGCTTAAAGAAAAATCATCTAAAGAGGGTAAATCTCCTCCCATCATAAGCGGAGAAGCTGATAATGCTCTTAGAGTAATGAAAGTGTACATCTGGTCTTTTGAAAATTCGCTTTGGCGAGTCCATCCTTTTCCGGCCAGTAATTCAACGTTACTTAATTCGCCCGAGTTTATTTTTTTGAGGATTTCCTTTTTAGATTCGGTACCTTCTACACCTTCAGGTTTAGGCGACATCAATTGTAATTTTCCAAATGGAATCATATCCATATCTACCCAAAAACCAGGTTCTTCTTTGCCCTGCCATTTTTTCCAGGCTTTAAAACACAAGTCCAAACCATGCTGGTCGTCCCAGATGTCTGGCGTTACCCTTAACATGTTAGCTCTTTTAAAAGATTGTAAAGCATTTTCATCTAATTTGTTACCAGGGCTTAGGCTTAAAATCATAGGTCTTCCGCTTTGCTCAATGGCATTGGCAATGGCTTCAATTTCTTTTGGGAAAGGCACCAAATCATCATACTTTAAAAAATCGACACCCCAATCTGCCATTTGATTCATCAGAGAGTTGTAGAATTCCTGAGCGCCAGGCTTTGACATGTCTATACCGTAATTTTGGTCGTTCCAAACACATATGCTTGTAGTATCTGCTATATCTCTGGCAAAATATTCTGTGCCTTTCACTTTTGTATTCTGCTCTACAGCAGCTCTTGGTATACCCCTCATCAGGTGTATTCCGAATTTTAGTCCTAACTCATGGCAGCGCTCTACAATTGGTTTCATGCCATTTGGGAAGTAAACTTTAGAAGGCTGAAGGAGTCCATACTCATTAAAATTTAGAACTTTAGCATGCTTTTCAGCCGGATACATGGTACCTTCTTTTAATTTGAACTCGCCAAACCAGCCTGCATCTATTACAAAATATTCGTAGCCATGTGGTTTTAATTTTTTGGCAAAGGCTTCTAAATTGGCAAGGGCAGCTTCTTCATGAAGGTAAACGCCGTAACTGTCAAAACTGTTCCAGCCCATCGGTGGTTTTTCTGCTAAAATTTCTGGCTCTTCCTTAATAGTTGCTTCTGCTAAAAGTGATTCATTATTCTGATTTTCCTTACCGGATTTTGAGCAACCTAATAAAAGGGAAACTATAAATAGGGGTAAAATTAATAATCTAAATTTCATGTTATCTTAATTTGTATTGAATAAATATCATTGTTTTGTAAAATAGGGGAGTCTGTCCAGAGGCACTTCTATCGTTATTTTAGTATCGCCCTGATGTTTTATGCCTAAATCATCAAGCCAAAGGCCTTTAGGTAGAATTACATCACGAGACCGAGAATTTTTTTCTATCACAGGCGCAACAATTATTTTTTCTCCGAGTACGAATTGATCTTTAATACGCTCATAATTATTTTTTGGGAAAGCTAAGGCCATAGGCTTTACAATAGGTTCTCCGGTTTCAGCTGCTTTTTTGGCTAAGGCAACAAACACGTCTCCAAAACTTAAGTGCAGCTTGGCCATTTTTAAACATATGTCTTGATTTTCCTTGCTTAACACTCGCCAAGGCGCAACTGAAAATTGCATCATAGGCATTAATGCATGGACTTGTGCAGATCTGACCACCAATTCTTCATCTATGGTTGATGAATTTAAAAAAGACTGGTATTCTCCTCCGCCAATCATATCGGGGCAAGTGTAAGCATAACCCATCACACTTTGAGACATTTGGTCTGGAATTAATTTTTGTAAATCTTCCCAGGCATGGCCTTTATCTCTTAACCTTTGTGCTAAAGGCAATCCTGCCATTTTCCAGGATGCCCTGTATTCGTTAAGTGGGTAGTCCAATCCAAGTTCAGCAAAATATTGTGTATGGTCATTGGGTAAGGATTTTTCAAAAGAAATCACAGCATCTTTATAAAAGTGGGCGTCACCTGCATCAAATTTAAAGCCATCTACGCCATATTCTTCAACCAGACCATCAAGTTTTTTCTTAAACCAATTCATGGCTTTTGGATTGCTTAAATCCAGGCAAGCGCTTGCACCATTCCACCATCTGATTACGGCAGCTTTATTTCTGGTATTAGACCATCGTACTTCCTGAGTTCTTTCGGCATCCAGTAACAGTAGTCCATCTTTTGCGAGTTGCCTGAAATCCTGAGAATCCGGACTTACAAACGGACAAACCCAAACCATAACTTTAAAACCCATATCATGTAATTTTTTAATCATGGCTTTGGGATTTCCAAATCGTTTTGATGAAAATTGCCATGTACCGTAGTCTTCCTGCCAATTGTCATCTATCATGATAACTCCCGGAGGATAACCATTGTCTATAATAGCCTGAGCATAAGCCAGGATATCAGCCTCATTTTGTTCGTACATGAGCTCTATCCAGGTGTTATACTGAGGATTTGTAAATAGATATGCATCAGGTATCTCGCCATTGGAAGGGAAATAGGTCTCTGACACATAATCATAGGCCGATTTCAGATTGTCTCCGGAAGTACCTGAAATGATTTTCCCATGTTTAGAACTCACAAACAATTCGCCGTTTGCTATGGTATATTCAAAAGGTGCTTCGCTCCAAATATACCTGCCTTTATTTGACAGCAGCAGAGGCTGAGCCTGATTGCCTTTATTATCACCGTATAAGTCGTAGGAAATCTCCGAATTAATGTCATAGGGCATTTCGTAGCCTCGTGCACTTAGTCCGGCCCACCAGTATTCATCCTGGCCTATTTTTAAGTTTATCTTTTCAATCTTATGATCGAGAGATGCCTCCTTTGTGTTAGGTTTTTCACTTTTATCCGAATCACAAGACAGGCATAAAACCATGCTAATTAAAATGACTATGATTTTTTTCATGTTCTATTTTAAAATAAAGCTTCCATTTCATCCGTCATAAGTGGATAATTCAAAAAGCGATAAAAAGTTATATAATTTCTATTCCGGATCTACGGTTATAATTATTTCCTTTGTTGTGTAACTGGTTTCATAATTGTTAGAGGAATTTCCAACATTGGTGGCTACAAGGGTTGCGTTATACATACCCGGTGTACTGTATGAATATTCTAAAACTTTTTCATATCTGTCTACCGGCAATCCGGTCGAAAAACCATCAGGTGGTGCCAGTAAAACGCTTTCATTGGTAAAGAAAAAATCGACTAAATTCCTGGCTACAAAGCCCTCTAATTCAGGAGCAAATAAGTAGATTTCATAGGCCGCTGTAAGTTTGTTGGTATATTCTACACCAACCAGTGTACTGATATTATTCATTATTTCATCAGCACTGATATCCGGATTATTTTCAGCATTATAATCGTCAACTCGCACCTGTATAAATGTAGTTATTGCAGGAATACTATCAGCAGATAGAAAAACCAATTCCTGATCCAATTCCTGGCCTTCAGTAACTACCAGGTTGCTATTTTGAAACTCGCGCCCTTCATCACCGGTGTAAATGGCATAAGTTTCTGCACCACCTTCTATGCTGAACGTAAGGCTTTCACCAACAGTTGGGTTGTCATTATCTACAAAAAACTGCACATCAGGGTTGGAAACATCATCAGATTCACAACTCACAACGACAAGGACAACACATGTTGAAATTAATATTGATTTTAAAAGATTTTTCATAAACAGAATAATTGAAATTTTATGCTAATTAGTAACCTGGATTTTGATTCATATTAGGATTAGCTTGTATGTCATTATTTGGTATCGGTAATAACATATGGTGCGCTTTGACATTTGAAGCAGTAATATCAAAATTATCTCTTTCCGGTGAAGTTCTGCCTTCCGGGACATGGGTTAACAAAAACTGAATATTATCAACGAGATTACCCCATCTCACCAAATCAAACCATCGTTTACCTTCGCCTCCTAATTCCCTGGCTCTTTCAAACATGATGTATTCTTTCATACTTTGATAATCAGGATAGTCTGCCGCAGAAATATCAGGCAAAATACTTGGGTCATAAGTTAAATCTCTTGGCAGTACATCCGCATGTAATGTTTCTCTTGAGCCATCGCCATTGACATATCTTGCTCTTTCTCGCAGTTGATTTAGCGCGCTGAACACTTCGTTGTTTGGTCCGTTGTTTGCCTCGTTTGTAGCTTCAGCAAAAATTAATAATACTTCAGAATATCTGAAGACCGGCCAGTGGATGTCCCAATCTGTAAAGACATAGTTTGAACTTCTCACAGGATATCTCCTAAATTTACCAATTTTCCATCTTTCCCAATGCATCTCGGGATAATCCATCCTTAAAGAGCCATCCTGCCAGACCCTTACGTGTGGTGTTGTCCACTCGCTTCTTACGATGTCTGTATCTTCATAGATGGTATGGAAGTATTCTGTAGCATGGATATTACCCCAGCTTCCTCCCTGTTCAGGTGGGCCCATAAGCCCCATGTGCGCTCCAATAAAGTTACCTTCATCAAGTCCACCACTTTTAAACTGGACATCAAAGACAATTTCACTGTTATTTTTGTTTTCTACAATAAAGGCATCCGGGAAGTAATCAACCAGTTGGTATTCTCCACTATTCATTACCTCTTCAGCATACTGAGCAGCCATTTGAAAATCGGCAAGACCATTACCATTTCCGTCGCGTTTAGACATACTTCCTCTGGTCAAGTACACCTTGGCAAGAAGCGTTTTTGCTGCTCCAACAGTAGCTCTTCCGGGAGTAGCCTCAGATTTAGTCTGTAAATGCGCAATGCCAAACTCTAAATCTTCAATAATTCTTTCATAAATAAATTCTACAGGATCTCTTGACACATTTAGATTATCCAGAGAATTTGTTTCGGTTTCGAAGTAGGGTACATCTCCAAAATACCTTACCAAATTAAAGTAGAACAATGATTTTAAAAATTTAGCTTCAGCCAGTAATGTATTTTTTCTGTCTTCGTCCATATCAATACCGGGAACATGCGTTAAAACGGCGTTGGCTTCGTTGATACCTCTAAAGTGATCTGCCCAATAGGGTAATATAACCTGCGGATTGTCTGCAGAAAACGTAAAGGTGCCTATACCACCCTGGCTATTCCATACGGCCGTTCTTATAATGTCTGTAGTAAGAAAGTATTGAAGATGACCGTAAACACCATTTCTTTGTAAAGCATTGTATGCCCCTACAACAGCAGCTTCTGCATGATCTGCAGTTTCGTAATAATTTTCCGGAGATAGTTGTGAAGTTGGTTTCTCTTCAAGGAAATCTTCGCAACCCACTACTAACCCTGAAATAAATATTACAATTAATAAATTTCTAATATTCTTCATATTTTTCATTTTTCCTTATTTAATTCCATTTTAAATTTATTAAAAATTGAGAGATAATCCTAAAGTGTAAGTTATGTTTCTTGGATATGTCCCCACATCAATCCCTGGTCCAACTCTTGCGGCAGTACCAAATCCAGTGCTCACTTCCGGGTCAAACCAGCTGTAATTTGAAAACAGGAACGGATTATTTACTCTAGCAAAAAATCTAAGCAATGTGATATTGAAACTTTTTATGAATTTTTCAGGCATGGTATAGCCTAGAGTGATATAATCAACCTTAAGAAATGATCCATCTTCTACATAACTACTTCTCATCAGGTTCGAGTACGTGTCCGGCACCTGACCATGTATAGTACCATTTGTATTTAATGGTGTAAATTCATTATCTCTAAACCGTTCTAAGGTATTCCAGTTACCAACACCAACCCTATCCAGAAATACTATATTTCCATTGATAACATCATTGCCATAACTCCATCTTAGGAAAAAGCTCAAATCAAAATTTTTGTAAGTGAATTCGTTGTTCAAACCACCAATAAAATCAGGTTGAGAGTTCCCTATGATTACCCTGTCATTATTGTCTACAACGCCATCTCCGTTAATGTCTTTCAGGTTTACACCACCAACTACGTTTTCTAATACAACCAGTTCAGGGCTGTTAGCTATCTCATTTTCACTATTTAAAACGCCATCTTCAACATAGCCATAAAATGTACCTACATTTTCTCCAACTCTTAAGATAATTTCATCTCTAAGCCTACTGTAAAATTGACGGGTAAAAAACATTTCATTGTTTTCGCCCAAGCTCAAGATTTTACTGCGGTTGGCTGATATGGTAAACGCGCTTGTCCATTTAAAATTATCATTATCAATATTTACGGTATTAATAGCCAGCTCTATCCCTCTGTTGCTTATGGCGCCAACATTTTCTATGGCTGTATCAAACCCTGAGGTTAAAGGTAGTTGTACTTCCAATAATAAGTCTGATGTTTCTTTGTAATAAGCGTCTGCAGTAATATTGAGTCTGTTATTAAAAAACCCTAAATCTATACCAATATTAAATTCTTCTGAAGTTTCCCAGGTTAAATCAGGATTAGCAACTCCGCCGGGCACCTGACCAACCACTAAATCGTCACCAAAAATATACCTTACCGGATCAATACTGGCTAAAGATTGAAAGGTAGGAATTTGACTGTTTCCAACCTGACCATAGGAAACTCTGAATTTTAATAAATCAAAAGTGTTTAAGTCTCTTATAAACTCTTCTTTAGAGGCTACCCAACCTACAGCTACGGCTGGAAAATAGCCCCATTTATTATTATCTCCGAATACGGAAGAGGCATCTGCTCTTAGGGAGGCAGATAGCAGATATTTGCTGTCGTAATTGTATCTAAATCTTCCTAATACTGAAAAGTCTTCTCGCTCCTGTAGAAATTCTTTAACGGGGAAATAGGCATTTGTAGCAGAGTTTATGCTGTAAATACCAAGTGATTCGTCTTCGAAACCCTCTGCGCCAAAAGCCTCCAGCTCAACATCTCGAGTTCTTCTCTCCGTAACTGCTGTGAAATTAAAATTATGCTTCTTAATGTTTTTATTGTAATTTAGTCTGGCCTGAAATACAGAGGTGTTGGTATTTCTGTTTCTCACTCTCGCAAAACCGCCTACATTAAATCCCCTTCTCACGCTTGAGGGGTAAAATTCGTGGTAGTCATCAGAAAAACTATTAAAGCCATAACTGGTATAGAATGTTAAGCCTCTGGCCAATTTGTATTCAAAAAACACATTGGCTAAAAAACGTTGCGTTGTATTGCTGATGTCTACTTCCTCCATAAAGGTTAGAGGATTTTCTGCATTGAAAGTGAATGTAGGATCTTCAATATCAAAATCGGCAATATCAAAGTCATCCGGCATAAAAGGGTTTAGTTGAAATACTGTTTTGAGAATTGCAGCTTCATCCCAGGTGTTTACCATGCCTACAGCTTCTTTTTTAGAATAAGTCATGGTACCTCCAATTTTAATTTTATCTCCTATTTTTTGTTCTAACTTAGCACTTAAATTAAACCTATTAAATTCTGAATTATTGATTACTCCTTCCTGATTTAAAATACCTGACGATAATCTGTATGACAAGTCTTCAGTACCACCACTAAAGCTCACATCATATTGATTGACAATCGCTTCTCTGGTTATACGGTCTATCCAAACACTACCTTCCTGTCCTGAATCTCTAATGGCTTGCCAAATATTAGCTTGAGCATTGGGCTCATAGAAGGCCTGAATGGCAGACCTGTTTATTTGCCATTCCAAATACTCATCAGGGCTTAAAATATTTGGCACATTATCCATTACAGAAACACCAGAACTGGCATTTACACTAATTCTGGGTTTTCCGGCTTTTCCTGATTTTGTTGTTACAATTACAACACCATTTGCCCCTAAAGCACCGTAGGCCGCTGTAGATGATGCATCTTTTAGTACTTCAATAGATTCAATGTCATTTGGATTAATATCCGCCAGTGGGTTTTGATTCGGATTACTGTCGTCTGGGGTGATAAGAAACCCATCAATCACAAACAGAGGTTGATTACCGGCTGTAAGAGTGGTACCACCTCTTATCAATATTCTCATACCTGAACCCGGTGCATTATCATTTTGTGTTATTTGTACACCGGAAATTCTTCCCGCTAGAGCATCCTGCACCGATAATGGCGCTCCTTTTTCAAAACTTTTACTTTTTATATTGCCGACAGAACCTGTAAGATCACTTTTTTTAACAACACCATAACCCACTACCACAACTTCATCTAAGGTGGCCTGAGTTGGCGATAATTGCACATTTATTACCTGCTCACCATCAATTGTTACAATCTTATCTCTATAACCAAGATATTGGAACAAAAGCTTAGCATCAGGATCATTCACTTTAATGTTATAGATCCCATCAAAATTAGTTACAGTTCCATTATCAGTCCCTAAAACAGATACTGTTGCGCTAACAAGAATATCTCCGGTTTTATCATCGGTTACCTGTCCGGTTATTTCAATCGTTTGCGAATATGCCTGAAATGAAAACAGTACAGATAATAATAAAATTAAAACTTTACTTTTAATGTTTTTCATGTACAATGATTTGTCGGTTCGTTATTGGTTTGAATGATTTGGTAAATAAACTGTATTTTTTTTATTTCACATACATTTAACAAAATAAGCCATTTTACAAGTATTTTAATGGGTAATAATATCCTTAAAATAGAGTAAATATTGTTTTTGGTTTGAAAAATAACGCTGAATTGAATAATGTTGTATATTTTTAATTGTGATTAAATTTTTAGGCTTTTAGAAGGTGAAGTTTTATTGAGTAGATTTCATCAAAAAATTCACATTCACAAAGTGAAATCAGCTTTTTATTTAATAGGAAAGAGGATTTGAAATGTAATGAAATGCATAATCTTAAGAAAAACATGATAAGAATTATTTTTTTTGCCATAATAATATCTTTAAAAGCTTATTCTCAGGATAACAGATTTTCTCATATTACATCTAAAGATGGACTTTCACAAAGTGAGGTCTATTGTTTTCTTAAAGACAGTAGGGGCTTCATGTGGTTTGGGACTTTGGATGGGTTAAATAAGTATGATGGCTATAGTATAGAAATTTACAATACCGAACTAGGTAATAAAAATTCTTTAAGCAATAATACCATAAGAAGTCTGGCTGAAGACACTAATGGAAGAATTTGGATCGGTACTGATGATGGTCTTAATATGTACAGCCCTGAAAAAGAAATGATTACCCAAATTATTCCTGTTTCTGCTTCGAGTCAAAAACTAAATGTCAATACACTGTTGGTTTATGAAGACTATCTATATGTTGGAACCGGTAATGGTTTATTTAGAATAAAACTCAAGGAAAACATCGATATACAAGATGAGGTGTTTGTACAGCGCGTGTTACTGGATAACCAAACGAATAATGCTACAATACTTAACCTAAAAAAGTGCAGTACTGGTGGTATTTGGCTTCAGACTAACGATTTTGTATCTCGTATTGATATTGAAAATAAAAACAGCAAAGCTATTGTACTGGAAACCCCAATTATAGAAACCACAACCAGTCTCTTTGATATCTTGGAAGATAAGCTCAACAACATTTGGGTTTCAGCCGTGGATAAAGGTGTGTTAAGATATAACTTAATAAGTAAGCAAAAAAAATGGTTCACCTTTAAAAATTCTCCGTTTGGTTTAAGTTCATCAAAATGCTCAGATTTAGCATTAGATCAAAGTGGTAATCTTTGGATAGGTACTTTGGACGCAGGGATTAATATGGTATCTGTAGCTGATCTAAACAATAAAAATATCAGTTTTAAAAAAATAAAACATAACCCATTTAACCCAGCTACTTTAAATTCTAATCTTGTTAGAACGCTATTTATTTCTGAGGATAATATTTTATGGGCGGGAACCATAGGTTCTGGAATAAATTACCTGGACTTTGAGCAGAAAAATTTTAACAATCTTAGAATAAATTCTGCAACAAAGAATGGATCAAACTTCGTAAGGGCGGTCTATTTAAAATCTAAAAACAAACTTTGGGTTGGAGCTCATAATGATGGATTATATGAAATAGACAGATCTAAAGATGTCATAAACAAACTCGGATTTGAAAATATTACTGTCTTTTATATATCGCCCTACAAAGATAACAGATACTTTATTTGTTCCAGTAATGGTATTTATTTAGTTGAAGCGGTAAATGAGGGTATAAAAATACTAAGCCACAAAAAAACCAGCGCCGTTTTTAATGTTACACGAGATGGTGCAGATAACATCTGGGTGGCTTCTTTCTTAGGCTTAAAGCGAATTAGAGTTATAGACAACAACATTGTTTTAGATGCAACTTATGCCTTAAATTCAGGAAAGCAAAATGCTCCTGTAAACTGTCGTGTATTGTTTTATGAGCCGGAATTCAATAAATTGATTGTTGGCACAGAAGGAGAAGGTTTGCATGTCCTGACTTTAGACCAAAACTATGATGTTGTTAGTGATAAAAAATATAAGATCAGTGAGAGTAAAGCTGCCATCTGTAATAACTACATCAGGTCTATAGTAAAAGACAGTCTTGGTACGTATTGGATTGGCACTTTTGAAGGACTAAATAAAATTGAAGATCATCATGATCTGGAAAACCTTAAATTTTCCTGTTACACGACTAAAAATGGTTTGCCAAATAACATGATCAATTCAATTATTGAAGATGATTTTAATAATTTATGGATTGGTACGAATAACGGTTTATCCAGATTCAATGTTTTAGACAATACATTTACCAATTATTTTGAAAGTGATGGTGTTCAGAGTAATGAATTTTCAGAACATACAAGTTTAAAAACCCAACTGGGAGAAATCATTATCGGTGGCGTAAATGGTATTTCAGCCTTTTTCCCTTCCAGCATCAAAAATAGTAATAGAAAACCTCAAACTACTATTACCGATTTTTTCATCAATAATGAACGTATATATCCAAACAATACATCAGATAAAGACCTGCCATTATCAAAGGGTATTGCAGTTTCGGATACTATCAATTTAAATTCAGATCAAAATAATATTGGGTTTAATTTTTCTTCGATGCTTTATCCCAATGCAGACAAGACAACCTATGCCTACCTCCTTGAGGGGTTTGATCAAGACTGGCATTATACTAATGGTATAAATAATTATGCCCGATACACCAATTTAAATTACGGTGATTATACCTTTAAGGTAAAATCTGCCAACGCCGATGGAGTTTGGCAGGATAAGCCTGAGGAAATATTTGTACACATCAAAACACCCCTTAAATACACCTGGCCGGCTATTTTACTCTACTGCATTATAGCAGTGTTTATTATTATTTATTTCTCAAGATATTCCATCATAAAAATAAATGCAAAAAACAAGCTGCTCTTAGAAAAAGCCCATACCGACAAAGTAAAGGCGCTAAACAAAATGAGAACCCAGTTTTTTATAAATATATCTCACGATCTAAGAACGCCGCTTACCTTGATTAAAGGGCCATTGGATAGTATTTTAAGTGATAACCAAATTGATGATAAGCTTAAAACTAAGCTCTTGCTTATCAGAAGAAATGTCAAAAGATTAAACTATTTGATCGAGCAGCTGCTGGATGTAAGGCGATCGGAAAAGCAAAAACTTCATGCTGAGACAAGAGAACAGGACATCATTGAGTTCACAAAACAGGAATTGAGTCATTTCAGTTATGCCATAAATCAAAAAGGGTTAAAAAGTGAAGTCAAAAGTCCGCATGATAGTATTGTATTAAAATTTGATGCCGGTATGCTGTCTAAGGTTTATTTTAATATTATATCCAATGCCTTAAAATATACAGATACTGGTAAAATCACAGTTACCATTGATTATGCTAAAAAAGTATCTGAGTCTATTTTAAGTAATTCTGATTTCAATGATTTCGTAAAAGTTGAAATAAAAGATACCGGAATAGGTATATCAAAAGATAAACTTAAGAAAGTCTTTAAACGCTATTATCAGGAAAATTCAATCTACGGCTCAGGTTATGGCATAGGGCTTTCTCATACCCAACAGCTTATTGAAGCACATCAGGGTTTTATTGAAGCGGAAAGTAATGAAGTTAAAGGAACTACGATAAGATTTTTCATTCCGGTAAAAGATTTGAGCTCTAATTTGAAAACTGCAAAACTTAACGAAGATGATATTTACAGAACACAAGAAGACCAACTGCTTTTAGAGCAGACAGAGACCGATGATAACCAAAAGAAAACTGTTCTCATCGTAGAAGATAATGCCGATATGAGGTCTTACATTAAAACTGAAATTACAGAGCTTTATAATGTATTAGAAGCAGAAGACGGATTAAAAGGTTTAGAGCTAACAGAAGAACACGATATAGACCTGATTATTAGCGATGTTATGATGCCAAACTTAGATGGTATAAAATTTTGCGAAAAGATTAAATCAAACCTTAGCACAAGCCATATCCCCGTAATTCTACTTACAGCAAAATCGGAAAGCCAGTCAAAATATCAAGGTCTTGAAATTGGCGCAGATGACTACATTTCCAAGCCTTTTGAAATGGAACATCTTACCATTAGAATCAAAAACCTAATTCAATCCAGAGAAAAGCTGAAAGAATTATTTCAAAAAGAGGGATTTTCATTCGAACCCTCAGCCATAGAAGTAAACAGCCTCGACGAAAAATTTCTAAATGATGTCATGGCAGAAATTGAAAAAGCTATTCCTGATTCAGAATTCAGCATATCCACTTTAGAAGAACTCATGGGGATGAGCCATTCAAATTTTTATAGAAAACTAAAAAGTCTTACCGGTAAGTCCGGAAAGGAAATCCTAAACGAAATGAGAATGAAGAGGGCAAAACAAATCTTACTTACCAACAAAAAGGTAAGGATTGACGAAGTGGCATACATGGTAGGATTTTCAGACCCCAGATATTTTGGTAAAATTTTTAAAGATACATTTAAGGTATCGCCAACCCAAATGAAAAAAAACACTTAAGCTTTATTTATGGTAATAATGAAAAATTATAAATTTTATTTATCAGCACTTTTTTGGATTGTAATAACCTCTTTTACAGTAGATTATGCTTATCAGGACAAAGTAAAAGTTCTCTTGATTGGAGACAGCACAACCATTGGAGGTAAGGGCGTTTTTGAAACTACTATTGAAAAAATCATCAATAAAAACACAGAAACCCCTTCAGTTGAAGTCATTAACTCAGCAAAGGGTGGTGAGACAGCCTATTCTGTACTAGAAAGTGGCCGTTATGATAGTGATATCAAACCCTTAGAAGAAATGGACTATATTTTTGTGAGATACGGTATAAACGATTTCTTTAAAAGAAAACCTGTTGAAGAAAATTTTCCTAAAGACTATAAAGTATTGATATCCAAATTAAAAGCAGATTTTCCAACTGCTAAAATCATTCTAACTTCCATCATCCCTTTTTTTAAAA
This sequence comes from uncultured Mesohalobacter sp., assembly GCA_964593755.1. Lineage (GTDB taxonomy): Bacteria > Bacteroidota > Bacteroidia > Flavobacteriales > Flavobacteriaceae > Psychroflexus. The sequence goes on along the minus strand of CAZQKB010000002.1, from coordinate 233,677 downwards.
ACGAAGAGGATTCTAAGCTGATTAATGATATGGTTAAAAGACTGGCTAAAGAAGAAAATTTAGAGTTCTTTGATGTCTACCCCTTGTACAAAAAAGGTTTGGAGACTCACGGCGAAAATGCCATGAGTGTGAGATTTATTCCACTTTCAGATATTCCGGAAGATTATAAAGAAGTAGCTGTGCCTTATGCCAGATATGTACCCTGGAAAGGAACTGAAATGGTAAGAGTACTGTCTAGTGAATTAGACCCTATTTTTGGCGATGTAGAAGGTTGGTATAGAGACCGACACCCAAACCCAATGGGTTATAGACTTTTGGCCTATGAGACAGTCAATTATTTGTGGCCTGAGCTAAAGAAAAATCCAAAATCTTTACCCTTGTCTTCAGGTGTTGCGCTTTTAAAAGATGAAATAACAAATCTTGAGGTTCCCACAGAAGTAAAAGCTGGTGAAAATGTGAAAATAAGTTTCACTTTTTCTACAACTCAAAAAAGAGATTTAAGAGTCTTTTTGCAACTTAATAAAGCCCCATGGACTACATTTTACACTGAAACCAAAACTGTTGAAAATACATCCAAAACCGAAGAATTTACTCTAAAGATACCGAAAGATATAAAACCAGGGAACGATTATAAAATTGGCGTAAATATATTACCGGTAGGCAAAGGCTGGCCGGATAGGTTAGATGAGAAATTTGTAAATGGAGTTAACATCTCAGAGTAGCTTCTGCTTAAGGTTATACAACTTACACCTCTCCATGTCTTATGGCATCAAATGGCTGTTTCTTATTCTTTCTAAAATCAAAACTACCGTAGAAAAATAATCTAAATGCATGATTCAGGTTATAAGCATTTCCTAATGCTAATCGCTTATAAATCATCTTATATGGGTCAGCTACGAAATTTGCCCATCTAATATGGATGTCAATGAGTATAGCCCATCGTTCTGAAATTCGGAAAACATTGTTAGTAGATATCGGGAATTATGCATTTTCGTTAATGATTTTATCAGGAAATTCTTGGCTTAAAACATTTGGAATCAAGAAAACAGTGAGAATAATTAAAATATAATTGATACTGTCTTTTGATTTTATTTTAATAATTGAAAATTATCACTTCAAATACCCTGGTTTTACGACTGTACTCATCTATTTAAGGCAAAAGATGATAAATTAGAATAATAAATTTAAATTGCACAGCGTAATTTGAATAATAATTGAAGGATTAATTTACATAATTAAATAAATATTATTTGAAAGCATAAAATGTTTTAGTATTAATTTTCAAATTCCCTTCAATTATTTTAGTTATACAATAAGCATTAATTAATTATAAATATTTTTTATATTTTTGGACGCGATTCTAAATAAAACAAACAATATGAAAAAGTTATTACTTCTATTTTTTATTATAACTCAAAATACAATAGGTCAAAGTAAGATTGAACTTAAAACCAACTTTAGCGACGTTAAAATTTACAAACTGCAAGGAAATACTAAGCTGGAACCTCCGGTCGGCGTAGGATACGCAAAAGTAAAGTTAGACAGAAAGGAACCCAATAGATTTCAGTTTGAAAAAGAAGGGTATAAGACAATTATTAAAGAATTTCCAAGATCGAGAAAATGGCCTAAAACTGTAAATGTTAATTTAACAACCAGAGTTGTAGAAGTTTCTGTAAGCCCATTTGACGCCTTAATTGTATTAGATGGTAAAAAGGTTGGAGAAAAAAGAGCTTTTATATCAATTCCAGAAGGTAATGAAGCTAATATAGAGGTTGTAAAAGATGGATATGAAAGTATAACTAAGACTTACTCTAATGTTGAAGGTAAAACAACTCCTCCTCTTAAAGATGAGATAAAATTAATTAACAGAGAGGTTGATGTTAAAATTACGCCTTTAGATGGAGAAATCATTGTTGACAAGGAAAATAAAGGAATAGGATCAAGAAAAGTTGTAATTCCAGAAGGTAAATGTGTGATAGTAGAAGGCGTAAAAGACGGTTATGTTGGTGACGAAATTGTGTTTTGTAATAAAGAAGGGGAAAATATACCTGAAAATTACTCATTTGTTTTAGAAGATAGGCTGGTAAACGTATCTTCATCACCTGATGATGCAGAAATTAAACTAAATGGTAAAGTTTTGGGTATAGGAAATTATAGTCTTAAAATACCCAAAGATAAATGTGTAGAAGTAGAAGTTGCTAAAGAAGGTTATATTAAGGCGAACAAAAGTTATTGCAATAAATCTAATTATCAAGAACCACCTTCTTCAGATTTTTTTGAATTAGTTGAAGATGAAGCCTATGCTACTTCTGTATCTACTGACCAGGCTAATGTAAAATTTACAATTGCAGTTAGAGAAGGCATGTCAGAATTAGATGCCTGGAAAACTCTTAGTCAAATTATTACTTCAGAATTTGATGTTTTGGAAGTGATTGATAAAGAAACCGGATACTTGAGGACTGCATGGCAGGTTCAAAGCTTTAACGGCAATAGCACCATACGAACTAGAGTTATCGTCAGCTTAAATGATTCTAGTCCATTAAAATATGCAATGAAAATAAGTAGTGAAAGAGCTGATGGAATAGTAAGTGCTAAAGATGATCAGCTTTTTTCTGAATGGAATCGTATTTTAAAGAAATATAAAAATATCATTGAAGAAGCCCAAACCAGATTATAACATAGGGAATAATAATCTTAAAAAATAAAAGTTATTTCTTGCCTAAGCCAGGTATGATACTTTTATATGTATATAGACAGCTTCTTTTTGATTAAAATGCCATAAATTCTATTCCTCACCGTGTCTAACCGCATCAAAGGGCTGTTTCTTATTCTTTCTAAAGTCAAAACTGCCGTAGAAAAATAGTCGAAACGTATGGTTCAGGTTATACACATTTCCAGCTGCTAACTGCTGGTAAATCATCATATATCCACAATCAAAAGACCAGTGGTGGTTGATTTTATGTTTAATGCCTGCTGTCAGTCTATTTTGATTAAAGGTGTTGTAAATCACATTTTTTCCAAAGTTCAGATGAATTTCATCGGCCAGAACAAATTGTGTATTTCCACCCTGTTTAAATGGAAATCCAACGCTAACTAAAAATCTTACTCTGTGTACAGTGAAGTCATCATTCAGAGAAGCACCATCGACAATATTATTAAAAAAACGCTGCTCAGTTCTTAATCTGAATAACGCGTTGAGTTTCTCATATCTCTGAGAAATACTAAACTGCTGATAAATTCTGTTTTCATTTTGAAACGCATCCCAATTCCCCTGCGTGGTTAACCAAAGATGAGCATAACCTGCTGCTACTCTAAGATTAGGTTTAATATAATATTGCGCGCCACCTCTTAAGAAATAAAAGTTTGGGTCAGCTACGAAATTTGTCCTTCTAATATGTATGTCATTGAGTATAGCCCATCGTTCAGAAACACGAAACACATTATTGGTAGAAATCCAAAATTGTGCATTTTCATTAATTATTTTTTCAGGTAAATCCTGAGCATGGATTTTAAAAAATGAGAATAGGAAAAAGAAGAAAATAAAGCTGAAGTGTTGAAGCTTTTTCATGACACCTAAAATTAAGTGACCAAAAATAGGCTTTACGGCTGCCAGTATATATGACTTTTCTCATTAAATCAAATAAATTTATTAAAACACCTATAAATGTCAGTTCTAAAAATAAGCGTAGATATTTTAAAAGATATAAATGGTCGAAAACATTATAATCTGATAATTATCAGTTATTTAATAAGACTTCTGTTCTAATTTTATAGCCTGTTAAAACAACAGCTTTTAGAGGATAAAAATCAAAAATTATAATATCATGGAAGTATTAGAAAAAACAAAAGCCCGTGTGTATAGATTTGGTAATAAATCTGCAGACGGAAACAGTACAATGAAAAATCTGCTTGGCGGTAAAGGCGCTAACCTTGCCGAAATGAGTGCCATTGGAATTCCTGTGCCACCGGGATTTACAATAACTACAGAAGTTTGTACAGAATACAACTTACTAGGGAAAGATGCTATAGTGGAACTCATTAAACACGAAGTTGAAGCATCTGTAGCAGATATTGAAAAACAAATGGGAACTACATTTGGTGATGCAGAAAACCCTCTGTTACTTTCAGTTCGTTCTGGTGCACGGGTTTCTATGCCTGGCATGATGGATACTGTTCTTAATCTTGGTATTAATGACGAGGCTGTTGAAGGTCTTGCAAAAAAAACAAACAATCCGCACTTTGCGTGGGACTCTTACCGCAGATTTATCCAAATGTATGGAGGTGTAGTTTTGGGTATGAAACCTGAATCAAAAGAAGATATTGATCCGTTTGAAGAAATTATAGAAGATCTTAAAGATAAAAGAGGTATTACTTTAGATACAGAATTTTCTGTACAAGACCTTAAGGATTTGGTATATGACTTCAAAAATGCAGTAAGACGAAGAACAGGTCAGGATTTTCCAACTAATCCGTGGGAACAGCTATGGGGTGCTGTTGTAGCTGTATTTAATAGCTGGAATGGCAACAGAGCAGTTTATTATAGAAATATGCACGGTTACCCAGCAGATTGGGGCACAGCAGTAAATGTACAGGCCATGGTCTTTGGTAATATGGGTAATAATTCCGGAACTGGTGTATGTTTCACCAGAGATGCCGGTACCGGTGAAAATGTTTTTAATGGCGAATACCTTATAAACGCACAAGGTGAAGATGTAGTAGCTGGTGTTAGAACGCCTCAGCAAGTCACAAAATTAGGATCAAAACGTTGGGCAGAACTGGCCAAAATCGAGGAAGCAGACCGTAAAGAAAATTATCCTTCACTTGAAGAATTAATGCCGGAGATATTCGACGAACTTAACCAATATCAGGATAGATTAGAAAAGCACTATCGGGATATGCAGGACATGGAATTCACTATGCAGGATGGTAAGCTTTGGATTCTGCAAACCAGAAATGGAAAACGTACAGGAGCTGCTATGGTAAAAATTGCCATGGACTTGTTGCGGGAAGACATGATTAATGAAAAAGAAGCACTTATGTTATTAGAGCCAACTAAGCTCGATGAATTATTGCATCCTGTTTTTAACCCTATTGCATTAAGAAATGCTAAAGTCATTGCTCAGGGATTACCTGCTTCACCGGGCGCAGCAACAGGTAAAATTGTTTTCTTTGCAGATGAGGCAGATAAATTTAAACACAGTATTTTAGTGAGAATCGAAACTTCTCCTGAAGACTTAGAAGGTATGAACATTGCCAAAGGTATACTTACTGCTCGTGGTGGTATGACATCTCATGCTGCTGTTGTTGCAAGAGGTATGGGTAAATGCTGCATTTCTGGTGCAGGGGCTTTAAAAATCAATTACAAAGAAAGAAACCTGAAAGTTGGAGATAAAGTTTATCAGGAAGGCGACTGGATTTCTCTTAATGGTTCTACCGGTAACATTATCGAAGGTAAAGTAGAAACCATGGAGCCAGAGTTAAGCGGTGAGTTTGCTGAAGTTATGGCGCTTTCTGATAAATATGCAGAAATAAAAGTACGTACAAATGCAGATACGCCTAAAGATGCCAGAGTAGCAAGAAATTTTGGTGCCAAAGGTATTGGTTTGACCAGAACAGAACATATGTTTTTTGAACTGGACAGGATAAAAGCTATGCGCGAAATGATTTTGGCAGAAACCACTCTTGGACGTCAAAATGCTTTAAAAGACTTGTTGCCTATGCAACGTGCAGATTTTGAAGGTATCTTCGAGGTGATGGACGGTAAGTCGGTTACCATTAGATTATTAGATCCACCTTTGCACGAGTTTGTGCCTCATCAGTTAGCTACGCAAAAAGATTTAGCAGATGAGATGCATATTTCGCTTCAGGCTGTCAAAAACAAAGTAGCCGAATTAGAAGAATTTAATCCTATGCTTGGTCACAGAGGTTGTCGTTTAGGAAATACCTATCCGGAAATTACCGAAATGCAAACAAGAGCTATCATAGAGGCAGCATTAAATCTAAAAGCAAAAGGGATTGTTTGTTTACCGGAAATCATGGTGCCTTTAGTAGGTACAGTCGAAGAATTTGAAATGCAGGAACAAATTATTCGTCAAACTGCCGATGTTGTGTTCCAGGAAAGAAATGATAGCATACACTATCTCGTTGGAACTATGATTGAAGTTCCAAGAGCAGCCCTTATGGCAGATGCAATTGCAGAAAAAGCAGACTTTTTCTCATTCGGAACGAACGATTTAACGCAGATGACTTATGGTTATTCCAGAGATGATGCCGGAAAGTTCTTACCAGTTTACATCGAAAAAGGAATACTGAAACATGACCCATTTGAAGTCATCGATCAGGAAGGAGTAGGCCAATTACTCAAGATTGGAACTCAACGTGGCAGAAGCGTTAAAAAAGACCTGAAAGTTGGAATCTGTGGTGAGCATGGCGGAGAGCCAAGTTCTATTGAGTTCTGCTACAGCACAGGTATGGATTATGTGAGTTGTTCACCTTACAGAGTGCCAATTGCCCGATTAGTTTCTGCACAGGCCGCTATAAAAGCAACTTCGTAGAAGAGAGGATTTATTAAGTCGTAAAGCCTAAGTGATTATAAAATTACTTAGGCTTTCTATATATCAGCAATAAAATCTTAATCACCAAACCTACATATGCTTAGTTTTAGTTATTCTAAAATTTATTTTTAATATTAAATTTAATTAACACATTAATTTGTAATAGTTTAAGTTATATATTTGCGCGCTCAAATTAATAATGTGTTGAGAAATTGCTTAAAAAACCAAATATTATTTTTCTTAATAATTTTCGGATTTACTACAGAGGTTGTAAAAGCGCAAGGTTTTGACGAAGACTTTCAAGATGAAACTTTCTACAGAGATTTAAAGACAAGATATTGGCTCAATACCTATGGTAACATCAGGTTAACAAAAAAATTATTCTGGGTTGCTCAAACCCATTTTAGGTTTGATGAAAATGAAAATACCCCTTTTGTAGGGCAGATATCCCAAATCTATAATCGTCATGGCTTAGGATATATTGTTACTAGTGATTTCAATGTGACATTAGGCGGTGTATTAAGATTAAATTTCAATTCCGAGGCTGTTGATGGGGCCGAGACTGTTTTGCCGGAATACCGTATCTGGCACCAATACCAGTTCACTAATTTTTTTTATAATTCAGTGATTTATCATAGATTTAGAATTGAACACCGTTGGAGTAAAGGTTTTGGCGAAAATGATGAATATATTTATAGAAATAGATGGCGTTATATGTTTAGGGTGAAAATACCGCTTAATAAGCCTAAGATTTCTTCAGATACCTGGTATCTTGGCCCTGAAGCAGAACTAATCATGCAAAGTGGTAAAGCTGTTGTTGGCAGCCCTATGGAAGATTTGAGATTGCATACAAGTTTAGGTTATATATTCAATCCAAAATTGACAGCAGCTGTAGGCGGCATGTATTCTTTTGGACAAACTTTGAACAACCCAGATGTCTTTAACCAATCCTGGACTATTAGAATGCACCTCTATTTTTCACCGGATCTAAGAAAAACGAAAAGTAAAATCCCTGAAGTTCACTTTAGAGATTAAAACATAATTTATGGCAAAAAATCTTAAAATTTCCATTGGCTATGTCCTTGCTTTGATATTTTTAAGTACTACTCTTTTAATGTACTTTAAATCTAAGGATTTAGAAGACAGTCTGAAAAATAATAAAGCTACAGAAGTCAATGATACATTAGCGAAAGACGAGTCTGAATTATCAAAAATTGATTCTTTGCTAAAATTGGGTACTTATAAAGAGGCTCTTAAATATGCAACTACTATCAAGAATCAATCAAATTATTCAACAGACAGTAAGATTGAACTTCGAATTAAAATGCTTGAAGAGATCTCAAAATTAAAAAAACAGAATAAAAATATAGCTGGTAATGAAAACAGATTAAGATCTAAAGTGGATTCTGTATTAAGACTTAAGGAATCAAAAATTGACAGTCTTAAACTGGCTTTGGTAAATACAGAAGTTGATGTGTATTATTTGGAAAAGAAGGTAGATTCTATCCTTCAGGAAAAATCTAAGAAATCTTTCGGTGAGTACCTTACCTTTTCTACAACCAAAGGTAAAGATCTTCATTACATAGGTGAGGTTGAAAATGGCATGGCAAACGGATTTGGAATTGCTATCCTGGAAACAGGTAGCCGTTACGAAGGGGAGTGGAAAGATAATAAAAGACATGGCATCGGAGAGTTTTTCTGGGATGATGGCGAGTCATATAAGGGTAATTATAAAGAGGATTTAAGAGAAGGTTACGGAGTTTATATCTTTCAGAATGGTCAAAAATATGTCGGGCAATGGAAAAAAGATATGAGGGATGGTAATGGTAAATTTTTTAGTGAAGATGGAAAACTTATCGCTGAAGGCTTATGGGAAAAAGATGAATTAAAGGAATAAAGCCTCATAATAAGCTAAAATAGAAAAAGCAAAATCACAAAGATTTTGCTTTTTCTTTAAAGGAAACATCATTCTATCATTAGTCCTGCGTTTTTGTTTCCTCTCCTGAAATCAGGTAAGGCGTTTTTCCATCAGTTATGATGACCTTGCTGTTATTGGATCGGGCTAATTCTCTAAATGCATCAATACTTCTTATTTTAATGATCGCCGGAGTAAGACCTTCGGCTAAAATCTTTTGTGCATCTCTTGTACCTTCAGCTTCGATAAGTTTACGTTGAGCCTCTAATCTTTCAGTTTGAAGTATAAATTCCATTCTCATGGCATCTTGCTCTGCCTGAAGTTTTTGCTCTATAGATCTAGATAAACCAGGCGGGAGCTGGATACTTTTTAAAAGAACAGCTTCAATTATAATACCTTGTTCTCTGAGGTTAACGTCCATTCTGGCTTTTATTTCTTCCTCAATATCTGCCCTTCTTCCCGAGTGCATGTCTTTTGCAAAGAACTGAGAACATACATCTGCAGCTGCAGAACGAAATACGTTTGTAATTACAGAAGAATAATTGGTACCAATCTCTCTTAATATATTTGGTACTTTATCAACTTCCAAATGGTATAAAATAGAGATTTCAGAGGCTACACTTAACCCTTCTTTACTGGGAAGGCTAAGTAATAATTCTAGATTAAGCGTCTGGATAGACTCCTTTACAACTCTTGTCGTGAATGGGTTATACCAAATCGTACCCTGAGTCGTTACTTTGTCATCTAATTCGCCAAGTTTTTGTTTCATGGCAGCTTCTCCTGGTCTCACAACCGCACAGCTTGAAGTGAGCACAGCAATCAATAGTAAATTAATTATAGTTTTCATAGGAATTTAATTTAAGTTCAGATAAATATTATCAAATATAAAGCCAAACTCACATAAACTAAAGCTTATGATTTGTTAGGGAAAACTTAAATTAATAGCGTTGTGAGTCATTATTTATGTGCGAGTTCATTAAATTGAAAATAAAATTATATAAAGCACAGGAAACTTAGAAATCAGACCAAAAAAAAACGCCGTTCAAATGAACAGCGTTTCAAGAAAAACATAAAATAATTTGTATTATTTAGAGAACACGAACATTTGTAGCGTTCATGCCTTTTCTGCCTTCTTCTTCAGTGTACTCAACCTGGTCACCTTCTTCAAGTGTTCCTCCGTTAAGACCTGTTACGTGGACAAATATGTCCTTTCCGGTTTCGTCGTTTGTAATGAATCCATATCCTTTAGACTCATTAAAAAATTTAACTGTACCTTCCATAAAAATATAAAAATAAATAATTAATAAAGTGCAAACATAAGCTTTATTTTAATCTAATGCTTCTTTTTTGTGTTAATTAAATTGTTTAACTAACTTAAATATTTTCAAAGACTTATCATTTTGATGTTATCATATTTAATCAGATGAATCTATTGGATATTAATTTGTATTTTTGAGCATTAATTTAGTCCAATGAAAATAAAACATTTTACTATAGTATTATTTACAGCATTGATGCTGATAAACTGCAACACCAACCCATTTACGGGTAAAAATACCCTTGCTTTGGTTTCTAACGATACTCTAATACCAATGTCCTTTCAACAGTATAATCAGGTATTGGAGGAAAGTAATGTTATTAATGAGGGTGATCAGGCAGAAATGATTAACCGTGTGGGTAACAAAATTAAAGTTGCCGCAGAGCGTTGGTTAGATGCTAATGGTTATCAAGGTTATACTAAAGAATACGCCTGGGAATTTAGTTTGATTCAGGACGATATTGTAAATGCCTGGGCTATGCCGGGAGGTAAAGTAGCATTTTACACCGGGATACTGCCTATAGCCGAACACGAAAGAGGTGTAGCTCTTATCATGGGTCATGAAGTAGCACATGCGCTTGCCAATCACGGGCAACAGCGTATGAGCAAAGGTCTGGCCGCACAGGTAGTTGGTACAGCTGGTGCAGTGGCAATGTCTCAGACAGACCTAAGTCCTGAAGCTCAGCAAGGCTTTATGATGGCCTATGGCTTAGGCTCTCAAGGTGTTATCATGGCCTACAGCAGAAAGCATGAAACTGAAGCCGATAGAATTGGTATAATGCTGATGGCAATTGCCGGTTATGATCCTACAGATGCCTATAAATTGTGGGAACGCATGGCAAAAGCTAGTAATGGTCAGCAACCTCCTGTATTTTTAAGCACGCATCCAACGCATGAAACAAGAATTGAAAATTTAAAGAAATGGGCACCGGATGCCAAAGCAGAGGCCAGAAAGTTTGGTGTTACCTCTTTTAACTAAGTATTTTTTTAAAACCCCTTCTATATGAAGTCAATTTTAAGTAAGGGACACCCAAAATTGCTTCATGCATGGGCGTTTTACGATTGGGCAAATTCTGTTTACAGCCTTGTAATTTCTTCAGCAATATTTCCGATCTATTATGGTGCGCTGACCATCATTAAAGATGAAAATGGAAATGTACTCAACGATAAAGTAGACTTTTTAGGCTTCTCTATAAACAATGATTCGCTTATCAGCTATACTACAGCTTTGGCTTTTTTAGTCATTGTTTTTATTAGTCCAATTTTAAGCGGTATAGCAGATAACCTAGGTAACAAAAAAAGCTTTATGCAGTTCTTCTGCTATCTAGGTGGATTGTCCTGTATAGGCTTATTTTTCTTTAACTTAGAATATTTAGGTTTTGGTTTGTTATGTTACTTCACCGGTTTGATTGGTTTTTGGGGAAGTTTGGTGTTTTATAATTCATATTTGCCCGATATAGCACACAAACACCAGCAAGATCAAATCAGTGCCAAAGGCTTTTCTCTGGGGTATTTCGGAAGTGTACTTTTATTAGCTGTTTGTTTGATAATGATTTTGTTTTACGAGTCATTTGGTTTTGAAAGTGAGGCACTTCCCACTAAACTGTCATTCATATTAACAGGGCTTTGGTGGATTGGTTTTGCCCAGTATAGTTTTTATTATCTACCTCATGTCAGAAACGAAGCATCAAAACCGCTTAAGCAGGTATTCCTTTCCGGTTTTAAAGAATTAAAGGGAGTTTACATCAAAATAAAACAGTCTCAGAAATTCGTTAATTTTCTTTGGGCATTCTTCATGTACAGTATAGCTGTGCAGACTATTATGCTCATTGCTACATATTTTGGAGTAAAGGAAATTCAATGGCCCGGTGGTGATGCTACCGTAGGTTTGATCATCAGCATACTTTTGATTCAGATTGTTGCCATATTTGGCGCATTTATAGCTGCGAGACTAACCAAGATTTACCCTAATGAAAAAGTACTTATAGGTATAAATATTATCTGGGTTGGGGTTTGTATTTACGCTTTTTTTATTCAAACGCCTTTTCAGTTTTATATTGCTGCTTTTTTTGTAGGATTGGTTATGGGCGCCATTCAAAGTTTGTCCAGGTCAACTTTTTCAAAATATATTCCCGAACAGGAATCAGATACAACCTCTTTTTTCAGCTTTTACGATGTTACTGAAAAAATAGGTATTGTAATTGGGATGAGTATTTATGGAGCAATAGCGCATTATACAGGAAATGTTAGATATGCGATTTTAGTGTTGTTACTATGTTTTGTCCTTGGTATTTATAAGCTTTCATTGATTTTAAAAAAATCTTAATCGTTTACTGAAAACCTTTGTTCTTAAGTATTTTTAAAATTTAAATCAAAATGTTGAAAACAAGTTTAACATACCTATTATTATTAACTCTACTAATTTTGAATGTTTCATGTTCAAATGAACCTGTAGAATTCACCATAAATAATGAAGAGGAGGGAAATGGGGTTGAAGACGAAGAGGTTATCGACCCGGAGGAAGAGATCATTTACGCTACAGCTAAATTGGATGGTCAAAACTTTTATGGAAATCAATTTCAGGTGGATACCTTAAGCTCTGAAAAAATTCAACTCTCTTTTTTTTCAGCATTAGAACAACAGGTTTTTTTGGTTTTGCCAAACCCACCTGTTCAAGGCACTTACACTATCGAACAAAATAATGAGGATATGGCCATATATTCCGGTGCTTTTGTCAATTCTGTAGGTAATATCTCTGAAAGTATATTTTACTCTACGGCGGATACTGGTCAAATTACTATAAATTCAATCAATAATGAAACCGGTTTTATTTCCGGTAATTTTGAGTTTGATACAGCTACTTTCAATAACAATATCATCGTGATCACCGATGGAGAGTTTGAAGTTGAAAACGAATAAGAAACATTTTACTCAAAAACCGCTTTCACAATTGTCATGATCCCTTTAAAAATACAAAACATAGCGCCAAAGAAAAAGATAAAGCCTAAGATTAAGATGGGGATAAATAGAGCTTTGTCCTGATTATTGAAGGAAGAATAGAGCAGTGAAGGACCCAGAAAAGAAAGCGGCAAAGCTGCAGCCAGATACTTAATTCCTTTTTTTAGTAATTCTTTATTGGTGTGTTTTCTGTCCATGGGCTATGGCTTTTCTTACGCTTTGGTGTTCCTCTAGTAATGACTTTGCTGTTTTTTCATCAATATCTATGGCATCGCAAATCATTTTTATTCCTCTACTCACAAGCTTGTCATTACTCAGTTGCATGTCTACCATTTTGTGGTCTTTTATCCGCCCAAGTTTAATCATAAGACTGGTTGAAATCATATTCAGTACCATTTTTTGAGCGGTACCTGCTTTCATTCTGGAGCTGCCCGTCACCACTTCAGGACCTACAATTACTTCTATTGGGAAATCGACAGCTACGGATAAAGGGCTTTCTGGATTACAAGTTATACAGCCTGTCGGAATACCATTGGATTTGCAGGTTTCTACTGCCCCAATGACATAGGGCGTAGTTCCTGAGGCGGCAATACCAATGACCATATCACCTTGATGAATATTGTAAGCCTGTAAATCAGTCCAGCCTAATGCTGTGTTATCTTCAGCGAATTCTACCGCTTTTCTAATGGCTTTGTCTCCGCCGGCAATCAGTCCAATTACCACATCGTCTGAAACGCCAAAGGTTGGCGGACATTCACTGGCATCAAGTATACCCAATCGACCGCTTGTGCCTGCACCAATATAAAATAGACGACCACCTTTAGACACTTGTTTTACTGCTCTTTCAACCAGTTTTTCAACCTGAGGTAAAACCTGTTGAACAGCTAAGGCCACTTTTTGATCCTCAGTATTGATAATTTTGACAAGCTCACCAACGGATTTATGTTCTAAATTGTCATAAAGTGAATTTTCTTCTGTTATTTTTCTAAACTTATGACTCATTCCTCAACGGTATAAATAAATTGATCGGATTCTGTAAGACTGAAATATCCATAAGGAAAGTTTTCAGGATTGGTTTCGTTGATTATGTTTCCGCGAACTACTGCCGGCTGAGTCTGAAACGGACCACCTACTGAGCCAACCTGACTTAAAAGTACGTTCATGTATTCGTAAAATTGCTGAGATAATCCAAAATTTGTAATTACAACTTCATCTCCCGGTACCAGTTCTTCTTCCTGATAAAGTGCAAAAATAGTGTTGCCATCAGTAAATTCATCATCATAAATCTCAGTAGTTGGAAAATCAACAAAATTTACAAAAAATGTAAATAAATAATAATTTCTTTCACCTGCTGGGTCTTTATAGTAGGCTTTCAATTCTATGTCTTCGCCGCTAAAACCAGCATCATTTCTTTGACTTACAGAATCTATGGGAACAACAGGTATAAAGGTTTCTTCTGCTGTGTAAACTTCATCATCTACTTCAATTTTTAGTTGATATTTTTCCATGAGGTTTACCTGGAATTGATTAGTATAATAAAACCCGGAAGTATCATGTAAAAAATTAAAGACCTCGCCACCTTCACCAGTTACTGTTATTTCTGCATCGTCAACAATTTTCAGACTGTCCTCAAAAAAACCTCTTGTCTTGGTTAAACGTATCCTTTGGTTAGTCCCTGAAGCACCCTTAAGTTTTATCATAGCAGCTTCTATAACCAGCCTTTCTTCAGCTTCATTCAAATCCACATCTATGACGTCCTGGCATGCTGCTACAGAAAATATGCTGACTATTAGTAATATGTATTTTTTCATCGTTTAGTCTTTTCAGTTGTATTAAACATAAAAAATAAAGTAGCTTAATTTATACTTTTAACTTATAACCTCATAACCTCATAACCTCATAAACTACTTTTTAAAATTCTATATTATAACTCACAGAAGGTACAATGCCAAAGATAGAAAATCTTATGGCTTCGTTTTGTCCCGTGTTTCTGTTTTCCTCGAAGTTTATACTCGCTGCATTTCTTCTGTTGTAAATATTATAAATTCCAAAATTCCATGATCCTTTCCACAATTTAGGTTGTTTTTTGGGCGTATAAGTGGCAGATATATCCAACCTGTGAAAGGTTGGCAAGCGGTCTCTGTTCCTGCCTTCAAAAATGGGAACTGTCAGGCCTTGAAAATTAAATTGCCCGACAGGAAAATTTGCAGTCTGTCCGGATTGTAAAGTAAAATTAAAATTGAAATCCCACTTATCATTTAGTTTGTAGTTGCCAAGCAGTGTCAAATCATGGGTTCTGTCATAGTTTGCTAGGTACCATTCGCCGTTGTTTATTCCAGGTTCATTCGGATTTCTGCCGGGTGTCCTTTGCTCTGCACGGGATAAGGTATAAGCGATCCACCCCGTGAACTTGCCTCTATTCTTTTTCAACATAAATTCCAGACCATAACTTCTGGCTTCTCCGTTCAAAGTTTCCTGTTCTATGGCATCTGCAGCTATTAAATCTGCTCCGTCTATAAAGTCCAGCCTGTTTTCTACTGTTTTAAAATAAGTCTCAATCGATAGGTCGAACATCCCATTTTTTAATCTATTAAAATACCCTAAAGCATATTGGTTTAGCTGCTGAGGTTCTAAGAAAGGGCCACTTGGTGCCCACACATCAAGCGGTGTTGGAGAATTGGTGTTACTGATCAGATGCAGGTATTGAGCCATACGGTTGTAACTTGCTTTCACAGAAGTGTTATCATTGAAAGTATAGGCTAAAGATATTCTTGGTTCTAAATTATGAAAACTGCTTAACACTTCTGAACGGCTGTCGCTTCTGGTGCCAATTGGCTCTGCACGTTCGTAAATACCAAATTGAGAATTATAAATTAAGGGTAAATTATCTTCATAAATATTCAGCTCATCCTGACCTAAACGGTAGAAGCTACTCCAGCGCAAGCCGTATTCGGCAGAAAGATTGTCGGTGAGTTGGTGTTCGGCAGAGAGAAAAACCGCATTTTCGAAGGCGTACTTTTTTGTAAGCTGTCGAGGATTTATACCGGAATCATCACCTGTAGGTTCAATAAGACCAGGATTAACAATGTAATAAAAACTGTTTAAACCATAATTCAATTGAAAGTCGTCTGAAATATAATGGTTGAAGTCATATTTGAAATTCAAATTTTGTATACCGCTTTCAAAGTCAAAACCTACTAAATCTATTCCTAAGTTATAAATGTATTCACCACCTATAAGCGACATATTACTGAACAATTGGTCATTAAAAACATGATTCCATCTCAAATTGATAAAACTATTCCCATAGGTGTTATCAAAACTGCCATCCAGCGAAAAGAAATCACGTCCAAAATAACTCGATACCATGATTTTATTATTGTCATTTAAAACATAATTGGCTTTGGCCGTAAAATCATAGAAGTAAGCTGTGTTTGGGTTGTCGATAAGGGTTAAAAATAAATGGGCATAGGTAGAACGACCACTGACTAAAAATGAACTTTTCTCTTTTTGAATAGGACCTTCCAAAAGCAATTTACTGGAAATAATACCTACGCTGGCATTACCTTGAAATTCTTTGTTATTACCATCTTTTTGTTTGATATCCAAAACTGAAGACACACGTCCACCATATTGAGCAGGAATTCCTCCTTTGTATAGCTTTAAATCTTTTACCGCGTCAGGATTGAATATAGAAAACAAGCCAAATAGATGAGAAGAGTTAAAAATAACAGCTTCATCCAGTAAAATCAAATTCTGATCTGCACTTCCGCCTCGAACATTAAAACCGGATGAACCTTCTCCGGCATTGGTTACACCAGGCAGTTGAATAATGGAACGCAAGACATCTGCTTCTCCAAAAACTACAGGTATCTGTTTAATGGTGGCCTGTTTGAGCCTGTTTACACTCATCTCAGGTTTACGGATATTTTGTTGTTCAAAATCATCTGTTATCGTAACGGCATCCAGCATCTCAGAGGCTGGTTTTAACAGAAAATCCTTTTTGATATTTTTATCTAGTACAATGGTTTCTGTTAAAGTTTCAAAACCGAGATAACTTACCTGAATCGTGTAAGTGCCTTTGGGAAGAGTAATAGAATAGAATCCGTATGAGTTACTAACGGTACCTGTTTGTAATTCTTGAACGATAATGTTTACTCCAAGTAATGTTTCATTATTTTCTATGTCTTTAACCTTACCACTCAGGCTATATTTTTCCTGAGAGAATAGATTAAGACTGAAAAATAAAAAGAAAAACAACCAAAATGGTTTCATGTGTAGTTACCTGTTTAATAAGCGACAACAAATATAAATTCCTATTTCAGTCTGCTTTAGGATTAAAAGATAATTTAATCTTAAATGTTTAAGATATTTTGATAGATGTACAAAAATAATTTTCAACTACGGCTGCAAAATAAAAATAGCAGGTCGTTTATGCCAATCCACCTGCTGAGATTTCCATTCTTCTACGGTCAGGGTTTTTATTTCTTCAGCGCTGGTAGTCAGGTCGACTGCTACGCAAAGCCTGGTTTGTGGTTTTAATGTTTTTATCAATGTATCCAGAAGTTGCTCATTTCTATATGGGGTTTCAATAAATAACTGTGCCTGCTGGTTTTGTTCTGCATGTCTCTCGAGTTGTTTGATACGTTTTTTACACTCGTTTTTGTCTACAGGCAGATAACCATTAAATGCAAAATTTTGCCCGTTCAGACCACTGGCCATAAGCGCAAGTATGATAGATGATGGTCCAACCAGAGGTATTACTTTGATATTTTGTCTGTGAGCAAAAGCAACAACCTTTGCACCAGGGTCGGCAATGCCGGGACAACCTGCATCACTCATCAGTCCTACGTCTATGCCATCTGAACAAGGTTTTATAAATTCAGGGATTTCAATATCCTGAGTAAATTTGTTGAGTAAATTTATTTGTAGTTTATCCTGACTTTTTGAAGGTACAATGGTTTTTATAAATCGCCTTGCTACTTTTTCATTTTCAACTATATAGTAATTGATGTCTGTAATTTTTTTTCTTATGGATAACGGCAAAACTTCCAGAGGTGGCTGATCGCCTAATCGACTTGGGATAAGATATAAACTTCCTGTTTTCATCGGTTTGATAGGTTTTGAAGGATTTCATAATCCTTGTGGATTAAATCTATGGCGCTTTTGATAGGCGTATATTCAAATTCAAAGGCATTTTTGGACTTGGAATTATCATATGCTGTTTTAGCATCAATCTTTCGAATGGTGTTTCTGGTAATCTGCATATCTAAAGGCTTAAAAATACTGGTAACCTTCTGGGCAATCCAGACCAGATAAAGCATAAATTTTGTGGCTTTAAAACGGGGTTTTTTCCTTTTAAATTTTTCAGCAATGGTATCCATAATATCCCTAAAACTGAGATTTTCCGCAACAAGAATATAACGCTCATTTTTAACCTCAGATTGCATGAATTTCATCATAAAATCCACAACATCTTTTACGTACACAAAACCGGTTTGTTTATTGACATAAAATTTGCCATTGCTCAATACTTTATTGAAAATCTGTCCACTTCCGGAATCAAAAAAACCTACACCTAATACTACACCAGGATTTACGATAGCCACATCAAGTCCTTCCTGAGAGGCTCTCCAAACTTCCATTTCAGCTCCGTATTTGCTAATGCTGTAAATGCTGCTATAGCGTTCTGATTCTCTTGGTGCCTCTTCATCAACCCTATTGGTGTTAGCATAATATCCCAAAGCAGCTGTTGAGCTGACATGGCAAAATTTTCCTACACCATTCGCCAGAGCCAAATTGACCATATTAGCCGTACCTTCAATATTTACTTTACGCATCATTTTGCTATGACTGGGAGAGTTAACTACCCAGGCTGCACAATGGTATACTTTTTTTATACCTACAAATGCTTTTTCTAATTGAGGGATATCTAATATATCGGCTTTAAACCAATTAATATCCTTTATGCGTTTTTTTCCCTTTTCAGAACAAAAAGTATTTAAAAGTTTTATTGTATAGGCTTTTTTTGCTTCAGACCTATACAGCGCGCGAATATTTTCATCGTTGTTTTTACAAAGATTGATAAGCAAATGTGTGCCAAGAAAGCCAGTAGCTCCAGAAACTAAAATCATCTTGTAAATATAATTAATTGTATAAAAGAATACTTTTTGAAAATAATATCTTTGTCAAAATTTTACAAAATAAAACTCACAAATGGTTAAGGATTTTATAGAAGAACTGCAATGGCGTGGTATGATTCACGATATGATGCCCGGAACTCAGGATTGTTTAAATAAAGGAATTACTTCCGCGTATATTGGTTTTGATCCAACTGCAGACTCCCTGCATATTGGAAATCTTGTTCAGATTATGATTTTGGTGCATTTTCAAAATTGCGGACACAGGCCAATAGCTCTTGTTGGTGGCGCTACAGGAATGGTTGGTGACCCTTCTGGTAAATCTGCGGAAAGAAACTTGTTGGATGAAGATACTTTACAACATAACCTGTCATGCGTAAAAAAACAATTGGAGAAATTTTTAAATTTTGAAGGCGATAATGCTGCAGAGGTTGTTAATAATTACGACTGGTTTAAAAAATTTGGTTTTCTGGAATTTATAAGAGATGTTGGAAAACACATTACCGTAAATTATATGATGGCCAAAGATTCTGTAAAATCCAGAATGGAAACCGGCCTCTCTTATACTGAATTTTCTTACCAGCTCATTCAAGGCTTTGATTTTTACCATTTATGGAAAAATAAAAATGTAAAACTTCAGCTTGGTGGCTCAGACCAATGGGGAAACATTGTTACCGGTACAGAGTTGATAAGACGCAAAGGACAAGGCGAAGCTTATGCACTCACAACACCTTTAATTACAAAAGCAGATGGTTCAAAATTTGGAAAATCTGAAGGAGGCAATGTATGGTTAGATGCAGAAAAAACATCGCCGTTCAAGTTTTATCAATATTGGATCAATGCGTCTGATGCAGACGTGGAAAAATACATTAAAATATTTAGTCTTAAGGGAAAAGAAGAAATTTCTGACCTCATAGAAAAACACAGAGAGGCTCCTCATTTAAGGCTTTTGCAAAGAACTTTGGCTGAAGAAATTACGGCGCGTGTCCATTCAAAAGAAGACTTAGAAACTGCTCAGAAAGCAACTAATATTTTGTTTGGTAAAAGTACCTTTGAAGATATTAAAAATTTAGATGAAAAAACCTTTAGTGAAGTCTTTGATGGTGTACCAACTGCTCAAATTTCCAGAGATAAGCTCAAAGATGGACTTAATATTGTCGATGCGCTCGTAGCAGAATCAGAATTTTTAAAGTCAAATGGAGAGGCCATAAGAACCCTTAAGCAAAATGCAATTTCAGTAAATAAAGAAAAAGTACAAAAGGATTATATGATTTCTGAAAATGACTTGATTAATAATAATTATGTTTTAATTAATAAGGGCAAGAAAAATACCTACGTGATCAAGTTTGAATAGGGTTATTAAAAAACATACTAAAAACAAAACCCCGACTCGTATGAATCGGGGTTTTGAATTAACTAACCAATCTATTATGAAAAACTTCATCTCTAGATTATAAATACGAACAGAATTAATTATTATTTCATCGTTAACAAACTTTAACAGGTTAGATAAACCTTATCACTTTTAGACTAAATTTATCTTTAGGGACTTAGAAATTTAAAGTTCATAAAATAACAAAACCCCGAAAAAAATCGGGGTTTTGCATTAACTAACCAATCTATTATGAAAAACTTCATCCTAGACTGCAAAGATAAATTATATATATTAATTTGAAAAACCGTTAACCAAATTTAACTTCTAAGTTACCCTAAGCTTAATAAATTACAACCCCTGATATCGCTATTATCAAATCTGCCTAAAATTTTTATTTTATTCTTATTTATTTTTTGTCCTAAGTCCTGTGTTGCTATGAAGGCACAGGAATTGATATTCGCTAAATCTATCAGATTTATTCCGCCGGTTTTATGATATTTTGATATTTGGCTTAACGGATCTTCGGGATCTCGTATGAAGACTTTCATTGTTTTGGGTAACTTAAAAACACCTTGTCCCATAGAATAAGCCTGGGAAAGTAATTCAGTCATTCCGTATTCGCTGTGAATATGATCAACACCAAATCCATCACTAAGTCTTTGGTGTAATTCATCTCTAATCATTTCTTTTCTCCGGCCTTTCATGCCACCTGTTTCCATAATAATGGTATGTTTAAGCCTTAGGTTGTATTTTTCAATAAAATCTAGTAGTCCAAAAGATACCCCAATTAAAAGTGTTTTTTGCGATTTATCCTCAAGTGAAACTAATTTGTGGTAAAGCTCTTTATGATTATTCAAGTAAAAACCACTATCAGGATTCCCACTTTTTTTAATAAAGTGATCTACCATATAAACCAAAGATGATCCGGAACGTTCAAGGTAGGAGGGAAGTAGTGCAAGAATGCAATAATCTTCTATTGGTCCGTATAATCCCTCAAAAATCTGAGTTGTATTTTTCTGGTATAGCTCGAGGTCTGTCACATAATGCTTGCTGGTTTGAATACCGGTAGTTCCGCTGCTTGTAAATATTTTTTCAACAGCATGGGTGTTTGAGACGACCTTATGGCTCTTAAAGAATTCAATCGGTAAGAAAGGAATCTCTTCGAGCGTCTTTACATTTTTTGGTGACCTTTTAAGTAAAGAACAAAACTGATGATAGATGACACAATTTTCATACTGATGCTTGAAAACTTCAAAGCTTATGGCCTTAAAAGATTCATGATCTAAATGGTCTAATATGTTGCGATCTACTACATTCATAACAGAAAAAAGCCCCTCATTGAGGAGCTTTTACAAAGATATTAATCTATTTTAGAATTACTGAACGATAAGCTTTTTAGTTAAGCTGTTATTATTTTCAGATATTTTGACCAGGTAAATACCACTTTGCAAAGCCGAAACATTAATCTGAGTTGATGTTTCTGCATTTTGGCTAAGTACTTTTTTACCTAAAATGTTATATAATTCGATGCTAAATCCTGAGCTGTTTTGTACAGAAATTGTAACAAAACCATTTTTTACAGGGTTTGGATACATATCAATTGCTTCTATATTGAAAGTATCTGTAGACAAGCTCGGATCGTCATTTTCCTGGTTTGGGGAAAACAATGCACCATTATTTCCTGCGATTGTAGAATGGTCAGCAAAATCTCCTGTAAAGTCAGGGCTTCTGCCTACAGACTGATCAGATGCACCAGCATATGTAACAGATACAACAAGGTTTCCAGCAGCATTTTTTACGATAACATCATCGCCGCCATTATTTAGACCAAGTCCTCCTTCAGAAGCTACTTGAACTAAACCAGTAATACCGGTTGGTGTTCCACCGCCAAATACGGTTATAAATGAATTTGATGGAACAATAGTTCCAGCTGGAAAAGTATGTCTTAATCCGAAGCCGTCTTCAACTGTAAAACCTGACAGGTCAAGGTCTGAAGAACCAACATTATAAAATTCTACAAACTCATCTTCAGAACCGTCTCTTGTGCCGTCTCCGTTAGCGTCACCAGCTAAGTCTGGAGCAGGGTCAGCATGTATTTCATTGATAACCAAATCATTTGTTGTAGGATCACAGGCTGCTGAAGGAATAGTGCCTGATACTGTTGTGCCATCACAATCACCACCATTTATAGTTAAATCCCAGGCATCACCTTCCATTAATCCGGTTAAGAAAATTACACCATCGGCAATGCTAGCAGGATTGTCTCCGGCAACAGTTGCAGAAGTTGAGGTGATTGAAGTTATTGAACTTTCAAGACCAGTGTAAGGTATTTCAACAATAACTGTATCATTATTATCGCCTGCTGTATTTGTGGAGCAGTTAAAACTTTCTTCTCCTAAAGTGATGTCACATACAGCACAGTTTGAAGTTGGTCTGGTGCCAAGTGTAGGGCAAGCCCCAAAGGCATCTAAGCTTACATTAGATAGTTCCCAGTCAGAATATCCGTCAACACCATCATCAAGATATTGGATCCCAATAAATACATCAGAACCTGAAGCCATAGATAAGTCAACTTCTACAGATCCTGCATCTGTGATGGTTTGAGCTGTAGTCCATGTTGTAGAAGAAGGACAGTTGGAATAGTTGTCCGTATAAGCAACAACTAAGTCTGTTGTACCAAAATTTTCTGAGGCATCAAAGCTTAATTCCAGGTCTGATACAGTATTCATGTCTAAAGGACCGAAGATCAACCAGGTTTCAACAAGCTCTTCACATCCACCACCACAAAATCCGTTTGCGCTGTAAGTACCATTGTTCTCTTCCCAGATTCCATTGTTAGAAAAACCTGAATTAGGAGTTACAGCAACTAGTTCCAATAGTTCTGAACCAGTACTTAAATCAAAACATGTATTCGGTACGGGGTCACATTCTGCTGCCGGTACTGTGCCTGAAAAAGTTGTACCATCACAATCACCGCCATTTAGTGTAATGTCCCAATTATCGCCTTCAGATAATCCAGTTATAGTAATAGTGCCATCTGCAGTAAGTGCAGGATCATCGCCGCCAATTGTACCATTAGAAGAAGTTGAAACGTTTACTATGGTGCCATTCGAGCCAAAATATGGGATATTGATTGTCACCGCATCGTTATTATCTCCTATATTGTTTGTAGCACAGTTGTATGTTGCATTATCAAAAGTAACGCCGCATGGAGAACCTGAAAACGAAAAAGAACCAAGAGGAAATACCGAAGCACAAGTTGTATTGTCAGTACAACCATCAACAGCATCAGGGCCACTAAAAGTCCAGTTGTTTTCAACAAAAGTAGAACCGTCAGGACCAGTACTGTCAAGTCTGTATGCCCATCCATCAGCATATTCCCAGCTTTGTCCACTTCCGTCAACATTAATGTCCCCGAATGTATCTACAACATTACCATTAAAGAAGAGCTCAATAGCATCGTCACCGTTTATACCCGCAAAGCCATCGACATAGTCTGCCGAAAAACCAAAGTATGCATTGAACTGTGCGTCATCAGTAGTAATGTAAATAAATTGACCAGCTGTTGCTGAGCCTGCAAAGGTTAATTCTTCGCCATCTGTACCACCACCATTATTTGCGCTTCCAACGCCATACAAGCTTAAATCTGAAACATCATTGATAGCGTAAACTTCAATTACTTTAGGTGTTCCTCCAGACAAAGGTCCGTCAAAAACGCCCGTGATTAAAAGGTCCTGTCCAAAAGAACCAAATCCAATTAGAAATGAAATTAAAATGTAAATTTTCTTCATACTTAACTATTATTTAAATTTTTCACAAAAATATAATTTTTAAAAGCAAATGTTAGCCGAAAAGTATGATTTAACCTTATGGTAATATGGCAAAATACCCTAATCTTCTTCAGGTATTGAAGACCAGCCTCTTGCGACTAAAGGGATTTGTTGTTCTGCTCTGGTGATGATATGTTTTCCTACATCTTCTGAAGTCATATGGCCTATAACACTCAGGTTTGGGTTTCCTTTAATTTTAAGAAAATCCTCCTGTTTGATTGTAAATAATAATTCATAATCTTCGCCGCCGTTTAAGGCAACAGTGGTGCTGTCTAGTTCAAACTCTTCACAACTTGATATTACCATTGGGTCTAAAGGCAATTTGTCTTCAAATAGTTTTACACCAACCTTGGATGAATTACAAAGGTGAAGAATTTCTGAAGATAAACCATCGCTGATATCTATCATGCTGGTGGGTTTAACTTCCAATTTTTCAAGAAGCTCCGGTATATCTTTTCTGGCTTCCGGCTTAAGTTGACGCTCGATGATGTAAGAGTAAGCGGATAGATCAGGTTGATTGTTAGGGTTTACCTTAAAAACTTCATTTTCTCGTTTCAGAACCTGTAATCCCATAAAAGCAGCACCTAAGTCCCCGGATACTACCAATAATTCGTTAGGTTTAGCACCGTTTCTTTTTGAAAGATTTTCTTCTTTTCCGGTGCCGATAGCCGTCACAGAAATTTGAAGTCCTTTTAAAGATGAAGTCGTATCTCCTCCAATCAAGTCTACATTGTAAATATCGCAGGCGGTTTTGATACCAGCGTATAATTCTTCCAATGCTTCTACCGTAAATCTGTTAGAGCAGGCAATAGATACCAAAACCTGAGTTGCTTTAGCATTCATGGCATAAATATCAGATAGGTTTACCATCACAGATTTATAGCCCAAATGTTTTAAGGGCATGTAAGCCAAATCAAAATGCACACCCTCAACCAATAAATCGTTTGTAATAACAGTTGAATTTTTATGCTTAATGACCGCAGCATCATCTCCAATACCAAGACGAGTAGATGATTGAGTAATGTTAAAATTTGAAGTTAAATGTTCTATTAGCTTGAATTCACCTAACTCTGTAAGTTTTGTTTTGCTATTTTTGGAATTGTCAAACATTAAATACTAATTTTTGACAAAGCTACATATTATATAATTACTAGATGAAAAAACAACTACTTTCGATTATCCTTATTTGTTATTATGGGTATTCCCAGTCACCCTGTATTAATGGTAATTCTGCCGGTTTTCAGTGTGATGGTTATGAACTGCTTTCCCATATCGATCTCAACGTATTGAATGCCACAAGAGGAAATGATTCCTGGGGCTGGACAGATCCTTTGGACGGTAAAGAGTATGCCATAATTGGTCTGGATAATGGTACGGCTTTTATTGATGTTAGTACACCAACATCCCCATTGTATTTAGGGAAGCTGCCTACGCATACCACCAATAGCATATGGCGAGATGTAAAGGTGTATAATAATTTTGCTTTTATTGTAAGTGAAGCCAGTGGTCATGGTATGCAGATTTTTGATTTAACCAATTTAAGAAACGTTAGTAATCCACCTGTCGTGTTTTCAAACGACGCGCATTATGACGGATTTGGAAATGCGCATAATATAGTTATAAATCCATCACAGCCATTTGCATACGCCGTTGGAACACAAACTTTCAGTGGCGGACCACATGTGATTGATATTTCAGACCCTTTAAACCCTGGCTTTGCCGGCGGCTTTTCAGCAGCTTTTTACACACATGATGCCCAGGTCATCACCTACAATGGTCCTGATCCGGATTATCAGGGCAAAGAAATATATATAGGAAGCAACGAAGACGAAGTCGTTATTCTAGATGTTACAGATAAAGCAAATATTACAAGTATTTCAACAATTGGTTATTCCAATATTGGATATACACATCAGGCCTGGTTGACCGAAGATGAGACTTACCTTATTCTTGGTGATGAATTTGATGAGTTACAATTTG
Organism: uncultured Mesohalobacter sp.; assembly: GCA_964593755.1. Lineage (GTDB taxonomy): Bacteria > Bacteroidota > Bacteroidia > Flavobacteriales > Flavobacteriaceae > Psychroflexus. The sequence continues at coordinate 207,607 of CAZQKB010000002.1, read as the reverse complement.
GTTTTAATACAAGATCTATAATATTTGATCTTACAGACTTGGATAGTCCGGCTGTTCATATGGAATATGTTGGAAGCACACCTGCTGTAGATCACAATGGCTATGTCAAAAATGGATTGTACTATCAGGCCAGTTATACTTCAGGCTTAAGGGTGATAGACGTCACTGATATTGCTAATCAAAATATGGTTGAAGTTGGCTTTTTTGATACTTTTCCTCAAAATGATGGATCAAATTTTGATGGCGCCTGGAATGTTTACCCCTATTTTGACAGTGGAAATGTTGTGATAAGTGATATTAACACTGGTTTTTATCTGGTTAAGAGTAGTGCTTTATCGACCTCAAATATTCAAAGTTTGCAGGATTTGAAAATTTATCCAAACCCGGTTAGTGGTTCAGTTCTCAATATATTAAGTGATCAAAATATTATTGATGATTTAAAAATTTATAATCAGTTTGGCCAGTTGGTTTACAGTAAAAATCAGATTAGTGATAAGAATTTCAGTTTGAATGTATCCAGGTTTAATTCAGGAATGTACCACCTTAAGATAAATGGCAAAATAAGTAAAAAATTTATTGTAGAATGAGACAATTTATCTATGTCCTGTTTGTATGCTATCTGGCAGTGTCCTGTAATGAAGATGATGCCCAACAAAATATTGTCGAAAATCCCATAGAGTTTCAAAATCAACTCGAATTAATCAAAACTTACGGAGGAAGTGAAGAGGATGATGCACTTTCTGTTGTACAAACTTCTGATGGACATATTGCTGTATTGGGTTTTACACAAAGTAATGATGGAGATGTTACGGGAAAAGTGGCTACAGATAGTGATTACTGGCTCTTAAAATTGGATAATGATCTTAATCTTATTTGGCAAAAAACTTTTGGAGGCTCAAGTGATGACAGAGGCCAGTCTATTACGACTACTAGTGATGGTGGTTTTTTGATATCCGGATATTCCAGAAGCAATGATGGAGACGTGGATCAAAATTTTGGATTTCATGATTACTGGGTATTAAAACTTAATGCTTCCGGTGATATTATTTGGCAGAAGAGTTTTGGGTTTTCCGGGAACGATAGAAGCTATTCGGCTATACAAACCCTTGATGGCGGTTTTTTTATAACAGGATTTTTAGACGTCAGCGCCAGTAATGGTATGGGGAACGATGATGGCGTGTCCGGAAGACCTAAAAATATAACTCAAAAACACGGTGTAGGAGAATTTTGGGGAATTAAACTTGATCAGGCTGGTGATATAGAATGGCGAAGATATTTTGGAGGAAGTAACAATGACCGTTCTTATGATGTTGTTCAAGCAGATGATACTGGTATGATCATGGTTGGCAGTTCAGAAAGTAATGATTTTGACATTAGCAATCCTAAAGGTAGTTATGATTTTTGGGCTTTAAAATTAGGCCTTGATGGTGAGATGATTTGGCAGAAAAATTTTGGTGGAAGCGGTATAGATATTGGTTATGCCGTTGAAAAATCCTTAGGCAATACTTATTATATGACAGGAGATACACGTAGTAGTGATGGTGATGTGCTAGATTTTAAAGGAAATACAGACTATTTTTTGGTCAAGTTTGATGAGAATGGAAGCTTGATCTGGCAAAAAACTTATGGTGGTTCTGACTTCGATTCAGCGCGATCGGTGCTTCAGCTTCTCTCAGGAGATATACTGATTACGGGAAGCTCAAGAAGTGATGATCTTCAAGTTCTGGAAAATTTTGGTCAAAACGATCTGTGGATGGTTCATGCGCAAAATAGTGGTTCAATCATCTCCTCTGCCAGTATCGGCGGCTCTCAGATGGATTTGGCCAATGATGCAGTGCAGTTGCAGAGCGGAGAAGTAATTGTAGTCGGAAGTAGCGAAAGTAATGATTATGATATTACAGAAAATAAAGGCGACAAAGATTTATTAGTTTTAAAAATAAAGTAAATGCGAAAATTACAAAGGCTTTTCATCGTATTCATTATTAGTTTGTGCATGGCATGCAATTCTGATGAAACGGTAAACACAAATGACAACAATATTGACGAACCTGTTTTTGGAGATTTTATTGTTAATTTTAATAATATCGTTGGTAGTCAAAATCTCGTTCTTCAACAAGAGACTTATGATAAAATTGGTGGCGAGACCATTTCAGTAAGTGAATTAAAATACATCATTAGCAATATTGTATTGATTGATGTTAATGGAAATGAATTTGTGTATCCTGAGGAAGACTCTTACTTTCTGATTAACGAGGCTGTAGATTCGAGCCAAAGACTGACCTTACAAGAGGTTAATGCCAATAATTATACAGCTATTAAATTTGGTGTAGGCGTTGACCAAAGTCAGTATCCACTAAATGGTGTGCAGAATTTCGTGCCAACAGCAGAAGAAAATAGTATGTTGTGGAGCTGGTCTGCGGGTTATATTTTTATGAGAATTGAAGGCCTGTATACATCTTCTCAAAATACAAATTCGCCATATAGACTTCACATTGGCAGTCACGGACAAAACCTTGACAATTACAAGGAAGTGCGTCTGGATTTTCTGCAGCCGCTTGCTCTGAGCGAAACCAACACACCGGAAGTAAATATAAACTTTGACGTTTTAAAAATTTTCTCCGGTGAACATACAATGCTTTTGGAGGAAAAAGATGACATTCAGATAGATCCTGAAAACGCTCCAAAAATTACGGAAAATTATACACAGGCTTTTGAAATTGGAATGAATTAATATGCGATATCTGGTTTACATATTTATAATACTTCTGTGTTCCTCTTGTGCAAATGAGGAGTTTGGATCAGATACCTATGAAGATATTGAAGAGCAAAGCTATAATCCGGTTTTTTTAGACCTAGAAATCCCAACTAATTTTCCTGAACCAACTTACGATATTGAAAATAATAGGCCAACTCAAGCAGGTTTTGAATTGGGAAAAAAATTATTTTATGACGGTAAGCTGTCTTCGACCGGTGTGATTTCCTGCGGGTTCTGCCACATACAGGAATTTGCCTTTACACATCACACCCATATTGTAAGTCATGGTGTAAACGGTGCTTTAGGAAACAGAAATGCGCCGCCACTGCAAAATATGATTTTTTTGCAAAGCTTTAATTGGGATGGTAGTGTTTCGCATTTGGACATGCAGCCTGTAGTTCCAATCACAGCAGAAGTCGAAATGAACGAAAGTATAAGTAATGTTCTGCAAAAACTCCAGAATGACCCAGTTTATGTCGAAGACTTTAATAAAGCTTTTGACAATGGTGAAATTGACACCGAAAACATGTTCAAAGCCATTTCTCAATTTGTAATGATGATGGTTTCTGCGGATACCAAATACGATAAAGTAATGCGAGATGAAGGCAGCACATTTACCCAGCAAGAAAGTCAGGGTAAAGCTATTTTTGAAGAAAAATGTGCCAGTTGTCATTCGGGAACTTTGTTCACAGACCATAGCTATCGTAATAACGGTTTACCTGTTGATCCGCAGTACAATGACCTGGGCAGAAAAAAAGTTACAGGAGAGCAGACGGATAAGTACAAATTTCGGGTGCCAAGTTTAAGAAATATTGCAGTGACCTTTCCCTACATGCATGATGGTCGTTTTCAGAATTTAAGGGATGTGCTTGATTTTTATGATAATGCTGTTCAAAATACAGAGAACCTGGATCCTCAGCTTGTAAAGTCTGATGGAAGTTTTGGAATACCACTTACAGAAGCAGAAAAGAACCAGTTGATCGCTTTTTTGAATACGCTGACTGATGATAACTTTCTCTTGGATGAACGGTTTTCTGAGTTCTAAAAAGTAATTATACTAACTTAAAAAATCAATTTAACTTAAAAAATTAATTACTCAATCAAAATGAAAAATATTTCCAAACTCGCGCTCATTATTTTGTTACTTGTTAGCCAAAAGTCATTTTCTAAGTATTTTGATGCAACTATATATTATACCAATGGGGATTACGAATCCACACTAATAAAAATGCCTATAAAATCATTTTCGGGTAAAATAAAGATAAAGTCAGCCGATGGTGCAGAAAAAGAAAAGGTACTCACCAGTGAAATAAAATTTATTGAAGTATTTTATGGTAGTGATGAAAAGGCTTTTTTTACAGTAGGTACTGAACATAAATATTCAAAGAAAGATAATACTTACCAAACGAGGTATCCTAAGTTTGATGAATATGGTGTTAAAAATGTTGGTTTGGTAGTAGGCATAGAAGGTGATTTTGTTTTGTCACGCCATGGTATGGAGGTATCATACACAATAAAGAACAGTAAGGGAAAAGAAACGCTCTTTACAGTTTATGGCAGTACAGGTTACACAACATATATTTCTGAGAAAAGTGATACTGCTTTAATACCTGTTGATGATCTACGTTCAAAAAAGAGAAGTAGTACACTTATCGATTTTCTTTTCTCAGATTCAAACTGCAGTGATGTGTTTAATGACCTAGGTAAAAAAGATATTGAAAAGATAGACCAAATACTGGAACTTTTATCAACATATACAGACTGTCAAAAAAATTAAGGCATGAAGAATTTATTAGTATCGATTTTGTGTCTTTTCTACTTTAATACTTCAAAAGCACAAATCGGTTTATGTTTTGATTGTTATGGTAGCGTTGAAACAGGGATGGTGTATTCTAATATTGGTGGATTAGATAATACTGAGGGGAAACCAGGTTTTTATATAGGATGGTACAATTATTATTGGTTAAGCGAATCTTTGTCTTTGAGGTACGGATCAACCTATCAAACACTTGGGGCTCAGACAGACAATATGCAGAATGATTTTGTTATTCATAGTTTTAATTTTCCTTTAAGTCTACATTACATCTATGATAATATTTTTCAAATATTTGGCGGCGCTGAAGTAGGGACTAATATTTTTGGCTCTTTATCTGAAGATGAGGGTTTTATTAATAATCACAATTTTAGTGATGCCATTACTTTATTAGACGGAAGTATTTTTCTGGGTGGCGGACTATTAATTGCAGATCGTATAGATATTAATTTTAAATACAATTTTGGAATAACTGATATTAGAACAGACCAATTTAAAAACACAAATGAAAGCACCAATCCCTGGACTAAAAATTGGTTAACACTTGGTATTGCCTATACTTGGAGAGATTAAATATAAGAATAATTCAATGTCGCCTTTATCTCATTTTATAGTCACTCTGGTAAAAAATTTGAAGTGAGCATAACCATCAATTTCATTACTGTTTCATCTTTTTTAAATCTGATATAAAAAAATACACTACTTTTTGACAAAAAAACTGATCAATTTATATAAGTTTTCTAGTCATTCAGTAGAATCCATTCATTATGGAAAAAGTAGTCCCATTCTGCTTTTGCAAAGTCTTGTTTGGGATCAACTAACTCTCTAAAAGGCCCATTGTTTACACTAACTCTGGAACGCACATAAATCTCAACATCTTCACCTTTATCTTGATATTCTTTGGCTAATCGTTGTGTGAACTGCCAGATGCCATCAGGTTTAGAAAGCATACTGCGCTGTTGTTTAGAGGTAAGATAATCGTCTTTATTTACATAATAGGTTTTCCCGGTAGTATTATTTACAATTTTTACTGCTGTAGATGAGGATTTTGTTCTCAACATCATACGCCAGCTGAGCCTGTGTGCTTCTTCAGTCCACAATACATCGCCTTTTATAAACCAATGTCTTAACGGCAATAAAAACTGTATGAGTAGAAATACGATTATAAAGGCAGTAAGAATTTTGTGATATCTTGGTGTAGCTATTTCAGATCTATCATAATAAGGTTTAGATTTTAGAAACTTCCTGTTTATAAATTCTTTGGGATAAAAGAACAAGGTAAAAGCAAGTGACATATAAGGAAATATCCCAATATGAAAAATAAAACTATTGAAGAGATGAAAGAAAATACTGGTGATGAAGGCTATGTTCCTGGTCTTTTTCCATAAAAGAGCAGGAATAATTAATAAATCGAACAGGATTCCGAAATATGCAATAACATAATGGACCCAGGATTGCTGAAGAAGCTCACCAACCAGAAAGAAATGAGATTTTGTCTGCATGAGCTGCTTTGGAACAGTCCCGTCCAGCCAATCAGGATATATTTTGGCCAGCGAAGCATAAGTATATACAATCCAAAGTAAACTTATGATAAAAACGATTACCCAATTGGGCATGTGATAGCTTTTGATTTTTGGATTAAGTCTGGCATCTACAGATTTATAGGTATGTGCCGGAACTATAGCCATAAAAACAAGTAGCAAAACAAGTAAGTAGTAATGATTGTTATAAGACGATTTTTGCATCAAATACACGGCTGTCCACATGACGGTATACAGTATGATATTAAAACGGTATTTGAAGCCAATCATGACAAAAACGCCTACTAATCCCATCACAGCATAATAGACATACATCCAATTGCCCGGTAAGGGCTGAAGAAATTCAAAACCAATAAAATTGAATGTAAATTGAGGCTCAATCAGCGTTCTTTTGATCCAGCCCGTAGCAATAGCTCCCCAGGCCTCTGCTGCAATTAAAAAACCAAACAATATCCTAAATACAATAAGAGGTGAATTATCAACTCGTTTAAAAAGGATATTCTTAAGCATGGTTTTCTATGAATTTTTTAGAATAGATTTCGTCACTTTTCATTGCAGATTTTAAGGCTTCAACAGAATTGAATTTCTTTTCATCTCTTATGCGCTTTAATAGTTCGATTTGAAGGGGATAACCATAAAGATCACCTTCAAAATCAAAAAAGTAAGTTTCAATAGTTTTTTGATTATCGTTGGAAACAGTAGGATTGAGGCCAATATTCATCATGCCGAAATAAGATTTTTGACCTATTCTGGATTTAACGACATAAACACCTTGCCTAGGAATTATTTTATAATCTTCTGCGATTTTTAGGTTTGCTGTAGGATAACCAAGTGACTTACCAAGTTGTTTTCCTTTAACAACATGACCGGAAAGTAAAAAAGGTTTGGTGAGGTACCTATTTGCTAAATCAATTTCTCCTTCGAGTATAGCAGATCTTATTTTTGTTGAGCTTATAGCAACATCATCAATATCTTGTTTAGAAATTTCTATAACTTCAAAATTATAAGCCTTGGAAAATTTCTTCAAATCTTCAATATTTGCTTTCCTGTTACGACCAAATCTATGGTCATAACCAACAATAATTACGGCTGCATTCAGGTAATTGATCAGATATTTTTCAACATACTCTTCTGCTGTAAGTCGAGAAAAATCTAAGGTAAAAGGCTCGATTATGAGGTGGTCTAGGCCTGTATCAGATAGTAATTGCTTTTTTTCATCAATGGTATTAATCAATTTCAGGTCTTTACTTTGTTGTAGAACCATTCTTGGATGCGGAAAAAAAGTTAGTAAAGCGGAGTCCAGCTGTTTTTGTCGAGCAATATTTGTAAGCCTATTTATGATCTTTCGATGACCAAGATGAACCCCATCAAAAGTGCCAATTGTCACTACTGTCTTTTGAAGGCCGTTAAATGATGATGCTTTAAGATGTGTTTCCAAAGTCTTATTTTCCGTTATATTGATTCATAGTTTGATTTATGCCGACCAAACCAAAGCTTTTAATGGCCTCTATACAGGTCTTTTTGCGGGTTTTGAGATATTCTCTTTCATCCGCAGACCATTCGCCTAAAACATAATCGACTTGCTGCCCTTTCCCAAAATCACTACCGACACCAAATCTAAATCGAGGGTATTTCGTGGTATTTAAAACATCTTGGATATGCTTTAGGCCGTTGTGACCACCGTCACTGCCCTTGCCCTTTATTCTAATCATTCCAAATTCGATATTTATATCATCTGTTATGACAAGAATATTCTCTAAACTTATGTTTTCTTTTTGCATCCAATATCTCACGGCTTTACCACTCAAATTCATAAAAGTCTGGGGTTTTATACATACAAACTGCCTTCCTTTTATATTGATTTTGCAAACCTCAGCTAGCTTTTCGCTATCAAAGCTTATCTCCTTACTATTGGCAAACTCGTCTAAGATTTGAAACCCGATGTTGTGCCTTGTGTTCTCATATTTTGATCCTGGGTTTCCAAGCCCAATCACTAAAAATTTCTTCATAAAGATTTCTTCGTGCTAAAATTAATGAATATGGATTAAAAATAATTGATATAAAACAAAAAACACCTCGCATTGAGGTGTTTTATGTTTATTAAAAAGAATTTGTTTATTCTTCTGATTTCTCTTCTCCGGCTTCACCGTCTGCTGCTTCGCCTTCTGCTCCTTCAGCTTCTGCTGTTTCATCTTCATCCTCATCTTCATCGACTCCAATGGCAGCAACATTTCTGGATGTTCTTACCTGACAAATTACAGTATTGTCTGGGTGTAGTATTTTGTAGTCGTCACTTTTTACAGCTGTAACATACAATTTCTGACCTATTTTAAGAGGTGTAACATCTGCTACAATATAGTCAGGCAGTTCTGCGGCAAGTCCTCTTACAGACATTCTACGCAAGTTAAATCTTAATACACCACCATTTTTAACACCTTTAGGAATACCTTCAGCGTGTACCGGTATTTCCATAGTGATTTGCTGATCGTCTTCAAACTTATAAAAATCCATATGTAGGATTTCGTCTGTTACTGGATGAAACTGTATATCCTGTAATACAGCATTTGCTTTTGTACCATCGTCTAAAACCAAATCTACGGTGTGAACGTCTGGTGTGTAAACTAAATCTTTGAAAGAAATAGTTGGTGCTGAAAAGTGAATTACATCGCTCCCTCCGTAAAGTACGCAAGGGACCTCTCCAGCATTACGCAGGGCTTTTGTTGCCTTCTTTCCTACGCTTTCTCTTTTAGATCCATTGATCGTAATTGATTTCATAGTTGTTTAATTGAATTTATTTACATTAAAAATTTTGAACTTATTGATTTGTTGTGATGCACAGCTTTCATAACATCTGCAAAGAGCTGAGCACTTTTTATAACTTTAATTTTTTTAGATTTTTGTTTAAGCGGAATACTATCAGTGACAATGAGTTCTTCTAAAGCAGAATTTTCTACTCTTTCGTAAGCTTTGCCGGAAAGAATTGGATGCGTACATATAGCACGAACAGATTTTGCTCCACGCTCCATCATCAAATTTGCAGCATGCGTTAATGTACCGGCTGTATCTACCATATCATCAACCAACACCACATTTTTACCTGTTACATCACCAATGAGTTCCATGTGTGAAATCAAATTGGCTTTTGCTCTTTGCTTATAACAGATGACGACATCAGACTCTAAATATTTAGAATAAGCATAAGCTCTTTTTGAGCCTCCCATATCCGGTGAAGCTATGGTCAGATCGTCTAACTTTAATTTTTTTAGATACGGTAAAAAGATAGTAGATGCAAACAAATGGTCTACTGGTTTTTCGAAAAAGCCCTGAATTTGATCTGCATGAAGATCCATGGTTATGATTCTGGTTGCGCCTGCTGTTTCAAGCATTTTGGCAATCATTTTGGCCGCTATTGGTACTCGGGGTTTGTCTTTTCTGTCTTGTCTGGCCCATCCAAAATAAGGCATTACCGCTGTAATATGTCTTGCAGAAGAGCGTTTGGCAGCATCGCACATCAAAAGCATTTCCATTAGATTATTACTGTCCGGATGGGTTGAGCCTACAATGAATATTCTCGTACCTCGAACAGATTCTTCGAATGAGGGCTGAAATTCTCCATCACTAAAATCAAGCCGATTGACTTTACCCAAGGGTATACCGTAAGCATCAGCGATTTCTTGAGCAAGTTCTTGACTTTGTGAACAAGGAAAAATTTTTGCAATTTTCTCTATTTCAGACATTTTGGGCATGCATTTTTTAAGCTGTGCAAAAGTATAAAATTATTTTGAGCAAATCTTATTTTATTTTAAATAATTCGCTTGTGGTTCGTTTAAATATTTTAATTTTGCAAATCTAAAATAAATGCTCAAGTGGCGGAACTGGTAGACGCGCTGGATTCAAAATCCAGTTCTTTCGGGAGTGCGGGTTCGATTCCCGCCTTGAGTACAAAAAAGCTGAACGTTATATTCAGCTTTTTTTTTATTTATATGTTTGAAATTCTTCTTCTATGTATTACATATATGCCATTTAAAGTTTAAATAAAAATTGCATTTATGTAGTTATGACAAAAAACTTAAAAGATAGATACCAAAGGCATAATAAAGGAAGAAAAAGAACAACAAGGCCATATATTCCTTTCAAATTAATTTTTGTTGAAAAGCTTTATAGTACAAGATCAGAAGCTAGAATTAGAGAGAAATACTGGAAATCTGGAGTTGGTAAAGAAAAATTAAGACTACTAAAAGACGATAATATTGAGATTGAACAGTTTTTGAATAATAAAAAGGAGTAAGCTTAGGATTGTTTGCCGATAGCTTGGCAAGCTTGGGTCATGCCAGTGTGGAGATTTTATACCTTGGTGGCGGAACTGGTAGACCTGTCTGCCGACAGGCAGGCGCGCTGGATTCAAAATCCAGTTCTTTCGGGAGTGCAGGCCAGCCTGACGGTAGGCAGGTTCCTCCGATGCTTCGGAGCCGCATTGAGTACAAAAAAGCTGAATGTTATATTCAGCTTTATTTTTTTAGTTTCCCTTAATCCGTGTCCATAAATCATCTAATAATTTTTTACCATCGCGAGAAGTCTTTTCAACTTCAGTAAAAGTAACTTCACCGGAATCATCAACATCTATTCTGTATTGAAATACAAATTCCTGAGAGCCTTTGTCCATATTTAACAGACCAAATCTCAAATCGTTATAATATAAAATACCCTCTTTTTCAAAAATGGTATACCAGCCTTCAGAAATTTTGATCATTTGTTGGACTTTTTCGTTTTTAATCAGGTCACCCAACAAATGATGATTTTTTGGATAAACTTCAAATTGGATAGGCTGTGTGTCAAAAAATGAATAGTCGCCAAGCAAATAGTTGTCCTTAGTATCTACATTGGCGTTCCATAGAATAGTGTTTAAGGCAGATGGTCTCGTGTCGATCTCCGTATAATCAATATTTTGAATATTTAATGCCTGCTCAAATTGCGCAACAGCTGAGCTTTTCAGTATGAATGTCATTGCCAAATAAGCAGTACTTAATGTTAAGCCAATACCATTGTAGGTTCTTCTTTTTTTACTATTTCTCTTTTGAAACATTGTTAAGATGATAAAAACCAGAAAAGGCAAAGTGTAAAGTGGGTCGATAACAAAAATTGTTTTGAAGGCCAATCTTATATCCAAAGGCCAAAATAGCTGTGTTCCCCAGGTCGTATGAGCATCCAGAAAAGGATGTGTAATAAATACCCAAAAGAAAAACCAGGCCCATTGTTTCTTGTTTTTATAAGACTCGTACCGTGTGACTAACCAGCTGAATATTGGCGCCATGAGTACCGAAAATAAAATGGAGTGTGTAAAACCTCTATGAATTTCTAAAGCGGAAACCGTATCAGTAAAATGAGAAGCCAGCACATCCAAATCCGGAATAGTTCCGCCAATTGCACCGTAAAGTATAGCTTTGTTACCAATCTTTCTGCCAAGAATAACTTCGCCAATACTAGCGCCTAGAACAATTTGGGTTAATGAATCCATGATTAAATTTAGAATAAAACAAGTATAAACTAAAAAACCATCTCCTTAAAGAGATGGTTATGTAATTAAAAATTTTAGCAAATATTACTCTACTTCAATTTCTTCTTCAGAGTTATCTATAAGCACCTGACCTCTGTAATACAGTTTTCCTTCATGCCAATGTGCTCTGTGGTAAAGATGTGGTTCACCTGTTGTGGGATCTGTAGCGATCTGAGGCATTTCGGCCTTGATATGTGTTCTTCTTTTATCTCTACGTGTTTTCGAGGTTTTTCTCTTTGGATGTGCCATAACTCAATCTTTAAGTAATTTTTTTAATTTATTCCAACGTGGGTCGGTCGTTTTTTCTTCTGTTTTTTTGTCTTTATCTACGCTATGATGATTTAATTTCTCAAGTATTTCAGAATCTAAAGAGCCATCTTCTACACCTGGGTGAATCTTTTTAGATGGGATAGCTAATAGAACACATTCATATAAATACTGTTCTATTTGAAATTCATGTTCTCCTCTGGGAATGATTACCAACTTTTCATCTACTTCTTCAAAATCATCTCCAAATTTTACAATTATAGAAATTGTATTTTCAATTGGTAAATCAAATTGCTCTAAGGTTAAATCACATTCAACCCCTACAATGCCTTTGACGTGAAAATCAAACTCTAGTTGAGTGTTTTTTTTATTCAAATGAACATGAACGTCGATATTAGAATCGTGAAATTCTTTATAATCAAATTCATCAAAGAACGTATTATCTAATTGATAATCAAAATAATGCAATCCTTCTTTTAAACCAACGAATTTTATAGCGTAATTCTCAAATTTCGTCTCCATCACATTAATTTTGAGCCTGCAAATATAAAAAATATTTGTAAACTAATTACTTCTTAGAATTAATTTTTGACTTTCATTGATTTTGGCTTTAATGGATTCTTTTTCAATTCTTTATATTCCTCACGGTTCCTGTATATTCTAATAGCTTGGAAAACGGCTTTTATAAAAGAACTGGGGTTTGCCTCGTTCTTTCCGGCAATATCAAAACCAGTACCATGATCCGGTGAAGTTCTTATATAGTTGAGTCCTGCGGTAAAGTTAACACCTTCCCCAAATGATAAGGTTTTAAAAGGTATTAGGCCCTGATCATGATAGGCAGCAATGATGGCATCAAAGTTTTTGTAATTTTTTGTTCCAAAAAAGCTGTCTGCTGCATATGGACCAAATACATAATTTCCGTTTTGGTTAATTTCTGCTAAGGTTGGTCTGATCGTTTCATCGTCTTCCTTGCCAATCACGCCATCATCTCCTGTATGAGGATTTATGCCTAATACTGCAATTTTAGGAACATTAATTTTAAAATCCTGTTGTAAAGATTTTTTTATTGTTTCAATTTTTTGTTTGATTAATTTTGGTGTTATTTTACTAGAAATGTCCTTTAAGGGAACATGGTCTGTAAATAAACCTACCTTTATATTTTCTGATACCATAAACATGAGGGCATTTCCGCCAAGCTCCTGCTCAAGAAAGTCAGTGTGTCCCGGGAAATTAAAATCCTCTGCCTGAATATTTTTCTTATGGATTGGTGCGGTAACCAAAACATCAATTTGTTCTTCTTTTAAAGCATTGGTTGCAGCTCTTAAAGATTTAATGGCAAAAGCTCCGGCGGCCTGATGTTCCTGGCCAAATTCAATTTTTGGATTGTTTTTCCAGGTGTTGACAACGTTTATTTTTCCGGCAATAGCTTTTTCAGCTGATGAAATGCCTTGAAATTTTAAGCTGAGGTTAAAATGTCTTTTTAGAAAAGAAAGCATTTTAGTGTGCGCAAAAATAACCGGGGTACAACATTCCAGCATTCTTTCGTCTTCAAAGGCTTTAAGTACAATTTCAGGACCAATTCCGTTAATATCACCTATACTTACTCCGACAATAGGTAAATCGTGTTTTTTTCTGTCTCTTGGCATAATCTTTTTTAGTTTTAGCTAAATAAATGTGATAATATGGTGTTTTCTAAAACAGTGGATTTATTTCAACTAAATTTGCAACAAAGATAATTAAATAAATTCGCAATATGTTTACAGGTATCGTTGAAGAAATAGGTGAAATTGTTAATATAGAAAGAGATAAAACAAATATCCATTTTGATGTATATTCCTCTCTTGCAAAAGAATTAAAAATTGATCAAAGTGTAGCTCACAATGGGGTATGTTTGACGGTAGTGTCTATAGATAAAACTAAACAAAACTATAGGGTTACAGCAATAGATGAAACTTTACAAAAAACAAACCTGGGTGACTTGGAAGTTGGCAGTAAAATTAATTTAGAACGGGGAGCAAAACTCAACGCCAGGCTAGACGGCCATATCGTTCAGGGTCATGTAGATCAAACTGCTATTTGTAAGTTGGTTCAGGAAAATAATGGAAGCTGGTCTTATCGTTTTGAATATGATTCAAAACTACAGAATGTAACCATTGAAAAAGGTTCTATTACAATAAATGGAGTGAGTTTGACAGTGGTAGACAGCGACATTAATGCCTTTAGCGTTGCCATAATACCTTACACCTATGAGCACACCACTTTTAAAGAACTTAAAGTAGAAGACAAAGTAAATCTTGAATTTGATGTAATTGGTAAATACGTTAAACGTATTATAGAAGCACGTGAGGCTTAGACTGATAATAGATTGAATACATGCATCTAACTGAATAATTCAACCTTGATTTAATGAGACACCATAAAGGTTAAATTTTAAACTCTTTTTATGAGTTCACAGAACAATTTTACCATTTTAGGTTCGGCTATGGCAGCTGTTGAAAGAATGTCTTCAACATTTACCGGCTCAAGATTATCGGGGTCACATTCATCGGTCAGAACCGAAACAGCAGCAACTGGTAACTTTAAATGATTGGCTACTATTACTTCAGGTACCGTACTCATGCCAACTGCGTCGGCACCTATTGTTTTCAAATACCTGTATTCTGCTCTGGTTTCCAATTGTGGTCCAAGCACAGAGACGTAGACCCCTTTATGAAGAGTGATATTTTCACTATTGGCTATCTCCATTAAATGATTACTCATGGTTTTATCATAAGGGCAACTCATATCTACAAAAATATTTCCAAGCTTTGAAACCCCTTTGTATGCTAATGGAGATCCACCCAGAAGATTGATATGGTCGTCAATTAACATCAATTCACCCTTTTTGTAATTTAGATTTATAGCACCGGCAGCATTAGATACCAATAACTTTTTAACACCTAAGCGATACATAATCCTCACTGGAAAAGTAACATCCAGCAAATCATAGCCTTCATATAAATGAAGGCGTCCTTGCATGATTACTGCTGTTTTACCTTCAATTTTTCCATAAATTAGTCTTCCTTTGTGAAATTCTACTGTGGCTGTTGGAAAATTAGGAATGTGATTATAACTCACCTCCTGAATTACGTCAACTTTTTCTAACAGTTGCCCTAATCCTGTGCCAAGTATAATTCCAATTTCTGGGTTGTCAAATCCTTTTTCGATAAGGTAATCAGTAGTTTCTTGTATATATTTCATTGAATTTTATAGTTTACAAACAAAGACAAATCTAAAAATTTAATTGCTTTTTCTTTTAAACTCTGTATTAATTCTGAAATTACTATTTAAAATCAGGTAGTGTTCTGAAGTTGTCTAGAAGCATAGTCCAATCGTAGGCTTTAAATTCTAAATTTTCTGGTGTTTCTGGAGTAACTTTATATTCTTTCAAGATTTTTTTTGCTTCATCAAGTCCACCGAAATCACCTCGAAACCAAGAAAACAGCACTACAGTTTCAGCAGTTTTAGTTTCAGGAATATATTTTGTTTGCTCCTTTAGGTAAGTTTCGGTCATATAATCTAATTGTTTGTTAAGATTTTGGACCTTATAAATAGCGACTGGAGGACAACTTTTGGCACCACAATTTAAGGCAAAATGAATTCTCCAATCAATATTTTCAACCCTTAGTTTGCGTTCCCATTCCGGTCTGAATATTTTTTTGACGTAACCCATAGATACTTTTGACATTGAACTTCTAATGATGCCGTGTTCAATATCATCGAAAGAGATTTTTTCACCGGCAATATTTACGCGATCTTTTTTAAAAAAATCACTTCGATTGTCATCATTGTATTGTTCAGAATTTTCTTTGAGCGATACTTGAATAAAGGCGTTGTAAATATTGATCCAAAACACCAATTTTTCATCATCTGTTTTAAGTTGGTCTGTTAGGTCTTTCAAAGTGCTGTTTTCTAATGTTTTAATATTATCACTAACAGGTTTATTATTTTTAATGTTTTCCAAAAGATCCTGTGAAATTTTAATGTAATCGTTTTGCTGTGCTGTAGCTGTAATTAAGCCAAAAAATAGCAGACAAACTTTAAGAATTTTCATAATATTATGTATTTTAGCTGTATGTTGAGTATTATTATTCCAATTTACAATGAAGCTGAAAATCTACCGAAACAATTAACGTTTTTAAGCCAAAAGGCAGAACTCTATCCGATTGAAATCATTCTTTCTAACTCTATAGATACGACTGATAATAGCGCAGAGATCAGTAAACAGTATGAGAATGTCAAATTTTATGATAGTTTTATAAAAGGAAGGGCCAAACAAATGAATTTCGGTGCTTCAAAAGCTAAAGGAGACATTTTGTTATTTCTTCATGCAGATGTTCAGCTGCCGGAAGATTTTTATGAGCAGGTTATAAAAGCTATAGCTGATGGCAATAAAATGGGATTTTTCTGTTACAGGTTTGACCGAAGTACATTCATGCTAAATATAAACAGTTATTTTACCAAAACAGATGGTGTTTTTGCTGGTGCAGGAGACCAGTGTCAGTTTTTTACTAGAGAAGCTTTCGAAAGTCTGGGAGGCTTTAATGAAAAATTCTGCATCATGGAAGATTTCGAAATTATGGATAAAGTGCGGAAGCATAAAATACCTTACACTATAATACAAAGTCAGGCTATAGTGAGTGCCAGGAAATACGATAAAGGTTCATGGTTAAAAGTTAACCTGATAAATGGTTATGTTTTTTTGAAGTATAAATTAGGTACCAAGCCTGAAAAACTCAGACGCATTTACAAAAGCTTGTTAAGAGAAAGTGTCTAGTTTCAGAGTAATATAAGTCAATATTTAAGGTCATTTTTATTGAAAATATTTTGACAGAAGAGAATTGTTGTATTGAGATGTCAGATTGAGTGACAATTTTTTTGGATAGAAAAAATTTGTTGTATCCAGATGTCAGTTCGAGTGACAATTTTTTTCAATTGAAAAAATTTGTTGTATCCAGATGTCAGTTCGAGTGACAATTTTTTTCAATAGAAAAAATTTGTTGTATCGAGAACACCACCACTGAAATACCAAGAAAGTAATATTTTAATTTTACTTTAAAATGTTAGCCAATGCTTCATGTCTCACGGCATCTTCCTTGTAATCAATGTCATTTTTTTCTTCCAGAAGCTTTACTTTTTTATCCGCTAATCGGTTTAGTGTTTGTTTTAGGACCTTATCGGTACTCCATTCGATGTTTTCAAATATTTCAGGAATAAATTGGTTTATTCCCAGAAGATAATACCCACCATCCTCTGCAGGACCTATGACTACATCGTTTTTGTCTAAAAGTTGGAAAGCATTTTCAATGGTTTGTGTATTAATATCCAATAAATCTGTTCCAATAATCACCACTTTTTCAAATTTATTATTAAAATTCGTTAAAAAAGCCTGCTTCATTTTTTGGCCAAGGTCACCAGCCGGTTGGGTGTGTTTTTTAAATACATCATCATTCCAAATGTCGTTTTTTTCAATGCTGTTGGTGTACCAAACTTGTTTTTCAGCATTGCACTTTGATGAAATATTTGCAGAATGTCTGAGCAAATAGACGTATATTTCTAATGCTTTATCTTTGCCAACATCTTTGGCTAAACGTGTTTTAACTTTACCTTTTTCAGGCTTCCTGGTAAAAATGATTAATGCATTTTTAGACATTAGTTAACTTTTTTGCCATGGTTAATAAATTTTCCCCAGCGCTTATTATAAGTGTGAATCTTTTCAGTTGAATTACCATTTGCAAAAATTGGAAACCTCTTATTGTGCCAAAGAAAAATACCACCGTATAAGTTTTTGACATTTTTAAAACCAAGCCTTTTTAATTCTTCACCAATTTTTTCAGACCGAACGCCAACAGCGCAATAAATAATGATTTCAGTATTATTATCAATGCTATCTACTTTGCTTTTATCAAATGATTTGTAGCCAATCCATTTAGCATTCCGTAAATGGCTGACCTCGTATTCCTCCTTAGACCTTGAATCTAAAAGCACGAATTTTTCATTATTTTCTAATTTAGATCTAAGGCTTTCAGCAGAGATATACGCAATTGAACCACTATTATACCTTTCAAGCGTCTCTTCGATTGACTTTTGCCCAAAAAGACCTGTTATAGAGGTGAATAATACGACCAGGAATATAAAGTATGTTTTATGGTTTGGTGTTGGCATATCATATTGCTGTTGATACAACTTTTAATATTGATTTTATGAAAGGTTTTATATTACTTCTAATAATTAATTAGGACAAATAAAAAGTTCAGATTTAAAATTTATGATTCAAAATTTCTAGGTCGTTGTTCCGCCGCAGCTGCTTCCTGCACCAGCAGTACAGCCATAGCAATGCTGATGAATTTTGATGTTTCTTTTTTGTAAAGCTTTCAAATTGAAATCTTTGATATGATTTTTTTCGGTGTCTATCTTCATGCAAAGCATCTGGTTGAAATCACAATCGTATAACCAGCCGTCCCAACTTACTGAGAGTGTATTTCTGCACATTACATTTTCAACAGCCAATGGATTATAGGCTTCAATCAGGCTATGCATATAATCTTCGTAGTTATCAGAGGCAATCAGATAGTCTAAAAACCTCGAAATTGGCAGATTTGTAATGGCCAAAAGATTATTAAAGTAAATATCGAAATCTTCTTTTAGTGCTTTTTTGAAATCTTTTTCAAGACTTTGTTGGTTGCCAGGCATAAAAGCACCAGAAGGATTATAAACCAAATCAAGTTTAAGGTCGCTGTCCTCCATGCCATAGCCAACAGCATTAAGGTCTTTGAGGGCTTCTATTGAAGCATTAAAAACACCTTCACCACGTTGTTTGTCAGTTTTACCTTTGGTCCAATGGGGTAATGAAGACACCACATGCACCTTGTGTTTTTTGAAAAAGTCCGGTAAATCTGCATATTTCTTATTGGCTTTGATAATGGTCAGATTAGATCTAACAATAATGTCTTGTACTCCAATTTTTGATGCTTCTTCAACGAACCATCTGAAGTTTGGATTCATTTCAGGAGCGCCTCCTGTCAAGTCTAAAGTATGTGCACCGCTATCCTCTATAACGTCCAAACAAAACTGCATTGTTTCTTTAGTCATTATTTCTTTACGATCGGGGCCTGCATCCACATGACAATGCGAGCAGACCTGGTTGCACATGTAGCCCAAGTTTATTTGGAATATCTCAAGCTTTTTGGGCTTAAGAGGTAAATATCCGTCTTCTTCTATCTTGTCTTTAAAAGTTGGTAACTCACCTTTTTTAAAAATACCATTAGACAAATATTCTAATTGATTTTCAGCTTGAGCGAGTAGACTTTTTCTACGTTTTAGAGATTTTAGATTTAATTTGGTCATATACTATCCATCTAATTTTTTAACTTTATTCATCATCATTGTGCTGTGTACTAATGCTGCACCACTTTTAATAGCTGCACCGACATGAACGGCTTCCATCATTTCTTCTCTTGTTACTCCACGTTGTAAGGTGTCCTGTGAATAAGCATCTATACAGTAAGGGCATTGTTCTGTATGTGCAACTGCAAGAGCTATTAGGGCTTTCTCTCTTTCAGACAATGCGCCTTCTTTAAATACACTGGTATAATATTCAAAAAATTTATCTCCTAGCTCTTTCTGAAAATCTGTAATATTTCCAAATTTCTTAAGGTCTTTCGGATCGTAGTAAGAATTATTCATTTCGTTTGTTTTGAGTTCTTTTCAAATATATACGAAATGAAATGGCTTATGGTTTGCTTTTTGAAAAAATTAATTAACGTCCAGGTTTAAAGACTAGAGCAGAAGGATAGTCTCTTTTGATTTCTTCATACGCCTTGTCGGCATAAAATTTTGTCCTAAACATTCCAACCCATACTTTGTAGTTGGGTGTCTCATACTTTATAGTGGCATCATAAGCATAATTTTTAGAATCGTAATCTTTTTTTATTTCTTCAGCACCGTCTATTTTACCAGAAAACAATTGAATTGTATAGAATGATTTAATATCATTATTATTTATCATTTCCTTTTTTAAAGTGACTAAAGAGTCAATTTTTTTTGTGTTTGCCTGACGCATTTGAGCCGAACTTATTGTGGTAAAGAATGATAATATGAGGAAAAGATTTATTTTTGAAGCCATATTGATGTTATATTGTTTTACAAATTTATGATATTTCTTACTAAGACAAAATTATATTATTTAGAAAGATTTTAAATTAGCTTTTAACAAATGTCAGTATGACTAAAATCATTGTAATATCTTATTTTTGCGAACAAAATATCTGAACGTAAAGTTCATTTAAATTATAATTTTAAAAATATGAAAAAGGTAATATTTAGACCTTCACTTTTTGCATTTTTATTTTTCTTTTTGTGTAGTGGTTTCCTTTTTTCGCAAGAAACTGAAGCTGAAGCCTCAGCTGAAACAGAATCAGCTGTAGAATCTCCGGTGCCTGGTGGTGACCCTGCAAAAGGAAAAGAATTATTCAATTCTTTATGTGCGGCCTGTCATAAACCTTATGAAAGGGCTGTTGGTCCGGCTTTACATGGTGTGGTAGGAAAGTATGATGGTGATTTTGAGTGGTTGTACAGTTGGATTAGAAACAGTTCAGCGTTAATTAAATCTGGAGACTCTCGTGCAGTAGCTATCTACGAAGAGTATAACCAGGTTGCTATGAATGCTTTTCCGCAGTTAAGCGATCAAGATATAGATAATATCCTGGCTTATGTGGAACAGCCAAAACCTGAACCTCCAAAGTTAGAGGCTACAGCTGATGTTGCTGCTGCTGGTAGTGGTGGAGGAGTTTCTACAGATTTGATATTGGCTATCCTTTCTTTTGTTTTGCTTTTATTAGCAATTACCCTTTATCTTGTTAATAAAACCCTCAACAGGTTTGCTGAAGCAAACGGTGTTCAGCTTAAGGCTAAAGAAGAAAAACAAACAAAACCACTTTGGAAAGCTTACGCAGAAAATGGCTTCCTGGTTTTAATTACAGTGGTAGTTTTCTTGTTGGGAACTGCCTGGTTTGGATATGGATATTTGATGCAGGTTGGATTAGATCAGGGTTATGAGCCTTTGCAGCCAATACACTATTCCCATAGGATACACGCTGGAGAGAACAAAATTGAATGTAAATATTGTCATTCATCGGCCAGAGTTTCTAAACATTCTGGAATTCCGTCTTTAAATGTCTGTATGAATTGCCATAAACAGATAGCAGAGGTTGCTCCAGAAACTCAGGCTAAAGGTGAACAGGAATTCGGTGTAGATTACAACGCCGAGATAGCAAAGCTATATGAAGCTGTAGGTTGGGATAAAACAACACAATCCTACACAGGAGAATCCAAACCTGTTAAATGGATCAGGTTACATAATCTGCCTGACCTGGCTTATTTTAATCACTCTCAGCACGTGACTGTTGGTCAAATAGAATGTCAGACTTGTCACGGTCCGGTCGAGGAAATGGAAATCATGTATCAACATGCTCCGCTTACAATGGGCTGGTGTATTAACTGCCACAGAGAAACAAACGTTAAAGTAAAAGACAATGGCTATTACACAAAAATCCACGAAGAATTATCTAAAAAATATAATGTGGAAGAATTTACAGCTGCTGATATGGGCGGTATAGAGTGTGGAAAGTGTCATTATTAATTAATATTAGAAATACATAATAATATATGTCTTCAAATAAAAAATACTGGAAAAACCTCGAAGAACTCAACGATAACAGTTCAGTTCTTCAAGATATACAGGCTAAGGAATTTACGGAAGATTTACCGAGTAAAGCCGATATCAGAGAGGAAGAAAGTCAAGACGATTCAGGGACAAGTCGAAGAGATTTCCTTAAGTACGTAGGTTTTAGTACTGCTGCTGCAACTCTAGCAGCCTGTGAAGGTCCTGTTATAAGGTCTATCCCTTATGTTTTTCAGCCAGAACGAATTGTGCCTGGTGTAGCTGAATACTATGCTACTACCATGGCAGATGGATATGATTTTTCGAGTGTTTTAGTAAAAGCAAGAGAAGGTCGACCAATCAAAATAGAGTGGAATGATAAGTCAAAGGTAAAGGCAGCTGCAGGTGCGAGAGTACATGCTTCAGTCTTGTCTCTTTATGATACAAAAAGACTTCAAAATCCTACAATAGATGGTGCAGATGTCACCTGGAAGACATTTGATGATGCAATCACAAAACAACTTGCTACAGTTGGTGATAAATCAATAGTATTCTTAACTCAAACACTTGCCAGTCCGAGCACTCTTAAACTTGTTCAGGAATTTAAAGCAAAATACCCAACTACAAAACACATTACCTATGATGCTGTTTCTGAGCACGGGGCTTTAGAAGCTTTTAAAGCGATGTATGGTGTTAGAGCTTTGCCGAATTACAATTTTTCTCAAGCGCACACCATCGTATCTGTTGGTGCTGATATTTTGGGTGATTGGCAAGGTGGTGGATTCGATGCAAGTTATTCTAAAAGTCGTGTGCCTCAAAATGGTAAAATGTCAAAGCATATCCAATTTGAAGCAAATCTAACAACCACTGGTGCTAATGCCGATAAGAGAATTCCTGTTAAGCCCAGCGATCAGGTTCAGGTATTGTTAGAAGTTTATAAGCAAGTCACAGGAGATTCTAGTGTATCTGCAAAGCTTGGAGCTGATATAAAAAATGAAGTCTCAAAGGCCGTTAAACATCTTAAGAAAGCTGGGCCTAAAGCTGTATTTGTAACTGGTATTCAGGAGAAATCTGCCCAATACCTGGCTTTGGCTATTAATGAAGCATTATCTTCTACTGTTATTGATACTGATAATTACAGATTAGTAAGGCAAGGTAATGATGATCAGGTCATGTCTTTATTAAATGATATGAATGGTGGCAAGGTCGGTGCCTTATTCGTTGTAGGGGCAGATCCTGCATATGCTTTACCGCAGGCAGATAAATTTGTGTCCGGACTTAAGAAAGTAGGTTGTACAGTAAGTTTTGCAATGAAGAAAAACAAAACAGCTGCACTTTCAAAATATGTTGCGGCTACGCCACATTATTTAGAATCTTGGGATGATGTGCAAATGACCAAGTATAACTACGCATTAGTTCAGCCCACTATCCAAAAAATATTTAATACCAGACAATTTCAGGATTGTTTACTTAGATGGTCTGGTTCAGATCAAAAATATTACGATTACTTAAAAGCCAATTTTACTGATTATACAGGTGGAATGTCTTGGAATGTTTCCTTACATGATGGAGTTTTCGAGCTTAAAAATAGCGATGTTGCTCTAGTCGATGATGAAACTACAGAAATGTCTTCCGCATCAGCATCTCAAATGGCTTCAGCATTATCCGGCATGCAGATTAAAGGCGATTTTGAATTAACGCTTTACACTAAAATTGCTATGGGTGATGGTAAAAACGCCAATAACCCCTGGCTGCAGGAGTTTCCTGATCCTATTACAAGAAATACATGGGATAACTATGTGACTATTTCTAAGAAAGATGCAGATAATCTAGGCCTGGAAAATAGGGTAACCTCTAAAGGAGCTATAGATGGTGATTTGATTAACCTGAAGGTAGGAGGTGCAACTGTAAATAATGTACCTGTGATGGTTCAGCCAGGTCAGGCGCCAGGATCACTTGGTCTAGCCCTTGGTTATGGTCAGGTAGAAGGTTTGCAGGATGAAATGAAAGTTGGTGTAAATGCTTACCCTTTATATCAAAATTTTTCTAATCTTCAGGGTGTAACTATTGAGAAGGTAGAAGGTAATCATGAATTTGCAAGTTTACAGCTTCAAAATACAATGGCTGGTCGTAAAGACATTATTGTAGAAACTACGCTTGCTGAATATGTTAAAGGTAATAAAGAGGACTGGAATCCAACTCCGGTATTTTCAAAAGACCACGTCGAGTATCCTTTTGATTCTCCAAAAGTAGATTTATGGCAGGAATTTGACCGTTCTATAGGTCATCACTTCAACCTTTCAATAGATTTAAATTCATGTACTGGCTGTGGTGCTTGTATTATAGCATGCCATTCAGAAAATAATGTGCCTGTTGTAGGAAAACAAGAGGTTAGAAACAACAGAAACATGCACTGGTTAAGAATAGACAGGTACTATTCTGCTGGTGATTCATTTAAAGAAGAGCAGGAAAGATACAAAACTGATGGTGCTTTAGATCACCATAGAAACGTAGAGGTAGAATCTTTTGACAATCCTCAGGTTGCGTTTCAGCCAGTCATGTGTCAGCATTGTAATCATGCGCCTTGTGAGACAGTATGTCCTGTAGGTGCAATTGGTCACGGTCGTCAGGGACAGAACCAGATGACTTACAACAGATGTATAGGTACGAGGTATTGTGGAAACAACTGTCCTTATAAAGTAAGACGATTCAACTGGTTCAGGTATAATAAAAATGATGAGTTTGATTATCATATGAACAATGATCTTGGTAGAATGGTGCTAAACCCGGATGTTACTGTACGTTCAAGAGGTGTCATGGAGAAATGTTCGATGTGTATCCAGATGACTCAAAAAGCTATACTTGACGCTAAGCGTGATGGACGACCTGTTAAAGATGAGGAATTCCAGACAGCCTGTAGTAATGCGTGTGATAGTGGAGCGCTGGTTTTTGGAGATAAAAACGACAAATCCAGTGTTGTCTATGAAAAATTAAACGATGATAGAAAATTCTATCTACTAGGTTATTTAGGTGTAGAACCAAATGTGTTCTATCAAACCAAGATTACAAATACAGAAGAAGTTTAAACAAATTAATTAGAATATATAATTATGTCTCATTACGAAGCTCCCATTAGAAAACCGCTTGTAACCGGGAATAAAACATATCACCAAGTTACAGAAGATATTGTTAGGCCTATTGAAGGCAGAGCAAATAAAACCTGGTGGATAGTTTTTTCTATTGCATTAGTTGCATTTTTATGGGGATTAGGTTGTATCATCTACACTATTTCAACAGGTATAGGTGTTTGGGGTCTTAATAACACAATTGAGTGGGCCTGGGATATCACAAACTTTGTATGGTGGGTTGGTATTGGTCACGCAGGAACGCTTATTTCAGCTGTACTTTTATTATTTAGACAGCGATGGCGTATGGCTGTAAACCGTTCAGCAGAAGCTATGACAATTTTTGCGGTTGTGCAGGCAGGTTTATTCCCAATCATACATATGGGTCGCCCTTGGTTGGCTTATTGGGTATTACCAATACCTAACCAATTTGGTTCGTTATGGGTAAACTTTAACTCACCACTACTTTGGGATGTGTTTGCAATTTCAACTTATCTCTCAGTATCTTTAGTGTTCTGGTATACTGGTTTACTGCCTGATTTTGCTATGATCAGAGACAGAGCTAAATTACCTTTTCAAAAGAAAATATATGGTATCTTATCTTTTGGTTGGAGTGGTAGAGCAAAAGACTGGCAAAGATTTGAAGAAGTATCTTTGGTTTTGGCCGGCTTGGCTACACCTCTTGTACTTTCGGTTCACACCATTGTATCTTTTGACTTTGCAACTTCAGTAGTTCCTGGTTGGCATAGTACAATATTTCCGCCTTACTTCGTTGCTGGTGCTATATTTTCAGGGTTTGCTATGGTGCAAACACTTCTTATCATAATGAGAAAAGTGTCTAACTTAGAAGATTATATCACTGTAGATCATATCGAATTGATGAATAAAGTTATCATCGTTACCGGTGGAATAGTGGGTGGTGCTTATATTATAGAATATTTCATCGCCTGGTACTCTGGTAGTGCTTATGAAGATTATACCTATCTTTCATTTGGTGCTGCAACAGGTCCATATTGGTGGGCATTCTGGGCTTTGATATTTTGTAATATGATCGCTCCTATAACATTATGGTGGAAAAAGTTACGTAGAAATATCATGTGGACATTTATTCTTTCAATCATCATTAATATTGGTATGTGGTTTGAAAGATTTGATATTATCGTATTGTGTTTAAGTAAAGGCAGAACACCATCAACTTGGGCTATGTTCTCACCTACTTTTGTAGATGTTGGAATATTTATCGGTACAATTGGTTTTTTCTTTGTTCTATTCTTATTGTATTCAAGAAGCTTCCCTGTTATTGCTCAGGCTGAAGTAAAAAGTATTTTAAAACTTTCAGGTGACAGATACAAATCTATTAGAGCAGAACATGGCGATGACGCACAACTTTACGAACTGCCAAAACAACAACCGCTTCCGGATTTTAACAAACTTATTGAAGAACTGGAAAGCAAAAATGAAGAAGTCGCTGAAGACGGCAGTTTAGTTGAAACGCTTATCCTTAATATAGGAAAAGCTTCAAATGAAGTAGCTGATGACTTAAAAAAATTGACAGGTGTTGGACCAGCGCTTGAGCAAAAATTAAATCAGGTTGGTGTATATTCTTACAATCAAATTGTAAAAATGACAGAAAAAGAATATAATATACTTGATCAGTTGATTTCTAAATTTCCAAAGACACAAGCAAGGTTTTGGTCTGGTGAAGCTAACCTACTTAACAAAAATTAATTATGGCAGATTATAAATTATTAGCATTATACGATGATGATGATCATTTAGTCAAAGCTGTTAAAGAGACACGTGCTAAAAAACATCATATAGAAGAGGTATATACACCATTTCCTGTTCACGGATTAGATAAAGTAATGGGTTTAAGCCACACAAGAATAGCTATTGCATCTTTTATGTATGGTGTCCTTGGGTTGTGTGTCGCCGTATGGATGATGAACTTTATGATGATAGATGATTGGCCTAGAAATATTGGAGGTAAGCCTAGTTTTACGTTTTTTCAAAACATGCCTGCCTTTGTGCCAATAATGTTTGAGCTTACAGTATTTTTTGCTGCTCACCTAATGGTTATTACCTTTTACATGCGTTCTAAAATTTGGCCTTTCAAAAAAGCTGAAAACCCGGACCCAAGAACAACAGACGACCATTTTATTATGGAAGTTAGTGCAGCAAAAGATAATATTCAATCAGTAGCTGAATTTTTACATTCTACAGGAGCTAAAGAAGTATCCTTAAAACAATCTTAGATTTATGAAATATACAAGCGCAATATTTTTAGTATTAATTTTAGGTCTGGTTTCATGTGCAGATAAGGATGATCCAAATTATCAATATTTTCCGGATATGTACGAATCACTGGCTTATGAGGCTTATGCTGAAGCCGATATTTTTGAACAGA
Organism: uncultured Mesohalobacter sp.; assembly: GCA_964593755.1. Lineage (GTDB taxonomy): Bacteria > Bacteroidota > Bacteroidia > Flavobacteriales > Flavobacteriaceae > Psychroflexus. Next base: position 180,445 of record CAZQKB010000002.1, on the reverse strand, counting down.
TTTCAGGTAATAGCACTACAGCTATGATACCTGTTGAAGGTTCAATATCAAGAGGTTGGATGCCATATGAATACGAGGATAATTCTGAGGGCTACGAAGCTGCAAAAGCTGATTTGAAAAACACGCTACCTTATACAGAAGAAAATTTAGCCAAAGGTAAAGAGCTATATGATATTTACTGTGCTACTTGTCACGGAAAAAAGGGTAACGGAAAAGGATGGTTGGTACAACAGGAAAAAATACTTGGTGTGCCTTCATATGACGATGCAGGAAGAGCAATTACAGAAGGTAGTGTATACCATGTCATGTATTGGGGTATTAATACAATGGGTTCTTACGCGTCTCAAATGAGCGAAAAAGAACTATGGCAGGTAGACCATTACGTTATGAAATTAAAGGCAGAATTAGAAGGAAAACCGGTAAGAGTACTAGAAAACGATTCTCAAATCCAGGAAATGCCAGAAGATTCCAATGAATCTTCAGAGGAGGATGTCCAGGAATCTGAAATGGCAAGTGCTGAATAATTATAAAATTAAAAAGATAGATTATCATGTATAAAATGTCCAACAAACTACGCATATTTTCATTTGTTCTTATGATAGTTGGTGTCTTAGGAATAACTTATGGGTTTTTTCAAGCTCCCGGTTCTGAAGAAGAAGCCAAAGAAATGCTTTCTCATCACTCTGATCATGGCGATGGTCATGGCGAAGCGACAGCGCATGCAGAAGATGCACACCACAGCGAAGCTGAAGAAGCAGAGCATTTAAGTCACGCCTATCATCAAATGGCTAACAGACCATGGTCTGCGTTTATGGTTCCAATGTTATTTTTCTTTTTTCTATCAGTTGGAGCACTAGTTTTTTATGTTATTCAAAACGTTGCTCAGGCTGGTTGGTCGCCACTATTATTTAGAGTAATGCAAGGCATCTCAAATTACATGTTGCCTGGTGCAGTTATAGTATTCTTTTTTATGCTACTGTCTACTTTCCACTTAAATCATATTTATGTTTGGATGGATGCAGATACTGTAGCTACCGATGAAGTTATTCAGGAGAAGACACCTTACTTAAATATTGTTTTCTTTTTGATTCGTTCCGCTGTTATTCTAGGTGCCTGGCTATTTTTTAGACATAAAATTGTTTCTAATTGTGTGAAACAGGACGAAGAGATGAATTTAAGTCTTTATAAAAAGAATTTAAAACTATCAATTGGTTTTTTGCTTCTTTTTATTTTTTCAGAAGCAGTTTTATCATGGGATTATATGATGAGTATAGATCCGCACTGGTATAGTACTCTATACCCATGGTTTGTTTTTGCAAGTATGTTTGTTTCTGCCATCACTACAATAGCATTGGTTAGTATTTATCTAAAATCCAGAGGATATTTAGAACAGGTAAACGATAGCCATATACATGACCTGGCAAAGTTTATGTTTGGTATAAGCATTTTTTGGACTTATCTTTGGTTCTCACAGTTTATGCTGATTTGGTATGCCAATATGCCGGAAGAAGCTGTTTATTTTGTATCCAGAATCGAAAACTATAAATTAATGTTCTTTGGTACTACAGCCATTAACTTTGTTGGCCCTTTATTGATATTAATGAATTCAGACTTTAAGCGTGTCAACTGGATCGTTGTTTTAACCGGTGTTTTAATTTTAGTAGGTCATTATTTCAATTTTTTCCTTCTAATTATGCCGGGTACAGTTGGAGAAGCATGGCATCTGGGTATACCTGAGATAGGAAGTTTACTATTCTTTGCAGGTTTGTTTATTTTCTTTATATTTAAAGGTATAAGCAAATTACCACTTGTACCAAAACATTCACCTTTCTTAAAAGAAAGTCAGCAATATCATTATTAATTAAAAATTATAGAAAAGACTCAAATGACAGCATTTTTAGTTATAATCGTTTTAGCCTTATTAGCCATAACATTTTGGCAGATATCTAAAGTATATAATCTTTCAAAGCCATCAAATGATGATGGTATCATAGCCAATGATAAAGACAACCAAAAGCAGGCGAAAATCATGCTTATTTTTATGGTTTTCTTTTATGGTTTGATGATATATTCATTTTTAAATCTCAGTAAGTTTTATTTGCCGGAAGCTTCATCAGAACATGGATCCGGTTACGATCAGCTTATGTTTATCTCAATAGGTATCATAATGATAGTTCAGGTGATAACTCAGGCTCTACTTCACGTTTTCGCTTACAAATACAGAGGAAAAAAAGGGAAGAGGGCTTTATTTTATGCTGATAATAATACTTTAGAATTTGTTTGGACAGTTATTCCTGTTGTTGTCTTAGCCGGTTTGATCATTTATGGTCTAGTCTCTTGGACACAAATCATGAACCCTGAGCAGGATGAAGATACTATGGTTGTAGAAATCTACGCCTACCAATTTGACTGGCGAGCAAGATATGCAGGCAAAGATAATGTCCTTGGAAAGGCTAATGTGAGGTTCATTGAAGGCGTTAACCAGCTTGGTGTTGATGAAACTGATGAATATGGTAAAGATGATGTAATTGTTAATGAATTGCACCTTCCTGTCAACAAGCCTGTTATTTTTAAATTCAGATCTCAGGACGTTTTACACTCGGCTTACTTCCCGTTCTTTAGATCACAAATGAATGTTGTACCTGGTATGATAACAGAATTTGGTTTCACGCCTACAACAACATCTAAAGAAATTAAAAATAGCGAATACATGCTTGAAAAAGTTAAACGTATTAACGAAATTCGCAAAAAAAGAAGTCAAGATTTAGTTGCAGAAGGTAGAACTGCACTGGATGACTATGAATTTGAATATTATTTGTTATGTAATAAAATTTGTGGTGTAACACACTACAATATGCAAATGAAAATAGTTGTTGAAGAAGAAGAAGACTTCAACAAATGGATGGAAGAACAACAGACCTTTGGAGAATTATTAGCACAACAGTAACTTAGAAATTATTACGAAGATGTCAGCAGAAGCAATAACAGCACAACCAGACAACCACTCAGAAGCACACGCTCATCATCACCATGAGCAGTCTTTTATTGAAAAATATATTTTCAGTACAGATCATAAAATGATCGCTAAGCAGTACCTTATTACCGGTCTTATCATGGGTTTTATAGGTATAGCTATGTCTCTATTAATGAGATTACAACTAGCATGGCCAGATCAAAAATTTTGGATTTTTGAAGCTTTGCTTGGTAAGTTTGGTACAGATGGTGTAATGGATCCAGGTATTTATTTAGCTTTGGTTACCATCCACGGAACTATAATGGTATTCTTTGTCTTGACTGCAGGTTTGAGTGGTACTTTTAGTAACCTGTTAATTCCACTCCAAATTGGAGCAAGAGATATGGCTTCAGGCTTCCTGAATATGCTGTCTTATTGGTTGTTCTTTTTGTCCTCAGTTATAATGGTTTCATCATTGTTTGTTGAGGCTGGACCGGCATCAGCAGGTTGGACGGTTTATCCACCTTTAAGTGCTTTACCACAAGCTATTGGTGGTTCTGGTATGGGAATGACTTTATGGTTAGTTTCTATGACAATATTCATAGCTTCTTCGCTACTAGGTTCGCTTAACTATATAGTTACTGTATTAAACCTAAGAACAGAAGGTATGTCTATGACTAGATTACCCTTAACAGTATGGGCTTTCTTTGTTACCGCCATAATCGGAGTAGTATCATTTCCGGTTTTATTATCTGCAGGTTTACTATTATTGATGGATAGAAGTTTTGGGACTTCATTTTTCCTTAGTGATATTTATATTCAGGGTGAAGTTTTAGCGCATCAAGGGGGTTCTCCTGTTTTGTATGAGCACTTATTCTGGTTTTTAGGACATCCAGAGGTTTATATTGTACTTTTACCAGCATTAGGTATTACTTCTGAGGTTATTGCTACTAATGCCAGAAAACCAATATTTGGTTACAGAGCTATGGTTGCTTCAATCCTGGCTATTGCCTTTTTGTCTACCGTAGTTTGGGGTCACCACATGTTCGTATCCGGTATGAATCCGTTTTTAGGTTCAGTTTTTACATTTACAACATTACTAATTGCGATACCTTCTGCGGTTAAAGCCTTCAACTATATTACTACATTATGGAAAGGTAATTTACAGTTCAATCCTGCCATGTTATTTTCCATTGGTTTGGTTTCAACATTTATTACTGGAGGTTTGACAGGTATTATTCTTGGAGACAGTACACTTGATATTAATGTGCATGATACTTATTTTGTTGTGGCTCACTTTCACCTGGTAATGGGTATCTCAGCTTTATATGGATTGTTTGCCGGAGTGTACCACTGGTTCCCTAAAATGTTCGGAAGAATGATGAATAAGAATCTTGGTTACGTACACTTCTGGGTAACAGCAGTTGGGGCTTACGGCGTTTTCTTTCCAATGCATTTTATAGGAATGGCTGGTTTGCCAAGACGCTACTACACAAACACAGCTTTCCCTTATTTTGATGATTTATCTGATACAAACGTTTTGATTTCGGTTTTTGCTATGATTACTGCTGCTGCACAAATTGTATTTATTTACAATTTTATCAGCTCAATTTTTTACGGCAAGCGTGCGACTCAGAACCCCTGGAATTCTACTACATTGGAATGGACTGCACCTGTAGAGCATATTCACGGTAACTGGTACGGAGAATTGCCGAAAGTTTACAGATGGTCTTATGACTATAGTAAACTAAATGCTGATGAAAGTGATTATGTTATTGCCGGACAAGATTATATACCCCAAAATGTACCTTTACAAGAAGGGGAAGAAGAATTGAATCATTAAATAAACTAGTATAACTTTTTTGATATAAGACCTCTTTTCCGAATAGAAAAGAGGTTTTTTTATTTATAGCAAAACAACTATCTTTAGACATATGAAATATAAAGCTTACATATTATGTTTATTAGGTTGTCTTTGCATTATGTTTATTGGCGTTGGATATATTGTTAGTTATACTGATAATGCGTCATTAGAACTCTTTGATATTGAGAGCAGACTTGTAATTGTTGCGCTGCTGATAATTTTACCTCTAGCAGGATTTTTATTGATTAAAAAAGGGATCAAAATGCTTAATTCGTAGATACTCGTACCCTTGTAAATCGTCAATATTGCAGTAAAGCTTAAAACAATACTAAAGAAAAAAGTTTTACTTTAATTATTATTCTTATGAAAAATATCCTATTACTTACATTTTGTATATTATTTATATCATGCAATACCGACAAAGAAAACAGTGATAGTGCTGTTATTATTGGAGATTTCAGCTTTTCTTCAAAAAAAATTACACCTAACAAACCCTTTACCATTGCCTATAATGGTGATGAAAAACTTGGGAATAGCTTTTGCCATTACGTGGTTCAGAACAATGCTTATCCAGTGGACTTAATATTTACAGATAATAAAGCAACGCTCAGTCTAGAAGATTCTGTTGATATTGTTTCTTTTTTCTTTAAAGTAGATGAAAAACAGAATTCCAATAATAATAAGGGGTATCTATTTGAAGTTCTTGATAAAAATGAAAATTCAAAACCACATATAGAAGCTTCTAAACAATTGTACTTAATGGGAAGAGGGGCATTTTTAGATTTGAAAGGTGGTGATCAGGAAATAGCTTTTAAAGCAATGAATAAGTTGTTAGATAATCATCCGGAATACAAAGATAAGTGGTATCAAGATCATTTGTTTGCAGCTTTTACAATGGGTAAACAAAAAGCTGATCAACTAGCCAAAAACTATCTTTCAGGTTTACTTTCTAAAGAAAACAAAAGTCTTCTTGATTATACAAAAATATCTAAGATTTATAGCACTTCTCGTAATCAGAAAAAGGCTGATAGTATTAACGCCATTTTAATAGAACAATATCCTGACAGCGATGTTGCTCAGGATGCTTTAATAAATGAATTCTATAAGAAGAAAACTTTTGAAGGCAAAAAAGAATATTATAGCAAAGTTCTAATAAATATTGACCGTCCCGACATGAATTTTGTACATGTACAGCTCGCTGATGCCTATTTTAGAAAAGGTGACTTTAATGCATTTGAAAAATATCTGGCCAAAGTAGACAGGGTTCAAAATAAAACGTCATTGCTCAACAATCTAGCTTGGGCAAATGCTGAAAAAGGCAATGATTTGGTGTACTCTTTGAAAATTTCAGAACAATGTGTAGAGCTCTTAAAATCAGAAATGAATTCTCTTTCTCAAAAGCCGGATTATTACAGCGAAAACCAGTATAAAGAGCGCTTGGATTATGACTATAAAATGTATTTGGATACCTATGCCTATTTACTTTACAAAAACGACAGACTCAAAGACGCCATTAAGTATCAGGGAGAAGTTGTTGGCGAAGGTTTTAATATTGGTTTTAACGAACGTTATTTAGAATACCTGACAGAAGATAAGCAATTTGATAAGGTATATAATAATTCGAAAATTTACATAGCTGAGGGAAATAGCTCAGATAAAATTAAATACTATTTCAAAACAGCTTTTGAAAAACTTAAAGTTGATGAAGAGTATAATGTTGTTCTTGCAGATTTAGAGGCTAAAGCCTTAGCAAAATACACAGACAAATTAAAAGATGAACTTATTGAAAATCCTGCCCCTGATTTTCAAGCCAAAAATCTGAAAGGTGAAAACTATACATTAGAATCTCTAAAAGGCAAAACAGTAGTACTGGACTTTTGGGCAACATGGTGTGGTCCCTGTAAGGACTCCTTTCCCGGAATGCAAAAGGTTTTGAATAAATATCAGGATGATACGGATGTTGTTTTTCTTTTTGTAGATACCTTCGAAAAAGGTGAAGAAAGGCTTAAAAAAGTGAGCTCATTTATTGAAAAGGAAGGATATAGCTTTGAAGTACTTATAGACCCTTATAATGAAAACAAAGGCAAGTTTAATATTGCAGGTGATTTTGATGTAAGTGGAATTCCAACTAAAATCATTATAGATAAAAATAGTAATATAAGATTCAAAGATGTTGGCTATGGTGGTTCAGAAGAAAAACTTATGAGAAAGTTAGATATCATGCTTGGACTTATGAAATAAACGGCGATTTGTTAAGGATAACGCTGGTGTACTGGACTTGCGAACCGAACGCTCGGACTTGCAGTCAGGGGTTATAAAGTGATGAGCTTCTTTATTGAAATAATTTTCTAAATGATCGCTTTAAATTTTACGTTTTGATATGGTGCTTCAGTCTTTGTAAAGTTATATTCTAAAATTCTCTTCACAACAATTTAACAATTCAAGCATTTATATACTGTAACAAATCCCTATCCTTGGCGTCTTATAAACTAAACACAAACGATTCAATATGAGACAATTTTTAGCCATACTTAGTTTAAGTATATTATTCATTGGCTGTGACCCCAAGAAATCAACTTCTAATGATTTGGCAGTCAATAGCCCAATAGTTACCAAGATAGATCTTTCAGCTGTGAACGAAGACCGAGTACCTGTCACTATAAACCCTGGAAGAATAACCAGCGATACTGTTATTTATAGATTGCCAAGAGTTATTCAGGGAACATACTCCGTAAGTGATTTTGGTAAATATGTAGACGATTTGAAAGCTTTAGACTATGACGGAAATGCCTTAAGTGTTACCAAGATAGATGATAATTCGTGGCAAATTGTTGGCGGAGAAGATTTGGATAAAATCACCTATTATGTTAACGATACTTTTGATATCGAAAAAAGTGGTGGAATTGGTGGTGAACAACCATTCTCACCTGCTGGAACCAATATAGAGTCTGACAATTACGTTTTAAACTTACATGGTTTTATCGGTTATTTTGATCAACTCAAAACCAATCAATATACATTGGATGTTACAGCACCGGCAGACTTTGACAGAACTTCAGCATTACAAAGCACAGGTGAAGAATTAAGCAGCGACGGTAGTTTGAAAACCAGTAAATACTTTGCGCAAAGGTATTTTGATATTACAGACAATCCCATGATGTATGGGAATTTGGATGTTGAAGAATTCATGGTTGGCGATATCAAAATTGTGCTTAGTCTATACTCACCAAACGGGAAACATTCAGCAGCCAGCTTAAAAGAGACGGTAAATGAAATGATGAAAGCTCAAAAAGCATATTTAGGAGATATAAACAGCACATCCAGGTATGATATTTACGTTTATCTATCAGAGGGTAAAGAAGATTCTCCAAAAGGCTTTGGTGCTCTTGAACATCATACTTCAACAGTGGTCGTTTTTCCTGAAAATATGGATATAGAAAGTCTTAAAAGTCAAATGATAGATGTAGTTGCTCATGAGTTTTTTCATATTGTAACACCACTTTCCGTGCATTCTGAAGATGTACATTATTTTGATTATAACGATCCTACATTTTCAAAACACCTTTGGATGTATGAAGGCGTAACCGAGTATTTCGCTCAACATTTTCAGGTCTATGAAGGACTTGTTGAACCTCAGGAGTTTTACAATACAATTGATGAAAAGATTAATTATTCTATGAATATGAACGACGCCATGAGTTTTACTACCATGAGTGAAAATGTTCTCGAAGAGCCTTATGCATCAAACTACTTAAATGTTTATATGAAAGGCGCATTAATAGGAATGTGCGTAGATATTTTGATGAGAAAAGAGAGCGGCGGTGAGCGTAGTATGTTGTCTTTAATGAAAGAATTATCAACAAAATATGGTAAAAACAAACCTTTTGAAGATGATAAACTCATTGAAGAAATCACAGCAATGACTTACCCAAGTGTAGGTGAATTTTTAAGAACTCACGTAGAAGGCGATACACCAATAAATTATGATGAGTTTTTTGAAATGGTGGGACTTACAAAAGATCAAAAAGAGGTAGAAACGAATTATATATTTGCAGGTGGTCAAAACATCATTTTTGATGGTGATCAGAAATCCGGAACTATTTTCTTCTCTAACATGGCTTTGAAGAATTCATTTTGGGCTTCTCAGGGCATACAGGCTGGAGATGTTATTAAGAAGGTAAATGGTTCTGAACTTACAATGCAAAATGCGCAACAGGTCATAGGCGGTATGTTCGGGTGGCAGGAAGGCATGGATATAACCATGGAGCTTGAAAGAGATGGGGAAACTATCAATTTAGAAGCTACACTTACTAAAGCTACGGCTGTCTCAGAAAGTATCATAGAAGACAAAGAGGCCTCAGCTGAGCAAATTGCAACCAGAAAAGCCTGGTTGAATCAATAAATATTTTCAAAAGCTATATTACAAAAGGCTTCCTTAGGGAGGCCTTTTTTCTTTTCTGTAAAATTTGTTATTCTCAAAAAACACCTTAATCTTTGTAACAATTCTTTAAGAAACCCGTCTAACCAATAAATCATCAATATGTCTGAAACGATTTTAGAATTAAAAGGCCTTACAAAACAATTTGGTAGATTCAAAGCCGTCTCTGATCTTAGCTTTAAAATTGAAAAAGGTCATGTATATGGAATTTTAGGTCCCAATGGTAGTGGTAAATCTACAACACTTGGTATGGTTCTAAACGTCATAAATGTTACCTCAGGTAGTTTTGAATGGTTTTCCGGTCAGATGGAAACACACGATGCTCTAAAAAAAGTAGGAGCCATTATAGAAAGTCCAAACTTCTATCCAAACATGTCTGCTTTAGACAACCTAAAATTGGTTTGTAAAATAAAAGAAATAGGCGAGACCAATATAGAGAATGTTCTGCAGACTGTAGAGCTTTATGACAGACAGCATGATCATTTTAAAACCTACTCGTTAGGGATGAAGCAGCGTTTGGCAATAGCTTCTGCATTGCTTAATAATCCTGAGATATTAATTTTAGATGAACCAACAAACGGTTTAGATCCCAAAGGGATTCATCAAATTAGAGAAATCATAAAAAAAATTGCTGCCGGAGGAACAACAATTCTTCTGGCTTCACATTTGCTTGATGAAGTCGAAAAGATATGTACACATGTTGTAGTGATCAGGAAAGGCGTAAAGCTCTATTCCGGACGTGTTGATGAGATGAATGCTTCTTTTGGATATATAGAAGCTATGGTAGAAAATCAGGAGGCTTTTACTGACTTTATCAATGGATTGGACTTTATTGAAAAGTTTGATCAGCAACACTTAGAACCCATAAAGATTTTTTTAAGCAGGGATTACTCCGCCGCTGAATTTAATAAGCTCTGCTTTGACAATGGTTTTATATTAACGCATCTTGTTAAACGTAAAGAGAGCTTGGAGGAACAATTTCTTAAACTTACAAATTAAAAAATATGTTACGACTTATTAATATTGAATTATTCAAACTTAAGCATAGTCGGTCTGCGAAGATCATGACAATCTTATATTTCAGTTTGTTTTTGTCTGCAGCTTTACTTTCTACGATAAAGTTTGACTTTGGTATCGAGTTCAGACTAGCCGACCAGGGCATTTACAATTTTCCTTACACCTGGCATTTTATGAGCTTTTTTGTAGCATTTTTAAAAATAATTTTGGCCATTGTTATCGTTTCAATGATGTCAAGTGAGTATACAAATCGTACTTTAAAACAAAATCTTATTGATGGTTTAAGTAAGAAAGAATTTATACTTTCAAAATTTTATGTCTCCCTCTTGTATGCTTTATGTTCTACCATATTGCTTTTTGTTGTAACACTTGTATTAGGTCTTATCTTTTCAGACTATGATGAGTTTCAAATTATATTTTCAGATTTAGAATACATAGGAGGGTATTTCGTGAAACTTTTAGGTTTCTTTTCATTGTGTTTATTTTTAGGTTTACTGGTAAAACGCTCTGCTTTTGCTCTTGGTTTTCTTTTTTTACTTTGGATTATAGAAGGGATATCTTTGGCAAGTTTAAAGGATACAAATTTTGATTTCATAGGTGATTTTACACCACTAATGTCCATGTGGGGACTTATACCAGAGCCTATTACAAGATTAGATGTTATAAATTCTGCAGCAAAACAGCTTAATGCTGAACTTATGCGTGATTACAGTGTAAGCTGGGTAAACATTATAACAGTTTTAGTTTGGACTTTTCTTTTTATTTATGGTGCCTATGCACTGCTTAAGAAGCGGGATTTGTAATTCTAAAATATTTATATTTGTTGGATGGAGAAAAAACATTCAACTCGATTTTACATATATTTATTGCTTTTATTCATGCCTTTTTTGAGCTTTTCTCAGGGTGAAGCCAACAATTGGTATTTTGGTCAAAATGCAGGCATAAGTTTTAATACTTCGCCACCAAACGTCCTTTTTGACGGTCAGATTAATACATTGGAAGGTTGTTCTTCTATTTCAAACGCCAACGGGGATTTGCTATTCTATACCGATGGCAGGACTGTATGGACTGCAGACCATCAAATTATGCCTAATGGAGACTATTTTGGTGGGACAGGTCTTAATGGTGATCCTTCAAGTACCTCCAGTGGTTTAATTGTTCCACATCCAACAGATGAAAACTTATATTTTGTTTTTACAGTTGATGAACCTCACCATAATAATGCTTTTGCCTATCCAGATCAGGGTCCTGCAGATGAAAATGGCAACCCTATTGCAGATTACAATGATCCCGGTCAGCAATCTATACCTCAGGATGATGATGGTTTTAATAACGGTTTTAATTATTCTATTGTAGATATGACTTTAAACGGAGGTTTAGGTGATGTAGTAGCTAACCAGAAAAACATAGAACTCATTACTTATGATCCAAATAATCCTGAAGATATAAAATATAAATCTGCTGAAAAAATTACAGCTGTAAGAGCAGATGACTGCGATTCATTTTGGGTAATTACGCACTTTAAAGACACTTTTTATTCATTTAAAATTGATGCTAATGGACTAAATGAAACACCGGTAACATCTCAGGCTGGACCAATCATGTCTACGGATAACTACAGAAGAGCAGCTTTGGGATATCTGAAGGCTTCACCAAATGGAGATAAGATCCTTGCAGCCAATCAAACTCTGGATTATGATCCTGTTACAAATGATGATTTAGGAACCGGTAATGTGATTTTATTTGATTTTGATTCATCAACAGGTCAAGTGTCTAATCCACTTCAATTGATAGATAATGTAAGTGCTTACGGAGTTGAATTTTCACCTGGAGGCACAAAAGCTTACGCTTCTGTTACAAATCAGGGAGCACCTCAATTGTTACAATGGGACCTTGAAGTTGCCGATATAGTTGGTTCTCAATTTCAATTTAGTGGTGTTACAGGTCAAGGTTCTGGTGCAATCCAAGTCGCACCAAATGGAAAAATATACAGAGCAATGTTGGGAGAACCTAAACTTAGTGTAATAAATGAGCCAGAACTTCCAGGAGCTGCGGCAGATTATACAGAAAACTTTAATCAAGGTGCAATTTCATTAGGAGGTAGAACATCAACCTTTGGTCTTCCGCCATTTATACAATCTATTTTTTCTTCTAGAGTAGATATTACAGGATTTGATACACAAGAACTCAACTTATGTGACGGAGATACATTTACACTATTCTTTGAACAAGATGAGGAGAATCCAAATGCGACTTATGAATGGTCTTTGGATGGTGTAGTCCTAAACAATGAATTTTCACCAACAATAGAAATAAGTCAGCCAAATGGGGTGACTTTACCTTACCAGGAAACTTATTCCCTGGAAGTAGACCTTAACGACGGTAGTTGTCCCGTAATAGGACTTGCAATTGTCACCTACTTTGAACTCCCGGAAATCAACAATGTAACACTTGAAGAATGTGTAACAGATTTTGATCAAAATTCTGCAGAGTTTGTTTTAACCGAGGCAAATGAGCAATTCCTTGCAGTCGGTGCAGATATTACTGACTATGATTTTGCTTATTTTGAGAGCCTGGAAGATGCACAAAATTTACAAAATTCTATTCAGAACACTCAATCCTATACAAATCTATCAACACCGCAGACATTATACGTAAATGTTCAAAATATTGTGTCAGGCTGTACTAATATCATGGAACTTACATTAGATATAATAACAGTAAACGTACAGGAGTTTAGCTTAAAACTATGTGATGACAATCAAAATGGAATCGCAATATTTGATTTGAACCAAATTGAAACTCAGGAAAATCTGATAGTTAGTAACTTCTATTTGACCGAAAATGATGCCCTTAATCAGGAAAACCCAATTCAAAACCCCTCAGCATTTGAAATTCAGAATCCTTTTTTTCAGGATGTATTTTTCAATATAGCCGGAGATCAGTTTTGTAAGGAATTAGGAGTATTAACCTTAGAAGTAGTCGAACTTCCGCCAACTGAGGATACTTTAGTTTATTATTGTGTGGAAGGTTTTCCAAATCCGATATCAATATCATCCGGAATATCAGAATCAGAGCTTAGTAATTTTGAATTTTTGTGGATTGGTTCTGAAGAAACTACTTCAGAAATATTGGTTAACGAAATTGGAACTTATGAAGTAGCTTTAACTAATTTGGTTACGGGCTGCACAAACTTTAGAAGTATTGAGGTTGTAGAATCAAGTCTTCCAACCTATAATTTGGAAATTGAGGAATTTTTTGAAGATAAAAATAGAGTTACTGTCCTAATAGATTCAGAAAGCATTGGCGATTATGAGTTTGCTCTCAATATAGATGGGCCGTATCAGGATAGTAATGTTTTTGAAAATCTGCTGCCAGGTATTTACGATATGTTTGTTAGAGACAAAAATGGATGTGGTATTGTGCAAAAAACTTTTGGCATTTTAGGTATCATGGAATATTTCACTCCTAATGGTGATGGTATTAATGATGTTTGGACTTTCAAGGGTGTTTTCAATAAAAAAGAAGCGCTAGCCCAAGTTTTTATATTTGACAGATATGGTAAACTACTAAAATCTTTTAGAGGCCTTGACAGTTTTTGGGATGGTTTTTTCAATGGTAAGCCAATGCCTTCCAACGATTATTGGTACAAAATCCAGCTTGAAAGCGGTAGAATTTTGGTAGGGAATTTTACACTTAAGCGCTAATTTTGTTTTACATCTCCACCGAATGGGGGCAGACCTGGCCCTTTTCTTTTTGGGATGCTATTGCTTTTGCTTTTCTTTTTTGAAATATCACTTACCATCTTTAATGGATAAGCATTAAAAACTTTTTCTCTTTTCTTACAATTTAATTCGACATATGTAGATTTAAACCTATTGGTTGCTTCCTTATCCCACAAATACAAATATACATCCTGTATAAAATATTTTATACTTTTTAATTGTTCAGAGTCCTTGTTCAAACTTTTTATCTGAATAATTACCTTTTCTGGTTTGTCTGCTTTGTTTTTGTCTCCATCAGGGTTTGACACATAATCAAGAACATATTCTTTAAAACCAATCTCGCTTAAACCTTCTTTTACCACATCATTTATTTCAACTTCACCCGCTTGATTAATGATGACCTTTAGAATATTCCTTTGATTAGCTGTTTTGAATTCTTCCTCTGTGACATTCTCATCTATGTTTTTACAGGAATCGTCAAACCAGTTTTGAGCATTAAAGTTATAGCTATTGATACAAATGAAAAGTAATATGATGTTTTTCATAATTTATTATATTAAGTCAGGTCTTCTTTCTTTGGTTATTTTTAAAGCCTGGTCTTCTCGCCATTCTTCAATTTTCTTTTTATGACCACTCATCAGTACATCCGGAACCTTAAAGCCTTTATATTGAGCAGGTCTTGTATATATTGGCGGTGCAAGTAAGTTGTCCTGAAAGGAATCTGTAAGCGCTGAAGTCTCATCATTTAGAACACCTGGTATCAGTCTAATTATGGCATCTGAAAGCACAATAGCTGCAACTTCACCACCAGACAATACGTAATCCCCTATCGAAATTTCTTTGGTGATATGCATATCCCTTATCCTTTGGTCTATACCTTTGTAATGACCGCATAAAAAAATCAAATTTTCTTGTAAAGACAGCATGTTTGCCATTTGTTGATTTAATCTTTCACCATCAGGAGTGAGGTAAATAATTTCGTCGTAATCTCTTTTAGTTTTGAGTTGACTTATGCATTTATCTATAGGTTCAGGCATGAGAACCATTCCTGCACCACCTCCGTACTGGTAGTCGTCTACCTGTCTGTATTTATTGTTAGTATAGTCCCTTAAATTATGAAAGTAAACTTCCACGTGTTTTTTTTCTATTGCCCTTTTCATTATGGAAGCCTGAAAAGGACTTTCTAGTAAATCAGGTACAACACTAATAATGTCTATCCTCATTACTTTTTGGTATTTCTCGACTGAGCTAACTTTTGAGCATCAAGTAAATCTCTACCTAACTTTTGCTGTTTTTCTATTGCTCTGTGCTTATATTCCTCAAATTCTTTTGTAGTATTTTCCAGATTCTCTTTTACTTCCTGAGTAACAATATTTCTATTCCTAAGTTTTATTATTACAAATATTAAAACAAGCACCAAAACTAATATTATGCTCCAAACCAGAACAGAATAAGTTGATTTTGGTAATGCAATACCCACAACGCTGATTTCATCTTTAGCATTTTTCAGTTTTTCTACTTCAGCTTTTAGGGCTTTGTTTTCATTTTCAGTAGTTTTCAGACTTGCTTCCAGGTCTGTTATTTTACTGTTTAATTTTGCTATGGATTTATTTAAGCTATCAGTTTTTTGAATTAATACATTTTTATATGTACTTAATTCGTCTTTTTTGATAACCCTGTATTTGGTCCAGCTATTACTGTTTTGAACCAGGGAGTCAAAAGCTTTAACAATTTCAGTTTCCTGTGCACTAAGATTAAAACTGAAAATTAAAAACAAGAAAAATATAATGTATTTCATGAAATGATTTTTTCAAAACAAAAGTAACAAAAATTGAAATATAAAAGTAAAACTAAATGACATAGTTTGATTTATAATTAAAATTTAAAATATTGAAAATCAAATTAATGCATAAAATGCAAGGTTTAAAGTCTAATAGGGTTTCTTTAATTATCTTTTCCCCTTATTTCATTTTTGCGCATAGGCATAACGTCTATAGTTTCAAAAAGTTGTGTTAGAGTAATAATACGGTTTTGCCTAATTTTCACATGACCATCCAATCCTATTAAAATGACCTCAAAACAGTTTTTGTCTCTAAAAAGACCTTTACGGTATACAAAGTTTTCCAAATCGTATTTTATTTCGATTTCAGTCTCAAAATCATTATAATAAAAAACCTGATCTGTAAACTTGTACAATACCAACTTTCGTTCTATCAAGCCACTTTTATCTTTATAAAATTCATTTAATTGCTTAATAAAATTCTCATTATTCAGATCATCTGTTTTAACTACTAAAACCCTATTTTGCCATTTATGCCTGTTCAAATTCTTATGTTGGGCTTCAAGATTTTGTGACATTATAAAAATTATAAATATTGAAAAAGTAATTTTGAGCATGAATTATGTCTTGAAAATTTTGGAATCTCCGTCATCGGGAATCCATGTTTTTCCTAAAAGGCCTTTAGGCTTTATTTCTGATAAAAGTTTTAGTCGTGTTATTCTGCAATGGTTGACAGCATCCAAATGATTGGCGATGGCAAACTTTGGTGCATTTTCAATAAATTTAAAAATATCTTCTAACCTCATCAGGATAGGATCGTAATCGTCCAGTTGGGCAGAACCAGCTGCAAAAACACTTATGTCCGGCTTATAAGTTTTTAAAACTTTTTCTACATTTTCAGTATAAATAGTATCAGAACTTAAATAGATTGATGTCTGAGAAAATTTAATGAAATAGCCCATAACGTGTCCCATCAGCTCCGAAACTTTGCCGTAACCATGTTTGGCAGGGATTCCCTCTATAGAAATATCCATAAACCTGGTTTTTTTCCAATAATCTATGGTTTTGAAGATGTTTAATTTTCTTTCTTTAAGTTCAATGGCGTCATTTACGCTACAGATGACAGAGATGTTATTCTCAACAAGAAATTCTTCTCCTTTTTTATCCAAATGGTCAGTGTGTAGATGCGTAATTAAGCAATGGGTGACTTTATGAAGTAATTTGGAGGTGATAGCGGGCAGTTCTGCAGTAGGATTTTTCTGAGGACTAAATCTTTTCTCCGTATAGCTTGGCATAGTCCCTTTTTCAGAAAGCATTGGGTCAACCAGCAGGAACATTTGATTGGTTTCAATACACATTGTGGCATTTCTGATATGATGGATCTTTATCATTTTTAATTAATATATTTTAACTCATTTTTTTGACTCAATGTTTGAGATCTTTTACTGTCTGACAAAATAAACCTCACTAATTTTATTATTTTTTATACGATAAATAGCTACAGCTTTGATGATTTGATCACCAAACTGAACGCTTTCCTCATCAATGACCACATTTCCTTTTACAATTCTATTCACCAGCTCACAATGCAGGTTTGGAGTGTTTTCAAACATGGAAGAATAGCCTTGTCTCATTCTATCTTTACCTTCATATATGAGTTGATCGGGGAATGTATAGACTTTAACATCATCGGCGTAGGGCTCCAGAAAAGCCTCTATATTTCTTTGATTATAGGCGTTCAATTGTTGTTGTGCCAGGATTTCCGGAGTAATTTCAAGGAGGTCTGATGGTTTTATGACTTCACCATTATTAAATATCGTATTGATTTGGGTGATATTTTCCAGATCTTCAATTGGATTTTTATCGAGTAGAACCATTCTAGCCTGTTTGCCCTTTGTGATACTACCAAATTCATTTTCCTTGTCCAGTATTTTTGCACCATTGAGTGTAGATGCACTAAGGATTTGCCAATTGGTCATGCCAGCTTTTTTCATCGCTAAAACTTCGTCAAGATAGGAGGAAGCGTGAAGTGTTCCTATATTTCCGGCATCAGTGCCGGTCGCGATGGTCACCCCGGCATCTGACAATAATTTCAGGTTAGCGAGACTAATCGAGTCTGAGGCTTTTGAATTTTTGATATATTCTTTTGAACTGGCGTAGCTTTTTAGCCGGTTTATCCGAGAAGTATCGGGCAGGTGTTTTAGATCAAATAAAGACCCTAAATCAAATGGATTAGAACTTTCCAATTCATAGTTTGAAAAAATATGGCTTTGAGCAAAAGTTTGGCTATATCCACTGCTTACGGTTAAGGTTGGACTGAGGACAACCTCGTTTTTCTTCATTAAATTTATAAACGCTTTATCTAATACTTCATCATCTACACTGTGTACCAGAAAGTCGGCACCATTTTTAACAGCCAATTGAGCCGTAATGCGTTGTGTGGCATGTACGGCAACTTTAAGATTATTGGTGTGCGCTTCTTCAATAATAGCTTTGACGATGGGCAAATTTTTCTTTGCACTCTCTTCAACACTTAGTCCATCTGCTCCGGCGATATACCAGATTTTAATGAAATCCGGATTGTATTTCAATTGGTTTTTTACACCTTGAATGCCATCCTCTATAGATGTTGTGAGAATAAATGGTTTGTCTTTCCCTAAATTTTTATAAACTTCCGGCTCATATGTAGTGAGTAGTGGACCGGTCATGAATATTGTTGGGGCATAGTATTTATCTTTAAATTCTTTTCGTTTTTCAAGAAAATTGAAAGTAGCCCCAACATCAATCACCGTTGTTATGCCATTCTGAAGATAGCGTCTGAGTCTATTTTCCATGTCATCTTTAGCATCCGCAATTTCAACATTATACTGCTTAAACTTTCTCAGATCAAAAACGTCCGGTCGTGTGTACAGGCCGCCGCTTTGAAAGAAATGTACATGAGCATCAACCAGACCGGGCATAAGATATTTACCGGTTCCATCTATAACTTCGGCATTTTCAGGGATTTTGACAGCTTTACTCTTACTAACCTCAGTAATTGATCCATTTGTTATGACTACAGTTCGGTTATCGAGCAGTTTTTCATTTTCTACATCTGTAATCGTAACATTGTTGATATAAGTCTGCGAAAAAGAAATTGAGATGCTGATTAACATCAGGCATAGAATGAAATTATTCTTCATGTTCTATTGTATTTGGTTGAGTCTTTTTTGAATTTGTTCTAATACCAGTTTATGATTGAACCTACTGCAGTGTCCTTCGTAAGGTGAAAATTCAATAACAGCATTAGACTTAGGATTTTGTGTGGTTTCTAAGAAATCAGCAAACTTTCGGGTGGCCATATTAAGGTAAAAATGATCCATATCACCCATCCAAATGTAAATCTTATCCTCAATATTTGGCCCAAGTGTTTCCCAGTTTTTTTCAGCATATAGCTTAAAATCATACTTTTTCCAATGCTCTGCAACTTCAGAATCAATGTCCCCTGTGACAGGGTCGAATAGTGGTTTTGGTAAACCATTTTCTCCTTTTGGGCTATATAGAGCTGTGTGCGAGCTGAATTGATCACCTGAATTGAGATAGGTATCAGAACTGCCTTGGACATTTTCAAATCGAATGAAATCTTTCATAGACACCATAGGTTCACCGTCAACATTTCTCATACAGGGTCTGGCATAACCAAATTCATTGGTGAACGCATTTTTATCTTCATAAATATTCATCAATTGATAATTTTCAAACTCAATCGCATCGGGGCTGTAAGAGAACACTCCATTAAACTGTTCAGGATAGTACAGCTGCAATCCTAGTGAAACCCAGCCGCCGGTTGAGCAGCCATCCACAAAACGGGTTTTGGGCGATGATGTGTTTCGGTATTTATTTTCAATATGAGGAATCAATTCGTAAATAAGCGAATACCCGTAAGGTCCTGAATTTTCAGAATCCATCTGGTAAGAATCGCCAAATGGCCCTTTACCGTCCAGGAAAACGTTAATAACCTGTGGTGAATCCTCAGAATTCCACCAGCTCATAAACTCTTCATTCTTTACAAGATTCTCTACCCTGGTGTAGCGTCCGCCATACCCGGCAACATTATATCTGATAGGATAAGTTTTTGTTTTGTCATAATCTGATGGTAATAGAATACTGGCTTTCAGTTCTATGGGTTTGTTCCACCAGCTGGATAAGGTGTCACTTTTGAAACGAACCTCTCTAACCAGATCATGTTTAATAATTGTCCTTTCAGGAATGATTTGACTAAGATTGATTTCAAAAGCAGAGTCATTATTGACTGAAATTTTCTGCGGTTTACTGTAAATATTACCGGGCGCATTAATTCGAGATTCGATGGTGTCCTGATCCCACAAGACCTGAACCGTGTAGTCGCCTTCGGGTATTTCGCTTAGCGAAAGATCGGTAGTTGAAGTCCAGTTGATGTTGTCATCAAGCTCTAAGCTGTTATCGGCATTGTAGTCTTCTATATTGACGGCGTAAATCATTGGCGGGTCTATCGGACTTGGAAAAAGTTGATATCTGGGTTCGCTGTTTTCATTTTTAGAAAAGAACACGAAAAGTCGCCCTGTTTTCTCAATTGAACTTTTTAAAGTATCGTCAGCCGTAAGTGATATCTTAAGACCTTCCATGTTTTGTTGATTCTGACAGGAGGTGAGGCCAATTGTAAGAATAATGAAGAGTAAAATTGTTTTTCTCATTGGGATGAATTTAGAATTGATACGCCTAATTTACAACAATTAGCGTCAACTGTTTACATGTAGAATCAATGAGCTGATTTTTATAGAGGTGATTGTTATGTCCTTTACAAATTCTATTCAACTATCCAGCTCAAAAAAATTAAACCAGCTAGTTGTTTTATATCATTATGATCTTTTGGATTATAAGGAGCTAACTTTTACAAACAATAGCTTTAAGGAGCATTCGTCAAATTGTTTGTTTACTTTAAACTTACAAACCACATGCTTATTTCACCTTTGCCTTTAGCTGATATTTTTCCTCGATGTTCAAATTGAAATAAAGGATCATTTTTGATGAGCTCGTAGGTATCCTGAGAAATATTTACTTTTCCGACCACTCCACTGGATTCCATTCTAGACGCTGTATTTACAGTATCTCCCCAAATGTCATATTGAAATTTTTTGACGCCGACGATTCCGGCGACAATCGGTCCGGTATGTATGCCAACCCGCATTTCAAAACTAACCTTATTCTCTTTTTCTGCTTTCTGTTTTCGTTTTGTAATAAAATCCTGCATTTCCAGACCAGCTAAAACCGTGTTTTTTACAGCATTGTCATCTTGTACAGGAAGACCGCCGGCAGCCATGTAGGCATCGCCAATCGTTTTTATTTTTTCAATATTGTATTTCCCGATAATATTATCAAAGGCCTTAAAGCACATATTTATTTCATGTACAAGTGCTTTGGCAGAGAGCTTTTCAGAAGCTTCTGTAAACCCTTTAAAGTCTGTAAAGAGAATGGAAACAAGATCAAAATCTCTGGCATCGGCTTTTCCCTTTTCTTTTAATTCTTTGGCAATGTCTGCGGGTAAAATATTGAGCAAAAGGTTATCGGACCGTTCTTTTTCTTTTTCTATAATAGCTTTAGACTTTTGGGTTGACTTCCATTGCCTAAATAGACCTATAGCAATTACTACAATAAAAATGGTAATACCTAAGATTAGATTTCTGGTTCTGTTTTTCTCCTGCACTTCTTCTTGATGTTTTATTTCCATTTGAAAACGCTCCTTAGCAGCCTGTATACTGTCATTTAAAGCTTGTTTTTCAACCTCCATTTGCTGGATTTTGTTATTGGTTTCTTGTGTTTTTAGGCTATCCTGCATTGCAATGCTTTGTTCCAAATAATCAAGGGCTTTCAGGTTATTTTTTGTGGCTCTATTAGCTTCATACAGGCATTCATTAGCTTCTATTTTTTCCCTTAATAAACCGGACAATTCAGCATTTTCCAAACTTATTCGGCAGTAATTTTTTGCCTGGTTATATTGTTTAAGCCCAATATAGGCTTTACCAATACTATTGAATAGGTGTGCTTTAAATTCTGGAGAGTTAGTTACAATTTCAGAAAGCTTGCACTTCTCAAAATATTGTAGTGCCTTATTATATTCTTTTTTGAGTAAACAGGATTCACCAAGAATAAAATAGCCTTCAAGAATTCCATATTCTTCATCTTCTTTTTCGAAAATTGTAATTGCTTCTTTGATGTTATCTTCAGCGGCTTCAATTTGACCTTTTTCTATAAGTACCCTGCTGATCAAATTTAAGGAAGTCGCATATCCAACTTTGTTTCCTAATTCTTTTTCAATGACTTTACCTTGATTGAAATATTCCAAGGCTTTATCATAATTTCCTAATATATAGTATATGCCTCCAATATTGGATACACACATTTCTATTGTTACTTTATCACCATTAAGTTTACTTATTTTTAAGCCTTTTTCAAAAAATTCAAGTGCTTTAGAATTGTTTCCGATGTCTGCGTGTAAGGCACCAAGGTTATTGATCAGGTTAACATGACTTTTTTCAAGATTAAGATCTTTAATGATATTGTAAGCTTTTATGTAATTTTCAAGTGCTGTAGCTAGTTCACCATTCTCGTAATATCCTTCAGCTTTTAGCTCGTAGCCGTAACTAATGGCAAGTGGATATTTTTTTACATTTCCATAATTGATAAGCTTGTCAGCTCCTATAAATAGTGAATCTCTATCTTTGTCTATATACTTAAGATAAACGTATTCTTCGTAGGCATCAACCCTTAAGGAATCAGAAAGTTTTTCATTTTTCCAGGCTGTATATAAAGAATCAAAATTGGTTTGTGCATAAAATGAACTGCACAAAAATATACTAAATAATAAAGTGTAGAAATTTTTCAATGATTAGTCAGATTAAAAACCAAATCTACACAAATTTATTTGGTCCTAAAAAGCAAAGAATCCTCAAATTACAAAAAGCACTTATGACTAAGACCAGAAAATAATATTAAAATTTATTTTATATCTTCAACGATCATCTTAGCATGAATTCTGGAATTCTCTATAAACCATTTGTGTGTTTCCATACCACCACAAATCACGCCTGCCAGGTATAAACCATCAACGTTAGTCTCCATGGTTTGCTGATTATATTCTGGTATTTTTTTACCGTCATCTGAGAGTTTTATGCCCCATTCTTCTAAAATATCGAAGTTGGGTTTGTAACCTGTAAGGGCCAGAACGAAGTCATTTTTTAAGGCTTGTTTTTCATTATTCTTATCTTTAAATACGACCGAATCCTGTTTAATTTCTAATATTTCAGCATTAAAATAGGCCTTAATGCTACCTTCATCTATTCTGTTCTTAACATCCGGTCTTACCCAATATTTTACTCGGTCGCCTATATCGTCACCTCTAACGATCATGGTAACACGGCCTCCTTTTCGGTAAACCTCCAGTGCGGCATCTACAGCAGAATTACTGGCGCCAACTACAACAACATCCTGATTAACGAAATAATGCGGATCGTTGTAGTAATGATAAACTTTATCTAAGTCTTCTCCGGGAACATCCAAAGTGTTGGGCTTGTCGTAAAACCCGGTAGCCAAAACAACGTTTTTAGTTGAATATTCAGCCTTGGATGTTTTGATCTTAAACCCATTTTTGACTTTCTTCAAATCCTCAACGCTTTCAAAAAGATTGATGTCTAATGCATTTGAAGTGGCGACACGTCGATAATATTCTAAGGCTTCCTGTTTAGTGGGTTTAGGATTTTTGCTGATGAAGGGAATACCATCAATTTCCAGTTTTTCAGAGGTTGAAAAAAAAGTCATATTGGCCGGGTAGTGGTACAAAGAATTAACCAGCACCCCTTTTTCTATGATGATGTAGTTAAGATTTTTCTTTTTGGCTTCTAAACCGCAGGCTAGACCTATGGGGCCAGCACCAATAATCAAAATATCGTATGTCATTACTTCTCAGATTTTTAAACAATAAAATCATAATACTTAAATTTTAAAGTGGTTTTGAGAAAGTTTAACACATGGTCATTTATTAAAAATACGACAATTGCCCTATTTCTCAAGTTTTAAGTCTGGCATACTTTTACAAAAATAAATCTAAATTATGAAAACCTTTAAACTATTACCAATTTTACTATTGACTGCTTTATTAATTTCATGTAGTGAAGATGATTCAGAAGATATTACATCAAATTGTGCTACCGTCTGTGAGTATACCTTAGAGGCAGGTCAGGACCCCGGAAGTGTTCCGGCGAGCTTACACGGCGAATTAAATCTTGTTTTGGATTTTGCTACTTCAGCCTCACCATTCCCGGAAGGGACTGCAGCAACATTTACAGTCAGTGAAACAGAAATGACTGTAGAAATTGACGGACAGGAATGTATAACGCTAAGAAATCCCTACAGAATTCCGGGAACAAGTGAAGATAATTTTATTGACGACTGCAGAGATGACTACATTTTCGGTATTTCTGCTGACCAGAATGGCAATCTCAATGAAATAAACCTAGGTTCAATTGCAGGTGGGAATATTCAATTTTTAGGTCAGTTTAAATGATCAATTAGCCAAAAAAGTTTTCATTAACTAACCAATAAACCTGAAAAGTTTTGAATGGCTTTTCAGGTTTTGTTTTATGCTAAATATTGCGGAATGGTATAAAATGAAATAATATTTTTTTATAAGGCTTTAGATGCATGTAATATGTGTATAAAACCCAAAAAAACATCAAAACTTAACCGCAAAGTGCGCTGAGTAAAACGCAAAGTCCGCAAAGTCTTATCAGAAACTTTATAGTGTTCTTTGCTTAACCCTTGCGGTTAAAAATATTATTGCCTGATTATCTTTTGATGATAACTCCCTTGATCTGTTTCCATCTTCAAAATATAAATACCGCTAAGAATACTACTAAGATCTAAGACATTTTCGTCCTTAAAAACTTTAACAAGGTTCCCTTGAATATCAAACAATTCAACAGAATTTAGGTTCAACCCGGATGGCAATTCAATATTCAATCGATCACTGACTGGATTAGGATAAATTCTGATTTGGCTGGAGTCAAAAGCATCTGTACTTAATTCTTCAACCACAGTCGTCACAACCGTATTGGTTATAATCGGTAAATTAAAATCGAAATAGATGTAGGCGGTATTTTCAAAAGTATCTCCGATTTGAACATTAGATTTTGGTTTGATTTTATACGTGATATAGCCATTACTACCTTCAAGGTCGGCGGTTTCAAACGGTAGATTGATGTTGTCAAAATAATAATTGATTTGCTCGCCGTCCACAATTTCTATGCGGTAATCATGGCTGGAGGTAATCGGTTGAAAAGTCGTCCAATCCAGATTAGGATGAATGGTATCTGTGATTTTGACATTTAAGGCATTGGCGGTTCCCAGATTCTGAAAGCGGATTCTGTAATCTAAATATTGGTCTGTGTCATCGATTTCAATTTGATCGCCTTGAACGACCATTTTGTCGTTAGGGTCGTAGGAGTTAACTACGGTTTGTTCGTAAATAATTGTATTGTCTTCTGTAGTAGTATCGTTAGCATCAGGTGATACTGAAGTTGTAAAACTCAAAACATCACCGCTATTTAAGGTTGGAGGCACAACATTAAGCAAAGTAAGTTCAAAGACTTCTTGAGAAAAGGGCTCAAGGTTTGTCAATTGAAAGTTAAGAATATCAGTTGATGTTCCACTGTTCGGAACCGTAGAAGATACATAGTTTTGAAAACTCTCGTCGTACCCAAAAGAGACTTGAATGTTAGGAACGGTTTGCGTTCCATTATTAGAAACAATTATTTGATAATCCGTTTCAAAACCTGGAATGGCATCTTCTAAGGGGAAAAAATTTATAGCTAAATCTTCAAATTGTTGGTTAGCGGTGATGCAGAAATCTATATTTTCTAAAATTTCATTTTGACCTGCTATATTAATGTTTATGGACGACGGACTTGATGAGAAATTATTACCTAAGTTTAATATACTTAAGGTATAATTACCAGGCGCAACAAACATCTCATAGTAACCATTATCCATAATAGAATAGCTTGTGTTTTGCATGCCATCAAAAACATTTATAATATGATTTTCGATAACCAAATCATTTTGATCACATCCATCATTTAGTTCGTCATACAAGACAAATCCGGAGATAGAATTAGCATCACATCCAGTTTCTGGACCACCGTCAGTTATTGTCCAGCCATTGTTTATGAGCTGTTGTCTTGTAGCAGTATTGCAAAATTGAATGTTTTCTGCCCCTAAATTTCCATTATCTAAGTTTAACGAAACAAGCTTTTGAATAAGTGCATCATAATTTTCGGAACTCATATTAGTATTATCTATAAAATTAGATAGATTTTGACTCATAAAATCCCAGTCAGATAGGTCTTGATCAAAAGAGGTGGCATTATCAAAAACTCCGACAAGGTCATCTGGCGAAAAATTACTATTATAAACAATATTTGTTATATCCCAGCTGTCTAAGGATCGATTAAATGAAGTAGCACCTTTAAACATATTTTTTATAGTTTGGACATTAGAAATAATCCAATTGTTTAAAGGTTTATTAAAAGACTCAGCATCCATAAAAACAGATTCCATGAAAGCTACATTTGATACATCCCAATTGTCTAAAGGCTGATTGAATGCCAAAGCCCTATGAAACATGAAACTCATGCTATTTAAACTTGAAGTATTCCAATTATTTATTGGTTGATTGAAACTAAATGCATCTCTAAACATCAGACTCATTGTTATAACACTTGAAACGTCCCAATTATTCAAAGGCTGGTTTAATTCATATGCTCCATTAAACATTCTGAGCATATTAGTTACATTTGAAACATCCCAGTTATTAAGAGGTTGATCAAAATCACCTGCTCCTTCAAACATTCGAGACATATTAGATACATTTGAAACATTCCAATTATTTATATTCTGATTAAAACTAGAACTAGATAGCATAGATTCCATATTGGTCACATTACTTACATCCCAATTGTCTAAAGGTTGATTAAATTGAACTGCCAAATTAAATAACCCCTCCATATTTTCAACATTTGAAACATCCCAATTGTTTAAAGGCATATTAAATTTGCTTGCACTATAAAAAACATTGCTCATGTTGATTACACTTGAAACATTCCAACTGTTAAGGGGTTGGTTAAAATCATCACAATCATAGAACATTTCTGACAAGGTGGTTACATTAGAAACATCCCAATTATTAAGAGGTTGATTAAAATCACTATTTTCTTTGAACATCCCGGACATATCTGTTACACTCGAAACATCCCAATTATTAATGTTCTGATTGTAAAACATATGAGCAAAAGTGTTACTCATGTTAGTTACATTAGAAACATTCCAATTATCTAAAGGTTGATTGAAATGTCCTGCCCCTCTAAACATCTGTTCAATTGTTATTACGTTAGACATGTCCCAATTATTTAGTGGTTGATCAAAATAATATACATTGGCGAACAAATATGACATATCCTGAATATTAGAAACATTCCAATTACTAATACTTTGATTTATAAAGTCAATCCCAGCAAATGCAGCTCTTAGACTTATTACTTGAGTTAAATTGGGTAAGTCGTTAGCATTCATTTCAAGATTAAAGCATCCTATAAATGCCTCCTCCATACTTGACCATTGATTATCACCCCATTGATCTATTGATATAATTCTTTTGTAATGGTCTATTCCTTGAGGAATGTCACGTAATTCTCTTCCATTAAAATGTGGAAAAAGTCCTTGAATCGATACAGTATATATACCAGGATTTGAATATGAGTATATAACATCATCGGTTTGGTTGGTCAGAATTGTGCCATCACCAAAATCTACAGTATAGTCATAAGTATAATCATCTGTATTTGTTGGTATCATTATATCTAAATCATCAGCAGTAACTTCCCAAGTGGTTACAAAAGGCTGTTGTGCTTGGGTAAAAGAAAAAATAAAAAGGCTTAGCAGAAGGAGTAGAGATTTTTTCATGGACTGGTCTTTTTGTTGATATTTACGCTCAAAATTTCCTTAAAAATACTAAAAATTGACAATCTTTTGCTCACCTAAATCAAAATATTCAATTTATGAAGTCGCTGAACAAAACAGATTTGAATACGATTAATCTATATAAACAAAGAAGAACATGCTGGTTTTTTTATAAATCACAATCATCTAATTTCCAAAGAATCTGAATGTTGATCAAGCAGTGAGTGTTAAGGAGAGGTTTTCTCCTAGCTATTCTTTAATTATTTTATGGTTATAAACACCTTGATTTGTATCTAATCTCAAAATATAAACCCCTTTTTGAACTTCACTTAAATCTAATTCTTTTTGGTCATTAAAGACTTTTATAAGCTTCCCTTGAATATCAAACAGTTCAACAGAATTTAATTTTAATCCGGACGGTAGGTCAATGTTTAGGTTATCACTCACTGGATTAGGATAAATCCTGATTTGACCAGCGTCAAAAGCATTTGTTCCTAATTCTTCAACCACAGTCGTCATGACCGTATTTGTGATAATCGGTAAATTAAAATCGAAATAGATGTAGGCGGTATTTTCAAAGGTATCACCAATTTGAACGCTTGGCTTTGGTTTGATTTTATAAGTAATATAGCCATTACTGCCTTCGGCATCTTCATCTTCATATGGCAAATTGATGTTATCAAAATAGAAATTGATTTGCTCGCCATCGACGATTTCAATACGGTAATCGTGACTGGAAGTAATCGGTTGAAAAGTCGTCCAGTCCAAATTAGCATGAATCGTATCTGTAATCTTAACATTCAAAGCATTGGCTGTTCCAAGGTTTTGAAAACGGATTCTATAGTCTAAATATTGGTCAGTGTCGTTGATATCGATTTCATCTCCTTGAATGACCATCTTGTCGTTGGGATCGAAAGAGTTTACAACGGTTTGCTCGTAAATTGCACTGTTGTCTTTTATATTAGAATCATTTGCGTCAGGAGTAATCTGAGCTGTCAAGGTTAAAACATCACCGCTATTTAAAGTTGGTGGAATAACATTTATCATCGTAATTTCAAATACCTCTTGGGAAAAAGGATCAAGGTTTGTGAATTGAAAAGTAAGTAAGTCCATTGAACTGCTACTGATTGGAACGGTGGAAGACACATAGGTTTGAAAACTCCCGTCATATCCAAAGGTAACCTGAACATTTGGAACGATTTGTGTCCCACTGTTGGAGACTATAACCTGATAATCGGTTTCAAAGCCCGGAATAGCGTCTTCAAGAGGAAAAATGTCAATCGATAAATCTTCAAATTGTTGGTTGGCGGTGATACAGAAGTCTATGTCTTCTATGATTTCGTCTTGACCGCTTAAGTTTATGGATTGAGTAGGAGGAGTTGAAGTCAGAATAGAGTTTAAATTTGTTAAACTAATTGAATAATTTCCTGGGTTAAGAGCCGCTAGGTATTCCCCGTATTGATTAATATTAATATATAAATTCTGGTTATTGTTATTATTAGTTATTTTAACCATGGAACTAAAAATGTTGTAATCATCATTATTGCAGCCATCGCTATTGGAATCAAATTTTACGCAACCCTTGACATATTTTATATTACAATTACTTGAAACTTCTGCATCCAAAATAAACCAATTTCTATCTTCTAAAATTTGTCTTGAAAACTCATTACAATGTTTTAGACCCCATGCTCCTAACCAACCATCGTCAAAATCAAGTTGTACTAACCTATCAAGCAATAGATTATAATTTGAAGTATCTAATCCACTTGAGGCAACGAATCCATTCAATTCCGAGGTGTTTATATTCCAGTTTTCTAATGATTGGTTAAATGAAGAAGCAGCGTGAAACATATGTTGAAAATCAATTACATTAGAGACATCCCAATTGTCAAGACTGTAGTTAAAATTTGTGGCATGCGAAAAAGTACCATCCATTGAAGAAACACTAGATACATCCCAGTCGTTTAAGTTTTGATTGAAAGCTTTCGCATAATAGAACATTCTTGTCATATCTGTTACATTGGAGACATCCCAATTACCTAAGGGCTGGTTAAAATCTTCATTATCATGAAATAAAAAGCGCATATAAGTCACACTGGAAACATCCCAATTATTAAGTGGTTGATTAAATTTTGAATGTTTAAACATTCTAGACATATCAGATACATTAGAAACATTCCAGGCATCAATATTTTGATTGAAAGGTGTAAATTCAAACATATTACGCATCGTTTGAACACTAGAGACATCCCAGTTATTTAAGGGTTGATTAAAAGAAATTGCTGAACGAAACATTTCACTCATGTCGGTGACATTAGAAACATCCCAGTTATTTAGTGATTGATTAAATGAAATGGCAGAGTGAAACATTTCACTCATATTAGTTACATTAGAGACATCCCAATCATTGATATTAGTGTTCAATGAGTCACATCCATAAAACATTTCACTCATATCGGTTACGTTAGATAAATTTGGAACATCAGTAGCATTTATTTGTAAATTTATACAATTTTTGAATGCTTGTCTCATATTCATCCATGGTATATCACCCCATTGATCAATTGAAATAATTTGATTTTTATTCAATAGATTAGAGTCACCAGAAGAATAAAAATATGGGAAGTCTCCACTGATAATAACTTGGTAAATACCAGGTGAATTGTATATGTGAGTTGTGTTTCCAGCCTGATTGTTCAAAACAGTTCCGTCACCAAAATCAACAGAATAATTATAACCATAATCGACTATATTAGCTGGGAATGTTGGTATTGTAATTTCTAAATCATCTTGTGTTACCTCCCAAGTTGTAATGAAGGGCTGTTGGGCTTGGCAAATAAAAATAGTAAATAGAGTTGATGCAAGAAACAATAATTTTTTCATTGGAAAGTTTTTGTGAAAGTACATCATCTGGCTTTAAAATACTATTGAAATTTACAAGTCTAAGAAAAATGATGATATTTTTTAGGCTGTAATCTCTTTCAACCCCTTAATCGCTTCAATAGAATTCTCCGACTTAAAAACGTAACTCCCGGCTAACAAAACATCAGCACCGGTCTCGACCAATTTTATAGCGTTTTTAATTTTGATTACATCATTCAACCCAATTTGAATAAGCATATTTTATAAACCTAAAGTTTCAGGGTTTCTTTTTACATGTCTCACTGAAAGTACGTAGAGATCATTTACTTCCATTTCATAATACAAATAGTATTTATCTACGCGTTGTACTCTAACATTTTCAATATTTGTGACTTTTCCAATTTTAGGTTGTTTGATTAACTTCTGTAAGTTTACAAGAATGAGGTTATTTAGTTTTAGACTATAGGAAGAAGTACCATTTCTTTCATTCCAATATTCCAGAATTTCGAATAATTCTTTTTTAGCTCTAAGCGTCCAAACTATTTCTCCAGCCATTGTTTTATTTCAGACTGAAGACTCTCATTAGTCATAATTTGATTGTCTTTAATTTGAGCTTTTGAAACTGCTATTGATTTTTGCGTTTCTTCATCAACTTCAAAGATAGTATCATCCGATTGGAATTTGATAAGTTCGTTGATATCATTTAGTAAGTCATTATTACTAATGGAAGTAATTTTTGTGATTAAATCTATTTTTAATTCTGCACCGCTCATGACTGTCAGTTTACTTCAAAGATATAAAATATTTTGAAAATTACTTATTTAATTTCCTTTCCTTCGGAAAGGTTTAGGGAGAGGCTTATATCTTTTTTAAGTTTTTAATCGTTTCAATAGGATTCTCCGACTTAAACACATAACTCCCGGCCACCAAAACATCAGCGCCGGTCTCAACCAGTTTTTTAGCGTTTTTATCAGTTACACCGCCGTCGATTTCAATTAGGGTTTGAGCGTTTTTGTTTAAAATGAGTTCTTTGAGTTCGGCTACTTTGTTATATGTATTTTCAATAAAGCTCTGTCCGCCAAATCCGGGGTTTACGCTCATCAAACAAACCATATCAATATCCTGAATCACATCTTTAAGTAAACTTACGGGCGTATGTGGGTTCAGAGCTACGCCAGCTTGCATGCCTTCAGCCTTGATCGCCTGAAGCGTGCGGTGTAAATGTGTACAGGCTTCATAATGAACAGTCAACATATTACTGCCTAAGTCGGCAAAGGTTTTAATGTATCTGTCCGGATCGACAATCATCAAATGCACATCGATAAACTTTTTAGCATGTTGACTGATGGCTTTCAGAACCGGCATTCCAAAAGAAATATTCGGCACAAACACACCATCCATAATGTCGATATGAAACCAGTCGGCCTGGCTGTCGTTGACCATTTCGATGTCTCGTTGAAGGTTTGCAAAATCGGCTGCTAATATGGATGGGGCTATTTTTGTATTCATTGTTAATTCAATTTATTGTTTCACGCAAAGGCGCAGAGGCGCTAAGGTTTATATGTTTAGTTTTTATTTCCATCAGGTTATTTTAAGATTTGGCATCTACAAATTTTCAATCGGTTACATTGCTATCCCGCATCGCTTCACCTTTAGGACTTCCAGCAATAATAATACCTACATCACTATATTTTTATATTGATTCTTCGCGTCTTAGCGCCTTTGCGAGATTTTTATTCACCACAGGGACACAGAGAACACGAAGGTTGTTTTTATTTTCAAATTTTCAAATCAAGAAATCTTCAAATTGATTTACTTACTCAAATACATTTTACGTCTGGCATACAATTCATAGAATTCATCATCTTTCAAACTATCTATAAACAAAATGCTTTCTCCGGTACTTTTCATTTCAGGTCCCAGCTGTTTGCTCACATTTGGAAATTTATTGAAAGAAAACACGGGTTGTTTGATGGCATAGCCTTCAAGTTTAGGATTAAAATCAAAATCTTTTATTTTACTGTGACCTAACATTAATTTAGTTGCATAATTTACATAAGGTTCGCCATAAGCCTTTGCAATAAAAGGGACTGTCCTCGAAGCTCTTGGGTTGGCTTCTATGATGTAAACCATATCGTCTTTTATGGCAAATTGAATATTAATAAGGCCAACTGTCTCAAGAGCCAAAGCGATTTTTTTGGTATGGTCCTTTATTTGTTGTAAAACCAAATCCCCAAGGTTAAAAGGCGGCAATAAAGCATTTGAATCTCCGGAGTGGATACCGCAGGGCTCAATATGTTCCATGATCCCTATGATGTAAACCTCTTCACCATCGCAAATGGCATCTGCCTCAGCTTCTATTGCTCCATCCAGATAATGGTCGAGTAGGAGCTTATTATTAGGTATTTTCCTAAGTAAATCTACCACATGGGCTTCGAGATCTTTTTGATTGATAACAATCTTCATACCTTGTCCACCAAGCACGTAAGATGGTCTTACCAGTATGGGGAAGTTGAGTTGTTCGGCAAGCTCTGCAGCTTCTTCTGCACTGGTGGCAACACCAAACTCGGGATAAGGAATGTCATTATCTTTTAATAACTTAGAGAAACTACCACGATCTTCGGCAAGGTCTAAAGCCTGATAGCTTGTGCCTAATATTTTAATACCGTAACGGTCTAGTTTTTCTGCTAACTTTAATGCGGTCTGACCACCGAGTTGCACAATGACACCTTCGGGCTTTTCATGCTGGATAATATCGTATATATGTTCCCAAAAGACCGGTTCAAAGTATAGTTTGTCTGCCGTATCAAAATCAGTAGAAACCGTTTCAGGATTACAATTGATCATAATAGTTTCATAACCACATTCTGCCGCAGCCAGAACTCCATGAACACAACAATAGTCAAACTCGATACCCTGACCAATACGATTTGGTCCGGAGCCTAAAACAACGATTTTCTTTTTATCTGTAACTACACTTTCGTTTTCTACAAAGCTTTTACCGTCTTTATCAATAACTTCAGCTTCAAAAGTAGAGTAGTAATAAGGGGTTTGGGCTTCGTGCTCAGCCGCACAGGTATCTACAAGTTTGTATACCCTGTTTATGCCAAGCTCACTTCTTTTGTTATACACCTGGCTTTCCAGACATCTCAACATGTGGGCAATTTGACGGTCGGCAAAGCCTTTTTGCTTAGCTTCAAGCAATAATTCCTTGCTTAGCGTATCAATATTATATTTTGAAATTTCCATTTCCAAATGATGTAATTCCTCATACTGTTTCAGGAACCACATATCTATTTTGGTGATTTCGTTGATGCGCTTCAACGGAATACCAGCTTGTATGGCATCGTAAATTACAAAAACCCTGTCCCAGCTGGCATTCGTTAGTTTGTCAATAATCGTTTCATATTTGGTATAACCTTTACCATCTGCACCGAGTCCATTTCTTTTGATTTCGAGAGATTGGGTAGCTTTATGCAGCGCTTCCTGGAAAGAACGGCCAATGCCCATCACTTCACCAACGGCTTTCATTTGCAGACCTAAGGTGCGGTCTGAACCTTCAAATTTATCGAAATTCCATCTTGGGATTTTAACAATGACATAATCTAATGTAGGTTCAAAAAAGGCCGATGTCGTTTTAGTGATTTGGTTTTCAAGTTCATCCAGGTGGTAGCCAATGGCTAGTTTTGAAGCGATTTTGGCGATAGGATAACCGGTAGCTTTAGAGGCCAGAGCAGAGGAACGAGAAACTCTTGGGTTGATCTCAATAGCTACAA
This sequence comes from uncultured Mesohalobacter sp., assembly GCA_964593755.1. Taxonomy (GTDB): domain Bacteria; phylum Bacteroidota; class Bacteroidia; order Flavobacteriales; family Flavobacteriaceae; genus Psychroflexus. Next base: position 146,000 of record CAZQKB010000002.1, on the reverse strand, counting down.
TATCCTCTTTTTCATCAGGACTTACTGCAAATTGAACATTGCAGCCACCAGAGAAATTACCTATACTACGCATCATTTTTATGGCTAAATCCCGCATACGTTGATAAGTGGTGTCACTCAAGGTCATAGCAGGTGCTACGGTGATTGAATCTCCGGTATGAATGCCCATAGGATCCATATTTTCAATGCTACAGATAATAGTGACATTATCGTTACGGTCTCTTAGTAATTCTAACTCGTATTCTTTCCAGCCGATTAATGCTTTATCGATGATAACTTCGTGAATAGGAGAAGCTTCCAGGCCTCTTGTGAGCAGTTCTTCAAAATCTTTTTCTTCATAAACAACGGAAGCACCAAGTCCTCCAAGAGTAAAGGAAGCACGGATTACTAAAGGAAAGCCAAACTCCTGTGCCACTTCTTTTCCTTTAAGGAAAGAGGTAACGGTTTTTGAGGGTGCTACACCGACGCCAATATCTTCCATCAACTTTCTGAACTTTTCGCGATCCTCGGTAATATTGATGGCATTGATATCAACACCTATGATTTTTACGCCAAAATCTTCCCAAATGCCTTTGTCATCTGCTTCAATACATAAGTTTAGCGCAGTTTGTCCTCCCATGGTTGGTAATACAGCATCAATTTGAGGGTGTTCCTTTAAAATCTGAATGATAGATTTTGTAATTAAAGGTTTTAAATACACATGATCGGCCATGGTTGGGTCGGTCATGATGGTTGCAGGATTAGAATTTATTAAAATGGTTTCTATTCCTTCTTCTCTTAACGATCTTAAAGCTTGAGAACCTGAGTAATCAAACTCACAGGCTTGACCAATAATAATAGGACCAGAGCCTATGATGAGAATGCTTTTTATATGTTGATGCTTTGGCATTGAAGTGGATTTTTGATAAAATTAGATAAAAAAAAAGTGTTACCGTTAAGTAACACTTTAAATATTATATGCTGGATAAATCATATTATCTTCTTCTCATACTGGTTTCTGATGAGACGCTAAGTTTTTTTCTACCTTTAGCTCTTCTTCTTTTTAAAACTTTTCTGCCATTAGCAGAAGCCATGCGCTCTCTAAAGCCATGCTTATTTTTTCTCTTTCTCTTTGAAGGTTGAAATGTTCTTTTCATCAGACTTTATATTAATTCTTAAAAGATACTTGTTTTTAAATCGGGTGCAAATATACAAAGTCTTTTTTGTTTTGCAACATTTATTTCTAAATCTTTTATTTTGATTTTCGTAAGTTTGCAAATTCAAAAAAATAATCAAATGTTCAATAAAATCATAAAACTAATCTTAGCAGTCCTAATCTTTGCTTTTGCTATTTATCAATTTGTTGATAACAATATAGGTAATGGTATAATGTTGATTTTGCTTAGCGGTATTTTTGTATTGCTCTATTTTAAAAATGAAATCATCATATTAGCTTTCCTTAGGTTAAGAAAACAAGACTTTGAAGGTACAAAAAAGTGGTTGGATAAAATAAAAAACCCTGAGGCAGCTTTAACCAAAAAACAACAGGGTTACTACAATTATCTTCATGGCTTGATTTTGTCTCAGACTAACATGACAAAGGCTGAAAAGTATTTTAGAACGGCAATTCGTTTAGGATTATCGATGAAACATGATTTAGCAATGGCAAAATTAAATTTAGCCGGTATTGCTATGACCAAACGTCGTAAACGTGAAGCTCAGATGCTGTTAAAGGAAGCTAAAGACCTGGATAAGCACAATATGCTGGGTGATCAGATCAAGATGATGAAACAGCAGATGAAGAAGTTTTAAAAATTAGTTTATAAGTTTAAAGTTTCTGGTTTCTTGTTCCCTTCGACTTTAGGATATACTGATCCAGACGAAGTACTCAGTGTGACATCTGGTTTTTTGTTTCTGGTTTAAGGTTCAATGTTTCAAAAATTGAGGCCTCATAAATAAGTTTGTCAAGTTTATTATTTTGATGGATTCGTGCATTATTCGCTTAAAATACAACTTAAAGGTTTTTTATACCGACATTAATAAGTCAAATTGTTATTATAGAGAACCTTAAAATTGCTTATTTTCCAATTATTTCAAAATATGATTTAGGCTTTATCAGCTTTCATTTTCAATTTACTTTCAAACGATCTGAACAGGAAATTGATGCCGCTCATGATCAGGATGAGCGATAAGGTGCCTAAGCCTACCCATTGCCAGGTTGATGCATCGCTGTGTTTGATGAAACCGCTTTCTACCATAAGACTCAGTCCGAATCCTAAAATGGCACTACCCATTCCACCGAACAGCCAATAGTCTCTTTTTGCTTTTTTTTCTATCATGGTTTTAAATTTTTGAATGTTTTCTTCAAAAATAGGGTTTAGATGTGATATTTTGAACATGAAGAAGTTATCATTGTTATGGGAATTGAGGTACTTTACTGGTATTATTTTCCTGATGTCCTTTAATTGTTATTAGTTAGATCATAAAGACTTCTTTATAGATTTATCGACTTAGACGGTTAAGTAATTAAATTAATATAATATCCGGATTAAAAGAATGATTATAACTCTTTGAAATCCTGCCGGCCGCAGGCAGGGAAGATACAAAGCTGCACAGAGAGCAATTTTGTGAATAAAATGCTTAAAACAATTAGTTAAAAATATTAAATAGGTGCCTAAGTCAATTGATTTATTTTTCAACATCAAGTGAAATCCAAATTTCATTAATGTCTAACTATTAAATTTTCAATCAAAAAGACAAAACCTGTTTCTTTATTATAGATTAAGATATTTTTAATTAATTTCGATTATCGAAAGTACAGAATACTCATTATGTTTTCAAAACTAAAAATGAATAGCTTGGTCAATCAAAAATTTAGAAGATATTTGATTTACGCCATTGGTGAAATTGTGCTTATTGTAATAGGCATATCAATTGCCGTCATTATCAATAACCGGGTTGAAGAGCAAAAACAAAAAAACTTGCTCAATTCTATTCTTGTCAATATCAAAAATGACATGGAATTAGATTTAAATGATTTGAAATCCTATTATGATATTTATGAAAGTCAGGAAGAGCTTTATAAATTTGTTTTAGATAGTTTAGATAACGGCCGCTCTATTGAAGATTGCAGACCATGTATCAATTTAATTACCAGTTCATCGCCATTTAACATCAGAACCAGAGGATTTCAACAGTTGGTCAATTATAAAGAATTCAAACTGAACAGCTCAGATTCCTTAGTGTTTCGGATTTCAAACTTTTATGCCTCTTACGAAAAACAGGTAGATATGGTGAATGGACTTCTCCTGGATAATATGAACGACAACCTGAACTATCTCAAAATAAACTATCCTTATTTTAAAGACATGTTTTCAAATAAGTTTGACAAAACAAAAATGTCTTTTTTTAATGATAATTCAGAATTTAAAAACAGGGTTGCTCTCGGTGAAATTTTATCCTTTGCCAATCATTTGCAACTGCTGAAGTCCTTAGACGAAGATGCCAAACAGATTTTATCTGATATTGATTACAGACTTGAAAAAGTTTCTGATTGATAGTTTGTGCTTTTCTGAACTATAACGCTTAAATTTCTTGATGCCTTAATGGTTTTCAAACTAAATTCGTAATGAAAACGTCAATCATTATATTGTTGTTATTATATGCATCGCTTTCTAAAGCTCAAAAACTCGATGGTATATGGATGTCATATGATGATTATATTATTGATTCGGATAAGGCTGGAAGACCAATAGGAGAAGGTCTTTTGATTGATTTTGATAACAAAACTATAGGTCATATCAGAAGAGATACAATGATTAGAATAGGTATTGATTTTGAAAAAAAGAAAATATTCATCGAAACTGATACTTTGATAAGTCTAAATTACCAGGTTAAAAATAAAGATTCTTTAGAAATTGATTTTGGACAAAACATGGTAGAAATTTTTAAACCAATTGACCTAAATTCAGAATTACAGATAACTAAAAATCAAATAAGTAAATATTTAACTACAAATGATTTTGAAGATTTAGGTGGAGAAATGAATATTAAATTTAGTGATAAAGATTTTAATGAAGATCTAAATATTGAAAAGACTTACAGGAGAAAAACATTAATAAATCACACATTAAATACTAATGGTTATTGGTACATAAGAGAAATAAAAAGTAATTTTTTTTTAGTTTTTACATTGGAATACATACCTGACATTCATATTTTTCAAATCCTCAAAGTCTCTCCATGTAAGATAACACTAAATCAGATAAAGTTACCAGAGGTATTCAGCCTTCTTAAAAATGAAGTCACAGAACTGAAGACTTGCTTATAACTTTTTCAGCACCACACAAGCATTCACATCCCCAAATCCAAAACTGGCCTTGGCCAATATTTTGCCCTGATAATCTATAGTTTCTAAAGGAATTTTATCTTCAGAAATTAAAGCTTTAATGTCCGTATGAATCGGCTCGGCGTTGAGGTTTTTAAAGATAAATCCTTCTGATAACTGTAACACAGAAGCCACCAGCTCCATGCTTCCGCAGGCGGCCAAACCATGACCTACCATACCTTTTAGGCTATTGATCAAAGGAAAATCACTGCCATACCTGCCTAAAGCTTTGGTCCAGTTTTCAATTTCTGTGGCATCCATTTTTGTAGCAGTAAGATGAGCATTGATGATATCGATATCTTCCGTGGCGATTTCAGCATTTTCGATAGCTTCTGAAATACAACGAATAACAGCATTAGAATTTGGTGCCGTCATACTGCCGCCATTCCGCATCCCACCGGAGTTGATGTGTCCACCCAGTATTTCGGCGTAGATTTTTGCCCCGCGTTGTTTGGCGTGTTTGTAATTTTCAATCACAAGTGCTCCCGCACCGGAAGACGGCACAAATCCTGCCGCGTTCTCTGCAAAAGGTCTGGAGGCTTCCTGCGGATTGTCGTTGTATTGGTAAGGTAAAATCCTTAAGGCATCAAATCCACCCCAAATGTAAGGCCCGGAATCGCTGCAACTGCCTACCAGCATGGTTTTGGCTTTGCCGGATTGGATGTGTTCAAAACCTAAAACTAAGGCTTCAGTGCCCGTAGCACAGGCAGAGGAGTTGGTCAGCACCCGATTACCAAACCCAATTTTTTGGTTAAGAAAGGCGGTCACGCCACTGGCCATCGTCTGTATCACAGACTGACTGCCCAGACGCCTGACGTTTTTAGTATCAATTTTATCGAAGGCTTCTTTGAGTTTGTCTACGCCAAGAATACCTGTGCCAAAGATAATCCCGGCATCTTGATTTGGATTTTCATTGAATTCCAAACCGGCATCCTTCCAGGCTTCCTGTCCTGCAATCCCACCGTAGATTAAACCGGTAGCCTTCAGTTCGCGTTGCTCGAGTGGTGTAAAATACGCATCAATGTGCTGTTGATTTACCAATGGTGTGCCGGCTATTTGACAGGAAAATTTTAAGTCGGCCAGCTCCTGACGAAATTTGATGCCGCTTTTCCCGGATTTGAGGGCATCGGTAAAAAGGTCTTTACCAATGGCATTAGGGGACACAATTCCCAGACCGGTAATGACGACTCTATTTTTCATCTTTATATTGTATATGCATTCCTGCAATTTGACCGCGGGCTAAGATATTCTGCTTATCATCCATGACCAAAACTTTCATTTTTAGTTTTCCAAATCTGTGGTAAACTTCTTTAGCTTCAACGGTGATTCTTTCGCCGGGGAAGTTAGGTTTTAAAAAATCCATTTCAGCGGAAGTCATACCAAAATCCATTTTTGTTTTTTTGTCTTTAAATTTAAAAATAGCATAACACACCAGTCCGATTTGCGCGGCGCATTCAGTTAATAAAACGCCTGGAGTAACAGGTTTGTGTTTAAAATGGCCTTTGTAAAATTCAGCATCTCTGGGAAAGGTGTAGAGGCCTTTGATAAATCCGTCCTTTACCTCAATAATTTCATCTACAAACAAAAAGGGTTTGTCGTAGGGGAGATGAGAGACAAAGTCAAAATTAATGTTCATATATATGTTTCTAATGCGCCTATCAAAAGATGTTTATATGCTCCTGCTTGAAGGATTTTTTCTATTGTTGAAGAAGGAAATTACTTCAATTGTGTTTCCTCTTAATCTGTAATACAAAGTATTGTATTTTAAAATCACAGCCCTTCTAACTGATTTTGATTTTGAGTAAGGAAATAATGAAGGATTTATAGATATTAGTTTTATGGTTTTTTGAATTTCAATCGATAACTTGTTCAATTCGCCTTCAGTGAAATTTGATTCCAAGTATTCATAAGTTTCAGATAATTCAGATAACGCATGGTCTGTCCATTCAATTTTAAAGCCATTTTCCATAAACCTTCTTAGCTTCAGAGTCTGGTTTTAAATTCCCATTTTTAGCATCAGCTAAACCTTTCTCTATAGAATCTTTCTCTGCTTCCGAAATTGAATACCACCAATCTGCTTTTTCAGCTTTTTTTAATTCTAATATTTTATCAATTATGGTTTTGTCTTCTAAGGTTGACAACCATTTCAGGAGCTCATCTTTTTTATCTTTTATGTCTAAATCCATAAAACAAATATAGTCATTTTTGATTTTTAGGCATAAAAGGTTTATGTTTTAACACATGAGGCTCGCAGAGATTCTAAAGATTTTTTTTCAGCGTTATTTAGAGATAACAAAAAGATTTACAACATTTCTCTCTTATTAAAAAATATATTGCAAAATGAAATATCGCGAATAATTATGTTAATGTGTAATAATAATTTTCAGATTACCTTACAACGGAAGGAATTATTTTAACTAAACTTCACTACATTTGAATTTTTAAACCAAATTAATGAATTGTTTACTTACAGGGAGCACAGGTATTTTAGGGAGCCACATTCTTTTTGAATGGATTCGTAAAGCACTGGTTGAACAAACTGTAGATCAATTATTTTTGGCCATCAGGCCTAATCAAAAATCGGCTCAGGATCGTTTGCTTTCAATTTTACAGGACTACTCACGTCCTGAATTTCTAAATGAATTCTCCATTGAAGAATGTCTCCAGAAAATTACAGTAATTGACTCTGATTTATCTGAAATTACTGAACAAACATTAAGTCAATATGATTTTGACACCCTTATCCATTGCGCGGCTTCAACCAGTTTAGCACAAACCAATGCTTCTAAAGACCTGGTCCATCAGCAGAATTTAATCGTAACTAAACATCTTTTAGCTGAATTACCTCAGCAGGTTGAGCGTTTTATCTACATCAGTACGGCTTATTCCTATGGTATCCAGCAGGAAGCGGTCAAAGAAAATATCAATGCCTATCCGGTTACAGAATTCAGAAATGCCTACGAACAGTCGAAATTTGAAAGTGAATCTTACGTTAAACAGTTTTGTCTTGAACATGATATTCTGCCTCAAATCCTTAGGCCAAGCATCATTTGCGGTCGCTTAATTGACCAGCCTTTTTACGAAACACCAAAATATGATGTGTTTTATTCATGGGCCATATTTCTGAACAAGTATGCGCCGAAATCTGAAGACAATTTTAGGATATGGATCGATAAAAACAGTGGGCTGAATATTGTCCCGGTTGATTTTGTGTCGAAAGCAGTTTTATATGCTTACCTAAATCCAAACATAGAGGAGCTGAATATTGTTAATCCAAAGCCCATTTTACATAAAAATTATGTTGGGAAAGTTCTGCATTACTTCAATGTACATTCTTACGAGCTGATCAACAATATGCCATCAAATTTGAACCTGTTTGAATCGCTCTACTATAAAAGTATTGGCGATATTTTTGAAAAATACATTTCCATTCCGGATTTAAAATTCCATTCCGAAGCCATACTCAAGTTGATTGATCAGTTGAATTTAGACAGAACCCTCGGTGTACACGAGAACTTCATGAATTTGATCAATTATTCGGTTGAAAAGGAGTTTAGGCAGAGTTATTAGTTATTTAGTATAAAGTATAAAGTATAAAGTATAAAGTACAAAGTATAAAGTACAAAGTATAAAGTACAAAGTATAAAGTAGTAATCCTCACGTGATTTCTAAACAAAGACGATCTCAGACTATACTTTAAAAGCTAGCCTATAAAGACTACCCTCTAAAAGTTACTTCAATCTTTCTCCACCATCTACAGGAATTACACAACCATTTATCCAATTAGCCTTTTCACTGCAGAGAAGACTAACGGCTTTAGCAACATCCTCGGGCGTAGTTAAGCGTTGAAACGGGTTACGCTTTTGGTTAAACCGAAGAATTTTATCTGCATCAGGGATGCGTTTTAAAGATTCCGTTTCAGTGACACCCGCCTGAATACAATTGCAGCGTATACCTAAGTGCGCAAATTCAACCGCCATTTGACGCATGATGCTTTCCAAAACTGCTTTAGCTGCAGAAACGGCGCCATAATTTTTTAAAACTTTGGTGTTGCCTTCGCTGGTAAAGGCTAAAAATTGGGCTTGATTGCCATAAATTTCAGCTGTAACAATGGCCTGCGCCCATTCGTAGAAATTAATGCCCATGGCATTAATGGTTTGGCGGTAATCCTCTGCTGTTAAAGGATTATCGCCCGTTAGAGCTTTCAGGTTGCCTTTTGCCAGGCTGTGTAAAAGTACTTTGATTTTAATTTTTTTCTTACGACAAACATCCTCAATAATATGGGTGATGGTGTCCGGTTTTAAAGCGTTTTGGTTGAATGTCAACAGCGCATTGCCCTGACTTTTAATGGCTTTGAAATTTGCTTCAATCTCATCCATCTGACTTCTGGAATCCCGATGCACAATGATGAGGTTAAACCCGTCATTTGCCAATTGCCTGGCTGAAGCTAAACCTAAGCCCTGACTGCCACCAATAATCAATGCCCATTTTTGATTGTCTTTTACCATTTTAATAATAAATTCTGAGCTGTAAAACCAGGTCCGAAACTTAGCATCATCCCAATAGAATCTTTTTGCTGAGGTTCTGACATGAATTTTTCTAAAACAAATAGTACCGTTGCAGAACTCATATTGCCATATTCCTGTAAAACCGCTTTGGTATGATTGATGTTTTTGCCTAGTTGACCAAATAATTCTTCAACCGTCTGAATGATTTTCTTACCACCGGGATGAAAAATCAGATGTTCGACATCGTTAATACTTAAATCATGTTTTTCTAAAAAGGGCTCGATGATTTTAGGAAAATGTTCAGCAATGGTATCGGGAACTTCTATATCTAGTATCATTTTCAGACCGGTATTGACCAGGTCAAAGCCCATCATGTGAGTTTTATCAAAAAAATGGTACATCTGGTCGGCGATGACTTCAACACCCTCGTCTTTCGGATTAGAACTCATCAATACACAAGCCGCACCATCCCCAAAAATCGCTGAACTGACGATGTTCACCATCGATTTGTCTTCGTACTGAAAGGTTGCTGTCGGACTTTCAAAGGCGATAATAGCCGCACGTTTATCGGGATTTGATTTTAAAAATTGATAGGCATAAATCATTGCAGAAACCCCACCAACACAGCCCATTTCAGTTATAGGCAATCTTACAATATGCTGTTTCAACCCACATTCGTTGATTAGATAAGCGTCCAGCGATGGAATCATGATACCCGTACAACTTACCGTGATGATGTAATCCAGACTTTCAGCCTTCCAGCCCGAGTTGTTGAGAGCTTTTTCTAAAACCTGCTTGCCGTAGCGTTTTGCCGCTTCTTTATACAGGTTGTTTTTATCTTCAAAAGAGGTTTTGGTAAAGACATCCTCAGGTGGCATAATAGCGTAACGCTGATCGACCTGAGCCCCGTCAAATATTTTTTCAGCTTTACGAATAAAGCGCTCATCTTCGTCTTTTAACCAGTTTTTGAGCAGGGGAATAGTTTCTCCTGTTTGTTGGGAGTATTTGGGCAGTTGTTTGGCTACGCTGTGGATGTGGACTCGATTCATTTTTGAAATATACATAAATATCTAAAAGCCCAGCACCATTCTAAGTGCAGATTTTTAGGCTTAACAAATGTTGAAAAGTTTTCAAGCTCATTTTTTTGAAATCCTCTCAGGATTGAAACTTTACCATCGTGTTTGGCAATCCTGCTTTTCATCAATACCGAACTGTACAGCTGAAATAAAACATACGCCAGCCAGTGCCTTTGTAAATCATTGATAACCAAACCTAAATTTGAATTTTGATATAAAATAGGCAGTAACTTTTTGATGTCTTTATCTTTAAAATGGTGAAGGGTTAAACTTAAGGTAATAATGTCAAACTGCTGCTGATTGAAATCATCATCGAAGACATTCTGTTGCATAAAGCTGATGTTGTCAAATTTAGCTGAAAGTGATTTTGCTAAATTAATAGAATTCAGATTAGCATCAATGCCAAAGAGTTCAACTGAAATATTTTCCTGTTTTGCCCATTTCGCAATCTGTCTGAGGTTTTCGCCACTGCCGCAACCTACGTCGGCTATTTTAATCCTTTGTTGATGCTGAGGAATAAGCTTTTTAATTCCTTGTGTCGTGATTTTATAACCGCCTAAGCGCTTATTCACGTTATTTAAATCTTTTAAAACCACTTCAAGCTCAGGACCTTTCAGTTCAAAATCATCCATGATTTCAGCTTTATCCGTTCTGTGTTGAAATTTATTGAAAATCATGATTCTAAGGGTTTGCCGTGGGTTCGTTTGATGAGTTGTTTGAGTAAAAAAGGTGAGCCTGATAAGAGATTAATAAGTTTGGATGATAATTCAGGTTTCAATAAAATCTGCTGAATGATTTTTCCGTAAAATAAACGTGTTTTGAAATGTTTCTGCCACTCTTTGTCGTAGGCGCTTTCAACTGAAACTCTGTTTTTATGCCGGCCATTAAAATAATTGACAATCTCTTCCGACACCAGTTTGGCTGAATGAATCGCCATGGCCATGCCATTACCACATAAAGGATGGATTAACCCGGCGGCGTCTCCGGCAAAAAGGACATGATTTTTGACTGTGGGTTTATTTTGAAAGGAAATCTGAGAAATGCTCAGGTGTTTTTCAAAAGCCGGTTCAGATTGGTCCAGAAACTTTTTTAAATGGGGATTTTGAGTTAAACCAAACTGGTTGAATTTCTCAACGGACTTAAATTTCTTAAACGCCTTTTGATGCACCAGATAGCATAGGTTAATGTCTCCGTTCTCGACCATGGATAACCCGCAATAGCCGCCCTGAAAATTATGGAGTTCAACCAGGTTTTCATTAAATTCTTTGGTTTTGTAATGGGCTTTTATGCCAATCCAGGGTGTTTTTTCCTGAATAAATTCCCGGTCTAGAGTTTTATCCAAACCTGAACGTTTACCATGGGCACAAATCACAAAATCAGCGATTAGCTGATGGTCTTTAGCTTTGACATGAAAAGCATTGTTGGCATAGTCAACAGTCTGTACTTCATCCCGAATAATACTTACATTCTTTTCTTTGGCTTTTTCTGCCAAAAGCTGATCAAACGCATATCTTGAGATCCCAAAACCACCTAATGGAAGTTGCTGTTCTAAAGTTTTACCATTTTGATGGCTGAGTCTTAAATTTGATATGGTTTTAGCGCCATGCTGAAGCACATCAACGCCCAATGTTTTAAGATAAGGCAGAACTTCATTAGACACATATTCACCACAGACCTTATGGCGTGGGTATGCTTGTTTTTCAAATAAAGCTACCCTGACATTTTGATTAGCAAGATGTATGGCAGAGACCAAGCCAGCTAATCCACCACCGATGATGCATACTGAAGCCTCCTTTAATCCCCCTTGGGGGGAATTTCTATTCATTGGTTTATTTTTAAATAAAATTAGGCTATTTTTTTGGAGAAATACCATTCCTAGTTTAGTATTTGGAATAGTTTAGTAAATTTATACTTGGTATTTATTAGAAATATAAATGAAGATTACAGCAGATACATTTAAACTTTTAAGATTTGAAAACATTAATTTGAAATTCATTTTTTGCTTCTTTTTTATTGGACTAGGAATTGTTTATTCTCAAAAGGTAAAAAAGCAAGTTGCGGACAAGGGTTTTTTTTGGGGACAAAGTTATTTAATTTATGATAATGATTCTTATCTCTATAAAAAAGCTAGTTATGACTCAAAAATTGTAAAAGCATTTAGTGCAGGTGATGAAATAGAAGTTGTAGAGTTGACGAATATTCCATCAGGCAGAGGAACCAACTCAGGCGTTTACTTGAAAGTGAAAACAGCAGACAACAAAATTGGTTTTGTTTCTTCAACAGATCTGGCATTGGGTTTTTTTGTTGCTAAAAATGGTGCTGTCATTATGTATCAAAAACAAAGGCATGTAGAAGAAACTCTACTGCATTTTAACAGGCTGAATAAGGATGGAAAAGTTGTTGATTTAGGTGTATTTACCTATGAAAAACCTGACTTTTCGCTAAGCTTCTATGGCGATCGAGATCTACCTCTTATTGATCATATCATTTCTTTAGAATATCAATTATATGACTGCGAAAGTTCTCTATCTACGACATATTTAAGTCTTGCTCTTGATAAAAATGAACTTCTTTCCTTCGCAAAGCTAAAAAACTATTGTCCTGATGATAAATCCTCAACCTATCAAACCATTATATTTCCCGATGAAGACAATGGTGTAAATGATGGAGTCGTTTATTACAGCGAAAAAAAAGTATTAGTTGATGAAAAACATAAAGCCCACAAAATGTATATTTACACAAGAGTTTATAAATGGGCATCAGGTACTTTGGAGGAACCCATTATTGAGTATTATTGGTAAATGGATTGAATTCCTTTTGCTTTAAACATAACAATATGAGAACACTTAAATTAAACCGCCTTAGCCATCTTTTGATTTTATTGAGTTTACCACTTCTTTTTTCTACAAAAATAAACGCCCAACAATTCGTGGAAGGTTTTGATGGTGTGCCAAACTTAGAAAGGCATCAAGTCACTTTAAACCTTCTTGGTCCTGGATTTACCTACGAACTTGGAATACTTAAGAATTTGAGTGTGTCCGGAGAGTTTTCACCAGCTTACGGTATTTATCAGTATGGTTATACTTTCGGCTATGCGTTTAATACCAGGGCTCGATTTTACATCAACTTTGACAGCAGATACAATAAAGGTAAAAACATCAATTATAATTCAGCTGACTTCATTGCTGCGGCTCAAAGTATGTTTTGGGAGCCATTACAATTGTTTACTAATATTGATGGACCAGCTGAAAATACACTCGTGTTTTGGGGTGGCGTTTATGGCATACAGCGGTCAAATGACAAGGGTTTCAATTATAATCTAGAATTAGGTTACGGCTATTATGAAGGTATTGGTGGTATTTCAAGCGGACATGGTCCTTTATTGAAATTTACTATCGGCTGGGTGGCGACCAATCGCGGACGAAATAAAGTCACGAAATTGAATTAATGTGCTAATTTGATAATGTGGTAATGTTTTAATTTAAGCATCAAAAGCATCAAAAGCATCAAAAGCATCAAAAGCATCAAAAGCATCAAAAGCATCAAAAGAGACAACACTTGTTACATTGGGCCGTATTGAGCTTGGTCAAAATAAGCGCAGTCGAAATGAACAACAACCACAATAGTATCCATAGGATCAACAGAAAAAATAGCGACAATAGCATCAATAACAATCAACTTACAACATGTAACAATTTAGCCTAAAACCAGACTAATAAACAAAATTGGATAAGAACTTTAAACTCTTAAACCTTAAACTTTAAACTAATATGAATGCACACGAAATAGATTACCACATTTACGGAGAAGAGATGCAATACGTAGAAATAGAACTGGACCCACAAGAAGGTGTTATTGCCGAGTCGGGCAGTTTTATGATGATGGACGACGGCATTAAAATGGATACCATTTTTGGTGATGGTTCTCAAAAGGATACAGGCTTTTTTGGAAAAATTCTCGGTGCTGGAAAGCGCATACTTACCGGTGAAAGCCTTTTTATGACGGCGTTTTACAATAACATTTCCGGTAAAAAGAAAGTCTCCTTTGCCTCGCCCTATCCCGGTAAAATCGTACCGATTGATCTGATGGGTTATGGTGGTAAATTTATTTGTCAAAAGGATGCATTTTTATGTGCGGCAAAAGGAGTGAGCATAGGTATAGAATTTTCAAAACGTCTTGGTCGAGGCTTGTTTGGCGGCGAAGGTTTTATCATGCAAAAACTGGAAGGCGACGGCATGGCCTTTGTGCATGCCGGTGGTACTTTAGCCGAGAAAACGCTCCAACCCGGTGAGGTTTTTAGAGTCGATACCGGTTGTATAGTGGGTTTTACCCAGGATGTGGATTATGACATAGAATTTATTGGCGGTATCAAAAACTCAATTTTTGGTGGTGAAGGTCTGTTTTTTGCCAGGTTACGAGGTCCGGGAAAAGTATATATCCAATCTCTGCCTTTTAGTCGATTGGCAGACCGAGTGATAGCTTCTGCGCCAAGAGCAGGAGGCAAGGATAAAGGTGAAGGCAGTATTCTTGGCGGTTTAGGGAATCTCCTTGATGGTGATAATAGGTTTTAAGCTCTAAGCTTAAGACTTAATCTATTTTTTGAAATTATACTCTAAGCAAACAAAACGCTCTCTTATGTATATTTTGCTGTCATTTGAATGCGTTTCACTTATTTGTTTTTAGTAATTCCAGTTGTCATTTAATTTTTAAAGTAAAAGTATCAGTCCTCAAAAGGTTTAAGATCAGTTGCAGGGTATAAGGCATTTTAAGCTTTTGCTATTATTTTTTAGATAAAATGACTATATTCACAACAGGTTAGTCTTTTCTTTCTATAAAAATTTGAATGTTGAGAAAACTTATTAAGATTGTAATCATAGTGGCTTTTATTATTATAGGTGTATTTAAGCTGACAGAATGGTATCTTGAAAGTGAGTTTGAGACGATCTTGAATAACAATCCTGACAGAAACTACAATATCTCCTACAAGCAGTTCGATCTGCATACTTTTTTTACGGGAATTACATTGAAAGAGGTGAACATTACACCTGTAAATAAAACCTCTGGCACGGTAATTAATGGTACTGTGGATTTTGCAGAATTGAACGGATTTGAGTGGCTTAAGTTTTTGTTTGAACAACAGGTTGAAGTTGATGCCCTGGTATTCAATCAGCCAAAATTTGTAGTTAATTCGATAGACGATAAAAAAGAAGAAAAAAGGGCTGCAAATCTTCAAAATCTGTTTGGTGATATTTTATCTCGTGTCGATTTAAGAGAATTTCAACTTCACGAAGGCTCAGTCAAACTCCTGGAAAAAGACAGTACCTTAAAAGGTCAAATCCATCGTATTGATATTAATGCAACAGAGATCAAGACAGATTCTATACAATTGTCCCATATTATCCCCTTTTATCTGGGTAATCTTGAAGTCAGCATAGACAGCGCCTATTACAACATCAACTCCTATACAAAAGTTACAATGGGAGCTCTTGAATATAGCATAGCGCAGGAAAGTCTCCGTATACAAGATTTAGCCTTAAAGTATGATAAGAATTGGGTTACAGTGAGTGAAAATCGTGAATTTCAGGATGATGTAATTGAATTTGAACTAAAAGAAGTTAGTGTAACAAAAATGAATTATGCCAGTAGTTTTTGGACAAATCTGGATATTGAAGCTCAAAGCATGGACATTGACGGACTTCATCTTAGTCTGAAACGAAATAAAAACTTAAGACGATCACCGGACAAAGCAAAGCCACTTTTTAACGGCATGGTAAACAAGATTCCTTATAACATTGATCTTGATTCTATCAATATCAAGAATTCAACGATTTTGTACGGAGAATTAGGTGCTGGCAGACATCAAACCGGAATAATTGCTATAAATGCCATTAATGGTTCAATTACACAATTGACAACCTTTAAAGAGCGAAAGCAAAAATTGAAAGAATTTAGAGGTTCTTTTGCCGCCAAACTGAACGGTTCAGCCAAAATGCAAATAAGTCTAGAGATTCCTTATCAAAGCGAATATTTTGATTTGCATACCTCCATCGGACCAATGCCATTTAAGGCCTTAAATAAAAGCCTTGTACCTTTATTAGGTGTGGAGTTTAATGATGGCGAACTAAAAAGGCTTGATTTTAAAATGCAATCTAATTACTACGAATCTAAAAATCGTCTGGAAATGGATTATGATAATATGCAATTAAGCATTTATGAAGAAGAAAACGACGGTTCAGAACATAAAAAAGATTTTTTGTCTTCAATCGCCAACGTGGCTATTCGCCATCATAACTTACCTGATAAACATGGTTATATTACTGCAGATTATACTACCAAAAGAAATATTTATCGTTCTCCTTTCCAACACATAGTTGCCGGAGTTCTGGATGGCACAAAGCAAATCGTTCCGGCCAAAGTTGTTCAAACTTTCATCAATAGTAAGCAAAAGAAAAAAGACAGGAAGAAAAGAGAGAAACGACAAAAGAACAAAAAGAGGAAAAGAAATAAAAAATAAGGTGAATATTTTTGAAGTTTTGAATAGAATCCTAATCTTCAGGTAAGAGCTTTATTTACATACTTTGCAACTCAAAAACCGTAATCTCCGGTCTAACGTTAAAACGTACCTGCCAAAGATGTCCTAAAGCCCGATTGATGTATAGCGTCCGCCCGTCAAAAAGATCGATAACCCCGGTAGAATAACGCTTGTTTTTTACGGGTAGAATAGGAGGGTCGAGGAAAGGTGGCTTGCACTGACCGCCGTGGGTGTGACCGCATAAAATCCAACCCTGATAACCTTGCCAAACGTCTAAATCACAAACATCCGGATTGTGGCATAAGACGATGTTGGCCTCTGTGGGATTATGCTTTTTAAGTACTTCTACGGGTGAAAAATTCAAGGCCCAATAGTCATCCAAGCCCATAAAATTTAAACCCTCGATTTCAGTTTGTGTATTAGAAAGCACTCTAATTCCTGCCTTTTCCAATTGCATGGTAATTTGGTCGGCGACATCCTGCTCTGCCCAGTCTTTGCCATAGTCATGGTTGCCAAGTATCCCGACAGTTCCAAATTTGCCTTTAACGCTATATTGAAGGACTTCGTCCAGCTGTTGAAATTGAGTTGGATTTTCATAGTTGACATAGTCGCCGGTATAGGCTACAAAATCAGGATTTAAATCTTGTGCTTTTTTAAAAGACTCAATAAGGTATGTATAGTCAAATCTATTCCCCACATGAATATCGCTGATTTGCATCAGGGTTCTTCCTTCCAGATGTTGAGGTAGATTTTTGATGGGCATTTTTATTTTTACAAATTCTAACCAAAAGGGTTCGATTTGCCAGGCGTACAGGCTGGATATAAGGCTTGTACCAGCCAGTCCGTAGAGGGAATTTTTCAGGAATTTTCGGCGTTTCACTTTTCGAGCTTATTTTAATATCATAACGTTTGTGGCTTTCAAAAGTTGTAGTCTTTTATTTTTATTGTGTAGAAATCAAAAGACCAAATTATTACGATCATTTAAAAATGAATATAAAATTTTTAAATAAACATAGCGAAAATTAAGTCAAACTAATTATTTTACACGCAAGATTGAACGAAGTGTCAGAAATTTTGAAAGACTTTCCTGTTGTGCATATCGAAATCTTTTATAAAAGAAATTATCAAAAAAGAAGCGAAACACGATACACTTGAAGCTTTTAGAACTTCTAAATTAGAAAGTCATTAAGCTTTAGATCATCTTAAATCGATTTTATAATGAGTTTACAAAGACATTACCACAAATTAGTTTCAGATATAGACAGTTTACTCCTTGAAGGAAAAGCAAAGGCGGTAAAGCAAGTTAATGCAACTTTGGTAGAAACCTATTGGCATATTGGTCAACGTCTTATAGAATTTGAGCAAGAAGGCAATGAAAAGGCTGAATATGGCAGTGAATTGTTAAAGCAACTTTTTAAAGACCTCAAGGCAAAATATGGAAAAGGTTTCAGCAAATCTAACTTATATATGATGAGGCAACTTTATATTAAATTTCCAATTTTCCAGACACTGTCTGGAAAATTGAGTTGGTCGCATTACACAGAACTTTTAACGCTATCAGACGATCTTGCTTTTAGTTTTTATGCCAAACAAACCGAGATAGAAAACTGGTCGGTTAGAGAGCTTAAACGCCAAATAAAATCTGCTCTATTTGAAAGATTAGCTTTAAGTAAAGATAAGAAGGGGATTTTAGACCTAGCCAAAAAAGGGCAAAAAACTAACCAACCGGAAGATATAATAAAAGACCCTTATGTGTTTGAATTTTTACAATTACCTGAAAAATCACAGTGGCTGGAAAAAGATTTAGAGAATGCCCTGATTGACCAACTCGGACAATTTCTTTTAGAGCTTGGTAAAGGTTTTGCATTTGTAGGAAAACAATACCGTATAACATTAGATAACACCCATTATTTCATAGATTTGGTGTTTTATCACCGGATTTTAAAATGCTTTGTACTTTTAGATCTTAAAAAGGGAAAAGTAAATCACCAGGATATTGGGCAAATGAATCTGTACCTTAATTATTTTAAAGCAGAAGAAAACATTGATGATGATAATCCTCCAATAGGCATTATTTTAGGCGCAAACAATAATAATATTTTAGTTGAATATGCTACAGCGAGCATCAAAAATCAATTATTTGTATCTAAATACAAATTGCATCTGCCGGATAAAAAAGAACTAAAACAACAACTCCAATATCTTTTAAAACAGCAACGAGAAGAATAAGTTGTGAGTGACATAAAACTAACTAAAAACGCCCTAAATTGCTGTAAACCCTAGCCCTGATAGGAGCGACATCCTGCGACTTTGGAGCAGATATAGCGGATAGCAGGTTCCCGGCTCCTAAATAAACTACTCCAAATATCCTTTTTCCCGCATCCAATCATCGTTATACATCTTCCCAACATACCGACTCCCGTGATCGTGAAATAAAACCACAACTACATCGTCTTTTTTGAAATGTTCTTTAAGTTGCAATAGCCCCTTGACTGCGGCACCGGCGGAGTTCCCCAAAAACATGCCTTCTTCTTTGGCGAGTCTTTGTGTGTAAACTGCGGCATCTTTATCGGTAACCTTGGTAAACCCATCAATCACTTCAAAACGGACATTTTTGGGTAAGATGTCTTCTCCAATGCCTTCAGTTACGTAAGGGTAAATTTCATTTTCATCAAAAATGCCGGTCTCGTGGTATTTTTTAAATACTGAGCCGTAAGTGTCTATTCCCCAAACTTTGACGTTGGGATTCTTCATTTTCAAATAAGAGCCAACCCCGGAAATCGTCCCTCCGGTTCCCACTCCAACCACAAAATGGGTGACTTTGCCATCGGTTTGTTCCCAAATTTCGGGCCCTGTGGTTTTAAAGTGCGCTTTGCAGTTTGCCGGATTGTCGTATTGATTGACGTACCAGGAATTTGGTGTTTCCCTGGCCAAACGTGCTGAGGTGGAGTAATAGGATTGCGGATCATCGGGTGCTACATCGGTTGGGCAAACGTGAACTTCACAGCCCACCGCTTTGAGGATGTCCATTTTCTCTTTACTTTGTTTGTCGCTTAGGACACAAACTACTCTGTAACCTTTAACGATGGCCACTAAAGCTAGTCCCATCCCGGTATTTCCTGAAGTACCTTCTATAATGGTTCCGCCGGGTTTTAGTCTGCCGTCCGCTTCGGCATCTTCTATCATTTGAAGGGCCATGCGGTCTTTTACAGAATTCCCGGGATTAAAAGTTTCGTATTTGGCCAAAACCAAAGCCGGAATATCCGCAACGAGTTTGTTCAATTTGACTAAAGGGGTGTTCCCTATGGTTTCAACAATGTTTTCAGCATATTTCATAAAAAGCCTGCTCTTTTTTATGGGCGCAATTTACAAACTTAACGGCAAAGCAGTTTGAATTGTTTGTAAAGTTTAAGAGGCTTATTTGAATTATTGAGTTCCCCTAATGATTCCTACTTATTATTATTTATCAAATCATCAACTTGTTTTTTTAAAATTGGGAGATGTTTTTGAATGATTGCCCAAATATTTTCATCAGAAATATTGTCATAAGAATGTATGATATGGTATCTTAAACTGATGATTTTTTTGGCGTTGTCTATTGGGAATTCAGGATCTTCTTTAAGGATTCTATTTACCGCTTCACCAATGATTTCTAAATCTCTTTCAATAGCTCTTTTTAAAATTGTATTTGAAGAATATGCTTTAAAAACTTTTGGATATTCTTTTATTGACTTAGGCATGTAAATAATATAAGACTCTAAATATGTTATTTTTACAGATAATATAACTTCGTGGTTCTCTGTGCCTTCTTTGTGTATTCTTTGTGGTAAAACTATTACACCAAGTTTCACAAAGAAGTCACTAAGTTTAACAAAGAAAAATTTGCATTTAAAATAATGTATATCAGGTAATTAGTAGTATTCATTAAATGCCTAAGTCAATTCTCTTAAATAACCATTTATTTCTCTAATGGCATTTTGAACATCATATAGCCACTTTAGAATCTTTTCGTCCATAGATTTTAACTTTATCTCTTTCAATGGATTTTTTCAAGACTGGATTAGAAATCGTTTGAACTTCAACCAAATCTACCGTTTTAGCAAAAATACTCTCGAGGGCCGATTTAAAAGACAGATAATTATCAAAATATTCTAAGGGCTCTACCCTTGCGAATTCAACAAGAACATCCACGTCGCTTTTAGAGTTATAATTGTTTTTTGCGACAGAACCAAAGACATACAAATTTTCAACATTGTGCTCATCACAGAGCGATTGTATTTGAAAAATATGTTTTTTTATTATGTCCATATTCAAATATACTCAATTTCTTTGGTATAAATCAATCAAACTTAATCGCTTTCACCGGTGAAATTTTGGTGATAATGTAAGAAGGCAGGACTAACATGAATAAACAAATCAGCACAGTACCCAGATTTATACCTAAAAGATAAGTCCAGTCAATGTAAACCGGGGCATGAGTTACATAGTAGGTGTCTGGATTTAAACTTATAACTTTGGCATATTTTTGAATCATTAATAAACCTATGCCTATCAAATTGCCCCAAAACAAACCCTTTAAAATCAGGTATGTGGCATTGTAAAGGAATATTTTCCGGATACTCGTGTTTTGCGCTCCCAGGGCTTTAAGAATACCTACTAATTGCGTTTGTTCAAGAATCAAAACCAATAGGGCAGTGATCATATTGATACCGGCAATGATGACCATGATGACTACAATCAGGGCAATATTAACATCAAATAAGGCAATCCACTCAAAAATGGTAGGGTATTGATTGACGATGCTGGATGCCGTAAGGAAAGAACCAATGTTTTCATAGACTTTTCGACCTGTGTTTTGGATGTCATCAAAATCATCTACCATAATTTCAAACTGACCAATTTCATAATCTTCCCATTTATTGATCCTGCGAATTTGTTTGAGATCAGCTACCAAAAATTGTTTGTCAAATTCCCTAAAACCGGAATTGTAAATCCCTACAATATCAAGTCCCAAAGGTCTGGGTCTATTGTTATTGCCTCCTCTCATGAAATAAACTGTAATTTTATCACCTAATTTAAAGCCTAAACGGTCTGAGAGATATTGAGAAATCATGACCTCCTTACTTATATTTTCATTCAGTTCAAGTTGACGACCTTCAATGATAAATTCATCAAAATAAGACCAGTCATAATCTGAAGAAATGCCCTTGACTACAATGCCTTCAAAATCTGTTTCGGTTCTGATCACTCCATATTTAGAAGCGGTTTTTTGAATGTGTGTGACTTCCGGAACACTTTCAAAATCAGGATAAAACTCCTGGCGACCATCAATAGGCTGAAGGTTTTGATTGGATTGATTGGTTGTAAAGCTTCTTATAGTAATGTGACCATTAAATGCGGTAATCTTGTCTCTAATTTTATTCTGTAAACCCAATCCTGTTCCAAAAGCCAGAATCATCATTATGATACCAATACTGATGGCAACAACTGCGATTTTAATTATCGGCGAAGAAACCTTACTTTTATAGCCTTTAGTCGCAATCAGTTTTTTCGATATGAAATATTCAAAATTCAATATGAGCCTTGATTTAAGTTGGTTCAAAAATACAGTTTTATTTAGTTTTTTTATCGTTTTTGGCTGTCAAGCTCAGGATAGTTCAGTTGCGGTTGAGAGCTTAAAAACTGGAGCTGAACAAACTCAGGCTTATCTTTCTTTGTTGAAAGAAAAAAATGTGGCCATCGTAGCTAATCAAACTTCATTAATTTTAAATGAAAAAGGAAGTTTAACTCATCTCGTGGATTCTTTGCTGGATTTGAAGGTCAACATAAAAGCTGTTTTCGCCCCCGAACACGGTTTTAGAGGTAAATCTGATGCCGGTGAAAAAATTGACAACAGTATCGATACTAAGACTGGTTTGCCTATCATTTCACTCTATGGTAAACATAAAAAGCCAACCGCTGAAGACCTTGAAGGAATAGAGGTTGTAGTATTTGATATTCAGGATGTAGGCGTGAGGTTTTACACCTATATTTCGACCTTACATTATGTCATGGAGGCTTGTGCTGAACAAAATATTCCTGTAATTGTTCTGGACAGGCCAAACCCTAATCGGCATTATGTTGACGGACCAATTTTAGAAAAAGTCCATACCAGTTTTGTAGGGATGCATCCCGTTCCGGTAGTTTACGGAATGACGATTGGCGAATATGCCCAAATGATCAATGGCGAGTCATGGCTGGAAAATGGTGTGATGTGTGATTTGAAAGTTATTCCCTTAAAAAATTACAAGCCTAATCAGACTTATGAACTTCCTGTAAAACCTTCACCTAACTTACCAAATGCCAAATCCATTAATCTCTACCCAAGTCTCTGTTTTTTTGAAGGTATTAATGTCAATGCAGGTAGGGGTACAGATGTGCAGTTTCAGGTGTTCGGTTCGCCGTCTTTAGATAAAGATTATTTTGATTTTCAATATACACCTCAACCTAATGAAGGTTCAAAATATCCTAAACATGAGGGCGAAGTTTGTTTTGGAAAAAACCTACGTGATGCTAAAAATTTGACCTCTGTTAATTTGGAATGGCTGATTGAAGCTTATCAACATACTTCAAATCAGAGGGAGTTTTTTAACACCTTTTTCACCAAACTAGCCGGAACTAAAAAATTACAACAACAAATTGAAAAAGGGTTTTCAACTGAGCAAATTAAAAAAACCTGGAAGGACGATTTGAATAAATTTAATGAAATGCGTCAGAAGTATTTGTTGTATTAAAAGGATAAACCTTTAAGTTATACCCAGCAGAAATTAAATACACATCAAAACTTAGAGTCTCTCTATTAAAATATAATTTATCCTTATATTTTTCAGGTTGTTTATGTTAAGTTATTTGAACAAGCTTTTTCTTTAACTTAGTTGGGCTTTATTTTGAGGAGAAAAACAATTTTTTTAAGAGCTGTTTAGCCTCTAGCGCAATCTCATAGAAGGCTTAGTAATACTGTCATTATTAAATTCCGTCAGTTTTTATACGATGTCAGAGTGCCTTAATAAATTGATTTTGAGTCTTGTTGTAACATTTTATAGTTTCTTGCGTTACATAGTAGTAGGCAATCTCTAAAACTTAAAATATGTTCAAATCATTTTTTCTCCTATGCTCCGGTTGTGATAGCCATGTGATAAAGGACTGTTCCAATGGAGAACAAAATAAATTTGCAGGCATTGGCGCGACGGTTTTTTTTACAGCCCTGATGGCGACAATAGCTGCCAGCTATGCATTGTTTACTGTTTTTGATAACGCTCTTATTGCCGTTTCATTCGGACTCATCTGGGGATTATTGATTTTCAATCTAGATAGGTACATTGTGTCGACTATTAAAAAAAGAGACAATAAATTCAAAGAAGTCTTACAGGCACTGCCTAGATTGGTGTTAGCAGTAATTATAGCTGTTGTTATTTCAAAACCACTGGAACTTAAAATTTTTGAAAAAGAAATCAACCAAGTGTTATTAGAGCAAAAAAATCAGTTGACCCTGACTAATCAGGCACAAATTGCAGAGCAGTTTAACCCTAAAATTGAGGAGATAAAGGACAATATTTCAGCATTGAAATCTGAGATAATCACCAAAGAAGCAGAGGTTAACACGCTTTACGAGACCTACATTTCAGAAGCTGAAGGCAGAGCAGGGACAGGCCTTCTGGGAAAAGGACCTGTATATAAAGAAAAGCGCGAAAAGCACGATGGGGCTTTGGTAGAATTACAACAATTAAAATCAGATAATAACACTAAAATATTATCCTTTGAAAATGAACTACAAGAACTTAAAAGGCGTCAGGCAAACAGTGTTGAGCGTACACAGCTCATTATAGATAATTTTGATGGCTTAATGGCCAGAGTCAATGCGCTTGGTGTCTTGCCCTGGTTGCCGTCCTTTTTTATATTTTTATTGTTTTTAGCCATAGAAACTTCACCAATATTTGCAAAGCTACTGGCTTCCAGGGGAGAATACGATTATAAAGTAGAGGATTATGAAACTAAACTCAAAACCTGGATCATTCAACAGATTAATGAAAGAAAATTACTACTTTCAACAGACCAGCATATAAACGACGGTATCTATAGCGATATTTCTCAGGATGAAAAAGTTAGAAAATACAAACGTCAAAAAACGGAAATATTGTTTCGACTTCAGGCAGATCGATTTTTTGAAATTCAAAAAGGCAATTTGTAATTAAAATATTCTCAGAATTCCATCTGCTTACTAAATAATCGTTAAGTGGAAGCATTTTGACTAAAGCTTTTTAATACATTTGCATTCGAGGATAAATTTGACTGATTGCAACCTTAAAATGCTAAAACAGTTTCGATACAATTTGTATGCCTAACCCACTTTTTCGCTTTCAGCCAGACTTTCCCAGAATTTACAAACATTAATTAAAATTTAGTTATGTCATATTTATTTACCTCAGAAAGTGTATCTGAAGGTCACCCTGATAAAATTGCAGATCAAATTAGTGATGCTTTACTTGATTATTTTCTGGCTTTTGATCCGGATTCGAAAGTCGCTTGTGAGACTTTAGTAACAACGGGTCAGGTTTTTTTAGCTGGAGAAGTGAAAAGTGAATCTTATATCGATCTTCAAAAAGTAGCCAGAGAAGTCATAAACAATATAGGATATACCAAGACTGAATACCATTTCAGTGGTGACTCCTGTGGCGTACTATCAGCCATTCATGAACAGTCAGGAGATATTAATCAAGGTGTAGATAAAGAAGATAAAGAAGCACAGGGTGCCGGTGATCAAGGTATGATGTTTGGTTATGCTACCAATGAAACGGAAAATTATATGCCCTTAGCCTTGGATATTTCACATAAGATCCTGAAAGAATTAGCTGCTTTAAGACGTGAGAATAAAGACATAACTTATTTAAGGCCAGACGCCAAAGCTCAACTGACTATTGAATATTCAGATGATAATGTGCCACAGCGTATCGATACAATAGTCGTTTCTACCCAACATGATGAATTTGATACCGAGGTCAATATGGCTGCACAGATCAAAAATGACATCAAAACTATATTGATTCCAAGGGTAAAAGCATTATTTCCTGAATCTATTCAAGCGCTGTTTGATGATAACATTAATTATCATATAAACCCTACCGGTAAGTTTGTTATCGGCGGTCCTCACGGCGATGCTGGTCTTACAGGTCGGAAAATTATTGTAGATACTTACGGAGGCAAAGGTGCTCATGGTGGTGGTGCGTTTTCAGGAAAAGATCCAAGTAAAGTAGACCGTTCAGCAGCTTATGCCGCCAGACATATCGCTAAGAATATGGTTGCTGCAGGAATAGCAGATCAGGTTCTGGTTCAGGTATCATATGCTATTGGCGTGGATAAACCGACCTCTATTTACGTTGAAACTCAGAACAAACATATCAGCTTAAGTGATGGCGAAATTGCTAAAACCATCTCCAGCGTTTTTGATATGCGCCCAGCTGCCATAGAAAAGCGTTTAAAACTGAGAAATCCGATTTATTTGGAAACTGCCAGTTACGGACATATGGGAAGAGAGCCTCAGACCGTAACTAAACATTTTGATACTATCTTTTCTGAGAAAAAAAGTGTTGAGGTAGAATTATTTACCTGGGAAAAATTAGATTTTGTTGATAAACTGAAGGCTGAGTTTGGACTGTAACATCAAATCGGATTCCAATTGCTTATCGAAACCTACACTTCGGTCTATTAATTAGCGCATCTAATTTCGTTCTATGATTGTTTTTTATACATTTGTTTAAAACATATCTCATGAGGCTTTTTCTTTCATTTTTCTCCATAGTTATCGTTGCAGCACAGACTTTTGCGCAATATACAGAAACTATAAATTCCAACCGCCCGGGAGCTTCATTTGGTGCTTATAGTGTAGGGACCAATGTTATACAGCTAGAAACTGCGATTGGGCTTGGAAACGATACACATGATTTGTTAAATACAGAAAAGGATCTGTTTTTTACAGACTACGCATTGAGGTATGGCTTATTGATGGAGGAACTCGAATTGATCTTGGAAGGACGATTCTTATCAACTACAGAGCGTGTACCTTTTGGGTCCGGTAGTCTTGAAAGCACATTTTCAAATTTTGAATCGAATGCTTTTGGAGTAAAATATTTGTTTTTTGACCCAAACAAAAAAAGACAACAAGAAGGCCCAAATGTATATAGCTATCATGCTAATCGTAAATTTCAATGGAAAGATTTAATTCCTGCAATTTCAGTTTATGCTGGTGCTAATTTTTTATTTGGTGATAACCCTTATATGTTTTTAGATGAGCCATCAATATCTCCCAGACTCGCTATTTCTGCTCAAAGCAATATTGATCGTACTGTTTTAGTGGTAAATATTATTGGAGATAAGTTTACTACTGATTTTCCTTCTTATTCAGGTATTTTTACAGTGACGCATGCTTTAAATAAAAGGTTTTCAATTTTTGGAGAATATCAAACTATTATCAGTGATATTTATGCTGATGACCTGTTTAGAGCCGGCGGCGCCTACCTGTTTAATAAAGACTTTCAGTTAGATGCTTTCGGTTTGGTCAATTTTAAGGATACACCTTCACGTTGGCTATTTGGCATAGGTTTATCTTATCGCTATGACAGGTTGCATAAAGACACTGTTCTTGATATGGAAGATGATAAACTTTAAAAGTGTTGGTAATTCTAAATAACTAGTCTTTATAATTAAAAGGCTTAGTTGATAATATTTCGACTATTTGCAGAGCCAACACCTATTATTTCATCATAACGCCCTCCAACATTTCGATAATAGACTAAAATCGTGTAGTCATTTTCTGTAATGTCATAACTGCCGCTTATAAAGTGGTCGTTAAATTCGCCGTCCGCAGATAGATAAACGTATTTATAGTTATAAAACCCTTGTTTAAGAAGCATAGACGTTTCATATAAACCTGTTCTTTTATTGTATTCCAAATGCGTTTCGTCTGTAAGGCTATAGTTGTTAAACCTACCGTATACATGTAATTCTCCAGCTTTTAGATCTTTATCGCACCTTAAACCAAAAAACACTCTGGCATATTCAGATTCTCTGTTAACGTCCTGACCCTGAACAGTATTTATTCTAAAGCTTCCATTAATATCAGGATTGAAAACATACTCTCTTTGGCCCCTCACAAAATCCGTATGCAAATACGTTTCATATAAATCTGTAAGCTCTACCCTTTGAATATTCATAGTTGCAACCCTGATATCTCTATTGTCAAAAAATAAATATTCATTGCCACCCCAAAATTCAGTTTTTTTCGGATAGTTGAATACCAGTTCATTTCCTGAAACAAATTGAGGTTTTATGTCATACAAAGCCGATTTAAAATCATTGTTTTGAACAATGACTGTATTGACGTTTTGATCGGGGTTAATAAAGACAAAGCCATCTCTGCCAATTCTGTATTCGATAAGTTGTTTCTCTTCAATATTATCTAAATTTCTAGAACGCCTAACCTGGGTCTTTACATCTACTTTGGTTTCGAATACCATAAATTTTCTTGAAAATACAAGCTGCTTATCTTCATTAAATATCTTAAGCATGTAATTTCCAGTAACCTTTAATTTTCTGGTATTTTGGTTCGGGATACGAAGTTCATAATGTGTGTAAGGCTGAAGGGTTGTTAATGAATTTTTAAAATCAAAAATTCTGATATTGTCAAAGCCCTCTATATACTCGTTTTTTGCAAGCTTAGAAGGTGTCCAGTCGTAATCGTAATGTTCAATTTTATAATAATAATCTGCCACTCTTGCTCTAATGTCATCGAAAGATAATCTTAGACTTTCTCCAAGTTTGATGACAGGTGTTCCTGTAAGATCCTGTTGACCAGTGAATTGAATAGTTTTGATGTAATCTGGTGGTAAAGTTTCATATTCTTGACTTTGACCAAAATAATAGATTAATAAACTTACAAATAGGATAATACATCTCATAATAAAGTATTGATTTACAAAAATATGATAAATTTTAAATAAAGAAATATAACTAGTTTAGAATGATTATAAATAAGTCAATATCAACATTTGTTTA
The DNA here is from genome assembly GCA_964593755.1 of uncultured Mesohalobacter sp. Lineage (GTDB taxonomy): Bacteria > Bacteroidota > Bacteroidia > Flavobacteriales > Flavobacteriaceae > Psychroflexus. Next base: position 117,431 of record CAZQKB010000002.1, on the reverse strand, counting down.
AGTCAAAAATGACGTTTTGATTATTATATTTGCCATTCGAAAAAAATAAGCATTACAAATGGCTGTTGATATCAAAGTAAAACGTGGCTTAAAACTTAAGCTTAAGGGAGAAGCTGAAAAGAAAAAGTCAAAGGCGTTAAAGTCTAAAACTTATGCTATAATTCCCGATAACTTTCATGGTTTAGTTCCTAAAATGTTAATCAAAAAGGAAGGTACCACTGTAAAAGCCGGTGAACCTTTGTTTTACTCTAAGTATAATGAAGACACAAAGGTTGTGTCTCCTGTTAGCGGTAAATTAAAAGAAATTGAAAGAGGAGCCAGAAGAAGGATTTTGAGAATTATTATTGAAGCAGATGAACAATTTGATTATGTTGAACACCAAACTGTAGATCCTCTTTCAGCTGATTCCGGTGATTTAAAAAAGCACATATTTAATTCTGGTTGTGGAATATTTTTTACTCAGAGACCTTACGGAATTCCTGTTAATGCCGAAGATACACCCAAAGCCATTTATATATCTGCCTTTAATACAACACCTCTAGGTGCAGATTTCGAATTTATACTGGAAGATAGAAAAGAACATTTTCAAAATGGTATCAATGCATTGACACGAATTACTGAAGGTAAAGTATATTTAGGTGTTAATAAAAAATCCAAAAGTTTTCTGCATGACATTCAAAATGCTGAAATTTTAAAGGTTTCAGGGCCGCACCCGGCCGGTAATGTAGGTGTTCAGATTCAGAAAACCAACCCGATAAACAAAGGTGAAAAAGTCTGGACTATTAGGCCAGAAGATGTTGCTATTATTGGAGAGCTGCTTTCAACAGGAAAATATAATCCAGAAAGAACTATAGCTGTTTGTGGATCAGATGCTGTTGATAGGCAATATTTTCAAACATTAATTGGTGCTGAGGTGAATTCAATTATCGAAGAAGTTGATACATATAAAACCAGAATTATCTCAGGAGATGTTTTGACAGGCGATACTGCAGAAAACGGAGATCATATTAATTTTTACTATAACGAATTAACGCTTATACCAGAAGGCAACGAGTATAGAATGTTTGGGTGGCTGCCTTTTAAAGATAATAATATACATTCGACTCACAATACCTCACTCGCTAAGTTGCTGAATAAATCATTTGAAGTAAACACAAGTTTAAATGGTGAAGAAAGAGCCTTGGTAGTTACAGGTGAAATGGAAAAAGTTATGCCAATGGATATTATGCCTATGCAATTGTTAAAGGCATGTATGACAGGTGATATTGATAAAATGGAAAATCTTGGAATCTACGAAGTGCTTCCTGAAGATTTTGCATTGGTGGACTATGTAAACACTTCTAAAGTTGAAGCACAGGAAGTGATTAGACAAGGATTAGATTTAATGATAACAGAAGTTGGTTAAAATTTTAGTATTCTTATGAATTTTATTAGAAAAAAATTAGACGAGATTAAAAAGCCATTTCAGCCAGGTGAAAAATTTGAAAAATTTGCTCCTGCTATAAATGCTTTAGATACATTTTTATTTGTGCCCAATCATAAAACAAAAAAGGGTGCTCATATAAGAGATGCAGTTGACTTAAAGAGAACAATGATAACTGTTGTTATAGCTTTGGTTCCTGCCCTTATTTTTGGAATTTGGAATACCGGTTACCAATACTACAGACAATTGGACATAGAATACACTTTTATGGACGCCTTTTTGCACGGCGCTTATAAAGTTGTACCAATGATCATTGTTTCCTATGCTGTTGGTTTGGGAATAGAATTTGCATTTGCTGTAAAACGAGGTCATGAAGTTAATGAGGGGTATTTAGTTACAGGATTACTCATTCCTATGATTATGCCTGTAGATATTCCTTTATGGATGGTGGCTTTATCTGTTGCTTTTGCCGTACTTATTGGTAAAGAAGCCTTTGGAGGAACGGGAATGAATATTTTAAACCCGGCTTTAACAGCTCGTGCATTTGCATTTTTTGCTTATCCTACATACATGTCTGGTGATAAGGTTTGGGTAAGTGAGGCTTCAGAGATAAGTGCAGTTTCGGGAGAAACCATTTTAGGAACATTAGCGGCTGGAAAAAGTGTAGATTACAATAGCGCAAGCATGTTTTTTGGTACTATTCCAGGATCAATTGCAGAAACTTCTGCACTACTTGTTTTGGTAGGTGCTTTAATATTAGTTGCTACAAAAGTTGGAAGCTGGAGAATTATAGTTGGCGGATTCGTTGGAGCAGCCATAATGGGACTTATATTTAATGCGCTTGGTAGTTCAGTATTTACAGGAAATGCCTTGATGAATTTCCCATGGTACAACCACCTCATTGTTGGTAGTATTGCATTTGGTGTTGTTTTTATGGCTACTGATCCCGTAAGTGCCGCTCAAACACTAAAGGGGAAATGGATTTATGGTATATTGATCGGTATTTTTGGAATCATGATTAGAATTTTTAACCCGGCTTACCCGGAAGGAATCATGTTAGCTATTCTTCTTATGAATGTATTTGCACCAACTATTGATCATTATGTTATTCAGGGTAATATCAAAAGAAGACAAAAAAGACTAAAACTACAAACAGTAAAAAGCTCATAAACATGGATAGAAATAGTAATGCCTATACGTTTATTTTTGCTATCTCAATGGTAATAGTTGTTGCCCTTGTATTGTCCTTTCTGGCGACAAGCTTAAAACCAATGCAAAGTAAAAACGTAACGCAGGAGAAAATGCAGAACATCCTTCAAAGTTTTGTAGGAGATAGTATAATGATGGATGGGAAAAAAGTTGAATTGACTAGAGAAGTTGCTTCACAAACTTTTGATACCTACATCACAACGCAATATGCGCTAAATGCTAAAGGAGAAAACGTTGAAGGTGTCGACCCTTTTGGGATTAAGTTAGCCGGTGAAATTAAAAAACCAGTAGAAGAACAAGTTTTTCCTCTTTACGAAGCAGAATACGATGGCAAATCATACTATGTCATACCTTTAAGAGGTTCCGGTCTTTGGGATGCTATTTGGGGCTACGTCGCGCTGAGAGACGATTTTAATACCATTCAGGGTGTAACTTTTGACCACAAAGGTGAAACTGCCGGACTTGGTGCTGAAATTACAACAGATTGGTTTCAGGAAAGTTTCGTTAATGAAAAAATTTACAACGAGCAAGGTATGTTAGTAGGTGTTGAAGTCAAGAAAGGTTACAGCGGCGGTAATGACAAATCTGATAATGCAGTAAATGCTATTTCAGGAGCTACTATTACCGGCGATGGTGTAACAGTGATGATTCAGGAAAGGCTTAAGAATTACAAGCCATTTTTTGAGCAAAAGAAAAATTCTAACGTTGCAATACGATAATTATGAGTAAAGAAAATAAACCAACTGAAATTTCTAAGGAAGAAAAGAAGAAAAAGGAAATGATACTTTTTCTTTCTAAGTCAGAAGAAAAAGAGAGTTTTCTTTCAAAAGCCAACCAGAAATTACTGACAGACCCATTAGATGACAATAATCCTATTACTGTTCAGGTTTTGGGAATTTGTTCAGCTTTGGCTATTACTGTTCAGCTTAAGCCTGCTATAGTAATGTCATTGGCTGTTGTATTTGTAATGGCTATGGGTAACGTTGTAATTTCACTTATTAGAAATTTGGTCCCAAATCGAATCAGAATTATTGTACAATTAGTTGTAGTAGCATCATTAGTGATTGTTGTTGATCAGGTTTTAAAAGCCTTCCTTTACGATGTAAGCAAGCAATTATCAATTTTTATAGGTTTGATTATAACGAACTGTATTATTATGGGACGTTTAGAAGCTTTTGCTTTGGGTAATGGACCATGGAAATCTTTCCTTGATGGTATAGGTAATGCAGCAGGTTATGGCGTTATTCTTATTATAGTAGCATTTTTTAGAGAATTATTTGGTTCCGGAAAATTATTAGGCTATGAAGTTTTGGGGCATAAAGGGTTAACGCTCGAAGACTCTACTGGTTTATATGCCCTGGGCTATGAAAATAACGGATTCTTTTTACTTTCGCCAATGGCCCTTATAGTTGTAGGTGTTGTAATCTGGTATCAGCGCTCTCGTAACAGAAAACTAATTGAAGAAAACTAAAAATCATATAATTTATAAATCATGGATTTAATCAACTTATTTGTAAAAAGCATTTTTATAGAAAATATGATTTTTGCATATTTCTTAGGAATGTGTTCATACCTTGCTGTTTCTAAAACAGTTAAAACAGCTGTAGGTTTGGGAGCTGCTGTTATATTTGTATTGGTGATTACAGTACCAATCAATTACCTCATTGATACTTATTTATTGCAGCCTGGTGCTTTAAGCTGGCTAAGTGCAGAATATGCCAGCATAGATTTAAGTTTCTTGAGCTTTATCATGTTTATTGCTGTTATTGCTTCAATGGTTCAACTTGTAGAGATGATTGTTGAAAAATTTTCACCTGCTTTATATGGTTCATTAGGTATATTTTTACCACTAATTGCAGTAAACTGTTCTATCCTAGGTGGGGCATTGTTTATGCAGCAAAAAGACTTTACTGGTATTTCTGAAGCTATCACATATGGTGCTGGTAGTGGTATTGGTTGGTTTTTGGCAATTCTGGCCATCGCTGCAATTAGAGAAAAAATTGCCTATTCAAATGTGCCTGCACCTCTGAAAGGTCTAGGAATTACTTTCATTATCACTGGTCTAATGGCCGTTGGTTTTATGAGCTTCATGGGTATAAAATTAGAAGGTAACCAGGATGAGCAAAAGGAAAAGACAGTATATGACCTTAAGAATGAAAATGTAGATAAAGACAACACCTACATTACGGATTTAGACAATGAATAAATAAAAATATTGATATGGACGTTATAATTTCAAGTATAATTGTTTTTCTAATTTTAATTTTACTTTTAGTTGTTATCCTTTTAACAGCAAAAGCTAAACTATCACCATCAGGACCAGTAACTATCAAAGTTAATGGAGAAAGAGATATGGAAGTTGGTTCCGGATCGACATTATTAACAACACTTGGAGACAACAAATTGTTTCTCCCATCAGCTTGTGGTGGTGGTGGAACCTGTATCCAGTGTAAGTGTATTGTTAGAGATGGTGGTGGAGCTATTCTGCCCACAGAAGAGCCTCACTTTACAAAAAGAGAAATTGCTGAAGGTTGGAGACTTGGTTGCCAGGTAAAAGTAAAACAAGATATGGAAATCGAGATACCGGAAGAGATTTTTGGTATTAAGAAATGGGATGCTACGGTGGTTTCAAATTACAATGTAGCGTCGTTTATTAAAGAGTTTGTTGTTGAAATCCCTGAGGATATGGACTACAAAGCCGGAGGTTATATCCAGATAGAGGTTCCACCTTGTGAAGTAAAGTTTGAAGAAATGGACATCACAGCTCATCCTGAAGAGCATGTTGGTGAACCTAATAAGTTCCAAAAGGAATGGGATAATTTTAACCTGTGGCCACTCGTTATGAAAAATAACGAAACCGTAGAGCGTGCATATTCTATGGCTTCTTTTCCGGCAGAAGGTCGACGAATCATGCTTAACGTTCGTATTGCGACGCCGCCATGGGACAGAGCCAAAAACGACTGGATGGATGTAAATCCAGGCGTTGCTTCATCTTACATCTTCAATTTAAAAGAAGGGGACAAGTGTGTTATTTCAGGTCCTTATGGAGAATTCTTTATTAACGAGAGTGAAGCAGAAATGCTATATGTTGGTGGTGGTGCAGGAATGGCACCTATGCGCTCGCATTTGTATCACTTGTTCAGAACTTTAAAAACAGGAAGAAAAGTTACTTATTGGTATGGTGGACGTTCGAAGCGTGAGCTATTCTACATAGACCATTTCAGAGCACTGGAAAAAGATTTCCCGAATTTCAAATTTTATATGGCACTTTCAGAACCTCTTGAAGAAGACAATTGGAAAGTAAAAGATGGTTTAGATGGAGAGGGCGATGGTTTTGTTGGATTTATTCACCAGTGTGTGATTGATAACTATTTAAGTCATCACGAAGAGCCGGAAGAAATAGAATTATATTTTTGCGGGCCTCCGTTAATGAACCAGGCTGTTCAAAAAATGGGAGAAGATTTTGGTATTCCGGACGAAAACATCAGGTTTGATGATTTCGGGGGTTAAACCTAAAATTATTCAAAACCCGAGTCTTGCACTCGGGTTTTTTTATACCTTTATTTTAAATGATTATTCATAATATAAATGCATTATGGAACTAACCAAACAGGAATTACACAACCTTGCTATGAATATTGTAGGTAAAGATTTAGAGTCTAAGGGATATGAATTCCTTGGGGTTAATAGTAAGTTTAAAAAAGACCCTCAGTTTGTAGCACTTAGAGATAAAAAATTGCATTTTGTAGTAGTTAGAGCGGTTTCTTATCCTGACGATCCTGAAAATTATGACGAAAAGCTTATGTTAAAAATGAAAAACCATGCCGATAAATTCAATGCTGTTACCTTTTTCGCTGGTGTAGGTCTTGCCAATAAAGCCGATTATGATAAACCCGTTTGTAAAGACGATAATTATGTTGTAAACTATAAAGGTCTTATCAAAATAGAATTATAATGAAATTATATAGATTTATTTATCCATTATTGATTGCTGTATTTTTGATTTCGTGCACCACTGAAAGTTACCAAAAGTTTAAATTAAGAGGAAATGCTTTGGGTACAACATATAGTGTTAGTTATTTTGCTCAAAAAGAAAAGGATTTGCAGTCTGGTTTTGATTCAATTTTTGAGGTTATCAATTCTTCAATGAGTACTTATCTAAAAGATTCAAAAATTTCAAAATTAAACGATGGAGAGAACGTTGTTTTGGACGAGCATTTTAAAAAAGTATTTGCAAAATCTAAGGAGATATACACTAAAACAGATGGATATTTTGATCCAAGTATTGGTATTCTGGTAAATGCTTACGGTTTTGGTCCTGTTGATTCAGACATGGAGCTTTCGCAAAATAATATTGACTCTGTTATGAATTATGTAGGTTTTGATAAATATGAAATAGAAAATAACCGTTTAAAGACAAAGTCCCCATACTTTTTTATAGACTACAACGCCATAGCAAAAGGTTATACTGTAGATGTGCTGTCTGATTATATTGAAAGTCATGGTATATCAGATTATTTTGTTGAATTAGGTGGCGAAATAATAGCTTCAGGAAATGATCTAAATACAGAAAAAAAATGGAGGTTTGGCATCGAAAAACCTGTAGATGATAATAAAGATCGAGATCTTTCTTATGCTATAGTTTTGAATAGGAAAGCACTGGCTACTTCTGGAAATTATAGAAAATACAGGATAGATACTATCAGTGGAAAGAAGTTTGTTCACACTATAAACCCCAAAACCGGATATGCCGCTAAATCTGATGTTTTGAGTGCATCTGTGCTTGCAGAAGACTGTATGACTGCCGATGCTTATGCAACTGCTTTTATGGCTATGGGCTTTGAAAGTGCCAAGAAACTTATTAAGAAAGAAAACATAAGTGCACTATTAATTTATGTCGATGCAGATAATAAAATCAATAGCTATATTACACAAGATTTACAAAATCAAATTTCAGCACTTTAGATTTTTATGCTTACTATCTTTATTCATTTTAACTTTTAAATCTTATTTTAGACCAAAATATTTATGATGTCACATGTGAAAAAGGTTTTATGTATTTCAATTATATTATTAAATGCAATTTCAACTAACAGTTATGCACAAGATATTGAGTATCCAATAGATACCGCTGTTGTGACCTCACATCAGGTAAAAATTAATGGCAAAAGCATCAGCTATTCCGCAGAAAGTGGGATGCAACCTTATCATAATAGCAAAGGGGAAGCTAAAGCCTCATTATTTTACACGTATTATAAAAGATCAGATGTTGACGATATAGAGAAAAGGCCTTTAGTTTTTTCATATAACGGCGGTCCTGGTTCTGCTTCGGTGTGGATGCATTTAGCTTATACTGGTCCAAGGGTTTTAAAAATAAGTGAAGAAGGTTTTCCGGTTCAACCCTATGGTGTAAAAGAAAATCCGCATAGTATTTTAGATATAGCAGATATAGTCTACATAAACCCTGTGAACACAGGTTATTCAAGACCAATTAGAGATAAAGATGGTAATTTCAAAAGAAGCGAATTTTTTGGTGTTGGTGCAGATATAAGTTATCTGGCACAATGGATGAATGCCTTTGTAAGCAAACATGACAGATGGTTGTCACCTAAATATCTTATTGGAGAAAGTTATGGCACCATTCGAGTTTCCGGGTTGGCCGATGAATTACAAAATAATCAATGGATGTATATCAATGGTGTGATATTAGTTTCGCCTACGGAGCTGGGCAACTTTAGAGAAGGTATCTTAGGCGTAGCAAATCGCTTGCCTTATTTTACTGCTGCTGCTTGGTACCATGAAAAATTACCTACTGAGCTTCAACAGCTATCCCTTGAAGATGCATTAACCAAATCAGAAGATTTTACAACTCAAAAATTAATTCCTTTACTTTATAAAGGTGGCTTTAAAAAAGCCTCTGAATTAAATATGGCAGCAGAGAAAATGGCCTATTTTTCTGGTATTGACAAAAGTATTTTTATTGAGCATAATTTAGACTTGAGCTACAACAATTTTTGGAAAATGCTTCTTAAAGATGAAGGTTATACCATAGGGCGTCTAGATTCCAGATACCTTGGTCTCGACAGGCAAAAAGCAGGGAGCAGACCTGATTATAATGCAGAACTTACAGCATGGTTGCAGGCTTTTACGCCAGCAATAAATCACTATATAAAACATGATCTAAAATTTGATGTACCTTTAAAATACAACATGTTTGGCCCGGTAAGACCATGGGACAGAACGCAAAACAACAATACAGGTGAACGACTTCGCAGAGCGATGGCTCAAAATCCATCCATGAAAGTCATGATACAGTCCGGTTATTACGACGGGGCAACAACTTATTTTAATGCAAAGTATACGATGTGGCATATTGATCCAAGTGGAAGGATGAAAGACCGTTTCACTTTTAAGGCTTATGAAAGTGGGCATATGATGTATCTTAGAAGCGAAGACTTACAACAGGCTAATCAGGATTTACGTAATTTTATACTAGAAAGTTTGCCAAAAGAAGATGAGCCGATAAAGTATAGTAGGAATTAAAAGCGATAATGATAGACTATTCTTCAAAATTATTAGAAAATGCAGTCGAAGAGATGTCACGCTTTCCAGGTATTGGAAAGCGCTCTGCTTTGAGGATGATATTATATTTGCTTAATCAACCTGAAGAACAAACAGTAGATTTGGCAAAAGCCTTGGTAAAGTTAAAAACTGAAATCAAATTCTGTAAAAATTGTCATAACATAAGCGATACCGATGTTTGTGAAATCTGTCAAAACCCCAAAAGACAGAAAGAAATCGTTTGTGTAGTAGAGGATATTAGAGATGTTATGGCAATAGAAAATACTCAGCAATATAAAGGCCTGTATCATGTTCTAGGAGGAAAAATAAGTCCTATAGATGGTGTTGGTCCACAAAATCTAAACATCAATTCGCTTGTGGAAAAAGTTAAATCAGGCGAGATAGAAGAGATGATATTTGCTTTAAGTTCTACCATGGAAGGAGATACAACAAATTTTTATATTTACAAACAAATTGAAAAGTATACTGTGAAAACATCAAGCATAGCAAGAGGTATAGCCGTTGGTGATGAGCTTGAATTTGCAGATGAAATCACATTGGGTAGAAGTATCATCAACAGACAGCCTTTTGAAGCATCTTTAAAGAATTAATATTGCAAGTATCTGTCGTCATTGTCAACTACAAAGTTCCCTATCACCTATCTTTATGTTTAGGAAGTTTGCAATTGGCATTAGATGATATTGATGCTGAAATTATTATCGTAGATAACAATTCTCAAGACAATACTGCAGAATTGATTTCAAAACATTACCCAGAAGTAACATATATACAAAATACTACTAATGTAGGTTTTTCTAAAGCTAATAACTTAGCTATAAAACAAGCTAAAGGGGAATATATTTGTTTAGTAAACCCTGATACTGTAATTGGGGCACAAACTATAAAAGATGCCATTAAGAAGCATAAAAGCATTAAAAAGTGTGGTATTATTGGCGTAAGATTGATAGATGGCACAGGGAATTTCCTGCCGGAAAGTAAAATAAATCAACTGAATCTGAAGATTGCAATTTTAAAATTATTAGGTTTTTCAAAATCTTATTACAACAATTCTATCGCAGAAACAGATGAAGGCTTCACACCTACTTTGGTCGGGGCTTTTATGTGTTTCAGAGCATCAGACTACAAAAAAGTTGAAGGCCTTGATGAAAATTATTTTATGTACGGAGAAGACATAGACTTAAGTTTTCAATTCATTAAAGCCGGATTAAAAAATTATTACTATGGAAAGCAAACCATCATCCATTTCAAAGGCGAGAGCACTTTAAAAGATAAAATTTACTTTCAGCGTTTTTTCGATTCAGTAAAACTTTACTTCAAAAAACATTACACCAACTCAAGAATAATGATTGGAATAGCTTCTGTATTTTTTGTTTTAGCAAAATATTTTAAAAAAAATCAAATGCTTAAAGTAAACAGAAATGGACACGATTTTCAGGAAGCTTTTTTTGTAGGAAAAGGAAAAAAACTCTGCAGTTTATTAGAAAATCTTTATAAAAGGGGTTTGATAAATATAGATTACCAAAAGGCTAACCAAAATCGTTTTAAAGACAGTCTTGTTGTTTTTAATTCAGAAGGTGGTAATTTCGATGACATGATTAACATTATGTCAGAGAATAGACATAATGAAAATATTTTTAGGATTAAAGTCCCTCATCAAAATGTTTTGATTGGTAGTGATAGCAGTACTTCGCAAGGAGAAGTCATAAAGCTAAACTAAAGATTTTTAGGCACTTTGAACATATTTAGTATTGAGGTTGCCTGCGCTAAGATTCTTTTATTAATCTTTCAAAATTATCTTTTGATTAACGCTCTAAATTGCTGATTTCAAATTATTCTCTTATTTTTGCAATCAAATTTTCAAAAGCATTTCAACTAATGGGAAAGATTGAACTTAAACTTCCAAAGATGGGTGAGAGTGTAGCAGAAGCTACACTTACAAGTTGGTTAAAAGATGTTGGAGACAGCATTGAAGCAGATGAGCCGGTATTAGAAATTGCAACTGATAAAGTGGATTCTGAAGTTCCCAGTGAAGTCGATGGAGTACTTGTTGAAAAGCGTTTTGAAGTTGATGATGTTATCAAAGTTGGTGAAGTCATTGCCATTATAGAAACTGAAGGAGAAGAAGACGATTCTTCATCTGGTCCTAATCAAGATTCTGAAAGTCAAAACAAGGACAGTGAATCACAAGACAGTGATACACAAGACAGTGATGCACAAGAAGCTGTAAAAGAAGCAGAAGCTCTCATGAATAAAGCTGAAACTACTGCAAATGTCGCTAACCATGATTTTTCTCAAACAGATCGATTTTACTCCCCTTTAGTTAAAAATATCGCTAAGGAAGAAGGTATTTCATTAGAGGAATTAGAACAGATTAAAGGCACTGGTAAAGACGGTAGGGTTACAAAAGATGACATGCTTAATTATCTTGAGAACAGACAAAATATTCAAACAAGTCATTCTCAAAAATCAATACCTCAACCCGCTCAAAAAGCATCTGCGCCCGTAAGTACACCGGTAAATGTAAATGCAGAAGATGAAGTTATAGAAATGAGCCGTATGGGTAAACTCATTTCAAAACATATGGTTCACAGTACGCAGACATCTGCACATGTGCAATCTTTTATTGAAGTTGATGTCACCAACGTTTGGAATTGGAGAAATAAACATAAAAAAGCATTCCAGGACAGAGAGGGTGAGAAACTAACTTTTACTCCAATTTTTATGGAAGCTGTCGCGAAGTCTATCAAAGATTTTCCAATGATTAATATTTCTGTTGACGGTGATAAAATAATAAAACGCAAACATATCAATCTTGGTATGGCCGCGGCCTTACCGGACGGAAATCTAATAGTACCAGTAATTCATGATGCCGATCAATTAAACCTTTTAGGCATGGCTAAAAAAGTAAATGATTTAGCAAACAGGGCAAGACAGGGTAAGCTCAAGCCAGATGAAACGCAAGGTGGTACTTATACGGTTACCAATGTAGGAACATTTGGAAGTATTATGGGTACTCCAATTATCAATCAGCCTCAAGTGGGTATTTTAGCATTGGGTGCTATCAGAAAAATTCCAGCTGTAATAGAAACTCCTGAGGGTGATTTTATAGGTATAAGACACAAAATGTTTTTGTCTCATAGCTATGACCATAGAGTTGTTAATGGTGCTTTAGGTGGACAGTTTGTACAAAGGGTTGCCGAGTACCTGGAAAGTTTTGATGTAAATCGTTCGGTTTAGTTTAAAGTTTATTCTAATTCTATATCCTAAATAGCCATTATATTCTTACTATTTAAAAGGCTCAGATATATTTATAAATTTGAGCAGGCGCTGCTCATTTTGACCTAGAAAGTATTAGAGAAGATTAAAATATTATTAAATATGGTTTCTGATTTTTTATCATATAAACTGCACCTTTTTTAATTGAATCAAAATTACTGTATTAAAGTCTTTGTTTATTAATGTTCAGCTAAATGCAAAATTTAAATTATCAGTCCGTAAATAGATAAATTCACTTAAATTTGAATAGAAATATATTTCATGACAAAAGATTTTAAAATTGGGATTATAGGCAGTGGCAGCTGGGCAACTGCATTAGCTAAAATCCTTTGTGAAAATAAAACAGAAATCAACTGGTATTTTAGGGATATTGAAGCTATAAATTATCTAAAAAAATATCAACATAACAAAGATTATTTAAGTTCTGTTCAATTCGATTTAAATCAATTGAATCTCAGTCAAGATATTAATAAAATAATCTCTGCTTCAGATGTTTTGATTATTGCAATTCCCTCTGCATTTTTGATGTCAGCTCTAAATAAGGTTGAAGTATCTTTCAAAAATAAAATCATTTTCAATGCAGTTAAAGGTATTCTCCCTCAAAATAAAAAGCTGGTCGGTGAGTATTTTCATGACGTTGTAGGGTTAGATCTAAAGCAAATTGGTGTTATTACCGGGCCTTGTCATGCAGAAGAAGTAGCTTTGGAACGCTTGTCTTATCTTACAGTGGCTTGCTCTGATGTTAATACAGCTAAAACAATGGCAGAGAGTTTAAGCTGTGATTACATAAAATCTACAACAAGCGAAGATATCATTGGCACTGAGTATGCTGCGGTATTAAAGAATATTTACGCTATTGCTGCAGGAATAGCACATGGATTAGGATATGGGGATAATTTTCAGGCGGTTTTGATGAGTAATGCTATAAGGGAAATGAAGCGCTTTATAAAAAAGCGTTATAAAATGAAGCGTAATATTAATGACTCTGCATATTTGGGAGATTTGTTGGTGACTGGCTATTCCAATTTTAGCCGAAACAGATATTTTGGAAATATGATAGGAAAAGGATACACCGTAAAATCGGCTATGATGGAAATGACTATGATTGCGGAAGGCTATTATGCCGCCGACAGCGCTTATTTTTTAAGTGATAAAGACGGTGAAAAAAAAGCCAAAACTCCAATAATTAATGCTGTCTATCAAGTCCTTTACAAAAATAAAAATCCCAGGGAAGCTTTTGAGAAATTGACTTTAAAACTGAATTAATGTCAGTGCTTTTCTACCCTAAACACCCGTTAAAAATTATTTTTATAAGTCCTAATCGAAATTAAATTTTATTTTTGTTAATAATATCAATGTAATGAGCAATGTGGTTATATTGCAAATTAGAAAATTAATGTATGAATTATTCCCAAGTACGTTTTAACGCCAGAGATTCAAGAGAGTTCATGAGAACCCTCAACAAAAGAGTAAATGCCTATTTTAAAGACAATAATATCAAGAAAACCGGTAATTGGAAATTGCACCTCAAAACCATTATCATGTTTTCTCTTCTATTTACGCCATATTTTTTAATATTAACTTTAGACATTCATGATTTGTGGAAGTTAGGTTTTACAATACTTATGGGTATTGGTATGGCTGGTGTTGGTATGAATGTTATGCATGATGGTAACCATGGTACTTATTCTTCAAAATCCTGGGTCAACAAGTTTATGGGCAGTAGTATCTATGTTTTAGCTGGAAATGTATACAACTGGCAGGTGCAACATAATGTGTTACATCATACCTATACCAATATACAGGGGCATGATGAAGATCTTGAAGCTGGTAGAATCTTAAGATTTTCAAAGCATACCAAATGGAGAAGGTTTCACAAATTTCAACATTATTATTCTATATTTTTGTACGGATTACTTACCTTTAATTGGGCATTAACAACCGATTTCAAACAAACGCAGCGTTACCTGAAGAAAAAACTGTATTATGGTAAAATGCCAAAACCCTCAATGCAGTGGACTGTTTTAGCTGTTACAAAACTTATTTATTTTAGCATTTGGATTTTAATTCCAATCTTAATTTCAGACTTAGCATGGTGGAAAGTTATTCTAGGCTTTTTTATAATGCATTATACCGCAGGTTTAATTTTGAGCGTTGTTTTTCAATTGGCACACGTTGTTGGTGAAAACGAGATGTACAAACCCTCTGATGATGGTAAAATGGAAAAATCCTGGATGGTCCATCAGTTGTTTACAACTACTAATTTTTCTACTAAAAATAAGATAGTTAATTGGTTTACGGGTGGTTTGAATTTTCAGGTTGAACACCATATTTTTCCAAATATCAGCCACATCCATTATCCGAAGATTGCTGAAATCGTAAAGAAAACTGCAAACGAATTTAGTCTTCCTTATAACGAATATGAAACAACAAGGAAAGCTATTATTGAGCACTTTAGATATTTAAAGTTGATGGGTCAAAAACCAGATATTGCTTAAACTTATGAGCCAAACCACGCTATCTCAAAAAATAAATAATTTACAAACCTCAGCAACTTTGGCCATGGCAGCTAAAGCCAGGGAATTAAAATCTCAGGGTATAGATGTCATTGGTCTTAGCCTTGGAGAACCGGACTTTAATACACCTGATTTCATAAAAGACGCCGCAATTCAGGCGGTTAATGACAATTATAATTCTTATACGCCTGTTGATGGTTATGCTGAACTTAAAGAAGCCATAAGGCTCAAGTTTAAACGGGATAATCAACTGGATTATGACTTATCTCAAATTACTGTTTCAACCGGAGCAAAACAGGCCTTATACAACATTGCCTCTGCTTTACTTGATCCCGGAGATGAAGTGATTTTACCTTGTCCTTACTGGGTGAGCTATCGAGATATTGTAGGTTTATGTGAGGGAAAACCGGTAGAAGTCAAAACTTCAATCGAACAAGACTTTAAAATGACTCCTGAGCAACTGGAAGAAGCCATAACACCAAAAACGAAAATGCTTTGGTATTCTTCTCCGTGCAACCCAAGTGGTATGGTATATACCAAAGAAGAATTGCGAGCTCTTGCAGATGTCTTAAAAAAACATCCTCAAATTATTGTAGTCAGCGACGAGATTTATGAGCATATCAATTTTATTGGTGGTCATTTTTCTATGGCACAGTTTGAAGATATGTACGACAGAACAGTTACTGTAAATGGCGTATCTAAAGCTTTCGCCATGACGGGCTGGCGAATAGGTTACATAGGAGCACCTGCTTACATTGCCAAAGCCTGTACAAAATTGCAGGGTCAGGTGACCAGTGGCGCAAACTGTATTGCACAGCGTGCAGTGATCACAGCGCTTGAAGCTCCGGTAAGTCAAATACAATACATGATTGATAAATTTGCAGAACGCCGAACCTTGATATTAAATCTACTTAAAGGCCTCAAAGGTTTTGAATGTAATCAACCTCAGGGAGCCTTTTATGTTTTTCCAAACGTTAGTGCCTGGTTTGGTAAGACCGTTAAGGGTAAAAATATTCAAAATGCTACGGACTTCAGTATGTTACTTTTGGAAGAGGCTCATGTAGCTACAGTAACCGGGGAAGCATTCGGAAATCCGGATTGTATCAGAATTTCTTATGCAGCTTCGGAAGAGCAGATTAAAGAGGCGATCAAAAGGATTGGTGAGATCTTAGAATAGTCAATTTTAATACCCTATTTATATCTTTTGACACTGAGATGTGTACATTTGTACTTTAAATTTTAATTATGTCTGATTTTTTAGAGGTATTTCTCTATATCATCATTGGCTTTTGGGTGTTACGACTATTACTGAGATGGGCTATGCCTTATCTTCTTAAGTTCTTTGTGAAATATGCCACCAAAAAGGCTGAAAAACAATTTGATGCCAACCAGGAAAATCCATTCAATCATACCGAATATCAAAGCAAAAAGAAATCAAAAAAGTCTGATGAAAAAGTAGGAGAATACATCGACTACGAAGAAATTGATTAACTTTCGCCAAAATTTTTCAGATGAATAAAACCTTAAAAAGCTACGGTATCCATGCTTTGGCCATTCTTGGATTTATTGTTGTAGCTTTAATATATTTTTACCCGGTTCTTCAAAACAAGACCATTTTTCAAAGTGATATCGTCCAGTATATCGGGATGGCTCAGGACCAAAAACAACACATTGAAAAATATGGTGAAGAACCCTACTGGATAGATAATGCTTTTGGAGGTATGCCATCCTATCAGGTAGGCGCCAATTATCCGCATCACTACATCAAATCCTTTGACCGGTTTTTAAGGTTTCTGCCCCGACCGGCTGATTACTTATTCTTATATTTTATTGGGCTATACATTCTGTTCTTAGTTATGCGGGTAAAACCACTAATGGCTTTTATGGGCGCCTTGGCTTTTGGATTTTCAACTTACCTCATCATTATATTAGGTGTTGGGCATAATGCTAAAGCCCATGCCATAGCTTATATGCCGTTGGTCATAGCTGGAGTACTCTGGTGCTTACAGCATAAATATTTGAAAGGATTTTTGCTGCTAACTATAGGCGTAGCATTGGAAATAGCTGCCAATCACTTTCAAATGACCTACTATCTCACCATTCTCTGTGTCATTATAGGCATTGTTTATTTAGTTCAGGCGGTTAAAAATAAAACTACTGTATCCTTCACCAAAGGTGTCGGTGTGGCTTTTGCTGCGGCATTCTTAGGCTTGTCTTTAAATGCAGAAAACTTACTGGCTACTCAGGAATATACTAAGTTTAGTACACGAGGAGAATCTACTGTAAGCATTACGCCAAAAGGGCAGCCAAAAACTGAAGATTCTGCCTTAGAATACGATTATATTACAGAGTACAGTTATGGCAAGGTAGAATCTTTAAACCTTTTTATACCAAGATTTATGGGTGGTTCCAATAGCGAAAGTTTATCAACCGACTCTGAAACCTACAGAGAACTACTCAAAATCGGAGCCTCACCAGTTCAGGCCAAGGGCTTTATAGAGTCTGCACCCTTATATTGGGGTGATCAGCCTTTTGTGGCTGCACCGGCTTATATTGGTGCAGGGGTCATTATTCTATTTATTTTGGCTTTGTTTCTTGTTAAAAGTCGATTTAAAATCTGGATAGTGGCAGGTAGTCTTTTAGCTTTATTTTTATCCTGGGGTGATAATTTTTCATCGCTGACCAAGTTTTTTATTGAGTATGTGCCTTTATATGACAAATTTAGAGCCGTTTCCTCGATTCAGGTGTTAATAGAATTATGTTTGCCATTGATGGCATTTGTGGGTTTAGCTTATTTTTTTGGCGATAAAATCTCAAAAGAAATAAAAATGAAAGCACTAAAAATGACTGCTATTATCGGTGGCGGATTGCTTTTGATTTTAATTCTTTTTAAAGGAGCTCTATTCAATTTTACAGGAGGTTCTGATGCTTACTTTAGACAGGAGTTTGGTGAAAACTTTGTTCGAGCGCTTAAAGAGGACCGAAAATCGGTGTTTATGGAGGATGCATGGCGTTCTTTGCTCATTGTTGGCTTAGTGCTTGGTTTCTTATGGTTATGGCTTAATCAAAAATTAAAAAAACACTGGACAATTATAGCCATAGGTTTGATTTGTGTTCTGGACCTGGCCATAGTTGATAAAAGATACGTTAATGAAGAAGATTTTGTATCGAAAACCCAAATGAAGAAACCCTTTCAGGCTAATGCTGCCGATAAGGAAATCATGAAAGATAACGGGCATTACCGCGTTATTGATTTCAGCGCCAGTCCTTTTAACTCAGCCAGAGCTTCTTATTTTCATAAGTCTTTTGGTGGCTACCATGCTGCAAAACCACAGCGTATTCAGGATATTTACGATTTTCATGTCGGTCAGGGCAACAGAGAAGTGCTGAATATGTTCAATGTTAAATACTTTATCATTGATAATCAGGGAAAAGTGATAGCACAGCCTAATCCTGAATCTAACGGAAATGCCTGGTTTATTTCTGAACTCAAAGTAGTTGAAGATGATAATGAAGCGATTTTGGCCCTTAACGATCTTAACACGGAAAAAACAGCCATCATCAAAAAGACTTTTGCTGAAAAGCTTAGTCAGAAAAATTTTCAATCAGATTCAACGGCGACTATTAAGCTGACAGACTATAAAATGAACACTTTGACTTACGAGAGCCAGTCAGATGAGAATGCTTTTGCTGTTTTTTCAGAAGTCTATTATCCAAAAGGCTGGCAGGCCTATATTGATGGTAAGCCCGTTGAACATTACCAGGTAGATTATACTTTAAGAGGACTTCCCATTCCGAAAGGGAATCATAACATCGAATTCAAATTTGAGCCTCAGGTGATTTCAACCGGAAGTTCGATCAGTTTAGCCGGGCATGCTTTATTGGTCATCGTCTTGCTGTTTGGCTTGTACAGGTTTATAAAGTCACCTTCGGAAAACTGATATGACGCATAAATCTGTTTCTAAAGTTTTGATTGTCCTTTACTACTGGCCTCCTGCTGGTGGTCCGGGTGTTCAGCGATGGCTGAAATTTGTAAAATACCTGAAAGCGATGGGTGTTCAACCAACGGTTTATGCGCCACGCAGTCCACATTATCCGACTTTGGATAAAAGCCTCGAAATGGAAATTCCTAATGGCGTTGAGATTATCAAAGCGCCCATAAGTGAACCCTATGGTTTTGCGAATTTATTTTCCAAATCGGATACCAAAACTTTAAGCAAAGGTATCATTAAAACAAAATCCAGGCAAAATGCATTACAAAGATTAATGCTTTTTGTCAGAGGTAATTTATTTATACCTGATGCAAGGATGCTATGGATAAAACCTTCTGTAAAACGTTTGAGGAAATTGATACAAGACAATAATTACGATGCCATTATCACCACAGGACCGCCACACAGTTTGCATAGGATAGGTTATAAATTGAAACAAAAGTTTTCTCATATCAAATGGATTGCTGATTTTCGTGATCCCTGGACAAACATCGGATACCATCATCAGTTAAAACTGACAGAAAAATCTCAGCAAAAACACCTTCAACAGGAAAAAGAAGTTTTAGACTGTGCAGACCATATTATAGTGACCAGCCCAAGTACACAAGCTGAGTTTGAAAGCAAAACAACAACTCCTGTAAGTTTAATCACCAATGGTTTTGATGATATTGATTTTCATACGGCCTTAGATGAACATTTTACGCTTTCTCATATCGGTACTTTACTCAATGAAAGAAACCCGGAAAACCTTTGGCAGGTCATCAGTGAACTGATAGAAGAATCTGAACATTTTAAAACCCACATCGAGTTAAAATTTGTAGGTCAGGTCGGTCAAAATATTGTGGACAGTATTGAAAGATACGGCTTAAAAAAACACAGTAATTTCCTAGGGTATCTTCCGCATAAAGATGCTCAGGAACATATGCACTCTGCACAGGTTCTGTTGCTTATTGAAAAGAATTTTAAACAGACCAGAGGCATAATTCCCGGTAAGTTCTTTGAATATCTTCAATCAAAAAGACCGGTATTGGGCATTGGTCCTCAAGGATGGGATGTGGCCGGACTCATTAAAGATCATCAGGCAGGTTCTGCTTTCAATTATGAAGATAAAACAGAGCTAAAGTCTTTTATAACATCTTGTTTTAATGATTTTATGAAAGGAAAACTTAAAGTCGATTCCAGGAATATTGAAAAATACCACAGAAAATATTTAACTGAAAAGTTGGTTGAGGTGATTGAAAAGGAAATTTAATCCGAAAGATCTTTGACGACCTTTTGGGTATTATATTGATTGAATTTTTTCCGTTGTATCTTAAGACCCAAAAGGTTTTTGGAAACCTTTCGGGTCAGTTATGCTTTTAAAATTCAGATTACTGAATACGGAATAACGAATGTTGAATTTCGAATTTTTCGTCTCTACTTCTTCATTGGTTATTCAGCGTTCCTTGTTCATTATTCAAATGAAAAAAAACATATAAAGATCACTATCAATCAAAAGAGTTTATTACCTCCCTGCTCACCACATGCTTTCCTTCAAAAGGCATCACTTCTAATTTCTTTCCAAACAGGTTTTTTGCTTTTTTCAATTCAGTCTTCGCGCGTTCTGCATTGATGTATGGGTCTGAATTCCCATAAATTAAATGAGGTCTAAAGTCCAGTGCTTCAAAATCCTGTGCAGTTAGCTCTTCCGGAATTCCTCCGGAATGTATCAATAATTTGTCACAGTTTATTTTAGATCCTGATATCCATCGCATAGCTACAGAAACCCCTTGAGAATAACCCAAGACAATCAGTTTTTTATCAGGATAGGGTTTGATATGCTCAGCATAAATAGCATCAAAGTAGGCTTTGATGTTCTGCATTTCTAAGGCGGTCTCTTCTCTGGTAAGCCATGAAGCTCCTATATATTTGTATTGTTTGTCCTGATAATATTTAGATGGTGCCTGAGGGGCTATAATGAAGTGTTTTTGAGGATTAAGACCATCAAAATAGTTGATAAAATAGCGGCTCAAATACCCAATGCCATGACAAACAAACCAGATATATTCTGTTTTATCAGTCATATCATTCAAGGTTGAATAGGTTTTTTGAGTTGTATATGATATTTTATGTTCAGGCATTTTTTTATGGTTATTTTTGTGAAAGCCAAAATTAAATAAATAAAACAGAGTATGACAAACGAAGAGATTCTAAAACGTTGTAATGCCATTACTAAAAATACATTGATGGAAACTTTATCGATAGAATATGTAGAGATCGGTGAGCAGCACCTTGTAGCCAAAATGCCGGTAAATTCAAAGGTTTATCAGCCTGATGGTGTCTTGCATGGCGGTGCTATGGTAGCATTGGCGGAGAGCGTAGGAAGTGCCGCAGCGATTGTTTTTATGGATCCTTCAAAATTTAGTATAAGAGGAATAGAAATTTCTGCCAATCATGTAAAAAGTGTTAGAGATGGTTTTGTTTATGCCAACGCCCGACCATTACATTTAGGAAAAACAACGCAGGTTTGGGACATCAGAATCACTGATGAGCACAAAAACTTGATATCAGCGGTCAAGTTAACTACAATTGCACTGCCAAAATAGAAATAAATGATTTCAGCTGAAGACTTCTTTAAGGCGATAGAAACGCACTACCAGTCAAACTTAGCTTTTGTTTGTTTTTCAAAAAAAAAGCAATTAAAAGCTTATCTTCAACATAGCGATGAATTGTATGAGGTAGAGGATTTTAAAAATTCCGGCTTTGTGTTTTGTCCGTTTTCCTCTGATCACCCTAAAATTATTTTTCCTTCTGATAAATCTGATGTTATATCAAGCAAATTGTCTGTTGAAAAGTTTTCGTTTAATGCAAAACCATATCAGGAGACAGACCATGCCAGGGCAAAGCACGAAGATTTAGTTCAAAAAGCCATTTCAGCTATTAACAGTTCTAATCTTCAGAAAATTGTCTGCTCAAGAAAAACAAAGATTTTGGCTCCAATAAAACCTCTCGAAGTATTTCAGCGTATAGGTCAACAATATCAGGATGCGTTCTGCTATTGCTGGTATCACCCTAAGATTGGCATGTGGATAGGAGCAACGCCGGAGCAATTTGTAAATATTGAAAGAAACCATTTGAGAACAGTTGCTCTCGCCGGTACCATAGACGCAGAAAAATACCCAAAACCTGAGTGGTCTCCTAAAGAAATTGAGGAGCAACAAATGGTTACCGATTTTATCGTCAAGGCTTTAGAGACCAATGCTAAAAAACTTAATATCGGAAAAACAGAAACCGTAAGTGCCGGTAAATTATGGCATCTAAAGACAGCCATTTCAGCTGAAATTGATCCGGAAAATTTGACTCAAATTATTTCAGCTTTGCATCCTACTTCCGCAGTTTGTGGTTTACCCAAGGCTCAGGCTGAGCATTTTATCAAAGCCAATGAATCTTACGACAGGCAGTACTACACCGGTTTTTTGGGTGAATTGAATGTAAGACAAGAAGTTGGGCGTCATTCCAGATCTAAAAACCAGGAACAAATGGCCATAAAAAGCATAAAAAGGGTTTCAGATCTATATGTCAATCTTAGATGTATGCAGGTTTTTGAGGATTATGTTGAAATTTATGTTGGTGGCGGTGTCACCAAAGACAGCCATCCTAAAGCAGAATATGAGGAAACAGTTGCTAAATCTCAAACACTTTTGAGGGTTTTGTGAAAAATTAAACATAGTGAATTTTGATATTTTCTGAGCAGCTAATTTGCAATTGAATTAATTTCAAAAAAGCTCATATCGATCCAGAAACAACATTTTATTAAAAATCATATAAGAAATCGAGCTGTTGATATATAAACGGATAAGTAATCCTATTTTTGTACAAAAAGACAGGCTTGAGTCAACTTATATCGTCAATTCCCTCTGCACAGATTATTGTTCAGCTTTGTAAAAAGGCCAACATCAAACATATTGTCATCTCTCCGGGTTCAAGAAATGCCCCTTTGACGATCAGTTTTGCTATTGATCCATTTTTCAAAACCTATAGTGTGGTTGACGAACGTTGTGCAGCATTCTTTGCGATGGGAATGGCACAGCAATTAAGAGAGCCAACGGCTATTGTATGTACTTCAGGTTCGGCCATGCTGAACTATTTTCCGGCCGTTTCTGAGGCCTTTTATAGTCAGATTCCGATGCTGGTCATTTCCGCAGATCGACCGGAATATCTTATTGATGTCGGCGATGGCCAAACCATCAGACAAAAATTTGTCTATAATGAACATGTAGGTTATGAAGCCCATCTCAAGAGTGATAATCGTAAAGATGATAATCAGGCTATTGAAAATTTTAATTTGAATGAAGTATCTAACGCTATAAAAACTGCAAAACAAAAAAACCTGCCTGTACATATTAATGCGCCTTTTGATGAACCGCTTTATCAAAAAACAACGACCTTGATTGGTGGACTTTCAGAATTTGTTTTTGATATAGAAGAACAGCCGGTTGACAATACAAAAGAGACTCAAAAGTTTATAGAAGCCTGGAAGAATTCTAACAGAAAAATGGTTTTGGTAGGTGTAAACCATCCTGAAGAACTAAAGTCTGAAGACCTATCGACTTTAGTTAAAGATGACTCGGTTGTTATCATGACCGAGACGACGTCAAACCTCAATCATCCCCATTTTTTCTTTAGTATCGATGGTATTCTGGCACCAATTGAACTTGACGAAAATAAAGAAAGGTTTTTTGAACAGCTCCAACCAGATTTATTGTTGACCTTTGGCGGTATGTTGGTTTCAAAAAAATTAAAGGCTTTTTTGAGAAAGTATAAACCAAAACATCATTTTCACGTTCATCCGCAGTATGCATTTGATACTTTTTTTGCAGATGTGCAATTTATTAAACGGTCTCCAAGTGTATTTTTAAGCGAAGTTAGTGCTGAGCTTACACCCAAAGAAAGTGATTATTTTTCCTATTGGTTTGAGATGCACGAAGACCGGCTGGCAAAAACCAAAAATTATGTAGAAGAAATTTCATACTCTGATTTCTGGTGTTATGATCAGATTTTTAAGGCATTGCCCGAAGACATTTTATTACATTTAGGTAACAGTTCATGTGTGCGTTATTCCAATCTTTTTGATCTGAAATCAGGAACTCAGGTGTTTTGTAACCGTGGAACCAGTGGTATAGACGGATCTACATCAACGGCTGTTGGTGGGGCGGTCATCACTACAAAGCCTACATATATCATTACCGGTGATTTAAGCTTTCTCTATGACTCCAACGGACTTTGGAATGATAATATGGCTTCCAATTTTAAGATAATTGTGATCAACAATAAAGGAGGAGGTATTTTTAGAATTTTACCTGGTGATAAACATGATCAATATTTTCATACTTATTTTGAAACGCAACATGACTTAGATGCCTCTTATTTATCTAAAATGTTTAAGTTTGATTATTATACCGCCGATTCTAAAGAAAATTTTAAGGATACTTTAGATGAATTTATCAAAAACGATAAAAAATCAATATTTGAAATATTTACACCAACGGAGTTGAATGATAAAGTCTTATTAGAATATTTTAAGTTTATTAAATAATTTGATACAAAAAAACCGCCTCAATTTGTTGAGGCGGTTCTTGAATCAAATTTTATTATAGATTACATCTTCAACATAATGTCCAATGTAAATTCGTCATAGATGGTCTTGTCTCCTAAGTTATCAAAAAAAGACCCAGACCCATATCTAACATCATATTTTGTACGGTCAATAACTATGGTAGTCATAGCAGTATCATCTTTAACTTTCAAATCAAATGCAATCGGATTTGTTTTACCTTTGATCGTCATATCTCCGGCTACACCATAAACGCCATTAGATTTCTCTACAACAGTATTCATCTTGAATGTAGCGGTAGGATACTTACTTGTGCCGAAGAAATCATCAGAATTTAAGTGTCCTTCTAATTTTTTCTTTGAGTCACCTTCTAAATCTGTGACAGTAATAGTGCTCATATCCGCTGCGAATTCGCCACCGGTTATTTTTCCACTTTCCATTTGAAAGTAACCTTCTTTTAGGTTGATGGTGCCTTCGTGAGAACCTGTAAGCTTCTCACCGGTCCAGGTGATTTTACTGGCTTCTACGTCAACTTTCTTTTTTTCAATTGTTGTTGAAAATGCAACTAATGCAAGGGCAATTATCCCTCCAAAGATTCCTTTTGTAATGTTTGTTCTTGTTTTCATTTTTCTATTTTTATTTGGGTTATTATTAAATTTCTGTAAATAATTCATTTTGCGGTTTTCTAACTTTCTTGGCATGCTGTAGCTGGTCTTCTTCACTTCTGTAGCCAATTGTAGTTAGTACAGTGGCTCTCAGGTTTTTTTCTTTCAGACCTAAAATTTCATCGTATTTGTCGTTTTCAAAACCTTCCATCGGGCAGGCGTCAAATCCAAAATGAGCAACAGCAGACAATAAATTTCCTAAGGCAATATATGCTTGTTTTTGAGCCCACTGCAATTTGGTTTCATCATCAAATTGAATTACGGTATTTTTAATAGTGTCTCTCATGCCTTTTAATTCTCCCGTAGAAATACCTCTGGTTTCGCTAATGTTTTTGATATAAGCATCAAGATAATCTTCATCTATCTTGGTTTTAGCACAAAACACAATGAGTTGTGAGGCATCTGTAATTTGAGGTTGACCAAAAGAGGCTTCCTTCAGTTTTTTTCTCACTTCCATATCTTCTATGATAAAAACTTCATAGGGTTGAAGTCCATATGAAGAAGCACTTAATTGAATGGCTTTTTTGACATCCTCAATTTGTTCAATATCTAATTTTTTTGAAGCATCAAATTTCTTTGTAGCATATCTGTAATATAATTTTTCTATGTAATTCTGGTTGTTCATGATTCTCTTAATTTATCTAACAATTGATTGATTTGATTTAATTCTTCGGTTTGGAGGTTTTGAGTCAACTTGACTTCTCTGTCCTCTATAACATGATTTATTTTCTCTAAAAATCTTTTACCATCTTCAGTAATTAATATTTCAACTTTTCTTCGATTTTGTTTACATGTGTAACGGTTTACAAAACCTTTTTCAATAAGTTTATCTACTATGCGAGTGGTGTTACTCATCTTGCTGACCATTCTTTCCTGAATGGTAGAAAGATTAGCAGGCTTATCTTTTTGACCTTTTAAAATCCGTAGAACATTAAATTGTTGTATACTAATTTCAAAAGGTTTGAGAGCTCCTGATATTTCATCATTAATGAAATTAGCTGTGTAAATGGTATTGATCAGTGCTTTTTTATGCACAGCTAATTGATTAGTTTTTATTTGCTCTTCTATACTCATGTTAATACAACAATTGTAGGTACAAATGTATATTGATTATTTATTCTATTCTAATAATGCTATGTTAAAGTTTGTGCATAAAAAAAACCCTTACGAACAGGTAAGGGTTTTAAAATGAGAAGTAATGCGATTCGATTAGATATCTTCAAAATCTACATCCGTATATTTTTCTGCAGTTTGTGGGATTTTTTCTTCACCATTGCTTTCTGAATTTGCTTTAGGATCGTAATCAGACTGATGTCTCTCGCTGATGACTTCTTCTCCTTTTTCATTTACAATAAAATCTGTGGCATCGCTAAGGGCTTGTTGAAATTCGTCAAAGTCCTCTTTGTAAAGATAGATCTTATGTTTTCTGTAAAAATAAGACCCATCGTCGTTTGTAAATTTTTTGCTTTCAGTGATAGTCAGGTAGTAATCACCAGCTTTTGTTTCTCTTACGTCAAAAAAATAAGTTCGTCTTCCTGCCCTTATGACGCGTTCAAAAATGTCTTCATTTTGTCTGACTGCCTTGTCACTCATAATCAAATATAATTTTGGTTGTTTAAGCTTCAAAAGTCTTAAAAAAATTAACACAATACAAACAAAATCTAATTTTCTTTTGTTTTGAGTTGTTTTTCGTAGAGGGATTTGTAGTAACCTTTCTGATTGACAAGGTCTTCATGTCTACCTTGTTGGATAATTTTACCGTCTTCTAAAACGATTATCTCATCTGCATTACGAGCCGAGGATATACGATGGCTTACGATTATGGCCGTTTTATTTTTTGAAATTGAATTAAACTTATCCATGATAGCTTCTTCAGTCTCTGTATCCACGGCAGACAAACAATCATCAAAAAGTACTATTTGGGGATCTTTTATAATGGCTCTGGCAATAGACACCCGTTGTTTTTGTCCTCCGGATAGCGTAATGCCACGTTCTCCTAATACAGTTTCATAGCCTTTATTAAAGTTTATAATGTTATCATGCACTTCAGCACTTTTTGCTGCTTCTATAATTTCTTCTTCAGTGGCATCGGCTTTACCAAATTTAATATTTTCTTTGATAGACTCGCTAAACAGGAATGCGTCCTGTGGCACATAACCTATATTGCTGCGTAAATCATTTAGGTCTACGTCCTCAATCGGATGCTTGTCTATGTATATTTTACCTTCAGAAACATCGTAAAGTCGCCCGATTAATTCCAGAATGGTAGATTTTCCTGAACCGGTATTACCAAGAATTACAAGCCTTTGTCCGGATTTAACCTCAAAATTTATATTTTTTAGGGCGGTTATATTTGTGTCCTCGTAGGTGAAACTGACATTTTCGAATTTTATATGTCCCTTGATATCTTTTCTCAGGGCATTTTCTTTGTTTTGAATATTGGGTTCCTGTTCTAAGAAGTCATTAATTCTTTTTTGAGAAGCTTCTGCTCTCTGTATCATTGTAGTAATAAAGCCTACAGAAGCCACAGGCCAGGTAAGCATATTCACATAGATGATAAACTCAACTATTACACCTACGTTTTCTATTTCGCCAGAAAAGTATCTTGTACTGCCAACATAAATTACAATGATATTGCTCAATCCAATCAGTAAAATCATTAAAGGGAAAAAAAGTGCCTGTACTTTAACTAAATCTAAGTTTTTTGTTTTGCTTTCGTTAGATAAATCGACAAAATTGCTGTTTACCATTGCGGACATACCGTATGATTTTATAACACTAATTCCACTAAAAGCTTCCTGAGTAAAAGTGTTTAGTTTTGATAATACTTCCTGAACAATATTACTTTTTTGATTGATAGCTACACTCAATTTGTAGATTGCAAAAGATAAAATAGGGAAAGGAATCATGGTATATAAGGTAAGCACAGGTGCCTTTATAAACATATACGTTAAAAGTACAACGAAAAGCGTTATCGTAGATACACTATACATCAGCGCCGGTCCGACATACATCCTTGTTTTTGAAACATCATCGCTTATACGATTCATCAAGTCTCCTGTTCTGTTTTTTTTATAAAAATTTAGAGAAAGGTTTTCATACTGTTGAAAAATTTCGTTTTTCAAATCAAATTCAATATACCTTGAGGCAACGATAAAGGTCTGGCGCATTAAAAACGTTAAAATAGCAGAAGCCAGTGCAGCTCCTACAATTAAAGCAATATTGTAAAAAAGTTCCTCTCTTAATTCTGTTCTGGAATAGATTTCACCATTGATATATTTTTCGATAGCAGCCGTAGATTCCCCTATGAGCTGTGGTGGAAATAATGAAAAAACCCTTGCTCCAATAGTTATAAATAACCCAAGCAAAAGCCTGCCCCGATATTTGTATAGATATTTATTTAAGTACTGAAGTGATTTCATGAAGTGAGCAAATTTACATTTAAATATAAACTTCAACTTTATGATAACAATAAATTAAGGACTACGATATTTTATTATGTGTTTTAATTTAATATCGGATAAATTATTTTATATTTGTATCCGATATTAAGTTTTATATTCAAATTTTAGCTTTAATAATATTTTTTATAGCCTTAATAGCCTTACCATGTGGCAAATAGCCTTAACATACAGAGATAAACTTCAAAGCACATTTGACAGGCTTTATGAAAAAAAAGCACTCTTGAGTGTTGCAAAACCCCTGCCACAAATTGCCTTACAAAAAATTAAAGAAGCGCTTTCAATAGAATGGACGTACAATTCTAATAGTATAGAAGGTAATACGCTTACTTTGAGAGAAACTCAAATGGTTTTGCAGGAAGGTATTACAGTAAAGGGAAAGTCACTCAGAGAGCATTTTGAAGCTAAAAATCATGAGTTTGCACTTCAGTACATCTATAAACTTGTCGCTAAAGATTACACTATAAGTGTCAAAGACATTTTAGATATTCATACATATATTTTAAGAAGTATTGAAGACGATTATGCCGGAAGGCTGCGACATGCAGGAGTTCGTATTTCAGGGGCCAACTTTGTTCCACCAAATGCACAAAAAGTTTCTGATTTACTGGATGAGTTAATAGATTTTGTTTTAGATAACCCCTTAAATCTCAATGATATTGAATTGGCTACGGTTTTTCATCATAAGTTTGTCTGGATACATCCTTTCTTTGATGGTAATGGCAGAACAGTGCGTTTAGCCATGAATTTACTCTTACTAAAAGTTGGTTTTACACCAGCTATTATTTTAAGTACAGACCGAAAGAAATATTATACAGCTTTAAATGCTGCCAACAACGGTAATTACTATAAGCTAACATTATTAATGCTTCAGGCCTTAGAGCGAACCATGAATATATATATTGGCTCTTTACCGGATAATGATTTAGGTTTTACTGAAATATCTAATCTGGTTAAAGAAGAAAATCTGCCTTATGGTCAGGAGTATATAAGTCTTTTGGCCAGACAAGGTAAGATAGATGCTTATAAAGAAGGTAGAAATTGGCTCACAACCAAAGATGCTGTGTTAGAATACAGAGCCAATAGAGAAAGACAGCGATAGTATTAACTGGTAAATTTTTCAATTCATCCTTGATAAATTACAATTCGGTAAGACTGTTTTTATTACTGTAAAGATTTAATCTATTTTTGGATTGAATTTAAAAATCAAATCATCATGAAAACACTATCGCTTATTTTTGTTAATCTATGTTTTACAGTTTTATCTTTTGCTCAATCAGGTACTTTGGAGGTCAATATTGAGAAAAACAACAGCCTTGAGGGTGAAATTTATATCGGGATTTTCACAGAACAAGGTTTCCTCATGCAGCCTGCTGCGTCTTCTGGAACCGAAATGAAAGACAATATAGCTTTTGCAATTTTTGAAAATTTTGAGCATGGCACTTATGCTATTTCTGCTTATCAGGATGTGAACGGTAATCAGACATTAGATATGGATGAGTATGGTCGTCCTACGGAACCTTGGGTTATGAGCGGGGCTTCTTCCAGTATGATGCCGATTTGGAGTGAATCAAAATTTGAATTTAACTCCGAAAAACAAACCATTAAACTTAAGATTTAAAACTTCAGCCTTTCCAAATATTCAACGCATATCATCCCGATATGCGTTTTTTTATTCTGCTATAATCTCCGCAATTTTAGACCACATATCATTGTGAAATTCTGTAGGGACTAAGCTGTCTTCGGGTGCTTCGCCCATTCTTATTACAACTATATTCTGGCTTGGCACAAACTCAACAAATTGACCATCTTTACCCATACCGGCAACAAGATCATCTGGTGCATTGTTGGCCAACTTCATATTGAATGAAAAATCAAAACTTGGTAAAATGACTGAGTCTTTGCCATTGAGCCACCATAAATACCCGTAAGAAAGATTGAGATCCTGAGAACTGTTTATCATATCGTTGTAATAATTAGTATCCTCAAGAACAGCCGTATTATCCCAAACACCTTTATTAAGCATTAATAAGCCAAATCTTGCCATATCTCTTGCATTACTCCAATACACATTATTAAACTCGTTACTTGGAAACCATTCTCCATTCATACCGATTTTATGCTCTATTTTTTCATCAGTGTATTGGTTATAATCTAATTGTGTGGCTGCTTCGATAACATCTCTCAATAAAGTATATGGTGCATTGTGGTAAAACCACTGTGCGCCGGCGTCAGCTTTGTATTGAAGGCAAGTTGGAGTCGTGCAATTCAAATTATTGACATCATAATCCAAACCAGTAGTCATACTAAGTTGATCTTTTATAGTAATAAGGTTTTCTTTTTCAGACATAAGTGAAGTCCAGCCATCGCCGAGATAGTCAGACGTTTTGTCGTTTATATTTAAAACCTCTTCCTGCTGGGCGATTCCTGTTAAGGTAGCCGTTATTGTTTTTCCTGCTGAAGCCCAATACCATCTTGTGTTTTGACCAAAATTTGCAGTACCTAATATATTTTCTCCCCAGTATTCTTCAATAACTATTTTTCCGTCTTTAAGAATAATAAAAGCTCTGGTGTTGTTGGTTTCTAAATAATTAAGTAAATCTGAAAGTGCATCATTCTGCCATCCTAAATCTTCAGCAGAAGTGGTTTGCCAATTAGAATTTGAAATTGGCGGAAAATATAGACTTCCATCAATCACAGGGTCATCATTTTGCTCATCATTATCACATGATAAATTTAAGAATATCGCCAGGCAAACTAACAGATAATATTTCATCATTTTTTATTCAAATATAAATTAAAAATAGACATAATTAAATCTGGCTGTAATGAAGGTATTTTAGTTTGCAATTAGAATTTTATTTATTAGACGGATATCTCAAAAGAAATAATATTTGAATTATCTTCGTCATAGATTTGTAATTTTATTTTTGAAATCATGAAAATATTGCTAAACCCTTCATCTTTAGTTGCTTTTCTTTGTTTGTTTTTGTTGTCTTGTGAAGAAAATGAAACGGAAATTACTTATCCTCGAAATTTTGAAAGTTCTTTAGTAGGAAAAGCAGGTTTAAGACTTTTTACTAGTCAAGGAGAAATAACTGACGAAGCTGTAAGAAATGATTTTTTTTCCAGGTATTCAGAGTATATAAATGATGTAGATGATTTTGGTGTTGAAGATCAATTTTCTTTTACCTATCTTTCTCAAGATGAAGTTGAAATAAATAAATATTTCACATTAGAAGATGAAGTAACAAATGTCCAGTTAATCTCCGGGGTTGAATATTGGGAGACAGAAATTTATACAAAGTATAATTGGGGTTTAGCATTACCTAGAGATATATTAAAACACAAACCAATTACGATTACTCCATTCCCAGAAGGATCAAACCAATTTCAAGATTATGCAAAATTTTGCTTATACGTAAAAAACGAAGGAGACAGATTGAAACTTCCTATGATAGACTTATATAACGTTGCTTATGTCCATCAGATAAACGACACAGAATTTAATTATGTATACACGATAAACAACGAATTAAACGAATTGGAAATTTCAAATATTCGCGAGACTGATACGCTAATGACACAGGAGTATTATGTAGAATTTAAATTAATGCCTTGATTTTTAAATTTTAATTATACAATACTTAAACATTTATATCTAATGCTTTATTTAGATTTGCAGTCATTTTTGAAATTGATAGTATTTGAAAGCAGATCAGTATATAGAAATTCTCGGTGCCAGAACACATAACCTGAAAAATATAGATGTCCGTATTCCGCGTCATCAATTGGTTGTTATAACGGGATTATCAGGTTCTGGAAAATCATCATTGGCTTTTGATACGATATACGCTGAAGGACAGCGAAGATACATTGAAACCTTCTCAGCTTATGCCAGACAATTTCTTGGTAATCTTGAAAGACCCGATGTAGATAAAATTGACGGACTTTCTCCTGTGATTGCTATAGAACAAAAAACGACAAGCCGAAGCCCTCGAAGTACCGTTGGCACCATTACCGAAATCTATGATTTTTTAAGATTGTTGTTTGCCAGAGTGGGCACAGCTTACAGTTACGAGACCGGCGAAAAAATGGTGAGTTATACTGATGAACAAATTCTGGAAAAAATCATCAAAGATTTCAAAGAACAGCCATTGAACTTACTTGCTCCAAAGATTCGCTCCAGAAAAGGACACTACCGCGAGCTTTTTGAGCAGATAGCCAAACAAGGTTTTTTGAAAGTAAGGATAGACGGAGAGATAAAGGATATCACTAAAGGCATGAAGGTCGATCGTTACAAAACCCACGATATAGAGATAGTGGTAGATCGTATAAAAGTTGATGATAAACCTTCTACCAGAAAGCGCCTGCGGGAAAGCATACAAACAGCCATGCAAATTGGTCAAAATACCATGATGGTATTGCCTAAAGATGCAGATAAACCCGTCTTTTTTAGCCGGGAATTAATGTGTCCCACAACCGGTATTGCTTACCCGAATCCTGAACCCAATCATTTTTCGTTCAATTCACCTAAAGGGGCTTGTCCGGATTGCAATGGATTAGGAAGGAAATATGTTGTAAATCCAAATAAAATAATTCCCGATGAATCTCTTTCTATAAATGCCGGAGGTATAGAGCCACACGGCAAAGCAAAAAAGAATTGGGTTTTCAAACAATTGAAAGAGATAGCTTTACATCATGATTTTAAGCTTACTGATCCAATTAAAGATCTTCCAGAGGAGGCAAAGGATATTATTTTAAACGGTGGTAAAGCCAGCTTCAAACATTACAATGAAACCATGAAGA
The DNA here is from genome assembly GCA_964593755.1 of uncultured Mesohalobacter sp. Taxonomy (GTDB): domain Bacteria; phylum Bacteroidota; class Bacteroidia; order Flavobacteriales; family Flavobacteriaceae; genus Psychroflexus. The sequence goes on along the minus strand of CAZQKB010000002.1, from coordinate 83,905 downwards.
TGGACATTGAGCATCGTTATGATTTTGAAGGCGTTGCCCATTTCATCGAAAATACATACAATGGCAAACAAACCTCAACATCATTAAAACGCTGGGCAAAGAAATATATGGATCATATTTTATGCCCTACCTGCGAAGGAAGTCGTTTAAAGAAAATGGCGCTTCACTTTAAAGTAGAGGATTATAATATTCAGGACTTAGTAGAGAAGGATATTTTAGAATTATTTGAAATTATTAATAAATTACCCTCTAAATTATCTGAATCTGAATTAAAAATTGGAGAAGAGATCATCAAAGAAATCAAAACGCGCTTGCAGTTTCTTGTTGATGTTGGATTGACTTACCTCAATTTAAATCGTGGATCGAAAACACTTTCTGGTGGAGAGGCGCAAAGAATTAGAATTGCCACACAGATTGGTTCTCAATTAGTAGGTGTTCTCTACATACTTGATGAACCAAGTATTGGACTACACCAAAGGGACAATGAAAAGCTGATAAACTCTTTAAAATATTTAAGAGAATTAGGTAACTCCATTCTTGTGGTAGAGCATGATAAAGATATGATGATGAGTGCAGATCACATTATCGATATTGGACCTTTTGCCGGTAAAAATGGCGGCGAAATCATAAGTCAGGGTTCTCCGAAGGAAGTTTTGAAACACCATACAGAAACAGCCCAATACCTTAACGGAGAAAAAGAGATTGAGGTACCAAAAAAACGTCGTAAAGGCAGTGGAAAGCATTTACATCTTGTTGGCGCAACGGGCAACAACTTAAAAAACGTCAGTCTGAAAATTCCATTGGGTCAAATGATTGTTGTAACAGGAGTTTCAGGGAGCGGGAAATCTACACTGATTAATGAAACGCTGTATCCTATTTTAAACAACCACTATTTTAATGGCGTTAAAGAACCTTTGCCTTATAAAAGTATAAGAGGTTTAGATCATTTAGACAAGGTAATTGATATCAACCAAAAGCCCATAGGTCGTACACCAAGATCAAATCCTGCGACTTATACCGGTGTTTTTGATGAAGTCCGAAAACTATTCACCAAGACTCCTGAAGCCCAGATAAGGGGTTATAAGCCGGGTCGATTCAGCTTTAATGTGAAAGGTGGCAGATGTGAAACCTGTGGCGGAGCAGGCCTTAAAGTTATTGAAATGAATTTCCTGCCGGATGTATATGTAGAATGTGAAACTTGTCAAGGTAAACGATTCAATAGAGAGACGCTTGAAATAAGATACAAAGGCAAGTCTATAAGTGATGTATTAGAAATGACTATAGATGAAGCTACAGACTTTTTTGAACTTATACCAAAAATATATAGAAAACTAAAAACCATTAAAGATGTTGGTTTAGGTTATATCACATTAGGACAACAAAGTACAACCCTTTCAGGTGGTGAAGCTCAGCGGATTAAGTTGGCGACAGAATTATCTAAAAGGGCTACGGGAAATACCTTCTACATTTTAGACGAACCTACAACTGGGCTTCACTTTGAAGATATAAGGGTGTTAATGGGTGTTTTAGATAAACTTGTGGATAAAGGAAACACAGTTCTTATAATTGAACACAACATGGATGTGATCAAAAAAGCCGACTACATTTTTGATATCGGCTATGAAGGCGGACAGGCTGGCGGACAATTAGTTGCTAAAGGAACACCAGAAAAAATAATTAAAGATAAGAAAAGTTATACCGCTAAATTTTTAAAAAAGGAACTTAAAAAATAAACTTTTTTCATCTAAGAAAACTAAAACCTACCAAAATACGTATTTATATACAGGAGCGGTCTTCCATAATAAAAACCTAAATTTGTAGTCTTTTTCATAAACAGATAAAATGGTAAACAAGAATATTAAAAACTGGAATCAAATAAAAATTAATGACAGTTGGGCTTTATTTAAAATCATGGGCGAGTTTGTTTACGGTTATGAACGTATGGCTCAAATCGGACCATGTGTGTCTATATTTGGTTCTGCCAGGATGAAACCAGATAATCCTTATTACGAATTGACAGTAAGGGTTGCCTCTAAGATTGTTGATCAGGGATACGGTGTAATAACCGGTGGCGGTCCGGGAATTATGGAAGCTGGAAATAAAGGTGCACATATGGCAGGTGGTACTTCTGTAGGGCTAAACATTGATTTGCCATTTGAACAGCACGATAATCCTTATATAGACAATGATAAGAATTTAGAATTTGATTACTTCTTTGTTAGAAAAGTCATGTTTGTAAAATATGCTCAGGGATTTGTAGTTATGCCAGGTGGTTTTGGTACAATGGATGAATTGTTTGAAGCAATTACACTTATACAGACCAATAAAATAGATAAATTCCCTATAATACTTGTTGGTAAAGATTTTTGGTCAGGGCTAATAGATTGGATAAAGTCCGTAATGGTTGAAAAGTTTGCTACAGTAAATCATAGTGACTTAGACCTCATCAGCATTGTTGACCATGAAGACGAAGTTGTAGAAATATTGGATAATTTCTATAATCAATATGACTTGAGTCCAAACTTTTAAACATGATTGATGATACAAAGATTGATTTTTTTAGGACTTACCATGTTCTTATCAATTGGCTTATTTTCACAGAATACAGCAAGGCTTATGTTTTACAACCTGCTTGATTTTCCTGAAGCACCTCCTGCAAACAGAGACATTATTTTAAAAAATATAATAGACGAGGTAGAGCCTGATATATTTATGGTAGCAGAATTGCAGAGCGATTCAGGTGCAGGTATTATTCTTAATAACGCTCTTAATGATGAAGCAAATATTTATGCAAGCGCGCCATTTGTCTTTAATACATCCGGAAGTGGTGGAGAAATTCAACAGCTTTTGTATTACAATACTTCAAAATTTAGTTTAGAACTGGCAGACATCATTCAAACTTCTTTGAGAGATATAAATCGCTACCAGTTAAAAGCTATTACCTCACAATCCAATTCAGACCCAATCCTGATTGATTTTTTTGTAGCCCATTTCAAAGCTAGTCAGGGTAACTCAAATGAACAAATCAGGTTTAATATGGCCTTAAACTTTACAAATTACATTAACTCTAATTTACCTTCTGATGCAAATGTAGTTTTTGCTGGCGATTTTAATTTCTATTCTGCAAATGAAAGTGGTTTTCAGCAATTATTTATAGGCAACACAATCATACCAATGAATGACCCCTTAAACCAGCTCGGTGATTGGCATACAAATTCTAATTTTTCCTCTTTTCACACTCAAAGCACCAGAGAAAGTAGTGGTGCGTTTAATAATTTTGGCGCAGGCGGCGGATTAGACGACAGGTTTGATTTTATGTTTGTTTCCGGCAATTTATTAAATGCGAATCATGAAGTGAGCTATGTCAATAATTCTTATCAAACTGTTGGTAATAATGGTAACTGCTACAACGAAGATATAAATGATTTTGATTGTGGTGGTATTTACAGTCAGAACTTGAGAGATTTACTTTGGAATATGAGTGATCATTTACCTATTGTAATGGATTTGAGTTTTCAACAGAATTTTTTAAACCTTGCTGAATTCTCTGAAAATTCCTTTATTTCATTTCCTAATGGGAACCTGGCAAATCGTCAAATTCAAATTTATATTCCAGAAGTAATTTTAAATGGTATATCTTTCCTGAAAGTTTTTAATAGCTTAGGTCAGGAAGTCATCAGCAAAAGGGTACAACATTCTAAAGAAACATTGGATATAAGCAAACTCTCAAACGGTTTACATTATATAAAAGCCGATAATGGTCAAGTTTTAAAATTTATAAAAACACATTGAAAACCGTATTACATATACTAATACTTTTGGTTTCGATTTCAGTTTTTGGCCAGACTGAAATCAAGGTTGATGCGACATTATTGCCGGATGGTAAAACACTTTCTATAAACCAAAAAATCACATTCCTAAACGATTCTAATAAAGCCTTGGAATACATCTACCTTTATGACTGGATTAATGCATTTTCTGACAAAAACAGTGCTCTGGCGCAGTCTTTTTCTGAAGAATTTGTCAGGAAATTTCATTTCGCTAGTACCGAAGAAAGAGGTGGTACTCAAATTAAATATATATCAAATCATAATAATGCTTTAGTTTGGAAAAGACCAAAAGGCTTTTCAGACATCATCCAAATTAAGTTAGATACCTCGCTCAAACCTGGAGAAACATTTGAATTTGATATCGTCTATGACATTATTTTACCCAACACAAGATTCACAAGTTTTGGTGCAGATGAGTATGGCCTTAAACTTAAATACTGGCTCTTAAAACCAGCATATTATAAAGACAAATGGTATGTTTATCCACACAGGCGTTTATATGATATGCCACAACAATTATTCAATTTTCAATTGGATTTTACAATTCCGGTTGGATACGACATTATTTCTTCTTTAGATCATGAAAAGTTGAGACAAGAAAATAATCAGATAATATATTCTTTTCCAAAACAAAATACAGTCGATACAGATTTGTATGTTTTAAGATATAACAATTTTGAAACTACTGACACAGAGTACGGCAAGCTTGTGACCAATATCGGTTCAGAAGAATTACCACCAGAAGTCAAATCGATTATTTCTTATCGCATTTTAGGGTTTTTAGAGCAAAAATTAGGAAAATACCCATTCGACAAATTATTAGTGTCTGAAGAGGATTACCAATTAGCACCTGTTTATGGTCTTAACCAGCTTCCAGCATTTATAAGACCTTTTCCAGATGGTTTTCAATATGATATAAAACTTATAAAAACTGTTACTGCAAAATATCTAAAGAACACAATCCTCACCAATACAAGAGAAAATAAGTGGATGCTTGATGCTATACAAATCCAGCTTATGATGGAATATGTAGATACGTATTATAAGAATATGAAGCTATTGGGCAAATTGAGTGATTTCTTTGTGGTAAGCTGGTTTCATATTTCAGACTTAGATTTCAACCACCAGTACGACTTTTTGTATAAAAATGTCACACGAAATAACATACATCAATCCCTTTCAACGCCTCAGGATTCTTTAATAAAGTTTAATCAGAAAATTGCAAATCCATACCAGGCCGGACTAGGCTTGCAGTATTTGAAAGATTATACCTCAGACACTGTTATATCTCGTGGTGTAAAGAGCTTTTATGAGCAAAGAAAATTGAAATTTTCAGATGTAGAAGATTTCAAGTTTCATCTTACAGCTCAAACTGAAAAGGATGTAAATTGGTTTTTTGATAGTTACACAGAACTTTCAAGTCCAATCGATTTCAGTATTGGCCATGTGGATAGAGAAGAGGATTCACTTGTTGTAAAAATAAGAAATGAACATTATACAAAGCTACCCGTTTCTTTAACCTGGATAAAAGATAAACAACCAATTAATAAAATTTGGATAGAACCTTTTGATACAATAACCAAAATTAAAATACCACGCCTGGACGCTGATCGGCTGGCGGTAAATTATGATGGGGTTATTCCAGAGGTCAATAATAGAAATAATTTTAAAGGTATAACAAAGTTATTCAATAAACCTATTCAAATCAGACCCTTGCAGGATGTTGAAAATCCAAATTATAGCCAACTTTTTGTTATGCCTGAATTTACTTACAACCTCTACGATGGTATTTCACTAGGGCCAAAACTTTATAATGGAACTTTTTTACCAAGACAATTTAACTATAAAGTCACTCCAAAATATGGTCTTAATAGTGGTGCTCTTATAGGATCCGCATCAATGTCTTATCAGTTCTGGCAATACGACAAGGATCTATTTAATATAGGAATTGGCGCAAATGGATCGCGATTCTCCTATGATTTCGACCTCTTTTACGAGCGCTACACAGCTTTTCTCTCTTTGTATTATAGAGACAATGAGAACAGAAGGAATAATGAAAGACAAAGGCTTACTTTCAGAACTGTAAATGTTAGACGAGATAGGGATATTTTAAATGCAGTAGAAGATCCGGATTATAATGTTTTTAATATTAAATACTTGTACAGTAATACATATATAGACCGTTTTTTTACAGCTTCAGTAGATTATGAAATAGCTCAAAAGTTTAGTAAACTATTTGCACAGGCCACTTTTAGGCGTTTGTACGAAAACAACAGACAAATTAATGTCAGACTATTTGCAGGAACTTTTCTTTATAACGATACTGGAGATTCAGATTACTTTAGTTTTGCAATTGACAGGCCTACAGATTACATGTTTGACTATAATTATTATGGAAGGAGTGAAGAGAGCGGGTTATTTAGTCAGCAATTTATAATGGCTGAAGGAGGCTTTAAATCTCAGCTTGAACCTGCCTTTGCTAACGAGTGGTTAGCAACAATGAATGTGAGTACTACAATTTGGAATTGGATCTTTGCCTATGGAGATGCCGGTATTGTAGGGAATAGCTTACAATCTAATAAATTTATATATGATGCGGGTATAAGGTTTGCTTTTGTCGAAGACTTTTTTGAACTTTTTCTACCTATATATTCAAATAATGGTTGGGAATTTGATAAGACCAACTACGACCAGAGAATTAGGTTTATAGTAAGCTTAGATTTTGGGACTCTCTTTAAACTTTTTACGAGAAAATGGTATTAAAAAAACCACCCAGATGTATGGATGGTTTGACAAAAAATATTTTTACTTTATTACGGCAGTTGAGGTAAAATTACCTGATCAACAACGTGAATTACGCCATTACCTGCCTGTATATTTGTGATCGTGATGTTTATATCTCGGCCATTAAGATCTGTAATTACATTTATACTTGGATCAAGTTCAAAATCATCTCCTAAAGTATTTACTGTGCCAAGCGTAAGACTTTCTTCTCTTAAAATTTCACCAGCAATAACATGGGTATTCAGGGTCTGGGTAAGTGTTGAGGTATCTATTTCGGATAATTCGGATAATTCTAGCTCTTCAAGAAGATCAATAAATGCGTCGTTTGTAGGGCCAAAAACTGTAAATGGTGCCGGGTTTTCAAAACTACTTAAAGTGCCAACAAAATCGGGTTGGTCATCTCTTGTCAGGGCTTCCTCAAGAATATTAAAACTATTGTCCGCTGTCACAAAAGTTGTGATATCCGGAATAGGAATTACTGCATCTACAACGTGAACTACACCATTCGAAGCACTTACATTCTCATCTGTTACATTTGACACACCGTTTAATAGGATTCCTCCATCAACATTGACATGCATGTTTATAATATTTTGATTACCAGTAAATGTTTCTGTTGCACCTGTTGAGATATACCCATTAGTGAAGTCTGTATTTTCCGCACTACCAATTAATACGTGATTAAGAAGTAATTGCACAAGCTCTTCATTTGTTAAACCATTTAAATTTGCTTCTGCAAAAGCGGCATCAGTAGGAGCAAATATGGTATAAACTCCCGAAGTTAATACTTCATCCAGATTTGTGTCTATCAGAAGTTGTTCTAAAGTGTTGTGATTTTCACTATCTGCAATGATCTCAAAAATAGAAGGTGTGTTATCTATAATTTGACTTGAATCATCGTCCAGACATGAAGTTAATATTATAAAGGAAAAAAGTAAGTAGAGTTTTGATATGTAATTCTTCATAATTTTTTTACAACAAATATAAAAACCGTACATGTTGTTTTACTTATTAATATGTTAATTAGATTCATAAATCTTGATTTTTCATTTAATGTTTATTCTCTTGGCCCAATAAATAAAGAATTGTTTTAGTTCAGTTAATACTTTCAAGATTTTAGTTAAATAGCGTTAAAGAGTGTAACTTATGGTGAGAGCCATCGTTTAATAGGTGTAAGGTTTTATTTATTTGAATTAGCCCTTAAATGAATAATTCTATTATAACTTGATATAACTACCCCAAGTACTGCTTGGGGTTTTTTATGCCCATCTGATGATGGCGCTGGCCCAGGTAAAACCACTGCCAAAGGCAGCCAAAACAACTAAATCTCCAGATTTTATATGCCCCTCTTCCCAGGCTTCGGTTAATGCGATAGGAATTGATGCAGCAGTTGTGTTTCCATACTTTTGTATATTATTATAGACTTGAGAGTCTTTTAACTTGAATTTCTTTTGAATAAATTGTGAGATCCTCAAATTGGCCTGATGCGGTATAAACATATCAATATCATCAGGCGTCAGGTTATTGTGGTTTAAGCCTTCCATGATAACTTCAGAAAAACGCACAACTGCATTTTTAAATACTAACTGTCCATTCATATAAGGATAGTAGGGAATGTTTTCCTGAGGATTTTTTTCAATCAATTCCGGAACCCACTGGTTCGTGCTTGGCCCGATCAACGATAGCTCTTCTGCAAATTTTCCTTCTGAATGAAGGTGAGTAGAGAGGACACCTTTATTTCTAGCATCACATTTTGTCAATACAGCTGCTCCTGCACCATCACCAAAAATAACAGTAACATTTCGTCCTCGTGTTGTAAAGTCTAAACCTCCACTGTGATTTTCACTTCCAATCACTAAAACATTATTATACATTCCTGTTTTGATAAATTGATCAGCGACTGAAAGGCCATAAACAAACCCACTACACTGGTTTCTAACGTCCAAAGCTGGACAAGTCCCGATTCCAAGCATCTCCTGAATTTGAACACCACAACCCGGAAAGTAATAATCCGGGCTCAGTGTTGCAAATACAATAAGATCTATATCTTTTTTATCAATTTTTGCCCGTTCCAAAGCAATTTTTGCAGCCTTATAGCCCATGACAGCAGTAGTGTTACCGTCACCTTTTTTTATGTGTCTTCTTTCTTTAATTCCAGTTCTTTCCTGAATCCATTCGTCTGTTGTATCCATGACTTTTGTTAAATCGTCATTTGTTACAATATTTTCAGGAACATATTTGCCTAACCCGGCTATTTTTGATTGATACATCTTTTTAAACTAAATATTATACTGCAAATTAAGCATAAATGTTTTTTAAAAATCTTTTATTATTCACTATTAATTATGCATGCATAGTAAAATACATGACATTATAGTTTATGAAATTATTAAATTCATAAAAATGAATTAAAAAAAACATAACTTGATTTGCCCAATATCCGCTATGGGTATTTCGTTATATTTGCAACATTTATGAAGAGCTAGTATGGAATTTTTGAAATTTGTTTTCAGTAAGAGGTTTTTAAAGCACATTATCGCTGCTGTTATTGTTTCTATTTTACTCATAATTGGTCTATTTTACTGGCTAAATTATTATACAAATCACAACGAGTACATTGAAGTTCCGGATTTGAGTAAGTTTACGATTGATATTGTTGAAAAAAAGGTAGAAGAATTAGACTTGAGGTTTGAAATATCGGATTCTACAGCTTACAACCCCGATTATCCTGCTTTTTCTGTCGTTGATCAAAACCCTAAGCCCGGTCAGCTGGTTAAAGAAGACAGAAAAATTTATTTAACGATAAACCCAAATGACTATGCTATGGTTAATATTCCGCAGAATATTTTGGGTAATACAATAAGACAGGTGCAGCCAACTTTAATTTCTCTGGGTTTCAAAATTGGAGAAATCACAGAAAAGCCAGATTTAGCGAAGGGGATCGTACTGCAATTAAAACATAAAAATGAGGAAATAAAACCTGGCACACAACTTAAAAAAACCAGTGTAATAGACATAGTAATTGGTGATGGAAGCTTAAAATACGGCGAAAAGGCACCAAAAGAGAGAACCGTAAACCAGTAAAATGTTTCTGATAATAAACTTTTGTTTAGAGAACTCTAATTTAAATTCGCGAAATAATGGGTAAAGAAGAAAATGAAAATGATAATGACGATTTATTCGAACATTACCACTTCGTAGCTTCAAAAGGCCAGGAACCGCTAAGGGTAGACAAATTTCTCATGAACTTTATAGAAAATGCTTCGAGAAATAAAATTCAAAAGGCTGCAAAAAATGGTAATATTTTTATCAATTCTTCAGCTGTAAAACCTAACCATAAGGTGAAAGCCGGCGATGAGGTAAAAGTCTTAATGGCGTATCCACCTTATGAAAATCTACTTGAGCCTGAAAATATTCCCATTGATATAGTTTATGAGGATAATAGTCTCTTGGTAGTTAATAAGCCAGCAGGTATGGTAGTTCACCCCGGTCACGGTAATTATTCAGGAACACTAATCAATGCTTTGGTTTATCATTTTGACAACTTACCTAACAATAGCTCAGACAGACCTGGACTTGTGCACAGGATAGACAAAGAAACCAGTGGATTGCTGGTTATTGCAAAGACAGAAAAAGCCATGACGCACCTGAGCAGGCAATTTTTTCACAAAACCAGTCAAAGGGAATACGTGGCATTGGTTTGGGGTGATGTTGAGGAAGATGAAGGCACCATAGAAGGAAATATAGGTAGAAATCCAAAAAACCGACTTCAAAATATGGTTTATCAAGACGATGAAGCAGAATTCGGAAAACCTGCTGTTACGCACTACAAAGTTTTAGAACGTTTTGGATACGTTACACTGGTATCGTGTACATTGGAAACCGGAAGAACTCACCAAATTCGTGTTCACATGAAATACATCGGGCATACACTTTTTAATGACAGCCGTTACGGAGGTGATAAAATTCTAAAAGGCACTAATTTTTCTAAATACAAACAGTTTGTAGATAATTGTTTTCAGGTTTTGCCAAGACAAGCTCTGCATGCCAAAACTCTTGGTTTTAACCACCCTGAAACAGAAAAGAAGCTTTCTTTCACCTCAGAATTACCTCAGGATATGACTTTATGTATCGAAAAGTGGCGAAATTATGCCAAACATGCTCTGCAAAAGTAGATTTAGATGAAATAAATCTATTCGATATCAAAATTTTCTATTAATGCTTTTGTAAATAAGCTACACTTTCATTTATTTTTATCAAAAATTGAAAATATGAAGATATTATTATCACCTGCAAAATCGTTGAATTTAAAGGAAAAGCCACCTGTTTCAGATTTTACAATACCTGCATTTTTAGATAAAACTGAAATTTTGGCAAAAAGAATGAAAAAGACATCAAAATCTGAATTGATGGAATTAATGTCAATAAGTGATAAGCTGGCAGATTTAAACTATGGCAGATTCCAGGAATTTTCGATTAATCATGAACCTGAAAATTCAAGACCGGCCATTTTTACCTTTGATGGCGATGTTTATGATGGTGTTAAGGCTTATGATTTGTCTGATAAGGATATAAATCGTCTGCAGGATAGGCTAAGGATTTTGTCAGGATTGTATGGAATATTAAAACCTTTAGATCTTATGCAGGCCTACAGATTGGAAATGGGCACGAAATTAGACACTAAAAATGCAGAGGATTTGTACGAATTTTGGAAAGGGTCTCTAACCGAAAATCTAAATAACGAGCTTGAAGAAGATGAATTAGTCGTCAACCTCGCCAGTAAAGAATATTCAAAAGCTGTTGATAAAAAGGCATTAAAAGGCAAATGGATAGAGCCTGTTTTTAAAGATTATAAAAATGGAAAACTGAAAATTATAAGCTTTTACGCCAAAAAGGCAAGAGGTTATATGACTAGACATTTGGCAAAAATTGAAAACCCTACATACGAAGATATCCTGAAATTTAATGAAGACGATTATGGTTTTAGTAAATCAGAAACAAAAAAAGATAACCAGCCGGTATTCGTGAGGTGAGAAATAAGCCACGAATGCCTTAAAGATTCATTTTTATTTGTGCATTCGTGGCTCAAAGCTTAAAGCAGGACATTATCTGAACACATAAGTTCTTGATTGTCCGTTTGGTGCATTAAATTTAATAGATAATGGATCTCTTGAATCATGTCTTGTCATTATTTTCTTTAAATCTTCAATATTTTTTACGGGCTCATCATTTACTTCATCAATAAGAATACCATCAAAAAGTTCCTGTTTTAGACTTTCATTTCTAACTTTACTGATTTTTACGCCGTATTCAATACCAAACTTATCAAGATCATCCTGTGAGGCGTTAATCACTTCAATGCCGACTTCACTTAACCTGTAGAATTCATATTTTTCTAGTGTAACATCAGTAGTTTCTATATCTCCATTTCTGATGTAGGTTACAGATACAATATCACCTGGATTTTTAGAGCCTATAAAACCGCTTAGGTCAGAAAACTTTCTGATTTTGACATCATTCAATTTTATGATGATATCACCTTTTCTTAGACCGGCTTTATCTGCACCTGAATTCGGATCAACCTGAGCAATATAAAAACCCTGAGTTTCATCAACATTATCCAGCATTTTATAATTTTCGGCAGTGATATCGGTGCCTTTTACTCCCAAAATAGCTTTTTGTACATCACCAAATTCGATGAGGTCTTCCACAATTTTTCTCACATTATTAGATGGAATAGCAAAGGAATAACCAATATAACTTCCGGTTCTTGATGAAATAGCTGTATTTATACCAACCAGTTCACCTTCTGCATTAACCAAGGCGCCACCGCTATTTCCTGGATTTACAGCGGCGTCTGTCTGAATAAAGGATTGAATCATATCCTTAGATTCACTCAGGCTTCTTCCTTTGGCACTTATAATTCCTGCCGTAACAGTCGACGTAAGATTAAACGGATTTCCAACGGCTAAAACCCATTGTCCTAGTTCAATTTGGTTTGAATCACCAAATGAAATATAGTCTAAATCCTGGGCGTCAATTTTTAGTAAGGCTACATCACTTTCCGGTACCGTGCCAACAATTTCTGCTGTGTAGGTTTCATTGTTATTCAAAGTGATTTCTACTTCACTTGCACCTTCTATGACGTGATTGTTGGTTACAATATATCCATCAGGCGTAATTATAACGCCTGAGCCCATGCCTCTCACGGCTTTTTGAGTTTCACCTGAACCTTGTCCGTAAAAATACTCTCTCAAAGTTCTGGGCTTGGAAAATGTTGTTACATTTTTAACGTGAACCACTTTGTCAACCGTGCTCTTTGCAGCAAGTGTGAAATTGAAATTTTCGGGTACTAAGTTTTCGTAAGGCGTCGATTTTGTCTGAACAATTTTTGGTTGTTCTACTAGACTTTCTTTTACAACTGTATTTTGTTCAGGTGTATCGTAGAAAAATTGAAAAGCACCCAAACTTACCATTCCACCTAGAATTGCTATACTAAGGTAACTTAAAAACTTCTTCATAATTTTCAGTTTTTGTTTTTTCTAATTAAACTTTCTATTAATAATACGTGATTTTATATTTTTTGTTTCAAAATATTTTCATAATATTTTAATTCCCCGTCAATCAAAACAAAAATTACATTAAATCGTATCTTTGCATAAATTTTTTAATGATGCTATCAGAACTGAAATTCTACAAATATCAAGGTACTGGTAATGATTTTGTTATGATTGATAATCGCAAGAGTCATTTCAAATATGATACCAAACTTGTAAGGCGCCTTTGCGACAGAAAATTTGGCATAGGTGCAGATGGTTTGATTTGTCTAGAAAATTCTCTCAAAAACCACATACATTTTAAAATGGTGTACTTTAATGCAGATGGCAATGAAAGCACAATGTGTGGCAATGGAGGAAGATGTATTGTAGCTTTTGCTAAATTTTTAGGGCTAATTGAAAAATCATGCGTTTTTGAGGCTATAGATGGGCTGCATGATGCTAAAATAGATGAAAGAATGAATGTGGAATTAAAAATGAAAGATGTTTCAAAAATTGAAGATTTTTCGGGAAATCTTGTTTTAGATACCGGTTCGCCACACTTTATAAAGATAGTTGAAGATGTTCAGGCATTAAATGTAAAAAAAGAAGGTTCAGAAATAAGGTATTCTGAGCAGTTTAAAAATGAAGGTATAAATGTAAACTTTATACAATTGAAAGATCATAAATTACATATCAGAACCTACGAAAGGGGTGTTGAAGATGAAACTTTGTCTTGTGGTACAGGCGTCACAGCTGCCGCTTTGGCATCTTACGATAGGCAGTTGGTTAATGAAAACCCTATCTACATTAAAGCTAAAGGTGGTGATTTACAGGTGAAATTTGAAAAAACCACAGATGGTTTTGAAAACATATGGTTAATTGGTCCTACTCAACAGGTTTACAAAGGTTATTTTTTATGCTAAGTTTTGGGTCGAAACATATTTATCTAAGAGCACTCGAGCCTGAGGATTTGTCCTTTCTTGAACAAATTGAAAATGATGAGCAGCTATGGCACCTTAGTAATACACAAACGCCATTTTCAAAAGATATTTTAAAAAAATACTTAGAAAACGGTCATCGTGATATATTTGATGTTAAGCAACTTCGCCTGGTTATTTGCCATAACCAAACCCAAACACAATACGGTTTTGTTGATATTTATGATTTTTCACCCAAACACAAAAGAGCGGGTTTGGGTATAATAATTGATGCACAATATCGAGGAAAAGGTTATGCCAGAGAGGCTATTCAATCAGTCCTAAGATACGGGTTTGATCATTTGGATTTACATCAATTTTATGCCTTCATAGAACTTTCAAATCATAAAAGCCTTAAGCTTTTCGAATCCTGTGGCTTTAAAAAAACCGGAGAAAGAAAAGACTGGAATTATCACCACAAACAATTTCATACCGAAGCTATTTACCAAAATATAAACAATGTACATTAGAAAAATTTTACTCTTCATAGCTATAATTATCACTGTTGGCTTAGCCTATTTGAGTTATACCATTTATGAATCTGTATTCGGGCCAAACACAAATTTTGATTCTAGCACCAAAGACATTTATATTTCTAAGCAGGATAATATAGATAGTTTAATTCACAAACTATCACCAAACGTAAAGGATATCAGCAGTTTTGTTCAAGTTGCTCAAAAAAAGAACTATTCTCCAAAACCTGGCCGGTTTATCCTCAAAAAAGGAATGAACAATAACGAAATCGTGAACGTTCTGAGGAGTCAGAATACACCTGTGGATATCACTTTCAATAATGCTGAAAATATTCCAGAATTAAGTGGAAAACTGGCTTCTCAGTTCGACGCAGATTCTTTAGCGTTTTTAAAAGTATTCACTGATGAAAGTTTTCTAAATGATAAAGAATTGACGTTGCAGCAATCCCTATCACTTTATATACCAAACACCTACGAATATTATTGGAATACTTCACCTGAAAGTGTTCAGAAAAGATTAGTGAAGGAATATGAAGACTTTTGGAACAGGAGTCGGGAGCAAAAACGAAAAACGATAAACTTATCACGTGTAGAGGTGGCAGTTTTGGCTTCAATCGTACAGAAAGAAAGTACAAAAATAGAGGAGAGGCCAACTATTGCCGGAGTTTACATCAATCGATTGAAAAGAAATATGAAGCTTCAGGCTGACCCGACAGTAGTCTATGCTTTAAAACAAAAATACAATAAACCTGATACTATTGTAAGACGTGTATTGTTGAAAGACTTACAAATAGATTCGCCATTCAATACCTATAAATACGAGGGTTTACCACCTGCACCTCTTATCATGCCGGATGTTTCTTCTTTAGATGCTGTTTTGAATTATAAAAAGCACAATTACCTATATTTTGTAGCAGATACAAAAAATATTGGATACCATATTTTTTCTAAAACCCTTTCAGAGCACAATAGAAATGCAAGAGTTTACAGAGAATGGGTAAATCGCCAAAACATTTACAGATAGCTTAGAAATTTTCCAACATTTCTCTGAAAGCTTTGTAAATAGTACTCAACTCCTTCCTTGTAATGACATAAGGCGGAACAATATACACGGTTTGGCCCAGAGGTCTCAGGTAGATTCCTCTTTCCATAAAAAAGTTGTAGATTTCATCCCGGATATTACCGTAGCGCTCTATTTTCAAATCTAAATCTACAGCCAGTATTACGCCCAGATGTCGGACAGATTTGGTTTTAGGATGATTTTCAATTTCAGATTTAAACACATGATGAGCTTCTGAAATTTGTTGGATACTATTCTGTATGTGTGAGGATTCATAAAGATTTATAGCCTCCAATGCTACTGCACAAGCAAGTGGGTTTCCTGAATAGGTATGAGCGTGGAACAAACCTTTGGAAACTTCATCGGCATAAAAAGCTTCATAAATAAACGCCTTACAAACTGTAGCTCCCATGGGTAACATACCGGCAGTCAAAGCTTTGCTAAGGCAGATCACGTCCGGTTTAATATCAATTTGTTCTGATGCAAAACAAGTCCCGGTTTTACCAAAACCGGTCATGACCTCATCAGCTATGCAAATAATTTCACAGCTTTTGCAATGTTTCAAAATAGCTTCTAATCCTGATTTATCGTAGGTTTTCATACCTGCAGCACCTTGAATAAGTGGTTCGTAAATAAACCCTGCAATACTCTGATCTTCCGTAATTTGTTTTAATTGATCTAAGACTTCTGCAGTGTTTCTGCCGTCAGGTTTTGGTATTCTAACAACTTTTATAAAATGATCTTCAAAAGCGCCGTTGTAAACAGAAAGGCCGGACACTGACATAGCGCCAAAAGTATCACCATGAAAGCCTTCTTCAAAAGCCAAAATGGTATCTCTTTTTTGGCCTTTGTTGTGATGGTATTGAAAGGCCATCTTTATACCGATTTCAGTTGCAGTAGAGCCATTGTCATTATAAAAGACTTTTGAAAATCCATCCGGTAAAATGGAAATAAGTTTTTCTGCCAGCTTTATGGCCGGTTCATGAGTGAAACCACTAAATATGACCTGATCAAGCTCCTTAGCTTGTTTAGAAATCGCCTTAACTAATCTTTCGTGGCAATGTCCATACATCGCAGTGTACCAGGAGCAAATGGCATCGATGTATGATTTGCTATTTTCATCATAAAGAAAAGCCCCTTTTGCTTTCGCAATTGGTAAGGCAAATTGATGGGTTTTATGCTGGGTAAGCGGGTGCCAAATTACTTCGCTATCTCTTCGAACTAAATCTGTTTTTGAAGTTTCAAGTTTGGTACCTTCCGACATTTACATTTAAAATTTTAGAGTTTGAACTGTCTTAATTCTGAAAATCAATACCTTTATTAGGCTTTTGGTTTGAATGCCTGATTTAACTCAAAATTTCTTAAATCTGATCTGAGGCATACCATTCTGCGAAGGCTGTCTCAGTTTCTCTGAGTTTCAGGCTGTGCAGTTTTAATTCCGCGGGTAATTTAGATATTATTCTTTTTGCAAAATCAATGACCATATTCTCACTGGAAGGCTGATAGTTAACCTCTACAAGTTTATGTCCTTCAGCCTTAAGGTAATGGGCCAAATCTTTGTGTCCGGATGCTGTATTGAGCATTGTCGCATGATCCATGAGGTCAATGATTTCAGATTTGACAATACTTTTTAAATCGCCAAAATCTATGACCATTCCGTATTTTGGATTATCGCTATTTTGTATTGGCGAACCAATTACGCACACATCAAGTTTGTAGCTGTGCCCGTGAATGTTTCTGCACTTGCCGTCGTAACCATATAGTGCGTGCGCCATTTCAAATGTAAACTGCTTTGTGATTCTAATTTTAGACATATGTTATAGGCTTGCGCTTTCAGTAGGAAATCTTCTGTCAATTTTTTTCAATAAACCTTGTAGAACTTTGCCCGGACCAACTTCTGTATAAGAGGTCATGCCAGCATCAAGCATATTTTTCATGATTTGTGTCCATCTTACTGCTGCTGTGAGCTGGTCGATCAAATTTTTCTTAATATCGGCAGGGTTTGTAACAGGTCGGGCATTCACATTTTGATAAACCGGACAAATTGGTTTATTAAAATTAGTATTTTCTATAGCATTAGCTAATGCTTCTTTTGCAGGCGCCATAAGGGGCGAGTGAAAAGCTCCGCCAACAGGCAATACCAATGCTCGCTTGGCGCCTTTTTCCTTCAATGTCTCACATGCTCTGTTAACAGCTTCAACCTCACCGGAAATAACCAGTTGCCCTGGGCAATTGTAATTTGCCGGCACAACAATACCTGGTGTTTCAGCACAGACTTGTTCTACGGTTTCGTCATCAAGCCCTAAAACCGCAGCCATGGTGGATTCCTGAACTTTACAGGCTTCCTGCATCGCTTTTGCACGCTGGTGAACGAGTTTTAGGCCATCTTCAAAGCTTAACGTCTCATTAGCTACCAGTGCAGAAAATTCGCCTAGAGAATGTCCTGCAACCATATCTGGCTTAAAACTCTCTCCAAGCACCTGGCTTAAAATTACAGAATGCAGGAAAATAGCTGGTTGCGTGATGTCGGTTTGCTTGAGATCTTCTGCAGTACCTTCAAACATTGTCCTGGTAATCTCGAAGCCCAATATGTCGTTTGCTTTTTCAAACAATGCTTTTGCCTCCTTAGAATTTTCATATAGGTCTAATCCCATGCCTGAAAATTGAGCACCCTGACCCGGAAATACATATGCTTTCATTTTGGTTATGATTTTACTTTGATATGCAAAAGTAGATTGATTTTACTGATTTCACAAATTATGGGTTTAAGTAATGGATAATATGTCTGTAGCAGCCTAAACTTAAAGAAAATCGATTGTTTACTTCGGCCTAGTGGTCTTTTCTCCGGACTATCGTATACTTGTAGTAATTAGTAATGTGTAATGAGTAGGAGCAAAGGGAAGAAATTACTTTTATGATAAATTCTCCAATGGTATTTAATCATCTTAATTTAAGATTAACCTTTCAACGCAAATTAAAAATTTTATAGCTATAATATGGCTTTTAAGTCTCTTTTCAAAATCTGAATGGCCAATTCATTAGGGGAGTTTTTTTGATCTAACATGTCCGAAATTAGTGTTTCTCTCAATTTGTAAGCATCTGTTACAGAATTGCTCATGTTGGTTTTTCTGATGGTAGAAATGGTAGTATTTTTTACTGTTTTAATGACATTCCAACATTCATCTGAGACATAAATTTGTTGCACTAAATTGTGTTCAAATTCCTGCTCAATATTTTTGATTAACAAATCCTCGTAGTCATTTTTGTCACTGCTTATGGGTTTTACCCTGTTCAATAAATTACCCATAGAAATCCTTTCAGTGAGTAAAGTTAATCTTTCGTAGGCTTGGATTCTAATGGGTAAAGTTTCTTTTTTATGCTTTAGCCTTAAGTCTAATCTTTTATTTTCTTTTAAATGTTCGGTATGTGTCTTAAAAAAATAAAATGCTATTCCACCAACAATTAAACTGGATAGAAAAAAAGAGACCATTATAGAAAAATCAAAATCTGACATAATTTTTTTGGTGTAAATATAAATATAGTAATACATTGATAAGGGTTAAAATCCAAGAGATTGTTTAAAACTATTGATATTTTAACCTATAATTTAAATTAGGATTATTTAATTTTGAAAACATAAAAAACTTAGGATTGCAGGATTATTTAAAGGAACTTAACGAGGCTCAAAGAGAGCCTGTACTTCAGAAGGATGGAGCAATGATAGTGATTGCCGGTGCTGGTTCTGGAAAAACAAGAGTTTTAACCTACAGAATAGCACACCTTATGCATCAGGGTGTTGATGCTTTTAATATCTTAGCCTTAACCTTTACCAATAAAGCGGCAAGAGAGATGAAAAATCGAATTGCTAAAATTGTTGGACCCAGTGAGGCGAAGAACCTTTGGATGGGTACTTTTCACTCTGTTTTTGCAAGGCTATTACGATTTGAGGCTGATAAGCTTGGCTTTCCTTCAAATTTTACAATATACGATACTCAGGATTCGCAAAGGCTTGTCAATAGTATCATCAAAGAAATGAACCTTGATAAAGATGTCTATAAATACAAACAGGTTTATTCCAGAATTTCTTCCTATAAAAATAACCTGATAACCGTTAAAGCATACCGCAGAAACCCTGAATTACAGGAAGCCGATGCTATGGCAAAACGCCCGAGGTTAGGAGATATTTATGAAGAGTATGTAAACAGGTGCTTTAAGGCTGGAGCGATGGATTTTGATGATCTATTGCTCAAAACCAATGAATTATTGACCAGGTTTCCTGATGTTCTGGCAAAATACCAACACAGATTTCAATATATTTTAGTTGACGAGTACCAGGATACCAACCATTCGCAATATCTTATCGTGAGGGCACTTAGTGACAGATATCAAAATATTTGTGTGGTTGGTGACGATGCCCAAAGTATTTATGCTTTTAGAGGTGCCAATATTAATAATATATTGAATTTTCAAAGGGATTACGACGATGTAAAGACTTTTAAGCTCGAGCAAAACTACCGCTCTACAAATAATATAGTACAGGCAGCTAATTCGATTATTGAGAAAAATAAAAAGCGATTGGAAAAAGTTGTCTGGACTTCAAATTCTGATGGCGAAAAAATAAAAGTTCATCAACTTATAAATGATGCTGAAGAAGGGCGCTTCGTGGCCTCTACTATATTTGATCTGCAAATGAATAATCAGTTAGATTACGATAATTTTGCCATATTGTACCGGACAAATGCGCAAAGTAGGGCAATAGAGGATGCCCTTCGAAAAAAGGATATGCCTTACAGGATTTACGGTGGCCTGTCTTTTTACCAGCGAAAAGAAATTAAGGATGTCTTAGCCTACTTAAGACTGGTGGTAAATTCTAAGGATGAGGAATCATTAAAGCGTGTTATAAATTTTCCCGCACGTGGTATCGGTCAAACCACATTGGATAAGCTTATTTTAGCGGCTAATCACTACAAACGTTCAATTTTTGAAATCATTGAAAATATAGACAAAATTGATATAGGAATTAATAGAGGTATCCAGACCAAGCTTGTCAATTTTATCAATATGATAAAAAGTTTTCAGATAGTATCTGAAAAACAAAATGCTTTTCAATTAGCTGATCTCATCATAAAAAAAACAGGGCTTCTACAGGAATTTAAAAAGGATGGCACTCCTGAAGGTATTACAAGGATTGAAAATTTAGAGGAATTATTGAATGGTATTAGAGATTTTGTTGAAGGACAAGAAGAAGTAGCTGACGCCAGTGGTTCATTATCAGAATTTCTTGAGGATGTCGCTTTAGCTACAGATTTTGATAATGAAAAAGGAGATAATAACAGGGTGTCTTTAATGACTGTTCATTTGGCTAAGGGATTAGAATTTCCTTACGTTTTTATTGTTGGATTAGAAGAGGATTTATTTCCATCGGCAATGAGTATGAATACAAGAAGTGAATTGGAAGAGGAGAGAAGGCTGTTTTATGTAGCTTTGACTCGAGCAGAAAAACAAGCCTATATTACTTATACTTTATCAAGGTACAGATGGGGAAAGCTCATAGATGCTGAACCAAGTCGGTTTATAGATGAAATAGATGAAGAAGTTGTAGAATTAAATGTATCTAATGACAGCTACAGGTACAAACCTCAAATAGATGCCGATATTTTTGGAGATGTTGACAAATCTAAGTTAAGGCAAACAAAACCAAGAAACGGAGCTCCGCCTCCAAGCCATAAACCTACTGAAAAGCAATTACGAAAACTGAGAAAAATAAAGCCTTCAAAAGCTAATTCTGCCACAAATGATGAATTATTATCTCTAAAACCAGGTCAAAAAGTAAAACATGGAAGGTTTGGAGAAGGTAAAGTACTGTCCATAACAGGTGTTGGACAAGATAAAAAAGCTGAAATCATGTTTAATAACACAGGATTGAAGAATTTATTACTACGATTTGCGAAACTTGAGATTATTGAATAAAATGGTGTTTTTTTAAGTATTAATTTTTTTATGTAAGGATTATTTGTTTTATTTGTACCCAACTAATTATGTAGTAATTTTATAAAAAATCTAAAAATGAAAAATTATTTATTTCTTTTATTATTGTGTCCGTTCTTGATATTCGCACAGGAACAAGACAATGAAAGTTCAACTGAAAATCCTTTGGATGGATATAAAAAATGGAATCTTGAATTAGGTGTTGGAGTAACTAATGTTGCAAGAGCTTGGTCAACTACACCAACAACTACCTTAATTGGTCCTAACGGGCAATCTTTTACAGCAAATTCGGGTTTATTGTCTGGATATAATTTTAATGCAGGTTTAAGATATAATTTTAATGATAAGTTTGGTGTTAGATTAAAAGGATTGTATGCTACTTTCTCCGAGGACTCTGATGCTTCTAATTATAGTTTTGATGCGTCATACCTTCAGGTTAATCTTGAAGCAGTATTTAACGTTGGAAACTTTTTAGATTTTTACACTTGGACTGATAAATTTAATTTACAAATGTATGCTGGTCCTGGTTATGGGCACCACTTTTTCGATAAGGATAATTATGCCAGGTTTAATGGTGGGGGAAATGCAGACAATGTAGGTGATGACAATGTTTTTCATGCTGTATTTGGTTTTACACCTATGTATAAATTATCAGATAACATAACTTTAAAGGCTGATTTTCAGACTGCGTTTACTTTTACACAACATGTAAATTGGGATGGTGCAGCAGATGTGTCAACAAGAGCTATAGACGGTTTAATGTTCAACGCTTCTGTAGGTATAAACATAGCACTGGGAGAAGGTGAAAAAGGTAGTATAGATTGGTATTATAAAGATGATACTGCAGAAATGAACGCTTTGAGAGATGAGTTAGATGAACTTGAAGAGAGAGTTGCTGCTCTTGAAGTAGAGCCTGAAGATGAAGATAATGATGGTGTTCCGGATGTGATTAACAACTATGTAACAAATTACGTTGATGAAAAAATGGATGGTCTTGACTTAGGTGGTACAGCTAAATCTTTAGTAGAAGATGGTTATATAAGACTATTCTTTGACTTTAATAAAGATATGCCTAATGCTTCTTCAACTAGCGATTTGGCCTCTTTGGTACATTTCTTAGAAAATAATCCTGACGCTAATGTAGAATTAATTGGTATGACTGATGTAATTGGTTCTGATGCTTACAACGACAGGTTATCACAAAGACGTGCTAAAAATGTTCATGATATTCTTGTAGAAGCAGGAATAGATTCAAGTAGATTAGAACATAGAGGAAACGGTGAGAATCCTGTATATACTAGTAAAAATGAATATGTTAGAATGCTAGCAAGAACAGTAACTGTAAAATTACAGTAACATTCACTACATAATATATTTAAAAGCTGCCTTTGGGCAGCTTTTTTTATGGATTTTAAAGTATATTATTTAGTATTAAATTTTAATAGTTTAAAGTACTAGAGGATTTTTTGCTCAAAAGATGATTTATTTATACTCTCAGTCAATCATTGGTCATTGCTTTAAGTGCATAATAACAAACTAACCTTATCTACTCATTTATTCTACCCACAATTTAAAACTATAAGTATGAGCGTTGGATTTGTTCTTACCCTATATCAGCTTATTGAAAGTAAAAAAGCACACACATCTTAGTGTGTTTGATTTACAATCATATTAATCTTGTTTTCAAAAACTCCTACTGCTTAAATGAATAAGATTAACAGTACTCCTGTGTATATGTTATAAAAGGTTTCGGATTTGAGAGTAAGTTTCAAAATTGCATTTTTTGGATAAGCCTACTGATAATAATTAAATTGCTAAAATAATGCTTTTCAAGCTCAGGCTTAAAATTGCCATAAAAATGGTTTATTTCACCCTTATTCCTACTACCTATCTTGGCTTAAAAAAATTATCTTTTTCTCACAGTTTTTAACTCCAGAAGATTAATAGGATTTATTTTTAATCCCATAATATTTTTATGCTTAAAACGAATGGCTTCATCATAAAACAAAGGTACAACAGCCGATTCGTCCATAATAATTGAATCTAATCTTGAATATAATATTTCTCTATAATCAGTATCTGCTGTTTTTATAGCCTCATTATATAGACTATCGAATACTTTGGAATCAAAATGTGTATAATTTGAGCCGACTGGTGTTTTATTTTTAGAATAAAAAAGACTTAAATAATTTTGAGCATCCGGATAATCAGCTATCCAACTGCTCCTAAATGCTTCAAGTTGTCCTTCACTTCTTTTTAGCCTAAGTGTTGATGATGGTAAAACATCAATATTTACATTAAGGCCAATTGAACTCAGCTCTGATTGAATAAATCCTATTAAATCCTGATAAGAAGCATTTGTTGAAATTGTTAGGCTTACTTTTTTTATATTTTTATCTTTTTTGTAATCCTCCACAAATTGTTTTGCTCTTTCTTGATCATATGAATATCCATAATTATCTAAAGACCATCCTGGGAGTCCTTTGGGGATAAAACCTTGATTAGCCGGGATACCAATTCCATTCCTCAAATACTTAATCATCTTTTCTTTATCAAAACCATGGTTAATGGCTTTTCTAATTCTAATGTCGCTTAGGGCAGAACGTTTATTAGGGAGAAAAAAACCAATGTATTCAGTATTTAAATAAGGAGACCTGTCTACATTTATTTTATTCACATATTCATCTTTTAGTTTTCCATCAGCCCTTAACATTTCATCTTTATATGAAACATCCAGTCCGCTAATAAAGTCTAAATTACCTTGTATAAACTGCATAAACTCGCTTTGTTTGTCAGGTAAGAAGGTTATTGATATGGCCTCTAAATAGGGCAGCTGACTGCCAGATGCGTCTTTTTCAAAATACAGCTCGTTTTTTCTGAACACCATTTTTTCCTGTGGAATCCATCTTTTAAATTTAAATGGGCCACTACCTATAGGATTAGTTCTAAAGTCTATTTTACCTGATTTTACTTCTTGTGGTATAATTGAGCAGTACTTCATAGATAAAACCCCTAAAAAAGCAGGAAAAGGCTCTTTCAGTACAAATTGTATAGTATAATTATCAATAATATTAATTTCTTTAACTTTATTAAGTATTTCAGAACCAGGAGAGGCCAATGTTTTATCTGATAAGCGTTCCAGACTGAATTTTACATCTTTTGCATTTAGTTTTCGTAAATCTCCTTCAAAAACTTTGCTTTTATGAAAGTACACATCACCTCTAAGATGAAAAGTATAGGTCATAGCATCTTCAGAAATTTCCCAGGATTTTGCAACTTCAGGTATCACTTTTAACTGGTCATCCAAGCCAACCAATGTATTGTATAATTGATGCACCGCCCAAATATTTCGTTGATCTCTGGCAAAGGCAGGATCAAGTGATGTAATATCAGAATGTTCATTATATCTGAATACTAAGTTAGACTTGTCTAACGACTTATCTGTATTACAGCTGATTAAAAGCATAGTGGCTAAAAATGTAAAAACTTGTGCTAATCTAATGACCTTCAATTTTTTAAACAGGTTTAATGTTAATATATTTGCAGTATAATTGAAACTCTAATATAATTAATATTACTCTAAATTGGAGTAAATAGTATTTTTATGTCAAAACAGGTAGCTTTTTATACTCTAGGTTGTAAACTCAACTTTTCTGAAACATCTACGATTGCCCGACAATTCCATGAGAAAGGCTTTGAAAGGGTAGATTTTGATGAAACGGCAGATATATATGTGATCAACACTTGTAGTGTTACAGAAAATGCAGATAAGCGATTCAAAACTATAGTAAAAAAAGCCCTTAAAAGTAATCCTGATGCCTATGTTATAGGCATAGGCTGTTATGCACAGCTTAAACCAGAGGAACTTGCAGATGTTGATGGTGTCGATTTAGTGCTCGGAGCAACTGAAAAATTCAAAGTCACTGATTATATAGGTGATTTGAGTAAAAATGATTTCGGTGAGGTTCATTCCTGTGAAATTAATGAGGCAGATTTCTACGTAGGTTCTTATTCAATAGGAGACAGGACAAGAGCTTTTTTAAAAGTGCAGGATGGTTGTGATTATAAGTGTACATATTGTACAATACCCTTGGCCAGAGGCATATCAAGATCAGACGCTCTGGATAATGTTTTAAAAAATGCAAAAGAAATATCTGATCAAGGTATCAAAGAAATCGTATTAACAGGTGTAAATATTGGAGATTACGGTAAAGGTGAATTTGGTAATAAAAAACATGAACATACTTTCTTGGATTTGGTTAAAGCCTTAGACAATGTAGAGGGTATTGAAAGATTGAGAATATCTTCAATAGAGCCTAACCTTCTTAAAGATGAAACCATAGACTTTGTGGCAGGCAGTAGTACCTTTGTTCCACACTTTCATATCCCATTACAAAGTGGAAGCAATGATTTACTAAAAAAAATGAAAAGAAGATACCTCAGAGAATTATATGTAGATAGGGTAGAACAAATTAAATCCACAATGCCGGATGCCTGTATTGGTGTCGATGTAATTGTTGGATTTCCCGGAGAAACTGATGCCCACTTTTTAGAAACTTACGAATTTTTAAATACTTTAGATATATCCTACCTACACGTTTTTACTTATTCTGAAAGGGATAATACCGTTGCTGCCAATATGGATGGTGTAGTTCCTCAAAAGTTGAGAAAAAAACGGAGTAAAATGCTTCGCGGTTTATCTGCAAAAAAAAGAAGAGCTTTTTACGAAAGTCAGTTAGGAAAAATAAAAACAGTTTTATTTGAACACGATAACAAAGAAGGTTATATTCAGGGTTTTACTGAGAATTATGTTAAAGTGAAAATGCCGTGGAACCCTCATTTGGCTAATACTTTAAAGGAAGTAAAATTAGATTCTATTGATGAAACTGGAATGGTAAGGGCTGAAATTCTGGATTCAGTTTTACAAAACTAAAATTATAAATTTATACCTACAGGTAATAAGTGTTTATATTCAGACCTGTGCTTTTTGAAGAAATTCGCAACAACGGGACATGTAGGAACAACTAAAGACTCTTGTTCACTCAGCATATCTAAAACTGATTTTAAAAATTTATCTTTTAATATCTCACCTGCAATGGTATTATCCATTTCAAAACGTGTAAGAAACAAGTGTCTACCCTGTTCAGAATATTCTACCTTTATAAGCTTACCATCAAACCTGTACTCAAATTGTCTGAGAAGTTCATTCTTTTTGATATTTATATTTTCTGTTTGCATTGGTAAAAACGATATATTAAAATAGAACCAACTTCAATGCTAGGCTTAGAATATATTGTAAATTTACAAATTATATTGCAATTTTAATTTTCTGTTCAATTTTGAATATTTCAACAGTTAAATATCACGTCTATATGATGCCAGGAATGGCAGCAAATCCTTCTATCTTTGAAAATATTTCACTTGATGAAAAAATTTTTGAAATACATTGGATGAACTGGATAATTCCTGAAAAAGAAGAAAGTATTCAGCAATATGCAGAACGTATGCTGGAACAAATTCAACACGAAAATCCAGTTTTAATAGGTGTTTCATTTGGTGGCGTTTTAGTTCAGGAAATATCTAAATTAATTAAATATAAAAGACTTATCGTAATTTCCAGCGTTAAGCAAAGCTCAGAAATTCCTGCTCACATGCAGTTTGCGAGGGAAACAGGTGTTTATAAATTTCTGCCTTTTGGTTTACTCAATTACATTACTGAAATTGAAAAGCTCCCAGTTGGCAATTTAATCAGAAAACGTTTACAGCTTTACAGGCAATATCTTTCAGTAAATGATAAAGTTTATCTGGATTGGGCTGTTAAACAAATGGTATGCTGGCAACAAGATAAGCCTATTGAAGGTATAATTCATATCCATGGTGATAAGGATAAAGTCTTTCCGGTAAAACACATCAATAATTATATAAATGTTGAAGACGGTACACACATTATGATTTTAAACCGTTTTAGATGGTTTAATGAAAATTTGCCAGGTCTAATTCAACATCAACTAATTCAAGATAAAGTATGAAAAAATCAAAATTCATTCACAACTCAATATTTGGTATAGGTTTAATATCACTTCTTGGAATAGGCTATTCCTTTGTTAATCAGGACAGTCAAACTGAAATATATAAAGATAATCCAGAGAAAAGCTTTGAAAAGAACTATAATGTCTTTTCGCTAGAAGTACCAGAACAACTATCTTTTGCCGGAGAGACTGTACCTTTGAACGAGCCAGATGTTTATGAGCGAATGGATAGAGAACTTTTAGTCAATACCTATTGGCAGTCTAACGGTATTTTGATGATAAAACGCTCAAAGAAATATTTTCCCATCATTGAACCAATTTTAATGGCAAATGGTGTTCCAGATGATTTTAAATACCTTGCTGTTGCCGAAAGTGGATTAATGGATATTGTTTCACCAGCCGGAGCGACAGGATTTTGGCAAATCATGAAAGGAACAGGGCAGGAGTATGGCATGGAAATAAACTCAAATGTAGATGAAAGATATAATATTGAAAAATCAACTCAAGTCGCCTGCGAATATCTGAAAGATGCCAAAGAAAAATTTGGATCCTGGACTATGGCAGCCGCCTCTTATAATATGGGTATGGCTGGTTTAGAAAATCAAATGGAGAGACAAAATATTTCCGGCTATTATAACCTATTGCTTAACAGTGAAACCGAAAGATATGTATTTAGGATTTTGGCCATTAAAGAAGTACTCTCTAATCCGGAAAATTATTCTTTCAACATAGATGATAATCACCTTTATAAACAAATTAAAACCAAAACTATTCAGGTTGATACAGCTATCACAGATATCCCTGCGTTCGCCAAAAGGTTTGGTTTAAACTATAAGCAATTTAAAATACACAATCCCTGGATGAGAGACAATTATCTGCTTAACAGCTCAGGAAAGGTGTATCAAATAAAGATTCCTGAAAAAGGAGAGTATTAGACATGGAATTATACTAAAAAAAAAGCTGCCTCATATGAGACAGCTTTTTTGCATTTAAGACTTAATGATAATTACATCATTCCTGGCATTCCGCCACCCATTGGAGGCATTCCGCCACCGCCGGCATTATCATTTTCTTCTTCTATTTCTGTTAAAGCACATTCAGTAGTTAGAATCATACCAGAAACTGAAGCTGCATTTTCAAGGGCAACTCTTGTTACTTTCTTAGGGTCTATAATTCCTGCTGCAAGCATATCCACATAAGTTTCTGTTTTTGCATCGTAGCCATGCTCACCTTCTTTTACTTTGTTTATGACAACAGAGCCTTCGCCACCTGCGTTTTCAACAATAGTTCTTAGTGGTGATTCTATAGCTTTTGCAACAATTTGGATACCAGTAGCTTCATCTGCTGTTTCACTGCTTAAGTTTTCTATAACTTTCAAAGCTCTTACTAAGGCTACACCACCACCAGCAACAATACCTTCTTCAACAGCCGCTCTCGTAGCGTGAAGCGCATCATCTACACGGTCTTTTTTCTCTTTCATTTCCACTTCTGAAGCTGCACCAACATAAAGTACTGCAACACCACCTGCTAACTTAGCAAGTCTTTCCTGAAGTTTTTCTTTATCGTAGTCGCTTGTAGTAGTTTCTATTTGAGATTTAATTTGATTTACGCGATTTTTAATATCGTTTTCACTGCCACTACCATTTACAATAGTTGTATTATCTTTATCAATAGAAACTTTTTCAGCAGTACCCAGCATGTCTAAAGTTGCATTTTCTAAAGTAAATCCACGTTCTTCAGAAATTACAGTTCCGCCGGTTAAAATCGCGATATCTTCCAACATAGCCTTTCTTCTGTCTCCAAAACCTGGAGCTTTTACAGCCGCAATCTTTAAAGAACCTCTTAATTTATTAACTACTAAAGTCGCAAGAGCTTCTCCTTCTACGTCTTCTGCGATAATCAATAGCGGCTTGCCACTTTGAGCAGCAGGCTCAAGTACAGGCATCAAATCTTTCATTGCAGAAATTTTCTTATCAACAATAAGAATATAAGGATCATCAAGGTCTGTTGTCATTTTTTCGCTGTCAGTAACGAAGTATGGAGATAAATATCCTCTATCGAACTGCATACCTTCTACAACGTCAACGTAAGTTTCCGTGCCTTTAGCTTCTTCAACAGTTATTACACCTTCTTTTCCAACTTTACCGAAAGCCTGAGCAATTAAGTCTCCAACGACATCGTCGTTATTTGCAGAAATAGAAGCAACTTGCTTTATTTTTTCTGATGAGTCTCCAACTTCTTCGGCCTGTTCAACAAGGTTTGCAGTTATAGCCTCAACAGCTCTGTCTATACCTTTTTTTAGCTCCATTGGATTAGCACCGGCTGCCACATTCTTTAGTCCTTCTTTTACTATTGCCTGAGCTAAAACTGTTGCTGTAGTAGTACCGTCACCAGCCAGATCATTGGTTTTAGAAGCAACTTCTTTTACCATTTGAGCACCCATATTCTCTAAAGCATCTTTAAGCTCAATTTCTTTTGCAACGGTTACACCGTCTTTAGTTACTGTAGGTGCACCGAAAGATTTTGAAATGATTACGTTTCTTCCCTTAGGGCCGAGCGTAACTTTTACAGCATTTGCAAGTTTATCAACTCCACTTTTAATGCCATTTCTTGCTTCGATATTATATCTTATATCTTTTGCCATTTTCTTATATTTTTAAAATTAGTTTTAATTTATACAATTGCTAAAATGTCATCCTCCCTCATCATCAAATAGTCACCGCCGTCAAGCTTGAGTTCGGTGCCTGAGTATTTACCATACATAACAGTATCACCAACTTTCACAGTCATTTCGTGATCTTTTTTACCTTTTCCAACGGCTACTACTGTGCCCTGTTGAGGTTTTTCTTTTGCAGAATCTGGGATGATTATACCAGATGCTGTTTTCGTTTCAGCTGCTTGTGGCTCTACAAGCACGCGATCTGATAATGGTTGAATTTTTATTGCCATTTTTATAAAATTTTAAATTATACAAGTTTACTAAAGACGAAAATTATGCCATCCTTAATGACATGACATAATACAAATCAAAAATGCCAGCTTGTCATAAGCTGGCATTCAATTTTTTTTGAAGTATTAATAGATTATTCTTCAGAGTCATCATTTTCTGATGGCATCGTAGGAATATTGTCTGCTGGTGTTTCAGTTTGCGTACCTTCTGGTAAGATTTTAGAATCACTGGTTTGATTGGACATCAGACTTACATTAGATAATAAAACGAGAACCAATAACAAAGTGGCTAAAATCCAGGTACTTTTGTCAAGAAAGTCTGAAGTTTGTTTAACACCTCCAATTTGTTGTGATCCGCCACCTCCGAAAGAAGAAGATAAACCACCACCTTTAGGGTTTTGTACCATGATAGCTAAAACTAATAATACAGCAACAATGACTATCAGAATGAGAAATATATTGAACATAATTAATTATTTTCTTTTAAAGATTCTATCTTTTTAATTTGGTCTGCAAAGAAACTACTTTTTTTGGGATTATTCAAAATTAATATGTTATAAGCTTGTATCGCTCTGTCATATTTTTTTTGTTCAAGATAAATTTTAGCTAAAGTTTCTGTCATCATCTGTTGACTTGGTTCGGATTTAACGGGATTTGAAGGAATTGATTGAGATGATGATGATTTTGAAATTCTCGGATTATTTTTAATAAAATTTTCAATTAATAGTTCTTTGCTGGGTTTGTTGAGTTTATCTTTTTCTGAATCTGTTGTATTTTTTACCTCTATGGGTTTAAGTTTTGTCAAATTCAACCACTCTGAAAAACTGTGCTTTTCATTTGATGTGTTCACTTTTGTTTTGACCTGAATAATATCAGAAGTGTCTTTATTTTCAGCTTCTTTAGTATCTTCTTCGTGCTTTGTTATTTTCAATACTACAGATTCTTGACTTTTTAAATCTCTATTTATGAAGTCAAATAAAATACGCCGGTTTGTAGTGTGTAAGGCGGCTAGCCTAAGGTACTTCTTAAACTCAAAACTATCTTCCTGTTTTAATAACTTTAGATGAAGGGCTTGGGCAGCCTGAAAGTAAGGATATTTTTCAACAATTTCATTAAAAATCTTCTCGTCTGAAGCTTTGAGCTTTTCAGGTGACTTAATTAATGATGTTATTGTTTCGGTTTTCATATTACCAGTCGGTCAAAGAAGCATTAAACACATCTTGTGTAAGTCTCAAAAATATTTCATTTACAGCTTCATCTCTCACGGCCCCAACTAGTTGTTGATTGGCATCATAGTCAAAGTAGAAAGAAAATTTCTTTTCAAAATCTTTTTCTGGCTCAAGGGTATTGAAAAACCTAACATTCACAGCAATGGTTAGTCTTTGTTGAGCAGCTCTGTCATTTGAAGTAGCTGTCATTGGTGCAACATAATATTGTGTAATTTCACCTTCGTAAATTAAATCACCATTGGAATTAACCAGGCTCAAGTTTGTTTGATTTTGAATAAGGTCCTGGAGTGCTAGTGTAAAATCTCTATCTATACCCGGTTCTACAATTGGTGCATTATTTTGAAAGAAATTAACTTGAAAAGTTTCTGCATTTCCTGTATCTGCGCCTGTAAAAGAATAAAACCCGCAAGAATAGCAAATCATTACTATGCTGAACAATACTATATTTTTGAAAAATGATTCTCTAATTTTATAAATCATATTGTTTAATTTTGCGGTATAGAGTTCTCTCACTTATACCTAGTTCTTCAGCAGCAGGCTTTCTTTTGCCATTATGTCTTTCCAGTGACTTTTTAATTAACTCTAGTTCTTTGTCCTGTAAAGATAAGGTTTCCTCTTCTTCAATTTCTTCCGCAAAATCGTACTTATCAGAATGTTCAGGGAGTGACTGAGGTGTTTTATGTTCTCCAAGTTGAAGTATTTCTAACTCCTGCTTTTCGGAGCTGTAATCGCTTTCTGCTGCCTCATAGTCCTCTTCTACATCTTGACCATATATTTTATTAATGAGTTTCTCGTTTTCACGTTGGACATCTTCGTTATTGTCAGATTTCATCAATTCTAAAGTCAACTTTTTCAAGTCGCTTAGATCTTGTTTCATGTCAAATAGAACTTTGTAAAGTATTTCTCTTTCGTTACTAAAATCACTTTCTCTTTTTCTCTGTTCGACAACGGAAGGAAGGTTTGAACTTCCGTCAGGTAAATACCTTCTCAAAATTTCAGAGTTGACTTCTCTTTCCTTCTCTAAAACTGAAAGCTGTTCGGCAACGTTTCTTAACTGTCTAATGTTACCCGGCCACCTGCAGTTGTTTAATGCCATAACAGCATCTTCTGTTAGCCTGACTGTTGGCATTTTATACTTTAGGGCAAAATCAGAGGCAAATTTCCTAAATAACAAATGAATGTCATCTTGTCTTTCTCTTAATGGCGGCAAGTGAATTTCAACTGTACTTAAACGATAGTAAAGATCTTCTCTAAATTTTTCCTTTTTGATTGCCTCATGCATGTTAACGTTTGTAGCAGCGACTATTCTCACATTTGTTTTTTGTACCTGGGAAGAACCCACTTTTAGATATTCTCCGTTCTCCAGAACCCTTAGTAGTCTGACCTGAGTCGTCAAAGGTAATTCGCCAACTTCATCTAAAAATATTGTGCCGCCATCGGCTTCCTGAAAATAGCCGTTTCTGGATTGTGTAGCACCTGTAAAAGCACCTTTTTCATGGCCAAAAAGTTCACTGTCTATAGTTCCTTCAGGGATTGCTCCACAGTTTACAGCAATGTATTTGCTGTGTTTTCTATGTGATAAGGAATGGATGATTTTTGGTATACTTTCTTTACCAACACCGCTTTCTCCGGTAACTAACACTGAAATATCGGTAGGAGCTACCCTGATAGCTTTTTCTAAAGCACGATTGAGTCCCTGGTGATTGCCAATGATTTCAAATCTTTGTTTTATAGCCTGAATGCTTTCCATAATATTTGAAATTCCCTTAATACATTAGTAGGTAAACGTTTCTAAAGTTGTAATGTTTTCTGATCCTGAAGCATCAAGTCCTGAAAAAATACTTCCGCTTCTTTCTGTTATTCTGTTCTCTGAATCATATATAATATTCAAATTAGATGTACCCTGAGTTGTTGTTACTTCTATCATATTGTTTGAACTGTGAAGTATGGCCAACCAATGTTCAAATTGATCATCATAATCGTCATTTAATAATTGAAACATGTAAGTATCTGCAAACAAAGAATTTAATGGATTAGTGTTTGTATCATAATTATAGTTGAGAGTCATTGGATTTTGCCCGGTGATTACCGATGATATTAAATTTCCATTACCATAGGTGATTTGCTCGTTTCTCACTGAGTTGCCTCCCTCAAAAATCTCGCGTTTAACCAACCTGTTTTCACTGTCAAAAGTAAATTCAACGATTCTACTTGAACCTTCCTCACTTCTTGTAACGACATTACCGTTGTAATCAAAATTATAGATATAGCTGCCTTGCGGAGATTCTAAGTCATTATAAATTATTTGAATAATGTCGTCACCATTATATGATAAAAAGGTTTCATTAACCGTAACGCCATTTACTACCGAATAGGCTTCAATTATTCTCCCATTTTGATCTCTGACTAAAGGCGAATTACCATTAATTGCGGTGCCAAAAATTTCAGATTCAGTCGTCTGTGATGTTATAAAGCCTTCTGCATTGATTTCGAAATTGACATCAATAAAGAAGTTTCCTAATGGTTCTGAGATGTCTTTTCTATAGGTATAGCTTGATAAAAGAAGATCATTGTCATCACCGGGATCGGTTGGATCTGTTGGATCTGTTGGATCAGTTGGGTCTGTCGGATCTGTTGGACCAGGAACCGGATTGTCAACAACAATTGAAGAGTCTAAAGGCTCATTTTCACAGGATGTGAACAGCAATAAGCCAAATAGTAGTAATATGGTGTATTTCATAATTTTAATTTTAGTAAATCTTCTATTTTTGCAAGTGGCTTAAGTGACTATTTCGTTTATCAGGACCCCATTTTATTAAATTTTAATCTGTTTTTGATAAACTCTGAGCCTCACCAATCAATGTTGCACTGGTGCAATCTGTAATCTTTACCATAACAAAATCACCTATCTTATAATTTTCTTTTGGGAAAACTACCATGGTATTTTGTGTATTACGACCGGCCCAATGTTGATCTGATTTTTTTGATTCTTTTTCAATCAGCACTTCCTCAACTTTACCTAAGTGTTGTTGTGTTCTATATAAAGAATGTCTTTGCTGTAAGGCGATGATTTCCTGTAGTCTGCGTTTTTTTACTTTTTCAGGCACATCATCCTCTAATTTTCTTGCAGCCATGGTACCCGGTCTTTCAGAATAGGCAAACATAAAGCCGAAATCATATTTTACATAGTCCATCAAAGATAAGGTATCCTGATGATCTTCCTCTGTCTCCGTAGGAAAACCGGTAATCATGTCCTGAGAAATGCCGCAATCCGGAATAATTTTTCTGATGTTGTCTATCAGTTGCATATATTCTTCACGCGTGTGCAAACGGTTCATCGCTTTTAAAATTCTGTCGCTGCCGCTTTGGACAGGTAAATGGATATAATTACAAATATTTTCATGTTTTGCCATAGCCTCTATCACATCCATGGTCATATCCTGAGGATTTGAGGTTGAAAAACGAATGCGCATTCTCGGTTGAGCTTTGGCCACCAAATCCAAAAGCTTGGCAAAGTTTACCGAAGTGGCTTTTTGCATTGGGGAAGCATTTTTGAAATCCTTTTTTAAGCCACCGCCATACCATAAATAGCTGTCTACATTTTGGCCTAATAATGTAATTTCTTTATAACCTTTTTCCCATAAGTCATTGACTTCTTCAATAATACTTTGCGGGTCTCTTGAGCGCTCACGACCTCTGGTAAAGGGCACTACACAAAAAGTGCACATGTTATCGCAGCCTCTGGTGATAGACACAAATGCGGACACACCGTTGCTTTGAAGACGAACCGGAGACACATCTGCGTAGGTCTCTTCTTTGGAAAGGATAACATTTACAGCACTCTGTCCACTTTCTACTTCTTCAAGCAGATTGGGTAAATCTTTATAAGCATCCGGGCCAACAACCAAATCTACTATTTTTTCCTCTTCCAGAAATTTACTTTTCAAACGTTCGGCCATACAGCCCAATACCCCAACTTTCATTTTGGTATTGTGTTTTTTTACGGCATTGAATTTTTCTAAGCGCTTTCGAACCGTTTGTTCTGCCTTTTCGCGGATAGAACAGGTGTTGACTAAAACCAAATCGGCCTCTTCAAGTATTGAAGTAGTATTGTATCCGTTATCAGATAGAATAGAAGCAACGATTTCACTATCGCTAAAATTCATTTGGCAGCCATAGCTTTCGATGTATAGGTTTTTGGTATTCTTTTCGCTTTTTGATTTTACCAGAGTTTCGCCTTGCTTTGTTTCATCAATGATCTTTTCCATTAGGGCTAAAATTTTCACAAAGATAAGTGGTCTGGGGTTTCTGACAAAGTGTCACTTGTTTTATTCTGAAGTTTTTTTAATTGGCATAAACACCTCTGCTTTCCATAACCTGTCATCACCGCCAAGCATGGGGTTGTTGTAAAATATTTCAATCGGGGTTAGCTCTATTGGTATATTCTGTCTTTCAGCATAATTATACAAGGCTATCCAGGCCTGGTCTGATAAGCTGTAATTACCATAAAATGTAGCTTTCAAAGCAGGAGTTTGTGGAATTTCAGCAACCATGACCTTTTCATCAACCGGGTAAGTTTTTTGAGACTTTATTGGAAAAGCATACCTGAATTTAATGGTATCTGTTTCCAAATCCCATTTTTGTACATAAACAAAAGTATTTCCGGTTTTTGTAACCAAAGAATCCCTGTTTTTTGCAAACAACTGGCCATTACTTTTAATCATCTTTCCGGCTTTGTTCTCTCGCATTGATTGCTCATTGACATACAAATACGTTTGCGCCGGAATGGTATCCTGACCATTGATTTCTATTTTGATAGATGTTGCAAAAGAATTGGCCTTTGTCTTGAAAACTGAAGAAATTAGAATTAGTGAATCTAAATTTTCAGAAGCTTTAAATAAGCTGAGATAACGTTCTTTTAAACTATTTTCTTTATTGAGTATATTCAACTTTACAATGGCATTGGTATCATTTTTACTTTCAAATTTCCATTCTAGGTCAAAAGGCTTATTGTTGATTTTCAGTTCCTGTAAGAAACTATTGAAAATGTCCTTATCTTTTATTTTAAGCTCTTTATTTAATTTTTGCCAACCAATTTCACTAGTCAGGATATCATACATGGTCCCCTGCGGTACATTTACTTCAAAACTAATTTGATGGTCGTAGGTTTTAAAAAAACTGAACCAAATGACTACAATTAAAAAAAGAAAGGCTAAGGATCTGAGGACTTTTTTAAGCATTAGATTTTAATTTTTTTGACCACATAACTCCCAACTTTTCTGCCTTGCTTTAGACCTTCGGTGATTGATGGCATATAGTGTATTCCACCGTAAAGTCTGCTTATCGCTGCTTCTTCTGCTGCTGCTTTGAAAGATTCAAAACTTCTCACCGGCAATCCATAAGGTAACTCTGTGGTGTCATCAAATTGGTAATCCTCGCCATACAAATGCGTCATGATTACTGATGAAGCCGCAGAAACTACAGAATGCCCGCTTGTATGTTCCGGAAAGGGTGGCGTTTGCAAAATGGGCGTCCACTGTTCATCGACATACTCATTGATCAATGTTTCCGGCCTGATTAAATTACTGCGGTATTTTTCATCCCAACTGCTGATAAAAGCCTCGTAAACACCTATGGTCAACATAGCGTAAGATCTGGCCGTTTCTGAAAAATTGGCTTTCTCCTTTTTGGCCACCAGTTTATTGATTAAAATCCAGTGCGCTCCGGGCGTAATTTTTTTAGTAGCAAACATCATATGACCTTTGTGTGTAGAAACATAAGGGTTGCAATCCCAGAATTGTGCAATTTCCATCATTTCAGATTCGTCACCGAGTTCACGGGCTTTGTTTACAGCATCGTAGACTTCAATCAGTTCTTTGTAAAACTGACTGTCTTTTTCCAGTGAAAATTCCGTAGGTCCTTTAGGTCTAAAGATTGAAGAACTGTCCTGGACAAAGGTTCGCATTTTTATCCAGTTGGGTTCAATGCCATCCATATAATCCGGAGGTGTGGGCACCCAACGTGAAGGGTCTTCGGTATTGATTGAAAATTTGGGCATCGTTCTGGTCTGGGCATAATTGTCTTGACCTGCCCATGCCATGATTTCCTCACTGACTTGATTGGCGTAGGCTAAACTTTCTTCAAATTTCGGTGAATCACTCCAAACTTTATAAATACTGTCCTTATAGGTTTTAATTTTTTGGGTTGAGAAAATCAGTTCTTCGCCGACATTCAGGTAGGCCATTACCGAAGCCATATTGGTATTGATCTTTTCCGGGTTTTCAGGTTTTGAAATCCCTTTGAAATGCGGGATTTGCCCTTTTAAACTCTTATAGTTGTGAGACGTGTCCTGAGCAACAACCTCATAAGCCGCAATGCTTGGGTACACATAAACCCGACTTGCGACAGGCGGTGAAAATATATCGTAAACCATGACTTCTGTGAGCTTATCTAAAGCATCGTGATAATCATTGGCGGTAACTTTGATGTCTTCTTTAGGCTGGCATCCCATTAATCCCAATATGACAATGAGTAAAAAATAATTTAAAATTTTATCTGATTTCATAATTTGTAAATCTCAATGGGTTTATCATTAAATACTACAATTAAATAGTTTTCTTTTTTAAAATTCAATACTGCAAAGTTAACAACTGCTTTATTGAAAAAGTTAATTCCTATACTTTTATCATCAAGAACCTTTCCATCCCTGGTTAAAGCACCACCGGAAAAACTGCCAAGTCTGCCGTGAAAAGGTTTTAACCCGAAGTAATTGCCTCCAAAAAGCAATTCGTCCTGGCCATCTCCGGTAAGGTCAACATGCTGAAAGGCCGTAATCGGCGAAAGCTGAAAGTAGTCATCAAGTTTGTGAAATTGCCATTTTTGATTTTCAAACTTTAAGTAGCCCGAAGCGGTTTGATGTACCTCCAAAATATCAGCTTTTTTTATGGCTGAAGTTTCAAAAATCTCATCTATGGTTTTCCCTGCAAAATCTTTATAGGCATTGAATTTTTTCTTCAACATTGGCATTTGCTGTGCCAGTTCATCAAAAGTGTTGATAGGATAATATTTGCCATTTCTATTTAGACACACAATACTTTCTGTTTGACCATTATCGTCAAAATCGGCGTAATACAGGCGTAATGGGGCTTCGGCTGAAGCTTTAAATTTGGTGTTTTCTCCAAAATTACCCAAAATGATCTCTTCCTGTCCGTCTGCATCCAGATCAAATCTGCTGATGCTTTGCCAAAGTCCGTTTAAGTTTTCCGGGATATACTCTGCAGAAACATCTTCAACTTTGGTTTGGTTGACTTTTAGAACTTTTGGAGGCATCCATTCGCCAACAGTTATAATTTCATCTTTACCATCGCCATCCATATCAAACCAAATAGCATCGGTAACCATGCCATAGTTTTTAAGTAATTCGTTTTCAACAGCTTGAAAATCTTGGCAATTGTTTTTAAATACAAAGGCGTCGGGCTGTTTACCAAAGTCATTACTTACCGCATGTCCAAAACCATAAAGTGTTGGGCAATCCTTATCATTTTTCAAAATTACAGCCGTGTGTTGATAGTTTTCCGGTAAAGTCAATTCTGATAGAGTATCACCCTGCTGAATAAACAACTGGTCGGTAAGGGCTTTAGCTCTTCCATAGAATTCACCACCGGCATTACCTGTCATTAAATCAGATTTTCCGTCATTATTATAATCTGAAATATCAGCGAAAATTTGTTCAGGTTTGTTCAGACTTTTCAAAATAGAGGATTCAGCTAAATCGAATCCATTTTCAGTTTGGAAATATAGCTTTGCATCCTTGTATTTTGAACTTCCAAAAAAGAAATCTTCAAGACCATCGGCATTCAAATCACCAACAGCGACCGCGGGCCCGCGATCGGAAATCTGATATGGGATAAGAATCTGTCGTTTAAAATCGGTATAGCGGTTTTCTTGATGTGTAAAATTTAGTCCGGGAAGAGAATCAACTTGAGTTAAAAGTGGTTTGACATTGTTGTTTAAGGTTTTATAATTGAAAGAATCCCGCTTAAAAATTCTATTGATAGTCAGGCTTTGGTTGGTTTTGATGTTTTCGGCCACCTGATAAGTCATATCCGGCCATATAATTTTTAAAGAATCAATAGTAGAAATGGTATCAAACCCAAAAAAGACGTTTTGTTCTGATGACGACTGAAAGCCTTTTGTCGCATAAAGCTGCCTTACTTGTCTTTTGTTGCCAACATAGGCTATAACTTTTGCT
Source organism: uncultured Mesohalobacter sp. (assembly GCA_964593755.1). Taxonomy (GTDB): domain Bacteria; phylum Bacteroidota; class Bacteroidia; order Flavobacteriales; family Flavobacteriaceae; genus Psychroflexus. The sequence continues at coordinate 43,796 of CAZQKB010000002.1, read as the reverse complement.
CCTATACCGGTTTTGTTTTTAGGCTTATAATCTAAACTAAGTTTGAGATAGCATTTGTCTTTTGGAGAATGGTTTTCATAGATGCCTGCTTTCTCATTGATGTGGTTAACAATCAAATCGAGATCGCCATCATTATCTAAATCAGCATACGCACTACCTGTAGAATAAGTAAGCTCTTCAGGTAGCCAATCTTCAGTTTTTTGTTCGAAGCGCAGAGTGTTAGAGCCTTGATAAATTCTGTTTTGGAGCTTTCCGGAAGGCATAGTTTCTAAAGCTTTTTGATCGATAAGACTGGTATTTTCGATCTTAGTCCTTACGTTTTGATCGGAAATGTATTTGATGTAATCCAAATCGTTAGGACGTTTAGGGATGCCATTAGAGATATAGACATCCTGACTACCGTCTAAATCGTAATCTGCAAACAAAGCGGCCCATGACCAGTCGGTAGCTTCGATACCACTTAAAATGGCAGTTTCTTTAAAGTATGCCCCATCCTGACTGACTTGTAGCATATTACGAGAATATTGATAGTGGTAGCCTAAAGCATTCACTCTAAATTCGGACATCTCTGTATTTTCATCACCCATGGATTGTTTCAGGACTACCTCGTCATCTGGCGCCATATCCAGACTTAAAATATCCACATAACCGTCGCAGTTAATATCGGCAACATCACTTCCCATAGAGAAGCGACTCAACATACTTGTTTTTTTCTTAGATTGCTCTGTAAAAGTGCCATCCATGTTATTCATATAAAGGTAATCGTCTTCATGAAAATCGTTACTCACATAAATATCGGTCCAGCCGTCATTGTTAAAATCTGCTGTGGCAACGCCCAAACCATAAGCATTAATCCCACCATAAATCCCAGCTTCTTCAGAGACATCTACAAATCTGTCGCCATCATTTCGCAGGAGTTTATCGCCTGTTTCGTAGTTTCTTTTATTTCTCAACTCAGCTTTACCATAAGAATTCTGGGTATGGACAGCATGATTGAGTAAGTAAAGGTCTAAATCGTCGTCGTTATCATAATCAAAGAAGGCTGCTGTAGAGGAATAGTTATCAAAATCTAGCCCAAAGGCTTTAGACTGTTCCGTAAAAGTTTCATCTCCATTGTTGATATACAATTCATTATGGCCTTTAAACCCGTTGATGCCAACGACGGCACAAATGTAAATGTCAAGAAGTCCGTCTCCATTGACATCAGCAAAACTCACTCCGGTATTCCAGTCAGAGGTTTGCTTAATCCCGGCTTGCTCGGTGATGTCTTTAAATTTGAAATTGCCCTGATTGATGTAAAGTTTGTTGTCTCCCTGGTTTGAAGTAAAAAAAATATCTACCAAATCATCATTATTGATATCGCCAACCGCAACACCACCACCATTATAAAAGTAGAGATAATCTAATATGTTGGCGTCTTCAGTATCGGTTAATGTGTTTTCAAATGCTATTCCTGTCTTTTTAGAATCTAATCTTTCAAAATGCATTTCTGATTCTTGTTGACAAGAGGAGAATAACAAAACGGAAAAAATAGATATCAATAGTTTATGGCTCATACTTTAAAATTACAGGTTTTTCATCATTTCTTCCCAATATGATAAAGGGATTTCCTGATTTATCTTCTACAACTTCAACAGCTCTGACTTCACCTTTAATGTTGAGGTCTAAATCTTTATCAACGTAAAATTTATCTTCTTTAAAATAGAGGATATTGGTATCAGAAGCATCCAATCGGCAGTACTGCGGTTTAAAATGGTAAAAATTTCCTCCGGTGAGAATATAAGTTTGGTCATTAATTTCAAAAGTTTCCATAGATTCAACTGAAGATAGCTGAACCTCCTGAGGTAAATATTTGATATTGTATTGGCCTTCAGCTGTTTTAAAAGCTGCATAAGACCCTGTTTCTGAAAGGTATTTTACAATAGCCTGATCGGTTTTGGTTTTTCCGAACAAATCCTGAATAGACTGCTCCGCAAACATTTCAAAACTCATGTTGTCTTTTTTGATTTGAGGAATTTGTTTAACCAGTTCACGTTTAAGCTGATAGGGTTTGTCTTTACCATCAATACTGCGGGTGATGATTTGCTCTATGGTGCCGTTATCATCAAAATCGTTTACGAAGAGTTTTATGGGTTTTCCCTTTTTAGGTTTCAGTTTAAAGTTAAAACCGTTGTTACCAAAGATGAGCTCTTTTTGACCATTATTATTTACATCTACAGCCAAAACTGCATTATACATACCGTGTAAATCCTTGAGATTGGTTTCAAAAAGTTCTAAACGCCGACCTGTATTTCTAAAAAACTGTGGTGACATCCACTCGCCAACCACAACTAAATCTAAGATACCATCTTCGTCAATATCTACCCAAACGGCATCCTTTACCAGTCCTAAATCTTTGAATTCATAAGCTTTTTGTTCGGTAATATCAGTAAAATTACCCTGACCATCATTCTCAAATAGTTTGCTTTTAGGGTTTACACCATAGGTGCCGGGCACCGAGAGATTTCCGACAAATAAGTCTAAATCTCCATCCTGATCGAAGTCATAGGGTCTAAGGGTCGATGTATTGTAAGGGTTTAAAATGTTTTGATGCAAAGTAAAATTCCCCTGACCATCATTTTTCAGAATTCTTAAATTGTATAGTTTTTCGGAGGGCTTAACTTCAAAATTTCCTCCGGAACCAATGATCAGATCTAAATCGCCGTCACCATCAATATCTGCAAAAACGGAAGCTGTATCTTCATAATTGGCCATTTCTGAGAATACGGATTGGTTCATGATCCTGCCATCAGGTTTAAATAGTTGCGCAGGCTGACCTTTGGCGCCGCCAAGAAATATTTCGTCAGTTCCATCGTTGTCAATATCTCCACTGGCCAGACAAGGCCCTTCACGCGACTGCATTTTAAACAGCAGACCTTCATAATCAAAGTCAACGTAAAAATCTTCTTCATGTGCTTTTAGGTCTGTTTGGACAATTTCGAAAGGTCTTTTTTCTTCTGATGTTTGAAAAGAATAAGGTGTAGAATTATTTTCTTTGTAACTAATCTCAAGGTTTTGGTTGGCTTTAACCTTATCAAAAGTCTGAAAGCGCCCGTTAGGCCAGATGACCTGCAAGGAGTCGACAGTATCTTTGTCGCCAAGGCCAAAATGCAATCGGTAACCCACCGAAGACTGAAAACCTCTTGAAGGCATAATTTCATTGACCAAAACGGCATCCCCAAGATAAACTTTAGCTATAGCACCAATGGCCTGTTTATTGGGCGTCTGAAAATTAAGAGAAAGCTGTAAGTAGTTTTTAGAAGAGGTATTATTTTTAAAGACAAAGGCTTGTTGGTCAACATTATTTACGACCAAATCCAGGTCACCATCATTGTCCAGATCGCCATAAGCGGCACCATTAGAAAAACTATCGATCTCAAAGCCTAAATCGTAAGTTTTGTTTTCAAAATTCAGTTGGCCATCATTGATAAAGGCATAATTTGGTACAGGCTTGCTCGGCATGATCTCTATGATAGAATCCTGTGCGGTTTTGTTGCCCGAAGTCGCCATCCTTTGATATACCTCATCGGCAAAAAAGTCTATGAAATCCTGGTTGGTTAAATCCTGTCTTATCCCGTTAGAGACATATAAATCTTTGTAGGAATCGTTGTTCATATCAAACATTAAAGCACCCCAGGACCAGTCTGTTTCTGCAACACCGCTAAAGAGGCCGATTTCTTTAAAGTTGCCTTGCCCGTCATTCAACTGTAAGGCATTTTGCATAAACTGGTTGTAAAACCCGCGTGATTTCTTTAGCTGTTGAAGGTCGTAATTTTCGAAATTGGTAGTCATTTTTAATCGGGTATCGCCTTCCGGTAGCATGTCTGTTGAAAAAATCTCAAGACTTCCGTCATTATTGATATCGCCCATATCTGCGCCCATAGAGGAGAGGCTTGTGCGTTCGGTGCGGTTCATGATATCCTCTTTAAACGTACCATCCTGCTGATTGATGTAGAGGTAATCACGCTCATAAAAGTCGTTTGAAATGTACAAATCTTTATAGCCGTCCTGATTGACATCACCAACGGTTACGCCCAAGCCAAAACCAATCAGGCTGCCATAGATGCCGGCTTTTTCACTTACATCGATAAAGAAACCATCCTGATTTTCTAAAAGTTTATCACCACCACCTTTTACGTCTTCAGGCAGATTCCAGTCTTTGGCCCTCAACTCTCTTTTGTTGTTGTAGCTTAAACTGGAGACCGGGATAAAACTATTGTTGAGAATGTAAACATCCAAATCGCCGTCGTTGTCGTAATCAAAGAAAGCCGCATGTGTGGTAAAGCCGTTCTCGTCTAAGTTGTATTTTCCCGCTTCTTCAGTAAAGCTCAAATCACCCTGGTTGATAAATAACTCGTTTTTCTGATCGCTGCCTTTAATATTTCCTGCGTTACAAACGTAAATATCTAATAAGCCATCCTGATTAATATCTACAAAAGTCACTCCGGTCGACCAGGCTTTGCTTCCTGCAACACCGGCTTTTTCAGTGATATCTTCAAATTGAAAGTTGCCTTTATTTAGATACAGCTTGTTTGAACCTTGGTTAGAAGTCAAATACACATCAGCCAGACCGTCGTTATTGATGTCTCCGATGCCAACACCACCGCCATTGTAAAAATTTCTATATTTAAAAATATTGAAATCATCTTTATTGGTAATAGAATTGATGAAATCTATTCCGGTTTCAGAGGACTCAAGTAATTGAAAAACAGGGTTTTCGGGTATATTTCTTTCAAAATTTAAACCTTCTTTTTTTGGTTTATCTGTTTGGCAGGACATAACCAGGACACCTAATATGATTAAAATGTATTTTCTCATTTTTTTGTACTTCTAAAAATTTTCAGGCTATCATTATTCATTCCCAAAATAAGCCATTTTTCTTGGTTTACCTTAATAAAATGAGCAGAATTCACTCTGCCGTTCACTTTTAGGTTATGATGGTTTAGAACCTTAAAGGCATTGTCCATATATTTTAAGATTAAACCCCGATTGGCATCCAACTGACCAAGTTGTGTATTGAGATTGAAATGGTTTCCCATAAGTAAGAGCTCTGTAATTTCATCATGATCAAAATCTCCGCTGATTACCGAATTAATAGTTGAATAATCCACATCCTCGGGTAATGGGATAATTTCAAATTGAAAATCACCCTTGTTTTTCAAAAACATAGATTTCAGGGTATAAACCTCCTTGACCTCCGCCTCGTAAAGGGTGTTTTTATCAAAAATATCCTCTATGTCGGCTTCTGCAAAGGCTTTATAAGTTCTGAACGTTTTATTTAACTGCGGAATTTGAGATGATAATTCATCTTTGGTATTGAACAAGACTTCTTTACCATTTTTGTAATAGCTCAGGATGCTTTCTTCAGATTGGTTATTGTTGAAATCATTGATCCTTAATCGCATAGGGTTTTCAGCTGATGCTTTCAATTTGGTATTGGTTCCAAAATTCCCGATAAAAATATCCTGTAAACCATCCTTATCGATGTCCACAACATGTATAGTATTCCATAAACCGGAAGATTTCTCTAAAACCGAAATGCGACGTTTTTCGAAACTATTATTTTTCAGTTCATATATTTCAACGGCCATAAAATGTCCTGCAATTATCAATTCGGGTACACCATCATTGTTGATGTCAGAAAATTCAGCATCTCTAATCATGCCCAATTCATGTGCTGTGAAGTAGGATGTTGTTTCGTCTTTAAAACTGTTATTTTTTTGATTGATTAACAAATAGCTTTTTGGTGATCTTCCGAAGGTCTCATAGTCAATACCGGAAGCTATAAAAATGTCTTTAAAACCATCGGCATTGACATCGGCTACAGTAATGCTATTGAATTGTTCTTCCATAATTGGAAAGGCATTATCCTTTAATTTGAATTTTCCCTTTTCATTGAGGTATAATCTTGGTTGAAGGTTTAGGCCATGTTGAAATTCATTACCACCGGAAACCACGATCAAATCTCTATCGCCGTCATTGTCTACATCAAGGAAGGTATGGTCTGTATCTTCTGCACTTTTATGCTTGTCAAACAATTCCTCCTGTACGCTTTTAAAGCTAAAATCTTTCTGCTGAAGGTATAATCGACTGGATTTTAATTTGGCATTGCCAATAAAAACATCTTCCAGACCATCCTGATTGACATCTGCGACTGAAATCTTTGGGCCAAGATTACCGTTACTCCAGGGAATTAAGGGCTTTCGACTAAACTCATAAGTGGTGTGTTCAAAATGCTGAAAGGGAATACGTAATGATGGTAGATTGTCGAAGAGATTTTCAGATTGAAATAGGGAGTAGTCAAATCTGCGTGTAGCTTGTTCTTGCTGAACAATAAGGCGCTGATTGGCATAAACGGTTTTCAGACTTTGGTATGTATTATCCGGCCACACGATCCATAAAGAATCTATGCTGTTATAGTCTTTCAGACCAAAATGTACGCCATGTTGAGCAGATGACATATAGCCGCGGTTTGTGAAATTTTCTCTCAACAAAGTATGCTTATCCACAAAAGCAATGGCTTTTGCTCCAATCCCATTTCGGTTTGGTGTTTTGCCTTTGAATTTAATTGTTAGATAGTTTCCGGAAGTTACATTTTCATAGACCTGTGCACGGTCATTGATGTTATTTACAACCAAATCTAAATCACCATCCAAATCCAAATCGGCGTAAGTGGCACCATTTGAATACGTATTGGCGTGGTTGAGGATAGTTTGCGTGCTATCCTCTAGGGTATGATCAGGAGAATTTAAAAACAATTTATTCTGCTTTTTGTATTTGGGTAGTTTATCCAATAATTTAAGGTCTTCCTGCTTTAAACCCTGATTAATTTTATTTTGATAGGTTTTATCAGAAATAAATTTGATAAAATCCATGTCGTTGGTTGCGCCAAGAATACCATTGCTGATAAAAATATCGGTTTTTAGATCATTATTGAAATCCGCCATAAGTGCCGACCACGACCAGTCTGTCGCCGCAATGCCTTTTGATTCTGCAGTTTCGCTAAAGGTTAAATCACCCTGATTTAGATGAAGCGTGTTGCTCATATATTGCGGTGCATATCCGTTTTTAAGATACTGTCTGTAAGTCAGGTACGGGTATTCAGTGCCTGAAATTTTGTATTCCTTAATATGCTCCGGAAGCATATCCACTGAAAGAATATCAGGTAACAAATCATTATTAAGGTCCGCTATATCATTACCCATGGAAAAATGCGTGGAATGACCTAGAGGATTTTTTTCTGTGCTTACAAAATCTTTAAAAGAATTTCCATTTTGATTGATGTAGAGATAATCGTTTTCAAAAAAATCATTTCCGACAAAAATATCTGTATAGCCATCCAGATTAATATCACTAAGTGTAAAATCGAGTCCATAACCAATTTCACCTGAAAAAAGATTTTTATCTTTTGTGATTTCGACAAATGTTCCGTTTTGGTTTTCAAAAATTTTGTCGCCAGCCTGTGGATGATAATCCATTCTTTTTCTGCCTTTCCCATAAGTTCGGTTAGGATGTAGAGAATGGTTTAGCAAAAACATGTCCAGGTCGCCGTCATTATCATAATCAAAAAAACCGGCTTGTTGAGCATAACTCGAGATATTTAAACCATATTTTTCAGCTTCCTCTTTAAAAACGGGAATGTTACCATTGCTCAAGCCCTGATTAATGAGTAATTGGTTTTGTGTCTTGTTACCCTTTAAACCTGTGACCTGACAGATATATATATCCATGAGACCGTCTTGGTTAATGTCAACGGCAGTCGCACCCGTAGACCAGAATGTTTTGGGGATTTTTGATTTAGCTGAAACGTTTTTAAATTTCAACTCACCCTTATTGATATATAACTCATTTTGCTTTTGATTACTAATAAAGAAAATATCAGGCAAGTTATCATTGTTAAAATCCGCTACACAAACACCTGCACCATTGTAGAAATACAGATAATTTAAAATATTAAGTTGTGGCGTTGAAGATAGTTTGTTTTTAAATTTTATACCTGTTATATTGGTATCTAATACTTTAAACGTTGATATTATTGGAGAAGATATAGATTCTTCTTTTTTGCTTTCACAAGCAAAACACACTGATATGCAAATGATAAGTGAGAATATATTCTTCATAGAAAATTAAAAAAAGCCTTTTTGAATACACAAAAAGGCTTTTTGATTAACAAAAATAGATATTAGTAGCCTGGATTCTGAGTTAGATTAGGATTGTTAGTAATAGCTACTTCAGGTATTGGAAACAACACTCTAAAAGCATCTGTTTGTGGTTTTTCATTCCATGCTTCTAAAAACTTACCGAATCTTATCAGGTCAGTTCTTCTGTGGTTTTCCCACCATAACTCGCGACCTCTTTCGTCAATGACGTCATCTTCGGTTAATCCAGGTAAGTCAGACGCTCCTCTTGTAGCTCTCAAATCATTAATGATAGTTAGTGCTTCACCTGCTTGCCCTAATCTAAATAGTGCCTCTGCTTTTGTTAATAAAACATCTGCATATCTTAAAAGTACATAATCATTGTCTGGGAATTGCGTGTTACTATAATCTGGGATATACTTCATACCTCTAACGCCTGATGTTTCAACATTAGCTCCACTTGAAATAATTGGGCTTTCTAATGTATATACCAGAGGATTTCCATTTCTATCCTCCAAAGGTACACCGTTAACATCAAATTGTTGACCTATAAGAAAACCAGCTTTCAAGCCACTCTCCTCGTCTAAGCCAGGATAATCAACACCGCCTTTTCTTACATCACTATCTTCAAATTTATTATAAAAGTCTGCAATAGTTGTAAAACCATTCCATCCACTTGGATTTTGATTATAGTGGAGCGTCATCAAATATCTGGAGGCAACATTACCACCGGGCTCACTCTCTAAATTAGGTTGTACAAATATTAATTCTGACCCTTCCATGCCATTATTAGGCGCAAAGTTGTCATAATAGTTTATACCTGTCTCTAAACTATAATTTCCGGAATTTATAACTTCATCACACAAGCTCACAACTTGATTTAGGTCTGTATTTTCAAAACTAAACGGAGGAATTCTATCATCATCCAGATAAACTGCTTTATTCAACAATACTTTAGCTAAGAATGCACGAGCAGTATTTTTGTTAGCTCTCGCAATTGTATTATCCTCTGGTAATAACTCAATTGCTTCTTCTAAATTCGATACAATCAAGTTTACGGCACTTTCACCCTTCAAAGTTACTGGAATATCCGTAAGTCTATCTAAATTTTCTCTAAATGGTACTTGACCGTATAAGTCGAATAGATAATATACAAACCAAGCTTGTAAGAATAAGGCTTCACCTCTATCAGATTCCTCTGCTAACTCTAGTGCAGCAATAGAGTTATATACACCAGCCGATAAACTATTAAAAGTGTTTAGGACATAAGGATTTTCTGTAGACCATTCATGTAAATGTAAAACTCTCCATACACCATTATCATCCCAATCACCTCCTCTGGTAGGACCTATAACAGCATCTCCGGAATGTTCCTGAAGTGCAAATACTAAATCTTGAGTCGCAAAGCTTTGTAAATCAACATAGTTATTATCAATAAATTCTCTCGCACTTGCTTGTTCTCTGGCAATTTCTGCTGGAATATCACTTCCAAGTTCTTGCTCTAAATCTGTACAGCTAAACGAAATAATCGCTAAGCTGAAAATCATCGTCATTAAATTAAATCTTTTCATAATTCATTTTTGTTTATAATATAATATTTTTTTTAAAACATAGCGCTTAAGCCAACTGTAAATGTTCTTGCTCTTGGATAAACCAGATAATCTAAACCGAAAGACGGTATATTATTAAGCGTATTTCCTGTGTTTACCTCCGGATCAAAACCGCTATAGGGCGTTATGACGAATAAATTTTGACCGGTTGCAAATACTCTTAGATTTTTAATAAAATCAGGAAGATTTTCATTATCAAAATTATATCCAAGTGTTAAATTGTTCAATCTTAAAAAATCACCAGATTCCATGTATCTTGATGATACAGCTGCCGGACCTGGCGTTTCTCCATTTCCGATATTATCAATCAATGTATTTCTATTGGCATTTAAATTATTTTTATTCAGTACTAGAGCTGTATTGTTAAATAATTGATGGCCATAAGCTCCGTTAAGGTTAGCTGACAAATCAATATTTTTATACCTTACATTAAAGTTTAAACCAATCAACATATTTGGATTTGGGTCACCAAGATACCTTCTTTCAGCTTCGGTTGATGCGTTTGGAGTCAGTCCTCCATCAGCTGTAAAATATTGAGGTACACCGCTGTCATCGAAACCAGCAAACTCAGCCAGATAGAATGAATTTACCGGTTGCCCTCCTTCTATTCTTTGGGCAAATGCTCCTGTAAGACCAGGACCACTTATAGGTCCTACATCAATTGCACCATCAAAATTCCGGAGTTCATTTTGAAGAAAGGAGACATTTCCTGAAAATGTAAAACTCCAATCCTCTGTATTTACTACATCAGCAAATATTCCTAATTCTAAACCAGTATTTATAGTATTACCATCTATATTCTGCCAAATAAAAGTATCCCTTGGAGCCGGTTGAATAGGTTCTTGAAGAATCAATAAATCTTGAGTGTCTCTTCTAAACACATCTATAGACCCGGAAATTCTATTATCAAGAAAAGCAAAATCTACACCAATATTTACTGTTTCGTTTACTTCCCATTTCAAATCCGGATTTGGTGCAGTTGGTTCATTAACCACAGTAGAGACCTCATCTTCTGTTGTTGCAGTACCAACATTTCTTCTTCCTCTAGATGCACCTGCCGGGAAATTCTGATTACCGGATTGTCCCCAACTTGCTCTCAATTTTAACTGATCAAAAAAGTCAGGTGCAAAATCTTCTTCATGAATTTTCCATGCGGCTGCAAACGCAGGGAAGTAACCCCATTGGTTATTTACGCCAAATTTGTTTGATCCATCAGCTCTAAAAGTAGCCGTTAAAGTATATTTACCGTAGGCATCAAAAATGGCACGTCCAAACCAAGACTCTAATAACTCAGTCGGTTGCTCAAATGAACTTACAAAGCGTTCTGTAAATCCTCCTAAATTATCATTTTCATCGCCGGGATCAAAAGATATATTACGGCCTTCTGCACTAAAGCCACGACCAGTAATTTCCTGAAATGCATAACCTGCAAGAGCATTGACTTTAAAGTCATCTCCAAATTCTTTCTGATAATTCAAAGTATGTTCAATTAGGTATGTAAAAGCCGTTCTGTTAGCATTTACTGCCTCTCCTCTACCAAATATTCTATCAGTTGCAAAATCTCTTGATGCACTTGTTCTATTGTTAGATTCAGCGCGGTCAACACCAATATTAAATTTATATTCTAAATCGCTGGTAATATCAAATCTGGCAGCTAAATTTCCTACTATCCTTGATGTTTCCGAGCTAATTTCTGTATAATCTAAAACAGCTAAAGGATTTCTTGTGTCTGCTGTTCCTGTGCTGTCGGAAAATCCTGGAGGTGGTTGTCTATACGTTCCATCGTCATTAAATAATGGTAAAGTTGGATTCCAAAATAATGCTGTACCGATAAGATTTCCTTCAAAATCTGCATTGTTTGTTATTAACTCTCGATCATCTCTCACGTAACTGGCAATTAAATTGGCATCAACTTTTAAACGATCATCTTTCAAGAATCTGTAAGAATTACTCAAGGATGCCGTGTAATTTTGAATACCTGTACCTTCAACAACACCTTCCTGATCTAAAGCAGAAAGTGAGTATCTGTATTTACTTTTCTCATCTCCGCCAATAAATGATAGGCTATGGTTTGAAACTAATGCTGTACGTGTTATTGCATCAAATGCATCAACATTAGCGCCAAAATCATTGTCAGGATTACCACCATCTGAAGCTAAAGCATTCCTATATTGTTGTCCTGTTAGAATATCAAGTGGATTTGCTACCTCTGCAGCACCGAAAAAGGCATTATAACTAACTGTTGGCTCTCCGAATTTACCCTTTTTGGTAGTAATAATAATTACACCATTTGCACCTCTTGCACCATAAATAGCTGTAGCAGAGGCATCTTTTAATATAGATATATTCTCAATGTCGCTTGGATTTATAAAGTTTAATGGGTTTTTGTTGGGAGTATTTCCAAGTCCCACATCTGCACTTCCTGCGCTACTGTCTCCGCCAATTAACATACCGTCCACCACATATAAGGGATTGTTATCACCTCTTAAAGATGCAGCACCACGAATTCTAACATCAGTAGATCCTCCAGGTTCACCACCAGCGGCTGTTATTTGGATTCCGGCTGTTCTACCTTGTAATAAATCTGTAGCATTGGTTTGCACCCCTTTATTGAAATCTTCAGCGCTTACAGTTTCAACAGCACCTGTTCTGTCTTGTTTTGTTGTAGAACCGTAACCTACGACAATAACTTCATCAAGTTTAGCGGCATCCTCTTCCAAGGTTACATCTATCGTTGTTTGGTCTCCAATATTGATTTCCTTTGTTTTGAAACCGACATAACTGAAAACTAGTGTGGCTCCTTCGGCTACTTCTAAGGAATAGTCTCCATCAAAGCCGGTAACTGTACCGTTCTGGGTTCCTTTTTCCAGCACGTTTACACCAGGAAGTGGTCCCATCTGGTCAGAAACCACACCCGTTACGGTGACTTGTGCTAGCATGGCGGTGCTAAAAAGCATCGCCATAATGTAAAAAGCGTGTTTAAGTAACATTTTTCTCATTGTATTTAGGTTTAGAATTATACTCAATTTATTTAATTATTCTATTTTATAAATTAGTGCTTGGTAAGGTTTCAATGTTAACTTTTCAATCGTTTTCGTAACAAATCTATAATTATTAATTAACATGACATAATTTTTTTCATTATCAAATTTATAATCGATATCGATTTCTTTTTCAGAAAAACTCAAAAAAACTATAATTTCTTCATCATTATTTGTTTTTTTATAGACAAATAGTTCATTATTATCTTTTTCAAATTCGATGAATGTGCCATAACTAAATACCTCGTGTTTTCTTTTAAGCGATAATATTTGTCGGTAATAATTCAGCACTGAATTTTTATCCTGATCTTGATTTTCAACATTAATTGTTTTGTAATTCGGATTAATTCTCAACCAGGGCTTCGTTTTTGAAAATCCTGCATTTTCATTGGCGTTCCATTGCATAGGGGTTCTGGCATTATCTCTTCCTTCATTATTTATCATCTCAAGTGCCTGAGCATTACTAAATTTCTGTGTCTCCAGATTTTCATTATAAAAATTTATTGATTGGATGTCATTTACATCTGAAATAGAATCTAATTCTATGTTTGTCATTCCAATTTCATCTCCCTGATAAATATTTAAAGTGCCATTTTGAGTAGCCATTAGGGTGATAAGCATTTTTGCTGATTCTTCTCTAAACTTGTTATCATTGCCAAAACGTGAGACTATCCTTGCAAAATCATGGTTTCCAAGCGCATTAGCAATCCATCCCCCTTTTTCAATGACTTTATCCCAGTTCCTGAAAATTTTTTTGACATTGAGTAAATCAAATTGTGTGATTTTATCATATTTCCCGTCAACAATATTGTTTTCAAGGATATCAAAATGGTAAATCATATCCAGTTCTTGACGGTCTTCCGCCACATACAAATACGCATTGTCCTGGTTCACACCAACGCCTTCGCCCATCGAAAAGGCATCATAATGTTTCATTACTTTTTCATTCATTTCATAAAGATACTCATGGATTTTAGGGCCATTGGCATAGTAATCTTCTATGATTTTTCTAAATCCTGTACCATCAGCTACATCTTTAAATTCTTTGGAAAGAAGAGTGACCACATCCATTCTAAAGCCGTCTATACCTTTGTCTAGCCAAAAACGCATGACTTTGTAAATAGCTTCTCTAACTTCAGGATTTTCCCAATTAAGATCAGGCTGATATTTTGTAAAAAGATGAAGGTAATATTCTCCGGTTGTTTCGTCTAATGTCCATGCAGGGCCACTAAAAAAAGAGGGCCAATTATTTGGTGGACTTCCATCTGATTGGGGTTTCTTCCATATATAATAATCTCTATATGGATTATCTTTGGAAGTTTTAGCTTCCTTAAACCATTGGTGTTGATCTGACGTGTGATTTGGTACAAGATCTAATACGATTTTCAAATTTCTTTTGTGTGCCTCTTCTAATAATTCATCAAAATCAGACATTGTACCAAATTCAGGCATAATTGCACAATAATCACTCACGTCATAACCATTGTCTTTATTTGGAGATTCAAAAATTGGGCTAATCCAAATAATATCAATGTTTAAAGATTTCAAATAATCTAGTTTGGTAGTAATTCCTTTCAAGTCGCCGATACCATCTCCATTTGTGTCGTAAAAACTTCTCGGGTAAATTTGGTAAATTACACCACTTTTAAACCAGTTTAATTTCATTATTCTATCTAAATCGATTTCGTAAAAATTAATTTTTATACTAAATAAGTATATATTTAATAAATTGATACTAATTAGTTTTGTAAAAACAGATGTAAACGTTTGTATTATTGTATATTTAAAAAATTAACTAAAACATTAAAAAAAACATAAATATTGGACTCTAAGGTAAATTCAAACGTAAGATTAGAAGATTTAGCTAGAGCATTAAGGTTGTCTATAGCTACAGTATCCAGGGCCATTTCTGATAGTCCGAGGGTAAAGCCGGAAACCAAAAAGCGGGTTAAGGCAATGGCAGAAGAAATGGGGTATAGGCCTAACCAGATAGCCAAAAGTTTAAGCTCGGGTAAAACAAATGTGATAGGTGTGATAATCCCCAGATACGATGAGCCTTTTTTTATAGAAGTTTGCAGAGGTATAGATCATGTCGCAAGGAAACACAACTACAGGATAGTCATAAGCTCTTCCAGAAACTCATTCAAATTTGAAGAAGAAAATACTACAGCTTTTGAAAAAGGCGTTGTAGACGGTGTGATAATGTCCTTTACTCACCATACAAAAACTTTTACTCATGTAGATAAAATGATAGAGCGAGGTATGCCCGTAGTATTATTTGATAACGTTTCTGAAAAAATCAAAGGCGCTGCTCACGTTATTATTGATGATTTTCAATCTGCTTTTAAGGCGGCCGAATTACTAATAAAATGCAAAAACAAAACGATTGGTTATATTAGTGGCACTATCAAGAAAACTGTTTTTAACAAAAGATTTGAAGGCTTTAAAAAAGCGCATTTAGTGTATAATCAGGAATATGATGACAGTCACATATTAAATTGTAAATCTATCCATCAAGAACATGAATATCAAGAGGTTTTTAATTTTCTTGGCAAGATTGAAAATATGCCGGACGCTTTTTTTTGTTGTACAGATAATTATGCTATGCTATGTATAAAAGCACTTACCAAATTAGGTTATAATGTGCCTAAAGATGTAAGAGTTATTGGTTTTGGTAATCTGCATTACAGCAGCATGTTTACACCTGAATTAAGCTCTGTATCTCAGCCAAGTTTCTATATGGGTGAGAAATCTGCAGAGCTGCTTATTTCAAAAATAGAAAAGGGGTTTTACGCTGAAAATGGAGATAATGAGTTTATTTTAGATACTAAAATCGTTCAAAGAGAAACAACAAAATGATCTATTCAGAAGATCCTCTTTTAATTAAAGTGGTAGGTTGTATAAAACGTTTTGGTCCAGATTTGTTGTCTCTCATCCTTTCCAGAAGAATATTTACAGTATTCTCTCCCAACTCTATGCCGTGTTGAGAAACAACACTCATTTTCGGGTAAGCATTTTTAGCTAGTAAACCGTCTGTGAAACCTACAATGGCAATTTGTTTAGGAATGTCAAGATTCAGGTGTTTTGCAGCATTTATGGCTAGAGATCCTGCCGTTTCATCAAGGCCTATGATGGCATCAAAATTTGAATTTTTTATAAATTGATCAACCAGCTTTTCTGCCTCACCTGCATTATCAATCATCAACTTGTCTAATTGAACGGCATTTTCTTTTTTTATGTTTTCAATACCCTGAAGTCTCCCTATAATTACACTAAGGTGTGGTAATGTAGAAATAATTCCTATGTTTTTTCTGCCTTGACTAATCAGGTAATTGTAAACTTCTTCTGCAGCTTTATGGTCATCAACTACAACTTTATCGCAATCAATTTCATCTGTTACCCTGTCAAAAAGTACTAATGGTTTATCAGAATTCTTATATTGGTTGAAATGTTCAAAATCTTTTTTAACCTGTGTTTCTCTTGTCATTGCTGCTATGACACCGTCCACCTTGTTATATTCCAGCATGTTAAGATATTCTCTTTCCTTGTCTAAAGATTCATTGGTTAAGCAGGTTATAATTTTATAGCCATTTTCGCTGGCTTTTTGTTCAATACCATATAACACTTTAGCAAAGAAATGGTTCAAAATATCAGGTATAAGAATACCCAGAGTAAAGGTTTTGTTGCGTTTAAGGCTTACGGCAACAGGATTTGGCTTGTATCCATACAAAGCTGCGAGCTCTTTGACTCTTTTTATGGTTTTTTCACTTATTTCAGGGCTATTGTTTAATGCTTTTGAAACGGTAGAAATAGAAACATTTAGCTCTTTTGATAGTTGCTTAAGTGTAGTTTTCTGATTCATTATTTTAAAATATCTGAAACAAATTTAATATAAAAAACGAAACTTTTTAATATTTCATAACACATCATGATGATTTGACAGAAAAATAACACGGATTTATTTTGATGAAGTCTTGTTTAGAATAATTATCCGAATTAAATAATTACTATGTAGACTTTTTATAAATACAGCATTTATACCAGTTTTAGGTTTTTTTTTATTAAATTTCAAAAAAAAATAATTTGACTCAACTTAAATTTGTTTCTTATATGAGCAGTCAAACGCAAGTCCTTAGAGATAAGGATATTGAGGATATGCTATTTCAGATAAGGGAGAAAAATAAAAGACTTGCTATAACGGGAGTATTATTGCTTATACAGGGTAAATTTGTCCAATACATTGAAGGGATTGCACCAGAAATAGATAAGGTATACCACAGTATAGAAAATGATACGCGCCATAACGAACTTATTTTACTAGATTCCGGAGAAATAGAATCCCGTCAATTTAAAGACTGGTCCATGGCATATAAAAAAGTTGGTGATGAGGAAATTAAAGCAATAGTTGGTCACAATGCTTTAGATTTAGATGAGTTGTTTCTATTACCCAGTCGACAAAAAACACATCCTGTTTTAAAAGTTTTATATAATTTTACACATAGTTTATCACATTAAAAGACAAATTGAATGCACAAATATACTTTTGTATTTATTTTATTGGTTTTATGGTCTTGTAAAAATGAAAACACCACTACGCCGGCGACTGAAAATCAAGAAAACCAATCGGTATTGTATAAAATAGCTAATGCTTATGGAATTGAAAAATGGGATGAAGTAGAGGAAGTAAATTTCAGTTTTGTTGTTAACCCCGGAGAAAATGAAAGTGAAAGAACATGGAAGTGGGAACCTAAAATAAATCAAGTGACACTCTATCAAAACGGAGATGTAATTACATATTCAAAAAATAATATAGATGAAGGATATGTTGATACAGACAAAGCTTTTGTAAATGATAGCTTTTGGCTCCTATTTCCATTCCACCTGGTTTGGGACGATATAGACTATACTTTTGAAGAAAATGCCATTTCACCACTTAACCAGGCAGAATCTTCTAAACTGATTGTTAGATATCCAAAAGAAGGTGGTTATACACCTGGAGATCGTTATGATATTTATTTAAATGAAGACTTTCATATCATAGAATGGAGCTATCATCCACGTGGACAAGAAGAACCAGGATTAATCAATACTTTTGAAGATTTATCTAATTTTGACGGAATTTATGTCAATCTCGTTCATAGTAATCCCAATTCTGGTTTTCAACTTGTTTTTAGAGATGTAAGTTTTAAATAATGACCTATCAAAATACGCCTGAATTCGCAAAATCTTTAGATCTAAAGGATAAATTAAAGAAATACAGAGAAGAGTTTCATTTTCCACAGCATCACAATGGCAAGCCAAAGCTTTATTTCTGTGGAAATTCCTTAGGCTTACAACCAAAAATAACGCCATCTTATATTGAAAAAGTGCTTAAGGATTGGCAAATTTATGGTGTCGACGGTCATACGGATGCTGAGTTTCCCTGGATGCCTTATCATGAATTCTTATCGAAGCCAATGGCAAAAATTGTTGGAGCTAAGGAAAGCGAGGTCATTATCATGAACACGCTTTCTGTAAATCTGCATTTGATGATGGTATCATTTTACAGGCCAACTTCAAAAAAGAGAAAAATTTTGATAGAAGCTGATGCTTTTCCCTCAGATTTGTACGGGGTGCAATCTCAGTTAAAATTTCACGGAAATGATCCGGTTGAAGACTTACTGCTTTGGAAGCCTAATGACAGGCAATACTACGACACTTCAGACTTTGACAAGCTTATTAGTGATCATAAAGATGAAATTGCCTTAGTGCTTATAGGCAACACCAATTATTACACAGGTCAGTTTTTTGATATGACTTATATCAGTCAAAAATGTCATGAAAATGGAATAACCATAGGTTTTGACCTGGCGCACGGTGTTGGAAACATACAGCCAAATTTACACGACTTAGGTGTTGACTTTGCTGTATGGTGTACCTATAAATACCTCAATTCCGGTCCCGGAAGCCTTGGAGGTTGTTTTGTGCATGAAAAACACCACAACAATATAAACATGCCTAGATTCGAAGGTTGGTGGGGGCATGATAAAAGTACACGTTTTAACATGCGTCAGGCATTTCAGCCAATAGAGTCTGCAGAAGCATGGCAGCTCAGCAATCCCCCAATTTTATCAATGGCAGCCGTTAGAGCATCTTTGGATGTTTTTGATGAAGCTGGTTTTGATAATATTTTAGAAAAATCTAAAACATTAACAGGCTATCTTGAATTTTTGCTCAAAGATTTAAATGATAAACATATTAAAATTATAACACCTGAAAAACCTAAAGAGCGGGGTTGCCAACTATCAATTCAATTTTTAGATTCTGATAAGTCTTTGTTTCACAAACTTACGGAAGCCGGAGTAGTTGCTGATTGGCGAGAACCTCAGGTCATAAGAATAGCACCTGCTCCTTTATATAATTCTTACGAAGATGTTTATAACTTTGTAAAACTTTTAAAACAAATACGACATGCAGGATAAACACATATTGATTGTCGGTGCCGGATTATGTGGTTCTTTGTTAGCAGTGCAGTTGGCTAAACACGGTTACAGCATAACCATGGTCGAAAAGAGACCGGATTTAAGGAAAACAGATTTATCTGCAGGCCGTTCTATTAATTTAGCATTTTCAGATCGAGGTCTCAAAGGTATAAAGCGTGTTGGTCTTGAAGAAAAGGTCCTGTCATTATGTATCCCCATGAAAGGCAGAATGCTACATGATAAAGAAGGCCTTACAAAATTATCTCCCTACAGTGGAAGAGAAGGAGAACACATAAATTCTATATCCCGTTCTGGTCTCAATGCAGTACTTCTGGACCAGGCAGACGCTTTCAGCAATGTTGAACTTATTTTTGATGCGGCCTGCGAAAGCGTAGATCTAAATAAAGCACAAGCCTGGTTTGAAAGACCTTCCGGAGAAAAGTTTGAAATCACTGCAGATTATGTGATTGGGACAGACGGAGCTGGCTCTGTTGTTAGGAAAAGTATGATGAAAAACAGAGATTTACGCTTTAGCTTTTCTCAAAACTTTCTGACTCATGGCTACAAGGAGCTAAGCATCATGCCGAAAGACGGCAAACACCAGATATTCAAAAATGCTTTACACATATGGCCAAGGGGTGAAAACATGCTTATAGCTTTGCCTAATCTTGACGGCAGTTTTACAGTAACGCTTTTTTTAGCTTATGAAGGTGGTAAATACAATTTTAATAATTTAACGAATCCCGATATAGTTGAAGAATACTTTAAAACAGATTACCGGGATGCTTATGAGTTAATGCCTCATTTAAAAGATGAATTTTTTGAAAATCCCACGGCTCCTTTGGGCACTGTCCGGTGCTCGCCCTGGACATCTTCCAAGGCGCTGATAATGGGAGATGCAGCACATGCAATTGTGCCGTTTTACGGTCAGGGCATGAATGCTTCTTTTGAAGATGTAGCTGTCTTTGATGAATTACTAATTGAAAATAACTTTGACTTAGATTCAACTTTTAGGGATTTCAGTCAACAGCGAAAAAAAGATGCAGATGGTATTGCAGACTTAGCCTTAGATAATTTTCATGAAATGAAATCACATACTGCTCAGGAATTATTTCTGAAAAAACGCCAGCTTGAGCTGGCTTTTGAGAAAGAATTTCCACAGGATTATGCTTCAAAATATTCTCTGGTAACTTTTAATGAAAACATTGGCTACCACGAAGCAAAAAACAGAGGCAGAGCTCAGGACAAAGTGATATTGTATTTATTGAAAGAAGGTTTACTGCCAGAGCATTACAGTTTAAAAGAAAAACTAGATATTGTCAATAAACATACCGAATCTTACCTTAAAGAAGAGTTGATTAAAATTTAGTGTGACCAGGCAATCTGGTATATCGTAGATTAGTAAAACAAATACATGACGAATAAAATTTCAATATCCAAAGCACTGGACAATGCCGCAATGACGGCAACGCCAATATCTCAACCATCGGAAGAAGTAAAATTTTCTTTGGATGAAGCTTATCATATTCAAAGTAAACTTATTCAACTTCGCCTAAATCGAGGTGAAGAAATTACGGGTTACAAGTTGGGTTTTACAAGTAAGGCCAAAATGCAGCAAATGGGTGTTCACGATTTGATTTGGGGTATGTTGACCAATAAAATGGAGATACAACAAAATGAGGGCATAGATTTAAATAAATACATTCATCCTCGTGCAGAGCCGGAAATCGCTTTTCGTGTTTCTCAGAATATCGATAGACAAATTTCCCTTGAGGAAATACCAAATTTTATAGACAAAATGGCCGTTGCCATTGAAGTCATAGATTCCAGATACAAAAATTTTCAGTTTTCACTGGAAGATGTCATCGCAGACAATTGTTCATCTATTGGTTATTGCATAGGCGACTGGAAAGATTTGAGTCATGATATTTCAGATCTCAAAATAGATTTGATGTTTAACGATGAGGTTGTCCAGTCGGGTACATCAAAGGCGATATTAGAAGATCCTTACTTGTCTGTGGTAGAACTCTCCAGACTGGCTGCAGATGCTAAAATAGGCCTTAAGAAAGGTCAGGTAATCCTTGCCGGCGCTGCTACTGCTGCAGAATGGATAAAACCTAATACCAGAATTTCGGCAGAATTAGAGAACTTTGGTAAAGTTCAATTCAATATTCAGTAGTTTTTTACTCTTAAAAGCACTTCAAAAACATCAACGTTTTTTGAAAATTCTTGCATTTTTTTTAATACAAACGCTTACATGATTTAAACCCATTGATAACTGATTAAATACTCGAAAAAAGTAAGATATTTGAGATAACAAAATTCTATATCTTATGAAATCTCAATATGTTATTGCTTTTGATCAGGGCACGACAAGCACGCGTGCAATCATTTTTGATAAAAATGGAGATATACACGGTATTGCTCAAAAAGAACTTAACCAGTATCATCCAAAATCTGGTTGGGTAGAACAAGATCCTGAAGAGATCTTTGCAGATCAAAATCAAGTTTTTCATGAGCTTATAGACAGGCACGATATAGATGTCGAAGAAATTGCAGGCATAGGTATTACCAATCAGCGTGAGACTACAGTAGTGTGGGATGCAGCAACCGGTAAACCTATTTATAATGCTATTGTATGGTTAGATAAACGAAGCAGTGATATATGTGATAAAATTATTGAAGAGGGTCATGAAGAATATATCATTAAAAGTACAGGATTAAAGGTTGATGCTTATTTTTCCGGCACAAAGTTCAGATGGATTTTAGAAAATGTTCCTGAAGCAAAGGATTTGGCAGAAAAAGGCCGGTTAAGGTTTGGAACGGTTGACACATGGTTAATCTGGAAATTTACAGATGGGAAAAAACACCTGACAGACCACACCAATGCCAGCAGGACTTTACTTTACAATATTCATGATTTAGAATGGGACGATAAGCTCTCTGATATTTTAAGTATTCCAAAAAGTGCTTTGCCAAAAGTGCAAAACTCTGCATCAGACTTCGGCTTTGCGACCTACAAAGACAAAAAAATTCCAATCCTTGGAGTAGCCGGTGATCAACAGGCTGCATTATTTGGTCAGGGTGGTTTTAAGTCTGGTATCGCAAAAAACACTTATGGCACTGGTTGTTTCATGTTGCTTAATACGGGAAAAAAAGCCAATATTTCTTCAAACGGGTTATTAACAACGCTCACCTGTACACTGCCCGGTGATAAGGTGAAATATGCTCTTGAAGGCAGTGTTTTTGTTGCAGGTGCCTCGGTCCAGTGGTTGAGGGATAAAATGGATTTTATAGATAAAGCCTCAGAGACTGAAGAAATATGTCATCAAACAGATATAGATCCGAGCCTATATGTTGTGCCTGCGTTTGCAGGACTCGGTGCACCGCACTGGGATATGAAAGCCAGGGGCTCTATATTTGGATTGACTTTAGATACCTGTAAAAATGCCATTACCAAAGCGACAATCCAATCTATTGCTTATCAAATAAGAGATGTTTTGGAAGCTATGATAGAAGATAGCGGTCAACAGATGAAAACCTTAAGCGTAGATGGCGGTGCATCAGCCAATAATTACCTCATGCAGTTTCAGTCTGATATATTAAATGTAGAAGTTGAACGGCCAAAAATGCTTGAAGTAACAGCCATGGGTGCTGCTTTTTTAGCCGGAATACAAGCAGGCATATGGACAAAAGAAGACATCGTAAATATTAGAAACATCGATAAGGTTTTTGAACCCCAAATGGATCAATTTGAGCGCACAAAATTATATGATGGCTGGAAGCTGGCCGTTGAACGTACTAAAACTGCTCATACAAACCAACTTGCTGTTCGTGAAGACATGCCAATAAGATTCTCAGTGTTAGATAGAAAACCTCTGTTGCACCAGGTTAAACATACCAAATATGACATTTTGATTATTGGAGGTGGTGTAACCGGTGCTGGAATAGCCCTGGATGCCGCATCACGCGGGCTTAAAACCTGTTTGATTGAGAAAAATGATTTTGCATCCGGAACAAGTAATAAGTCGACTAAGTTAATACATGGTGGATTGCGATACCTCAAACAAATGGAAATCGGCTTGGTTAAAGAATCCGGCAGTGAAAGGGCAATAGTCCACAATCTTGTTCCGCATCTGGTTGTCCCTGAAAAAATGCTTCTGCCTCTTATAGAAGGTGGTACTTATGGAAAAACCATGACCTCTATAGGTCTAAAAGTATATGATCTACTTGCTAATGTTGAAGGTGATGATAAACGAAAAATGCTGTCAGCAGATGAGACTTTAAGCAAAGAACCTTTGTTGAATAAAGAGCATTTGAAAGGTGGTGGATATTATGCTGAATACAGAACGGATGATGCCCGTTTGACTATTGAGTTGCTAAAAAAAGCATCTGCATTTGGCGCTGATATTTTAAACTATTGTGAAATGAAAAACTTTGTTTACAAGAATAATGGAAAAATAAAACATGTGGTGTGTAAAGATCACAACACCGGGGAAGCATTTATTATAAAATCCAAAGCTTATATCTCTGCTGCAGGACCTTGGGTAGATAAAGTAAGAACGAAAGATACATCATTAAATAATAAACGATTACATTTAACCAAGGGTGTACATCTGGTGTTTTCAAAAGCACGTTTCCCATTATCCCAATCTATTTATTTTGATGTACCTGACGGCAGAATGATTTTTGCTATACCAAGAGGAAGAGCAACATACGTAGGGACGACAGACACTACTTATAAGGGCGATTTGAATAGAGTAGTAGCTACAGAAGATGATGCAAATTATTTAATCGATGCTGTCAACAATATGTTTCCGGACTTAAACCTTACAATAGAAGATATAGAGTCTAATTGGGCAGGACTCAGACCGCTTATTCATGAAGACGGAAAAGACCCATCAGATTTGTCTCGAAAAGACGAAATATTTGTTTCAGATTCAGGTTTGGTTTCTATTGCAGGCGGAAAACTAACAGGGTATAGGAAGATGGCACAACGTACAATAGACGAAGCTTTAAAACAATTTAAAAAGAAAAAGTTAAAAGCAATAAAGGATTCTACAACTAAAAGAATCCAGTTGACATCAGAACCCCTTAAGGATTTAAAAGCAGTTAACCAATATAGAATAACACTAGAACACAGACTCAAGGATTTAGGTGTAGAAGACCCTTATCAGGCCTGGTATTACACCTCAAATTATGGAAAGCAGTCAGATATTATTCTAAAGAAAATGAATTACTTTATTAATCCAACACCAATCGAAAGATTGATCAGAGCAGAGTTGTGGTATACTGTGCACCACGAAATGGTGAATGGTTTGTCAGATTTTTTTGTGCGTAGAACAGGAAGATTATATTTTGATATTGAAAGCGTCCACCAATTTAGACACATCGTTGAAGAGGACCTTATAAAATACTTGAAATGGGATGAAGCCCGTTGCCAGAGAGAAAATAAATATTTAGATATGCTTTTGGCAGATGCCACAACGTATTACGAAAAAGAGTTTGGTGAAGCATAAAATATATCATAATGTGAGCCATTAGAATTATCAAAATTTTTGCACAGACATACTATAAGGTTTTCGTATTTTCGTTTCCTAAACTTATAAGCCAGTTTAAATGGATATCAAATTCAACAAAAACGAAGATCACAATAAACTTTTAGTTTCAGACTTAAACCATAGACTTAAGACGATATATCTTGGAGGTGGTGAAAAAAAGATTGAAAAGCACCATTCTAAAGGCAAGATGACAGCCAGGGAGAGAATAGATTTTCTGGTTGACGACCCTAAAGATACCATAGAAATTGGTGCATTTGCAGGTGACGGTATGTATAAAGAACACGGCGGTTGTCCCGGTGGAGGCGTTGTCGTAAAGATTGGTAAAGTCTCTGGTAGAAAAGTAATTGTTGTGGCCAATGATGCAACTGTAAAGGCTGGTGCCTGGTTTCCGATTACCGGAAAAAAGAACCTAAGAGCTCAGGAAATATCTATAGAGAACCGTTTACCAATTATTTATCTTGTTGATAGCGCAGGAGTTTATTTGCCAATGCAGGATGAGATTTTTCCTGATAAGGAGCATTTTGGTCGTATTTTCAGAAATAACGCTGTGATGAGTAGTATGGGAATCACTCAAATAGCAGCTGTTATGGGAAGTTGTGTGGCTGGTGGTGCTTATTTGCCTATCATGAGTGATGAAGCCTTGATTGTCAAAGAAACCGGTAGCATATTTTTGGCGGGTAGTTATCTTGTAAAAGCAGCAATTGGTGAAAGCATTGACAATGAAAGTTTAGGCGGAGCTACAACACATTGTGAGGTTAGCGGTGTTACAGATTATAAAGCAGAGGACGATAAAGATGCTTTGGAGAAAATTAAAAACATCGTAGATAAAATTGGAGATTTTGAAAAAGCAGGATATAACAGGAAGGCCTCAAAGCCTCCTAAGGAAAATCCTGAAGATATTTTTGGTTTGCTGCCAGCCAAACGAAGCGATCAATACGATATGATGCCTATCATTGAACGTTTGGTGGATAATTCAGCATTTGAAGAGTACAAAGCGGGCTACGGGCAGACCCTGATTACCGGGTATGCCAGAATTGATGGCTGGGCCGTTGGAATAGTTGCCAATCAAAGAAAGATTGTAAAAACGACAAAAGCCAAAACCAAACCCAGTGAGATGCAGTTTGGAGGAGTCATTTACAGTGATTCTGCCGATAAGGCCACAAGATTTATAGCCAATTGCAACCAGAAGAAAATCCCATTGGTGTTTTTACAGGACGTTACCGGCTTTATGGTAGGTAGCAAGAGTGAACACGGTGGTATTATCAAAGACGGCGCAAAAATGGTTAATGCTGTGAGTAACTCGGTTGTTCCAAAATTTACAGTTGTTGTTGGAAATTCTTACGGTGCCGGTAATTATGCCATGTGTGGAAAAGCTTATGACCCAAGATTAATTGTGGCCTGGCCGAGCGCAGAACTAGCTGTGATGAGTGGTAACTCAGCTGCTAAAGTCTTACTGCAAATAGAAACGTCAAGACTTAAAGCTAAAGGGGAGAAGATCACAGAATCCAAAGAAAAAGAACTCTACGATAAGATTAAAAACAATTACGACGTCCAGACCAGTCCTTACTATGCAGCGGCCAGGTTGTGGACCGATGCCGTAATTAATCCTTTGGATACCAGAAAATGGATATCTAGTGGTATTGAGATTGCTAATAACGCCCCGATAGAAAAAAAATTTAATATGGGTGTTTTACAGGTTTAGTAAAGTTAAACCCGCTTTATGCATTTGAAAGCTTTCAAATGCATAACGAATTAGAAAACTCTACCATTAATGCGATTTTGTCAAATCATGGTTGCTGAGTCAAATCTAAGCACCTTAATGGTGATTTTCTAACTTTGGGTTAAAACATTATAAATAAAAAAGCTGTTTCAAAATGTTTGTATTGAAACAGCTTTCTTTTATTGAACCATTAAAAGGTTATTTATCTTCTTCCGGCATCAATATAGCAATATACTTATCTCCGGAAAGGTATTTTTTAGCTACTGCCTGTACTTCATCTGCAGTCACCGCGTTTACTCTATCCATATAAGTTAAAGCCCGCTCTGGATTCATATCGCTGTAATAAGCTGATGTCATCTGGCCAATCCACCAGTTGTTTTTTTCCAGATTTTCATCATAATCAACCTTTTGCGCCTTTTTGTACTTATTCAGGTCTTCTTCGGTAGGACCATTGTCTATGATTTTTTGAAGTTCAGCTAATGCAGCATCTGTTAAACTTTCTGCGTTTTCAGGACCACATGGAAATTGAATTGAAAAATTATAACTTCCATAAGGACGTTTACCAATTCCTCCGCTTGCGCCTGCACCATAAACACCACTTTCGCCTTCTCTTAAGTTTTCAATAAGTTTTATGCTTAAGACTTCACCAAGAGCATCCATGGCCATGGCTTCTTTTTTATCGTATTCTGTTTCGCCGTAAAAGGAAATTCTTACCTGACTTTTAGGATCATTTCCCTTATAGAAAATTTTCTTAAAATCACCTTTCTTTTGACGGTATCCCAAATCTACGATTTCTTCGTTTTTGTCTGGATCGGACGGTAACGAAGCAATATATTTTTCACTTAGGTCTCTAATGGCTTTTTCATCCACATTTCCTACAAAGAAAAAGTGGAAATCTGCAGCATTGCTAAAGCGTTCGTTATATTTTTTATAAGCCAGTTCGTAATCTGTATTGGCCCAGTCTTCTTCATCCGGGATTATGCCACCCCATCTTGGATTGTCTTCATTGAGAAAGCCAAAAGCTTTATCCAGGAAATAAAATTGAGGAGAAGCCATCATGTTACCCATAAATGCCTGTTGTTTGGCTTTATAGCCGTTGAAAGCCTCTTCACTGTAATTTAAATCAGTAAAATAAGCCTGCAACATTTGCATCATGTATTCTAAGTCTTTTGGTGCAGCCTGCCCTCTGAATCTTTCAGAAGTATTGGACAGCTGAAAATTTAGAGATGCGATCTTATCACTCATAAATTTAGAGATCTCATTTTTATCCAAACCGGAATAACCAGCTTCTGCAAGTCCTCCCATTGCCCATCTTACCTTATTGTAGGTTTCATTATCCAACATATTGGAACCTCCAAAACTTACTGCTCTAAACAGGATTTGATCTTCTTTAAAGTCTGTTTTTTTGTAAGTGACTTGTGCACCATTGGATAAGCTTAAAGTTGTAGTACCCAATTTTTCATTTTGATTTTCAGAAACGATGCTGCCTTTTGGCAAAGTTTCCCTAACTAAACTTTCACTCATTTCTGTTTCCTGATAAGCTCCTACATCATCAAAGTTGTTATTAACTATCGCCAGAATTTGCTCTTCTGTAGGTTTTTGACTTTCGTCCTCGTATTCCGGACCTTGAAATACTACAACCCGACTTTCATCTCTAATGTATTTGTCGATCATTGCATTGATTTCTGAAAGCTGAATATTCGGCAGCGTTTCTTTTGTGAAATTATATTGCCATTCGACACCGGTAAAGATATTTCCACTTGTAAATTGATTTTGTAACTGGCTAACATATCTTCCGGATTCTGTTTTATCCTTTTCCTTGTAACGGCTTTCCAGCCTAGTCATTAATTCTTTTTTAGCCCTTTCAAATTCTGAAGAGGTAAATCCATATTTCTTTACACGGGCATTTTCTCTCAATAACACTTCAAGGGCACCAAGTTGATCATTGTTTGTTGGAACGGCAAAGGAAGTAAAGGCCATTTTTTTATCATTTACAATACTCCCGTAATAACTGTAGCCATAGGTAAATGGTGGATTAGGTGAATTGGCCAGTTCACCAAGTCTGTTATTGAGCATTATTGAAAATAACTGGCTCTCAAGATTCGCTTCTGCGGTTTCATAGGTCGTATTAGGCTTGCGTTCTTCCGGATTTTTGTAGTATATAGAAACCTGAGGTGAAGTTGCTTCCTTATCCGTAGCTACAGCTACAAAGGTTTCCTCATGATCCGGGACATCGTATTCTTTGCGTTCTACCGCATTTTTGGGATTTTTATATTTGCCAAAACGCTTCTTGATGTCTTTCTCCATTTTATCGACATCAATATCTCCAACGGCAATAAATGCCATGAGATCTGGTCTGTACCAGGTTTTGTAGTAATCAATGAGGTCCTGGTATTCAAAATTTTCTAAGACCTCTTTTTTGCCAATCGGCAGGCGTTCGGCATATCTTGAATTGTATAGTAATTTATCAAAATATTCTTTTCGCATACGTTCAGAAGCGCCAAGTCCAAGTCTTAATTCTTCTAAAACGACACCGCGTTCTTTATCTATTTCTTCTGGATCCAGGGTTGCATTAAACGCCCAATCTTCCATGATATCCATTGCTTTTGGCAAATTATCAGGATTGTCCAGAGGTATAGGCAGAAAATACACGGTTTCATCAAAACTGGTATATGCGTTCAGATCATTACCAAATTTTACACCAATACTCTGTAGGTAGTCTACCAGCTCGTTCTTTGGGAAGTTTTTGGTCCCGTTAAAATTCATGTGCTCCATAAAATGGGCAAGGCCGAGTTGTTTCTCGTTTTCTAATATCGATCCCGCCTTAACCACAAGTCTTAGAATTACTTCATTTTCGGGCTTTTGATTGTTTTTTACAAAATAGGTCATTCCATTTTTCAGGACACCGGTCCTCACAGATTCATCAAGCTTTAGTGTCTTGTCTTCCATAGAACTCTGTGAAAAGCCCATGAAACCAAGAAAGAAAAGCAGCATAAGATAGTTGATAGATTCTTTCATTTTTCTTGTTTTTTATTTTTTACTAATATAATCAAAACTAAAAAATTAGTTGTTTATAATAATTTCTTTAACTATTTTAATGATTAATCAATAAATGAAATTTCAAATTAGTTGTAACATACTATTAGTGAAATATTTCGTTTATTTGTATAGTATGATAAAAGATGCTAATATGTTAAGAAAACTAGGAATACCTCTTTTAATAATCTCACTTTTTTTTACTTCCTGTCAGGAAGACTTAGATGATGTTATAAGACCTTCAGGTACTATTGAAATCAATGATTTTGTATGGAAAGCTTTGTCCGTTACCTATTTTTTTCTCAGCGATTCTCCGGATTTGGGCTTTGAAAGATTTGGTCTTCCCGAAGAAAGGTATGCTTCGAACCCGGATTACTTAGACTATCTCTCTTCATTTCAAACCCCGGAAATCCTTTTTGAGAGTCTAAAGGTTTCAGAGGATAGATTTAGTATTATAGTATCAGATTACAGAGTTTTGGAAAACAGCTCTCAGGGAGTTTCTTTACAAAACGGTATGCGTTTCGGTTTGGTAAGGATAGGTGAAAGCAATCAGATTTTTGGTTACGTAAGGTATGTAGTTCCAAATTCTCCTGCGGATGTAGCTGGTGTTGAACGTGGTATGATTTTTAGACAAGTTGATGGTGTGGATCTTACAGATTCAAATTTTGGTGAGTTGCTATTTGAACGTGATGAGTATTTTATTGGTTTGGCAGAACTTGTTGATAACCAATTAATAACAACAGGTCAGATTTTTAGCCTTACTAAAGTTGAGTTAACCGAAAATCCTATACACATTGCTAAAACCCTGGACGTGAATGGACAAAAAGTGGGTTACTTAATGTACAATGCTTTTCGTTCTAATTTTGAATCTCAACTCAATCAGGCTTTCGGTGATTTTCTCGCTGAGGGTGCTACTGATTTGGTTATAGACTTAAGGTACAATGGCGGGGGCAGTGTTGAAACGGCAAAAGATCTTTCTTCTATGGTTACAGGTCAATTCAATGGAGATTTATTTGCAAAATTAACCTACAATGAAAATTTTGAGGATATAATTTCAAACTTTGATAATACTACCGCAGATGGCGAGAGCATAAACAGCCTAAATCTGAGTAAAGTTTATATTTTAACTTCAGGTTCCAGTGCTTCAGCGAGTGAACTGGTTATTAATGCCCTCAGCCCATACATAGATGTAGTGCAAATTGGCACCAATACAGTTGGCAAATTTCAAGGATCTCAGCTACTCTATGATTCACCAAATTTTAATAGACAAGATGTTAACACCGGACATTTCTATGCTTTGCAGCCTCTTATTTTTGAAATAGAAAATGCTGAAGGCTTTACCGGTTTTGAAGATGGGCTTGAACCGGATATATCTCAAGCCGAAGATTTTTTTAATCTTGGTATTTTAGGTGAGCCTACAGAGCCATTACTTTCATTAGCTTTACAAGATATTGGATCAGGTATACAGGGAGATTCCGAAAACGAAACCCTCAAACGTACAACAGTTGATGATTTCAAGCTTATTGGAGAATCAGGTTCTGAATTGCCAGATTTTCAAAGGATGTATATTGACAGAAATATGCTTGATTCTGAGTAAAGGCTTTTTTTGATCTTAACTTCCGTCAATGTATGGTTGGCATTATAATTTCTTTGCCTGATTGTCGTTTTAATGCTGTATGTCAATTTTTTAAAGTGATTCCCTAAATAAAAAGATGCTTAGGCAGATAAAAAAACTTATATCAAAATCACCCATACTTCAGGTTACAAGCTTTATAAGTTTTGGTCTTATAATAAAAATAGCTTCTGGTTTTGTAGTTTCTAAACTCTCAGCCGTATTTTTAGGAACAAAAGGTTTAGCCATCATTGGTAATTTAAGAAATGCATTGTTGGTATTGCAAAACATTTCAACCATTGGTCTTAACAAAGCAGTTGTAAAATACTCGAGCGAATACAAAGACAATTCCGAGGATTTCAAAGTGTTTATTTCAACTCTAATGTGGCTTTTGTTGCTGATTAGTCTCTTGATTTTTGGATTCGTTTTCTTTTTTTCAGAACAATTATCATTATATGTCTTTGAAGATAAAGCTTACAGTTTTATCTTTAAGTTAATGGCTGTCCTGTTGCCAATCTATGCTCTAAATACATTTTTAATTGCCGTTCTTCAGGGGTTTGAAAAGTTCAAGAAGGTCGTCAGGATCAATATCTATATCCATTTATTGAATGTTGTCCTTTTCTCCTACAGTATCTACAAATTTGGTCTCAATGGCGCATTGACAGCCATTGTTGTAGTGCCTTCAGCCAGTTTAATAATCACGCTTTTTCTGGCCAATAAGGAAATACAATTCTGGCATTATTTTGATATAAATGTTTTTTCTAAAAAACAACTCAAATATTTCGGCCAATATGCTTTAATGACCTTAATTTCTGCTGTAAGTTTTCCATTAGTTTATCTATCTATTCGACAAACTATTGCCGATTCTATTGATATTGATGCAGCGGGCTACTGGGAAGCCTGTTTTAGACTTTCAACAATCTATTTGTTACTGATTCAGTATTTGCTCAATTTATACATTCTGCCAAAACTTGTACAGGCCAAAAACGAATTGGAATTCAGGGCTATTATTTTTGATTATTACAAGCAAATTTTACCCCTTTTTGCTTTTGGACTGTTGATCATATTCATTCTTCGAGACTATATCATATGGCTTGTTTTTTCAGAAGAATTCATGCCTGTTTCAAACATACTAGGTTGGCAAATTATCGCCGACATCTTTCGTGTTATGGCTCTGGTGCTTACCTATCAGTTTCATGCTAAAAAAATGATTTGGCACTATATACTGACAGACCTATTTTTAGCTCTAAGCTTGTATTTGAGTGCGTTGTATGGTTTGGAGTACTATGATCTTGAAGGGGTTGTTTTGGGACATGCACTGACCTATTTTGTATATTTTGCCTTAATTTTATTTATATTTAGAAATTCATTATTCAGGATTAAAAAATCTGAAAATTAAATACTATACAAGTGAAATCAATTTTTGAACAGGAAGCCTACAATGAAGTTATGATTAGATTGGAGGAATTATCGAAGCACGATAAGGCCAAATGGGGAAAAATGAATGTTACCCAAATGCTCAAGCATTGTCAAAAACCTATAAGGCTGGCTTTCGGAGAAGAAAAGGTTGAAAAACCAAACTTTCTGATGAGGCTTCTGATTAAGTTCATGAAACCAACTTTATACAATGATAAACCCTGGAAACAGGGCTTACCTACAGCAAAAGAATTTGTTGTAAAAGACGAGAATGATTTTGAAACTGAAAAAGAGAAATTAAAAAAACAAATCACCAGAATGCATAACAGTGAAGATTATTTTAAACCTTCAAAGCGCCATCCAATTTTTGGAGATATGAAGTATTGGATGTGGGGACAATCCGGATACAAACACCTGGACCATCATTTCAAACAATTTGGTGTTTAAAACTATCCTTCAAACATCGCCAATGCCGTCTAAAGCACCAGAATTTGAATTTTTGATTTCTACAATGAATAGAACAGGTTTAAGTTTCTTAGAACCTATGTTCAAACATCTTAATGGTCAGGATTTTAATGTTTTAATTATCAACCAAACCACAAAAGATAAATTATTGCATTCAGAGCTGGCTAATGTGAGAGTTATAAATGATTTTGAAAGGCATTTAACCAGAAGCAGAAACCTGGCTATAGAGAACTGTATTGGTAAAATATGTTTAATTGCAGATGATGATGTAGAATATTTGCCCGACACATTAGAAACTGTAAAGAAAGCATATATGGACTTTTCGGATGCAGCCTTAATTTCTTTTCAATATATAAGGGAAAACAATAAGACTTGTAAAATCTACAAAGAGAACTCTGGATACCAGCATGATTTATTACACAAACAAAATTTATCTTCTATCGAGATTAGTTTTAAGCCTTCATTGCTTAAAGCTAAAAACATCAAGTTCAATTTGTTATTTGGTATTGGAGCTGTATTTAGCTCCTGTGAAGAGCAGGTGCTTAGGGATGATATAGCAAAAGCCGGACTTAAAATTGCCTACGTACCAAAACCAATTGTAAAACATTTTGGAGAAACTTCGACTGCAGGTGAAAATTCAAAAGCATATACAAAAGCCATAGTAGCACAAAAATATTTAAACCATAAAAATTTAATATATATTTGGTTGCTGAGGTACATTTTGGTCTTATGGAAGAGAAAGGTAATTAGAAGCACACAGGTTAAAGAATTTTGGAAATATGGTATCGAAGCTGTTAAAGACTATAAAAAGCATATGGCAATACAGGACCAATAAACAAGCTGTACTATTCTGGTCTGTATCTCTTTTACTTGCTACTGTTTTTCAGGCCTATGGTTTTGGAATAAACAGAATAACACCTCGTAATTTTGTAGAAAATGCGGGTCTTATATTTATCCTCATTGGTTTTTCTTTACTTTTTAGCCCGACTTTTAAGAGAATAATCCAGTATACAACTTTTGTCGTCTATTGTTTTAACAATCTTTTTGAAAGTATGTATTACTATCTGTTCAAAGCCAATATAAGCGCATCATCATTTTTTATACTTTTAGAAACCAATACCGCCGAAGCTACGGAATTTTTTGAGTATTATATAGATTGGTATTCTATATTGATGTCTCTTGTCTACCTATTTCTCATTGTTTTTTATTTTAAACTTAAGCCGATATTTTCACTACCCTCATCTTTCCGACACCAGAAGCCTGTAGCTGTTGTGTGTGTCCTAATGCCATTGTTTTTGATGATATATAAAGGTTTTGAACGCTACAATTTTATTTACAGGGGTATAAGTTCTGTTTTTGAATATGTAGCTGAGCAAAATAAAATGAACAAATTTCAAATTGACAGGCCTATTGCAAATATTGAGGATTTCGAGGTCATCAGGCAAATAGATTCTGCAACCTATGTTTTGATTGTAGGAGAGTCTACCACAAGAAGACGGCTCAGTGTATATGGCTACAACCGAAAAACAACCCCTTATCTGGATAGTATAAAAGAAGACCTATGGCTGTATAAGGATGTCATAAGCAGTCATGCTTATACAATAGAGTCGTTGAGAAAAACCCTTGTCACAAACAACCTGCAGTCTAAAGATGATTTTTCAATAATCCAAATGATGAATGAAGCTGGATTTAAAACCTTTTGGATTTCAAATCAAAAACCTATAGGTCAATTTGAAAGTTTAACCACAAAAGTTGCTCTGGCAAGCGATGTATACATAGTCAAAAATTTGGCAGACCATAAAACAGTTACTCCCTATGACGAAATATTACTACCTGAGTTTAAAAAAGTTTTGAAGGATAAGGCAGAGAAAAAATTTATTGTTTTGCACCTATTGGGAACACATCTGGCTTACGAAAAAAGATACCCCAAAGCCTTTGAAATATTTAAAGGTAAAAGTCCTTCAAACTTTGATCATGAAGTCGCGCATATGCGTTCCAATGCTTATGACAATGCTGTAATTTATTTGGATCATATTTTAAAAAATGTCATTTCAGAAATTGATAAATTGAACCATAGCTCGTATTTACTATATTTTTCAGATCATGGAGATGAAGTTTATGAAAGCATAGATTTTGCTGGTCATGCAGAAGAAAATCCAACCAAGTCTATGTATGAAGTGCCCTTTTTTCTTTGGATGAATGAGGATTTTAAAATGAATTTTGGGAAAAATTATTACCCTGACAAACCATATATGCTTGAAAACTTAATCTATACCATGTCAGATTTAAATGGTTTTAATTTTAAAGCCAACGATTCGACAAAAAGTATTTTTTCTCAAAAAATGACTGATGAAAATCGTCTGCTTGGAAATGGAAAATATTATGAAAAATTGGAAAAATAAGCTTTGACTTAGCTTAATTAAAAGCTGATTTATAAATGCCTAATCTGATAAAGGTCGTTTGTAGCTTCTTTAGCAGAATCAAGCTCCAGCCCGGAAAATTCAATAAGAGCTTTTGTTTTGATTTTAAATTTTTATAGTCGATTTGTTCTATTAAAGATTTAGAAATTTTTGATTTTCTCCGGATCTTTGCCTGTAGAGCTAATGAAAAGCGGTTGATATCCAAATATTTTTTAAGAGATGGATTATCATATTCCTCTTTTTCAAGCTTTTTAATAAACATTAATCTGGCATCGAGGTGGTTGGATTTAGACAGATTATTTTCTGTGTTTTTTATGTGCAAAAAAGTAACTTTTGGGTTGTAAGCAAGCTTATACTTTAGTGCCAGTCGGCTTACCAAATCAGTATCCTGACCGCTCGAAATTTCTTCATCAAAACCACCAATGTTTTGAAAAACCACCTTATTTACAGCGAGGCTTGATGTCCAAAACAAAGGGTCTATAAAACTATAACTGAAGTAATCATCAATTAGATTCATCTCTTTTGGAACTGCTCTACTGTATTTTGGCTTTTTGATAAAGTTTTTTTCTAAAGCAATTTCGTAAGCGTTAGAAACCACCTGGGCTTCCGGTAAATTATCTATACAGTTGTTTAGTTCTTCCAGATGGTTGTGGTACCAGATGTCATCAGCGTCTAAAAAAGCAATCCATTTGTGGTTAGAAAGTTCAACCCCTTTATTTCTTGCTGCAGAAGCACCTTTGTTTTTTTGTTTAAAGACCCTGATGCGCTTATCATTAAATTCCTCTACTTTCCTAAGACTGTTATCTGTAGAACCATCATCTATAATAATAACTTCAAATTCCTGAATTGTTTGGTCGAGTGCGCTCTGAATAGTTTTTTTGATAAAATTCTCTTTGTTATATAGCGGTATGACTATTGAAAATCTAGGCATTTTATTTTTTGTCTTTGTAGAGTTTGGTAAAATAATAATAATGAATTAAATCTTATGACATCATCTTCTGCGGCTTTTACATCCTCATTTATTCTCGCCATGAAAAAACTTATGGTACAAAGCGATTTTTAACTGCGTGACAAAAGAGCGCAAAGATAGCTTAATTTATAAAATTGCAGTAAGTTTAAATTAGGCTTAGTCTTTAATAGTTGACGTCTTATCCTTATCTTATTTTGCTTATAAAACCACTTTAATGGCTTAGATAGTCCTAAGCGGTCAATTTTTTTATAGAGCTCCAGCAAGGTATTTTCGGTCCTTAAGTTTGGGTTCTTCCTGTGGAGATGTGCAACGGTTTCTACTGCTTTTTCAACTTTATTTAAAAACACGATATTTGTGTCTAAACCATTATGAAAAACTTCATTATTAATATGAAAAACTTTGATATTGTGCAATTTCATTAGTGCACCAAAATAATTGTCATAACCGTAACCTTCATTTTCTATCTTATTATTAATTTTTAAAAAGACAGATTTTCTTATCATAAAATTGCCTGAAATCATTATTTTATAGGGATAGGTATTACATTTTTTTGCATCTACCTGTTCATATTTTCTGCCATAATACCAACGTAGTGAAAATTCTTTTTCTGGAGCCTTTGGATGGTAATAGTAACCGCCATAAATAGCGTCATAGTCACTGTCTAAAAAAGCTTTATAGTACTCTATAAAATTATCATTTTTTGGTATTACATCGGCATCTAAAAATAGCAGCCAGTCATATGCAGCTGTATTTGCGAGTAATTGGCGTGTAGTTATTCTACCCTTATTTTTCTTAGATATAATGTGTTTTGCATGTGCATTCTTGGCAATTGCAACACTATTTTCTTTAACAAATTTTGTGGAAGCATCCTCACGGCATATAACTTCATATGGTATTTTAAGAAGATTTAATTGAGTTCTTAAAACCTCTAGTAAAGAAGATATGTTGTAGTTGTATATTGGTATTAAAATAGAAATCACAAGTATGAGTCTAGCTTATTAGTTTGGTTTATGGGCTTCAATAAAAGTTTCCGGTCTAAAGCCGTGATAGGCATCAGTTGTATTTTTTATGTTGTATATTTTAGTACGAAAACCTACAGAGTCAAGACGTCTTTTTAAACCATTTACAGAATATATGCGAACATGATCTTTCTGACCAAATGCTCGCTTTCTTTCTTTTTCTGAAACAATACTGTAATCTTCATAAATATCTCCTTCTTTAAACGGTGTTTGTATAAAGATGATACCTTTATTTTTAAGAACACGAAACAGTTCGGTCATGGCTTTAATATCATCTTCTATATGTTCCAGAACATGATAACAAATAATATAATCAAAGGTATTGTCTTCTACAGAAATAGAGGTGATGTCATAGTGATAGTCTGTCTCAAACTCACCTGCAAAGTCTGAGTTGTAGTAATTTATATCTGGTAATTCTTTTAGTTTATTTGCAAAAGATTTTGGTGGTGAAAAATGTAACACCTTCCCAGTTATGGGAATATCTGAAAGTATTTTGTATAAACGTCTAGTGCGCGATAGGCTCCCGCAATTAGGACATAATAGATCTCCATTGGGACGTGTAACAAACTGTTTTAAATTATAATTACAAAGGTTACATTGCAAAGCTTTTCCCGCATACCTTAAAGATATTAAACTTCTAAGGAGTGACTCATTGTTTTTTAGAATAGTT
The DNA here is from genome assembly GCA_964593755.1 of uncultured Mesohalobacter sp. Lineage (GTDB taxonomy): Bacteria > Bacteroidota > Bacteroidia > Flavobacteriales > Flavobacteriaceae > Psychroflexus. The sequence continues at coordinate 5,618 of CAZQKB010000002.1, read as the reverse complement.
TTTGGAATAATACCTTTTGCAATTTTTTTTACTACCGTATACAATCTAATTAGTTTTTGCGTTGCACCACTTCAAATACTTTTTGACCATCACATTTCAGTGTTTTTGAAGGATATTTCAATAACAGCGCATAGTCGTGGGTTGCCATGAGTATTGTATTGCCGTTTTTATTAATATCTTGCAAGACTTCCATTACTTCAACCGATGTTTGTGGATCCAGGTTACCTGTAGGCTCATCGGCCAAAATAAGTTCAGGGTCGTTCAGTAAAGCTCGAGCTATGGCAACGCGCTGCTGTTCTCCTCCTGAAAGCTGGTAGGGAAATTTAAAGTGTTTGCTGTGCATGCCAACTTTTCTTAAAACTTCATCTATTTTGCTTTCCATTTTACTTTTGTCCTTCCAACCTGTAGCTTTTAATACGAATTCTAAATTTTCCTTTATATTCCTGTCGTTCAGCAGTTTGAAATCCTGGAAGACAACACCTAGTTTTCTTCTTAGAAAGGGAATATCTTTCTCTTTCAGCGTCTTTAGATCTGTGCCGACAATATTTCCCTGTCCTTCTTTTAATGGGATATCGCCATAAAGTGTTTTCATAAAACTACTCTTGCCTGTACCGGTTTTACCGATAAGATAAACAAACTCTCCCTTGTTAATGGATACATTTACCTGTGACAATATAAGCGATTCTCGCTGGTAGATAGCTACATTTTCTAAAGAGAGGATGGTTTCTGACATAGAAATAGATATGATGTATTAACGATTGGTAAAGATAAAAAATTATACACGTTTTTAAACGAATTAGGCTTTAACTAAACTATTTAAAAAAAGAAGAAGCTGTCTCAAAACTTAAAGGCTAGTCATTCTGAATTCCTTTCTGCCGAAATGCAGGTGTTTCAGAATCTTAGTCTATTTATTTCCAATTTGTTATATAATCTGAAACTTCCGGCATTTCGGGTCAGATTATCAAATTAAGAGTTTTGAGACAGCTTCTTATGTATTTAATAAGGCATAATCTTATAACTGAATATCTTTCAAATCTTCCTCTTTGTCGTAATTAAACAAATAATTTAATTCTAATTCCTGGACTACACCCAATTTTTTAAGCGCTTCAAAGTCTACATCTTTTTTATTTCCAATGACAAGGACGTTGTAATCGTTTCCATTGATATTTTCCATAAAGAAGTTTTTAAGGTCTTCCATACTCATATTTTTAATGGTCTCATACATTTCTTTCCTGTTGTCTTCAGTGATCCCCCTTTTCTTTAAACCTTCATAGGTCCAGAAAATACTAGACTTGTTTATGCGCTGTGCAGCTATTTTCTTTAAAGTAGCTTCTTTCGCCTGATTAAACTGGTCTTCGGCTTCAGGCATGTCTGTCATGAGTTCCATCATGGCATCAACAGCTTGTTCCAGTTTATTGGCTTGTGTGCCTATGTAGGCCATAGTATAGTCTGGTTTTCCAACTTCTGAGGCCTGACTATAAGTAGAATACGCAGCATAAGCCAGAGACTTGGATTCTCTGATCTCCTGAAATATTATAGAAGACAGCCCACTGCCAAAATAGGTGTTAAATAATCTTGAAGCTGCCATTTTCTTGGGATCAAAATCATCACCCTTGGCTATCATCATCATTTCTGCCTGTACCATATCGTAGTTGACATAGTATACATTTCCTCCGGTTTCAAGGTTCACGTATTCTTTCTTTTCGGGATAATCTTTTAAAGTTTCAGGAACTTTATGATGTATGTTTAAGGAAGAAACTGCAGCATCTATATCATTGCCATAATAAAACATCCTTTGCTTGTAATTACGCATATCCTTTACTTTATCAACCAGCATCTGAGGGTCAAAAGACATGAGCTCATCTTTTGAGTAAATATCTCTTAACCTTGAATTTTCACCGTACTGGCCATAGCTCATTAAACCTCCATAAAGGATGTTTCCTTTTTGTGTTTTACTGTTTTGTCTGCCCTTAAGAATACTTTGTACATACTTATCGTAAGCTTCCTGATCTGCCTTTGCGTTACTCCAAAACTCCTCCAGTAAGGCTAAACCAGCATCCAGATTTTCTTTAAGTCCTGAAATGCTTAAGTAAGTCTTGTCATTTGAAGAAAACACACTGTAGCTTATACCAATTTTATAAAATTCCTGTTTTAACTCTTCCGGAGAATATTTGTCTGTACCTAAATAATCCAGGTAATTTGCTGCTAAAGATACCATGGGATCGTGATCTCTTCCCATATCAAATATGATATTTAAGTCGAAAATATCATTATTGGGGTTCTCAACGTAAGATACTTCGATACCATTATCTGTCTTGGTTGTTTTGATAGCGGTTTTGTAGTCAACAAACTGTGGTTGAAGGTCCGGAGATTCCATTTTTTGAAAGTCTTTTAAGAAGTCAGATTCCTTACCTCTGTTCAGCTCAATTGGAGTAATTCCAGGGTTTTCTACTTTTACAATGTTTTTGTCTTCACCTTTTAACTTGTGCACTTCAACATAATTTTTGCCATAAAATTTGTTGGCAAATTTTACGACATCCTCTTTGGTGACCTCCTTCATTCTGTCGAGCATGTCTAATCGGCTCTTCCAGTCCTGAAAACCGATAAAAGCATCCAGATAGGCATATGCTGTAGAAGACGCGTTTTCGTACTGCCTGATTTGTGAAAGTCTCAAATCGTTTACGACGGCGTTTATCAGCCAGTCTTCAAAATCTCCTTTTTTAATTTTTTCTATTTGCTCTAAAAGCAAATCTCTGACTTCTTCCAGGCTTTGATTAGCCTTTGGAGTGCCGTAAAGTAAATGGAAGCCGTAATCATTGTCAAAATTTGTAAAAGAAGAGGCATTTTGTACCATTTGTTTTTGGTTCAGGTTCAAATCGATAAGACCAGCCTGAGAGTTGGCAAGCATATAGTCTATTAAAGTGACCATCACTTCGTGGTCACTGCCTTTGCCTTCAGCTCTAAAGGATACGTACACAGATTCTGATGTTGGACCAAAAACTTCTTTTTTGACCGGGCTTGAAATTGGGTCTAATTTTGTGAAAGTCGGGTGCTCAATTTCTTTATTTTCATATTTGCCAAATGCATCATCAACTTTCTGAATGGTCTTTTCAAAATCTATATCACCAACTAAGATCACTGCCATATTGTTTGGTACATAGTATTTATCAAAATAAGCATTTATAGCTTCCATGGATGGGTTTTTCAAATGTTCTGAAAGGCCAATAGTAGACTGTGTGCCATATGGATGCGTAGGAAAGAGTCCTTCGAGTGTAGCAAAGTACATTTTTCTGCTATCACTGTCCTGACCTCTGTTGAATTCTTCATAGACGGCTTCAAGCTCAGTATGGAACAGGCGTAAAACAACCTGGCTGAATCTTTCGCTTTCAATTTCTAACCATTTGTCTAATTCATTAGACGGTATTTTATTCACATAAACCGTTTGTTCATTAGAGGTAAAGGCATTAGTGCCTTCTGCTCCAAGTGAATTTACCATTTTATCATATTCATTGGCGATTGCCAATTTTGAAGCTTCGTAAGACACAGAATCTATCTTTGCATAGATTTCTTTCTTTTTTTCTTCATCCTGTTCAGCTTTGTGTGCTTCATAAAGGTCTGAAATTTCTTTGATCAGCTTAGATTCTTCTTCGTAATTCGAGGTGCCGATCTCATCAGTACCCTTAAAAACCATATGCTCCAAATAGTGGGCAAGGCCTGTATTGTCTGCCGGGTCGTAGGTTGAACCTGCTCTTACAGCAATAAGTGTTTGAATTTTTGGTTCTTCCTCATTCTTACCTAAATATACCTTTAGGCCATTTTCTAAGGTGTAAAGTCTTAATCCGGTAGGATCATCTTCAACAGTTTCGTAAGTGTAACCGTTGGCATCTTTTTGAGTTTTGACAGCAGAACTGTCTCCTGATTTTTCCTGTTGACATGCGGCCAGGAAGGAGAGCATGAATAGGATGATTAATGGTTTAATGGTTTTCATTGAAAAAAAATTAATTAAAAAAAGTCCTTTGGCGAAGATAGAACCAAAGGACTTTTAAATAATTTTATTGGAGTAATTTTAACTAAAAAGCTGACAATTTATGTCATTACAAATTTATTGATTTAATATTTCATCAACCTTTTGGCGTAGAGCAGAACCTCTTAAATTTTTGGCAACAATCATACCTTCTTCATCGATCAGGAATGTAGCGGGAATAGAGCGAACACCCCATTCTAAAGCAATAGGCTCACTCCAGTATTTCAAATTAGAAACATGGTACCAGTCCATATTATCATCAACAATAGCTTTTTCCCAGCTGCTTTTGTTTTTGTCCAATGAAATACTTATAATATTGAAACCTTGATCTTTGTAGTCGTTGTAAACGCTCACCACATTAGGGTTTTCCATTCTACAGGGTTTGCACCAGGATGCCCAGAAGTCTATCAGCGTCAATTTTCCCATAGCATCCTCTAAAGAAAGCATATCACCGTCTGGCGTTGGAGCTTCAAAAGACATGGCTTTGGCACCTATATCTGTTTTAGACATTTTTGCAATATTTTCATTGATGAGTCTACCCAAAGTATGGTCTTTTACTTCATTTGAAAACGAATCGTAAATGGCTTTTACTTCTGTGTTAGGCAATTTTTTAGAACCCATCAAATCAGATAACGATAATGCCGCTATAATGGAGTTTGTGTTTTCGGTAGCAACTTTTTTTCTAAACTCCAGATCTTTTTCCTCCAGGTCTTTTTGCTCGTCTCTTAAGCTCATATACTGCTCTCTATCCTGCTCAGACATTGCCGATCTCATTTCTATTTGAATATTTCTCATTTTCAAAGCGTTACTTTTAAGAGAATCCATATAAGTCATCAATAGCTTATTGTGCTCACCTCCGACAATTTTTGAACTTCTCAGGCTGTCCTTATAAAGCTTGGCAGTAATAGGTTCCTTCTCATAAACAAAAAAAAGATTGCTGGCTACACCATCTATTTTTATCATATTTATTTGTTGAGGTTCTTCCTGAGGCATGTCAAATTTAAATTTCCCCTCCATAACCTGAACGGTATCCAGTGGGACGGGCTGGTTGTTTTTGCCTAATTTTGAAACATAAACATTTGTGCTGTCTTTCACACCGTCTATAGTTGCGGAGAATCCGGTTTCATTCTTATTACAGGAAATAACAAAAACTATGACAAATAAAGTGAAAATTATATTTTTCATATTCTAACTTTTTTGGCAAAAATAATTAATGGTGAAGACAAATTGCAATAATTTGGATAATATATTGTTAATTGGCACTTACCCGACGCCTTGTTTTTCACACGGCTTTTTTAGTACAATTCATTTTTGTTTTTTAAAGTTCTAAGCAATAACCACAATAAGAATACGCCTACTAATCCGATAAGGCTCATAAGATACCAGGTAGAGGTATAGCCTATTTCTTCAATCAATTTAAAGCCAAACGTATGTCCAAATACATGAGCTACGGCAAAGGACATGGCATACATTCCTAAATATTGGCCTTTCAATCCTTTTTTAGACCTTTCTATGGCAAAAGCATTGGAGAACGGAAAACCGATCATCTCTCCAACCGTAGCCAGTATCATTCCAATCACTAAAATCCCAATCC
>CAZQKB010000001.1:0-601415 GCA_964593755.1 uncultured Mesohalobacter sp. | reverse complement strand
AATCAAAAAAAGCCCTCATTTCTGAGAGCTTTGTAGTAGCGAGGAGCAGCCCCGAAGCGTCGGGGGAACTGCCGACCTCTTCAATCAAAAAAAGCCCTCATTTCTGAGAGCTTTGTAGTAGCGAGGAGCAGCCCCGAAGCGTCGGGGGAACTGCCGACCTCTTCAATCAAAAAAGCCCTCATTTCTGAGAGCTTTGTAGTAGCGAGGAGCAGAATCGAACTGCCGACCTCCGGGTTATGAATCCGACGCTCTAACCGACTGAGCTACCTCGCCAAATTTGAGTTTGCAAATATAAAATTATTATATTTTATAGCAATCCATTCTAGAAAATAAATTTCAGATATAAGCTTAAAGTCATTTCATTATGCCAATACAAGAAATAAAAATCAAATTTCGGATAAATGCTTTTGCTCTTTCAAATAAATGCATATATTGCTTTTCATAAATTTATGATACATGAGCGAGAAAAAAAAATATGAATTAGAGTTTCCAATTCAAGCTTCGCCAAGTTTGCTTTTTCAATACATTTCAACGCCATCAGGAATGAGTGAATGGTTTGCAGATAACATCAACTCAAGAGGTGAAGTTTTTACATTCATGTGGGGAGAAAGCGAAGAAGAGGCTAAATTACTCACCAAAAAAAGTGGGGAGCGCATTAAGATGCGTTGGCTGGATGATGAGGATACCTCCTACTACTTTGAAATGAGAATACAAGTAGATGAAATCACTAAAGATGTATCACTCATGATAACTGATTTTGCGGAAGAAGATGAGATAGAGGAAAGCAAAATGTTATGGGAGAATATGATTTCCGATCTGAAACAAATACTTGGTTCAAAATAATTTCTTCATTTATGATAAATATTAATGGCGAAATTTTAGAAGGCGATTCTAAAATTTCAGTCAATAATAGAGGTTACCAATACGGTGATGCACTATTTGAGAGCATAAGAGTCATCAATTCTAAGGTTATCTTCTGGGAATCACACTATTTTAGACTAATGTCTTCTATGAGATTGTTGAGAATGCAAATACCTATGCATTTTTCTCCAGAGAATCTTGAGAACGAAATTTTAAAAACTCTATCTGCAAATAATCTGGAAAATTCCCCTGCGAAAGTTAAAATAAATATCAACAGAAAAGCTGGTGGGTTATACAATCCGGAAGATAGAAATATAGACTATATCATTAGCTGTCAGCCTTTAGAAAATCCTTTTTTTACCATAGATAAAAGTGCTTACGAAATTGAACTTTTTAAAGACCATTTTGTCAATTCAGGTCTACTTTCAACCTTAAAAACAAACAATAAAATTATAAATATATTAGCAAGCATATATGCTAGTGAAAATAAGTACCAAAACTGCTTATTGCTGAATGAGAAAAAAAGCGTTGTTGAGTTTTCCAATGGAAATATTTTTCTGGTAAAAAATAATAAAATAAAAACTCCTCCATTAGCTGATGGATGTTTAAAAGGTATCGTAAGAGAAAAAATTAAAGATATCTTAGAAAAATCGAAAGAATATGAATTACTGGAAGAAAGTATATCACCTTTCGAACTTCAGAAAGCAGATGAAATGTTTATGACTAATGCAATAACAGGAATAAGACCGGTGAGTAAATACAGAAAGAAAAACTATGCTTCAGATATTGCTCAAAATCTTGTCGGAAAACTTAACGCTCAATCCAGATTAGCCTAATTATAATTAAAATTTTCGGGGGCATTCGACCATATCAAAAATTCGCCTCCTATTTTTTTTACCACTTCATTCCAATAGGAAGCCCTGTCACAAACTAAAATTTCTGAAGATTCTACATGGTTTTGCAGGTGCCAAACTTCATTTTGTATTTCGCTTTCCAATTGCATTTCAGCCCAGCCAGAATAGCCTAGAAAAAACTTGATGTTATGGTGATCAATTTCTGCATTGTTTATTAAATCTACAACTTTTCTGTAATCGCCACCCCAATATAAGTCTTCAGTTATTTTAATACTGTCAACAATTAAGTCAGGTTTGTTATGTAAGAAGTAGAGCTTGTCCTTTTCAACAGGTCCGCCATCAAAAACCATAAAATCTTTTTCAACCTCAGGCAGTAGATCTTTTAAATTATCTTCAATGGGTTTGTTTACAATAAAACCTACGACCCCATCATCATTAAAATCGACAATAAGAATAACCGCCCTGTTAAAGGTTGCATCACCCAAAATATTAGGCTTACCAACAAGGACATTTCCTTTTTCTATTTTTAAATCTGGTGTCATATAAATTATTAGAATACTGAATAAAAAAAGACCTTATCATAAAATAAGGCCTTAAATGTTTTAAACCTGGTCAAAGACTAGTTTACAGCTTTCTGCAATTCAGATCCAGCTTTGAATTTTACAACATTTTTAGCTGCAATCTTGATAGTTTTTCCAGTTTGTGGGTTTCTACCTTCACGAGCTGCTCTTTTAGAAACAGACCAAGAACCGAATCCTACTAGAGATACGCGATCACCTTTAGCCAACGCACCTTCTACGTGGTTTAAAAATGATTCTAAAGCTTTTTTTGCTGCTGCTTTTGATACACCAGCGTCTTCTGCCATCGCATCAATTAAGTTTGTTTTGTTCATAATAATTGTTTTAGGATTTATTTATACAAAAATTCATCTACAAATTTATACGTAATATCAACCTATGCAACACTTTGAAGCACAAATGTAATGTATTGTTAAATAATTTAACATTTTGTTAACGTTTTAAAAGCTTTTTGCATTACCAAATCATTTTTGAAGGTGATTTCAGCTTGAAGCCATTCAATAAATCTTTAGTTTTCATGAGTTTTTTTCCAGATAGTTTCAATTCTAAAATTTCAATAAGCCCATTGTTAACGGCTACGAAGAGTGCTTTGTCTTCTTCAATTATTTTTCCAACTTCATACTCATGATGATTTATCCTGTAGTCGACTTTCGAAATTTTAGCTGGAATTATTTCCTCACCGGACAATATTTGTGTCCATGCTAAAGGGTAAGGAGATAAGCCTCTAACGAGGTTGTAGATATTCTCCGCATTGATTGCCCAATTAATTTTTGTATTGTCTTTATTGAGTTTTGGAGCTCTTTTTAGATTAGTTTCTTCTTTTTGTTTCTTAGGCTTTACCTTATTCTCTTCAATTTCCTGTATGGTTTTTATTACAAGCTCCACCCCTTTTGGAAGCATTTTGTTGTAAATGGTTTCCAAATTATCTTCATGGTTTATAGTTAGTTCAGTTTTATTAATAATTTTACCAGTGTCTATCTTATCGTCAATGAAAAAAGTAGTTAGCCCTGTTTTTGGCTCTCCATTTATTATAGCCCAATTTATAGGCGCTGCTCCACGATACTGAGGTAATAACGAAGCATGAAGGTTAAATGTTCCATATTCTGGAAAATCCCAAACTTGCTTCGGCAGCATTCTAAATGCAACTACGACAATTAGATTTGGGTTCAGATTTTTCAGATCTGTATAAAATTCGTCAGATTTTAGGTTTTGTGGCTGTAAAATTGTAATATTTTGTTTTTCAGCATATGTCTTTACAGCAGATTTTGAAAGCTTTCTTCCTCTGCCAGCCGGCTTATCTTCAACTGTAACTACGCCTACCAGATTATATTTCGATTGATATATAGCTTCTAACATTGGTACAGAAAATTCCGGGGTTCCCATGAATAGAATTCGCAATTGTCTCATATCTTTTTGTATAAATTTTTCGATGTTAATTTTATTTTCTTTTTTTCCAGTAAATTTTCAAGCACATCAAGAATTAATTCTCTTTCAAGTTTGATTTTCCTTTGAAGACTTAAAGAGGAATGGTCCTCATGGCTCAGTAAAGTCAAAACCTCAAGCTCAGCTTTTTTTAGAACCGCATTATCATTATTATTTGATTTTGAAAGACAAATAGAACATACTCCACATGCTTTGGCATAAGTTTCACCAAAGTAATCAAGTAGTTTTATCTGGTAACAGACATTCTTTTCATTTATAAAATCTACAACCGCTTTGATTTGGTTTATTTTTTGGTCTTTATATAAAGCAATATTCTTTGAATGTATGTTAATACTTCTATCATCCTCTCTTGGCTGTAGCATTTTAAAACTAAGATCGTGCTGCATCAGTTTCAAATCTATGACTTGTTTTTCTTCGAGCTCTTTAAGCTGACTTATAATTTGCTTTTCTGATATTCTTGCATTTTTTGAAATATATGCAAAATTAATATTAGTCATAAAGTCAAATACTCCGGAGTAGTTTCTTAATATCAGTGTCATAAGCTTATAATACTTTGGATACTTTCTCAGGTATTCAAAAAGACTTTCATGTGAAATGCCAATTTGGATCTTTGCAAATATTTGATAATGCTGTTCCAGACTAATTACGCTTAATTTGTCTAAAATTTTTAAGGCTTCATAGCTTAAACCTAAGTCTAAATTGTATTTTTTACAAAAAAAACCTAGATCTATTCCAAAGTCTTTTCCTGAACCTTCACCATAAGCAATTTGAAGGTAACTCATTAAGTGCTTATAAATAATTTTAATGGTTTTTATATCAGGTATTTTATCCAAGAACTGATACTTCAATCTATTAATGTCTGTTTTATTGAAAGTTAATATAGCCTTAGCCATGCTGCCGTTACGTCCAGCTCTTCCAATTTCCTGGTAATAACTTTCCAATGATTCTGGTAAATGAACATGAACAATCAAGTCTACATCTGCTTTATCTATTCCCATACCAAAAGCCGTGGTAGCTACTACAATTTTATATTCCCCGCTTAACCATTTTTCTAATATATTTTGTCTTTCATAATCTCTTAAGCCACCGTGAAAAGCTATTGCGCTTATTTTATTTTGGCTTAAAAGTTTAGCTAAATCTAAAGTTGATTTTCTGCTCCTGACATAAACTATACCAGAGGATTTACACTGTGTTGCAGACTTGATCAATTCATCCCATTTATTGTCAATTTCCTTTACATTTATAGCAATATTGTCTCTTTTAAAACTGGTTTTATAAATATGAGGCTGGTCTAATTGCAGTTGTGTTTCAATATCTTTTTGAACTTTTGGCGTAGCAGTAGCCGTAAGCGCCATAAACGGAACATGAGGATGCATTTCCCTAAGTACAGACACCTCTAGAAATGCAGGTCTGAAGTCATGCCCCCATTGAGATATACAATGTGCCTCATCTACCGCAATCATACTGATGTTCAAATATTTTAGGCGCTCCTGTAGAACTGGATTTTGTAATTTCTCAGGAGATAGATAAAGAAATTTAAAGCCGCCGTTCCTTAAATTATCAAAAATGATACCTGTTTCCTGAAAGCTCAGACCGCCTTTTAGATAGGTGGCTTTTATACCTTTACTATTAAGGGCCTGAACCTGGTCCTGCATCAAACTTATTAATGGCGAAATAACGACACAAACGCCTTGCTTTAACAAACCGGCCACCTGAAAACAAACAGATTTTCCACCACCAGTTGGAAAAAAAACACAAGTATCATTGTCATTTATACAAGAGAGGATAGCTTCCTTCTGCAAACCTCTAAAATGGTTAAACTTCCAATACTTTTGAAGTATGTCTTCAGGAGAAATCATTGTTTTTTTAAATGTGATAGCATAAATTCTGCCCTGCTACCAATGTTCAACTTTGGAACTTCTATTAACTCATAATCCAATGCTTTATAGGTCTCGAGCAGATGATGCTGTATAATTGTAGCTAAGCGCAAATCTTCATATCTTTCTGCATCTGAAGTGTATATATCCTTCCATAGAGGAAACCAAAAAACCTTATCGTATTTAAATTGCTGGTTAGCTTTTATGAATCGGCTGGGATAATCTGCATTTATCATGTCCAGATAAGCTGTAATATCAGGCAAACCTCTGTCTATAAATACAAAATCAGAATTTACTTTTTGAGCAGAAAAAAACTGTTCTTTACGTTTTTCGAGTAGCTTTTCACTAAACAGTAATGGTTGCTCTTGAAACAAATGAGATATACCCTGCTGTTTGGCTTCTTGAACAATTTCCCGAGATATTTCATCAAAACAATGATAGCCATTATCAGAAAGGTGCTTCAGTACAGAAGTTTTACCTGTAGATGGCGCACCAATGAGAAGGATAATCTTGGTATTTTTCTGCATAAAGTAGCAACTTAGTAATTTTTATTTTGCAAATTAATTATATTTATCAATATAACTCTTCTAAAATAATACTTAGAGTTATATTTGCACAAAAAGCAATTTTGAGTAGTAAATCAAACGAATTTTATAAAAAATTAGAACTGCGTTTGGAAGAGACTTCAGACTGGCCGAGCGAGTATGTCTTTAAATTTATAGTACCTACTGAACAGGAGAAAATAGACAAAATCTCAAGCCTTTTTAACCATTCTGGTGCTGTGATAAACACAAAGCAATCATCGAAGGGAAAATACACCAGCCTTTCAATCAGACTAGAGATGGAATCCCCGGAACATATTATAAAAAAATACAAATTAGTCGGTTATCAAATTGACGGTGTTATTTCGTTATAACTAAGCTTTATTTTCATAAATTGCACTTCTAAAATTTCAAATTTTGACAGATTACCTAGAATACAACGCTGACAGGAATCAATTGGTTATTCCTGAATACGGCAGACATGTTCAAAAAATGGTTGAACATTGTCTTGAAGAAAAAGACAAAGACAAAAGAACAAAAATGGCTTATGCTGTGGTAGAAGTTATGGCTAATATGAATCCAAATCATAAAGACGCTAACGACTATCAGCAAAAATTATGGGATCAATTATATATCATCAGTAACTTTTCCTTGGATGTTCATTCGCCCTACCCAGTTCCTGATAGAGAAGAAATTTTCAAGAAACCGGAACCACTAAATTACCCTCAAAATCACCCCAAATATAGATTTTACGGAAACAATATAAGCCTGATGATAGATGAGGCCATAAAAGTTGAAGATGGCAAACTCAAAGAAGCACTGGTCTACAATATTGCAAATCACATGAAAAAATGCTTCTTAAACTGGAATCGTGATTCTGTAAAAGATACAGTAATTTTTAAGCACTTAGAGGAATTAAGTGATGGCAAACTAAGCCTGAAAACAGATGATGAAACCCTAAGCGAGTCTTCTGATCTTGTCAGAAATAACAACAACAAAAAATATAAAAAGAACTACCGAAATAAAGGTAGAAAACGCCAGAGAAAATGAGTTCATTTGTAATCGAAGGTGGTCACCAACTCAAAGGAGAAATTACACCTCAAGGAGCAAAAAACGAAGCTCTACAAATACTTTGTGCGGTTTTAATGACGCCGGAGAAGGTCGAAATCAGTAATATACCGGACATCAGAGACGTTAATAAACTAATCGATATCCTGGAAAACTTAGGTGTAAAAATTCAAAAACTTGGGAAAGGCCACTTTAGCTTTAAGAGCGACGATCTAAATTTAGAATATTTAGAAAGTGATCAGTTTAAAAAAGAAGGCAGTGGTTTAAGAGGTTCGATTATGATAATTGGTCCGCTTTTGGGTAGATTTGGAAAAGGCTACATACCAAGACCTGGTGGAGATAAAATTGGCAGAAGACGACTAGATACACATTTTGAAGGTTTTATAAAACTTGGTGCAAACTTTCGATATAATAAAGAAGAACGCTTCTATGGTGTAGAAGCACCTAAAGGCCTCAAAGGCACTAAAATGCTTTTAGAAGAAGCATCTGTTACCGGTACAGCAAACATCATCATGGCGGCCGTATTTGCAGAAGGAGAAACAGAAATTTATAACGCCGCCTGTGAACCCTACATACAGCAACTTTGTAAGATGCTTAACAGTATGGGTGCAAATATAGAAGGCTTAGGCTCGAATCTACTTCGAATAACCGGTGTAGAACAATTAAAAGGCTGCTCACACAGGGTTTTGCCAGATATGATAGAAATTGGCTCCTGGATTGGCTTGGCAGCTATGACAAAAAGCCAGATCACTATAAAAAATGTAAGCTGGGAAAATTTGGGCTTAATACCGTCAACCTTCGAAAAGTTAGGAATTAATATTCAAAAAAAAGGAGACGATATATTTATCCCCGAACATAAAAAAGGCTATGAAGTCAAAAGCTTTATAGACGGTTCTATCATGAATATCTCCGATGCTCCATGGCCTGGTTTTACGCCAGATCTTTTAAGTATTATGCTTGTTGTAGCAACACAAGCCAGAGGAAGTGTACTTATCCATCAAAAGATGTTTGAAAGCCGTTTGTTTTTTGTTGATAAATTGATAGACATGGGTGCTAAAATTATTCTTTGTGACCCACATCGTGCAACAGTTATTGGACATGACTTTAAATCTCAACTGAAAGCCACAACTATGACAAGCCCCGATATAAGAGCTGGAATTTCATTGCTTATTGCAGCATTGTCTGCTAAGGGCACTTCAACTATCCACAATATTGAACAAATTGACAGAGGTTATGAAAATATTGATGAAAGACTAAAGGCGATAGGTGCTAAGATTCATAGGTATGAGTAATGGTTTATGGCTTATATTCTTAATGCTGTAATAAACAATCAGATATATTGAAGTAATCAGGTAAAAGTTTACTCTAAACTTCTTAGAATTCTTTATTCCTAAGCCTATAAACTCAAAAACTTATAATCCTGTAACCTTATAAACTCAAATACTCCTAAAAAATGCCCTTAATTCTCCCAGTAAAAGATAAATCTCCAAAAATTCCTGATGGCTGTTTTATTGCAGAGAACGCTACAATTGTAGGTGAAGTCACCATGGGTAAATCCTGTAGCGTTTGGTTCAATGCAGTGATTCGCGGTGACGTAAATTACATTAAAATGGGGTCCAAAGTCAATGTACAGGACGGTGCGGTTATCCATTGCACCTACCAAAAATATCCGACAGACATTGGCAATAATGTTTCCATAGGTCATAATGCGATTGTTCATGGATGTACTGTTCACGACAATGTATTGATTGGGATGGGAAGTATTGTTATGGACAATTGTGTAGTGCATTCAAATAGCATAATCGCAGCAGGAGCAGTACTTACTCAAAATACAGTTGTCGAATCCGGCAGCATTTATGCAGGAGTTCCAGCTAAAAAGATTAAGGATATCAGCCCTGAATTAACTTCTGGAGAGATTGATAGAATTGCTAATAATTATGTAAAGTATTCTGAATGGTTTAAATAGTTATTAATCTTTAAAAAAAATCTCTTCACTAAGATTTTAATCAGAAAGAAGCCTTGTTTTTCCCTAAAGCCTCTGCCCTTTCAAATGCAGCTTTTATACCCTCAATCATCTTGATATCCAAATGATTTGAATTAAAAGAATTTAAAGCAGCTTCTGTAGTGCCACCTTTCGAGGCAACTTTTTCTATCCATGTTTTACAGTCATAATTGTTCGCTCTTAACAAATTGAGTGCACCGGAAAAAGTTTGCTTGACGAGCAATTCTGAAACGGAATCTGTTAAGCCCATTTCTTGAGCTGCTTTCATCATGGCGTCCATCACATAATACACATAAGCTGGTCCCGAACCTGAAATAGCCGTCACGACATTTATTAATTGTTCATTTTGTACATGAATCGCTTTTCCTGTAGTTTGCAAGAGGTTTTGTATGGTTTGTTCCTCAAGTTTAGAAACCGAATCTGTAGATGTAAAGGCCGTCATACCAACGCCAATTTGAGAAGGCAAATTTGGCATTGCTCTGATTACTTTTGGCGCGCCAAGGCCACCTGCAATGCTTTTTATAGTTATACCTGCCATGATACTTAAAATAATTTGATCTTGGGTAACAAAAGGTTTTATGCTCTCAAATAATTCCTCAGCATCCTGAGGCTTAACCGATAAGATAACAAGTTTAGCTTCTTTTACTATTGAAGGATTTGTATATATTTTTGCAATGTTTAAACTTTTTAAAGCTGATATCTTACCTTCCTTATATTTTTCTAGAACCATTAATTGATCCGGGTTTACCACATGCGAATTCACGAAAGCTTTTGCATAGGTCAATCCCATATTTCCAGCACCTATAATGAGTATTTTCATTTACATCCAGTTTTATTGTAAAAGTAATGACTTTATCCATTTTGAACTATTTTATTTTCCGCAAGACCAAAATAAATACAACATCAATAATTTTAAAACATAATTACTTATTCTTTTTTCTTAATTATCTTTGCCAAAATTTTAATATACATGATCAATATAACTTTACCAGACGGTAGTGTAAAAGAAGTCGAAAATAATTCAACACCTTTTGATGTTGCGAAAAGTATCAGTCATGGCCTGGCCAGGAACGTTATTTCAGCATCTTACAATGGAAAAACTGTTGAGGTTTTTACACCGTTAAAAGAAGATGGTGACTTAGTTTTATACACCTTTGACAGTAAAGAGGGCAAAAAAGCCCTGTGGCATTCAGCAGCACACCTGATGGCGCAAGCCATTCAGAAATTTTACCCAGATGCTAAACTGACCATTGGTCCGCCTATTGATCAGGGCTTTTACTATGATATAGATTTTGGTGAAGAAAGTATATCTGAAAAAGAATTTCCGAAAATTGAAAAATCGATCTTAGAAACGGCCAGGCAAAAACACGAGTTTAAACTCCGTGAAGTTTCAAAATCAGATGCTCTTGCATATTACAAGAACAATCCTTATAAAACAGAACTCATTGAAAATCTTGAGGATGGCGAAATCACATTCTGTGATCACGATGACTTTACAGATTTATGTCGCGGCGGCCACATACCAAACACTGGTTTTGTAAAGGCTGTAAAACTATTAACGGCTGCAGGAGCCTACTGGCGAGGTGATGAAAATAATAAGCAACTTACACGAATCTATGGCATTGCCTTCCCAAAACAAAAGATGTTAACGGAACACCTTCAATTGCTTGAAGAAGCAAAAAAGAGAGACCATAGAAAATTAGGTAAAGCCCTTGAACTTTTTACATTTTCTCAAAAAGTAGGACAGGGTTTACCTCTATGGCTACCCAATGGTGCTGCTTTAAGGGAGCGTCTGGAAAAGTTTTTGAAAGAGGCTCAGATGAAAGCAGGCTATGAACAAGTCATCTCTCCTCATATTGGTCATAAAGATTTATATGTTACTTCCGGTCATTATGCCAAATATGGAGAAGATAGCTTTCAGCCCATCAAAACACCAAAAGAAGATGAAGAGTTTTTGCTTAAACCGATGAATTGCCCTCATCATTGTGAAATATTCAATTCATATTCCTGGAGTTACCGTGAATTACCAAAACGTTATGCAGAATTTGGCACAGTATACAGGTATGAGCAAAGTGGCGAACTGCATGGTTTAACCAGAGTCCGTGGCTTTACACAGGATGATGCTCATATTTTTTGTACACCGGAGCAACTGGATGATGAATTTAAAACCGTTATAGACCTTGTACTTTACGTATTTGGATCACTTGGATTCGAAAATTTTACCGCTCAGGTGTCTTTAAGAGATCCGAATAATAAAGAAAAATATATTGGTTCTGATGAGAATTGGGAAAAAGCTGAAAGTGCAATTATCAAAGCAGCTAAAGACAAAGGTTTAAACTACAAAATTGAAACAGGTGAAGCTGCTTTTTACGGTCCTAAACTGGATTTTATGGTAAAAGATGCCTTACAACGCGAATGGCAATTGGGCACTATTCAGGTAGATTATACATTACCTGAACGTTTTGATCTTACGTACAAAGGCAGCGATAACGAGTTACATAGACCAATAATGATTCATCGTGCGCCATTTGGCAGTATGGAACGATTTATTGCTATTCTTTTGGAGCACACAGGTGGCAATTTCCCGCTTTGGCTTACTAACGAACAGGCTATCATATTATCTATCAGCGAGAAATATGAAAATTATTCCCAAAATGTTTTAAAATTGCTTAAAAATCACGAAATTCGCACCCGATTCGATAATAGAAGTGAAACTATGGGTAAGAAAATCCGTGATGCGGAAACCCAGAAAATTCCTTTCATGCTTATTGTCGGAGAAAACGAGTCTGAAAATCAAACAGTTTCAGTTAGAAAACATGGTGGAGAAGATCTGGGCGAAATGCCAATTGAAGATTTTGTAAGCCTGATTCAATCTGAAATTGCAGCTGATAAAAAGACGTTTGAAGTATAAATTGAAGTTTAATTAAAACCTATAAAAAAAATTAGAAGAAGAAATACAAATTACGGTCGTAGAGAAAAACGTGAAGATAAACATCGTGTAAACGATAAAATTAGAGCACGTGAACTAAGAGTTGTAGGAGATAATGTTGAAATGGACATTTATCCCCTTAAACAGGCTTTAAGTATGGCAGAAGAAAAAGGTCTGGATTTGGTAGAAATCTCACCTAACGCTGAGCCACCAGTTGCTAAAATAATGGACTATAAAAAGTACCTTTATGAGCAAAAAAAGCGAGAAAAGAAACTTAAAGCAAAAGCTTCAAAAGTTGTAGTGAAAGAAATACGCTTTGGTCCTAACACAGACGACCATGATTATGAGTTTAAAAAAAGAAATGCCATAAAGTTCCTTAAGGATGGTGCAAAATTAAAAGCTTTTGTATTTTTCAAAGGACGTTCTATTGTTTTTAAAGAGCAGGGCGAAATACTTTTATTAAGACTTGCGCAGGACATAGAAGATTATGGTAAGGTTGAGCAAATGCCCAAATTAGAAGGCAAACGTATGATTATGATGATTGCGCCAACCACCAGCAAAAAATAAAGCGATAATAAATCAATATAAACAATGTCAAAAAAAATCAAGTTTAAAACAAAATCGAGTGCTAAAAAGCGTTTTAAATTAACCGGAACTGGTAAACTTAAGCGTAAGCATGCTTTCAAAAGACACATTCTTACAAAGAAGTCTAAGAAAAGAAAGCTCAGATTAACTCACGATGCCATCGTAGATAAATCTGATGAGAAAAACATCAAGCAACAACTAGGCTTGAAATAAATTTCTCAGGTAATAACAAAGAATTATTAACCCTGGAGTACGGCTCATAAAAGTTCCAAAAAAAGGACGCCTGCTACAAAAAACAAAAAATTATGCCAAGATCAACAAATTCAGTCGCTTCAAGAGCGAGACGTAAAAAAATCATGAAGCTTGCCAAAGGCTATTACGGTAGACGTAAAAATGTTTGGACAGTTGCAAAAAATGCAGTTGAAAAAGGATTACTTTATGCTTATAGAGACAGAAGAGCAAAGAAAAGAAACTTTAGAAGTTTATGGATTGTAAGAATAAATGCTGCCGCCAGACAACACGGTATGTCTTATTCACAATTTATGGGTAAACTTAAGAAAAGCAATATAGAACTTAACAGAAAAGTTCTTGCAGATCTAGCTGTGCACAACCCTGAAGCTTTTAAAGCTGTCGTAGATAAAGTAAAGTAAATTCTTAATTAACCTTATTATCGCTTAAAAGCCCTTTTCCTAGGAAAAGGGCTTTTTTAATTGAGATAATACCAAATGCAACATTTGGTTTATAATTATTTCTAATTGACTATATAAGCAAAACAGCTATAGAACGCCCTGAAATAGAATCCTAGCCCTTATAATATCTCGGAATTTGATATATAAAAAAAGCCTTCAAGTTCAACTTGAAGGCTTTTGGGTGGCTGACCGGGTTCGAACCGGCGACCCTTGGATCCACAAACCAATACTCTAACCAACTGAGCTACAGCCACCGTAATGTTTTATTGAAAGCGGATGCAAATTTACTTAAATTTAATGTCCTGCAAAATCTTTTTTAAAAAATATTTAATCTTAGTAGACCTTGTTTTTAATATAACTTATATAACGACTTGGAATTATTAAAAAATCAGATCAGGTCAAAAACAGACTTTACACCAATATGCCTTTCAGCCGTAAAGCCTTCTGCATAGTCTACACCTATTATCCTACCAAAATTTCTAGCCCTGTAGCTTATGCTTTCCATAAAATTTGAACTGGAAATTGGAGTTTCCGGCTCTTTACTATTGGGATTATGAAACTGCGTCTTATATGCTTTAACAGCTTCTATCTTTGTTTCTATAGAATCTGTAATATCTACAACAAAATCCGGCTCAATATCGTACCACTGTATATAATGGTAAACTTGTTTTGGTCGCCATTTTTGTTGAGGTTTTCCATCTAACCGGGTTTCGTACTTTTCCAAACCGCTCAGAAAACAAGCCTCGCTTACCAGTTTACTTGCCCTTCCGTGGTCTATATGCCGATCTCTTACAGCATTACAAAACACGATATCCGGCCGATATTTTCTCAGCATTTTAATGACCTCTTTTTTATGAGCTTCATCATTGGCAAATAAGGCATCTTTAAATCCCAGGTTTTCACGAACTTTTACGTCCAAGATTTCAGCAGCATTTTTGGCTTCTTTATCTCTGGTTTCTGCTGTACCTCTTGTGCCCATTTCTCCTCTCGTCAAATCAATAATACCTGCGGTTTTACCTTTATTAATTTCAACAGCAAGCGTACCCGAACAACTGAGCTCAACATCATCCGGATGTGCACCAAAAGCTAATATATCTAGTTTCATGAGGCTTTATTTTTAAGTTGTCTGATTTTAATATTAAAAGCTGCAAAGATAAGTGTCATAAACGGACTCAAATAATTAAAAACGGCGTAAAAAATATAATCCACGGCTGGTACTCCTAGTACGCCACTATGATAAGCTGCACAGGTATTGTAAGGAATCAAAACCGAAGTAACCGTGCCCGAGTCTTCTAATGTCCGACTCAAATTTTCCGGAGCTAATCCTTTGTCTTTATACGCTTTACTAAACATTTTACCTGGAACCACAATCGCCAAGTACTGATCTGACGCCGTAGCATTTAGTGCTAAGCAGCTCGCAACAGTAGAGGCAAACAGCCCAAATGTGGTATGAAATAGATTTAACAGTGTTCGGCTTATAGCTTCCAAAGCACCGATAGCTTCCATAGCACCGCCAAAAACCATGGCACAGATAATTAACCAGATTGTACCTAGCATACCACTCATTCCAGACGCAGAGAATAATTCAACCAGGTATTCGTTTTCAGTAGGAATGTTAATATCTACAGTGATAGCATTCATGATGCCCTTGTATGCAGAATTAAAATTAAAAACAGCTTCATCAGCGACCAAAACCACTAAATCGGGCTGAAACACCAAAGCAGCGACTGCTCCAAGAAGAGTACCAATCAGTAAGGCGATTAAGGGTGGTGTCTTTTTTACGATCATGGCGATCACAAGAACCGGAACCACAAAAAGCCACGGGGTTACATTAAAGGAAGCATTTATAGCCTCTAGAATTTCTGTTTGATCTCCAATTTGTGAAGTATCCAAAGTAAAACCAATTATTAAAAAAACAATAAGTGTTACTACTATAGACGGAACCGTAGTCAGCGTCATGTAGCGAATATGAGTAAACAGATCTGTGCCCGCCATGGCTGGAGCAAGATTGGTGGTATCGCTCATTGGAGAGAGTTTATCACCAAAGTATGCACCAGATAATATGGCTCCTGCTGTCATGCCTTTAGAGACCCCTAAAACCTCAGCAATTCCTATTAAAGCAATTCCAACCGTAGCAGATGTTGTCCAGCTGCTTCCTGTAGATATTGAAATAAGCGAACAAATTATGACACAGGCCACCAAAAAAATTGAAGGATTTAAAATTTGCAGGCCATAATACACCATTGCCGGTATTATACCACTCAGTAACCAGGTTCCGGCTAATGAACCTACCATAAATAATATTAATAAAGCCCCCGAAGTTGACTTGATATTTTTAGCCACATCTTCCATAATGCTCTTAAAAGAAACATTATTGACAAATCCAACTATACAAGCTATAGCTGCCGCCAGCAACAATATAAATTGGTTGGATCCACTTAGCGCGTCATCTCCAAAAGCGAATCTGACATTATAATAAAGCATTAATACTAAAGCTACTACAGGAATAAGAGCTTTCCAAATGTGTAAGTAGGGTTTTTCTTTCTCCAACAATTTATCTGCCATACTTGGTTTATTTTGAATGTAATGTTACAACAATCACAGTAAAATGACAAAAAATAAATACTTATAAAAAAAAGCCAACTCGTTAAAAGTTGGCTTTTTCGCTTTATAGACAATATATAACTATCTCGTAAATAACATTTCTCTGTATTTTGTCAATGGCCACATTTCATCATCAACCAAAAGTTCCAATTTATCTGAATGATATCTGATGGTATCAAAATAAGGTTTGACTTCATTACAATAAGCAAAGGCTTTTTCCACCTCGTCTTCCAGCGCATTGGCTTTCTTTCGGGTCTCAATCATTTCATCAATACCCTTGTTTATATTTTCAATGTGAGTTGAAATAGCCTCTATGATATTCATCTGTTCTTTAGCAATGGTTTTGAATTCATCACCATAAATATCCTTTAAGCCTTTCACATTGTCAATCAATATATTCTGATAAGCAATAGCCGTAGGAATAACATGATTTTTGGCGATATCTCCAAGTAATCTGGCCTCAATTTGAATGTGTTTAGAGTATTCTTCAACCTGAATATCATATCGGGCTTTCACCTCAACACCATTCATAATTTCAAGCTCCTTGTACAGGTTGATGGCCTTTTCAGAAACTTTAGCTTTAAGAGCTTCCGGGGTAGTTTTATTGTTACTTAATCCACGTTTAGCTGCTTCTTTTTCCCAGGCTTCGCCATAGCCGTCGCCTTCAAAACGGATATCTTTAGACTGCTTGATGTATTCTCTAAGAACATTAAAGATGGCATCATCCTTCTTCATCTTTTTATCCTTGATTAAAGCATCGACTTCACCTTTAAAATCTCTTAACTGTTTTGCTACTATGGCATTAAGCATTGTCATTGGCTCTGCACAGTTTGCTGTAGATCCAACGGCACGTAATTCAAATTTATTACCAGTAAATGCAAAAGGAGAAGTTCTGTTTCTGTCAGTATTATCCAATAAAATCTCTGGAATTTTACCCACAACATTCAACTTAAGATCTGTTTTTTCTTCCGGAGACAATTTACCGTCGGTCACTTTTTCGAGTTCGTCAAGTACTTTTGTTAGTTGAGAACCGATAAATACAGAAATAATAGCAGGTGGTGCTTCGTTGGCGCCAAGCCTGTGGTCATTAGAAGCTGAAGCTATTGTAGCTCTAATAAGTTCTTCATACTCATGTACGGCTTTTATGGTATTCACAAAGAAAGTCAGGAACTGCAGATTTTTCATCGGCTTCTTACTTGGGCTTAAGAGGTTAACCCCAGTATTTGTACTCATAGACCAGTTATTGTGCTTGCCACTACCATTTACATCTTTAAAAGGCTTTTCGTGAAATAATACCTTAAAATTGTGGCGCTCACCTACTTTATCCATGATATCCATGATCAAAGAGTTATGGTCTACAGCCAGGTTAGCCTCTTCAAAGATCGGCGCTAACTCGAACTGGTTTGGTGCCACCTCATTGTGACGGGTTTTTACAGGGATACCCAATTTCATACACTCTGTTTCCAGATCTCTCATAAAATCAAGAGCACGTGTAGGAATTGATCCAAAATAATGATCATCCATCTGCTGACCTTTGGCTGGTGCATGCCCTAATAAAGTTCTGCCTGATAATATCAAATCAGGACGAGACTCTGCCAAAGCTTTATCCACAAGGAAATATTCCTGCTCCCAGCCTAATGTAGCGTTAACTTTAGTTACTTTTTTATCAAAAAATTTACAAACATCTGTCGCGGCCTTGTCCAAAGATTGCAATGATCTTAAAAGCGGCGTTTTATAATCTAAAGCCTCACCAGTATAAGACACAAAAATAGTAGGTATACAAAGTGTAGTTCCCCAGACAAAAGCTGGTGATGTAGGATCCCAGGCCGTGTATCCACGTGCTTCGAATGTATTTCTAATACCTCCACTCGGTAAGCTTGAAGCATCTGGTTCCTGCTGAACCAACTGACCACCCGTAAATTTTTCTATAGAAGTGCCGTCATCGCCGAGTGTTTCAAAAAAAGCGTCGTGCTTTTCTGCGGTAAAGCCTGTAAGTGGCTGAAACCAGTGTGTGTAATGTGTTGCGCCTTTTGAGATAGCCCATTCCTTCATACCGGTTGAAATATGGTCAGCCAAATTTCTGTCAATTTTGGTTCCATTTTCTATGGCGTCTATCACACTTTCATAAGAACTTTTCGTCAAATGCTGACGCATAGCCTGACGATTAAAAACATTTTTACCAAAAAGCTCAGATCGTCTTGTAGATTCGT
Source organism: uncultured Mesohalobacter sp. (assembly GCA_964593755.1). GTDB lineage: Bacteria > Bacteroidota > Bacteroidia > Flavobacteriales > Flavobacteriaceae > Psychroflexus. The sequence goes on along the minus strand of CAZQKB010000001.1, from coordinate 583,173 downwards.
CTACCTGAATTTTTGGTCTTTTTAAAGATTCTTTTAATGCATTAAACCTTAAAGTTGCCATTATAATAGTTTTTGATTTATAAACGCAAAAATAGGCTTTTTTTGATTTTACCCTTAAAAAAACAGGGGTAGATATTTAAAAAATATCATCAGTTTATTAACAGTCCACAAAAATGGACGCCTAAATAATCTAATATGTTACTATTATTAGCATGATTTATATTAGGTTCTATTTTTGCTTTATAGTAATTTTAAATCTTCTTGAAATTAAATCCCTATAAATTTATCATGCTTAGAATTATAAAAAATAAATAAACAGAAGATTGAGGTAGCCGTAGCCTCCATAGTGAGTAAAATTATTATACGGAACTTATCATTACCTTCATATAACAAAAATACTCTTGATTTTACCTGAGTCTAAAGTAAATTCTAGGCTTACTGACAATAATGATGCTTAGAAAAGCAAAACTATTTTTAATGGACGTATAATAAAATATTACAACTGAGACAAGGTTTTCCAGCGGACTTCTCCGATATGTTAATCTAATGTAGACCTTATGTCAAATAAAAAGTTAACTTTGTATTAACAAATTTTAATTAACCAGCTTATGACTGAGCACATCTTAAGTATTAGAAATATCTCTATTATTTAATTTTAGTAAATTCTATGTCAATTAAACCCGACATAAAATTTTACTTTTTTAAGCATTTGCACATTACCTAAATAAAATGAAAATTGAAATTCCATTAAAAATATCTTTTTTAAAAAATTACTATTTCATTTACATTTTAGGCTTATGTATAGTCACATCCTGTACAGATGATGATAGTTATACCGAGATTGATTCAAAAAGTGCTTTAGAAATGAAAATCGTAGATCTATATGGATCTAAACAAGCCTTGGTTTTACCTTTTTCTTCAGATCTTAACGCTATCCCAAGCGACCCAAATAATCCTATAACAAAGGCTAAAGTGGATCTTGGAAAATTGCTGTTTCATGAAACAGGTTTGGCTAAAAATCCAAATGTATCTGAAAGTACTGATTCTTATTCTTGTGCAAGTTGCCACCATTCCAATGCAGGTTTTCAGAGTGGCTTAAAGCAAGGGATTGGAGAAGGAGGAATTGGTTTTGGAATTAGCGGGGAAGGCCGTCATAAAAACCCGGCTTATCAAGAAAGTGATCTCGATGTTCAGCCTATACGTAGCCCTAGTATAATAAATACTGCTTATCAGGAAGTGATGCTATGGAATGGCCAATTTGGTGCTAAAGGTGTTAACCAGGGCACTGAAGCAAATTGGACTCCTGGAACACCTAAAGAAAAAAACAATCTTGGCTTCGAAGGTCTAGAAACACAAGCTATAGCAGGTTTAGCTGTACATCGGTTATCTATTGATGAAAATTTTCTTTTAAATACAGTTTATAAAGAAATGTTTGATGAAAGTTTTCCGAATCTTCCCGCAGATGAACGATATACATCTATAACAGCTGGATTGGCCATTGCTGCTTACGAAAGAACTGTTTTATCTAATGAATCTCCATTTCAACAATGGTTAAGAGGTAATGATTTAGCAATGGATGAAAATGAAACCAGAGGAGCTCTGCTGTTTTTTGATAAGGCTAAATGTTACCAGTGCCATTCAGGACCAGGATTAAATGGAATGGAATTTCATGCTATTGGAATGAATGACTTAGAAGGAAGCAATATACTAACAGCTGTAGACAATATCACAAAAAGAGGTAGGGGAGGTTTTACTGGAAACCCCGAGGATGATTTTAAATTTAAGACACCTCAACTTTATAATTTAGCAGATGTTAATTTTTATGGTCATGGTGCAAATTTCACCTCTTTAACTGGTATACTTAAATACAAGAATGAAGCTATTAAAGAAAACTCTGAAGTCCCCCAATCTGCCATCTCCCAACTGTTTACACCACTAAATTTAACAGATGAAGAAATTGATGATATTGTAGCATTTCTAGAAACAGGACTTTATGACAGTAACCTGCAACGCTATGTTCCCACTGCTTTGCCTTCTGGCAATTGCTTTCCAAACGCAGATGAATTGTCTTCTTTAGATTTAGGATGTAATTAATTACAACAAAAAAAATTTAATAGGCTTAAGTGTTCATTTGAATTAGGCAAATAAGATATATTTAATCATGTTCCTGTGTCTTTAAAATTCTAAATTAAATTCGTCTTTACAGGTGTTTTATGTTTAAATATTCTAAAGTTAATAATCTAAACTTATTTTCATTTGCTTATAGGTTTTGATACAATTTATTTTTTTTAATCTTATTTAAATAACTAGAAGCAAATAATAGTCATGATCAGCTACATATCTTTTGGTAGCAAATATTAAAGGCTCAAGTTGTCACGGAAATTTTAACCTGAAAAATTCAATTGGAGTTTAGCAAAAAAGAAAGACCATAATTCTTTATAAATCTCTATTAGGAATAATAACTATTGTATATTAAAAATATATTTTTGCTGAAGACTTTAAAAATGAAATAAATACTTTAGTGATTTGAAACTCATCAAAAAATATTTCCACAACCTTTCAGAAGAACAGGAAAATCAATTCAGCAAAATTGCTGAATTATATAAGGACTGGAACCAGAAAATAAACGTAGTCTCCCGCAAAGATATAGATGAAATATATCTGCGTCATGTTCTGCATAGTTTGGCTATTGCCAAATTTACAGCGTTTGAACCCGGGTCCAGAATCATCGATGTTGGCACGGGAGGAGGTTTTCCTGGAATTCCATTGGCCATTCTATACCCTGACGTCGAATTTACTTTAGTAGATAGCATAGGAAAAAAAATAAAAGTCGTCAATGAAGTTGTTGATGGACTGGAATTGAAAAATGTCAAACCAATAAATGACAGAGTCGAAAACGTAAAAGGACATTATGATTTTATCATTAGTAGGGCGGTAGCGGCTATGCCTACTTTTGTGCATTGGGTAAAAAATAAAGTGGCTAAAAATTCAACCCACACCATAAAAAATGGTATTATTTATTTAAAAGGTGGAGATTTGTCAGAAGAACTAGAACCTTATCGCAATGTTCAAGTTGTTCCTATAACAGACTATTTTAGAGAAGACTTTTTTGATACAAAGAAAATTGTTTACTTGCCCTTAAAATTTAAAGGTTAATTTTAAGCAAACACGTTTATGTCAAACCATAAAGAAATGGCATAAAACACCAGAAAATGTGACTAAAAGTTTAAATTTGCTTAAAAACCATTCATGAATTTAAATCTGCATAAACCACTTTGCTTTTTTGACCTGGAAACTACCGGAACCGATATTGCCAAAGACCGCATCGTTGAAATATCAATTTTAAAAGTACATCCTAATCAGAATAAAGAAAGTTTTACCTGGCGAGTAAATCCTGGTGTACCGATACCTCCTGAGGTTACTGAAGTACATGGCATATCCGATGAAGATGTTGCTGATGAACCTTTATTTGAAGAACTTGCTCCAAAAGTGTACAACCTCATTAAAGATGCTGATTTGGCCGGCTACAATTCCAATCGGTTTGATATACCGCTTTTAGCTGAAGAAATGTTGAGAGCTGGAGTAGATTTTGACCTAAAGAATACCCAGAAAATTGATGTACAGACCATTTTTCATAAAAAAGAAAAAAGAACGCTTGAAGCCGCCTACAAGTTTTATTGTGATAAAAACCTGGATGATGCTCACTCTGCAGCAGCAGACACTAATGCTACTTATGAAGTCTTGTTGTCTCAGTTAGACCACTATAATGATTTGGAGAATAACACTAAATGGCTGGCAGAGTATTCCGCGCATAAAAAAACGGTAGATTTTGCCGGTATGGTTGTTTACAATAAAAAAGGAGAAGAAGTATTTGGCTTTGGCAAACACAAAGGCAAAAAAGTAGAAGACATTCTGGAAAAAGAACCAGGCTATTATAACTGGATTCAAAATGCCAACTTTCCATTATATACAAAAAAGGTACTTACAGCTATTAAATTAAGAAAATTAGCAACTAAATAAGATGAATGTTTTTGTGTTGTGCACCGGTAGAAGTGGCTCTTCAGGATTTATTGAAGCCTGTAAACACATTACAAATTTTACAGCTGCACATGAATCCCTTTCTAAGGAAACCGGTCAGGCCAGATTTCAATTTCCTCAAAGGCATATTGAAGCTGACAACCGTTTGAGCTGGCAACTTGGAGAACTTGATAAGATTTATGGTAAAGATGCCTTTTATGTTCATCTTACTCGAAACAAAGAAGCTACTGCAAAAAGTTTTATGAACAGATTCTTAATGCCAAAAAGTATGATTTATGCTTATGCTAATGGTATAAAAAAACGACCTCCTGAAATTTTAACCCATACAGAGCGTTTCAAGATTTGCTTAGATTATGTAGAGACTGTCAATACCAATATCGAAGTATTTCTTAAAGACAAGCCTCACCAGCTTAGTGTAGAGCTGGAGGATATTAAAACAGGCTTTAGACTGTTCTGGAAAAATATTAAAGCAGATGGTAACCTGGACAAGGCTTTAAATGAGTTTGACATAAAACATAATTCAAATCCTAAACAAAATATTGATCCGTCTTATAGTTTTAAACACGCTATACTTAAGTCTAAGTTGTTTTTAGACCAACTTTTTAAATTTTGATGAATACCAGAGAACACCTCAAAACCTTAGCCAACACCAAAATGCCATTTGGTAAGTATAAAGACTATTATCTCATTGATATTCCAGAATATTACTATGTTTGGTTTCGCCAAAAAGGATTTCCTAAGGGTAAACTTGGCTTACAAATACAGGAGATACACGAAATTAAGGTAAATGGTTTGGAAGATTTGATCCGTCAGTTCAGGGCTTAGAGTATTGTCAAATCTTTTTTATGCCAACTGAAAGCGAACTTATTAAAAATTAAACTTTAATATCCCTAAACTAACTTAATTATAATCTTTATTTTTGCATCCCGTAAGACTACAAACAAACATCATGGCCGACACAAAATATATCTTTGTAACAGGTGGTGTATCTTCGTCTCTCGGGAAGGGTATCATCGCAGCATCACTCGCTAAGCTACTACAAGCCAGAGGATTCACTACTACAATTCAAAAATTAGACCCTTATATCAATGTAGACCCCGGAACACTCAACCCTTATGAACACGGTGAATGCTATGTCACTGAAGACGGTGCTGAAACTGATCTCGACTTAGGCCATTATGAGCGCTTTTTAAATGTAAATACTTCTCAAGCTAATAATGTTACAACCGGTAGAATTTACCAAAGCGTCATTGAAAAAGAAAGACGGGGTGATTTTCTGGGCAAGACTGTTCAGGTTATTCCGCACATTACCAATGAAATAAAAGACCGTATTCAAATTCTTGGCAATACCGGTGAATATGATATTGTGATTACTGAAATAGGTGGTACCGTAGGTGATATTGAATCTTTACCGTACATAGAAGCGGTTAGGCAGCTGCGCTGGGAGCTTGGCGATTTCAATTCGCTGGTTATTCACTTAACCCTTATACCCTATCTGTCGGCAGCTGGCGAATTAAAAACAAAACCTACTCAACATTCCGTAAAAACGTTGATGGAAAGCGGTGTTACTGCAGATATATTGGTCTGCAGAACAGAACACCAAATTACAAATGATATTAAAAGAAAACTCGCCCTTTTTTGCAATGTTAAGCCTAACGCTGTTATACAGTCTATAGATGCTGAGACCATCTATGATGTACCTTTGCTCATGCAGGAAGAAGGTCTTGATGAAATAACTTTAGAGAAATTAAAACTAGATAATTCGAAGAACCCCGACTTAAGACAATGGTCTGCATTTGTACAACGCTATAAAAATACAACCAAAATTATCAACATTGGTCTTGTAGGGAAATATGTAGAACTCCAGGATTCTTATAAATCTATATTAGAATCTTTTATTCATGCAGGAACCATGAATGATGTTAGTGTAAATGTCGTTAGCATACATTCTGAATTTATTGAAAAAGATTCTAAGGGCGTAAATTTAGATGGCATTCTGGTGGCACCTGGATTTGGAGAAAGAGGCATTGAAGGTAAAATTGCAGCCGTAAAATATGCCAGAGAGAATAAAATCCCGTTTTTTGGAATCTGTTTAGGCATGCAAATGGCCGTGATTGAATTTTCAAGAAATATTTTAGGCTTGGAAAATGCTAATTCTACAGAAATGGATGAAGACACACCTCATCCGGTTATAGATCTCATGCAGGATCAAGTAGATATCGTAAATAAAGGCGGTACCATGCGACTTGGTGCATGGGATTGTGAGCTGTCAAAAAACAGCCAGACTTATAAAATTTACGAAAAGTCACTTATTTCTGAACGTCATAGACACCGTTATGAATTTAATGACAAATACAAAAAAGATATAGAAAAGCACGGCTTAAAATGTGTTGGTGTAAACCCAGAAACTAAACTCGTTGAAGTTGTTGAGTTAGAGAATCATCCTTGGTTTATTGGCGTACAATACCATCCTGAATACAAAAGTACGGTTGCAGAGCCACATCCTCTGTTTGTTTCTTTTATAAAAGCTTGTAAAAATTACGCTGATAGCTAATTAACTGAAACTCCTTCTTCGGCAAATTTTTTAAAATCTTTCATAACTGTTTCTGAACGTTTTTTAAATATACCTGGAAGTACTCTGCCGACTATTCTCATGAAACCACTAAACTTAAACTCGCTTGTGGTTTTCCAAAAGGTTTGTTCTTCTGAAACAGCCTCGAAGAAATTATATTGATAGCTCACCATGCCTTGAGAGGTGTACTTTGCATGCCAATGAGTTGGCAGGTCGCACTTCACAATGGTTTCGATCATAGTTATATTCCTTCCTTCGAGATTGATATCTAATTTACGTTTTGCACCTTTCTTGCCACTTTCACCTTTGAGAAGTTTTGTTTGCTTTAAACCACGCTGCCATGACCTTAAGTAATCAGGATTTTTAAATATCTCCATGACTTCACCTATAGGTTTTTCTATCACTATTTCAGTTTCATATTTCATATTGCAAATAAAATTGGTTTTGAGTGTATATTACCAGTATACTGCGATAATTAAATTTTAATTATAAAGTTATAAACTAACATTTATTCAGTTATGAATGCAATTCTTATTAAAATATACAGTTTAGAGAATTTTAAGTAGATAGAATTAAGTTTTTGCTAAATTTGCGAATTAAATTTTGTTATCTATGATAAAGCTAGATCGTTTTAGTTTAAAGGCTGTTTGTACCATTTCTTTGGTATTTGTAGGTTTATTCAATTGCAACGCACAAATCAGAAACTCAGACAGCTTAGTTTTTAGTATAGACAATGAACCTGTCTACAAGGCAGAATTTTTAAAACAATATCGCAAAAACAGCTCTGCTTCAGTAGAAAACCAAAACACTAGCCTTAAAGATTATGCTGAATTATATCTTAGATACAAATTAAAGGTACAAGCTGCTAAAGATAGTGGCATGGACACATTATCCAGTTTTCTAAGCGAGTACAACCGTTACAGGAAACAACTTGCAGACAAATATATTTCTAATGGTAAAGTCACTCAGGACATGGTAGATGAGATTTATCACCGTATGACTACAGAAGTGAATGCCAGTCACATTTTACTATCTGTTTCCCCTGAAGCCAGACCCGCTGATACACTTGAAGCTTACAATACTGCAATAGATCTACTAAAAAAAATAAAACAAGGAGAATCTTTTGAAGATTTGGCACTGACATATTCCAAAGATCCTTCTGTAAGAACAAACAAAGGAAATCTAGGCTGGTTTAAAGCTTATAAAATGGTGTATCCTTTCGAAAATGCTGCTTATGAAATAGAAGTTGGAGAGGTTTCTGAGCCTGTACGAACAAAGTTCGGATACCATATCATCAAAAAAAATGCTGAAAGACTATCAAAAGGTAAAATTAAGGTTGCCCACATCATGAAAAGGCATGTACCCAATGACACTACAGAGGCTGTAAAAAATGAAATCTTTAAAATTTATGATAAGATAATGAATGGTGAAGATTTTGGCAATCTTGCTAAACAATTTTCTGACCACCAGCCAACGGCTTCAAAAGGAGGAGAATTGGCCCCATTCGGCATTGGGGATATGAATTCAGTAAAATTTGAAGAAAAGGCTTTTAATTTGGATGAAAATCAATCAATTTCAGAACCATTTAAAACAAAATTTGGATGGCATATCATTAAATATATAGGCAATATTCCTGTTGAACCAATTGGCAAGATAGAACAAGAAGTTGTTAGAAAAATAAAAACATCAGACCGCTCTAAAAGATTGATATCCAATATCAAAAAAGACCTGATGAAAATATACAATGTAAACATCAATTACGAGTTACTCTCCTCTCTTGAAGAAAGGATTGATGAATCTATAATAAGCTACAAGTGGAAATATTCTAATGATGAAAATGATGAGGCCAATTCAATCTTACAAATTGACAAGAAGAAATACAGCCTAAAAGCGTTTTTGAACTACATCCAGAAACAGCAGAGAAGCCTTGAAGGAACTAGTATTGTAGAGAAAATCAATAGTGCTATAGACAAATTTACATACGCCAAACTTATAAGCATTCACAACAAAAATCTGGAAAACATCTCTCCGGAATTTGCTTCTGAAATCAAGACTTATTATGATGGTCTTTTGTTGTTTGAAATTATGGAACAAAAAATCTGGAAGCCTGTGCAGGCAGACACCGTTGCTTTAGAAAAATACTACAAAGAAAATCGCGATAAGTTCATAAATGAAACGAGTATTGACGGTATTCTGGTCTCAGGTGCTAACCAAGAAAATATTAATGAGATTAAAAAATTACTGGGTAAAGATTCCTTACAAAAAATTGAAGCCCAGTTTCCAAAAAGCATATTTAAAACCTTAAATAAAGTAGAAATTAACTCTAGTTTTCTGCCGTATGAGCTTAGGCTCGAAATTGAAAATGCACGTGTTTACAAACACAATGGTCAGTTTATATGTGTGTATATCACTGAAATATACCCACCTAAAGTTTTGGAATTTAAAAGCGTCAGAGGTAAGGTAATTGATCAGCTGCAAAAACAAAAAGAGGAAGACTGGATAGCTGAATTAAAATCTCAATACGACATCTACATGAATAGAGGCCTCATAGAAAACCTAAGCCAATCTCTTGAAAAGTAAATTAGTTTACATAATTATTATAGGTATAATTTTAAATAGTTGCGATTATTTTAAATCGGAAGAGCAGCGAAAAATAATTGCAAAGGTAAACAGCCACGTTCTTTACCAGGATGATTTAGCTAGTATACTACCCAAAAGCATTAATAAAACTGACAGCACTTCTTTTGTTAGGTCCTATATAGATAAATGGGCAATGGACAAATTGATTTTAGATAAAGCCAAATTCAATTTGCCTTTAGAAGAACAACAACGCTACGACAAAATGGTACAGGAATATAAAAATGAATTATACAAGAAGGCGTATATGAATGCTCTGGCGACAAAACAAGTAGACAATACAATTGATTCTACGGCCGTTTTTCAATATTACGAAAACAATAAAAACATATTTAAGATAAATCAATATTTACTCAAACTAAGATATCTGTATGTAAGGAATGACATGAATGAATTTGATAAAATAAAAGAAAGCTTTAAACGTTTTGAGTTAGAGGATCAAATATATATAGACAATCAGAAACTAAAATTTGACAAAGCCAAGCTTAACGATTCTATATGGGTCAAATCTGTAGACGTTTTCAGGAATATTAAGCTCGAAGATAAAGCAAAAAATAAAATATATACAAAAGAAACCTATCTGGAAATTGACGATAGTATTGGCACATATCTTATTTATGTTAAAGATGTACTAAAACCAAATTCTACAGCCCCAGTAAGCTATATTAGGCCTACTATTGAACAAATTTTGAAAAATAAAAAAGAATTAAAATTAAAGTCGGATTTAGAAAAGCAAATCCTTGAGAATGCGATTAAAAATAATGAATATGAAAAGTTTGAATAATTTTTTGACTATAGTTTTTACCTTCCTGGTATTTAGTTCATGGTCACAGATTACGATAGATGAAAAGGACAACCTCATAAAAGACGAGGAAGAAAAAGCAAACCTCATTGCAGACAATATTGGAAATCAAAGAGTCAAGGTTGATGGTATAGCTGCTGTGGTAGGAGAATATCTTATACTTGAAAGTGACATTGCTAAAGCACAGGAAGACCAAAAAGCTCAGGGGTATTCCGGTGAAGAAATCAGCAAATGTTTTATTTTGAAGCAAATTATGGAAAACAAACTATTTGCACATCATGCCATACAGGACAGTTTGGAAATTCAGGAAGATCAAGTTCAAAGCAGAACTGACCAGCAACTTCAATACATGATTAATCAGGCTGGTGGTATAAAGCGGATCCTTGAATTCTATGGTAAAAACACAGAGGCAGAGTTGAGAAAAGAGCTTTTCGACATCAACTTTGAAACCGTACTTGCACAAGAGATGCAAGGCAGTATTGTTGAAGAAATAGAAGTCACACCGGCAGAAGTCCGACAGTTTTATGATAATATTGATAAAGATGACAAACCATTTTTTGGCACCCAGGTAGAAGTCGCCCAAATAGTTGTTAAACCGGAAGTATCCGAAGAGCAAACTCAAAAAACCATAGATTTCTTAAATAAAATTAGAGAAGAAGTCATAAATGGATCACGCTTTTCCTCAAGAGCAGTTTTATATTCTGATGATCGAGGCTCGAGAAGTCAAGGTGGTTTGATTCCAAACATTGAACGAAACTCACCTATGGCAAAAGAATTTAAAGACATGGCTTTTAGTCTTGAAGAGGGTGAAATAAGTAAGCCTTTCAAAACAGAATTTGGTTGGCATATACTTATGGTTGAAAAAATTAGAGGACAATATGTAGACGTAAGGCATATCCTAAGATTTCCGGAGATAACAGATGAAGCCATCCAAAAAGCCAGGGAAGAAATAGACCTTTTAAAAAATAGAATTGTTGAGGGTGAAATAAGTTTTGATGAAGCTGCCAGAGAATTTTCAGACGAAGATGAAACCAAAGAAAGTGGAGGTCAACTCATAAACGATATGACTTTAGACAAACGTTTTGACCTGAGTAAAATGGATCCTGACCTTTATAACAAAATCATTAATCTGGAAGAGATGGAAGTTTCACCCATTTATACAGAAACCAACAGAAGACAGCAACCATTTTTTAAAATCCTTACCATAACCAAACGCCTAGAAGAACATGAAGCCGATTTTAACGAGGATTATGCAAGAATAAGTGAACTGGCGCTAAGACAAAAAAAAGTTAGAGAAGTACAGAAATGGCAGAAAATAAAAATGAAAGACACTTATATAAAAATAAGTGATGATTATAAGTCTTGTGAATTCGCCAAAGATTGGTTAAAATAAAAGCTAAATAAAAGTATTTATGTCGGATGTAAAAGGGATTGAACGTTTTGTAGAAAAACACAAACTTTTAAAAAAAGAAATATCTAAAATAATTATTGGTCAGGAAAAAGTAGTAGATCAAATATTGATAGCTATTTTTTCAGGAGGTCATGCCCTACTCATTGGCGTACCGGGCTTAGCTAAAACACTTATGGTTAACACCATTTCAAAGGCATTAGGGCTGGAATTTAAGCGGGTGCAGTTTACTCCGGATTTAATGCCCAGTGATATTTTAGGTTCAGAAATTCTAGACGCCAATAAGAATTTTAAATTTATAAAAGGCCCAATTTTTACCAATATACTTCTTGCCGATGAGATAAACAGGACACCTCCTAAAACGCAATCGGCTTTGCTTGAGGCTATGCAGGAAAAAGCAGTCACAATATCCGGACATCATCATAAGCTCAGTGAACCTTATTTTGTTTTGGCTACTCAAAACCCTATTGAGCAAGAAGGAACATACCCACTACCTGAAGCTCAATTAGACCGCTTTATGTTTGCTATAAACCTTGAATATCCTAGTTTCCAGGAAGAAGTTGATGTCGTAAAAAGCACCACCAATATTCAAACCGAAAGCATACAGCACTTATTTGATGCCAATGAAATTATAGATATTCAACAACTTATACGAAGAATGCCTGTAGCAGACAATGTCATAGAATATGCGGTAAGACTAGTAACCAAGACCAGACCTAATGATAAAAATGCCACGGAATTTGTTAAAGAGTTTGTAGACTGGGGTGCCGGACCAAGAGCATCACAAAACTTAATATTAGCAGCCAAAACTCATGCTGCCACAAAAGGTAAATTCTCTCCGGATATAGAAGATGTCCGAGCTATTGCATATAGCGTGCTCAAGCACAGGGTAATCAAAAACTACAAAGCTGAAGCAGAAGGCTACACTATCGAAAAAATTATCAAACAATTGTTGTAAAAACCTGAAGATATCTTAATTAAAATGAAAATAAATTACAAAGCCTATTTATGTTTTATTTTCACATTGATAATATTATTGACTTAAAATTATCAATTTAATGCAAAAATAAGGTTTTTTTCATCAGTTATTTAAACAAAATGCAATTAACAAGGCTTTAAATTTAAGATATTTCAAATTTGATGAAAATTGATTACTTTTGTTACACTTTTAAAAACAACTAAACAAATTATAAATTATGGCATTTGATATTGATATGATTAAAGCCGTTTATGAAAGAATGGCAGTAAGAGTTGATAAGGCTCGTGAAATCGTTGGTAAACCTTTAACGCTTTCAGAGAAAATTCTTTATTCTCACCTTTCCGACGGAGAACCAAATAAAGCATACACCAGAGCTAAAGATTACGTAGAATTCAATCCTGATAGAATCGCATGTCAAGATGCTACCGCTCAAATGGCATTACTACAATTTATGCAGGCCGGAAAAGACAAAGTAGCTGTACCAACAACAGTACACTGCGACCACTTAATACAGGCTAAACAAGGTGCAGCAAAAGACCTTGCAAGAGCTAACGAAACAAGTAATGAAGTATTTGAATTCCTGGAATCTGTATCCAACAAATACGGTATCGGTTTTTGGAAACCGGGAGCAGGAATCATCCACCAGGTTGTTCTGGAAAATTATGCTTTTCCAGGAGGGATGATGATTGGTACAGACTCTCATACTGTTAACGCCGGTGGATTAGGTATGGTAGCTATTGGTGTTGGTGGTGCAGATGCCGTGGATGTTATGGCGGGTATGCCGTGGGAATTAAAATTCCCTAAACTTATAGGTGTAAAACTAACAGGAAGCCCACAAGGATGGACCGCTGCGAAGGATGTTATTCTTAAAGTTGCTGAAATACTCACAGTAAAAGGTGGTACTGGCTGTATTGTGGAATATTTTGGTGAGGGTGCAAAAAACCTGTCTTGCACAGGAAAAGGTACCATTTGTAACATGGGAGCAGAAATAGGGGCAACTACCTCTACCTTTGGTTATGACGATTCAATGGAAAGATTTCTGAGAGCGACAGATAGAAACGAAATTGCTGATGAAGCTAATAAACTCAGAGAACACCTTACGGGCGACCCTGAAGTTTATGCGGACCCGGATTCTTATTTCGATCAAGTGATTGAAATTGATTTGACCACTTTGAGACCTCACCTTAACGGTCCTTTTACGCCAGATTTGGCTACACCAGTAGGAGAATTAGGAGAAAAAGCCAAAAAGAACGACTGGCCAATAAAAGTAGATTGGGGATTAATAGGTTCTTGTACAAACTCTTCCTACGAAGACTTAACAAGAGCAGCTTCTATAGCAGAACAAGCCGTTAAGAAGAAGCTTAAACCTAAATCTGATTTTGGTATCAACCCGGGTTCAGAGCAGATACGCTTTACAGCAGAACGCGATGGATTATTAAAGGTTTTTGAAGATTTAGGAGCTACAATTTTCACGAATGCCTGCGGTCCCTGTATAGGTCAATGGGACAGAAGTGACTTAAAAGGTGATGAAAAAAATACGATTGTTCACTCTTTCAATAGAAATTTTTCTAAAAGAGCAGACGGTAACCCAAATACACATGCATTTGTAGGTTCTCCGGAAATGGTTGCTGCTATAGCTATATCTGGTCGGTTAGACTTTGACCCCATGAATGACACACTCATTAACGAAGATGGTGAAGAAGTCAGGTTAGAGGCTCCAAAAGGCATAGAATTACCTGAAAAAGGCTTTGAGGTAGAAGACAATGGATATGTAGAGCCGAGAGAAGACGGAAGTGATGTAGAAGTTAAGGTATCAGAAGAATCTGATAGACTTCAGCTATTAACTCCATTTGAACCTATTGGTGATGAAATTAAAGGGGCAAAACTTCTAATAAAAGCTTTTGGAAAATGTACAACAGACCATATTTCTATGGCAGGCCCATGGTTAAAATACAGAGGTCATTTAGACAATATCGCAAATAATACCTTGATCGGTGCTGTAAATGCTTTTAACAAAAAAACCAATTTCGTAAAAAGTCAACTTACAGGTGAGTACGATGGTGTTCCAGATACGCAAAGAGAATACAAGAAAAATGGTATTTTGTCTGTAGTTGTTGGTGATCACAATTATGGTGAAGGTTCTTCGAGAGAACATGCTGCAATGCAGCCAAGACATCTTGGAGTTGCTGCCGTAATCGTAAAATCTTTTGCAAGAATACACGAAACAAACCTTAAAAAACAAGGTATGCTGGCTTTAACTTTTGCCAATGAGAGTGATTACGATTTAATTCAGGAGGATGATACTTTTAATTTCCTTGATTTAAATGAGTTTGCAGAAGACAAACCTTTGACAATAGAAATTGTGCATAGTGATGACAGTACTGACACGATTACTGTAAATCATACGTATAATGACGCTCAAATTAGATGGTATAGAGAAGGTTCTGCATTAAATTTAATCAAAAAGCAGAATAAGACTTAACTTAAATAAAATAAAGACATAAAGACCGCTGGTTCAATTATTGAATCAGCGGTTTTTTTATTTATAAAAAAAAATTGATTTTTTCTGTAACATAACTTAAGTATGTTCGTCTTATAAATGAGCACGTGTTATATATCTTTTAAATAAGATAAAATCAACCAAACCATTTTAACCTAAAAACCAAAAATCATGTATAAGCTCGTTTTAATTTTTATAGTAGCATTATTGTCCTACAATAATTCAGATGCAATGGCTAAGGAAAAACCCTTAGAAAAAGAAGAAATATGCCAGTGGGAATACTGGAATGCTTTCAGTAAAACATTCAACAAAACATCCGACTTTTGGGCTTCAGAATCAGCTGCTTTAGAAGCTGAAGAAACAGCCGAACAAAGAACTGGTGTAGAAGAATGGTTAGATGAATACGCTCCTAAAGAAGAAAATACCTGTTCAGGTACTAAAAAAAATATTTAGTTTGTTTGAGTTAATTTTAATTTAGTTGAAAACCCCGGCAAATGCCGGGGTTTTTTGTGTTTAGTAAGTTGCAGTAGTAAATTCATAGATAACTATTTTAAAATTTCATTATTGATTATTTTTTAATCTTGCTGCAGTATTTTTAAAAAGTCTTCTAATATTCCATTAATTCTACGGATTGCGCAAAATATTTCATAAAAATCGAGATTTCTGAATTTTTCCTGTAACAGAATTGGTTTTGATTCGTCATATAAATAGAGAGTACTTTTAATTTAAATATTACATAATCATAAACTATTTTACTAAATGGTTATGCATTTAATAATATTTCAAAACCAAATCAATAAACTTAAAAAATCAAAATCATGGGAAAATTAGTATTATTATTCATTTTAGCGAATATGGCTCAAAACCAGATGAGCTCAGACGTCAACATCAATCAAGCTGAAGAAGTACGCGAATATGCTTACTGGGACAATTTTAGCGAAACATTTGAAAAAACTGCAGATTTCTGGAAAGCAGAATCGGCTGCTCTAGAAGCTGAAAGTATAGCATCCGACAGAACAGGCTTAGATGAATGGCTTTCAGAAAACAAAAACAATATTTTTGAACTAGAATCTAAAAACAGCTGCGAGAGTTAATTTTCAATTATAGTAATTAAAACCAATCAAAAATCCTTTGCAGAGCAACTGCAAAGGATTTTTTATCATTAAGGCGTAATTTGTAATTTACACCTTTTCTTTACATATATTTAAATTAATCACATTCCTGTTCGAATAATTGTTCTACTTCAGTAATACTATTAGCTGTAAATATGGTTCCATCTGAAGCTTCGAAATCTATTGGATACGCAAAATCTATAACAACTATGCCGGAAATATTTCCTGAAATATAATCTATAAACTCTGTTTCAGTCACAGTAACCTGAAAAGTTTGATCGGGTGCTGCTTCATCTGCTACTACAATATCTATTGGAAATACTATTGAAAGACAAGGCTCCTCCGGATATACCACATCATCCTGTGGAGCTGGCGTATCCATAAAAGTCCAGTTGATATCTCCATCCTCGGATACTTGAAAGACCACATCATCACTCTGGCAATTATTAAAATAATCGCTGAATATGGTATAAGAATTAACCTCTGCATATTCAAAATTATTGTCATCAATGGTTTTAACTAGTAGTCCTGAGACGAAAACTAAATCTATATCCTGACCAAGACCACTTTCGATAGACGATTCTAAATCATTTACTGTCGACTCAAATGTAAAACCTGGAACATCTACCCAAACTGTAATTTCTATTTGAGATAAACTGTTGCCTTGCAAATCAAAAACTTCGTATGCCAATAACATGGCATCAACACCACATACTGTAGGATCTAAATTCTCATACCAATCGGTTTGTTGAGAAAAAGAAGTTACCTGAACTGATTGTTGTGTACTAGAAGCAGTTAAATCTGCAATCTCTGCATTAATCTGTGACTGTGGATCTTGTTGTTCTAAAACTTCTTCATCTTCAGAGCAACTAAAAGTTACTGCTAAAACAAAAGTTAATAATACTAAATTTGTAATCTTTCTTAATCGTAACATAATTTTTATATTTAAGGTTTATATTCACCCTTTAAGCGTTTTGGAGTTTAAAAACCCTACCTTAAAAAGTTAATAAAGTCATAAATTCCAAAGAATACCAATATTAGGGGTGAATCCTAGTCCTACATTATCTATTTGTTGAATCTCTTCCTGATTTGTACGGTTAAGACGGTAGTTTCTTCTTAAAGTATTATGCTCATCGGTTAAATTTATAAGACCTAAAGAAAATTTTATTAGTCCATAATTATTGGTTTTCAGCTGGTATTGCAATGACGTATCAATTCTAAAATATCTAGGTAATATATCATTGTTCGCTTTTTCATAATTTATAACATTGCGAACTTCTCCTTGAGTTAATGGGTTATCTTCTTCTATGTTTGTAAAGGGTAAACCACTGTGATAATTTATCGCAAAAGACAGACTCCAATCTTTATAATTAATATTATTTCCCCACGTAATTTGATGTGGTAAATTGTTGTTACCCTTGAATGAAATATTCCCAAAAGAGAGTTCTTCATTAATATAAGAATAGCTAAACCAAGTATTTAACCAATTATTTTTGTAATAAACATGAAGTATTGCCCCTAAAACTTTCGAATCTCCCTCTAACAATTGCTGAAACTGACCTTCATTTTGAAATCGCTGATCATTGGTTGAAATTCCTTTTAAGTCTCTGAGATAAACACTGGCATAACCTCCTATTTTGCTAAATTTCCACTTCAACATTGATTCTACCTGAGAAGTGCGTTGTAAAGGCGGTGAAATACTGTCACCACTAACAACCCACCTGCGTTTCTCGATACCCAAAAAATTCTGGTCTAAATCTATGATTTGTTTGAAATTTTGGGATTTTACTTCACCACGTAAAACAAAGTCAAAATTATTATTTAGCTTGTAAGCAACTTGTAATCGTGGTTCGATTCTAAATTGTTCGTCCCTTTGAAAATAAACACTCCTGATTCCTCCGTAAAAAAACCAATTGCCTTTTGTAAAGCTATAAGAACCAAAACCTGAGTATATATTACTAACCTGCCCTAAATTGAGAAAAGCTTCAGTTACCACATTATTAAAATTATTAAAGACTACACTGCCTTCAAAGTCTGCTCCAAGCTTTAATTCACTATTCGCATTATTTTTCTGCCAGATGAATTGAGTAACATAATTTTCTACAGAATTTGACTGACTGGTATCAAGGCTACCGGAGAACGTATTATTTCTGCCCTGAGATGTATGTTTAGTGTAGTTGGATTTTATCTTTAAGTTTTGCTTGTTGCTCAACTTTAGTGAAGCATCTATACCTATAGCTATATTTTCATTATCGTAATTACTGTTTCTTAAAGCTTCATTTGGTGAACGCTCTTGATAATTAAGTGCATTTTCAAACCAAATTCCCTGGACATTTACCTTCAAATTTTCACCAAACTTCTTTTTGAGCTGAAATTGAGCGTCCTGGTAATAAAAATCATCCTGCCTTTGAATGGTGTTAGATATCTGATTATTTTCCAAAAGATCTAGATCAGTATCTTCATAGGCCTTTTCGGTGTAAGACTGAAAAGCAGGAGAATCAAAAATATCTGTAAATGACCTTTGAAAAGCCAAGGACAGCTCTGTGTTGTCATTAATACCAATCCTTGAAAATACCTGACTGCTCAAAGTATTAACCCCTATACCATATCTGTTTTTCTCTGTGATATTATCGTCAAATTCCAAGCTGATTGTACTGGTTAAGGCGTTACCGTATTCAGCAGGGGTTGAATTATCAATCACGGTAATAGAATTGATAAGGTTTTCATTAAAAGCAGACAGCAAACCAAAAAAATGGGCATTCTGAAACATCCGGATACCATTCCACAACACTAGATTCTGGTCATTTATACCACCTTTTATATTTAATTCAGCTACAGATTCTACATTGGTGTTGATCTGAGGTAAATTGAGCAAACTTACAAAAGCATCCTGCTGAGTCTGTCCTGCTAACAATGGCATTTTTTTATTATTTACCCTGATTTGATTTTCTCTATTTAGAAATATACTATTCGTGTAAAGCGGTCTTAGATTTATTTCATTGAGTTGAATTTCTTTTGGTTTTAAATAAACTATAAGGTTATCTGTATCAGAATCTCTCAATGAAATTTTATAATCCTGATAATTAATATGTGAGATAATCAGGTTACTCTCCGTTGAATCTAAGTCTAAAAATATGTTCCCATAGAAATTACTATACGCACCTATACTTTCAATATAAGCATTGGAGACTGGCTGATTTTCTGTATTCAATACTTTGATTTTATGTGTGTATTGTTTAGAAACCACCCAAAGACTATCTTTAAATTTATCTATAGCTAAACCTGAAGTGTTTTTTATTAAGCTTCTGAATTTATAAAAGCTATCAGGTAGATTTACAGGACAAATTAAGTCTTTAAGATCTCCAGATGAATAATTAAACACTATCCCATATTTTTCTTCAGCATTCTTTAAAACTATTGAACAATCTGATTGCTGCAATAAGATTTGAGAAAACGAAAATTTAGTAGACAAGACAACAATAAGGATGAATAAGGTTAACCTCATTTTTCTATTGTTGTAATTACATAAGTTGAATCTTTAATTTTTTCATAAGTCAAATCTAAGGATCGACAGATGAGGTCTAATATTTCAGTGGCATTCAAATTATGGGTATATCCGCCGGTAAAGTATAAGTTGTCATTGACGTCAATTTTTATTTTAACTCCTTTTTGCAGTTCAACTTTGCGAATGACATCTGCAAGAGGTGTATTCTGATAACTTGATTTTTGATCTAACCAATCCGGCTTATTTTCTTCTACTCTGTATACTTTTATGTCACTACTGTTAATTGATTGCCCAGGATTTAAAATCACTTCTTTGTCAGAAAACTTCACTTTTACTTTTCCACTGTAACAAGTAACTGAGAAAATATCATTTTTAGATTTTACATTAAATGTCGTACCTAAAACTTGTACGTTGCCATTATTTGTATTTACTGTAAATGTACTGCCTTCTTCAACATCAAAGTAAGCTTCACCTTCAAGATTTAAAATTCTGTCTTCAAGCCATGTATCTTTATTGTAAGTGATTCTGGAAAACTTATTGAGGTTAATCAAACTCTCATCAGGGAGTCTAATAATTCCATCATAATTTTTAGCATCAGTAACGTAATTGATTTCTCCGGAATCAAAAAAGTAGTTATTAAGAAATAAAGTCGATGAAAGTAATAAAATTAAGGCTACTGCAATCCTAAAAAACCTGTTATAAGATTTAGGTTTATCTCTAACAGCTTTTCTCTTTTGGAGCAAATTGAACTCCTTATCAGCATCAAATTCTGCATAAGGCAGACTTTGTAAAGCTTCAAGTGTTTTATTCCATTCCTGAAATTCGCTATCAGACAACAGTGCTTTTACTTGCTCCAAATCTATTTCCTGATTGAGATATTGGTGGATAATATGTAAGTACTTTTCTTCCATCTATACTTTAAACGATCAGAATTTAAAAAACCCTACCTTTTTTTTAATTCATTTCTAATAATTTCCAATGCTTTTGTCATACGCTTCTCTACTGCTTTTACAGAAATATCTAACTCTTCTGCAATTTCGGTATATTTTAGACCCTGTATTCTATTCATTAAAAAAGCTTCTTTACTGGCTGAAGGCATGATAGACAGTATGTAATTCATTTTCTTTTTTTTAGTTTCGTCTATATCATGAGATTCCTTTTCGTCGACTATAAATTCCTCTTTTGTAATGCTTAAATTTTTCTTTCTCTTTCTTAAAATATCTACAACTCTGTTTCTGCCTACTGTAAAAACATAATTTTTGGCTTTTTGCTCCGGGACTTTATTGCAGTTCTTCCAAAGTGTAATAAAAGCTTCCTGCATGCCTTCTCTTGCAATTTCTTCGTTCTGAAATTTTAAATATAAGAACTGAAATAATTGTTCACCAATAGTATGAAATAATTTCTTGTAAGTTATTTCATCACAGACGTTTGAAGAAAAATCTCTTTTTATCACTTTATAATATTACAAAATAAATCTTTCAACAATAGCTAATTATCTTTTAAAAAATTTGAAAGACTCTGAATCAAATGCTTGACATCCTGAATCTTATCTAATGATTCACTACTCAACAAAACATCAAGCTCATAGTTTTCTTCAATCAAAACTACTGGAAGTTGAAATGCCGGTCTGAATTTTGATTTATATAAGCTTTCAAACTCATCAGCATGCAAAAACTTCATTTCGGCTTTAGCTTGTTTTCTAAACTTCTTCCAGGCCTTTCTTTCGCCAAATTTCCCGTAAGTAAGATCACATAGCTTACAGGGATAGGTTTTTGGGCTAAAAATTTTGTGCGCTGCATCTACAACCAGATTTTTAAAACCAGAATCTGCATTGTAAACAAATATCAGTTTTGGTTTTTCTGATTGATTATTCATTGTATAGTTCTAATTTTTCAGCAAAATAACTACAAAAATCTTTCATGGTCTCACTCATTTTTTCATCCTGAGTCGCCCTGTAGTAAGTATCGCTCATCGATACAAGTGTTTGATGAAAAAAGTGTTTCATCTCATCTACCGGCATATCTTTTGTCCATAAATCTATACGCAAACTTTCTTTAGCCTTATGGTCCCAAACACTGAGGAAAGCCGCTTTTGCCGCTTCTTTTTCGACGCCTCCGTCTTCGGCTGTCCATTCTATACTTTCCGGAATACGGTTTTCGTCAGTAGTGACACTCAAAACTATATCTGATATCTTTTTACTCATAACTAAGGTTTGTATTTTGATTGATTAAATAATTCCTGTTCATCTGTATTTAAAATCTCATTTAATTCTTTTTCCGGGAAACGATCTGCGTAAGCTCTTACAATCTCCCAGCCTATAAATTGCCCAAGTCTTGGAGGCGATTCACTATCTACCTCCAAGTAAAATTTAGTGAAAGGCGCAGGCCTGAGAAATCTTCTCCTTAAATCAGAGTCTGTACTGTACAATAGATCTCTTTCTACAAAATACTGCCAAACCATAAACTCGTAATCGTCTGCCCAGGACAATTCTTCCGGACTGTAACCAATAAGCTTATATGGTTCAACCAAAGGTAAAGTCTGTTGTTTAAAGTATAGCTTTTTACCTTCATAGACCAACTGACTTAAAAAATCTCTGCTATTCGGTAGTTGTACCAGACGATTGGCATACTGATCTGCAATATCCGGTAAAAGTTGATGCGGTGCCTGAAGTTGAGCGATATAATCCTGAAAACCTTTGTAAAACCTATGGTCATCGCCCAGGTAATTGTCCAGTGAAATAAAGAGTAGATCTGAATCTAAAATCACTTTAGTTCTATAATCTACATATTCGGCTAAAGTCACCACTGTTGGAATGCTTTGCTCGGGGTAAAAATATTTCAAATGTTTAAAAAACAGCTCTATATCATGCTTGTAAGTGCTAAAATCACCAAATGTTGTAAATATTTCCGTTTCGATTTCTTTCTGCAGAGAATCTTTCATTTTCATTTCCCATAAACTGTCTGGAACATTAGACTTAAACATAAACGGATAGTTTTGCTTCAAACTATTTAAATCGTCTGGATCTGCTTTTGAAAAAATACTATCAAATCTAATTAATTGCGTATCCAGTTGAATATCTCTGACTTCGGGCTTTACCTCTACTTCATCCTGACAACCAAAGCTGAAAATCAAAATAATAAATACAATTACAAATGATATTTTTTTCATAAATCGTTGATATACCAAGGTGCTAAACTGTGTTTTAGTTATTTTTAGAATTAAATTTGCAAATATACTTAAATAAAAACGCATGAAAACCCAAGCTATTATTAATCATATCGTAAATTGGTTGAAAGATTATGCAGAAAATAACCACCAAAAGGGGTTTGTTGTTGGTGTTTCCGGAGGTATAGATTCAGCATTGACTTCTACTTTATGTGCCGAAACCGGTTTACCTGTGCTTTGTTTAGAAATGCCTATACATCAATCTGAAAACCAGGTAAGCAGAGCCCTTAATCACATTAACTGGCTCAAGGATAAATATGACAATGTTGACATGGTTCAAGTGAATCTTACGCCTGTTTTTGATAGCTTACTGGATGAATTGCCCAAAGTTAACAATGAAGAAGAGCGATTGATGTCTTTAGCCAATACCAGAGCACGATTACGAATGACAACCTTATACTATTTTGCGGCACTTCAAGGTTATCTTGTCGCAGGAACAGGAAACAAAGTTGAAGATTTTGGGGTGGGTTTTTACACCAAATATGGTGATGGCGGTGTGGATTTAAGCCCTATAGCAGACCTGCTCAAAACAGAAGTCTTTCAGCTGGCCAGATTTTTAGGTGTAAATGAGGATATTCTGGAAGCGCCACCAACTGATGGTCTTTGGGGAGACAGCCGCACCGACGAAGACCAGATAGGCGCCTCTTACCCGGAGCTGGAATGGGCTATGCAAATGAAAGACGAAGGTAAAGCTGCGACTGATTTTGAAGGTAGACAGAGAGAAGTATTTGAAATTTTCATGGATTACAACACCAAAAACCAGCATAAAATGCAGCCGATTCCGGTGTGTGAGATTAGTGATGATTTAAAAAACTAATTCAAAACTGACTCTGTTTAGTCTTTATCTCTATTTTTTTTTGGTTCCCGGTTATACTTTTTAAGCTGTTGCATCAGCATCCATTCTAACTGCCCGTTGGTGCTGCGAAATTCGTCGGCAGCCCATTTTTCTATAGCTTTCATCATATCTTCATTAACGCGTAAGGCGAATGCTTTCTTTTTGGGCATAAATTATTGTTTTACAAAACCTTTGATAACATTAACCAATTCTTGAGATAGCGGAAAATCTGAAGAAGTATAGGATTTATAATTATCTTCTTCCTTTTCAATGTGCTTCAACACGTGATTCATATCTTCAATAATTACTAGTTCAGATTCAGGACTGGCAGCATGCAACAATTCTGCATCCTTTTCTAAAACCTGCAGGTCTTTGGTTCCATTAATAATTAAAACCGGTAAGTCTAGTTTTTTTATCTCCTCAACAGGATCATAGGCCATATAAGATCTTATAAATTCCAAATTTTGCTTTGCAAAAATAGATACCAGCATGGGATTAGGCTCTTTTATTTCTCCTGTTTCTTTTAATTCTTTAAAATGCGATTCTGCAATCTGACCTAGTTGTGCATTTTGATTACTCACCTGTCTAACAATTGTTTTATCTATCGTCTCACTTACACCTGCCAGAGAAATAAAATGATCTACTTCGCCATCTATAGCAAGCATTCCAACTAAAGAACCCTGGCTGTGTCCTATAACACTAATGGAGCTAAATCTGTTGTCATCTTTAAATTCATGGATAGCTGTTTTTGCATCTTCAACTAAATCCTGAAAGACAAATGACTTTAAAATCAAAGGCATGTTAGAAGGCGTAACATTTCTTTTATCATAACTGTAAAAGGCAATGCCTCTAGTATTCAAACTATCTCTTAAACTTTTAATGTAATTGGCATTTACACCTAAACTTTTTTGATTACCATCTCTATCCGGATTACCTGAACCCTGAATAAAAATGATTAGTGGTTGAGCTTTATCTGTTTTTTGAAGAGTTAAAGTACCAGGTAACTCAATGCTGTCATTTTTTAGATTGTACTCCTCTGTGATGATTTCATCCTTTTGTGCAAATAAAAAGGTAGATATCAAAAGAAATGTAATTGTATTGATTTTAAATATTGTTTTCATGATGTTCTAATTTTGAATTGTAATGATTTAAGACCTGTTTCACCTGATTTTCAAGTTGTGTACCGATTAAGATTTTCTTCCCATTCTTCAACTCCAACTGAATGCCTATATCTCCCGAAACATTAATAGCTATACCTTTGGATTTTCTCCAAAAGAACCCCCCTTTTAATCCCCAACCACCATATTCGGAAATGGCATCGTATTTTCTGACATATACCTTTGAAATTTCATGCCATGCAATGGTTTTTAACTTAAAATGGAAAGGAAAAAACCTATAGTGTATACCACTTTCATCTATTCTGGTGTAGAGCTTAAAAAGAAAAATAACTAATGGCAGTAAAATGGTCAAGCTGATCACAAGGACTAATTCTAAGGTTGAAAAAGAATTTTTTTCCTTGAGGTACTGGTTTATGATAATAATTACAGGAACTATAACACTTATTGCCAGTAAAACAATAATCCAAAGCTGTGTGAAACGTTGTTCTTCCTTAAAGACTTTCATGTCTATCTGTTTTTATCACGCTCTAAAACTATTCTGGTTGAGGTTTCACCTATATCTCTCAATACCCAGCCTTCGCGTGCATATTGGTTCAAAGTGTCTTCAAGTTTTTCATTATTTCCGGATAATCCCATCTTCCAGTTTATGACTTTATATTCTTTCATTACAGCTTATTTTAATGGTTTAAAGTTCCTGTATTTACTACCGGTGAGGTTTCCTTATCACCACACAATACAACCATAAGATTACTGACCATAGCCGCTTTTTTCTCTTCATCGAGTTTAACAACTTGTTTTTTATTCAACTCATCTATAGCCATTTCAACCATGCTTACAGCACCTTCCACGATTTTATGTCTGGCGGCGACAATGGCAGTGGCTTGCTGTCTTTTCAACATAGCACTGGCGATTTCCTGGGCGTAGGCCAAGTAGCCGATTCTTGCTTCAAGGACTTCAATGCCGGCTATTGATAATCTTTCATCAATTTCCTTTTCCAGTGCTGCACTGACTTCATTTACACTCGAGCGCAAGGTGATATCTTCGTCAGTACCTTCGTCTGCAAAATTATCGTAGGGATACATACTGGCTAACTTTCTAACAGCGGCATCGGTTTGCACACGCACAAAATTTTCGTAATTATCTACATCAAAAGCCGCTTTGTAAGTGTTTTGTACACGCCACACCAAAATTGTACTAATCATGACAGGATTACCAAGCTTATCGTTAACTTTTAAACGTTCACTGTCAAAATTGCTGGCTCTGAGGGAAATCTTCTTTTTGGTATAAAATGGATTCACCCAGTAGAAACCATTCTTTTTGACTGTTCCTACGTATTCACCAAACAAAAGTAAAACTCGAGATCCATTGGGTTGTACCATTAGAAAACCAATAGCTAAAAATAAACTTATTATGCAAGCGACTAAAAACCAAGGACTTTTAGTTAAAAAAATAGCAGAAACGCTACCAAAAAATAAAATGATAAAAATGAATAACATAAGGTATCCATTAGCAGGCACAATGATTTTTTCTTCTTTCATGAGAATAAAATTAAATTAATATGATATTATTTTGATATCGTAAAGATATGTTTTTAAATATTAGTATGCAAATTTTTATTTTTGTTACAATTTGATAATGAAATTTTTAATTTCCTGAGATTTGTTGATTTACCCAATCTTCTGCATCATCAGTAGTCCTGCAAATATGATAAGGCACAGGCTGCTTTTGAAATTTGAAAATGGTTTTAAGAACTCCTCTAATGATATTATTTGTAATGACATAAGCTGTACCTGAGCAATATTTTTTCATGATTTGTTCGTTTTCCTTTAACCAATCACCTTGCATCTTTTGGTATTTTAATCCTGGAAAAACAGCCTTGGAGGCATCAAAAATTATGGCAAGTTCTTCATGACGAGAATAAACCTTTTTAAGTTCTTCTAAATACTCAGAAAAGTTGTAATCGTTTGCCTTATGTCCTGTAAATTTGACTTCTACGATCGGAAATCTGTGTGTATCAATTGTTGCGTATTTATTGAGCATCTTTTTTGTATATTTAATTCATAGTGAGAACAACATCAAATTTTATGTAATTCATAGATTGCAATCTACTATTTATATAAAAATTATAGATTACAATCAACTATTTTCATATTTTAAATTAAAAAACCCGCAACTATGAGCTGCGGGTTTCAATCAACTAATTATGAATAATCAACTTAAAAACAATAGGTGTTTTCTGCAATGACTTTATCGGCAATGGTATTACGCAATTCTACCACATTCGGATAGTTGTGATATTTTGTGAATCGTTTCAAGCCCATCGTCATCATCTTTTGCTCATCTCCTTCTGCGAATGAAATAATACCTTCTTTGGCTTTTTTATTGATTTTATCGACAGCATTATAAAGCTTTAGTTTTGCCATGGCGATTTGCTCTTTTTGAGCTTCCTCACCTTTGATATCAACATTTTTCTTTGTTCTTAAAATAGCAGATTCAGCCATGTAAATTTCAATCAAAATATCAGCAGAAGCTAAAAGTAATTGTTGATGGTTTTCTAATTCTGTACCATATTTTTGAGCAGCAGCACCGGCAACCATCAGGAAGACTTTTTTAAGCTTCTTGATCATATCCATTTCCTCTGCTAAAGGCTCAGAGAAATCAGGCACATCGAAGGACGGTATCCCGGTAAGTTCTTCACCCACAGCCTGAGCAGGTCCCATAAAATCTACGTGACCTTTCATAGCTTTCTTAACCAGCATACCTACCGATAACATTCTATTGATTTCATTGGTACCTTCATAAATACGTGAAATTCTGGCATCCCTCCATGCAGATTCCATTGGTGTATCTGCTGAAAAGCCCATACCACCGTAAATTTGAATCCCTTCATCTGTACAATTTTGAGCATCTTCAGAGACAGCTACCTTTAGAATAGAACACTCAATAGCAAATTCTTCAACACCTTTCAATTCTGCTTCCTGATGCGAATTACCATCAGCCTTTCTAAGGTTTATGCGGTCTTCTATATTTTTTGCTGCTCTGTAAGAGGCTGATTCATCTGTATAAGCCGCTGTAGCCATTTCCGCAATTTTAGATTTGATTGCTCCAAAACTTGATATCGGCACTTTAAATTGTACGCGGTCATTGGCATATTTTACGGCAGAATCAATTACTCTTCGTTGTGCATCTAAACAAGCTGCAGCAAGTTTTATTCGCCCAACATTTAGTGCATTCATAGCGATCTTAAATCCACCGTTTCTCTCTCCGAGTAAATTTTCCACAGGCACCTTAGTTTCATTAAAAAATACCTGTCTTGTGGAAGAAGAGTGAATACCTAATTTTTTCTCTTCATCTCCAAATGAAATACCATTTTCTTCATCTCTTTCTACGATAAATCCTGTGATGTTTTTATCATCTTCTATACGAGCAAATACAATAAACACGTTGGCAAAGCCAGCATTGGAAATCCACATTTTCTGGCCTGTGATTTTGTAATGTGAACCGTCTTCTGACAACACTGCTTTTGTCTTACCAGAATTAGCATCCGAACCTGCGCCAGGTTCAGTTAAGCAATAAGCACCAAACCATTCTCCAGTGGCTAATTTTGGAACGTATTTCTTCTTCTGCTCCTCATTCCCGTACAATAAGATTGGCAAGGTTCCGATACCGGTATGTGCTCCAAAAGCAGTAGCAATTGAGCCGGTAGCTCCGGATATGTAATCGCACACTAACATGGTGGAAACAAAATCCATTCCCATGCCATCGTACTCCTCCGGCACTGCTATACCTAAAAAGCCAAGTTCACCGGCCTTTCGCATAATTTCTTCTGTAAGGGCGTAGTTTTTCTTTTCAAATTCTTCTTTTTTAGACCATATTTCACGGTCTACAAATTCTTTAACGCTGTCGCGCATCATTTGCTGTTCTTCATTAAAATCTTCAGGCGTAAATACTTCATGCGCCTTAGTCTCTCGGACGATGAATTGTCCGCCTCTAATCATATTGGTTTTTTGTTCGATCGTTTCCATAATAATTTAATTTTAAGTTTTATCAAATTTTTCTTCAAAGAAATAAGACTATAGACATAAGAATTAAGACTTTACAACGCCTCAATAAAACCTATTGTCATTCTTTGAAACTCATTGTTTTTTTCATTTAAATTAATATATTTTTCTTCAGAAATATATTTAGCATGGTGAGCAGCTATCAGCTGAGTACCCAGTTCGTATGAAGAACCTAGTGAAATATCCAGATAGTTAACAAATGCTCTATCTGTTCTTGCAGAACCTTCAGCAATGTTTGACGGCATTGAAACAGCAGATCCTGTTAATTGAGAAGTCAGTCTGTAGTCTTCTTTCTTAGGGAAAGTCGAGGTAACATCATATATATCTTTCATGATTTCAGTTCCTAGTTGCCAGATTTTTAGGTTTCGATGATTATGTCTTTTACGCTTTGCCATAAATAAATTGTTTAAATCAATTTGCCCTAGGTAAGTCTTACATCTTAATTCTTATATCTTACTTCTTCAATACACTTCATAAATCCCTGCGGCACCTTGCCCAGTTCCCACGCACATGGTAACCATGGCATGTTTGCTCTTTAAATTTCTTTTATTCATTTCGTCAAAAATTTGCACAGATAATTTTGCACCTGTACATCCAAGTGGATGACCAAGTGCAATAGCACCGCCATTCACATTTAACCTATCTTTATCTAAGTCAAGTTCTCTAATGACCGCTAATGACTGCGATGCAAAAGCTTCATTAAGTTCAATTAGCTCAATATCGTCTAGTTTTAGGTTAGCTTGCTTAAGCGCTTTTGGGATCGCTTTTACAGGACCAATTCCCATAATTCTTGGTTCAACGCCGGCTGCGGCATAACTCACAAGACGAGCTATAGGTTCCAGATTAAGTTCTTTTACCATGTCCTCACTCATCACCATTACAAATGCAGCACCATCGCTCATCTGAGAAGAATTGCCGGCTGTTACGCTTCCTTTATCTGCAAAAACCGGTCTTAGTTTGTTCAAAACTTCAATAGACGTATCCGCTCGTGGTCCCTGATCCTGATCTACGGTGTAGGTTTTCGTTTCTTTTTTTCCTTTAGCGTTCACAAAAATCTCTTCAACCTCTATCGGAACAATTTGATCTTTAAATCGATTTTCCTTTTGGGCATTGATGGCCTTTTGGTGTGAGTTATAAGCAAATTCATTTTGGTCTTCAGCCGATATTTTATATTTATCTGCAACTGCCTCTGCTGTTAAGCCCATTCCCCAATAATAACTTTCGTTATTTTCTTTAGCTGTTTTATAATTTGGCACAGGCTTATAACCACCCATTGGGATATAACTCATGCTTTCCGAACCACCGGCTATAATACAGTCTGCCATTCCACTTTGGATTTTTGCCGAAGCAATGGCAATGGTTTCCAAACCGGATGCACAATATCTATTTACTGTTACACCTGGAACGTCTATGGTATTTAATCCCATTAGAGACACTAATCGTCCTACATTTAGACCCTGTTCTGCTTCGGGCATTGCGTTACCAACTATAACATCGTCAATTCTAGATTTATCAAATTCCGGTAGTTGTTCCATCATGTAATTGATGGTCTCAGCGGCCAGATCATCTGGTCGCTTAAACCTAAATACGCCTTTTGGTGCTTTACCTACTGCGGTTCTGTATGCTTTTACTATGTATGCTGTTTTCATTTATTTAGTATTAAGAATAGAGTATTTAGTATTAAGTAATCATTAAAGTGTTTTTTGAAGCCCATAATTCATTTTACAAACTTCAACAACATCATCTACTATAGGTCGAACGATATCCGGTTCAGAAACTTTTAATCTCTCAGCTAAATAAAGTTGAGTTATCAATTCATAAGAAGAGCCATTTGCTATTCCCAGAAAATTTCTAAACTCACCATTAGTATTTCTCCCAGCTCCCTCTGCGATATTAGAAGGTATTGATACAGCGCTTTTTCTAATTTGGCCTGTCAAATTATATCTTTCATCAACTGGAAAATCAGCGCTGAGTTTATATACATTTTCAGTTATCTGCATAGCCTTTTTCCAAATTTTTAAATCTTCAAATCTGTGCATAGTTTTTTATATTTATTTTATACTTGTATTCAACAAACAATTCTCTATACTTTATACTTTGTACTTTGTACTTTGTACTTTATACTTTGTACTAAATATTAATTTCTCAAAGGTTTCCCCTTCTTAATCATATGCTGTAATCGTTCTAAGGTTTTTCGTTCACCGCAAAGCGATAGAAAAGCTTCACGCTCAAGATCTAATAGATATTGTTCTGACACATAATTAGCTTCAGACAAATCGCCTCCGGTCATGACGTAAGCCAGTTTATTGGCGATTTTCTGATCGTGTTCGCTGATGTATCTACCTGCTTTCATTTGATCGGTTCCCACTAAAAATGCTCCAAGTGCCTGTTGACCAAGTACTTTTATGTTATTGGTTTTAACGGGTTGTGTGTAGCCATTGTCGGCCATCAATCTGGCGTGTTGTTTGGCGATGGCTAATTGTCGATCCCGACTGACCACTACAATGTCTTTACCTTTTTCAAAAATATTGAGGTCATAGGCTTCATGAGCCGATTTAGCCACTTTGGCCATACCAATCGTTAGGAAATTTTCTCTCAATCGATTGACTTCCACATCATCTTTTTGGAAGGTCAAAGCGGCACGGCGGGTCATTTCTTTTGATCCTCCGCCTCCAGGGATTACCCCTACACCAAATTCTACCAAACCAATATAGGTTTCTGCATGAGCGACTACCTTATCTGCATGTAAGCATAACTCACAACCGCCACCAAGGGCCATTTGGTGTGGAGCAGCTACAGTTGGGATACTCGAATATCGCATACGCATCATGGTATCCTGAAAATACTTTATGGCTGCATTGAGTTCTTCGTATTCCTGTTCAACGGCGAACATAAAAATCATACCGATATTGGCACCAACTGAAAAATTTTGACCTGTATTGGAAATCACCACACCATCGTACTCTTTTTCGGCAATATCCATCGCTGTATTGATGCCGTTGAGGACATCTCCTCCAATGGAATTCATCTTACTTCTGAACTCAATATTAAGTATACCATCACCAAGGTCTGTGGCTACAAGATCTTTATTGCTCCATACTTCCTGGTTTTCGCGGATATTATCTAAAATTACAAATGAATCCTGACCCGGAATGACATTGAATTCTTTCTGGTCTAAATCGTAAAAATAAGTGTTACCATTCTTAACCGTATAAAAGGATTCAATTCCATTTGAAGACATGTCAGAAATCCATGGAGCTATATCATATCCTTCAGCCTTCATTAGTTCAATCCCTTTATCGATACCTATAGCATCCCAAATTTCAAAAGGACCGTGCTGCCAACCAAAACCAGCTTTCATGGCATCGTCTATTTTGTAAAGCGCATCGGTGATTTCAGGAATTCTGTGTTGTACGTATGCAAATAAGGCTGCAAAGTTTTTACGATAAAAATCACCGGCTTTATCGGCACCATTTACTAAAACTGAAAATCTATCCGCTACAACATCAATCGATTTCGTTTTCTCTAAAGTTGAAAATTTAGCCGATTGTTTTTCACGATATTCCAAGCTATTTAAATCTAAAGACTGAATCTCTGAAGAACCATCTTTGTGTTTGATTTTTTTGTAAAAGCCCTGTCCTGTTTTACTGCCCAGCCACTTATTTTCCATCATCTTTTCGATGAAATCGGGAAGCTTGAACAGCTCATGTCTTTCGTCTTTGGGAACATTGTCATAGAGCCCGTTAGCAACGTGAACCAAAGTATCTAAACCTACAACGTCAACCGTTCTGAATGTCGCTGACTTAGGTCTGCCGATAACCGGACCTGTAAGTTTATCAACTTCTTCTATGGTCATATCCATATCTTTTACCATATGGAATAAACTCATTATGCTGAAAATACCAATTCGGTTTCCAATAAAAGCCGGTGTATCTTTAGCAATAACCGTGGTTTTTCCAAGGTATTTTTCACCATAGTTATTAAGGAAATCAAGAACCTCCTGATCTGTATCCGGTCCGGGTATAATTTCAAGAAGCTTGAGATATCTCGGTGGATTGAAAAAGTGTGTCCCACAGAAATGCTTTTTGAAATCATCACTTCTCCCCTTGGTCATAAACTGAATAGGAATACCTGACGTATTTGAAGAAATTAAGGTGCCCGGCGTACGATATTTTTCAAGGTTTTCAAACACCTGTTGTTTGATATCCAATCTCTCGACGACGACTTCAATGATCCAATCAGCATCTTTGACTTTAGCAATGTCGTCTTCAAGATTTCCTGTAGTTATACGTTTAGCGAAATCTGGATGATAAATTGGAGACGGGTTAGATTTGAGTGATGATTGTAACGCATCGTTAACTATCCTATTTCTTACAACTCTGTCTTCAAGGGTTTTGCCTTGTTGTTTTTCTTTATCGTTGAGCTCTCGGGGAACTATGTCTAATAAAAGTACTTCGACACCAATATTAGCAAAATGACATGCTATACCACTTCCCATGATACCAGAGCCAACAACAGCTACTTTTTTTATTCTTCGTTTCATATATTTATGACTTAAGACTTTATTTGTATACTTTTTTACTGTTTACTAAATCTGTAATTGATTTGACAACCCGGGTAAAAGTTTTTAAATCCTCTTCCCCTATTTTTTCTCTCACTTTTTGGTCGAATGTGAGTACAACACTTTTTGAATATTCTCTCATTTCTTTGCCAAATTCTGTAAGACATATTAAAACGCTTCTGCCATCTTCTGGATTAGGCTTTCTTAGAATTAAGTCTTTTTCTTCCATCATTTTGAGTGTTCTGGACAAGGAAGTGGCTTCCATTCCCATTTTAGGACCTAATGATGTCGAAGGCGTTCCCTTTTCAGGATCAATACTCAGCAAAGCAAAACCTGTAGCCATTGTAGAACCTTTTTTTCCTGCTTCTTCACCATACATTTTAGAAATTGAAGTCCACGCAGACCTTAAGAGATAATCAACTGTTTCCTGCTTCATGTTTTCAAATGTAGTAAAATTTTATTATGCATGCATAATAAATTGATAAAAAATTTTTAATTCTAAACTTAAAAATAATTTATGGTCTAAACATACTCCAGTCTACTTTGATAGAAAATATATTTGAATAAAGACCTACGCCCTGGTCTCCAATATCTGTAAAGGCGTAATCGATTTGAATACCTTTATACTTAAAACCAATTCCAAAATTAGGTTGAAAACCAACATTAGTTGAACCATCTATTTGCTCTACCGTCTGAAAGTTTCCCATACCACCTCTCAAATAGACAATATCCAAGTAATCTGCCTGAAAACCAAATGCAGGAGAAATACTCAGGTTTTCATTTGAAAATATATCGTTGGTTTGTGCAAAACGTGTATTGAAATTAAAAGCCGTTTTTAAATCTATATCACGGTTGATTTCAAAATTATAAGCTACTCCCATTTGCAATTTGGGTAGTGTAATTTCAGTATCCTCTGGCAACTCTTGATTTTGACCTGGCACTGCACTTTGTATGCCCGCAAATTGGTCTTCATCTATGGTCCAGGTATTGTAAGTAGTTGTGATATCCCTGGCCATGACTCCAAATTCCCATCGTTTATTGTTATATCTAATTCCAACATCAAACCCAAAACCCCAGGCATTTGCAAATTCTCCAATAACTCTACGAATTACTTTAGCATTTACTCCATAACTGAAGCCACTCATTAAGGAGCTTCTTGCGTAAGATAATGTAAAGGCATAATCCGCAGTTGAAAATAAGCTTATTCTATTATAATCTATATTTCCCTGGGCATCTATTAATTGTGTTGTATTTAGAATATCATCCACACCAAATCTAATTATTGAAAATCCTATTGCACTGCGACTGTCCAGTGGTTTTGCTGCTGCTACATAGTCATAATTTGCAATATTGGCAAAATAACTGGCATGCATGGCAGAAAATTGCCAGTCTTCTAAGTTGGTTAGACCAGCCGGATTCCAGTATACTGAATTCACATCGTCTGTGGTTGCCGTTACTGCATTAGCCATTCCAAATGCTGCAGCATCCACTCCAATATTTAGGAATTCATTTGAATACTTTCTTGTTTGTGCCTGAACAGCCACCGACAAAAGCAATAATATGAATAATAAGTATTTCAGTTTTTAAAATTTTGTGCAAATATCTTGAAATTTACGTTAGTATAAACTTAATTTGTTAAATCATATTGTTTAGTTATCTTATTTTAACTTTGCTTAAACTAAATTGAATACTATCAGAGCATTTATCCCCAACCTTATAACACTTCTTAATCTGCTGATGGGCTGTATAGGCATTTATTTTGCAATGAAAGGAGATTTAATTAATGCAGCATACTTTTCAGCCCTAGGAATTTTCTTTGACTTTTTTGATGGGTTAGCTGCCAGATTGCTGAAAGTAAGCAGTGAGTTAGGCAAGCAATTGGACTCTTTGGCCGATTTGGTAACAAGTGGATTAGTACCGGGTTTGGTCGTTTTTCAATTGTTTACTGAAAGATCTTATATTGGTACTTTTTATAAATTGATTGATGAAAAAACCCCATGGTATGCATTCATTGCCTTCGTCATCACGTTAGGCTCTGCCTATCGCCTGGCCAAATTTAATATTGATGAGAATCAGTCTGATAAATTCATTGGATTACCTACTCCCGCAAATGCTATTTTAATCCTGAGTTTACCTTTTATTTTGAAATACGAAAATATTAGTTGGCTGAATGACCTTATTTTAAACCATTGGTTTTTGATTGGCCTTAGTTTACTAAGTGTTTTTCTATTGAATATGAAGGTAGTATTGTTTTCCTTGAAGTTGAAATCTTTAAGCTTTGACAAGAATAAGACAGTATTTTTGTTTTTGATATTTGCGATGATCTGTCTCGTTTTTCTTCAGTTTATTGGAATTCCTTTGATTATCATTTCGTATGTTTTAGTTTCGACATTAACAAAAAAAAAATTCGGTTAAAGTAAACCCTAACCGAATTTTAGAAAAATCAATTATTCTTATTGTTTGTGTAAGTGAACATCCATTTGTGGGAATGGTATATTAATACCTGCTTTAGCAAATTCATTGTATACTTTTTCATTCATATCAAAATGTACTGGCCATAGGTCTGATGCTTTGGACCATGTCCTCACGACAATATTGACTGAACTGTCTCCCAAAGAATGTAATGCTAAAAATGGTTCAGGATCCTGGAATATACGTTTATCTTCGTCTATAAGTTTACGTATTATATCTTTAGCCTTAGCAACATCATCACCATAACCAATTCCAAAAGTCCATTCATTTCTTCGGTCTGGCTCCTGTGAAAGATTTGTCATGTCTGAATTAGCAAGACTACCATTTGGCAGATAAATTACTTTATTATCGAAAGTGTTTACGATGGTGTAAAAAATTTGTATTTCTTTGACAGTTCCCAAATACCCTTTTACGTCAACAACATCTCCAACCTTAAAAGGTTTTAACAATAATAAAACTATTCCTCCTGCGAAATTTTGTAATGTCCCCTGTAATGACAAACCAACAGCAAGACCTGCCGCACCAAGTATGGCGACAAAAGAAGTGGCTTCAACACCTACCATACTAACAACACTTAAAAACAGAAGTACCTTCAGTAAAACAGAAAAAACAGTAGACAAAAATGGAATCAAACTTGCATCAACATTTCTTTTTTGCATAGTTCTCCTAACTGACTTTACAATGATCTTTATAAGCCACAACCCTATAACTAGTGTTATTATAGCACCTATTACCCTTGGTGCATAATTGATTAAGATATCAACAATTTGATCTAAGTATTTTTCCATAATTTTAAATATTTTTTTGCAAATTAATAAATATAATGTTTTTAATTGGCCGTTATTCAAAACTTTATTTTCAAATAAACATAACTAAAAGTATTGAAAATTATATTTTCCTTCATCTTCAGGCATCAAAATCAAACACTATTAAAAGTCAATATATTTTGAAGTTAATATAACTGTATAAACCAAAAAAACCTGTGTATTTTAAACTACACAGGTTTTCTGATTTTATAATCAAAATAAGCTATTTACTGCTTAATCAATTTAATGGTTTGGGTATTATTACCCTGACTGTTGATCTTAGCAAAATAAATACCGTTAGATAAATCGCTGGCATCTATTCTAACTTCGGAATTATCTACTTCAATAGACTTAACCAATCTTCCTAAAGTATTGAAAATATCAACTGTCTGGATAATTGCATTAGTTGATTTAAAGTTCCAATTATCTTTACTTGGATTAGGATAAACTAAAAACCCATTGTCGCTAAAAGTTTCATTACCAAGCGTATTCGTAGTACTAAAATAAATGTTATCAAAATAAATAGTACCATTTCCATCAAATTTGTACTGGAAGATGTCATTTAAGTCATAATTAAAAGCACCTGTTGGAAAATTTTCAAAATGGCTCAATGGAATGTAAACACTTTGCCAAGAACCTGTTACTAATTGAGCATCTGGAGTAGCACCCCCAAATCTAAATCTTGGTTCTTCAGGTGCCCCGCCACCAATGCCAGCAGTAGCATCAATTAAATAGAAGTTAAATTCTGTGGAGTTTGTCGCATAATAATTTAAATGCACGAATTGATAACCTCCAGCTACGAGGTCAACGGCATCCCAACCTGCTCCATAGAACCAAAAAGCTGAAGGATCTGCGGCCAGTAATCCAGCATTATTTCCATTTCCTTCAACATCTACTTCAGAGACGGCGACTCCATTTCCTGCAAATGCGTTAAAATTAAAATTTGCAACTGTAGATTCTCCGGTAATTCCGCTGTACACAATTAAATCATCTCCTGTAGAACCTTGCTCAGGAGAGTCTGTTGATGGTGGCAAAACACCTTCTTCTTCAAAATTAACAGTATATGTTTCAGTAGTATTTCCGTCAGGTGCTGTAACCATCACAGATGTTGTTCCTGGGATACCGGCGGCATCAGTAATACTTATAGTCGAACCTGCCTGAGATGGAGTCGCAGTAACTGTTGGAACTGTTGATGTTCCATTTGGAACTGTAAAATCGTAATCGATTACACCTGGACTAAAATTATTAATTGTCGTTCCATCTACCGCTAAATCTGACAATGTAGCGTCTTGATTAGGATCTACAGCATCTCTCCAAAAATATATATTATCAACATAAATAGTATTGGAAGATGTATAATTGGTGTAAGAAAAAACCATTTGACTAATAATATCTTTTGCTCCTGCTGCCAAGTCAGGGGCAAAACTGGAAAAAGATATATCAAATGATAACCATTGCCCATCCTGTCCATCGGCTATTGAGGCATTAGTATGAACATAACCAGTTGTTTGACCTGTAAGATGCCCTGCAGAGTGGTAAGAAACGGTTGTATTAAACACATTTCCCACAGGAATAGATCCATCAATCCATACATCATAATGTAAATTTTCCATCTGTGACAAATTTAATGCACTTCCAAATTCAAAACCCTGAAAATCTCCATCAACAATTGTAAATTCATAGACATCGTTACCAGCCAAATTTACCACTTGTGCAGTATTACTGCTTTGACCAAATGTAGTTGGTGTAATTGTTGGGTCTCCTGTGAATGCATCACTAAATACTGACACCACATCAACTTGCGCTTCAGTTGGTGCTGGCGGTGCCGTATCAGGCACTTGTGCAAAAATTAGTCCACTTATTAAAAGCGAACATAGTAAAGTAATTTTTCTCATAATTTAATATTTATTTTAGTTATTATTATTTAAGTAATTATGTTGTGCTAATTTACGAAAAATCAAACGTTATAGTGTTAAAACTAACTATACAAAACAACTACAACTGCAGTTTTTCTGTTAATATTTGAGCTTTTCGTGCTTATCCCACAGGCCCCAATACGCCCCCACGTCTCCTTCATCTCCAACTTTCCATGATTCGTCAAAAGATGAAAAATACATACAGTCTATTTCAGCCTTCTTACACCATAGCTGTGTATTGATAAAATATTTCAAAAAGTTTTCTTCAGACGGTTGAGCTGCGCCGAGACTTTCGCCCTTACTTGGCCAGCCTGTTTCTGATATGATTATTTTTTTTCCTTTCGCTGCACTTAAAACCTGACCAAACATCTGTTGCATATGTGCCAGTGAATAATCTATATGGCAACTTTCCCAAAATGGGTATAAATTTGCCAAAATCACATCACACATTTCTGTTAAATCAGGATGCACAGCGAACTCATAGTATGCATCAACATAACTTACAGGGATATCTGCCGGTATTGCAGCTCTAACTTCGCGAATATGCGCTTTAAGCTCTTCCAGTGGGATATCATTTCTATACAGGACTTCGTTCCCTACAGCAGCAATATCAACCAGACCTTTGTTGGCCAAATCTATCAATGCATCAATTTCCTGTCTGTTTTTTTCTTTGTCATCACCAATCCAAGCGCCAACAAGGGTTTTTATACCAAGCTCTTTGGCTACTTTGGGGATAAATTCATTGCCCTCTATACATGAAAACGATCTGACCCATTCTATATGGGGCTGTAGTATTTTCATTCTTCTCATCACCTGAGCTTCAGTAATGTTATCTCCTGGTTCCTGTCCGTCTTCGTACATACTAAAGCAAATTCCAGAAAGACCGGACTTTAATATTTTATGAAATAATTCGACCAAATCTTCTTTAGACAAACCTTTAGTATGATTGTGTTCATCTAATGAGGCAAGAAATTTTTTATACTCCTCTGTTATTTGATGATCTTTTCTATACGACATATTGATTTATTTTATAATGTGTTATAAATATTATTTAAAAGTGTATTGTTTTTTAATAACTAAAATTCAATAAGGCTATTTTCAAACCTAATATTTTTTCTCCTTTAGTGTTTTAAATTTTCATCTTTATCCCATATTCCCCAACGTTGACCTACATCACCTTCATGATGGACTTTCCAGGATTCATCAAAAGATGAAAAATAGAAAAACTTGATATTTTCCTTTTGAGCCCAATTGTTCAGGTTGATAAAATATTTCATGGCATTTATCTCTGAAGGTACTGCTTCTACATTAGTTTCACCCTGACTTGGCCATCCGGTTTCAGAAATTATAATTTCTTTATTTGGTGCTTTTTCTTTAATGAGGCTATACATTTGTCTTAAATAAGAAGTTGAAAGGTCTATACTAGCTCCTTCCCAAAAAGGATAACAATTTATAAGCATGACATCACATACATCAATTAGTTCTGGGTTTTCATCGAATATGTAATAGGCATCTATGTACGCCACTGGAATACCAGGCAAAGCTCTTTTTACTTCATCTATATAACTAATTATTCCATCTGCAATTAACTCATGTCTCATCAAAACTTCATTACCTACAACTGCTATATCCACAAGACCCTGTTTTCCTAACTTAATCAAAGCATCTATTTCTTTTTGATTTTTTACCCGATCTGCACTCAGCCAGGCACCAGCTATAGTTTTAAGACCATTCTCTTTTGCGATTTTTGGCGTTAATTCATTACCTTTTGTACACGAGAAACTTCTCACCCATTTGGTATATGGTTTAATGATTTCAATTCTTCGGCGAATTTGTTCTTCAGTAAGTTGGTCATCTACATTCTGATGATGCATATAAGGACTGAAACACAAACCATGTAAGCCCTCATTGAGCATTTCATTATATAAAGCTTTTATTTCATCTTTAGACTTATTGGTAAAATCTATATCATATTTAGGATTAAATGATAGATTAGATGATATTAAAGATTTTAATTTATTAACATGGTAGTAATTAGTATTGCCTTTGGGCTTAGCTTTTCTTTTTTCTAAAGCTAATCCTATTTCTTTAACACGCTTTTCATCCAAATCGTATTTAAACATCACAAAAAATGCGAGTGCGGCCGTTCCTGCAGGCACAATGATATCAGCTATTCTTAAATTATTCATGGTTTCAACAGACTGTTCAGTAACGTCAGAATCAAACCCTACAATGCTTAAGATCACACCACCTAAAACTAAAGCGATAGATTGTCCAATTTTTACCATTAACCAGTAAATAGCACCAAAGGTGCCTTCTTTTCTCGGCATTCCATTTTCTAATTCGTCCAGGTCACAAACATCGGCGGTCATACTCATCATTAACGTGAATAATCCTCCCATTCCAAAAGCAAAAAGAGGTATGGGGAGAAAAATTAACCATGGCACACCATTATTGGTATCTATAGTAAACCAGGAAATACCTAAACTATCAAGGTAAGGATTTAAAAAATCAAAAATAGCGGCTAATCCAGAAGTCAAGCTTTGTCCTAAAGCTGTTTGGTTAAACTGTTCGTTTAATTCAACGTCAAAGCCCCACCATTTCAAAATATATCCCAAAATTGATAAAAAAGTAGAAACCAAAAAGGCATTTCTCTTACCAATCTTTGTAGCCATTTTAGAAATAATCGGAATAACTATAAAGGCTGTAATAATTGCATTAATAGTGTTAAACCATGCGGGCCAGGTACCTGCCATTTCATAACTACCATTGTACATATAAAATACAATTATAAAAACGCCAAAAGCTGCAACAAGCTGAAAACCATTAAACACCAGGAATGTAGCACCACACAGTTTCATAAAAGGCTTATTCTTTGTTACCTGAATAATACCTTCTAAAAGTTTTTTCATGTTCTTGGCTAAACTTTTGAAAGTGATTTCTTCACGGCCTTCCATGTCAGAAGCATCAATACCTTTACAGAATAAAGCTGGTAATATTCCAAAAACAATGCACAATACCCCAACTATAAGTGCCATTGTCCTAACCCCTTCTGTTTGTGTGTTAAAAGTATCAGAATCCGGAATTATAACATATAACCATGGT
This sequence comes from uncultured Mesohalobacter sp., assembly GCA_964593755.1. GTDB lineage: Bacteria > Bacteroidota > Bacteroidia > Flavobacteriales > Flavobacteriaceae > Psychroflexus. The sequence continues at coordinate 541,521 of CAZQKB010000001.1, read as the reverse complement.
ACAACTATCCAGGCAATTTGACCCATCGTATTAGAAAAAGCCATTAATCTTGTTCTTTCGTTATAATCTGGTGTCATTTCATAGCCTAAACCAACCAATGGCGTTGCAAACATGGTGTTACCAATCAGGAATAATAATTGTAAAACCATGACATGCCAGAAAATGTAGTTTTCTGTGGCATTGTCATCCAGTTGCCACATTAAAAAGAACAAAATACCGCTTATTATTGCTCCAAAAAATATGTAAGGTCGTCTTCTGCCCCATCTTGACTTAGTATTGTCTGAAATAAAACCCATAATTGGGTCTGTAATAGAATCGAATATTCTTGGAAGTCCTCCAAGAAGACCTGCCCAAAGTGGATCTACACCCCATGCAGTCAATAAGAAAAATTGAATGAATACGCCTAAAGTACCAGGTAAGATATTCAAAATGAAATGCCCGGCTCCAAATGCGGCTTTTTGGCCAACGGGTACTTTATGTGAGACTTTATCAGACATAATCTTTTAGTTTTAGTTAATCATAATGGTTTGTAATGCTTGAGGATTTATTAAAACTTTGGTTTTGTAATCCAGATATTCTACTTCAAATACTTTTTCTTTTTCTGTTGGATTGAAGACTATTAATGCCACAGAACCATCCTGATTTTGAGCTGCCGTTACCTGAAGTTCATTATCTGAATTTTCATGAGCAACTCTTTTTGCTCCGGGTCTTACATACTTACTAAAATGAGACATGGTATAAAAAAGAGGTGTAAAATAAACCTCGTCTGCATCAGGATCTACAATCACAGGCGCAATGCACCAGTTCTTAAACCAGTTTGGTCCACCCTGACGATCTAAAACCATATTCCAGTCTACCCATCCGTCTACCCAATTGTTCATCGTTCCAATAATATCTCTGGCATAACGATAAACCGGGCTGTACTTAGGATGAAGGTGCTTATCTTCTTCAGGCGCCCAGGTATAACCCCAATCTGTGGCCTCCTTTCTCCAGTACCAGTCATCATCTTTCCAAACCGGTACCTGTGCATCTATACAACCTTCTGTTTCTATCAAATACTTATCCGGTGCTAATTCATGAGCGTATTCCAATTCATCGCCATAGATTTTGAAGGTACTGTCATACCAATGCACTGCTGTACCATCAAAATATTTTCTTGAAGTTTCGTCTCTGTACATTTCATCTACCCATTCCTTCAGGTGAGAGCGGTTTTGGTCGTAACCTAAAATGACCAGATCCCCTTTGCCATCTTTTTCTAATTGTGGTCCAAGATGATTGACTACAAAGTCTGTCATCTGTTTCGGCGTGTAGTGCATGCTTTCCCAGTTGTTACCATTACCTAAAGGTTCATTTTCAACTGTAAAACCCCAGATATCTATGCCTTCCGCTCTATAAGCATCTACATATTTTGAAAAAAACAAAGCCCAAGTTTCGTTGTATTTTGGGTCTAATTCACCACCAACCCAATCGTTGTTGGTTTTCATCCAGGGCGGAGCTGTCCATGGAGAAGCAAATATTTTAAAACCATCTTCAGAGGCTTTCATGGCATCTTTTATAAATGGAATTAAGTCAGCAGTATCTTCTGCTATTGTAAAATGTTCTAAATTCATGTCATTTGTAACAGGTGCATATGAATATTGATCTAATGAAAAATCACAGGAATTCATGTGCGTCCTTTGCAATGAATACCTCGCACCATCTGGACCAAAATAGGCATTGATAATTTTATCCCGATTGGATTTACTGACTTGATTTAGCAGGTAAGCCGAAGATTCTGTAAATGCACCACCGAATCCAGTATAGGTTTGAAAAGTTTTTGATGTATCTATGGTGATTTTTGAAGTTGCTTTTTTTGTAGTATCTAATTGAATTTCAGTAAGCTTATTTCCGCTCCTTGAAGTTTCAAATACACTAATTTCAATAGGTTTATCAGCTTTAGAACTACTTTTATCTTCCTTGTCTTTACAGGATATCATAAGCATTAAGGTTAAAATCGCTAAAATTTTTAATTTAAAATGTATTGGTTTATTGCAAATCATAATTTAGTGATTTAATAAAATATCTTTCTTTACTGGTGGCATGAGTACATCCAAAAGAAGGTCGGATTTATCACCATCGTAGGTTTTGGTAATTGGGTTACCACCCCTTTTAAGCCCATCAAATAACCCCTGATCTACTTCATCCCAGAGTACATATTTAGCTTTGCCATCAACTGTGAATAATCCAAAATGGTTTTCTGATCCATTTTCATTGTGGTAATCTTTCCAGGGTTCATCAAAAGCCTCAAAATAAAAACATGACACCTTGTTTTCATCGGACCATGCTCTCATCATATCGTGATAGAGGGCTTGTTTGTACTCGTCTGTAGCCTTAGCGCCTTCAGGACCGTAGTGTCCGTTTGAAACACTTGCCCAGCCAGTTTCACCGATATGAACAGGTTTTTTGACTCCCAGACTATTCATATAGCTCACCACACTATCATATTGAGACACAGCATAATTTAATGAGCGTTTCATTACATTGTTTAATATCTTTGAATTACTCATACTCTTCTCCTTAGGCAAAACGCCCCAAAAAACAGGGTTATAATGCGTATCGTGCATTGGGTAGGTATGAATAGATAAATAATCTACTGCTTTAACCAGTTTTTCTAAATCCGGCACATGGTATAAAGAATCACCACCACCCCAAGATGCAAAATTATCTGAACTTGTAATCCATACGTCTTTACTCAGATTTCCTTTGGCTTTCTGGTCTTGTAAATAGTTGACCCACTTAAGAATGACATTAGGTTGAACGAAGTAGGTTGCTGCCCACTTTACCATAGCTTCATTACCTACAGCAATAACTTTGACTATATCCGGGTATTTGTTAGCGAGTTCCATGGCCCTTTTGATTTCATCAGCATTGTACTCGGCCTCTTCATTATGATTGACGGGCAGATCTGTCCAGGCATTTTTACAATCTATCCATGCCCCGAGCATCACATACATTTCAAAGTTTGGATTGTCAGATTTTATCTCATCAATAGCTTTAAGAACATTTGAAGCATGCGGTAGTCTAACATTATATGTCCTTAAGACTCTTATACCCATTTTGTGCATGATTTTCAAATCTTCCTTTAGCTGGGGAATAGTTGGCTGACTATCCCTTTTTTTCATTCTGTAACCACCATAAGATATGGCACGATAATCAGGATTCCCGAGAATCTCTCTAGCTGTCAGGCTTGGTTTAGCCTTAATTTCTTCCATCTTCTTTTCTTCTTTTTCTTTTTGTTTTACGCACGACATGAGCAATACAAAAACAAAAAATACTGCTATGTGGCTCAATTTTTTCATTGGTAGTAATTATTTTAATAAAGATTGGTCAACAAAAACACGGATATGTTCTACCTCACCTTTTCTTTTGAAAATAGATTTACTCATATCCACAGGAACTTCAAGACCATTTACAGTTTGAGTTGAATGGTCTGTTAGCGTCAATTCTATTTGATTTTTATCTGAAATAGAATAAATCACAGGAATCTGGCAAATGGTAAAGCATAATGAATTTTCAGGAACTTCAACAGATTTTGGTTCTTTGTGAAGATTCACATAAGTAATGGTTTTTGCTTTATCGAAAAACTCATTTTTTCTCAATAAGTAAGGTTTAAATGCCAACTGGCCTTTTTCCATTGTAATCCCTAATTCACCAAATCTACTGAGAATATCTTCTTTGACCTGACCTGTCATTCCGGGCTGCTGAGCTCCTTTTCCATAAGGCGTATGCGAGTATGGATCTGTTGAAAATGCACCATAGAGTTTTGGCGATTTATGTACACCGATACCTTCATTAATTTCGTAATAATGCTCAAGCAAACGACCTAAAGTTTCAGCAGATGCCTCACCATGAATAGCTTTTGCGCAACATTCAAAAACTGCTAATTGCAGTTTTGACACCATGTGCCAATAGATAGAACCTAAACCTTCATAGCCATAGAATGTTCCAGAACGACCTGTAAAGGCTTTATGGTTAAAGACATCTTCAAAAATATCAGTAACTTTTTTGATATCTTTTTCAACGAGAGAGGCGTACTTACCATCTTTCATTGCTTCTAATTGGGCTTTTAGTTTTTTATCATTATTGAAATTGGCGTTGAAATGGTAATTTCCTTCAACATCTTTTTCAATGATTTTGGTATTGCCGTCTTCAATTAAGGTTTTCAATAAATCTGATGTTTCCACTAAATTTTCAGGCACATTATTTCTTTGAAGATAGCCTTTCAAATTTTTATTTGGATACAGGATATAGCTATACTGATCATCTCTGAATAATGCTGAATTTTTAAGTCCATCCAATACTTTGACGGCCTCATCAGATTTTAAGTATTTTGCACTTAAAACCGCAACCTGTCCTTCGAGCATTTCGTCCAGGTAAGAAATTGAAATACTGTTATCTTCATTTAGAGTCATAAGGTTGTAGGCATGATACATATCATCATTCCTTTTATTGGCATCTATAGATTGCTCTAAAAACTTAAGGGTATTTTCCGTAAAAGCTTTAATCTCTGAAATCTTTACAGCTATTTTTTCACCGGAAAAGCCTTTGTCATAGACTTTAATCCTAAATTCACTTGCAGGCATGGCAACACCATCGAGAACCTCCTTTCTTTGTTTATCCGAAATCTGTTTATTAAGTATTCCTTTGTTTGCATCTAAGGCCTGGTGCATGGCCATAAACATATCGTAAACTTCTTTAGACAACTCGTATTCTGCGAAATCATCAACACCGTCAAAAACAGAACTGAAGAAATCTAAGAATCGTCTCAGGTAGTAAAGTGTGACCATAGAGACTCCGTTTCCAACAAGAGCGTTATTAGCATCGTTCCACTCCGGACGCTGAGTATTCATCCAGATGCCGCCTTCTGGAATAAAATTGGAGACCTTAGCTAAAGTCGTCGCTAAGATTTTCTCAATAAAATTAACGTGAATGATATTTCCTTTCTGGTCTTCAAGTAAAGCACCATCACCACCTAATTTTTCTCTCTTTTCTCTTATACTTTTGTCTAATTCATGATCAAAAACGATAGTATCTTTAGGATCTTTGAGTGTATCTTCATAAGACTTAATTCTATAAGGGACATTGGCATAAACAAAAACATCAGATTCAAAAAGCTGGGCAAGTTTTCCTGGCTTTACATCTTCGAGAATTTCAAGAAATTTCAGTAAATAAATGATTTGATGATCACCCCAATAGCCAATATACGACCATGGGTCATCCGGTTCAATAACTTCCCAGTCAAAACCATCTTTTGTAACCCGATACGGATTGTAGCCATCAAACGTTGAAGCATTTAAAAACTTATAGATCATGCTCTCCAAAAACTCCGGGTATGAAAATGATAGCGCTTCCCAGTTTTGGAAAATATCTCTCCAATTACCTTCATAATCCAGAATCTTATTGCCATTTTCATCTTTAGTATTGATAGAAAACTGGTTCCATGGACGGCTGGGATCACCATGTCTTCGACTAAATTTTAAAGGTAAATACTCCAGACAAAGTCTTGTAAAGTCTTTATCGCTTTCTTCTTTGACTAAGGCTTTTAAATCTTCAAGAGTAAAAACGTCACCAAGTTTATCTAAGTCTTTTTCAAATTTATCATAGACTTCAACATTAGCTGTTTTAATATAAGGCTTTAAATCGCTGAGTTCAATTTTGTAATTGTCATCAAATATACCTCCACGCATTATATTGTAGAGCGTATTTGAATAATGTCTGATATCTCTTAACTCGTCGCTTGAATACTGCAGACCATCGGCAGAAGCATTGAGGTTGATGAGCTTTTCTGTACCATGTTCTATGTCCTTTTCTATTTTACTTTCTATTGAAATGTCTGTTTTAATTTCATGCATCAGTTTAACAACTTTGGCATGATTGAAATTAACATCAACAATAAATTTCCAGGATTTGCATTCTTCAGGTTTTAGATTGAGAATCTGATGAGCGAAATAAGCCCCTTTTTCTGCCTTTACATCAACCTCCTGTGAAAGTTCCTGGTTATTCCTAAATTTTTCTAATTGAAGCGACGAAACCAAATAAGTTGGATGGCTTAAGTTTAGTGACCAGACCACATTGGCTTTTAAAGCTTCACTAGGTTCTGCTTTATCAACAGGAACGGCACTAAGCGCGTAAATGCCCATGCCCGAATTTGGTTCGAGTTCGTTTCTTTTGTAAGCATCTACAAGATTACTTTGTCCGGATTGTAAATCGCTGTTTACACTGGCAGGTAGAATATTTTGAAGACCATCTACGATTTCAAGATTAACTTCATCCTGATTCATATTTTCAATAGAAGCATCTTTTATAAAGCCGTAAGCATCACTTGAGGAAAATCTGTAAGAGAACTTAAGATTTAAATTATGGTTGATTTCTTCAAAAATCACCTTGTTTCCCCAAACATTTTTGTAGAGATTCCTTGAGATGTTATACTGGTCTGCAAAACGTTTGGCAAATGGTTCCCAAAACAAGGTTTTACCTTCAGCTTTAACTTTGACAATGGTTTTGCTTCCGGTAATATCTGCAGATTCCGTTATCTTATCATCAGTGTAATAGGGAAAAAGGGCATATTCTTTATTTTTTCTGCCAGCGGTAAGGCCTCCGTTACTGGAAAGAAACATCCAGTGATTATAAGGGCTAACAATACTCATAAAAAAAGGTCTGAGTGTATTGCTGTCAGATATTTTAAGGAATTTTTCCTTGTTTATGCTTACGATTTCAAGTTGATCTTGTTGTGTACTCACGTTTAGTGTAATTTTATTTAATAATTAGTTTTACAAAAAGTAATACTAAACAATTAATTGGCAATGGAAATTGCTATTGAATTTCTAAAGATACATTGTCAATACGAACTATTCCTGCATCTCCATTTGAATCAAATAAAACTCTTGCGTCTGGTGCTCCAAATTCTTGTGAACTCAGAGTTACTTCAAAAGTTTGAGGTGTATTGGTAAGGTTTACAACCTCAATATCGTTTGAAAAAGGTGGACCACTCAGACCAATTCCTGCAATCAGAGTCCTGTCTTGATTAGACCAGGCATCAAACTTTAAAGTATACGACACACCTTGTACTATAAGTATTTTTTGACTTAAATTAACCAAAAATGGCTGATCGGGATTAGGATTAGTGACGTTTACTTCATAAAATGTGTTTCCATTATCTGTTGTAACCGGGGCAGGATTATTATCATCTACTCCTTGAATCCATCCTTCTGAGCCATTTTCGAAATCGCCATTTACTATTGGCTCAAATTCTACTTCCAATTGCACTACAGCTTGAAAGGTATCTGTTTGGCCATTGGCATTTGTAGCTGTAAGGGTAACAGTATAATCGCCAAAATTCTCATATGTAAATGACGGATTAATATCTGTAGATATGGTATTGTCATCGTCGCCAAAATTCCAAAGAAATGATGTAGCTTCATTAGAAATATTCGTGAAATGGACTGTTTTGGCATTTACATCGGTAACAAATCTAGCTTCAAACCCAACAAAGTCAATTCCGCTTTCATTGTCTTCACAAGAGAATAGCATCAAACTGCACACGATAAGAACTGAAAAAAAATATTTTTGTTTTAGTTGCATTTTAAAATGTTTTAAATTATTCATAGACTCTAACATAATCGACTATCATACTTTGAGGGAAAACAGTTTCGGGAGTTGGATTTCCAGGCAGATTTCCACCAATAGCAATGTTTAATATGATATAAAATTCTCTATCATTAAACACCCACTCACCTTCTCCATCGGTTTCTTCATCTACATCCTCAGGAGTGAGAGTTAGATATAATACATCGTCTACATACCAGTTAATTTGATTTGGTGACCATTCTATTCCAAATACATGAAAATTTGTATCAAAACGATCGTTCTGTAGGATGTAATCTTTAGAAATAGATTCGCCACCGCTATAACCCGGACCGTGAATAGTTCCAAACGTAGTTGTAGGTTCATCCCCTAGATATTCCATAATATCTATTTCGCCAATTTGAGGCCATATCTGACCATCGCTATCATCTCCAAGCATCCAAAAAGCCGGCCAGTAGCCCTTACCATAAGGCACTTTAATGCGAGCCTCGAATCGACCATACTTTTTTTCAAAAAGACCTTTGGTAATAAGTCTGGCTGAAGTATAGTTACTTCCTTCAAAAAACTCTTGTCTAGCAGTAATCTTTAACACTCCATTTTCTACTACGGCATTTTCAGGTCTATCTGTATAATATTGAAGCTCGTTATTTCCCCATCCTGGAATACCTTGTGCCGTACCATCTCCAATTTCAAAATTCCATTTTTCTGGGTTAGGTGCCCCATCCTGATCAAATTCATCTGACCAAACTAGATTATTTTTCGTGACTACTTCTTGTGTTTCGTCTAAATCGCATGATATAAGAATCACTGAAACAAGAAGAATTAATATGTTTTTCATTTTTGTGTTTTTAAATAAAAATTAATAATTGAATCATGACAAAGAATATATTTTATTCAGTGTAGAAATAAACATTATCTACAAAGATATTTGATATTGTACCATCTGAGACAAAAAACAGTTGACCTACATTACCAAAATCAATAGATCCAGAAAAATCAGTCAAAGGTATATCTAAGGATAACCATTCTTCAGATGTGAATTCTGAACCACTTATTGTTACAGAACCGCCTGAAGGATTTCCTGCCCCTGTATTACTTTCAATTTCTAATCTAAGAAAATCGCTTGCCTGAATAGATTGATCTCTGACGTTGATATCGACATGAAGATGTGTCATTTCTGAGGCATCTGCAAATGGAACCGTTTGATATGTTCCTATACTTACGAAATTAAGTTCTGTATAGTTAATAATATTATCAAAAGTACCGTCTCCTACGGGAATTTGAATATCAACATTATTAGGGTTATTACCTTCTCCACCTTGTGTCGTAGCAAATTGAAAAAAGCCATTATAGTGGCGAACTGGAACATTATTATAAGCATCACTAAACAATGATACAACATTCTCCGGCGATCTAACAGGTGGAACTGGAGCTGTATTGAAAGTCCCTTCGACATTAAGAACTAGAGAGCCTTCTGCCTCTACATTTGATATTGAAGCAGAGATGGTAGCCTGTCCAACACCGACTACCGAGACCATTCCTGATTCATTGACTGTAGCTACTTCAGAATCTGAAGATTCAAAGTCAAAATAGTTAGGAGATGTAGAAACCGCTACATTTTCACCAGATGCCAGGTTTGCTGTTAACTGCAACCCATTTAATTCAACTGGAACGTTAATAAATCCTTGCTGTTCTATATCTTGGCCATTTAATATAATGGGTTCATATTGGCCTATTGTTCCAAGATTTTCAAATTTAATTTCATCAATCCAGAAAGTCCAAGCTATTTCATTTCCATTAGGTTCATCATCTACTACGTCAAATCCTCCGGCTGTGAAGAAAAACATGCCTCTTTCCTGAACAAGCTTACTTGGGTTAGGTATTGGCACAACATACTTCTGCCAATCCGTTGTCAGTTCTACGCCCTGTCTTGCCGCCGGGAACTTATCTTCTAAAAAGTCAGTACCAAACCCAACATTGCTTAAAACGCCATTGACAGATCCCTTGGCCCAAAATGTAAGGGCATCATATCCTGACAAGTCTCTTCCTTCACCTCTATCTCTGAAAATTCCGCCAACAAAATTACCATTAGGATTGTTTGGTCCAGGAACTGCTATTTTGATTGATGAAGTTCCTAAATAGGATTCACTATCATCGGTTCCAAAAGCTTCTGGATTTGCCCCTTCAGCTGGATCAATGGAAATAAAGAACTCATCAGTTAAACCTACAGGATTGTCAGTGTAGACTTCTGCTGTATTTGGAAATGTAGCCGGAACAGCATCCTCCGAAATATCTCTTTCACAACTTGTAAATACCATTGCTGATAATAATGCAAGTCCAAAGAATTTTAAGTATGTGATTTTGTGTTTTATCATTTTAATATTATTTTCCAATGTTAAATCTAATATAAGTCATTATTTCCCACTCTGATCCATTAGGGAATCCAACGGGGCTTAAGATAGGGTCTGCGTTAAAAGAACCTAATGGAGTTGCATTCGGCGCATATCTTGGCGAAAATTCATTTAAAGATCTCCAAATTCCTCTTATACCTACCTGAGTTGTTGGTAAGATATACCATTCCGGTTTTCCTAAAGTTGTTGATAAATCCAACATCAATTGAAGCGGGAAAGTTAAGTTAAAGTCACGATGGTAATCAAATGGTCCCCAATCATTTACCTTAACATCTCCCTGAATCCAGAATTTTTTGTATCTCAAATCAACATTAGCACCAAATCTATCGGTTACTAGTCTCTGCGAATCACCATTAGCCTGGCCATTTCCGTAATAGAAAGTACTAACTATGCCTAACTCAGGGCTAATTCTTGAAACTACCCTGGCATGTGCCTCCCACAAATCTTCTGCCGGTGCAGATTCTGCGAAGGCAAAAAATTCACGTGTATCAAGAAAACCAATGTGTGCATCCATAGTTGTTGGCAAATGTCTGTACACAAAACCTGCACTCATGGCAAACTTGGCGTCTTCTGCCCTGTTGTTGTCCCAGTTGTACATATAAGTTCCTGGCGTCGGGTCATATGTAAATAAAATTTCACCTGCCGTCATTTCCCTGTTCCAGCGCACAGCAAAAGGATCATCAATAAAGTTTCTTAAGCGTCCGGGAGCATCTACTCCGTTTGGCATTGGATCTACAAGTGGTTGTTGCCACATGAAATTTGGCGCTATTTGCCATTTACCGATATTATAGGTCATTCCGGCTAAAAGATTTTGTTGGTTTCCGCTTCCGGTATCTTTTAGTTTCCAGCCTGTAAAAGTTAGGGTTGGGTCTGCGCTACCGTTGGCCACAAGTCCCATTATTGCACCTTGTGCATAGGCATTAAATTTTCCGCCGGCATAAGTAATTTTAGCTTTACCACCCCAGTTATCATCAGATGATATTCTATCTACAAAAACGTCTCCGTTATCATCTACGATCTGAAATGTACTTCCATTAAGAGGGCGACCACCCCAAATACCTCCAACGGTTAAACCGAATTTACCAAAATCTCTTTCGAGAGCAAGTGTTGCTCTTTCCATTGGCCATGGTGGAATAACACCAGATCTTACCTGATTTTGATCCAGAATACGACGACCGTTCTCATCAAATTCAATATCTGTTTCTAAATCTCTGTTATAAATTGCTGCAACATCCCAGTGCCCTATTTTTTCCTGAAATTTAAAAAGCATAGTCGGGTTTGCGCCCCACCATAATTGCGGACCTATGGCCGCTTTTAGTCCACTTAATTTTCCTTTACCATCTACTTCTATACCAGAAATAATACCACCATAAATGTCTAAGTTTGGACCGTAGTTTGCTTCCGGATATAAGCCGAAGAAATCACCTTCATATCCCCAGTGATAATGTCCAGTTCTAAAGAAACCCCTTAAGTCAAATGCATCGTGTTTCCATTCAAACTCGGCTTGATACAAGTTTAATCGATTAACATCCTCAAGGGTAACTTCTCCCTGGTCAGTCTGTATAGTAACAATACGATTTCTGTTTTCGTAAAAAATCTCATTGATAGGATTTTGAGCAACATCTCCAACGATGTTGAATTGAACGTCATATCTTACATTAGGTGCAGGTTTTCCGCCTATGCCAATAAAATAAGATTGCATCTGATCAAAACCAAGTTGATTTGGGAATGTGTTTTCATCCGGATTTGGATTATCAGGCGTAGTAATTAAGCTACCACCAGTGTAGAAAGTAGACAGATGCGCTGATAATCTGGTTATCCCTAAAGCACCAGAACCACCGCCATCCATAGCAGCCTTATCACCCCTTGCTCTAAGCATGGCATCTGTAAGGGAAATATTATTTTCAAAATAATTATCAATGAAATCTAAATCAACACCGTCTTCATATGGATTAATTTGATGTGCATCCTTTAATGCGTAATAAGCCGCCCTTGGATAAAGCGTATAGAGTCCTCTAGCATTTGTTGGTCCTTTTGCGCATATACCAAACCACTCTTCGTTCATATTATTTTTTCCTTCTTCGTGGTCTATGTAGTAACCTCCGTTTGACCATGAAGCATTGCTGTCATGAACTTCTAAATTTTTAGTTTGACCAAATTTCCACCAGCCATCACTGAACTGGAACGTAAAACCACCAATAGAATTATTTGCCAAGCCCTGACCGGCAGCATTCTGGTAAATTTCTTTCCAGTTTTCTACCATAAAGTAGGCCTGCATCTTCTGGTCTTCCTGATTGCTTAATGCATTAAAGGCATCAGAACCGAATTCTGTAAACAAAACGGGTTTACCGTAAACTTGCCTGACTTTTTCAAAGGCATCTCCAAAAGATTCACCTCGGTACATGTTTGTACCATATATATCAACATCAGGACATTCCTGAGCTATAATTTCAATGAATAAAACGTCACCGTTACAAATGGCAACTGGTACATTACCATCTATATTTTTCATTTTTTTGGAAGCCTCATTCATTAACTTGTACATAGGGCGACCTCTATTTTCTCCAATAGCTCGTATCTGCTCTTCGCCTTCAGGAAAATCTTCTGTTTCAGCACCAGCCCAAAAAAGACCGTAATTATTTTCGTTACCAAGTAAATACAGTAATAAACCTTTGGTACCTTTGTAGGTTTGGGCCAGGGTTGTAACTTCAGACATCAGAAGATCTACGGTGGCAGGATCATCATATTTGGTTACTGGTGTCCATACGCCGTCTATGGTGAGCCCATACCTACCAAATGAATGGTTAAGCATTGTGTAGATACCATAATTTTCATAAATGTAAGTGATCCACTTTGGCTGAATACCCGTATACAATCTGACGGTATTTACACCCATATTTTTCAATAAGCCCATCTCATCATCGAGTGCGGCTTTGATAATATCGTCAGGTTGATTCCATAAACTGTAATTGAAATTGGTCCCTATTGGAAAATAGTCCCAGTTCATTCCATTTACCATAAATGGTTCTCCATCGACAAGCAGGTATTGTCCTTTGCTGTCGTCAATAACTTGTACATCATGTCCTTGTGCGTAGGTAGCTAAACACATTAACATTAAAATAAAAGAAAGAAATATATTTTTCATAAGATGAAATTAAAATAATCCTAACAAACTTAATCGTTTTCGTAAACTAAAACAAAAAAAAACCTTAACAAAAAATATACATCTAACAATTTAACATAAAAAGTGTTAATGATACTGAGGAATCATATATAAATACTTGTTTTTCAGTAGTTTATTTTATGTGGTAAAATTGAAATAATCTAAGAAAAAATACTTTGTATAGTTAATGTAGATATATTTTGCAAGCTTGTAGTGGTTTAAATTGCAAGAATATAATCTGTTAAACTTTGATCACGGTCTAAATTCATCTTTTTACGCAATCGATATCGTTTTATTTCTACACTTTTAGTGGATATATTGAAAAGCGGCGCTATTTCTTTTGAACTTAGATTTAATCTTAAATAAGCACATAGTTTAAAATCGTTATGTGTGAGAGAAGGATGAATTTCCTTTAGTTTTTTAAAGAAATCTTTATCTGCATTATTAAATGCTTCTTCAAAAAATTTCCAATCATCTTTACTATTTATATTACTATCAATAGACTTGACTACTTTTTTTATTTTGCTATTTGAGGATTTCAGGGGCTTAAGGTCAACATGTATTTGCGATAGAAATTCGTTCTTCTTAATTAGACTCATTGTTGATATAGCCAACTCCCTATTTTTATTTTCGATATCCTGTTTTAGCTGCTTATTATTCATTTGCATGATTTCCTTTTGAGCTTCGAGTTCTTTTAGTTTCAATTTTCTATCCGCTTCAAGTTGTATTGCGAGTTTTTGTTTCTTGTAATAACTTTTGTAAAGGAGATGAATGCTAACACCTAAAAGAATAGCTAATATTGCATAGAGAAGTATCATTGCTGTTGACAGGTAAAATGGTTTTTGAATTGAAAAGTCCAGGACACTTACTTCACTTACATTATCCTCTCCAATTCTACTTCGAATGTTTAAATTATAATCACCATATTTAAGATTTTTAAAGCTAAGCTGTGTGTTTTCCTGCCATTCACTCCACTTGTTGTTATAGCCATTTAACATAAATTGATATTCACTCTTAAGTAAAGGATTGAAGTTTAATGAACTTATCTGTATCTTTAGATTATTATAATTATTCTTAATTTCAGCTAAATCAAAATCGTTTAGTTTTTCATTGTTTTTATTGTATACAGATATCTTTGTTAAATGTATGTTTGAGTTGTATTTAAAGTCCTCGTCTAAATTAATTTTTAAAAAGCCGTCACTACCCCCTAAAAGATAGGTGTTTTTACCATCATAACTTATATTTTCATATCCTGATATCTGACGTCTTGATTCATCACTAATGGGTATCTTGTTAATTAAGAATTGATTTTCGATAGAGCTTTCTGAAACATTTACAATGTCAGTTTTATTGAAAAGCCATAACTTTTCGTCTTTGGTTATTACCATCTTACCTGTTGAAAAGCTCTTTGGGTCAATGATATCTGAGAGAATAGAGTCTTTACTGAATTCTTGTTTGTTTTTATCATAAATAAAAATACCAGCTTGATAAGCGTACAGTATTTTATCTTTAAATTTAACAATAGATGAAAAAAGACCTTTATCTACAGATTTTATAGTTTCAATTTTTTCTACTTTATTTAACTTGTTATCTAATACTAATTTAAAAAGACCTTTGTATTCATGGTTTACTAAGATAGATTGCGCATCTATAAATTCAAAATATTGAGTTGATATGTTAAAACCTTTAATTTTTCTATCTAACTGCCATCCATTTTCATACTTATAGATATACAAACCATCATAATTACCTGAAACTAATGTATTTTTATCGTTTACCCTAAAAGCCCATGTCCCTCTCGTTTTATCTAATAAATAAGATGTCTTGTTATTTATAACGTATGTTCCATTATGATGACCACAGAACAATGTATCATTAAAAATAAACAAACTCCATACCTGACCATTTGTGCCGTCTACCAGCAGAAATTTCTCTACATCTTTATCATAATAAAACAAACCCTGATTAGAACCTACATACAGAGTGTCTTTAAAGGTCACAGAAGTATAAATTGTACCCAGTTGTCCATTTTTATCGTTGAAGATCGATATATTGGAATCGTCATCTATGATATTGATTCCATTATCAAGTCCCAACCAAATATTATCGGAATTATCATTAAATATACTGAGAACTGTATTGTTACTTAACGTATTCTTTTGGTTTAAGTGATAAACGATATTGTCATTGGAAATTTTAAAAAGTCCATTTGATATTGTGCCTAAGAAAATATCTCCGTTTTGCTTTTGAATACTACTGTATACTGATAAATCTGACCAATTTCCAGAAAAGTTTTTTGGGAAATATTCTTTGTTATTAGATAAATTGATTATGCCGTTAAATTGAGTCTGAGCATACAATTGGTTATCAATATTATAGATGTTTATAAGTGTACTATTTCTTATGATTTGACTGTCATTCAAAAGTCTTTTTTTGCCATTAACAAGCTTAAACAAACCTAAGTTTTTCGTGTGAAAATATAGTTCGTTGTCGACAACCACCATTTTTGTGATTTCTCCATCTCCACTGATACTTATTGTTTTACCTTTTAAAGTGTCGTACATGTATACAGCATCTAATGACTGAAATATTATAAAATTTTCTAAAGAGGTTATTGTCCAAAACTGCTCATCTTCAATCAGTTCTAGATTTTCGGAAAGTGATTTGTATTTATAAACACCAACTTTGTTTTTTTGCCATACACCGAACTCCATATATGCTCCAGTATACACTTTATTTTCTACTGCATAGACTGAGCGCAAAATGGTATTATTAGGAGAGCCGAGCAAGTCCCAATGCTCTCCATCAAATTTTAGAAGCCCTTTACCATTGGCAAAATACATTGTACCATCCTGAGCCTGTGTAATAGACCAATTTTGGTTATCAGCTTCATAATCTTCGATCGAGTAATGAGCTACAGGTGGTAAACTCTGCGCATTAACTGTACCTAAAGCATAGAAAAAACAGATAACCAACAATTGTATATAAATATTGAACTTTGTCATCAAAATTCGTTGTGTGTCTTTAATTAATTTTTATGATGAAGTGCTGTTAATTCTGCTATTTTAATGATTACTTCTGTAGCTTTTTGGATGCTTTCCAATGGTACATATTCATAAGGTCCGTGAAAATTATGTCCGCCTGCAAATATGTTTGGACATGGCAAACCCATATAAGAAAGTTGTGAGCCGTCTGTTCCACCACGGATTGGCTTTATGATTGGCGTTAAACTACATTGTTTCATAGCCTCTTCTGCTATTTCAACAATGTGCATTACCGGCTCAATTTTTTCCTTCATGTTATAGTACTGGTCTTTTATTTCTACCTTTACTAAGTCATCCACAAAGGTTTTATTGAATTGGTTTGCGATTTGATAAAAAAGCTTTTTACGACCTTCAAATTTCTTTTTGTCATGATCTCTTATGATATAAGACAGCTCTGAAAGTTCAATATCTCCGCTTATCGACGTAAGATGAAAAAAACCTTGTCTGCCTTCTGTTTTTTCAGGCACTTCATTTTCGGGAAAAGAAGCAGCAAATTTGTTTGCTATAAGCATACTGTTAATCATTTTTCCTTTGGCATAGCCAGGATGAACACTTTTCCCTTTAATGGTTACCTTCGCTGATGCTGCATTAAAGTTTTCATATTCAAGTTCCCCTATTTGACTACCATCCATAGTGTAAGCCCATTCTGCTCCAAATTTTTTGACATCAAATTTATGTGCTCCGCGCCCAATTTCTTCATCTGGAGTAAAACACACTCTAATTTTTCCGTGTTTGATCTCGGGATGAGCTAATAGGTATTCCATTGCAGATACAATTTCTGTAATACCGGCTTTATCATCAGCACTTAGTAAAGTAGTCCCATCTGTTGTAATTAAAGTCTGACCCTTGTAATCTTTAAGTTCTTCAAAATAATCCGACGACAGTACGATATTTTTGTCTTTGTTCAGTATAATATCCTTTCCGTCGTAATTTTCTTGAATCTGGGGTTTGATATTTGTTGCATTATAGTCGGGTGTTGTATCAAAATGAGATACAAAGCCTATGCACGGCACATCCTGATCTATATTTGAAGGTAGTGTAGCCATGACGTAACTATTTTGATCTATACTAACTTCACTCATGCCGATTTCTTCTAATTCACTCTTAAGCAAATTGGCCATATCCCATTGTTTTGCCGTACTTGGGGTAGTGTTGCTTTCAGGATCGCTTTGAGAATCTATTTCGATATATTTTATGAAGCGGTTTAATACTATAGTCTTGTCTATCATTGCAGAATAAATATTGGTAACATTCAAATGTAATTATTTAATAAATAATAGTAACTAAAAAAGGAGGACATTTTATGTCCTCCTTTTGAAAATAGTCATTTTCATATTAATTATTACTCGGATGTCAGGATAAACCACCAATCGAATTCATTATTACCATCAGTTGTTTTTAAGATAAGTTCTCCGGGCACAGACCTATCGAAAATTTCATAATTCTGTGTTCCACCTGTAAAATACCCTATAAAACCATTACCAGTAAGGCTTATAGTTTCATTTCCACCCGGCGCAATTAAAGCATAAGAAACCTGAAAATCTTCGTATGGTAAGTTTTCTACATCGGCACCATTTACTGTTCCTCCTGAACCTCCTAATTGTTCTATCTGACCGGCTCTTCCAAATACTGTACCTGAAGAATCACCACTATTGATATTAGTGATAAACTCGAAAGTACCATTAGAATTAAAAATATACCTGTCATCGTACATACCAACACCTGCTTTTTCGTTAACACTAGCTCCATACCATTCTGTAGGAATTTGCCCGCCTACGGGACCAAGACCAAAGTGTCCGGGCACTTCGGATTTAATTCTCCATGTTTTGGAAGTCTCTGCATCCGGATTATCCGGATCAAAGTTGAAGAGCTTTGTTCTTAATTCTATCGGAGGCTCATATATAGCAAGCACTTCCACTTCTATGGTAGCTGATGTAGATACACCAGCCGTACCATAAGCAATTGCGGTTACAGTATATGTGTTTACTCCTAAATTTGAGAAAATAAATGATCTTGATCCTCCAGGCGCATTTCTTTTGTCTGTATTATAGACAAACGCATAAGATATGGCATTATCTGCATTAGCAGTGAATATCACTTCTCCACTACCGTCTCCAAAAGGATTGTCTGCGTCTGCACCTACCAATTCAGCTTCAATAGTGAGGTTTGCAGGCGCTGTAACTTCACCAAACTGTTGATCATCTTCCTGACAAGCTATCAAGCCTAAACATAGAAATAAAATTAAAATTTTATTGATATTCATAATTATTAGTTTTTAAGTTTAATTTCATCAAAGTAATACTCACTATCATCACCCGCATTTCCGAAATCAAAGAACATCACGATTCTTACGTAATCTGCTTCTGGTGCTGAACTAAAATCATATACAAGTTCTTCCCAACCATTAGCAACTGTATTCACTACATCAACCTCATGGGTTATACCACCATTGTCACCTAATTGGTCTTCAATCTTCATTTTGATTGTTATACCGGAAGTTGGTGAATGGGTTAATACGCTTATGTTAGAAAAACTGTCTAAATCCAGTGATTCATTTAGTTCAAAAAATGTGCCAGCCCATACTTCAGACCCTGCAGATTTGGTAAGATTTGCAACCGTAGCAGTTGAGTTAACCGCATCCGGGTTAGGGTTTGCAAGCACTTCGGTATCTGCAATATTTCCAAAGACTGTAAAAGTTGGTACACTACCTTCAAAATCCTGAACGCCTAAACTTCCGTAATTGATATCATCAAAGTAATATTCATTTCCGGCTCCATTTTGTCCTAAATTAAAAAAGACAACCATTCTTTGAAATACAGTTGTAGTATTGCCAAAAGAAGAGAAATCTATAGTAACGGTTTCCCAGGCATTGCTTACAGTTGTAGTTGTTGACTGCTCAACAGCATTGCTACCATTTCCTATCTCTTCAAATTTAATAGTAACTGTAGTATTAGGAACTGGTGACCAGACCTTTAAAGAAATATCTGTACTTACAGAGAAATCAACAGGGTTTTCCAGATCAATGAATGTTCCTGCAAAATTCGGCGCACCACCTGGTCTTAAGGTTGATGCTACCTGAGCACTTGAGTTTTCAGCATCTGGTCCGGGATTTGCTATAACCGATGTCACAGCATCACCAAAATCTGTAAACGGATAAGCAATAGCATTTCCTTCAAAATCTAAAGGCAGATTAATTTCAAATGGCTGGGTTGTTCTCAAGTTATCAAAATAATAGGTTTCTCCTGTACCAGGCGTATTAAAATTAAAGAAGATAGCTATGACATCGTATTCAACAGCCTGATCTACATTTGGTAATGTAAATTCAACTGTTTCCCACTGATTAGATACTGTTGTTGACGCCTGTATCTCCGAAAATAAATTACTATCAGAGGAGTTTTCAACTTTAAAGAGTATTGGCGTACCGGCTGCTGGCGACCAAACGTCCATGGCAACTGTAGTTGTTGTTGAGAAATCTATAGGTTCATTGAGTGTTACAGATGTGCCTGCCCAAGGCTCTGATGCATTTACTTTAGTGTATTCAGCAACAGTTGGACTATCATTGACACCACTAGCGTCTGGATTAGAAATAACTGGTACTCCAATATCTTCTCCGCCACCGAAATTAAAGAATGTATAATCTACAGTGGATGATTCAAAATCAATAGGGAAAACAAGAGGGTCAAAAATTTCAACCTCTTCAGAAACTGATGTTGTTGCTGCACCACCACTGAGAGCTGTTACTGTAACAGTGAATGTTCCTACAGCTGTATAACTGTGTTCCAGTGTTTCATCTATCATCATGGGAGTAGGCTCTTCTCCATCTGCCTCATCTCCAAACAATACCTCAAATGCCGCTGCATTATCTGCTGAAGCAGAAACAAATATTTTCAGTGGATCTGTTTGATCCTTTTCTACTGTAATGGTTAAATTTTCAGGTGGCAAAAATGAGACAACCAATTCTTGTGCAGCGGTTGTAGATTCTCCTTTTACATTAAATCCTGTTACTTCTACAGTGTAGGTACCTTCATCATAGACATGCTCTATCACTGCCCCGGGTTCGATTTCTACTAATGGTTCTGAATCGTCTCCAAAATTTACAGCAAAGCTGTTTGCGCCATCTCCGTTTGGTCTCATTGTAACCAGACCGGAATTATCTTGTGTAAGAATAAAATCTACACTAATGTTCTGCGGAAGAGGAACCTGAGCTTCCTGAAGTCCTTCTTCGTCTTCACAAGCAATAAAAAATAATGCTGTGAAAATTAATAAGTATTTATAAATATGTGTTTTCATCATAATATTAATTTAGTAACCTGTATTTTGTTCCCAATTGCCCTGCGCAAATTGTATCTCTTCTAAAGGCACAGGGAAAACTTCGTTTTTATTTTCCTGAAATCCGTCAATAAAGGAAGCAGCTCTTCCTGTTCTCACCAGGTCAAAGAAACGATGGCCTTCTCCCATAAGTTCTAATCTTCTGTCCAGGTAAATTGTTTCAAGAAGTATACTTCCTGATGCGTCGGTAGGTGCCAAACCGGCTCTTTCTCTTACTTGATTAAGATAATCTCTGGCTAATGCATCGTCTATACCTCCTCTGTTTAAAGCTTCTGCAGCCATTAATAATACGTCCGCATATCTGATTGCTCTGTAATTGTTAGGATGCGTTAAATTCACATCAGGGAGATTGTCATTTTCTCTAGGTAAGTACTTTCTGTTATAAAAACCAGTATGCCCTGTAACAGGATCCTGATTTCCAATATTGTATGTCACAATAACCTCCTGAGCTTCAAATTCTGCTTTCCAGGCTTCAATATCTAAAATGGTAAGTTGCTTTCTCAAGTCATTATCTGAAAAAGCGTCTACTGCTTCCTGAGTGGGCAAGTTAAAGCCAAAGCCAGATTCAAAAACCGGACCGTTATAACCTCTTACACCACTAAACCCTACAGCAACGTTGCCTTCACTACACTGTAAGCATCCAAAACCAGCACCCTGAGCGCCAGTATATTGAATTTCAAAAACAGATTCAGGTCCATTTTCCACAAAGAATTCAAATAGATTTAAGAAATCTTCGCCTTCCTGGGTACCGTAAAGGTGATATTGTCCTGAATTTATAACCGCCTGAAGTTGTTGAGCACTTTCAGCAAATTTATTTTGATACAAATATACTTTCCCCAATAAGGCATGAGCCGCAAATTTTGAAGCTCTTCCAACCTGTGGAGCTTGTTCTGCCAAATCCGGAATAGCCTGGATTAAATCGTTTTCAATGTAGGCATAAACTTCTTCTACTGTTGATCTTGGGATACTGCGTTCCTCTCCCAATTCAAATTTTCCTTCAGGTTTAATTGGAATACCACCAAACCACTTTACCAATTCAAAATTGAAATAGGCTCTGAGAAATTTTGCTTCTGCAATGATCTGAGCTTTAGTATCGAACTCTACATCGTTATCTGCATTTTCAATGATGTAAGAAGCTCTGTAAACACCTGCAAAATTAAAGTCCCAAATATCATCAAGGTTATCATTGACTTCAGTATGGATCATTCTATCGACCTGTTGCCAACCTATAACGTCTGTAGCACTTTCTCCGCCGGCATGTGTATTGTCTGAGGCAATTTCACCCAGAATAACATTGGCGTAGGTTGCCTGTAGCGGATCATAGGCTCCAATTAAGGAATTTTCAAAATCCTCCTGAGAAAGAAAAAAGGCATCTGAAGTCACGGCAAATGGTGGATCTGGCTGCGCAAATTCATCACTACAGGAAAAACTTAATCCCAATAAGCAAATTGCTATTATTAATTTATATGATTTCATCTTCATTTTTTTTAAAATTTTACATTAAGTCCAACTGTATATATTCTTGGAATGGGGTAGAATCCAAAATCAATTCCACCACCTATTGGAGCTCCTGTTGAAGCTGTAGGGTCATATCCTGAATACTCTGTAAAAGTAAAAGCATTATCTACTTTAGTATAAATCTTAATCGAACTAGCTCCTATTTTAGAATAGATTTTTTCAGGGAAATTGTACCCTAAAGATATAGTTTGTATTCTCAGGAATGAGCCATCTTCCACAAAATAATCCGAAAATACTTTATTGGAATTTATCCCTGAAGTGACCCTTGGTTCTACATTGCTGGTTCCAGGACCCGTCCAACGATCAAGTCTTCTTCTCATGACATTTACGTTGACCTGGTCTCTTTCAAAGTTTCTTACAATCTCGTTTCCATAGTTTCCAAATGCATAGGCATTAAATTCAAAGTTCTTATAGTTCAGTGATAAATTAAAACCCATGGTCACATCAGGAATTGGATCACCTATATTGGTTCTATCCTCATCGTTTATTACTCCATCACCATTAACATCAACAAACCTGATATCTCCGGGCTGAGCTTCTGCACCTAATGATAATTGGGAAGGGTGTGCATCTACTTCGGCTTGAGTTTGAAAAATACCATCTGTCTTAAGTCCATAAAAATAGCCCAAAGGTTGCCCTACTTCCATTCGTGAAGGTAAAGGCTGACCGACTCCAAACTGACCGCCTTCCAGGAATTCTGCGTCAATAATCTCTGTTACTTCGTTATTTATAGTGGCAAAATTGAAACCAATTCCAAAACTAAAGTCCTCTGACACTTCTTTTGAATAATTGAAGGATACTTCTATACCGCTATTAGTTACTGTACCGGCATTTTTTGTAGGTGGCGAACTTGCCGGAGCTGAAGTACCGAGAATACCTGATGTGGGAATACCGCCAATCAAAAGGTCTCTACGCTCGTCATTATAATAATCTATTGTTACGTCCAAAGCTCTGTCAAAAAGTCTTAAATCTAAGCCCACGTTGGTTTTAACCGCAGTTTCCCATTTTATATCAGGATTGGCAAGAGGCCCTAAAGCCTGACCATTGACTAAATTTTGATCAGAACCTAGTACATATTCTGCCTCTCCAACAAGAAGAGATAAAAATCCATTGGCAGGAATTTGATCGTTTCCTAAACCTCCATAACTACCTCTTAATTTAATAAAATCAAATATACCATCAGAATTAAAAAAGTCTTCCTCTGAAATAATCCAACCTGCTGTGGCAGAAGGGAACCAACCTACCTGGTTATTAGGACCAAATAAAGAAGAGGTATCTCGTCTTAACATTCCGGAAAACAAGTATTTATCTTTAAAGGCATATTCGACCCTACCAAAATAAGACAATCGTCGAAGTTCACTTACAAAGGAGCCGTTGGTCTGGTCATCACCTGTACCAGTTGCCTGGCCTACATCTGCAAAGTCAAAACTGTTATTTGGCACTCCGGTTCTGGAAGCAAATAAACCTTCGCCATGTGTTCTAAACACAGTCATACCAGCGGTGAACTTAATATCATGATGATCTGCAATGGTTTTATCGATGGTATGAAAAAGGTCAAACGTATAATCGTAAAATTCCTGTTGATTTTGATTCACCTGGTTTTCCGGTCTTGAAAAAACCTTACCGTTACCAAAGTCAAATTCAGGGAAAAATTCTCTGTTGTTTAAATTAGAAAAATTGAAACCATAGCGGGCTGTCAAAACAAAATCTTCAACATATTCAAGATCTGCTTTAAAATTACCACTCAATCGATTACTTTCAAAATCATTGAATGTCTGGTTAATTTGGGTTAGTGGATTCACAACCTCATTACCCAAATCTATTGTACCATCCAAATTATCCTGACCTGGGCTTATGATCGGGGCAATATTAGCCGCATTAAAAAGTACGGAACCTAGTCCGAATGTATTAAGACCTCTGGACCTGTTTGTCGTGTGAATAGCATTTGCAGAAACTTTTAAAAAATCTCTAACCTCCGAATCAACAAATAATCTGACTGTAGTCCTGTCAAAGCTGGACTTTTCCTGTCCAACAATTCCGTCCTGCTGAAGATTTGAAGCACTCATAACATATCTGGTCTTTTCAGAGCCTCCCTGTATTGAAAAGTTATGACTAGTTATTGCAGCAGTATCAAAAACTTCATCCTGCCAATCTGTGTTATTTTCAATATTATTCACGTTTGGGAATGGCAAAGCCTGACCCGCATTGGCATAACTTTCATTGAGTAGAAGAGTGTATTCTGTAGAATTTAAAAGAGGTAAAGTCCTGGTGGTTTCCTGAATGCCGTAATAAGTATTGTAATTTATGGTTGGACTCTGATTGTAACTACCTTTCTTAGTCTCAATTAAAATCACACCATTTGCACCAATAGAACCGTAAATTGCGGCCTGAGCATCTTTTAAAACAGTAATACTTTCTATATCCTGTGGGTTTATTGAATTAAGACCGCCGTCGTATTGAAAACCATCTAAAATAATTAAAGGTGCATTATTACCGTTTGACGAAACACCACGAATTCTGATATTTGATTCTGCGCCAGGCGCTCCTGATCCCTGCAGGACATTTACACCAGCTGTAGTTCCCTGGAGCGCATTGGCTGCGTTTAATGGCTCTAAATCCTGGATAGATTCTGCATCTACTGTTGATACAGCGCCTGTGATCAATCGTTTGCTGGAGGCACCATAACCAATAACAACAATTTCATCAAGTGCCTCTGCCGACTCCAACAGCTGAACGTCTAGTGTAGCCTGACCTGTGTAAGTGATCTCCTGTGTCTTAAACCCCACATATGAGAAAACAATCACTTGATTTTGTTCCATTCCCTCAAGTGAATAATTACCGTCAAAATCGGTAACTGTTCCTTGAGGTGTTCCTTTTACAGAAATGTTTACGCCAGGAATCGGAATACTGGCTTCATCGACTACAGTACCAGTAACTGTATTTTGCGAAAACGCAATCGATGTAGTAATGCTAAATAGTAGCAAATAAATCCATTTATTCATGAGATAATATTTTTTTGTTAACGCAAAATTAAGGTATTGTTTACATTAAAATAATTTTAGACGCTATACATGAAGTATACATTTTTGTAAAGCTGTTAAAGATTAATTTTTTGAGTTTATCTTTTTATTTTTCAATCCATTAGCAATTATATTAGTTTTTGGTAAGTAGACCAATATCCATAATTGTAGTGTTATTGTAGTGTTTATTTTTATCTATTTCGAGCCTTTCATTCGTTACACAGAACATTTATTTGTTAATTTTATAACTAAAGTTGCCAGATTGTCTCATTGGATACTATAACGATGTAGGTGTGTAATTGAAATACTGATTCTCTTTATGTAAGTATTCAATAAAAAAATAGTTATTTTTGTAGTAAATCGCTTTTATGTATAAATGGTTAATCAGGCCTTTACTTTTTCAATTTGATCCTGAAAAAGTTCATTATTTTACTACGAATTTACTAAACGGTGTGCTTCAAACACCCATAATTTCAAATATTTACAAATCCAAATTTAAACTTGACAACGCAAGGCTGGGGAGAAATGTTTTTGGCATAAAATTTAAGAATCCAGTAGGCTTAGCCGCAGGTTTTGATAAAAATGCAGAATTTTATAAAGACATGAATCAACTTGGTTTTGGATTTATTGAGATTGGTACAGTGACTCCAAAACCTCAAGATGGTAACCCCAAAAAGCGCCTTTTCAGACTTAAAGAAGACGAAGCACTGATTAACAGAATGGGTTTCAATAACAAAGGTATTGAAGAAGTTGTAAAAAATTTAAAAGACAAAGGAGATGTTTTAATTGGAGGAAACATCGGTAAAAATAAGCTAACTCCAAATGAAAATGCTGTAGATGATTACGATATCTGTTTTAAAGCACTTTTTGACCATGTTGATTATTTTGTAGTTAACGTAAGTTCTCCTAATACGCCCAATTTAAGAGCTCTTCAGGACAAGAAACCATTGACGAAAATACTTCAGCATTTACAAGATTTAAATCATAAAAAATCTAAACCAAAACCAATTTTGTTAAAAATTGCTCCTGATTTAAGTAACGATCAATTAACAGACATTATAGAAATTGTTGAGGATACACAAATTGCCGGCGTTATCGCTACAAACACGACAATAGAAAGAGATGGATTATTATCAGAAAATAAAAAAGAATCAGGAGGTTTGAGTGGTAAACCCCTCAAAAGCAGGTCTACTGAAGTCATAAGCTTTTTAAAAGAAAACGCTAAACGTCCTTTCCCGATTATTGGTGTAGGCGGTATTCACAGCAGCAAAGATGCCTTAGAAAAATTTGAAGCCGGGGCTGATTTGGTTCAACTTTATACAGGTTTTGTTTATGAAGGCCCTCAATTGGTTAAAGATATTAAGAAAGCTTTGTTAGACAGTAGTCATTAGCTATTAGTCTGTAGCCTAAAATAAGTTGTAATAAATTTAAAAATATACATTTAATAAAACACAGATTTGACCAACTCTATCGTTGAATTTTTAATAGCATCTGTTCTGCTTACAATTTCGCCGGGACCGGATATTATTTATGTATTGGTCATAGGAATTAGAAAAGGGTTTAAAGATGGTTTGCTTCTAACAATTGGATTAGTCTCTGGCATAATTGTTCACACGAGTCTGGTTGCTTTTGGAATTTCCGGATTAATTAAAGCTTCACCAAATTTGTTTTTAGCGATAAAATATGCGGGAGCATTGTACCTATTATATTTAGCTTTCAAGGTGTATCGGGCACCAGCGGTCATAAAAATTAATCTTTCGGACGCTAAAAAAAAATTAAAACACAACTATATTATTCAGGGCTTTTGGATGAATGTACTCAACCCAAAAGTGACTCTGTTTTTTATGGCATTTCTACCTGCCTTCTTATGGAATGATACAGAGAATCAGCTATTTCAATTCTATATGTTGGGAATACTTTTTATTCTGCAAGCATTAATTATATTTGGTTTGGTTGCCTTGATGGCAGGAAAATTTTATAACCTACTGAACCAATACCCAAAATCTGGATTGGTTTTGAAGTATCTTCAAATATTTGTTTTTATTTTTATAGCAACATATGTCATCATAACACATGAGTATTGAAGAATACCGAAATTATTGCCTGTTAAAACCAGCAACAACTGAATCATTCCCTTTTGACCAAGATGTTTTGGTTTTTAAGGTCATGAACAAAATGTTTGCGTTAACTTCATTAAAAAAATGGGAAGAAGGCGACCACAGTGTAAACTTAAAATGCGATCCTCATAAAGCAATTGAACTTAGAGAGAAATATCCTGATGATGTTTTTCCCGGCTATCATATGAGTAAGAAACACTGGAATACAGTGGTTATTGAATACGGTACACTTTCTGATAAACTCATAAAACATCTCATCAACCACAGCTATGAACTTGTAGTCAGTAAACTACCAAAAAGAGACAGGGACAAGCTAATTAATTAAGGTTTCCAAGGTTTTGGCCTACCTCAACTCAGCATTAAGTTGTTTTTCAAACTCTTTTTGAAGTTTGTTCATGATTTTATCGACTTGCTTATCGGTAAGTGTCTTATATTGATCCCTAAAAGTAAAACTCACGGCATAACTCTTTTTGCCTTCTGGCAGATTTTCACCTTCATAGACATCAAAAAGGTTTACGCCCTGTAGTAGTTTTCTATCAACTTTCTGAGAAATATCCCGTATCTGACTAAACTGAATACTATCGTCCAATAACAAAGCAAAATCTCTTCTTACTTCAGGAAATTTTGGAATACCCTGAGATTGAAAATTATTTTTTGAGACCAGCTTTAAGATAACATCCCAATCTATATCGGCATATAACACTTCCTGATCAATATCAAATTTATTTGCTAATGCATTTGACAGTCGTCCTATCTTAGCAACATCTTTGGTATTCACTTTATAGTTTAAACCTTCAGAAATGATATCAGAATTGTAATTTTCGATAGAAAAGTCCAAACCAAGTTTATCCATTACACTATTTAAAATGCCTTTTATAAAAAAGAAGTCTGCTTTAGCCGTTTTGTTTGTCCAGGTCTCAGCATTTTTGTTTCCAACCACAAAAACACTAAGTCTTTTATGCTCTTCAATTTTAGTTTTATTTTTCCGGTAAGTTTTTCCGAACTCAAAAAGCTTGAGATCTTCGTTTTTTCTATTCAGGTTAAACCTTATATTTTCCAAACCGGAAAACAATAAAGTTTGTCTCATGACCGACAGATCCTGGCTTAAAGGATTTATAATTTCAATGTTGTCTGATTTGTTGATTTCGCTGCTGTGTTCAGTTAAATCTGCTGTTAGCGAGTTGGCCATGGTTTCATAAAAACCAAGAGATACCAAAAAATTAGCAATTATATTCTGAACTTTGTAATCTTCAAATTTTGACGAATTTGCAACAGAAACATTAAATTTATTATCTAATGTTATGTTATTATATCCGTAAACCCTTAAAATTTCTTCAATCACATCTACTTCCCTATGAACATCGACACGATAAAAGGGTATTGTAAGTCCCATACCGCTTTCTGAGACATTGTTTACCTTGATTTCTAAAGTTGTAAGAATAGATTTTATAACGCCTTTGTCGATCTCCTCGCCAACAAGCGAATTAATTTTATCAAAGGTTAAGAAAACCTGTCGATCTTCAAACTTCTTAGGATAAAAATCATCAATATCACTACTGACTTTTCCACCGCCAATTTCACAAATTAAAATTGTTGCACGCATTAGCGCATCTTCGGTAATACCAGGGTCAATTCCTCTTTCGAACCTGAATGAAGCATCTGTATTTATACCATGTCTTTTTGCAGTTTTTCTAATACTAACAGGATCAAAATATGCGCTTTCCAGAAATATATTTTTTGTATTCTCAGATACTCCAGAGTTTAGACCTCCGAGAACCCCGGCAATACAAAGAGGTTTTTCTGCATCGCATATCATCAAGTCTTCCTTAGAAAGTGTTCTTTCCTCCTCATCTAAAGTTGTAAATTTTGTATCTTCTTCTAATGTTTTTACAATGATTTTATCACCTGATATTTTATCTGCATCGAAAGCGTGTAAAGGTTGTCCCAATTCGTGCATCACATAATTGGTAACATCTACAACATTATTTTTGGGGTTTATTCCTATTGCTTTTAATCTGTTTTGTAACCATAATGGCGAAGCTGCTACTTTGATGCCTGAAATAGTTACACCACAATATCTAGGAGCGAGATTAGAATCTACGATATCGATTTTTATGCGTCTTGAACGGTCTTCAACGTGAAAACTGCTCGTAGATGGTGTGTTAAGCGCTATAGATTTGCCTTTTTGAATGATTCCGGCTCTTAGGTCTCTGGCGACGCCAAGATGACTCATAGCATCTGCACGATTCGGTGTCAGGCCAATTTCAAAAACCTCATCGTTTTCAACTGGAAAAACTTCTTTCAAAGCCTGTCCTGCTTTATACTTACCCTCCAAAACCATTATACCATCGTGAGAATCACCAAGACCAATTTCATCCTCAGCGCAAATCATTCCGAAACTCACTTCACCGCGAATTTTTCCCTTTTTAATTTTTAAAGGTTCTCCTTTGTTGTCGTATAAGATTGTTCCAACTGTGGCTACGGGCACCCACTGACCTTTATCTACATTAGGTGCGCCGCATACAATCTGTACTGGTTCTTTTTCGCCAATATCAACTTTTGTCAATTTTAGTTTATCTGCATTAGGGTGCTTTTGGCACTCTAAAACTTTACCAACTACAATACCTTCCAATCCTCCTTTTATAGATTCAAAGTTTGTTATGCCTTCAACTTCTAATCCTAAATCTGTAAGTAATTCTTCTACTTTATCGGATGACCAATCAATATCAACAAAATCTTTCAGCCAGTTGTAGGAAATTTTCATAGGGTTATTTTATAAATTAATTTTCAGGTCGGTTAATTAGTAAATTTTCCAATTAAAATAATTTGCAAATATAAGAAAACAAGATAATGCGAATGCTCACAATTGATTAATATTGTGGTAAATCAAATAAAGTAATGAGAAATAAAATCATACATATTCTAAGTATTTTAATACTTTTCAGCTGCAACACCAACACAGATGATAAAATTTTGGCACAAGCTATCGTAGATAAAGCCATAGAAAAGTCGGGTAAGTCTAAATTGGAAAATGCTGAGCTCAAATTTGATTTTAGAGGAAAGACCTATCAAAGCATTGGAAAGTGCAACAGCATCACTCTACAAAGGATTCACTACAGAAAAGAGGACAGCATTAAAGATGTTTTAAATCCTGATGGATCATTCGAGAGGTTTATAAACGATTCCCTTGTTTTTGTAGCAGATTCCTCAGCATTCAAATATTCAGAATCCATAAATTCGGTTCACTATTTTGTGCAATTACCTAACAGGCTCAATGACGCAGCGGTAGAGAAAACTTATTTAGGTACAGATAGTATAAATGATAAAGTTTTTCATAATATAAAAGTGACTTTTAAGAAAGAAGGTGGAGGAACTGACTATCAGGATGAGTACATGTATTGGTTTGATGAACAAACTTATAAATTAGACTATTTGGCGTATAGTTTTAAAGTAAATGGTGGTGGCATTAGATTTCGTGAAGCTTACAATGAAAGAATTATCGAAGGCATCAGATTTGTAGATTACAATAATTATAAACCAAAATCAGACACTACAGCGCTAAAAAATATCTTCGAAGCTTTTAAAAACAAACAATTAGAACTACTTTCTAAAATAACTAATAGTAAAATTAAGGTCGAAAAATTAGACGAAAAATGTTAAAGAATTGGACATTTGTTCAAATAAGCAGTACATTTGTCTAAATTGGTAGTGTTATGAAAACTTATAATATAAATCAAAGCCTTCCGGAGCTGAATGAAGCTGTTGCAGAGTACATCACCCAAGTGCAGGAAACCAATTACAATAACAGCAATAGTTTTTCTTTTTCAGAATTTATAGAAGATAAAATTCTGGTCATTAAGTCTATCAGGCAAGGTATTTCTTATAAGTTATTTAAGGCCATACTTTCTTTTTCTCCATTTACAGATGAGGAATGGGCAGAGTACCTCAACATTTCTTCAAAGAGTTTACAGCGTTATAGTAAAACCAAAGACTTTCATTTTAAGCCCATACACTCAGAAAAAATTTTGGAAATTGCAGAAGTTACTGCATTTGGCAAAGAGGTATTTCAGGATAGTGCTCAATTTTACGGCTGGCTCAACACACCATCCTTAGCCCTTAATAACCTCACGCCCGCAGAATTGCTCAAAGACTCTTACGGTAAAGAGTTGGTTATGGCAGAGCTCAACAGAATAGACCATGGTATTTTTGCCTGATGAAAGTTTACAGACTTGCAAGAGCTAAATATGCCAATACTTTGAGTGGTAAAGGCGCATCTCTATTTGGAAACCGCTGGAACAGCAAGGGCGTAGAAATGATTTACACCTCCGAAAGTCGAGCTTTGGCAATGGCAGAAATTTTGGTACACCTGTCGTTAAACCACTTACCAAGAGATTATAAAATGCTAAGCGTGGAGATACCCGACACTGTAAAAATAACTTCTTTGTTTGAAAAAAGTTTACCGGAATTCTGGCTGCAATTTCCACATACCATACATACACAAAAACTCGGTGACGCTTTTATTTTGAAGAAAAAATACGGGGTTATGAAAGTACCAAGTGCAGTAGTATATGGAGATTTTAATTATTTAATTAACCCTCATCACAAAGATTTTGATAACAACGCTATAAAATCTGTACGGGACTTTCC
Source organism: uncultured Mesohalobacter sp. (assembly GCA_964593755.1). Taxonomy (GTDB): domain Bacteria; phylum Bacteroidota; class Bacteroidia; order Flavobacteriales; family Flavobacteriaceae; genus Psychroflexus. The sequence continues at coordinate 509,649 of CAZQKB010000001.1, read as the reverse complement.
TTTTGATAAAAGACTTGTAACTTAATTCTAATCCCTGTTATCAGATTCAACAGCTTTCCCTTCGTTTATCAATTCTTTAATTTCCTTTTTTTCATCACTGTTTACATCATCTGAAGTGCAATTCTGTTTTGCTTTATCCGGCATTATAACAAATTCTGCATATACCGGAAAGTGGTCTGAATTGATGTGTTTTTCTGTTCTTAACTCCTGTATATAAACTTCTTTAGAATGAAACACCAGATCTATAGGAAATCTAAAAAACATATACCCGGCATGAAAAGTTGATACAAAACCTCTGCCTATTCTGGGATCGAGCAATTGTGTGTTCTTTTTGAAAAGTTTTGAAGATTTTGACCATGCTACATTATTGAAATCTCCAACAACGATAGATGGTAAATTTAGTTGTTTTATTTTACGAGAAAGCGCAAGTATATCAGCATCTCTTTCTTTAGAAGTCTCCTCCTCTACCGGGCTTGGCGGTGGCGGATGTACGCCAAAAAACATAAATTCTTCACCACTTTTTGTTTTTAGCCTGGCTTCTATGCTTGGAATGTCTTTTGCTACAAAATAATTTACATCAATATATTCGGTTTCTAAAGTTGTGTAAAAATGCATACCATAAGTATTATCCTGAGGAATCTTTTTTAGGCTATTAAATAATCTTTCAGTTTTATTAAGGGTTTCTTCCCAGGCTTTATCACTTTCCATCGTAAGCAAAATATCCGGTTTCAAGGTATTTATTAACTGAATGAGCAAGTGCTTTTTTTTGTTGTACTGAAAAACATTTACAGATAAAACTCTAACAGGCTTCTTGGAGGTATTTAATGCTTTGCTTTCTACAGGATAAAATGTAGTATAAGGCAGTAAAATTATAATATTATGTAACCAAAGAAATAATAAAACTAAACCAAAATATTTACTCGAAATGTTTAAAGCTGAATACTGAATTAATAACACAAGTAATGCAATACTCTGAACAAGCGTTATTTGAATTTTTGCAAAATCTAAACTCCTGAAAATCCAATGCTGAAAAGGTAAATAACTCAGGCCTGAAATAAGCAGTAAGAGGAATAAAGAAATTTCTACAAGCATTACTTTGGTATAATATTGAAGAATGTATCCTGTGCTATAAAACCTTTCTGATCAACAACTACTTTATACAATCTATAATTTATACTATCAGGGATTTGTTCATATTTTTCTTTCCCTATGATTTCGTTTACAAATTTTGGTGTTGTATTGCTATGACCAACTATAATACTATTTTTACCATAAGTTTCATTCCAAAACGCATTTGTAAAAAGGCTATCGCCTGTCTCATAAAACGCTATCTCACCTTTGTAGTCATATACAATTGGAATCAATGTCTGAAAAGTTCTAAGATAATCTGTGGTATAAAACAAATCTAATTCTTTATCACTAAAATATTTACCCCAATATTTACCTCTTTCAAATCCTTTTTTACTGAGTTGTGGATTTTTATTTTCGGGATCGTCCCTGAGTTTTTCTGCATGTCTTATCAAATAATATGTTGTAACTGAAGCCGTCTTATCATCAGGAATAGTGAGTTGTCTTTTTTCTTTTCCATCCTTTACACAAGACGAAAGCAAAATAATCACCAGCAGATAAAATATTTTTTTCATTGTTTAAATTTTTGAAAGTTCAAGAAGAATAATTTGATTTAATTGTTTTCCAAAAGCATTAAAGTTATTATCGCTTATCAAAATTAAACTATTATTCCCATTATCTAATTTAGGACCAAATGTTATTCCTTCAATATTATCAATAAACTTTAGTTTTAATCTCTTTTTAATGTGCTTTGAGTCAAATAATAAAGTTTTTTTTAGGTTATTTATTTTAGCACGCCTTAAACTGGATGTATTTAAAAGATTTTTTTGGTTTGAAACGTTTACCATAAAAATCTTGATGCGATTACCTTTTGATTTATGACCGGCTGAATATGCCCGCTCGATGACCAAAACATTTTGTTCATCTATTTGAAGTAATTCTGTAGCACCATTAAGGCCAAATGGCAAAAGTGGAACCTTCCTCAATCTATCTAAATCATAACTTAACTGAAAATCAGGTTGATCGTCATCAAACTTATAGTGCGTAAGTCTTAAAGGTGAATTTGTATTGAACAGCTTAGGTTTTTTCCCATCTCTTTTTAAAGGTAATTCATTGACGACCCAAAATCCTGTTTTGTCATGATCTAAAGTCAAACCCTCAAATACACCATTAGATCTCGGTCCATCTACAGAGCTTGCTTTAAAGTATTTTGGCAAATCATAAATTTTTCTGCATATACCCTTAGAATTTACTTCGAAAAGCACTGGATCATGATTATTTTTGATACTACCTTCTCCGGATATTATAAATTTGTTATCGTTTACCTTATACCTAAGGCTTTCTGTATCAAAAATTGAAATACTATCACATGATAAAGTTTGGCCTTTTAGAAATTGAACCTTTTTAATTTTATTACGCTCAATAATTATATCAGCTTGGTATAATACCGGTTTTTTTGAATGGTCAGAAATTAGTGTAAATTTCTCACCATTGAAATCAATACCAGACAAACCGCCTATTTTATGCCCATCTACTGAGGATTCACTATCCAGAACATATTCATCCAAAAAATTAATCCTGTAGGTATTGTCTCTATCTATTTTAGAAGTTCCGCAACTTACTATCAAAAAACTACATAAAAAAACTGCAACGGTATTTTGGAAACCATTGCAGTTTTTAAAATTGGAATTAAGTCTCATTTATTTAACATCCACAAGCTCAACATCAAAAACCAAAGTTGAATTAGGCGGAATAACATTTCCCGCTCCTCTTGCTCCGTAGCCTAAATCTGGTGGTATAATTAAAGTCGCTTTTTCACCTGTTTTCAACAAGCTAATGCCTTCATCCCAACCAGGGATAACACGTCCTGTTCCGATTGCGAAATTTAGTGGTTGATTTCTCTTGTAGGAACTGTCAAACATTTTTCCATCACTCAGTCTGCCTTCATAATGCACATAAACAGTCTGTCCAGATTCCGGTTGAGTTCCTGATGGATTTTCCTGCGTGATGATATATTTTAAACCAGATTCTGTTTCTTGAAGTGAATCCTGTATAGATGCCATTTTGTTTTTAAATTCTTCTATTTCTTTTTCTTTTTTGGCTTCCAGGTCTTCTATAGGTTCTACAAAAGAAGAAACGGCGTCATAACTCTTAGCCTCCTTTCCTTTTCTAATAATTTCAATGGTTTCTATTACTACATCTTCAACTGGTTTGTTGGCACCTGCGACTTCCGCGTTAGCTATAGAATCAACAATATTAAAGCCTTCGGAAATTTTCCCAAAAACGGTGTGTTTACCATCTAACCAAGGTGTAGGTTTATGGGTTATAAAGAACTGACTGCCATTGGTATTTGGCCCACTATTGGCCATTGATAAGATACCTAAAGTATCATGTTTTAGTTCTGGCGTGGTTTCATCAGGAAATTTATAGCCAGGGTCACCCATTCCAGAGCCTAAAGGATCACCTCCCTGAATCATAAAATCTTTCATCACTCTATGAAAAATAAGAGAATCATAGAATTTCTTGCCTTTGTACTCTTCGCTTACCTTTGGGTTGGTTCCTTCGGCAAGACTTACAAAATTACCAACAGTCATTGGTGTTTTTTTGTAATATAGCTCTGCTATAAACTCGCCATAATTTGTTTTAAATTTGGCATACAGCCCGTCCTTCAGATCAGGATATTCTTCTTTACAAGACATACTCATAATAATAATTGTTAATAAACATAATTTAGAAATTGTTCTCATTGTTCAGTTTTTTTGATAGATTTTAATTTAACAGTTGCTTTTAAAGGAACATCAGATCCTATTCTGTTTTTATCGCCATAAAAACCATAAGCTCGAGATGAAGGAAACAAAAAATTGACTTGTTCTCCGGTCTTCATAAGTTTTAATCCTTGTCTAAGCCCTGTCATCAAACGTTGTTGCTCCATCACGTATTTTCTTTCACCAATTTCAGCCATAGTATAAATGGTATCATCTGAAAAAGTTCTCAGGTTATAGGTAAATGTAACTTGATCGCCAAATTCCGGCGTTATAGTATCTGTAGTGTTTTTCTTTATATAATGGTACCAGAAACCATCTGAGGAATTAAGATAGACATTCGCCGTATCTGTTTCAATAATTTTAAAAATGGCTTTTTCTTCTGCTTTTAAAATGGCGACATTTCTTTTTAAAGACTCATCCAAAAAAGAACCGCTTTTGTAGCTCACCGGTTTTCTAGGCTGTGGCTGTTTATGACAACCACTTAATAACAAAATAAACAATAGACAAATAAACCTATAGAGCGGCATTTAATTCTGTTTTATATTCATCGAGCAAATGTACAAATTTTTCCATGGTTTTCTCTAAAGGTAAATCACTTCTCCCTCCTGCTGCATTTATATGACCACCACCGTGAAAATGAATTCTGGCAAACTGGTTTACATCAAAACTTCCTTTTGATCTGAAAGATATTTTTACAATATTTTGATGTTTATCTTCTTTGAAAATAGCTGCCAGAACAACACCTTTTATAGACAAGCCATAATTTACAAAACCTTCAGTATCGCCTTTTTCAAAACTGTTTTTATCTAATTCATCTTGTGACAAATGTATATAAGCTGTTTTATGTTCCGGTAAATACTTAAGGTTTTGCATAGCCTGACCTAATAACTTGAGGCGGTTAAAAGAACTGGAGTCAAATGTTTTTTGTTGAATTTCACTTGATTTTGCTCCCTTAGAAATTAAAACCGATGCAATCTCGTGAGTTCTGGCTGTAGTTGAGGGAAATTTAAAGGAACCTGTATCTGTCATAATCCCTAAATAAAGGCAGCCGGCAATATCCCTATCTATTTTTTCGGTTTGATTTAAGTGGTAAATGCATTCAAAAACCAATTCAGCTGTAGAACCATATTCCGGATGGGAGAAACAAACCTCTGCATAATCTGCTGGTTGTTGATGATGATCTATCATTACAAAAGTTGAGTTTGAATTTTCTAATAGGCTTTCAAACTCTTCACCAACACGGGAAAAATGATTAAAATCAAGAGTAAAAATAAGGTCTGCTTTTGAAATGCGTGTTTTTACCTCATCCGGTTCTTCAGAAAATAATATTATTTCTTCCTGAAATGGTACCCAATTCAAAAAATCCGGATAATCGTTTGGCATAACGATGTCAACTTTATGACCTAATGACCTTAAAAATAAAGTCCAGCCCATACAACTACCCACAGCATCTCCATCGGGATTTTTGTGTCCAATAACAAGAATATTTTTAGGTGAATGAATAAGTGCTTTTAGGGCTTCAATGTTCTTTTTTTGCATGGTACAAAAATAAGTTTTAGATGTCTCCTTTACAACTCAATTACGATATCTTTTGAAATTTGCTGGTTTTGGTCGTCCAGATAGAAATCTATTCTACCCAAATACAAACCTGCAAAACCTACCTGATTCACCAGTGTTATACTTCCTGACTTATTTGTGACTTTAGTTGGCTTATCCAAAAAAGTATGTGTGTGACCTCCTATAATTAAATCAATACCTGATGTACTTTCTGCTAGTTTAATATCGTCTATCTTCTGTGAATCATATTGGTAACCCAAATGAGACAAGCAGACTATCAAGTCGCATTTCAATTCTTTTTTTAAAATGTTGATTTGATCCTGAGCAATTTCAAGTGGATTTAAATATTTGGTTTCCTTGTATAAATTTCTTGAAACTAAACCTTCTAGTTCTATCCCTAAGCCAAAAACACCAATTTTCACGCCATCAACTTCATAAACCTGATGGGGTTTTGTCATCCCGTTCAAACTTGTGTTTTTAAAATCGTAATTGGCATTTAGCATATCAAATTTGGCATGTTGCAGTTGCGCTGCAATATTGTCTATACCATTATCGAATTCATGGTTTCCAATTGTAGATGCATGATAACCCATTTTACTCATTAACTTAAACTCCAATTCTCCACCATAGAAATTAAAATAAGGTGTTCCCTGAAAAGAGTCGCCAGCATCTAAAACAAGCGTATTGGGATTTTCTGTTTTAATTTGCTTGATCAAGGTATACCGCTTACTTACGCCTCCTCTTCCAGGATTTCTATGATGATTGTCCGGAAATGGATCGATGTGGCTATGAACATCATTGGTATGTAAAATTGTAATGTGTTTTTTATATTTTTTGCCTAAGTCTAAACCTGAAAAAATCTCCATTGGCATAGTCAATGCAGAAGTTGCTAATAAGCTGTGTTGGATAAAATCTCTTCTTTTCATTATTAAATCTTTTTAAACCTGTCGTCTGCTTTTGGGTTTATGGTATCTTTTTTTTGGAAATAATCTATCAATAGATTTCGCAGCTTATAGTCAATTTGATAAATGGTTTCGGCATTTTCAAAGAATCTCATATTATCTCCACCATTGACCAGGTAATCTGATGTAGCAATGTAATAGAACTGAGAGTCTATGACGTCTTCACCATCTATACTGTACTCTTTGAGGTTCCAATTATCATCTACAGCGATAGACATATTGGAAATAGGATGCGCTCTCTTGGCTTCAGACAAATATCGAAACATTTCTTTGACCTGAGCCCCTTTTAATTTTGCGACTACAACCAGGTTTTCAAACGGCATTACCTGATAGGCGGTTCGGGTTGTTATCTTTCCTTTGAATATGCCCGAACGAATGCCTCCGTGATTTAACAAGACTGCATCAATGCTATCATTCTGCCTGCTTAAAAAAACCGGATTAGCCATCTCAAATACAGCGTCTGCCATCATATTACCAATGGCTGTATTGTATGGTGTATCATTTTTATTCATAGAAGTTGAGGCATAGCTTAATGTCTTATTCATTTCATCTTCGATTGAAGATTTGTAGGGCTCAATAATTGCTTTTAAGCTGTCATCTTCTTCAATTGATTTTTCTACCTGTATATTTTTGGCTGATATCCTTTGTGATTTAAGCTCAGCGCGCTTATCACAACTCCAAAAAATAAACAGAGGGATTATAGCAGAATAAAATAATGGTTTTTTCATGATTTAATTTTTGTTTTCGAGTAAAGGCACAAAACGAAATTCGCCATAGGTATGTTTATCGAATTTATTTTTATCCTTTCTAATAAATAAGGTCATGATTTGCGGGTCTTCACCCACTGGAATAACAAGTCTGCCTCCTATGTTCAACTGAGCCATTAAAGGCTTAGGAACAAAAGGTGCGCCAGCCGTAACTATAACTTTGTCAAAAGGGGCATAATGAGGCAGACCTTTATAACCGTCACCAAAACTAAGATATTTGGGCCTATAGCCTAATTTTGTTAAAAATCGCTTCGTCGTTTTATATAGTTTTTGCTGCCTTTCAATACTAAAAACCTGCGCGCCTAACTCACACAAGACAGCTGTCTGAAATCCACTACCGGTACCAATCTCTAGGATTTTATCTCCTTTTTCGACATTAAGTAGCTGGCTTTGAAAAGCCACCGTAAAGGGTTGCGAGATGGTTTGACCTTCAGCAATCGGAAAAGCCTTATCCTGATAAGCAAAGTCTTCAAAACTACTGTCCATAAAAAGATGCCTGGGAATCTGATTAATAGCCATCAAAACATTGTCTGAGGTAATCCCTTTGGCTTTGAGCTTTTCAATCAACTGTTTTCTTTTACCCTGATGTTTGTAGGAATCTTTCAACATGTATGTAATACTAAGATTGTAAATGTAATTATTATCAAAAAAACGGAACCAAAAATTTGACCAAATTTGATTATAAAAGTTCAATTATAATATCTTCTTAAATAAATTTATAATAACCAAATATATTTTTTAGATTTGCCTAAAATTTATTTATAGCCTAATGAAAAGATATTTTTTAGTATTATCAATTTTAGTTCCTTTTTTAAGTATGGCACAAAGTGAACCTGATCAAAACGTTGAGGTCAATTTGAAAATTCTCGATGAAAACCAAAAGGCGATTCCATTCGCAAATATTTTGTTTGTTGATAGTCAAAAGGGTTTTGCAGCAGATATTGACGGTACTGCAGTTTTAAAAATTAAAAATTATACCCAAAAAATTGAAATATCAGCTTATGGTTTTAAGAATAAAATAATCGCTTTGGATAGTACAACAACAAAACCGTTGAAGGTTATCTTAGAAAAAGATATACTGGGTCTTGATGAAGTGGTAGTCACAGGAACAAGAAATCAAATAAGCAAAAGAAATTCACCGGTGCTGGTCAATACCATAAACTCTAAAGCTTTAATCAGCACCCAATCTAACACCCTGGCTGAAGGCTTGAATTTTTCACCCGGTGTTCGAGTAGAAACCAATTGCCAGAATTGCGGGTTTACGCAAGTCAGACTTAATGGTTTACAAGGCAGTTACACCCAAATTTTAGTCAATAGCAGACCTATCTTCACGTCCCTTCTCGGTGTTTATGGGTTAGAGCAAATACCTGTAAACAGTATTCAAAATATTGAAATTGTGCGTGGCGGTGGTTCTGCATTATATGGTACAAATGCCATAGCGGGTACAGTTAATGTTATCACGAAAGATCCTGTACTAAACTCCTGGGACGTGAGCAGCACATTAAGTGTAATAGATAGTCAAGCTTTAGATTCTAGATTAGACTTCAACAGTTCTGTAGTTAGCGAAGACTTGAAAAGCGGCATGAGGTTTTATGGCAATTACAGGAATCGCGAATCTTACGATGCCAATAACGACGGGTTTACAGAACTGGTAGAACTGGAAAGTAACAGTATTGGCGCTAATGCCTATTTAAAGCCTAATGACCTTAGTCGCATTTCGATCAATCTCAATTCTATTCATGAGTATCGACGTGGTGGAGACCAGCTGGAATTAGCTCCACAGTTTACAGACATTACCGAGGAGCTTGACCATAGCACATTCGTTGGAGGAATAGACTATGACCTTAACAGTAAAGACCAAAGCAAAAATTTTTCTACTTATGCTTCTGTTTCAAGGACAAATCGCGATAGTTATTACGGTGGCCTTGGCGGAGAACGGACAGCTCAAGACAGTATATCGGCTAACAATGCTTTTGGAAACACAAAGGATTTAGCTTTCAATACAGGTGCAAAGTTTAGTAAAAATTATAAAAATGATAGTAATTTTATTATTGGAGCAGAATATAATATAAATGATACCAGAGATGATATTGAAGGTTATAATCGAATAATAGATCAGCAGGTAAACAACCTTGCTGTTTATGCACAATATAAAATATCTTTTTTTGAGAAACTCACTTCATTAATTGGCGGTCGATTCGACTACATTGATGTTAATGGCCTATATCAGATTGCTGATATTTCAAGATCGTCTGAAGTCACGCAAACTGCTTTTTCACCAAGAATAAGTCTGGCTTATGACCTTAACAACAATCATAAATTAAGGGCTGGTTATGCCAGGGGATTCCGTGCTCCACAGGCCTTTAATGAAGATTTGCATATTTCCAGTGTTGGTGGCGAACAATTATTCGTTATTCTCTCTGAAGATTTAGACACTGAATATTCTGATGCTTTTACCCTGTCATATAATTTAAACCTCAATAAAAATTTAGCCCAGTACGATATTTTAGTTGAAGGGTTTTACACATCTCTACAAAATCCATTTACTCAGGTATCAACAGGTTCGGTATTGCCAAACGGATCAATTTTAGAAGAGGTGAGAAATGGTGCCGGTGCCAAGGTTTATGGATTGAATTTAGAGTTGAATTACTCACCTAATTCAAAGTTTTTATTCCAAAGTGGTCTGACGATTCAGGGCACAGCATACGATGAACCTCAAGTATTATTTGAACCGGAAAATTCAAATTTAGATGCAGTAGTCATCAATAGTTTTGTGAGAAATCCAGATGTTTATGGTTTTTTTAATTTTAGCTATATGCCAAATGAGCACTGGAAAGTAGATGCTTCAACCACTTACACAGGATCTATGATTGTTCCTCGTGTAGTTAATGAAAGCGGTTTGATCGAATTGAACAATTCTCAGGAATTTCTGGATTTCAATCTTAGAATCAGCAAAGATTTCCATGTCAATGACAATTTCACAATTGATGTCTTTGGAGGCGTAAAAAACCTATTTAACAGCTATCAGAATGATTTTGATACTGGTCCGACGAGAGATTCTGATTATATTTACGGACCGGCGATGCCGAGAAGTGTTTTCCTTGGGGTGAAGTTTGGTGACTAAAGGCCCAAGGCCCCTCTTTCCCGAAGTCTCGGGACCCCTAAGGGGAGAAACTCATATGTGATGCCATAAATTAATAAATCATCTGATACGGGTTCATTTAACCAAAAGTTTTAAGACATGAAACCTATTGTATATGTATTCATTATTTTATCAAGTCTTGGAGCACTTGCCCAGCAAAAAGTCAACTGGGTTGAATTTGAAGATTTACCATCGCTCCAGGCCCAAAATCCCAAACCAATTTTTATTGATTTTTTTACCGACTGGTGCGTGTACTGCAAAAAAATGGACCGACAAGTTTTTACAAACCCTAAAGTCATAAAACTGCTTAATGAAAGGTATTATGCTGTTAGATTCGATGCGGAATCAGAAATCCCGGTAAAATTTAACGGGAAAACCTATATCAACAATCAGATTAAAACATCCAGGAATCCATTGCATCAAATCACACAACTATTAGCTACTAGAAAAGAAAAATTTGTTGCACCTACTTTAGTAATTATGAACGAGGAGTTAAAAATTAAATCAAGAGGATTTGAATACATGGACAGTTATAAACTAATTGAATTTTTAGAATAAGTATGAGCGAAAAAGCCATAAGCCTAATCTGCAATCACATTGGAATCGAAAATTTGAATAGTTCTGAAAGTTTAAATTTCCTAAAACTAGTAGATCATCTTGAGTATTTGATCAAAAACGATTTCAATAAACTCATAAGTATTTTGTATCGAATAGATGTCTCTGAAGAAAAAGCGAAGAAAGCTTTAGCTGAAAAAGAAGAAAATGAGAGTTCCGGTTATATTCTGGCAAAACTTTTAATAGAAAGAGAAAAAGAAAAAATTAAATTCAGAGAAAAGTACAGAAACAACAGAAATTTGTAAGTATTTTTATTTTTTGGGAGGAATACTTTTCAGTATTGTAAAACTAAATTGATTTTACAAATAAACCAATAATTTAGGTTAAAGCCATACTATCACTAAAGCCTATTCAAAAAAGAAATGTTATTTTTGAAAAAAACGTAAATATGCTAAAAATAGGTATAGTTGGCGCCGGACATTTAGGCAGAATACACCTCAGGCTGGCAGAAGCTTCAGAGGCTTACGAATTGGTAGGCTTTTACGACACCAACGAATTTGATGCTAAAACGATTAGCCGTCAAAATGGTTATAAATTTTATAATAATTACCAAAAGCTCATTGATGATGTAGATGTGATAGATATCGTCACTCCGACACTGTCTCATTTTGATATGGCCAAACAAGCCATTGAAGCCGGCAAACACACTTTTATAGAAAAACCAATAACAAATACTATTGAAGAAGCTGAAGCCCTAATAAAGCTTCTGGAGAAGCACAATGTAAAAGGTCAGGTTGGTCATGTGGAGCGGTTTAACCCGGCTTTTATTGCCAGTGCACCAAAAATCAATAAACCTATGTTTATTGAAGCGCATCGATTGGCAGAATTCAATCCGCGTGGTACCGATGTCCCTGTCGTCTTGGATTTGATGATTCATGATTTGGATGCTATTTTAAGTGTGGTAAAATCTGAAGTAAAATCCATCAATGCCAGCGGTGTATCTGTGATTAGCGAAACACCGGATATTGCTAATGCCAGAATTCAGTTTGAAAATGGCTGTGTAGCCAATCTAACCGCCAGTAGAATTTCTTTAAAAAACATGAGAAAAGCGCGATTCTTTCAAAAAGACGCCTACATCTCGGTTGACTTTCTTGAGAAAAAATCTGAAGTGGTCAAAATGAAAAATGCCCCTGAAAAACCCGGTGATTTCGATATGATCCTTCAAAATGCAGAAGGGGTTAAAAAGCAAATCTATTTTGATAATCCTAAAGTAGAAGAAAATAATGCCATTTTGGAAGAATTGGAAAGCTTTGCAAGGTCTATCGAAAATGATACCGAAACCGCAGTAACTTACCAACAAGCCACGAACGCTTTAAGAGTCGCAAAATCAATTATTGATAATTTTTAAAAAATATATACAATGAAAAATATAGCAGTCATTGGTGCCGGTACTATGGGTAATGGCATCGCTCATACCTTTGCACAATTTGGATACAAGGTTAGCCTTATTGATATTTCTCAGGACAGTCTGGACAAAGGCATAGCAACCATCAGTAAAAATCTTGATCGAATGGTGGCTAAAGAGAAAATAACCGAAGACGATAAAAAAAATACATTAGATAATATTACAACCTATACCAATTTAGAAAATGGTGCAGAATACGCAGGACTGGTTATAGAAGCTGCAACAGAAAACGAAAAAATAAAATTGGAATTATTTAAAACTTTAGACGAAGTTTGTCCGGAAGATACCATTTTGGCAACAAATACAAGTTCGATTCCTATCACAAAAATTGCAGCGGTGACCAAGCGCCCCGGTCAGGTGATTGGTATGCATTTTATGAATCCGGTGCCTATCATGAAATTGGTTGAAGTGATTCGAGGTTACAATACTTCTGATGAAACAACCAACACCGTCTTAGAATTATCTAAAAAACTAAACAAGGTTCCGACAGAAGTAAATGACTATCCGGGTTTTGTAGCCAACAGAATTCTGATGCCGATGATTAACGAAGCCATTGAAACATTATATAATAACGTCGCCGGTGTCAAAGAAATTGACACAGTGATGAAACTTGGTATGGCACACCCTATGGGACCTTTACAGTTGGCAGACTTTATCGGGTTAGATGTTTGCCATTCCATATTGGAAGTGATGTATGATGGGTTTAAAAATCCTAAATATGCCCCATGCCCACTCTTAGTGAATATGGTCAGAGCAGGGAAACTCGGCGTAAAATCCGGAGAAGGCTTTTATGACTACAGCGAAAGCAGAAAGGCTGAAAAGGTATCGCCGCAGTTTGTGTAGTTTGAAAGTTTCAAGTTTTATCGTTGTCCGTTCAACAATATCGCTTATTTGAGACTTGAAGTTTACAATATTATACTTGGCTCAATCCATCCTAAATTCATATAATTAAGATTAAATATTTTATTTATTGAAAATGTCTAATTGAGTTTAATAACGTTTTGAAGAGTAGGATTTTCAATTAGTTAAAAACATTAAGGCATTTAGTGAAAAAGTTAGTTTATTTATGCTGTACGATAACCTTTTACACGCTGTGAAACTCTGTGAAACCTTTGTGCAGCTCTGTGGAAAAACCTTTCTCATTAATCGATAATAATACACGAATGTTTTCAAATAAAGATCAGTTTTTAAGTAAGCACTCAAAATATAATGTATGTCAATTGTAAAAGCCTTTAGAGCAACACGTCCCACCCGCGATATGGTGAGCCTGATATCTTCACGCCCGTATGAAACCTATTCAAAAAAAGAGCGTGAGTCGAGATTGGACTACAACCCGTTTTCGTTTCTGCAAATCGTCAATCCCGGCTACAAATACCACAAAGAAATTTCCGGTCCACAGCGTTTTAAGCTGGTTCGAAATCGGTTTTTAGAGTTTAAAGAAGACCGTATTTTTATAAAGGATGACAAACCGATGTTTTACATCCACAAAATTATTTACAGGAATAAAAAAGTCTTTACGGGTATAGTCGCCAAGAGCAGTTGTCAGGACTATTTGAACGGTAAAATCAAAAAACACGAAGACACCATTTCAGAAAAAGAAGACCTGTTTTCAGAATATTTGAAAACCGTCAACTTTAATGCTGACCCTGTGCTGTTAACTTATCCCGAAAATGAGGTTATAGACAACATCATCAACAAGCATAGCCAATCCCGTGCCGAGTTTGAATTTACCACAACCTCCCGAGAAACACATTATCTATGGCTTTTGGAAGACGAAGAAGACATCAAAACCATTGAAGGCAGCTTTGCCAGGATGAAAAGCATCTATATTGCAGACGGACATCACCGCTGTGCTTCCTCTGCCCTGTTGTCTGAAAAACTAAAAGCCGAAAATCCTGAACATACAGGACAAGAGGACTATAATTTCTTTATGAGTTTTCTGATTTCTGAACATCAATTAGAAATTCATGAGTTTAACCGAATGGTCAAAGACCTGAATGGATTGGACAAGGACGAATTCCTCATCAAACTTGACGAATATTTCAAAATTGAAAATCGAGGCGAAACCTATTACAAACCTCATCAAAAGCATCACTTCAGCATGTATTTAGATGGTGAGTTTTACTCCTTGTATCTTAGAAAAACCATTTACAAGTTTAAAGATGCGTTAGACCATCTGGATGCACAGATTTTGTATAAGACCGTATTAAAACCCATCCTAAACATCACCGATCTTAAGAACGACAGTCGCATCAATTACATCAAAGGTCAAAAGGATATGGCGTACGTAAAGAGTGCAGTAGACGAAGGCGAATATAAAGTTGGCTTTGGCATGTTACCCCCTAAAATTGAAGATATCAAAAATATCGCTGATGAAGGCTTGGTGATGCCACCCAAAACCACCTATATTGAACCCAAATTGAGAAGTGGAGTAACCATTTACGAATTTTAAAAAACAAGAAGAGAGATGGCTGATATTACATCAAATTTGAAAGAGATCAAGGCTAAATTAAGTGAGGATATTACACTGGTTGCAGTATCCAAAACTAAGCCTAATGAAGACATCATGGAAGCTTACGACACCGGGCATAGAGATTTTGGCGAAAACAAAATCCAGGACATGACCGATAAATATGAAGCCTTGCCAAAAGACATCCGGTGGCATATGATTGGTCACGTTCAGCGCAACAAGGTGAAGTATATGGCAAAATATGTGCATTTGATTCATGCCGTTGACAGCCCGAGACTTTTAAAGGAAATAAATAAAAGAGCAAAAAACGAAGAGCGACAAATTCAGTGTCTGCTTCAATTAAAAATTGCTGAAGAGGATTCCAAATACGGTTTGGACAAGGAGGCCTTACTGGACATTCTGAATGGTGATGCTTATAAGTCCTTTGAACATGTGAAAATTGTAGGCTTGATGGGCATGGCTACCTTTACTGATGACGAAGCACAGATTCACCGTGAATTTAGTCAGCTTGAAAAATTATATTTCGAATTAAAAGACAAGCACCAATTCACCACCTTATCTATGGGCATGAGTGGCGATTATGAGCTTGCACAGGAACACCGTACCACTATGGTGAGGATTGGGAGTAAGATTTTTGGGAAAAGAGATTACGGAGAATGGTAATTTTTTTATAATTTTGAATAAAAGTAATTATGGTGGTAACAATTAAATCTGGTGATGAAGAAAAAAAGATTCAACTTGCACTTAACGCATTACAAGAGGATATAAATAGAGAGAAGAAAATCAAAAAAGAACGCATTTTAAAAAAAACATTTGGAAAAGTAAAATTTCATCCTACTAAAACTCCATTAGAGATTCAGAAAGAATTAAGAGATGAATGGGAGTAATTTACTTTTAGACTCAAACATTATAATTTATTATCTTCAAGGTAATAGGACAGCATATAATCTCATAGAAAACAACAATATTTTCATTTCAGTAATTACAGAAATGGAATTGTTAAGTCATAAAGATTTAACACTCAAAGAACAAAAAATAATTAATGACCTATTGTCAATTTTTACAATAATTCCTTTAAAGGATAGCATAAAAAATAAAGCTATACAATTAAGGAAAAGCTATAACCTAAAACTTCCTGATTCAATAATTGTCTCGTCTGCTATTTATTTAGATTGTTCTTTTGTTTCCGCAGATAAAAAATTACTTGACATTGAAGTTGTATCAGTTGTAAGATTCGAACTTTAAATCAGGAAGGCATATACGCAGTACTCGACATAGAATCCACCGGCGGTAAATACAACGAAGAGGGCATTACAGAAATTGCTATTTTCAAATATGACGGTAACGAGGTGGTAGATAAATTTTCCAGCCTTATTAATCCGGAGCGAAAAATTCAATCTTTTGTGGTCAAGCTTACGGGTATAGACCAGGAAATGCTCAGGTATGCGCCTAAGTTTTATGAAGTTGCCAAACGCATCATCGAAATAACAGAGGACTGCATCATAGTAGCGCACAATGCCAAATTTGATTACAGATTACTCAAAACAGAATTCGACCGGTTAGGCTACGATTACCAACGTCAGTCACTTTGCACAGTAGAATTGTCTAAAAAACTACTTCCAGATTTGCCTTCTTACAGTCTAGGAAAACTGACCAAATCTCTTGGCATACCAATGAGCAAAAGACATCGTGCAGAAGGTGATGCCAGGGCAACGGTTACGCTATTAAAAATTCTTTTAGACAAAGATCAAGATAAAAATATTTTAAACGATCATATCCGAGTAAAGCCGAAAAAGCAGGTTGATTCTAAGCTTTTAAGGCTTTTGGAAACATTACCAAAATCAATAGGCGTATATTTTTTATATAATGAGAAAAATGAACTGCTTTATGTTGGCAAAAGCGTAAATATCCACAAACGGGTTAATCAACATTTCACAAATCCAAGCTCAAAATCCAAAGCTTTACAAAAACTTACAGAAGAAGTTAGTTACGAAAAGACAGGCAATGAATTAATGGCATTGCTAAAGGAAAATGAATACATAAAAAAACTTCAACCCAAGTATAATCGCGCACTGACAAAAACAAAATTCAGTCATGGGATTATCGTCACAAAAGACAAACTTGGATACAAAACCCTTAAAATCGAAAAAGTTAATGAAAAATCAGATTTTTTGACAACTTTTCCAAGTTTACAGTCTGCTAAAAGCTTTATAGAACAAGTTGTAGAAGAGTATGAACTTTGCCTAAACAAAACAGCTTTAAAGTCAGTTCAAAAAGCCTGTTTTAATTATGGTATAAAAAACTGCCACGGTGCTTGTGTAGAAAAAGAATCTGTTGCAGATTATAATATAAGGGTAGAAAAACTTACTAAAAAATACAGTTTTGAAAATGACGATTTTATCCTTGTTGGCAAAGGCAGAGAAACTGGTGAAAAATCTTTGGTTTATATAAAATCAGGACAAGTTAATGGCTTTGGATATTTTAGTTTAAATTTACAAATCACAAACAAAACCATTTTAGAGCGTATCATATCTCCTGTAAAGCATCAACGTGACGCAAAACATATTGTACAGAGTTTTCTTAGACAATACCCTAATCGCTTTAAAGTAGTAGAATTATGACCTGGAGAGAAAAGCTACATGAAATAATTTACGAAGCAGACACACCTACCGGAAAGTTATTTGACGTTGTTCTATTAATCGCTATCATCCTAAGCCTGGTTCTTGTCATGCTTGATAGTGTCGCTTCAATACACAACGCTCACATTAATTTTTTTCTAACAGCCGAATGGATAATAACCATTTTATTCACAATAGAATATATTTTGAGGATAATTTGTACAAACAAACCATTTAAATATATATTTAGCTTTTACGGTATTGTTGACCTTCTTTCAACTTTACCGCTGTATCTGAGTTTAATACTCGTTGGAAATTCACCTTTATTGACACTGAGAGCTCTGAGACTTTTGAGGGTTTTTAGAATTTTGAAAACAACCAAGTATATTGGTGCTGGCAATAGGCTTGCCGTTGCCATAAGGTCCAGCTTACCAAAAATTTTTGTGTTTCTTTACAGCGTAGTTATTATTTCATTTATTGTAGGAACAATCATGTATTTGGTTGAAGGTCCCGAGAGTGGATTCACCTCAATCCCTATTAGTATTTATTGGACAATAGTTACACTGACCACTGTTGGTTTTGGAGATATTCACCCCATAACACCTTTGGGGCAGTTTATTGCAACATTTGTCATGATTCTAGGGTATGGTATCATAGCTGTGCCTACAGGTATTGTAGGCGCTGAATATGCTACTTCTTCCAGCAATGTCAAAAAAAATAATACACAATCTTGTTTTAACTGTGGTGAAGATCATCATACAGACAATGCAAAGGTTTGCCATCAATGCGGCTATTCTCTGAATAAGGATTAACAATGAATAAAACACTCATTAGCATTGTAGGCCCAACTGCTATAGGAAAAACACACCTAAGTATAGAAGTCGCTAAGGCGTTAAAGACCGAAATCATTTCCTGTGATTCAAGACAATTTTATAAAGAGATGAACATAGGGACTGCTGTTCCCAGTAAAGAGGAATTAAGTGCTGTGAAACATCACTTTATTCAACATATATCCATATTTGATGAATATAGTGTAGGTAAATTTGAAATTGAAGCCATGAAACTGATTGAGGAAAAATTTCAGTACAAGAACACACTGTGTTTAACAGGTGGTAGTGGTTTATATCAAAAAGCTGTCTTAAAAGGTTTAGACGATTTTCCAAAGGTTGAGCCTCATATCAGAGAAGAACTAAATCAGCTATATAAATCGAAGGGTATAGAACCCCTTCAGAATAAACTAGTTACCCTGGATCCTGAATATTTTGCCATTGTAGATCAACAAAACCCTCATCGTCTCCTAAGAGCTCTAGAAATATGTATTGGCACTGGAAGATCTTTTAGTTATTTTTTGAATCAAAAGAACAAAAAAAAGAGGGAATTTGAATCTCTTAAAATAGGATTGATCGCAGATCGAGATGTGGTTTACAGGAGAATTGAAGAACGCGTTGATATAATGATGAAAGAAGGCTTATTGGAAGAAGCTAAAAATCTTTATCCCTATAGAAATCTTAACGCTTTAAATACGGTGGGCTACAAAGAGCTATTCGACTTTATGGAAGGTAAAAGTAGTTTAGAAAAAGCCATCGATGAAATCAAAAAGAATACAAGGCGATTTGCTAAACGCCAATTGACCTGGTATAGAAAAGAGAAAGATATCAAATGGTTTCCATTTGACACAGATCCAAAACAAATTGTAGATTATATATTAAATCTACCCACCATCAATTGAATGATGGTGGATAGATTAAAATTAAAAAACATTTACATTTAGGCTTTATCGTTGTCTTTACCATGTACAACGAGTCTGAAACCTTCTCCATGAATGTTTAATATCTCTACTGTATCGTCTTTTTTAAGATATTTTCTAAGTTTTGCGATGTATACATCCATACTTCTGGAAGTGAAATAATTGTCATCTCTCCAGATTTTAGTCAACGCCAGCTCTCTTGGCATCAAGTCATTTTCATGTAAAGCCAAAAGCCTTAACAATTCATTTTCTTTTGGAGATAATTTAATGGGTTCTTCTTCCTTGTAAGTCAGGAATCTTAATTTTGAATTTAGATGGAAATTTCCAATTTCAAATTCAAATTGTTTAGAATCTGCAAGACTATCGACAGTTTTGCGCTGCATTATAGCTTTTATCTTCATTAACAGGACTTCACTATCAAATGGCTTATTGAGGTAGTCATCTGCACCAACTTTATAACCTTTCAATACATCCTCTTTCATTGCTTTAGCTGTCAAAAAGATAATCGGAATATTTTCGTTCTTCTCTCTTATTTCTTTAGCAAGTGTAAATCCGTCCTTATAAGGCATCATGACATCAAGAATACAAAGATCGAAATTTTCTTTCTTGAATTTTTCAAAGCCCTCCATTCCGTTTTTGGCATGAGTTACATCATAATCGTTCATCCCTAGATAATCTTTAAGCACTATTCCGAAGTTAGGGTCGTCTTCTACTAATAGGATTTTTTTGTTTTCTGTTTCCATGATTTAAGATATTAATGGTAATTTTATTATAAATGTACTTCCTTTTCCTTTTTCACTTTCTACAGTGATTTCACCGTGATGATCTTCAACAATTTGCTTGACGTAGGCTAAACCTAAGCCATGGCCTTTCACGTTATGAACATCTCCGGTGTGCTCTCTATAAAACTTTTCAAATATGTGTTTTTGAACAGTTTTCGACATTCCATTACCCTGGTCTTTTATTTTTAGGATAATAAAGTTTTTAATGTTTTCTGTATATACATCTATTTTAGGCTCTCCGGTTGAATATTTGATAGCGTTATCCAGAATATTCACGACTACATTTGTAAAATGCGAATCGTTAGCTAAAAAAGACGA
Source organism: uncultured Mesohalobacter sp. (assembly GCA_964593755.1). Classification (GTDB taxonomy): domain Bacteria; phylum Bacteroidota; class Bacteroidia; order Flavobacteriales; family Flavobacteriaceae; genus Psychroflexus. The sequence continues at coordinate 489,433 of CAZQKB010000001.1, read as the reverse complement.
TTTATTGGCATCAAGATGTGTTTTGATAAATCCATTTCGATTCTTGACTATGAGGTCTACATGAGAAATGGCTTGTTTTATGATATCATGAAGTTTTAGACGTTCTTTAGAAATATCAAGTTCATTTCTTTCAAGCTTAGACATCCTTAACACATTTTCTACTTGTGCGTGCATTCTTTTATTTTCATCTCTGATCATTTTATGATAGCGTTTTATCATATCAGGCTTATCTAATGCCTTAGGGTTATTCATAGAATCCAAAGCCAGATTTATGGTTGCTATTGGAGTTTTAAACTCATGCGTCATATTGTTTATGAAATCTGTCTTTATTTGTGATATTTGTCTTTGTTTAATGAGCTGAGAAATAGCCGATGCAAATGCTAAAACAATTATCAGAGTGAAAATTATAGACATTCCTCCCATCAGAGCTATCGATGAAAGTATTTGGGTTTTTTTATCTTTAAAACTGACATAAAGGGTGTACTTTAGACTATTGTCATTATAATCAAATATTGGTATGCCGTAAGTAGAATCTTCGTCCAGGCTAAAATCTTCAGACTTAATTTTTGTTGGTAGAGAATCATTGAATATTCCAAACTCAAATTCAGACTCTATATTCCTTTTGCCTATCTCAGAAGCTATTAAAGAGTTTATCTCTTCGTTTTGTATACGTTGATGAATGGGAATGTTGTTAGCCGCATCCATCACATAATCTGAGATTAGCATCCTATCTATATCGCTCAGACTATTAATTTTTTCATAGCCTTCCTCTACGCTTCTCGGTTTACCATCCACATATTTATTTCGAACAACTTTTGTAACTTTTTTATTTATAAATTTTTTAAATTCAATACTATCTTTATTGCCTGGCAAAAATGGCGAGGCTAATTTGTAGTCTTCACGTAGAATACTATTCGTATAAATTAAATAATCTGTAGAGTAATTTTCTTCATCAAGCTTAAAGATTTCACTTAATTGTGTTTTAACCGGCTTTAAAGTATCTGAAATTGACAGGTATTTATAATAATAGCTGTCCAGTTCATTCTTTTCGATTTTACTGGCAACATTTATTAAAACTTGTTTAGCACTAATAGAAAATTGTTCTGAACTATTTACAACAGTATTTTTAATCCAGTACCCTTGGACAAGAATAATTCCAATGAGTGAAATACTCATCAGTACAACAATAAATTTGAAATATGAATATTTCATAGTTTTGAGCTAAAACGTTCAAATTTATTGTTTTGCTTTTGAGTTAAAGTACGTTTAACCTATTGTTAACATGATATATTTATACTTTATTTTTAACTATTTTTAATATTTTTATTTATTATTTTATTATTAATTCTATAAACTACATCTTTTAAGTCATCTTTTTTTACATTTTCAATAATATATTTAACAGATTCTTTTTTTAAATTATCCGGCATTTGTTTATGAATGCGTTTTTTGATATCATTTTCAGACAAATTGCTCCTTTCCTTTACCCTTTTAATTCTCAATTCTTCAGGAGCAGTTACTAGTATAATTTCATCGAAATTATCCTGTTGATTTTGCTCAAAAATCAAGGCAGATTCGTAGATTATGTATGGATGTTTTTGAGTCTTTACCCATTCCTTAAAATCTTTCCTAACAGCAGGATGGACAATGCTATTTAATTGCTCCAGTTTGGATTTATTTTCAAAAACAGTTTTTGATAAGTATGCTCTATTAAGCTCTCCATTATTATAAGATTGGCTACCAAAATGATTTTTAATACTATTGACGAGTTCCTGATCATCAGACATAACTTTTTTTGCATGCACATCTGCTATATATATAGGCACGCCAAGTTTTTCGAAAATTTTAGCTACAGTAGTCTTACCACTCCCAATACCACCTGTAATTGCTACTAAAAGAGGCTTATTCATTTGTTTTTTTTATGAGGTAATCAACCTTTTTGATATTTAACTTTGGATCCAGTATATTATCCGGATAAGTCTGAATTTCAGGAATCATAATACCTGTATCCTGAAAACGTTTTTCATAATCGCAGACAATTTCAAAATCTATTTTGGAAATTTTCTCATAATCTTTTAGTGAAATCAGAAAGGAAACTTTTGCTTTTTCCGGAAATATGTTAAGTTCTAAATTATCAGGTTTATTTATTATTTGAATATCTACAAAAATTGAATTCTCAGAAAATTTTTCAACTTCAAGCGTTAAATTAACTTGAGATTCTTCGAGTGAAACTTTTTCTGACGGAGACAACAAATCTACTTTCCTGTTAATAGAATTGCTAACTTCTCTAAATTCTAACTTCTTCGTTTTAACCTTATCAATTTTATTCAACACTGATTTGGCACCTGAAACAAGTACTGAATCTGGTTTCACCACTAAAGTGCTTAATGAATTATATCCCGGACTATACATGACCTCAAAATCGGCTGTAACAGGAACATATTTTGAAGATCTTCTTTTGTAGGAATAACTCATGAACTTATTGTCAATTTCTACCTGGTCATATTTCAATCCAAATTTTTCAACTATAAAGTCCTTAACTTCATCAGCATTAATTATTATTTTTGAGGAGTCTTTTTCAATATCATTATAGGATATTGTATAGGTTTTATCTGAAATATTGTATTGCCAGACTTTTAAGCCGTTTGATTTTATAACAACATTAAATGATCTATTGATCGAATCCACAATAGTATGCTTTGGAATATCACTTATATTAATATCAACTCGACTTTTTAGGGTGTATGACTTTGTCATTTGGATAATGAACCACAAAATCAAAGTTAAAAATAAGAACAGTGAAAATGCCTTATAATTTTTTGAGGTTAGTTTCGAAAAAAAATGATCTAATTTCATACAAATTTTAGTTGAATAATTCTGGATAGACCTTTTCTGGTCTATTTTTCAAAATAGTAATATTAAAAGTACTTTCAAAAAAAGCAAGGCCATAACTGAAAAATTGAATATTTACTGCAATCAAGGCATACAAAGCTATTTTAAAACTTTTACAACTGAGCCAGGCATCCATACTCAAAATTACATAATATAAGACATAGATAAATAAAAGCCAATAAAAACCTACAAAGCTTAAAACCACGGAAAATAATAGTCCGAAACTAAATAGGCTTGGGAAATAAAATACCAGTCTGTGTGAATCGGGGTGCCATAAATTAAGAATTGGTCTTACTAAACCAAATTTTCTGATCTGTGAATTAAATTTCTTCCAGTTAATCCTTCTCTTATGATAAACGTAGCAATTTTCATAGAGAGTCGTCTTAAAATTCAGTTTTTGGAGTCTTAATGACAAATCAGGATCTTCGCCCGGGTGAATATTTCCAAATCCACCAGACTTTTGAAATGCCAATCGTGAGATACCCATATTAAAACTTCTGGGCTGAAAGTTTTTTTTTGCATTCCTGCCGCCTCTAATACCACCAGTAGTCCAGAACGACGTCATACTATAGTTTATAGCTTTTTGAATATCAGTAAAACTTTCATGAGCATTATCCGGACCTCCAAAACAATCAACATAATCATGTTTTAAATTAGTGTACAAATTATCTAAATAATTGCCTGGCAGTAAAACATCACTGTCCAAAATTATGAAATAATCAGATTTTGCTTTTTCCATGCCGTAATTTCTGGAATTACCTGGTCCTGAATTCTTTTTAAAATAGTATGAAATATTAAGTAGAGCTTTATATTTCGAAATAACAGTTTCACAAGTTTGCTGTGAGCCATCTTCAACTATTATAATTTCTGAATTAAGTATGCCATTGACATTCAAAAACGAGCTTAATAATTCATCAATTTCGAATGGTCGATTATATACTGGAATAATAAAAGAAAAATCATAATTCATAGTTGTAAAGATAATTCAATAAAAAAATCCCAAAGCCTAGAACTTTGGGATTTTAAAAATATGAGTTTATTAATATTATTCTTTAATAAACTTGAAGTTTTTAGTTACACCATCTATTGTAACATTCATCAAATAAGTACCTGCTTGTAAAGCATCGACACTGATTGATGGAGATACAGTATTTGGAGTTAAACTTAATACTTCCTGACCTAATACACTGAATACTTTAATTTCTTCAATCTGGTTAGAAGACTGAATATTCAGAACACCACTTGTTGGATTCGGATAGAAACTAAAGTTATCTTTATCAAAGGCTACAGTAGAAACATTTGGATCATCACTGAAATAAACATTATCTACGTAAGCCGTAACAGCTCCTGCTGGTAAACCAGATATGATCAGTTGCTGTATTGAAGATGTAGAAGTCAGCAAATTAGCCGGATTTGTAACTAAAGCAGGATCTGCAAAATCGGCTAGAGGAATCTCTAAGCTAACCCATTGTTCCTGAGCAATGTTAAACGCTAATTCTCCTTCTACACCGGCTCCAAGATCAACCAATTTCACTCTAAACGTTGTGGCATTAGGTGACCAAACATCCATATGGAAGAAATCCATACCCGAAGCATCTATTGGATTCGATACTGTTTCAATACCTGCAAAATCTAGATTAGAATATTTCTTAGTATCATTTCCTTGAATCTGAATATCCTCTAATACAGTTGCAGGAGGAGACCATGGTGTTAACCAGGTATCTACAGGTACATCTGTATAAACTCCACTATACATACTAATCACATTAGCTGGATCTTCTGTTGGGTCTGGAGCAGGAGACATTGGAGCTGGCTCTACAAGAGGCAACTCTTCTAACGGACCTCCTATTGGTAAAGCTGCCCAAAGACCAAAGGATGCACCATTCTGATTAACTGATGGATCTAAAAATCCACTTGCAACAACTGTTACAGCCAGATCAGATAAATTACCACCCACAAATGATGCTAAATTAGCTTCATAAGAGGCAACAACCGCAGAGTTATCAGCTAACTCTACATTTATTATATAATCATCGTTAGGAACATCAACATAGCCCTGGAATTGCGAATAAGATATATCGTCTGCCACTGTTCCTAAAGGCACACTAGTTTCAACTACATCCACAGTAGGCGCATCTGATGCACCATGATGAACAAGTACACTGTTCTCTCCTGGATTAGTGGAAGCCTGCTGAGCTCCGGCAAAAACATCCAAATTGAAAGCAATCGGTGAATTTACTGAGCTATCAAACTGTGTTGGATCCAACACACCATTAGCAACTACAATATAAGACTCTCCGGAAACAAGTGTTGTTGTTAAGTTATAAATACTTTCTGTCGCATCTGCACTCGTTGACGGAGCAACATCTATACTAACCGGTACACCAGCTGGAAGGTCTACAAATGGAGTAGCTGTTCTAAATTCGAAATCATCTAAAGTAAGTGTTCCATTCACATACACATCTACAAACTGAGCTGCAGGGTCTGCTGAATTATGGATAACCTGAACACTTGCTGGCGCTGGCGGTGGTCCACAGGTGACTACTGCTTCCCAGCCCGAATCTACAACACTTCCATCAGAAGTAAACACAAAAGTTAGAGCTCCTGTTGGGTGAGTAGAAATAAATGTTACACCATCTGCTGAAGATGAATCTGTTGGTTCACCAGTCCAGGTACCATCAATTAGTGGACCAAATCCTGGGTTGGTAAATCCAGAATCTAAAAGAGGCGCACTGGTATCAGGACCATCATAGATTTGAAGTCCATCAAAACTTAGTTCGGTAGAGAAACTTAAGAATTCAACAGTTACAACATCACCAGCATTAGAAGGTGAAATTGTAATAGTTTCATTAGAATTTAAAGCATAATCCCCGGTAGGACCTCCATTGTCATAGAATAAATCTCCTGCACAGAAGTCTGGATTTGTAGAAAATGCGAACGGGCCAACGAGCACACTTGTGCCATTAGTATCACAGTCTGCTTCCAGATAGAAGTCATAATCTGTACCTGACATCAACCCTGTGACTTGAACCATAGCCATACCTGCAGCAGTTGTTCCACTCGCTACCGCTGTATCAACTGATGGGTCACTAGGAGAAGTATAAACACTCCAATTGTATCCATTAGTAGCTTCTACATTATCATCCCAGCTAAAATCAGCAGAATCTATAGTTATATTAGATACAGCTAAGTTTAACGGTTCAGGACATGATGGTGGTGTTCTTACTTCGAAGTTGTCTACATATATTTCAACATCTTCTGGATCATCTACAGTACCTTCAGTACCCCAGAATGCAAATTGAACACTAGAACCTGTAATAGCCGATAAATCTGTTACGGATAGCTCTCCTGAATTTGAAGGTTCGCTACCTTGAGCCCAAGTAATTAAGACATTCCATGTAGCTCCATTATCATCAGAATATAAAAATTGTACAACGTCATCACTACCAAATGATTCAAAACCTGTTCCTGCCCATTCAGCACTTCCAATATCAAATACAACTTCATAACCACCAGCTGACAAGTCAAAAGTTGGTGAAAGTAACCAATCGGATGTACCAGTGTTAAATAAGTTAAGTCTTGCTGAAGCTTGTGTAGGATCGTTTAAAAATCCGTCAGAAACCCAATCACCTGAACCTAAACCTGTAGGACCTGTAGTAGGGTCTCCATCTGTTGCCACATTCCAACAATTTGGAACAAATGTTGTGAAATCCTCTGAATAATCAGGGATAAATGGTGCACATCCTGTTGTAAATGTAATTGGACCTGCTAAGTCACTTGTGCCATCTACATCACAGTCTGAACTTACATAAAAATCATAATCTGTTTCTGGCGTAAGACCGCTAACTGGTACACTTTCAACACCAGCGGCAACTGTTCCTGAAAACACTGGAGTATCTGTACCTGGATCACTTGGTGAAGTATATACACTCCAAGCGTAACCATTTGTAGCTTCAGGTACACCTGTCCAATTCAATTCAGCTGAATCGAATGAAACATTAGTTACATTTGGTATTGTAGGCTCATTACAAACCGGTGGTATACCAACAAAGACATTATCAACATAAAATCTCAAGTCCGTTGCTGTTCCATCTTCATCAGATAAGAAACCAATTTTAACGACACCTGAATACCCTGCTAATGATATTGTTTCCAATGTATTCGAAAGTTCATTTGGAATATTATTGTTATCATATGTAGTTAGGGTGTTGCTAGCAAGATCCCATGTCGCACCACCATCGGTAGATATGACAACAGAAACACTATGTAATCCCATATCAGTAACTAAATCTGTACCTGTCCATGGTTTTACAAAAGCATCATAAGACAATACGTAATTTGGATCGCCGGCACCAAGATCTATGCTCTGGGTAGTTGCCCAATTATTCACCTGACCACCGAAATTATATAAGTTAATATACAATGCCTGCCCATTACCATTATCATTTGTAGCATCATTATTAAAAATCTGAGGTCCCCAACCACTTGCTTCTGATACTGCAAATAAGCCAGTACCCTCATTCCAACAATCGAAATTATTATTTAAATCAAAATCGAGATTTGTAAAGTCTTCTTCATAGTTTAATCCTGCAGGACCGCAATCTGTAGTAAAAGTAGATGGTCCAGATAAAATACTTAACCCTGAAGCATCACAATCTGATGTGACATAAAAATCATAATCCGTTTCAGCCATAAGGCCTGTAACACTTGCGGTATTTCCTCCAACTCCTGTTGTTCCTGAAGCTACAGGTGTATCTACTGCAGGATCACTTGGTGAGGCATATACACTCCAGGAATATCCAAGAGTTGCTTCAACAACATCGTCCCAATTTAATGTGGCAGAATCTGCGGTAATACCGGAAGCATTTAGATTTGTAGGCTCCGGACAAGGTGGATTATTATCTAAAACTCTTATACCAAACTCACCAAATGCTAAGTCGGTATTCCCGGCGAAACTCCATATATCAACTTGAATAAAGTATGTTTCCCCAGCAGTTAAACCAGGTAAATCTAATATTGAATTAAAGCCAACCACTGTACCACTGTCATTATCGCAGCCCAATTCAGCGCCTAATGTCGATAAATCTGTGCAATCTGCTGGAGCAGCATATACGGCAATTTCAGTGTCGTCTGATGTAGAACCGGCAATATCTGTAGTCACTGTTACGTCACCTGAAGCAGGTGCAACAAAACTGAACCATACCGAACCATTGATACCATCCTGAAAACAGTTTGCAACTGGCTCATTAGGCTCTGCTGTTGCATTAACATTAGAATAAGCATCGGCTGAAGTTGGTGCGCCAACCGTTAAAGGAATGGCGTCACAAAGATTATCATTAACTGGTGGTGGAGGTGGACCAACATATAGATTATCAATATAAAATCTTAAATCTGTAGCTGTTCCATCTTCATCTGAAAGGAAACCTATTTTAACTTGACCTGAATAAGCACCAAGAGAAATACTCTCTAAAGTATTTGATAAATCATTTGGAATGTTTGAAGTATCATATGTTGTGAGTGTATTCGCAGCAAGGTCCCATGTTGCGCCACCATCAGTAGAGATAACAACACTAACACTATGAGGTCCCATATCTGTAACCTGATCAGTTCCTGTCCATGGTTTTACAAAAGCGTCATAATTTAAAACATAACCTGGGTCTCCAGCTCCAAGATCAATAATTGGAGTGGTAACAAAAGCATTAGTAGGCGTTGAACTATATAAATTTATATATAAAGCCTGTCCGTTTCCATTATCATTTGAGCTGTCATTATTAAAAGTTTGACCACCCCATCCGCCAGAACCAACAGGAGTAAATATACCTGAACCTTCTTCCCAACAGTTAAGACTTGTATTAACATTGGTTGTTAGTCCCGTAAAATCTTCTGTAAAGTTAAGCGCAAACGGTGCACAAGCTGTCGTAAATTCAGAAGGACCAGCTAAGGAGCTAATTCCATCTGCAGCACCACAATCAGACAATACGTAGAAGTCATAATCTGATGCAGGCATTAAACCGGTAACATCTGCAGTAGTCACTCCCGCAGCTACAGAACCTGAAGCTACTGCTGTATCTACCGCTGGATCACTAGGTGATGTGTATACACTCCATTGGAAACCATTAACTGCATTAACTACATCATCCCAATTTAAAGTTACACCATCAGATGTAACACCTGTAGCAGCTAAATTTACTGGCTGAGTACAGGCTGGTAAGTCTGTAATTGCAACCTCGTAAGCCCCTTCATCAAAACTCTCAGTATAAAACTGTAATATGTAAGTTGTGTTAGGCATTAGACCTGTTACTAATACTTCAGAACTAAAATCTATACTTCCTCCATCAGCAAAACATAACAATTCTGTACCGCCACAAGCATCATATACCGCTCCTTCAAGTACTCCTGCATCTCCGGAAAGAAGATTCAGGGCAACTCCATCCGTTGCATTAGTTGTAAATTCATACCAGAAACCTTGCTCTGTTGAATCAAAACCTTCACAACTAGGAACGCTGGACATATCAGATAAGTCTGTCGTATCAAAAATAACAGGTTGTGTAGTGTCTCCGGCTGGAGCAACAGTAGCCGTGATAGCAGCCGAACAGTCCTGTCCAGGTGTAATTGTGGAAAAAGTAAGCGCAGCAGATAAACCACTAGTGCCATTTGCACCGCAATCAGACTCTACATAAAAATCATAATCAGTAGCTTCTACTAATCCGGTTAAGTTAACTGTTTCTACTCCAGCAGCGGTAGTACCACTATTTTCAGGAGTATCAACATCCGGATCTGCCCCTGAAAGATAAAGACTCCATATGTATCCATCTGTAGCCGTAGAAACACTACTCCATGATATATCTGCTGAATCAAGCCCAATATTTGAGGCTGTTAAACCTGTTGGAACTAAGCAACTAGGCGCTTCTTCAACAGCAACATCATCTATTGCAATGTCATCATTAAAATCTGTTCCACTATTTTCATCAATTACAAAAGCTAATTTTATATTACCAGTAAAAGTTAGCGTAGAAATATCTACGATTACTTGTGTCCATTCTCCATTAGGTGTATTTTGATTACTAAAGAACACTTCATTCCAGGCAGAACCATCCCAAACTTCGACTTTAAAATCAACATTCAGATCGCCCTGATTGTTACTGATATAATAAAAACTTAAAGCAGGAACAGATAAGCCTGAAACATCAATAAAAGGTGATTCTAGGCGTGTATCTAACTCGTGTGGTGAAGAATCATCAAGCCATGCAAATCCACCGCCACTGGCAGATGAACTATTCACAGTACCGTCATCACCAATATTGGTTCCTGATGTATCATCATCGAATTCCCAGTCTTTTTGATTTGCAACGCCCTGTGACCAGCAATTTGGTAAAGCTAAACTACTGAAGTCTTCGCTAAACGGAGCTAAGAAAGCATTACAAGCTGTTGTAAATGTTAAAGGACCTTCTAAAACACTACTAGAACTAGCGCTGCAAACAGAACTTACATAAAAATCATATGTTGTATTTTCAGACAGGCCAGATAAACTAACGCCTAAGGTTCCATCATCATCATTAATAAGCGTTCCTTCAGTTGCCGGATCAAAACCGGTTGGTCCCCAGAGTACTTCCCATTCTGTTTCAACATCACCGGCTGTCCAGGTTAGGTCTGCGGAGTCTGCGGTAACATTATCAGCAGTTAAACCAGTTGGTGAAGGGCAATTAATAAAATATAAAACAAAATCAGCCAAATCCTGAGAAGAATCAGTAAATACCATAGCGTAGTAGTCATTCCCAACTGTTAAGCCGGTTATCGTGCCATCGTCATTATTTGCACAACCAGTTGTAATCTCAGTTAAGTTATTACAATCAGGACCTTCAAAAATAGCTATACCAGGGTCTCCGTCTGAACCCTGTAAAAATTCAAGTTGTGAAGCAGGCGCTGTAAACGTGTACCACACCCCTAAGTTTGTTCCTATATCATCACAGGATACTTGTTCTAAAACACTTCCAGTTGCAAAATCTGTAGAAAAAGAAGTAAATGTCGTATTATCAGTTGTAACTGTAATTGGTAAAGCACCTTCGCAGTTATCATTTACAGGTGGACATGTAAACGTAAAGGATCCTAAATCAAGATCACAATCAGAATCAGAATCGTGTACAAGATCAAGAATAACTGGCTGGCCTGAAGAAACAGGACCAAATGTCACCAAACCTGTAGATGTAATAGATTGAGACGGCAGACCAATATCATTATTTAATGTTAATGTCGTTGCATCGCCTAAATCTGTAACATCAATTTCTATAGAATATTCTGCATTAGCACAATCGTCTACAATTGTAGTAGAGACTGAAGGCAAAGTACAATTTATAACCTGGTTTGCTTCAAAATTATCGACATAGAAATAATAGTCACCAGAAGCCCAAGTGTTTAAAATTCTTAATTTGACATCAGCACCATCAGGTAAATCTGCAGCAGGCACAACGGCCGAAACATTGGCACAGTTAGCTGAAGCTGTGTGATTACTATCGTCTAATGTAAAAAAAGTATTCCAGTTAGCTCCATCATCAGTGGAATATTGAAGTTCTGCTGTACCCCAACCCGATCCCTGAGGAACTATAGGATTAGAAAAGTCGTACTCTACAATTTTGTAGTCGAAAGATACAGTAAGATCTGTACCGTTTGAAGCAGCAACATAATTTGTTGTCGTCAAATCCCCAGAAGGACTGGAAGTCCAAAGATTATCTCTTTCTGAATTCCCAGAGCATGCAGCAATATCCGTATTGGCATAAGAATCTGTCCAACCGGCAGGCGTACCTGAGTCAAAATCTTCAGATACTAATACCTGAGCGTTTCCGAGCCAGGAAAACGCAAAGATAAGAGTGAATAGAAATGTAATTTTTTTCATAAATTTATGTTTAAATTAAAATGCTACCAAATATATAAAATTTTATTAAATTAAAATGAAATACAGCAATTACTACAACGATAAAGTGTTAAGTTTTTGATTTTCAATAAATATCAATACTTTACTTAACCTAAAATTTAGTTAAAGCCAAAATAAAAAATCCCGAAGAAAATCTTCGGGATTTTTCATAAGAATCAATTTAAGACTATTCCTTTATAATTCTAAAGGTCTGAGAAGATTCACCAATTGTGACTTTCATAATATAAGTACCAGAGCTTAGGTCCTGCATATTTAAATTAACGTTTGAATTATCAAAACGATCATTTATTACTTCCCTTCCAAGCATATCAAATACTCTAACTGATTTTATCAGGTATGAGGATTCAATAGTCAAATTAGATTTTACAGGACTAGGATAATAAGTGAAATTATCTGATGAAAATTCATTTGTACTAAGTTCTCCTGCAAATACATCAAAGTCAAAAGCGTCTAGTGATTCTACACCACCTTGACAAGACCCAAAAATTCCAGCTTCTAATAGCATATACATTGTACCTGAGTTAGCAATCAGCTGTACACCTGCTAAATCCACCCCATCAACTTCTGAATCATAAATAACAGGCGCTGATGCATCGAAACCATCAAAAACTCTAAATCTATCATCAGAATCCGGATCAGCCTCCATTTGACCGGCATTGAAAATAATTTCTACAGGTGTAGTACCGTCAGAAGAAGTAAATAACCATTCCTTAATCTCAGAATTGTCATAACAATAAGTTTCATTTATGGCTGGATCATTTACTATTACAGTAACAGGAGAGAATGTAGTTGTAAAACTTGAAGGCCCTACCCAGTCACTTGTATCGCCACCGCCACAATCAGCTCTGACATAAAAATCGTAGTCAGTTTCAGGTGTTAAACCAGTAGCTGTAAAAGGTAAAGAAACATCTTCAAAGGTTGGCACTCCCGTAGGTGCATTTCCTGAAACTACAATTTCAACATCAAAAACCGTTTCGTTTGATCCTGCAGTCCAGGTAAGATCTGCTGAAACATCACTTACAGACAATGTCCCTAAAGCCAAAGGATCAAAACACGTAGGTGCTTCATCTACACTTAAATCGTCTATTGACATATCACCAGCTAAACCTGATCCTCGTACACCTCTAAACCTAATAGTCACAACTTGACCACTATAAGCACTCAGGTCTACAAAAATTTCAACCCAGGCATCATTCTGGTTTGGCTGTTGCTCTCCACTTAATGTAAATACACCTAAATCATAACCAGATCCTGCATCAACATCTACATTTAACGAACCTGTGTCATTACCGTGCATATGGTACCAAAAGGATAAAGCCGGTACGTTAAGCGGTGATAAATCAAGAGATGGTATTTCTAACAATGCCTCGTCTCCCTGACTTCCACTTGAAGCTTCAGTGTACAAAAAGTTAGTTCCACTTTGCGCTTGATTTGGCCCGGTATTAGCCGTTGGCGTGTCATCCCCAGAAACGTCCCAAGCAAAAGTTCCAGTTGAGGCTTCAATGAAACATTGCTGCTCAACAAATGTTGTTGTTGGAACAAAGGTTTCAAAATCATTAAAATACGGTGCTGGTAAGGTAGCGCAAAGCGTTTGGAAAGACACAGCCGGTGACAATTCACTTACACCATCTGTTATACCACAATCAGATTGTATATAAACATCATATAGTGTTGCCGGGTTAAGACCAGTTATAGTGGTACTGGTAACACCAGCTCCTACAGAACCAGTCGCAACAGGTGTATCTACGTCAGGATCTGCACCTGCCACAAACACTAACCAATTATAGCCAGCTGTTGCATTTCCAACCGGACTCCAGGAGATATCAACACCGTTTGCTGTAATATTAGATGTTGCCAACCCAGTAGGTGTTAAACAAGCAGGAGCTTCATCAACTGCAACATCGTCAATTGAGATATCACTTTCAAAGCCATTTCCACGCTCACCTCTAAATCTAATTCTTATTGTTTGACCTGCATAAGCGGATAGATCAACAAATTGTTGTATCCACGCATCTGTTTGAGCAGCTTGTTGCTGGCCAGTAAGTGAGAACACGGCTAGATCAAATCCTGAACCTGCATCTATATCAACATTCAGTGTACCCATATCTCCTCCATGCATATGATACCAAAAAGATAGAGCCGGACCAGACAAAGCACTGATGTCAATTAATGGAGATACAAGAAGCGCTTCATCTCCTAACGCACCTGAAGAAGATTCAGTAAAAGCAAAGTTGGTTCCACTTAAAGCGGCATTAGGTCCTGTAGCAAAAGAAGGCGTATCACTGTTTGAGATATCCCATCCAAATATGCCATTTGATTCTTCTGTCCAACAGTCATCTTCATCTAATGCAGTAGTAGCAATGAAATTTTCAAAATCATTTAAATAAGGGGCTACAAAGATCACACACGGTGTACTGAAAGGTACAGCAGCAGACAAGTCACTTTGACCGTCTGTAGCTCCACAATCTGTAGTTATGTAGGCTTCATAGTCTGATTCAGAACTAAGACCAGTCACTGATGCTGAAGTATCTGAAGCTCCGGCAGTACCTGTAGCAACAGGAGTCGCTGTTGCTGGATCATCTCCGGCATTAAATACAGTCCAAATGTATCCATTTGTTGCATTTGGTATAGTACTCCATGACAATATAGCTGAATCTGGTAAAATATTGGTTACCTCAAAAGTTGCCGGAACACTACAAACCGGAGTAGTTGTAATACTTATAGGCAAAGTTAATCCACTAGTTCCGTCTGATCCACAATCAGACTCTATATAAATATCATAATCTGTTTCGGCTGAAAGACCTGTAACAGTTCCTTGACTTGAACCAGCCGGAAAAGTCCCTGTTGAAACCGGAGTTGCCGTTGCTGGATCATCACCGGCATTAAAAACTGACCAGATATAACCACTCGTAGCATTTCCTACAGGTGACCAGGAAACATCTGCTGAATCGAAAAATGCTTCAACCAAAGTTAATCCGGTTGGCTTTAAACATGGCGGCGCTTCATCAAAGTTAACACCATCAATTGCAACATCACTTTCAAAACCAGGACCTCTTTCTACTCTAAATCTCACCTGAATAATTTGACCTGCGTAAGCAGACAAATCAATAAACTGTTCTATAAAATCATCGGCCTGTGCGGCTTGTTGAGGACCAGAGATAGAAAATACTGATAAATCTAAATTGGTGCCGTTATCAACATCCACATGTAAGGTTCCCATGTCTCCACCAACCATATGATACCAGAACGATAAAGCTGGTGCATTAAGATTTGAAAGATCTACCTGAGGCGTTAATACGATAGCCTCATCTCCGAGAGCTCCAGTTGATGATTCCGTGAATAAATAATTCGGACCAAACTGAGCACTATCAGGACCTGTATTTAAAGAGGGTGTTCCTCCTGTGCTTACATCCCAACCAAAACCAGTAGTTGAAAGATGTGTCCAGCAACCATCATCTACAAAGTTTGTAGAAACTGTAAAGTTTGAAAAATCTTCAAAATACGGCGTTGGAAAAACATCACATAAAGTTTCAAAAGTCAGTGGAACTGAAAGGAAACTCGTACCACTTGCTCCACAGTCTGACTGAACATAAAAGACCAGAAACGAAGAGCTTGGCAGATTAGAAATTGAGACACTATTAACGCCGGCCGCCACAGAACCAGAAGCTACTGGTGTATCCACATCAGGATCATCTCCAGCATTGAAAACAAACCAGTTGTATCCATCTGTAGCTGTAGCTTCATCATCCCATGAAAAATCTGCAGTTGTTTCTGTAATATTAGCAACAGACAAATTGACTGGTGTAAAACAAGACGGTGCTTCATCAAATCTAACACCATCTAAAGCCACATCACTGTTAAATCCAGGACCTCTTTCTACTCTAAATCGCACCTGAATAGTTTGACCAGCATAAACTGACAAATCTACCAATTGTTCTAACCATGGTTCAGCATTATCTGTTTGTTGTTCACCTGTAATAGAAAATACGGATAAATCTAAATTTGTTCCATCATCAACATCTACATGTAGTGTTCCCATATCGTCACCAAACATGTGGTACCAAAAAGTTAAAGCTGGTGCAGTAAGTCCTGAAAGATCAATTTCAGGCGTCAATACGATAGCTTCATCACCGGTAGCACCTGTTGACGCTTCTGAAAATATATAGTTGTTACCAAAGATTGCTGAATCTGGACCAGTTGCTCCCGAAGGCGTACCACCTGTAGACACATCCCATGCAAATCCTCCGGTTGAAACTTCCTCCCAGCAACCTTCTTCAACAAAAGTCGTTGTAACAGGAAATGCTGAAAAATCTTCAAAATAAGGGGCTACAAAAACATCACATAAAGTCTGAAATGAGGCACCTACTGAAAAATCACTTAAACCATCAGTTGCACCACAATCAGCTTGAACATAAACTTCATACAGAGTTGATGAGCCCAATCCAGTAATAGTTGTTGAGGTCACACCAGCACCTACAGTACCGGTTAACACAGGTGCATCAACGGCAGGGTCATCTCCAAAATTGAAAACCGACCATATATAACCGGCTGTAGCATTAGCCACCGGATCCCATACAATATCAGCACCATCTAATGTTGGATTCGAAGCTGTTAAGTTTAAAGGTACAAAACATGAAGGTGCCTCATCAACTAAAACATCATCAATTGAAATATCACTTTCAAAACCAGGACCTCTAACACCTCTAAATCTAATTGTAATAGTCTGACCAGCATATGCTGTAAGGTCAACAAAATGCTGAATCCATACATCATCCTGATTAGGCTGTTGTTCGCCAGATATTGTAGACACTGCCAAATCATAACCTGAGCCTGCATCAACATCTATATTCAAGTCTCCCATGTCTCCACCATGCATATGGTAATAAAATGATAGCGCAGGATTAGTCAAAGCACTCATATCTATAATAGGTGTAACCAGGAAAGCCTCATCGCCCTGAGCTCCTGATGAGGATTCAGTAAAAAGAAAATTTGAACCACTAAAAGCAGAATTAGGACCAGTAGCAAAAGATGGTGTATCAGTCCCTGAAACATCCCAGCCAAATGTCCCGGGTGAATTTTCTAACCAACAGTCATCTCCCGTAAAAGCAGTTGTAACTGCCATATTTTCAAAACCATTTGAGTATGGTGCAACGAAAATAGAACATGGTGTATCAAAGGCTAAGGCCGAAGACTGATCACTAGTACCATCAGTACCACAATCTGTGGTAATGTAGGCTTCATAGCTTGTATTACTTGATAAGCCCGTAACTACTACTGAAGTATCTGAACTTGTTGCTGTTCCTGAGACAACTGGAGTATCCGTAGCAGGGTCATCACCAGCATTAAAAACTGCCCAGTTGTAACCAGTAGTAGCGTTTAAAACTGTAGTCCATGTCAATTCAACTGAATCCGGTAATACATTAGAAAAATCGAATGTTAATGGCAGGCTACAAAGTGGTGTTGTAGTAAAAGAAAGAGGACCTGCAGCTTCACTTAAACCATCAGTAGCACCGCAGTCAGCAATTAAATATACATCATAGTCGGTTTCTGGTGTTAAACCATCTGCAAAACCCTGTGTGTCACCGGCAGCAAATGTCCCTGAAGAAACAGGTGTTGATGTTGCAGGGTCATCGCCGGCAGTGTAGACTTCCCAAATGTATCCATTGGTAGCATTTGTTACGTCATCCCATCCTAAATCGACAGAATCGAAAGATATATTATTGACACCTAAATTTGAAGGCTTGATACAAGTAGGTGCTTCTATTATCGAAACATCATCTATAGCATTATCTCCCCAAAAATCATTTGTACTTCCACCTGATTCTACTCTAAATCTTAACTGAACTAAATTTGTATTAAACACAAATCCGGAGAGATCAAATCCATATTCTTCCCAGTCTCCGATACCAGTATTAATAAAGGCAACCTGGACCCAGCCTGAGCCATCAAAAGCCTCAACATAAGTTTCATTTGCTGGTGAATAATCACCTGTACACAAGAAATGATAAAATTCTAGATAAGGTACATTTAAAGCAGAAATATCAACTACAGGTAATTCTAATATCACACCCACATCATCGCCGGATTGGTCCATCCAGGCATAATTTCCGCCGTTACCGGTATGGTCTGCAGCACCATTACAAGTAGCTCCTGCTGAATTGTTAGAACCACTGAAAAGCCATGCACCTGTCGTAGATGAAGTTGCAGATTGAGACCAGCAGTTAGGTATTGCGGTTCCATCAAAAGATTCAGAAAATGGTGCAGGAAACACATCACACAAAGTTGTAAAACCAAAGGGACCTACAGTATTACTTAGGCCATCAGTAGCACCACAATCTGAAGTGAGATAAAAATCATAGTCTGTAGATGCACTAACACCTGTGACCTGACCTGAAGTAGAACCAGATGGGAATGTTCCAGAAGAAACTGGTGTGTCCACGGCAGGATCATCTCCAGACACATATACTTCCCAATTATAACCGTTGACAGCATTAGGAACATCATCCCATGAAAAATCTGCTGTTTGTGCCTGAACAGATGTAGACACTACATTTGTAGGCGCCGGGCAGGCTGGCGGAGGTAATATATTTACGGTATAATCATGAGTTTCACCCCAGGTACCCATTGGCGTGCAAGGGTCAGAAGGCTCTTGCCCAAAGATTGTAATTACCCTCATTCTTGTCAAACCTAATGCAACCGAAGTAGGTATTGTAAAACTACCTGCAGTTACCGTTCCGGTTCCAGCTGCTGTGCTCGCAAACACCTCTTCAGAAGTGTCAAAAACCTGATCTGAGTCAAAATCTATCCAGATCTTAACCCACTGACCTCCAGCCCCATGAGTGATTATAAAATCATAAGGGTTCGTTTGAGCAAGATCTAACTGCAATGCTGAATCTGATGTAAAATCTCCAAAGTTGGCACCAGAACAACCCGTAGCTAAATGACTAAATCCAGCCGCTGGTATGGTAAAATCTTCAATAGTGTCATCAAAAGCAGCACATCCAGTTGGAATTACTGTTGTACAGTATTGAGCCTGCATCTGTAAGAAAGACACCAGCAACACAAATAAGAGTATAAATTTCTTCATAAGTTAAAATTTTTTGAATTTTGGTTTAAATTTATGTAAATGTTATGAAAGCAACAACAATATTTAAGTTTTAACCAAAAAAAATCCCTTAAAATAAATCTTAAGGGATATAACCGTTTGAAAAATAGAAATTTAGCCTAAGAAGTGAAGTTTTCTATCACTTCTTCACTTACACCCATATTTGAAAATCCTCCATCATTATAAAGGTTTTGCAGTGTTACTCTTTTAGTTAAGTCTGAAAATAAAGTCACTGTATAATCTGCGCAGTCCTGAGCTGTAGCATTACCTAAAGGAGACATCTTATCTGCATAGGCAATAAAACCATCAAAACCTTTTACGCCTTTACCTGCTGTTGTTGGTGTAGGTGATTGTGAGATAGTATTCACCCTCACCTTTTTATTTTTCCCGAAATGATATCCAAAACTACGAGCAATAGATTCTAAAAATGCTTTATTGTCGGCCATATCATTATAATCCGGAAAAACCCGCTGTGCCGCCATATAAGTTAAAGCAACTATGCTTCCCCATTCATTCATGGCATCTTTTTTATATAAAACCTGCATCACTTTATGAAATGACATGGCTGAAACGTCCAAGCCTTTATGCGTCCAGTCATATTTCTGGTCTGTATAATGCTTACCTTTTCTAACATTTATTGACATACCGATAGAATGCAGGACAAAATCTAGTTTTCCACCCAAAATTTCCTGTGCCTTTTCTACAAGATTTTCTAAATCTTCCAAATTGGTGGCATCAGCAGGAATGATCTGTGCATTAGTTTTTTCAGCCAATTTGTTTATAGTACCCATCCTCATGGCTATAGGGGCATTTGTCAAAACAAATTCTCCTCCCTCTTCATGGACTCGCTCTGCTGTTTTCCAGGCTATAGATTGATCGTCTAAAGCTCCAAAAATGATACCTTTTTTTCCTTTAAGTAAGTTATGTGACATGTTTTTTATTTTATGGTTTTGGATTTTTTATTGTAGATTATTTTGAATTTTTCAAATTAAAAATGTTCATTAGTTTTTATTATAGACCTCTTCAAAATATCAAATATAAACAAATATTCAGTTAAGCAAACTTTTGGCATGGGCTATGGCAGAGGCAGAATTTTCACTTCCCCCTAACATTTGAGACAGTTCTACTATTCGTTCTTCCCTGGAGAGGTGTTTTATTTGCGTTTCTGTTGTATCGGTTAGAACATTTTTCATAACTTTAAGATGCTGTATGCCTTTTGATGCTATCTGTGGAAGATGAGTAATAGATATGACTTGCATATTATTGCTCATGTCTTTCATAATCTCGCCCATTTTTAAAGCGATTTCTCCCGAAACACCGGTATCAATCTCATCAAATATTATACTTGGTAAATTTTCGTAGCGCGCAATTGTACTTTTTATAGCTAACATAATTCTAGACATTTCTCCACCTGATGCAACTTTATGCAATAATCTTAAAGGCATTCCTTTATTTGCAGAAAACATAAAATCAATATCATCTTTACCATAATTATTATATCCATCAGCATTTTTCACTACCACTTTCATGGTAGCATTTTCCATACCAAGTCCCGAAAGCAAGTTCACCAATTGTTGTTCTAATACTTTTGATGATTTTTTTCTGGTTAATGTAAGACGACCGGAAAGTTCTGACAGTTTTACTTCATATTCTTCTAAATGTACTTTAGTCTTTTTTATTTTTTCATCAAAGTTTGTATAGTCAACTAATTCATTTTCTAATTTTCTTTTAATTTCAATTAATTCTTCATCAGTTTGAACCTGATGTTTCTTTAGAAGGTTATTTAGATTTTGATACTGAACTTCAATCTTTTCTAATCTCTCCGGATTAACTTCAACTTTATCTAATCTGCTTTCAAGTTCATTTCCTATATCTTCAATTTCTATTAATGCGCTTTGAATTCTGTCTTTCAGGTCTTTGTATGAAGAAATGTTTTGGGTTAAATTCCCGAGGTGGTGATTTACAGATGCCATTTTATCATAAATTCCAAAATCTTCTTTCTGTATACCATCAATACAAGCAGATAACTGGTATTGAATATC
Organism: uncultured Mesohalobacter sp.; assembly: GCA_964593755.1. Classification (GTDB taxonomy): domain Bacteria; phylum Bacteroidota; class Bacteroidia; order Flavobacteriales; family Flavobacteriaceae; genus Psychroflexus. The sequence continues at coordinate 468,465 of CAZQKB010000001.1, read as the reverse complement.
TTCAGCATTCTGCAAACTATGGAATTCATTTTCTAAATCTTCCTGGACACCTTTATATAAATTTGCCTGTTCAAGTTCCTCAAATAAAAATTGATTGTAGTCATGCTTCTTTGAAGCCTCAACTCTTGCCGTTTTTAAATCCTCTAATTCTTGCTGACATTTTTTAAACGCTTTAAGTGCCTGCCTATATAGATTTAATATTTCTGCATTTGAAGCTATTTTGTCTAATACCTGATATTGGTACTGAGGTTTAGAAAGGGACTGGGTCTCATTTTGACTGTGTATATCAATCAGGTAAGGCTTAAGCTCATTTAAAATTTTTAAATTTACCGGCGTATCATTTATAAAGGCTCTTGTTTTATTACTTGTGATTTCTCTTCTAATGATACTTAATTCCTCGTAGTCCAAATCTTGTTTTAAGAATATGTCTTTGAGATTGAACTTGGACAAATCAAACTCTGCTTCGATAATACATTTTTCATTGGCATCACGTAGACTATCTTTATCAGCACGGCTTCCTAAAAGTAAGGATAGTGCGCCAAGTAAAATAGATTTACCTGCACCTGTTTCACCTGTTATAGTCGTAAAAGAATCTCCAAACTTAAGTTGAATATCCTTAATTAGTGCATAGTTTTTTATGTACAGCGTTTTTAGCAAATGAATAGGTATTTTATTTTCGCTACTAAGATAAGGAATAGCAAAAAATTAACCAGCGAAATTAGAATTAGAGAAATTTAATATTTAATTCTTTTCCACTTGTTGTTATGCACGGGTGCGATTCTATAAAGGTATTCTTTGGTTTGGGCAATATCCAGTTTAGGGCCACCATTGAGAATTTGTTGGATTTCTCCTGATTTTGTATCAAAAAATAAGCGCAACAAGACAGAGTTTGGCCTTTCATTATTTACTTGATTTAGCAATTCAATAGACCTCAGAATATTTTCTTTAGCTTCCTGGGTGCTTTTATGCATCATATCAAGGCCTTCTCTATGGTATACATAAAAAGCTTGTCTGAATTTTGCAAAATTTTGAGAGAGTAGATCATTATTCAGATTAAACCTTGAAAAACCTACACCAGAAGCTTGCCAGCCTAAACCTGCATTGGCCTGGGCGGCATTTACTATCTGTCTTGCAAGCTCAAAATAAGGCGTACCACCATCAAGCGCTAAAGAATCTGCTTCCAGACCAAGTATTGTTAATAGGTAAAAACTAACTACAGAAGTGAGATTGGATTGAAAATTATTTACATCATAGATTAAAGGCTGACTTTCTGTGTAAGAAAAATTAAAATCTTCATCCTTTACATTAAGTATTGAAGTTTTCAGAGTGGATCCATACACCGGTCTGGAAGCCTGTACCTGAATATTGGCCTGAAACCTGTCGGAGTCAAAATTATTTATTGTAATAAAAAAACTACATTCTATCTTCTGTAGCTCTGTAAATTTTTCATTGGTAAATGCAGTTTGATTGATAAATTCTTCAAGTGAATTCTCTAGAATATCAAATATTCTTAGTCGTGTTTGCCCGGTTTGCCTGGCATCAATAGTAACGCTGGAAATAAATTCCTGAGCACTTGAAGTAAATGCTGAAATTAAAAGTAATCCCGTTACAATTAATTTTTTCATTATAAATCGTTTTTTTCTAAAATCGTATTAAAAATATCTTTGGCAACTTCTGCTTTTGGCTTTACATCAAAACGTATTATTTCTTTATTTGTTATGATACTTATTTTATTGGTATCAGTTTTGAAACCGGCACCCTTATCGTTGAGTGAATTTAATACTATGAAGTCCAAATTTTTATCATAAAGCTTTCTCCTTGCATTCTCTTCCTCATTGTTAGTCTCTAATGCAAACCCCACGAGGATTTGGCTTTCTTTTTGCCCTCCCAGACTTTTTAAAATATCAGGGTTTTTAACCAGTTCTAGAGTTAAAGTTTCTGTTGTTTTTTTAATTTTTTTATCAGATATAAATTTAGGCTTATAATCTGAAACGGCCGCAGAACCAATAGCAATATCTACTTCAGAAAAGTATTTAAAAGCCTCTTTGCTCATTTCGTCGGCAGATCTCACCCTGATTAAATTTAAGTTTGAATGTGCCAATTCCAGGTGTGTAGGACCTGTTATCAAAATAACTTCAGCACCAAGATGCAAAGCATTTTTAGCCAACTCAAATCCCATTTTGCCACTTGAATAGTTCCCAATAAATCTAACCGGATCAATAGCTTCGTAAGTCGGTCCGGCTGTAATCATAACTTTTTTATTATTTAGTGGAAGCTTTACTGCAAAATAATTTTCGATAATTTTTACAATCTGTTCCGGCTCCTGCATTCTTCCCTTTCCTTCAAGTCCACTAGCCAGCTCTCCTGAAGCCGGCTCAATAATATGATGATTGCTTTCCGATAAGCTTGAGAGATTTTCTTGTGTAGAATTATGTTTGTACATATCCAAATCCATTGCAGGCGCAACAAATACAGGACATTTTGCTGATAAATATGTTGTTAGTAATAAATTATCAGACTTCCCGTGAACCATTTTAGACAAAGTATTAGCAGTAGCTGGCGCAATAAGCATAAGGTCTGCCCATTCACCGATCTCCACATGGTTATTCCAATTTTTTTCTTTGTCTGTAAAACTTGAATATACAGGGTTTTTAGATAACGTGGATAATGTTAAGGGCGTTACAAATTCTTCAGCGTAAGGCGTCATGACTACTTTAACTTCTGCCCCTGATTTAACCAAAAGCCTTACCAAGAATGCAGACTTATAAGCCGCTATTCCACCAGTTACACCGAGTAATATATGTTTTCCGTTAAGGACAGACATTTAGATACTAGTGTCGTCCTGATTGGTATGCCTGTAGTAAATTTTATCTTTCAACCATTCATCCATTGCGATAGCATGCGGTTTTGGTAATCTTTCATAAAACTTGGATACTTCTATTTGTTCTTTGTTTTCAAAGACTTCCTCTAAGCTATCGTTATGTGTAGCAAACTCTTCTAATTTTTCGATAAGCTCTTTTTTTAGATCTGTATTGATCTGATTAGAACGTTTTGCAACAATTGAAATCGCTTCGTAAATATTATCCGTTTTTGCATCAACCTTATTTTTATCTATTGTAGTTGTGCTCACTTCAGCTTCCTGGAAATTTAATTTTGTATTCATAACAAGAAATTATTGTTGGTTCAATGTATTATTTTGTAATTCTGCTTTTTTTACTGTGATGTCTTCTGCATAAGCATTGGCTTGTTCTATAAATTCGCCTTCCGGGTATTTGTCTCTGTAATCTTCATAATAGGTCATCGCATCATCTAATCTTTCTTCCATTAGATATGCAAAACTATTTATAGCTAGAAGATATGCAGATTCAAATTTGTAATAGTAGGCTTTTTCCTTAAAAGCCGAACCAGGGTAATTTATAAGATAATTGTCAAAATCACTAATTGCTGCCTTATAACGATAAGTAAAATGGTACTGCTTGGCTATCTCGTAGAATTTTCTTTCTATTTTATACCGCAGTTCCTGTAATTTTTCATTAGCTTCTTTAAAATATTGACCGTCAGGATATTTATCTAAGTAATCCTGCAATTTTCCAATAGCTTTTCTCGTATCCACCTGATCTAAACTATATACAGGCGAATTCTGATAATAACTGTCTGCACTTTTATAAAAAGCTTCTTCTAATTTTTGACTGGAAGGATATGCTTTAGTGAATCTTTCAAATCTATATCCGGACAACAAATAGTCTTCTACACTGTAGTATGCGTTAGCAACATTATATTGTACGATTTGAGCCTGAGGTTTTCCCTGTAAACTCGGCAGTATCTGTTCATATAATTTAATGGCTTTTGTCAATTTGCTTTTTTTCTCCTCTTTAAGCCCTTCTTCATAGTAAACATTTGCCATATCAAACTTTGGTTTGATATCTTTTTGTTTCAAAACCTTCTGGTATTCACTACAGGAGGTTAAAAAAATTGCTACTAACGTGATGTAAACTAGTTTCTTCATAAATAATTTGCAAAGGTACTTAAATAAGCTCTAACTAAAAAATGTAAAATTTATGGCTTTCCAATTCTAATCAAAGCTTGTTACGCTTCACAAAACTGGCGATCCTGCCATCGAGTTCATCATCAACACTGACTAAGGGCAAACGGAGTTTATCAGTAGACAAACCCAAATGTTTAAATATAGACTTTATGCCTGCCGGATTTCCTTGTTCAAAAATCATATTTATAGCCGGAGCAATTTTATGGTGTATTTTGAATGCTTCTTTGCTTTTTCCCTCAAGACCAAACCTTACCATTTCAGAAAACGCTTTCGGAAACCCTTCTCCAATAACTGATATCACACCTGCACCACCTCCTAAAACCATTGGCAAAGTAATCATATCATCACCTGATATGACTAAAAAGCCCTCATGTACTTTTTGAATAAGCTCATAAGCCTGTACAATATCGCCTGCTGCTTCTTTAATTCCAATAATGTTTTTGAAATCCTGAGATAACTTCACTACAGTTTCCACTGCCATATTAGAGGCTGTTCTTCCAGGTACATTATAAAGTATAATAGGTTTATCTGTAGATTTTGCAATTTCAGCAAAATGATCGTAAATCCCCTTCTGAGTAGGCTTATTATAATAAGGAGAGACAGATAAAATAGCATCATAAGCAGATAAATCTGTCTGTTTTATTTCTTCAACCAAGGCTTTTGTATTATTAGAACCCATGCCTAAAACCAAAGGTAACCTGCCCTTATTTGCTTTTTCTACAGTGCTTTTAACCAGTTCTTTTTCCGTTTTTGTTAAGGTTGCAGTTTCGGCCGTTGTGCCTAAAACTACCAGATATTCTATTCCGTTTTCTATTTGATAGTTTACTATAGTATTTAAGGCTTCAACATCCACTTCGTTGTTGTCGTTAAAAGGTGTGACTAATGCAACACCTGTACCTAAGAATTTATCTCTTGACATGACTTAAAATTTTATGATATTTAATAATTTCATCTGCAAATACATCAACCTTATTTTCGTCAACATTTATCCTCAGATGAAAAAAATCTCCTGATGCTTTACCCATTGCAATTTTAAAGGATTTATGTGACAAATTAAAAGCGTAAGTTTTTATCATACTGTTTTTAAAACTTATATCTATCAACATATCTAAATCTGACAAAATCCTGTAAGCTTCTTTGTCTTTGAATTTGCCCCAAAAGCTAAAAGAACTTTTATTGAGAAAAATGACATCAGAGGCCTGAATTTTGTTTGAAACCGCAAATTTGAAAAAACGACTATCCACACCAAAGCACGATTGTAACTTTGTGATAAAATTAGTACCTGGCAATTTACTTTCTGCAATAAACAAGCCTATATTTGAAATAGAATCAGGGTATGACTTTAAATGATTTTTTCCTTCCTGAGAATTAATCTGACGCTTGATAAATTTATGCTTCACTTAGGTTTTGAAATTTCTGCAAAATAAAGACAATTCTTTTTTCTACAATCAAAAGAAAAGCTAAAATAATCTGACTAATCACCAATATTACTTTTTACAGTAACACCATTTGTGTTTCATTTTAGATTTAATTTAAAAATGTCTAATAAGTAGACCCAAAGCCTTATTTTATTTATTAATTTCGCAAAATACATAGATAAAAATAAATAAAATTAAAAATATATGAGCAAAATTGCTGAAAAATACGAAATACACGAAGCTTTAGAAGCTCTTGGCATTGAAAAAGAAAACCATGGCAGTTCTTACGGTGAGGGTTTTTTTGGAAATGGTGATTTCATCTCATCTTACTCGCCTGTAGATGATAATCTAATAGGCAGCGTAAGCCAAACCACATCAGAAGACTACAATAAAGTAATTAGTGAGGCTGAAAAGGGTTTTAAAGAGTGGCGTCAATGGACTGCTCCTCAAAGAGGTGAAGTTGTGAGACAATTCAATGAGGAGTTAAGAAGACTTAAAGCGCCGTTAGGAAAACTAGTCTCTTACGAAATGGGAAAATCTTACCAGGAGGGCTTGGGAGAAGTTCAGGAAATGATAGATATATGTGATTTTGCCGTAGGCCTTTCCAGACAACTATACGGGTTAAGCATGCACAGTGAACGCCCAGGACACAGAATGTATGAACAATGGCATCCACTGGGTGTTGTGGGTATTATTTCTGCATTTAATTTTCCTGTAGCGGTCTGGTCATGGAATACTGCTTTAGCTTGGGTTTGTGGGGATGCCTGTATTTGGAAAGGTTCAGAAAAAACACCGCTCACCTCTGTAGCCTGCCAAAAAATTGCAAATCGTGTTTTTAAGAAAAATAATGTTCCCCATGGCATATCCTGCTTAATTACAGGCAATTATAAGGTCGGAGAAATGATGACAAATGACAAGAGTGTACCTCTTATATCTGCTACCGGCTCAATAAGAATGGGTAAAATAGTTGCTCAGGCTGTTGCAAAAAGACTTGGAAAATCTTTATTAGAACTGGGGGGCAATAACGCGATTATAGTCACGCCAGATGCAGACATTAAAAATACCGTCATAGGTGCTGTATTTGGAGCTGTAGGAACCTGTGGGCAGCGTTGTACTTCTACTAGAAGACTTATAGTACATGAGGATGTCTACAACACTGTCAAAGAGGCCATCGTAAGTGCATATAAACAAATAAAAATTGGTAATCCATTAGATGAAAGCAATCACGTTGGTCCCTTAATAGATAAAGACGCTGTTGCCAACTATAGTAAAGCCTTAGAAAAAGCAAAATCTGAAGGTGGTAATATTTTAATTGACGGTGGTGTTTTAGAAGGAGAAGGTTACGAAAGCGGTTGCTACGTTAAACCTGCAATTGTAGAAGCAGAAAACCATTTTGAGATAGTACAGGAAGAAACTTTTGCTCCAATATTATACCTGATCAAATACAAAGGTGAATTACAAAATGCCATAGATTTACAAAATGGTGTTGTACAGGGATTATCTTCTGCAATCATGACCAATAATCTTAGAGAAGCTGAACAATTTTTATCAGCCCAGGGTTCTGATTGCGGGATAGCCAATGTAAATATTGGTACCTCGGGCGCTGAAATCGGCGGGGCTTTTGGAGGAGAAAAGGAAACCGGCGGAGGAAGAGAATCAGGATCTGATGCCTGGAAAATCTATATGAGAAGACAAACTAACACCATCAATTACACCAGTGAATTACCTTTAGCACAAGGTATAAAATTTGAACTTTAATTATTAATATTCAAGGGTTTATAATTTTTATTCAGTTGGTTTTTAATGTTAAATTTAAGCAGATGTTAATTAAATGTTGTGTAAGTTTTTTGTAATACTCCAAAAAACATTTTACTTTGCATGATATTTATCATTTATTTTATTCCTTAAAGTAAAAGGATTTTTTAAAAGCAACTTATGCAAAAAGTTACAGCGGCCATAACAGCAACGGGCCATTATCTACCAGAAGATATTCTTAGCAATAAGGATTTAGAGGAGATGGTAGATACCAACGACGAGTGGATAACTACACGAACGGGTATTAAAGAACGAAGAATACTAAAAAAAGAAGGTGAAGGCGCTTCCTATCTTGGCATAAAAGCTGCTGAAAACCTTATTGAAAAAAATGGAATTGATCCAAAAGAGATAGATTTACTAATTCTGGCTACGGCAACGCCCGATATGCCAGTTGCCTCAACTGCTGCATACGTAGCAAGTGAAATTGGTGCAGTAAATGCATTTTCTTACGATTTGCAGTCTGCTTGTTCTAGTTTCTTATATGGTATGTCTACAGCGGCAAGTTATATTGAATCTGGTCGCTATAAAAAAATATTAGTGGTAGGCGCCGACAAAATGTCTTCTATTATAGACTATAAGGACAGGACAACCTGTATCATTTTTGGAGATGGTGCAGGTTGTGTACTTTTTGAACCAAACTATGAAGGCCTGGGTGTGCAGGATGAGTACTTAAGAACTGATGGCATAGGGAGAAAATTTCTAAAAATAGATGCTGGTGGTTCAATACTTCCGGCAAGTGAAGAAACGGTTGCAAAAAGGTTGCATTTTGTAGAGCAGGACGGTAAAAATGTATTCAAGTTCGCAGTTTCTAATATGGCTGATGTCAGTGCCAGGATCATGGAGAGAAATAACTTATCAAGTGATGATGTAGACTGGCTCGTTGCTCATCAAGCGAACAAAAGGATCATCGATGCTACTTCCAAAAGAATGGGACTGGCAGAGGAAAAAGTTTTAATGAATATTGAAAGGTATGGCAATACGACTTCAGCAACGTTACCTTTATTATTAACAGATTACGAAAAACAACTTAAAAAAGGAGATAATTTAATATTCGCTGCATTTGGCGGTGGATTTTCATGGGGTTCCATCTATTTGAAATGGGCCTATAATTCCTAAACCTAAAACTAAAAATTATGAATTTAAAAGAAATTCAAAATCTTATCAAGTTTGTAGCCAAATCTGGAGCTAGCGAAGTAAAACTTGAAATGGACGATGTAAAAATCACTATCAAAACCGGTGAAGGCAGTACGACCAAAGAAACCATCGTTCAGCAAATACCTGTAGGAAACCTGCCTCAACAACAGGCAATGCCTGGTCAATCTGTTGCTCAGGAAACTCCTGCGCCTTCTGATACCCAAGAACAAGCAAAAGAACCCGAGAATAATAACTATATAACTGTCAAATCTCCAATTATAGGTACTTTTTACAGAAAACCTTCTCCTGACAAGCCTGTATTTGTTGAAGTTGGCGATGCTATAAAAGAAGGAGATGTCCTTTGTACAATTGAAGCTATGAAGCTTTTTAACGAAATAGAAAGTGAAGTAAGCGGTAAAATTGTAAAAGTTTTGGTTGATGATGCTACTCCAGTTGAATTTGATCAGCCATTGTTTCTTGTTGACCCGTCTTAAACAAAGACACAAACAGAAACGATAGATTAATTTTTTAAAAAACTCAAAACGGATGTTCAAAAAAATACTTATAGCAAATCGGGGTGAAATTGCCCTTAGAATCATAAGGACCTGCAAGGAAATGGGTATCAAAACTGTAGCTGTTTATTCGACAGCAGACACCGAAAGTCTTCACGTGAGATTTGCAGATGAGGCTGTATGTATAGGTCCTCCGCCGAGTAGTGATTCTTATTTAAAAATACCTAATATAATTTCAGCTGCTGAAATTACAAATGCTGACGCCATACATCCAGGATATGGATTTTTAAGTGAAAATGCCAATTTTTCGAAAATCTGTGAAGAGCACGATATCAAGTTTATTGGTGCTTCAGCAGAAATGATTGAAAAAATGGGAGACAAATCCACAGCTAAGGCTACAATGAAAGCTGCTGGTGTTCCCTGCGTCCCTGGATCTGACGGAATTATAAAAGATTTTGAAGAATGTAAGAAAATTGCAAAAGAAACTGGTTATCCCGTTATGTTGAAAGCAACTGCCGGTGGTGGCGGAAAAGGCATGAGAGCCGTTTGGAAGGAAGAAGATCTTCAAAAAGCATGGGAATCTGCAAGACAGGAATCTAAAGCTGCTTTTGGAAACGATGATATGTACATGGAAAAACTCATTGAAGAACCAAGACATATCGAAATTCAAATTGTGGGTGATCAAACTGGAAAGGCTTGTCATCTCTCAGAAAGAGATTGTTCCATACAAAGAAGGCACCAAAAACTTACAGAAGAAACGCCTTCACCATTTATGACAAAGGCGCTTAGAGACAAAATGGGAAATGCTGCCGTAAAAGCCTCAGAATATATAGGTTATGAAGGTGCCGGTACTATTGAGTTTTTAGTAGATAAACACAAGAACTTCTACTTTATGGAAATGAATACCAGAATTCAAGTAGAACATCCCATCACTGATGAGGTCGTAGAGCACGACTTGATCAGAGAACAAATAAAGGTAGCTGCTGGTATTCCTATATCCGGTAAAAACTATTATCCTAGATTACATTCCATTGAATGTAGGATAAACGCGGAAGATCCATACAATAACTTTAGACCTTCACCAGGTAAAATAACTAACCTTCATGCTCCCGGAGGTCACGGGGTTAGATTAGACACACATGTGTACAGTGGTTATGTCATACCTCCAAATTACGATTCTATGGTTGCTAAATTAATAACAACCGCAAGAACCCGTGAAGAAGCTATCAATAAAATGAAAAGAGCTCTGGATGAGTTTGTCATTGAAGGTGTAAAAACAACAATACCTTTTCACCGTCAGTTGATGGATCATCCTGATTATCTCGCCGGAAATTATACTACCAAGTTTATGGAGGATTTTGTAATGGACAAGTCTTACGATGATGAGGTTTAATTTTATAAATCTCTAAATGATATGTTTACAAGTCAAAGTTAAAGCTTTGTCACGATAATAGCAACAACAATATTTTTTAGATCTTTAATTACTCATATAAAAGGCCTCTAAATATTTTATAAATCATTTAATAGACCTGACATATACCTTAAGCCAGTTTTTAATATTTTCGTCAAAGATATTTTGACATGTCCAACTCGAGTATAGAACTGACTTTAAAAACCCTTCCAGAAAATCCTGGTGTATACCAGTTTTTTGATAAGGACAATAAGTTATTATATGTAGGGAAAGCAAAAAATCTTAAGAAAAGAGTAAATTCTTATTTTACCAAGTCTCACGATTCCAGAAGAATTGCAGTGATGGTTAATAAGATAACAGACATCAAACATATAGTTGTAAATTCTGAGGCTGATGCTCTTCTTCTGGAAAACAACCTTATCAAATCCAGGCGACCAAGATTTAATGTCATGCTGAGAGATGACAAGACTTACCCCTGGCTTTGCATTAAAAACGAGAGATTTCCAAGAATATTTCTCACCAGAAGAATGATTAAAGACGGTAGTGAGTATTTTGGTCCATTTCCAAGTTTAAAAACTGTAAAGACTTTACTTGGCCTGATCAAAGGGCTTTATCAGATACGTACCTGCAAATATGATTTAGCTGAGGAGAAAATTCAGGCAGGGAAATATAAAGTTTGCCTGGAATACCATCTTGGTAATTGCAAAGGACCATGTGAAGGTTTTCAGAATGAAGAGGAATACAATGCACAAATTGAAGAGATCAGGCAAATTGTAAAAGGCAATTTTAATAGTTCATTACGGGCTTTCAAAAAACAAATGAAAACACTTGCGGAAGATTTACGTTACGAAGAAGCTGAAAAAATTAAACAAAAAATTGATAGTTTAGAAAGATACCAGGCAAAATCTACAGTAGTAAATCCAAAAATCAGCAACGTAGATGTTTATGCCATTGTTTCGGATGAAAGTTACGGATACGTCAATTTTCTTCAGGTTGTTAATGGTGCAATAATTCGTTCCCATACTATAGAAATTAAAAAACGTCTTGATGAGAAAGACAAGGAACTCCTGGAATTAGGAATTGTTGAAATAAGACAAAGATTTGATTCGCCCTCCAAAACAACACTGGTACCTTTTGATGTAGACCTGGGGGAAGACACAGAGGTTATAGTTCCAAAACTTGGTGACAAAAAGGCCCTCGTAGACTTATCAAAAAGGAATGCTAAGTACTTCAGGATGGAAAGATTTAAAACAATGAAGATCGTGGACCCGGATCGTCATGTAAAACGTTTGATGTCACAAATGAAAGAAGATTTGAGATTACCTGAAGAACCTCGACATATCGAATGTTTTGACAACTCCAATATTCAGGGCACAAACCCTGTTGCTGCATGTGTTGTTTTTAGAAATGCTAAACCTTCAAAAAAAGATTACAGAAAATTCAATATAAAAACAGTGGAAGGCCCGGATGATTTTGCATCAATGGAAGAAGTTGTGTACAGGAGATACAAACGCCTTTTAGAAGAGGGAGAAGGTCTGCCTCAGCTCATCGTTATTGACGGCGGAAAGGGCCAACTTAACTCAGCTTTAAAAGCCCTCGAAAAATTAGATTTGAGGGGTAAAATTTCAATCATAGGAATTGCGAAGCGACTAGAAGAAATTTACTTTCCGGGAGACAGTATTCCTCTTTATCTAGATAAAAAATCGGAGAGTTTAAAAATTATTCAGCAGTTAAGAAATGAAGCCCACAGGTTTGGCATTACCTTTCATCGCCAAAAAAGAAGTAAAGGCGCTATAGACAGTGAATTACAAAATATCAAAGGCATAGGTGAAAAAACAGCATTAGAGCTACTAAAAGAATTTAGATCTGTAAAGAGAGTAAAAGAAGCCAGTAAAGAACAGGTCAGCAGAATTATAGGAGACAGCAAAGCAGAACTTATTCACAAGTATTTTTCGGAGGAAAATGAAGACTAAAATATTTTTCATATTACTATTTTTTATCGGTCTGATGAGAACACATTGTCAGGAGATAAAACCGGCGCCAAGGGTTGGCCTTGTCCTGAGTGGTGGCGGAGCTAAGGGGCTTGCTCATATAGGTGCTCTTAAAGTCATTGAAGAAAGTGGTGTAAAGATAGATTATATTGCGGGAACAAGCATGGGAGCTATTGTTGGCGGACTTTATGCTTCAGGATACACTGCAAATCAACTGGATTCTATTTTTAATAAAACCAATTTTTCAAAACTTATTCAAGACGAATTGCCACGCGCGGCAAAAACTTTTAAAGAACGTGAGGAATCGGAACGGTATGCATTCTCATTTCCCTTTGATAATTTTGTTTTAAGTCTGCCCAGAGGGATTTCTAAAGGACAAAACATATACAACTTGCTGGCTCAGCTCACAGAACACGTAGAAACTGAAAATTTTAGTGAACTTCAAATTCCATTTTTCTGTATTGCAACAAATATTGAAACCGGTGAAGAAGTTATCCTGGATAAAGGAAATTTAGCACAGGCTATTTCTGCAAGTGGTGCAATACCAACGCTTTTTAGACCTGTAGAAATTGACGGACAGTTATTAACAGATGGCGGTGTAGTAAACAATTATCCTGTTGAAAATTTAATTTCAAAAAACATAGATTATGTTATTGGAGTAGATGTACAGGACAGTTTATTTTCCAGAAAAAAATTAAAAAGTGGTTTAGATATCATGACCCAGGTCAACAATTTTAGAACCATAAATGCTATGAAAGAAAAAAGAGGAAAAACTGACATCTATATAAGACCTGATATTGAAAATTTCACAGTTCTTTCCTTTGAGGATGGAGAAATCATAATAAAAAATGGCGAGTATGCTGCTCTAAAGAAAATCAATCAATTAAAAGAACTTGCAGAAATACAAAATTATAAAGGGAAGCGAAACCCTGTAAAAATTGCTGATTCTATTACTATCCATAATATTGAAATCACTGGGAATAAAACCTATCCAAGAAATTATATTAGAGGAAAACTAAAAATTGAAAACGACAAGAAAATAAATTATAAATCACTAAATAACGGTTTAAATAATCTGGCTGCAACAGGAAATTTCAACAGAGTAGTTTATGACTTGATCAAAGAAGATAATAAAAGAAATCTGATCTTAAAAGTTGATGAAAGTGAAAACAAAACCTCTATAAAACTAGCGGCGCATTATGACGATCTTTATAAAAGCGGATTGTTGATAAACTTTACTCATAAAAGTCTTTTTTTAACCAACGACGATATAAGTCTGGATTTGGTACTTGGGGATAATATCAGATATTACTTTGATTACTATATCGATAAAGGAAAGTATTGGAGTATTGGATTAAAATCGAGGTTTAACCATATAGAAGATAACGTAGATTTTGATTTTGTCCAGGATAATGTAAATATAGGTAACTTTAACGTAAACCAAATCAGGCTGGATGTTGATGATTTTACAAATCAATTTTTTGTAGAAACAAATATTTTTAAAGACTTTAGATTTGGAATGGGCCTAGAATTAAAAAATCTTCAGGCATCTACCAGAACCATAGGGGAAATTGTAGATGAGGAAAACCAGGAGACCATCATAGAACAATTCAACCTTTTAAGCAGTTTTGGTTATTTGGATTACGATAGTCTCGACGACAAATTTTTTCCAACAAAAGGTGCGTTTTTTAATGGGCAATTTAATCTATATCTAATGGATTTCAATAATCCGGAACTGGAGCAATTTTCAATTGCCAAAGGAAGTCTGGGTTATGTCTTTACGCCTATTAATAAAATTTCGGCTAGAATTTCTTCTGAACTTGGTTTTAGGATTGGAGAAGATGGTGTAAGTGGTCTTAATTTTTTTCTTGGCGGCTTTGGATTCAATGCTATCAACAACTTTAGGCCGTTTTATGGCTATGATTTTTTTAGCCTCTCTGCCAACAGTTATATAAAAGGATTGGTTGAAATAGATTTTAATTTTTATACCAAAAACCATTTTATTATAAGTGCAAATTATGCTAATGTTGACGACGATATTTTAACTACTGGAGAGTGGTTTTCCAGTCCGGATTTTAGTGGCTATGCTCTAGGTTATGGTTTGGACACCATCTTCGGGCCGGTTGAAATAAAATATACTTTTTCTCCCGAACTATCTGATAGCTATTGGTATTTTAGTCTGGGATACAGGTTTTAATGGTGTTGTATGTTTCTTGTTTGAGGTTTTGACTTTTTAGATTCTTGATGCTTTTTGGTCTTTATCCTTTCATGATCGAGGCTTTTCATTGTTTTGAATATTTAAACTTTTAAATTACCTGAGTAAGCATTAACAAATTGTTTATCAAATTTATTTGAAAAGTACCCATTTTAATCCGATATTTGAACAAAACATAATTAAGATGCCTTTTTATCATAAACTTGGTAAAATACCACAAAAAAGACACACTATTTTTAAGAAACCTGATGGTGGATTATACTACGAACAATTGTTTGGCACCATTGGTTTTGATGGTATGTCAACCAATTCTTATCATATTCACAGGCCTACTCAGGTTAAGGAGATCAGGGCTCAGTATTCTGTAGCGCCTAAGATTGCGGTGAAAAATAATCTGGAATCCTTACGTTTGAAAGGATTTGATATAAAACCCGAGGCAGATTTCCTGGAAAGCCGTAAAATAATAATGCACAATAGCGACGTAAACATTACGCTGGCTGCACCTCAAAGGTCAACCAAGGATTATTTTTATAAAAATGCTGATGCAGACGAGTTACTATTTATCCACAAGGGCAGAGGAAAACTTAGAACACATTTGGGAAACCTGGATTTTAAATACGGTGATTATCTGCTTATTCCTCGTGGAATGATATATAAAATAGATTTTGATAATGCTGACAACAGATTGTTTATTGTAGAATCCACAAGACCCATTTATACCCCTAAGCGTTACCGAAATTATTTTGGACAGTTACTGGAGCACTCACCGTTTTGTGAAAGGGATATCCGTGCACCAAAGGAACTTGAAAATTATGATGAAAAAGGTGAATTTGTAATAAAAGTGAGAAAACAAAATGACATTTTTGAAATGGTCTATGCCACACATCCATTTGATGTTGTAGGATATGATGGGTACAATTTCCCTTATGCCTTTTCAATACATGACTTTGAACCCATTACCGGACGTATCCATCAGCCACCACCGGTGCATCAAACTTTTGAAACCGATGCATTTGTGGTTTGCTCATTCTGTCCAAGATTATATGATTATCATCCGGAAAGTATTCCGGCGCCATATAACCATTCTAATATAGACAGTGATGAAGTGTTGTACTATGTCGATGGTGATTTTATGAGTAGAAATGATATTGGTCCCGGACATATTTCATTGCATCCCGCCGGCATTCCTCACGGACCGCATCCGGGAGCCGCAGAACGCAGCATTGGCCAAACCAAAACAGAAGAACTCGCTGTGATGGTGGACACTTTCAAGCCCCTTCAAATCACTGAAGATGGGATGAAATTGTCAGACGGCACTTACTATAAATCATGGCTAGAGTAAATTTATGTGAAGATTTGAAAAAATTTACTTTTAAATTTTTTGAACTCACAATCTCATAAACCCATAACCTTATAAACTTAATAAAAATGAAAACCGATACAACCAGTTTAAATTTACCAATAGAAAATCCCGAAGCAGAAGATTTCCTGCCACTTTTGGGAACAGATTTTGTAGAACTTTATGTAGGTAACGCTAAGCAGGCTGCATACTATTATCAAACGGCATGGGGTTTTACCCCTATTGCTTATGCGGGCTTAGAAACCGGTAAAAAAAACACAGTTTCTTATGTATTGCAACAGGATAAAATAAGACTTGTTCTTACAAGTCCGTTAGAACCAGGTGGCAAAATAAACGAACATATTAACAAACATGGTGATGGTGTAAAATATGTTGCGCTTTGGGTAGACGATGCTACAAAAAGCTACAACGAAACCACAAAACGAGGGGCAAAATCTTACTGCGAGCCCTACACTATGGAAGACAGTAATGGAAAGGCAGTGATTTCGGGTATCCACACTTATGGGGAAACTGTTCATCTGTTCGTTGAACGCAAAGATTATCACGGACCATTTTTGCCTGGTTACAAAGTATGGGATAAGCCTTACCACACTAAATCCACGGGAATCAAATACATCGACCATATGGTTGGTAACGTTGGCTGGAATGAGATGAACAAGTGGTGTGAATTCTATGCCAATGTTATGGGCTTTGCACAATTGGTCTCTTTTGACGATAAAGACATATCTACAGAATATACTGCTTTGATGAGTAAAGTAATGAGTAATGGCAATGGCAGAATAAAATTTCCTATCAATGAACCCGCTCATGGTAAAAAGAAATCTCAGATTGAAGAATACATCGATTTTTATAATGGTGCCGGTGTACAACACATAGCCGTGGCTACTGATAATATCATTGAAACTGTAACCGACCTGAGAGATAGGGGTGTTGAGTTTTTATACGTTCCGGAAGTCTACTACGACACCGTTTTAGACCGTGTTGGCGAAATTGATGAAGACCTAGCCCCGCTAAAGGAACTGGGAATTTTGATTGATCGAGACGACGAGGGTTACCTGCTTCAGATTTTCACTAAGCCTGTTTTAGACAGACCAACAATGTTTTTTGAAATTATTCAGCGAAAAGGTGCACAATCCTTTGGAAAAGGGAACTTTAAAGCACTATTTGAAGCCATAGAACGTGAACAGGATTTGAGAGGAACCCTTTAAGAATTTTGAATGATGAATTTTAAATTTTGAATTCTTGGATTTTGAAACTAAGAATAATTTGAAAAAACTGCATTGCTAAAATAGCTTAAACCTGGCGACCTTAGCGGTGAAGTATTCATAGAAAATCTATAAACTTATAAGCTTTAAACCTATAAACTTAAATAATTAAACCAATAAGATATTTAGAAAATCAAGAACAAAAAGAAAACTTTGCGAACATCTCGTAAACTTTGCGACCTTCGCGATTAAATTTTACAATTAACGCACAGCTTAACTCATACCTAATAAACTCAAAATAATGAAAAATCTAGATAACAAATCCTGGGAAAAAGCCCAGAAAACAGACAAAAACAGCGTAATTCTTGACGTGAGAACTCCCGAAGAATATGAAGAAAAACATATCCCAAACTCATTACTAATCGATGTCAAGGATGCCCAAAACTTTGTAGCCGAAATTGAAAAATTGGATAAATCCAAATCCTATTATGTCTATTGTAAAGCAGGAGGAAGAAGCATGATGGCCTGCAACATTATGGAACAAATGGGGTTTTCTGACGTTTCAAACTTAGAAGGTGGTATCACAGAATGGCACGGGGAAACCAATAAGTAGTCGGTAATCAAAATCTACCTTAGTTTCTAAAGCAAAACTTAGAAAATAAGGAGTTATACATAATAGTAACAGTTTCAATACTAACAAAATTATCGACTGACCCCATAATATCAATAGTAACAATAGCATCAAAACAAAATCAACTATGAAACTCCTAAAAATCAGCCTACTTTTAATAATTACATTGAGCCTGGCCTGCAAAAATGAAGCTACCCATGACAACATTACCTTGATAAATAGTGAGGAAATGCTGGAGTTGATGCAAACTGAAGATGTACAATTGGTAGATGTCAGAACCGTAAATGAATTTAATGAGCATTACATTCAAGGTGCAGAAAACATAGTTTTTGATTCAGATTTTGATCAAAAATTGGAAGGTCTTCAAAAAAATAAACCCATCATAGTTTATTGCCGTTCAGGACGACGCAGTGCTAAATGTGCTGAAATATTAGCTAGAAAAGGCTTTACAAAAATCTTTGATTTAAAAGGTGGTATTACGCAATGGATGAAGGAAGGGAATGGAGTAGAATAATCTAAATCGCCTTATTCGAATTTTATTTTGTTTGATAGACAACCTACATTTAGACTGCATGTAGCAGTTAAATTTGATTTTTTAATCACTGTAGGTTTTTTAAAAAAAACTTGCTATTTTTAAACAAACAATTCTCTCATGCTCATCAAAGTCTATGGCAGTGCCGTTTTTGGTGTTGAAGCTACCAACATCACCGTTGAAGTTAATATCGACACCGGCATTGGCTACCATCTGGTAGGTCTACCGGATAATGCTATAAAAGAAAGCAGTTACAGGATTCAGGCTGCCCTAAAGAATATTGGCCTTAAATTCCCCGGCAAAAAAATCACCATCAACATGGCTCCGGCAGATCTTCGCAAAGAAGGTTCGGCCTACGACTTAACACTTGCTCTTGGTATTTTAGTCGCTTCTTCACAAATCAAAGCGCCAAACATAGACCAGTATATTATCATGGGCGAAATGTCTTTGGATGGAAGCCTGCAGCCCATAAAAGGCGCTCTGCCTATTGCTATCAAAGCCAGAGAAGATGGGTTTAAAGGCTTTATTCTACCTCAACAAAACGCTAAAGAAGCAGCCATAGTTGACGGACTTGAAGTCTATGGCATAAACAATATCACAGAAGTCATCGACTTTTTTAACGAAGACAAATCTTTAGAACAAACTATTCTAAATACCCGAGAAGAATTCTACAAAAACTTAGAACACCCCAAATTCGACTTTTCTGAAGTCAAAGGGCAGGAATCTATAAAACGCTGTATGGAAATTGCTGCTGCCGGCGGACACAATATTATCATGATTGGTCCGCCGGGCTCGGGTAAAACTATGCTGGCCAAAAGGTTGCCTAGTATTCTCCCACCAATGACCTTGCAGGAAGCTTTGGAAACCACCAAAATCCATTCGGTGGTTGGCGGTGTAAAAGAACACACGGGCTTAATGGCCAATCGTCCATTTAGAAGTCCGCATCACACAATCAGCGATGTGGCCCTGGTTGGTGGTGGTGCTTATCCGCAACCGGGTGAAATTTCACTGTCTCATAACGGCGTCTTATTTTTGGATGAATTACCGGAATTTAAACGTTCAGTTTTGGAAGTCATGCGTCAACCTTTGGAAGATCGAGAAGTCACCATTTCCAGAGCAAAATTTACGGTAACCTATCCTTCCAGTTTTATGCTTGTGGCGAGCATGAATCCGAGTCCGGGTGGCTACTTTAACGATCCTGATGCGCCTGTAACGTCTTCACCGGCAGAAATGCAACGCTACCTCAGCAAAATAAGCGGTCCCCTACTCGACCGGATTGATATTCACATCGAGGTGACGCCTGTACCGTTTGACAAACTCAGTGATGAGCGTAAAGGAGAATCCAGTGCACAAATCCGGGAAAGAGTCACCAAAGCCAGAGAAAAACAAGCAGAACGTTTCAAGGACATCGATTATATCCATTACAATGCCCAAATGGATGTCAAGCAAATCCGCAAGTTTTGCGCGCTTGATGAAAGCTCAAAAGCTTTACTTAAAACTGCTATGGAAAAATTAAACCTTTCTGCTCGCGCCTATGACAGAATACTAAAAGTCTCAAGAACTATAGCGGACTTAGAAAATTCTGAACATATTTCTGGCACGCACATTAGTGAAGCCATTCAATACAGAAGTTTGGATCGTGATGGGTGGTTGGGATAAGATAGTTAGTAGTGGGTAGTCGGTAGAAACTAGTTTTATAAGGTTGAGGTTATGTTTTTCAGATCATAACTTTAAAGCCTTAACTTTAAATCCGGCTCCTATTTTAGAATAACTATTCAAGTTTATTGATTAGAAACCTACTACCTTTAAATTCGATAGTATCCCCAACGGTTTTCCCCATGAGCAATTGGCCAATAGGGGTTTGTGGAGAAATGGCATAACATAACTTATCCTTAATTTCAATCAACCCCAAACTAACAGCTATAAAATAATTCACTTTTGATGTGTATACTAAACTACCTGTATTCACTTGCTTCGGTTCATTATCAATATTTATTTTATCAAGTGTTTTCCTAAGGTTATTAACCTCAGATAATTGCACTCCGGCTTTTTCGCGTTCTAACTGAAGCATTGCTCGTCCGGTTTCATGTTTATCACCAGCACTGCTTTTGGTTTCTGAAAGTAGACTGTTCTGAATATCATCAATGTTATTTTTAATATTATTAAATCGTTTGTCAACAAGTTTGATGCACTCTTTGTAAATGTCTTCTTTGTAGCTCATGGAAACTTAACTTAGCTTGTGGTTTTCCCTTTACATTTAAGATCAACTAAAGGAAATGTCTTATTGCAAAATAAAAAATAATAACAACCTGACTCTAAAAAACTTCTAATTATTGACCAGGTCTAAAGATGAAAAGACAATAGAAAAGCCGTAAACTGAATTTTGGATTAGGAGTTTTGAGTAAATCATGAATTATTCAGAACATATCATCATTTTCAATTTTAAATAATGTTGTGTTTACCTTCCGATAGTTTTAACAACAAAACAGTTTTAATCTTGTATATTATGATAAAATCTTATTTATTTATGAAATCACATACGATAACCCTTAAAAAAATTTCTTTTCTCAATCATAATGTCGTTCAGCTTAAAGTGACTAAGCCTGATAATTATAACTTTATTCCAGGCCAGGCGACTGATGTTTCTATTTTAAAAGATGGATGGACAGATGAAAAACGACCTTTTACATTTACAAGCTTACCCGATCAAAATCATTTGGAATTCACAATTAAAACTTACGATTCTCATGATGGTGTTACAGAACAAATAGGAAAATTAGAAAATGGAGACAAACTACTCATTGGCGAACCTTACGGCGCCATAAAATATAAGGGCAGTGGTATGTTTATTGCCGGTGGTGCAGGAATTACGCCTTTCCTACCCATATTCAAACAATTAGAATCAGAAAATAAGGCCTTTGGTCATAAACTATTGTTTGCCAATAAAAAAGAAGAGGATATCTTTCTTAAAAAGAAGCTCGACGAAATTTTAGGCGATGACTTTATAAATATCTTATCTGAAGAAGACAAAGACGATTATAAACATGGTCACATCAATGCAGATATTATTAGAGAAAACTCAAATACCCTAAAGCAGTTCTTTTATGTCTGCGGACCTCCAAAGATGATAGAACATGTGATTGAGGAATTGAATTCAATTGGAGTTGACCAGGAATTAATCGTTACTGAAGATTTTGAAGGTTAGATGCTTTTGGAAATCTTTATTTCCTGTTCTTTTTTTTAAATCTTGCCGAAAGTGGGTGTTTAGAAACAGGATTAAGCGACTCTATATTAGTGATATATACCTTATTCCCTTTTTGTTTTTGAATGCGTGCATAGTCTTCCAGGTGTTCCATAACGGTATGATCAACATAGCTGACACGACTGAAGTCTAAAATCAATTCATTACATTTTTCTGTTTCGAATTCCATTTTACGCTTTAGCGATAAATAGTTTGAAAAAAATTGAAAGCCTTCAAGATATATGGTTTTCCTATTTTCTTTAACTTCAATTTTATTTATTGATCTGAATATTTCTTTAATTTTTACCCCCTTAAATAATAAAACTATATACTTAAATGCAATGCCAATGGCAATTCCTACAATTAAATCAGTAGCTAAAACGGCGAATATGGTTACAATAAAGATTTCTAACTCCATCAGACCAATCTGATACATTTTCTTAAACTCTTTTGGTGATGCTAAGCGAAATCCTGTAAAAACAAGCATGGCAGAAAGTGTAGCGATTGGAATCATTTCAATAACGACTGCACCAATCAACAGGTAAACTAACAGAAATGTACCGTGAAAAAAATTCGACCATTGTGTTTTTGCACCATTGCTGATATTTGCTGAAGACCTCACAATTTCTGAAATCATTGGCAACCCTCCTATTGCGGCTGCTAAAGTTGATCCGGTGCCCATTGCAACCAAATCTTTATCTAAATTTGATGTACGTTTATGTGGGTCTAAACTATCAATAGCTTTTGCACTCAGCAGTGTTTCTATAGCAGAAACTAAAGCAAAACCTGTGACAGCAATCCAAAATGCTGATTCACCAATTTTTGAAAAAGAAGGGAATTCAAAACCTCCTTCACCAAACAGATTTTTTGGCAACTCTACCATAGCTAAATTTTCAGTTCCCAGAATAGCAGCCATTGGGATTGTAAAAATCAATACCCACATTGGTGCGGGTATCGCATTAATCAGTTTCCTTTTTTGATATGGATGTAAAATTAAAATGGCTAAAGTGACCACTGAAATAGAAAGCGCATAATAATTAAGATCTGATATTAATGATTCAGGCATTTTAATGGCCACTTCCAGTATTTCCCCCTTAGGAGAGGTTGCTCCGATAGCAGGAAAAAATTGCTTAATGATGATAATTATACCAATAGAAGCCAACATCCCGTGAACAGCGGCTAAAGGGAAAAAATCACCTATTTTTCCTATTTTCAAAAATCCAAAAACAGCCATAATAAGGCCTCCAATCAGAATAGCACCAAGCGCATGAGGATAACCGCCATAATCCATTGCCGCACCTGCACCACCCATGGCTTCTGCTGCACCTAAAGTTATGACAATCAATCCCGCGGCAGGTCCGCTAATGGTGACGAAAGTACCCGAAATCCGTGAGCAGAGCATTCCACCTACAATAGCGGTGATCAATCCTGCAAGAGGAGGCACACCAGATGCAATCGCAATGCCCAGACATAAAGGCAATGCAATTAGGGACACACTAAAACCGGCAATAAGATCCTGTTTAAAGTTTTCCTTTAATCCGGCAAAGCCTCTTTTAGGCGTATTATCTTGAGTAGAATTCATAATTTACTTCTGATTGCGAATATGAGTTTTTTTTGCTTTTTTTTAAAATATTTCAATCATAACTTAACTTTAGAATACGTTTGAAAATCTTCATTTTTTCAACTTAATATTTTATATTGAAAGTATTTAGCTAAATTCCTTCAATACATTCAAAGTATTTAGCTAATTTCATTGAATTAGGTTTAATGATAATATTGTTTAATTTTACAACATAAGCCTATTCTATGAATAAGATATACTTTTTAATCATTACAACTTTACTTTTAGCCTGCCAAACTGATCAAAAATCTGAGCAAATGAATGAAAAATCTGTTGAAAAAATTAAGATGGATTTTGATGCCGCTTCAAAACTGATAGAACTACCTTTAACCTGTGCCACCCAGGAATACCCCAATAAACTTGGTCAGGTGATCGCGGATTCTACTCACCTTAAACAACCTAAAGAGTTGCACCCGGCCTTTTACGGGTGTTTTGACTGGCATTCTGCGGTGCACGGGCATTGGTCTATGGTGAAACTGCTTCAGCTACATCCAAATCTAAAACAGGCAGACAGCATTAAAAGCGTCTTACAACTGCATTTGACGAAGGATAACATTGCCAAAGAAGTAGAATACTTTCAGCAGGATATCAACAAAGGCTATGAACGAATGTACGGTTGGGCATGGCTGTTCAAGCTCAGTCAGGCGCTGCATGAATGGGATGATCCGATGGGTAAGGTTCTGCATGCCAACCTACAACCACTCATCAATGAATTGAAACAAAAATTTGAAGCTTTTATCCCCAAATTGATATATCCGATTCGGGTTGGTGAACATACAAATACGGCTTTTGCACTGAATATGTTGTATGACTATGCCAGAAGCCTAAATGATCAGGAATTACTTGACCAAATCAAAACATCTGCGATCAGGTATTATCAAAATGATGAGAATTGTCCGTTAAGTTGGGAACCGAGCGGCTATGATTTTCTGTCGCCTTGTCTTGAAGAAGCCGTGCTAATGAAAAAAATTTTAGATGAAAAAGCATTCAACGCATGGATAAATCAATTTTTACCTCAACTGCAATCCAGGGATTTTGAATTGGAAATCGCCAAAGTCAGCGACAGAAGTGACGGCAAGCTGGTCCATCTGGACGGGCTTAACTTTAGCCGTGCCTGGAATCTGTTCAAGTTATCAAAAACTGAAGGATTTGAGCACCTTCAACCCATTGCAGTTAAGCATTTTAATGCCGCATATCCCAATCTCGTAGGCGACGGCTACGAAGGTGGTCATTGGCTGGGCTCATTCGCCCTTTATGCTTATTTGGCCCAATGAGCTTATTAAAAAATATTGGTCCGGCGACCATCATCGCTGCGGCATTTATTGGGCCGGGAACGGTAAGTGTCTGCGCATTAGCTGGTTTTCATCACGGACTCACACTACTTTGGGTCATGCTTTTAGCGATGGTGATGACTATTTTTTTACAGGAATTAGCAGCCAGATTAGCCATTTTACATCAAAAAGATCTAACCGAGTTGGTGCAAAACGAACTGAGTAACAGGATTTGGTTAAAAGGCTGTATACTGATTCTGGTATTTGTAGCCATTGTATTTGGTAATACCGCCTACGAAGCGGGCAATCTGAGTGGTGTAAATATCGGTCTTCAAACTATCGATTTTAAAGACTTTATGGTTGAAATATTTGGTGCGAACATCAATTATGCTGTGGTCATCATCAGTATAATAGCTTTTTTTATTCTGCATCTCAAACAATACAAATACATTGAAAGAACATTGATGGTTTTGGTCGGGGTTTTGAGTGTTTCATTTATCATCTCAGCCATAATGACCTCCTTAGAAAATCCGTATTTTTGGGCGGCATTACTTTCACCCGGATTTCCTAAAGATGATATACTGGCGCTCACCGCACTAATCGGAACAACAGTTGTGCCTTACAACCTCTTTTTACACGCTGCGCTCGCCAAACAAAAATGGAAAACTACTGAGGGTATTTCTGCCATGCGTGTTGATACCTTTGCAGCCGTTGGTGTTGGTGTTTTGGTTTCCATTTGCATTATCATTACCACTTCCAACATTTCAGCTTATACTCAGGATATTCTTGGTATAGGTATAGCCTTAGAACCGCTGTTTGGCAAAACCTCTTCGTATTTTGTTGGGATTGGTTTTATAGCTGCGGGTTTAACTTCAGCAGTAACTGCACCTTTAGCGGCGGCTTATGTTTTAAACAAATTGTTCAAATTGAATTATTCAGAGAAAAGTATAAAATTTAAACGACTGAGCTATGCCATTTTATTTATTGGATGTATTGTAGCCGCATTAGATTTTAATCCCATTGAGGTTATAAGAATTGCTCAAGTGGCCAATGCTATCATTTTACCGATTCTGGTCATTTTAATTATTTGGCTGGCCTATAAACTTAAAACCTCGGCATACAAATTTGGGAAGCTTAGTTTATCGCTTGGAATTATCGTTTTACTGCTAAGTCTGACGATATCCATTTCCAGTTTGTATAAGGTTTTAATTTGATCTATTAATAACTTAAATCTTTTAATGCCTTAATGTTAAAAAAACACGACATGCTATTCAATATCAATAAGTTAAGATCAATTAAGGCTAAAGAATAAAAATATCAAATCGAAGGCAAAATAACAAGCCTGATAACTTTTATTTACTATCACTTAAATGAAATCGTATTATCTCAATATCACATTGATACATTTTCATTTTTCACATCAATCACTCCTCGATCTTAGCAATAGATTTCTGCAAAATCAGGTTATTGGGATAGGTGATCAACTCCCCTTTATCTGTTCTAAGGTGCAACTGAAACGCCTGAATGTCTTCAATTACAGCAGCTTCAACAGGAAAATCTTTATCGAGAATTTTGATCTTATCCCCGATTTTAAAAGGATAATAGAAATACAGGATCACACCTGCTGTAACGTTACTTAAAATCGACCAAATGGCAAACAAGCCAATGCCAATAACGGCAAATACGGAAGAAAACATTACCCCTACCTGGCTTGGCTCAACGCCCCAAATCAACAGGATGGCAAAAAGTACTATGAAGGTGGCCAGCGTATTGATGTACCTTACCATTAAAACCGTACGTTGAATATTCACATCCCTGCGTTTGGCAATACCGTAAGCGGCTTTCCTGAACAGCCATCGCAAAATGATCAGGCTCACTATAATAACCGCAGTGAGAATAACCTGGGTAAGGTGCTCTTTTATATATTCTATCATAGTAAGTTCAATTAAGTTGTAAACTATCCCTTAAAAATACAAATGTATTTGAATTTTTATTCCAATAGTCTATTCGTATGCGTTTTTGTAACAGAGCTTTTGTATAATTTTTATCGCTTTCAGATGTCTTCTCTTCCCACTTAAGAATTTCATACGGAAAAGAGACAGATTGATAGATATTTAAAATTCTATCTAAATCTTTGTAAGCGATTTTGGTCATCAAAGTATCCTGATTTTTTTGTTGTTGGACCTCAGCCTGATAAACTTTTACGGGAATATGCTTTAAGCGGATAAATGAAAAATCCGGAATGAGTTTTTGAGGTCCTGTTTTGATTTCAGTAGGATTAATTCTCAGCTTATTCCAAATTTCGTTTTCTAAGTTTGTTGGAGCTATGCTTAAACTTTCGTCGGCCTCTCCTTCAAAATAGGAATGGGAGGCGATTTCAAAAGCATCCCTATTGTTCATTTGCATATAGGTTTGCCCACACCATTCCTGGGTAGATGCTGCTACTTTTACAGCATGAGCGTTTATATTTAGTGGCGAAAATGTACTTTGCATGATACTATACGGATAAATACCGGTATTGAATTTCTTGGTGGCATTGAGTTTGAGAACATCTACTGTTTTTGAAGAGGCTGTGTTGGCTTTAACCTGCTGGTCTTGTAAAAAGGGTTCTTTTACGAAAATCAGAACCGCTTTTCCTTCTCTGGCCTCGCCGTAACGCATTTGCTTTAAATCGTAACTGGCCACTTCTGCTTTACCATCAAACCAATGCTGTTTGAATTCTTCTGATAAGTCAGGTGACTGCGTTTCGCTATAGGTATTTACACCTCCTGTTTCTGTTTCACTTGAATTTTGACAAGAGCATAAAACACCGACAAGCATAAAAACCATTACTAATTTTATATTAATCATTTTCAATTAAATTTTTAAGTGTTTTATAAAATAGGTGTGTTGGAAATCCCATCACAGTAAAATAAGAGCCTCTGATTTTGGAAATACCCACCTGCCCTATCCATTCCTGAATACCATAAGCACCGGCTTTATCATAAGGCTTATAAGTATTGATATAATGCCAAATGTCTTCTTCTGAAAGATTCTCGAAAAATACCTCAGTTGTATCGCTTTGGACAATGTACCTTTCCCCTTTTTTTATGCAAAACGCACTAATGACCTGGTGCCACGACTGTTTTAGAGAGGAGATCATTTCGAAGGCTTCGTTTTTATCTGCTGGTTTATTCAAGGCTTTATCCTTGTGCCAGACTATGGTGTCACCCGTGATGATAATGTCATTTGGTTTTAAATCTGTATATGCTTCAGCCTTGAGTTTGGCCAGATATTCGGGGATTTCCGCTTTGTATAAATGATCCGGAAAATTCTCGTCAACGGGTTTCAATTTCACTTCAAAAGGAATGTCTAAATCCTTCAAAAACTGTTGACGCCTTGGAGAACCTGAAGCTAAAATAATGTTATGTTTTTCAATTCCTTTCATAATTTAAAAAAAATCAGACTGATAATACCCATTAGCATTACCAATTTGTATAGATGACTCAGCATCTTGTAGTTTGTATTTAATTCTTTCCGGTGTATGTGATAAAGCACGTAAATTAGAGGTACACATATTCCAAAGGTAAGGTATAGGATAAAGATAAGGTCAGGTTGAAAATAAACTTTAACACCAGCAATTAAGCTCAGTACCAAAGCCAATGTTGAAGCGAAAATAAGCATGTTCATTCTGGATTTACCTAAAAGAATCGGTAATGTTGAAATACCCTGAGCGTAATCACCTTTGATATCCTGAATATCTTTGATCCATTCGCGATTCAGATTTGCCCAAAAGGCAAAAACGGCGTAACCGATAACCCAATAACAGGCTGCATCCGAAATAGTTTGATCTGAAAGTGCGAATGCTTCAATATAGATTACCAACACAAATGAGGTACTGACCAAAGTGCTGACCACAATATTCCCGAGTAGTGGCATTTTTTTTAAATACTTAGCATATAGATAAAGTAATATGATAACGCCAAAAACAACAACTATCAAGTCTAAAACCTGATATCTAAAACCGATGTGTCTTACTAAAAAAAGAGCTAATAAGTTAAGCGTGAAATACAACACATAAGCATTGGCCACGGATATCGTCTGCTGCGCTAATGGACGAGACCTCCGGTTGACAAAATCGGTATTAATATCAAATATATCGTTGATGATATTCCCGGCTGCAGTGACGAAAACAATAGCCAAACAGAGCAACGCAAAATCAATTTTTCCAAGTTGAGCAGGTATATCAAAGGCCGGCAAAAAGGCATACTTAAAAAGTATCTGGGCCAAAGCGACCAATATCAAATTGGGCCAGCGGATGAGTTGGAGCCAGGCATTCATGGGCCTAATACAGAATCTGGTGAAACATTTATTGGGTTCTGTTTATTTTCAAACCAAACAGCATCTAATCTTCCACGAAGATTTATCTTGTCATTTTTTGCTTCCAGCCAACTGCCCTCTTTTAAACCTAATACATTAATATCATTAAAAACCTGAAACTCTTTAATGCGTGTTCGACGCGTTTCGCCTTTATGGGTTGATTGTGGGTCCGGCTCAATATAATGCGCATTGATATTGAATGGTATTATACCAAGGGTCTCAATAGATTCCGGCATCACAATCGGCATATCGTTGGTGGTCTGCATATTTGGTCCGCAGATATTACTGCCGGCACTGGTGCCGAGATAAGGTGTGCCTTCAATTATTTTTTGACGTAAGACAGCCATTAATCCTAATTCATGTAAGGTCTTGACCAATAAAAAGGTATTGCCACCTCCAACAAAAATTGCTTCGGCTGACTTGACAGCCTCAACCGGCGATGCATACTCATGAATGCCTTTAACTTCTGCTCCTAAAAAACTCAGACCTTCTTTAGCTTTAGCTGTATATTCCTGATGTGTTAAACCTGAAGGTCTCGCATAAGGCACAAATAAAATCTGATTAACATTTTTAAAGTGTGATGTTAAAACAGGCTTTAAATATTCTAAATATTTGGTGCCGTGAATGGTTGATGTGCTGGCAATGATGGCGTTCATTTTTTGAATAATTTAGTTTTATATTTTACTAATGAAATCTTATTTAACTACTTGTTATTGTATAAATTAGCCTACTTTTAAAAGCTTTCCCTGGAGGGAAATGCCGATAGGCACTTGTGCTGAGTTTATCGAAGTTAAGGGTGTATATCGCAACGCTTCTCAATCCGAAAACACCCATCTCCCATCTTCCCTCAGAGGGAAGAAGCCCAATATTGAACACCTTTAAAAGTCACAAACTAATCCATAATTTTTTTCTATTTTCAAAGTCTCCCATTAACTAAAATAACGCATAAGTCTTATTGAACAATTGCAAAATATTAAAATTCATGAGTTAAGTTTTTCAAATTTAAAACCCACCTAAATAATTGACTTTAATTATAATCAAAATTAGAGGCAAAATAAGAGAAGTAAATAAATAGATGTATATTTTAGACTGTGTTATATTGATATTATTGTTTGATATGATTACTTTTTCTCTATCAAATACAACATATACTAAGACGTTTAAAATAACAAACATGAGATAACTTAAAATTGCGAAATAGTGAATTTTTATAAAGTTATGCCAATTAAGAAAAAAACAAATTAATATATAGATTGTAACTAAATTTGCCGATAGACCGTAGGATATAATAAATATTGGAACTATTTCCGGATCTTTTTCCTTGAACTCCATTTTTTTATAATAAAATTTGAAAACACTATCATAGAATTTAATTATTCTCAACATCCGTTAAATAATTTAATCAATATGTTCAATTTGTGAATCACAAATCTAATTCAATAATAAACAATATATTTTAATTCCAATTGACAAACCTTACCTTTGCATAGATGAAAGATAAAGAAAAAAAAGACATACGAGCACTGACCAAAGATCAATTGAGAGACTTCTTTGTTTCGCAGGGTGATAAAGCTTTTAGAGGCAATCAGGTTTACGAATGGCTCTGGAACAAAGCCTGCTACGACTTTGAAGATATGACCAACATTTCCAAAGAAACACGGGCTATGCTGGAAGCTAACTTTGTCATCAACAACATCAAAGTTGACAAGCAACAACGCAGCAATGATGGCACCATAAAAAATGCCGTAAAACTTCACGATGACTTTGTGGTAGAGAGCGTCATGATTCCAACTTACAACAGAACTACAGCCTGTGTCTCTTCTCAGGTGGGCTGCAGTCTGGATTGTAAATTTTGCGCCACGGCAAAACTGAAACGCCTCAGAAACCTCAACCCCGATGAGATTTACGATCAGGTTGTGGCTATTGATAAACAAAGCCGCAATTACAACAATCGTCCGTTGAGCAACATCGTCTATATGGGCATGGGTGAACCTTTGATGAATTATAATAACGTACTCAAATCTATAGAGAAAATTACTTCAGAGGAAGGCTTAAACATGTCACCAAAACGGATCACAGTTTCAACTTCAGGTGTTCCTAAAATGATCAAAAAACTTGCTGATGATCAGGTGAAGTTTAATCTGGCGGTGTCATTACATTCTGCCAGAGACGAAGTAAGAACCCAAATTATGCCCTTTAACGCTAAATTTAATCTTGATGCTCTAAAAGAATCTTTGATCTATTGGTACGAGAAAACCAAAAAGCGGGTCACCTACGAATATATTGTCTGGAAAGGCATTAACGATGCAGATGAAGATATTGATGCTCTGGTGGAGTTTTGCCAGGCGATTCCGTGTAAAGTTAACCTGATAGAATATAATCCGATTGACGATGATATGTTTGTTCAGGCCAACGACAAAGCCGTGGCCAAGTACATGACGGCACTTGAAGCTCACGGCGTGACGGTGACTTTGCGGCATTCCCGAGGAAAGGATATAGATGCCGCATGTGGTCAGCTGGCTAATAAAAGTTAAATTAAACCTCTGTGTAATTTTGTCTATCCTTTGTGCCCTTTGTGGTTAAAATTTTCACACAGAGAGCCACAAAGATTTTTTCACAGAGCTCCAAAGAGAATATCATCATTTAAAATGCAAACCTGAATCCAAGTTGAACATTGTTTAACTCAACAGGATTGTCTTTAAAGATTGGGTTTAAACTATAAGTCATATATAGTGTAGCATCTCCAAAACCGGCATAAGCACTCAGTCCATATAAGAAATTATTGGTGTTATAGTCATCCCTAAATTTTAATTTTTCTCGACCACCATCAGGGGCATCAAATTTCAATTTGGTAATATTATTAAGGTTTAATCCTACGAAACCACCCATTCCGAAATTAAAACCACTCCTTGTAAAATAATCTCCTTTTTTACTCTTTTTTGTATTAAAATGTAAGTGAACTGGAAAAATCAAATTGTCTTGTCTAAATTTATTTTTTCTAAAATCTATTTCTTCACCCTGAAATTCAAATCTATCTAGCACTGTTTGGTCACCATCCTCAAAATAAATGAGATTATCTTCTGGCTTTAGCCCATTGAACTGGAAAGATAAACCATAGTCTAAACGCATAAAATTAGATTTTGTGATTGGTGTTGAAAACAATACTCCTATCTCGAAAAAACGGCTTCCGGCAATTTTGAATGGTGTTTCGTTAAACCCTCCTTCACTCGGAATGGCATTGTTTAATCCGTAAGCAATAAATATATCTTTTTGAGTACTATTTCTATAGTGTTCATCATCTTCATCCTGCCAGGAGAAATCTATTCCAGATTCTGTAATCTCTATAGATTTAGTTCCTGAGCTTATAATTGCTTTACCCTGTACTCCATCTTCTCCATTATTAGAAACCATACTTATATTAGCTTCCTCTGACACATAACCATTACGTTTTAAAAAGTCTATCTGGTTTTTTATAATCTCTTGTCTATTAGCAATATTCTCTGCGGTGCGTTTTGCATTTTCCATTTTGATGGCTTCAAAATCAGCCTTTGAATAAATAGAATCTTCAGCCTGTTGTACGTTAAGCTCTGCGATGATTTTCTTAAGCTTTGCCTTTTCCTCTGTTTCAATTTGTTGTAGTTTTTGCTCTAGTAATTCTAATTTGAGTTTTGCTTTTTTGTCTAATTTGACGCTTGTACTATCTTGTGCTATTCCAGCAAAAGGTATGATACAAATTGTGAGTAAGATTGTAAGTAATTTAATCGTTTTCATAGGTTTTGTTTTTTAATTATTGAACATAGTCATGGCTGTTACTTGATTGTAACTTATTGATTTGTAGTATATTTATAGTGATTTAGTTTAAGGCAAATTTATCTTTGACATGATTAAAATTTGAAACTATAGCATCCCATATCTCAAATTTTAAAAGTGGTGGTTTATCCAGTTCAATTTCGGACTCGACTTCAGCCAGGAGAATTTCTGCTTTCATACCTTCAAGAATTTGTTTTTGATCTGGATCTTCTGTTTGAGACATGCTATCTTCTATAAGTTTATTAACCTCTGCAATGAGCTGTTGGTCTTCTTTTTTCAATTTGAGTTGATTCTTAGCTTTAGCCAAAAGCCTATCTACTTCGTAGTCTAAATTTTCTTTCTTTGGTGTTTTTTTAGTCTCGTCCTTAGCCGCGCTCACGACTACTTCTTTATTGGGATTAGAAAACTGATTTGACCGAGGTTGAATTTTTTGAATTGCCGGTATTGTTTTAGCAATTTTAATACCTATAGGATTGGCAGTTATAGCTACCTGATTACTTTTTAATTTCTTAGAGTCCAGAACTAAATTTGAATTTATATCCGGTCTAGACTGAAAACTTTTATAGGCTAAAAATACCAGACAAAGTAGTGCTGCGACGCTGCCAATCTTCCACCACAAGTAAGTAGTTTTTGGTTTAGATTGTTCCTGATCAAGTTCCTGCTGAATATTATTCCACAGGCTCGAATTAGGCTGAATTTGCCTTTCTGCAAAATCTCTTTTTATTTTATGTTCGGCTTTCGAGAGTTTCATAGTGATGTTTTTAACTTGTATTCCTTTAAATAATCCTTCAGCATTTTTCGGGCTTTATAGAGTTGGGATTTTGAGGTTCCTATATCTATATTGAGTAATTCTGCAATCTCTTTATGTTTATAATCTTCGAGAACGTAAAGACAGAAAACGGTTTTGTAACCTTCAGGTAATTTGTCTATGGCCTTTTCAATTTCAGAGGTGTCTTCTACCTCATTTAAGGGGTTCTCTGCATTTTCATAATACGAAAAATCGTCAGTCTGTATCATTAGATTTTTCTTCTGTCTCAAAAAATCTATACTGGAAGTCACAACTATTCGTCTCAACCAGCCTTCAAAACTTCCTTTAAATTTATAGCTCTTAATACCTAAAAACGCTTTGCAAAACGCTTTTTGAAGCACATCTTCTGCATATTGCAAGTCTTTAACATAATACCTGGACACGCTTAGCATCTTAGGTGCAAACTTCTGATAAAGCTGATACTGCGCCACTCTATCCTGGGATTGCGCTTTTTTTATTAGCTTGTTTAACTCTGCATTTATATTAAAAACTTTCAAAACAGTTAGGGTCTTTCTTATAAAGACGAAAGATAGCTAAAAAGGGTTGTCTGTAGATTGATTTTTTTTTGAATTTTAAATGAAGTGCATTTTAGTAGATTGAAAGACAAATAATTATGATTTTATTTCATCATAATAAATTAGAACGCCAGGAGGGTATAATAAAGTTTTACAGGTAAAAATTAAAATCCTCTACCCTGCCAATATCCCTTTATGCTCTATTAAGGGCAAGCTTACCAAATTCTCACTGCTAATTGTATTGGGTTTAAAAACAAAGGTCTTATCGTAAAGTACATTGCCTATGAAATAACTTACCTTAAACTTATTGGTAAATTCGAACAATTCTTCCTGGAGTAATTCTATTTTAGCGTAACTCTTTTGAGGAAGTTTCTCAATAGACTTTCTTAAAGTTGAAGTCTTTTTAGTCTCAGAATAACCCTCACTAACAACAATAACTGTTTCTAGATCTTCTCCAGTATCGTTAATCAAATAAACTGCCCATTCTACAGATTTATCTTGAGATTGTGCGTTCACTGCAGCAATGTAGACGTCTTTTACTTTAGGAATCGAAATATCTTTTTTCATGGGGTCAAATTTATATACAAAACCCGAAAAGCCACAATAGCTTTACGGGTTTTCTAATCAAAAAATTTACTAATCGTTAAAACTTAAATTTCTTAAATAAGAGTTTTAATGCTAATCTATATAATTGTTTCTGACCAAGAGTCGCGAACAATTCTGCTAAAAGGTTAGTAGGTCTAAGTCCATGTTTAATGTACTTTACATCGATTTCTGTACGCTGTTTATGTATATCTGCCTGCAATCTTAATATTTTAAGATGCTTGTCTATTTCTTGAATGGATTTGTATTGTCTCAAAATACTATGGTTTTAAATCGCCAAAAATGGAATTAAACATTTTCAAAACTCTTTTCTCGAATATAGGTTTCCCATACGCAACCATTAGTATTGTAATAAAGAATAACATTCCAGATACAATTAAAAATCCTACAAAATAGTAGCCCAACAAATAACCTAATAGCAAACTTAGGCCAATAAATAAAAAGGCAAATGCCAAAAGTAGTATAGACGAGTTTACAATAAACTTGAGTAAGAGTGAAGTTGCATTGATAAGTTTTTTATATAAATCAAGTTTTTGATAAGCAATTTCACTTTCAATATATATTTTAGCATCTTCAGAAAGGTTTTCCAAGTGCTTACCTAATCTTTTATTGTCAGACATTTTAGGCCTTTAATTTATCTAGCTCTTTTACTAAATCTTGATTTTTTTTTCTGAGTGCTTCAAGCTCACCTTCCATATTTGCAAGTATATCATCTGCCTCATCGTTGGCTTTACTAAAAAGCTTGTTTACTCTTTTTTCAAATTTACTTTTAGCGGATGTTGCATAATCTGAGACCTGTTCAGACAAATCGGCATACTGTTGTCCAATTTTATCCTTAGCTTTGCCAGCTTCTTCTTTTAACTGTTCTCTGGTTTCTTTTCCACTCTGTGGAGCATATAGCAATCCAAAAGTTGCGCCCAGAGCTGCTCCGGTTAAAAGTGCGACTAATGAATTTGTTGTGTTGTTTGACATATTATATTTTTTTAATGATTTAACGCTAATATAAAATATTATGTGCTTTTTTCTGTTAAAGGCAGGTTAACTCTTGAAAAACACTAAGTTCCGCAACTTTACAAATCTAAATTCTGAACAGCTTGACAAGTTAAATCTAAAAAAGATATCAATATTGAAATTAATATCTGTAAATTTGCAATAAATATTATTGAATTATGTTGAATACGATTTTTGTAATGGGTCCGTGGCAGTGGGTAATTATTGGTGTTGCCATCCTACTTTTATTCGGCGGTAAAAAAATACCTGAACTCATGAGAGGACTCGGAAGCGGTATTAAAGAATTTAAAGATGCTTCTAAAGAAGATGAGGACAAGCAGGAAGACAAAAAGAATTTAAAATAGTTATTGCTCTAGAACTTTTTCAATTCTAAAATTTCTCCGTCAAATTTTCCGTAGGTATAATATTTTATCCAATCTCCCAGATTAATGTATTTACTTTTTTCATTCAATTGAATGTTTAAAGGTAAATGTCTATGACCAAACACGAAATAATCATAATGTTGATTTTCTAGCTTTCGCTTAGCATATTGTACCAGCCACTCATTATCTTCACCTAAAAATTTAGCATCTTCTTCACCTGAAATAAGCTTATTTTTGACCGAGAGATACTGCGCCAGACGAACTCCTAAATCCGGATGCAGCCATCGAAACAACCATTTACAAAATGGATTGGTAAAAACCTTCTTCATGCGCTTATAACCTTTATCTCCGGGGCCCAAACCGTCTCCGTGACCAATAAAAAAATTTTTACCATTGATATCAAAAACCTGAGGCTTATGAAAAACCTGGATATTTAATTCGTCCTCAAAATAGCCATTCATCCATAGATCGTGATTGCCTACAAAAAAATAAATGTCTATCCCTGAGTCTCTTAATTCAGCGAGTTTACCCATAACCCGCACGAAACCTTTAGGCACAACCGTTTTGTATTCAAACCAGAAATCGAATAAATCACCTAAAAGGAAAATAATCTGAGCATCTGTCTTGATCTCGTTAAGCCACTGCACAAGTTTTTTCTCTCTTGGCAGACTGTCAGCTGGAGTTGGAGCACCAAGATGACTGTCGCTGCCAAAATAAACATGCTTACCCGCCTGAAGTGTAATCTTATGCGTCATACTGCAAACTTAGTTTATTTTTTCAAAAATCAGTTTTGCTGTTTTAAGACTTGCGCCTTCGCCGCCCAGTTTTCGTTCCAGGTCGTAATAATCTAAAAATAATTGGTTTCGGTGATCTTCCTCCAATATTTTATTGAGTTCATCTTTAAGCTGTTCGGTATTGAATTCATGCTGAATCAATTCTTTGACAACGGGTTTATCCATAATAAGATTCACCAGCGAAATATAATCCAGATTGATGATCCGCTTAGCAATATGATATGAGATAAAATTTCCTTTATAACAAACCACTTCCGGGACCTTAAACAGGGCGGTTTCTAAAGTGGCTGTACCTGAAGTGACCAATGCTGCTCTCGACACCGTCAACAAATCATAAGTCTTATTTTGAACAAAAGAAATGCGGGATTCGCCAATAAACTGCTTATAAAATTCTGTGTCCTGACCCGGTGCACCGGCGATCACAAACTGGTAATCCGGAAAGTCCTCAACTATACTTAGCATCACACTCAGCATCTTAGAAATTTCCTGTTTTCTGCTTCCCGGCAAGAGGGCAATAATGGGTTTTTTGTTGAGCTTATGGGTTTTGCAAAATTCAGCTAAACTTACAGGCTGCCTGTCTCTCAAAGCATCAAGCAATGGATGTCCGACAAAATGTACTGGGAAATTATGCTTTTTCTCGTAAAAGTCTTTTTCAAACGGAAGTATAACGTACATCTCATCAATATCACGCTTGATGGCCTTGATGCGGTTTTCCTTCCAGGCCCAGATTTGTGGAGAAATATAGTAATGGGTTTTGTAGCCTTTTTGCCTGGCCCATTTCGCAATGCGGAAATTAAATCCCGGATAATCGATGAATATGAGAACATCAGGTTGATATTTTTCAATATCAGCTTTACAGAATTTGATATTCCTGAAGATCGTCCTCAGGTTCATTAAAACTTCAGCAAATCCCATAAAGGCAAGATCACGGTAATGCTTGACCAAAGTACCACCTACTTCCTGCATCAGATCACCACCCCAAAACCTAAAATCAGCTTGAGGATCAACTCCTTTTAAAGCTTTCATAAGATTTGAAGCATGCAAATCGCCTGAGGCCTCACCGGCTATGATGTAGTATTTCATTTTGATAAAATGTTTTACAAAAATAGAGTTTAGTTTACAATTGAAAGATAATTATATCATTAAAGGGGTTTGGCATTTGAAGTTTTAAGCTAAATTGTAACTTCAAATAAAAATTTTATGATCAAAAACTTACTTTTTGTATTATCATTTTTAATAATTCAATCGGGTCTATCACAACAAAACGGAAATTCAAATGCTAATTCCTCAAACTTTACAAATAGAGGTCATCACTGGTTAGATTTGAATTTAGGTCTAAGTTTTTTTATTTCAAATGAAGCCGCTTTAAATGAGTTTGCCGTTCTCACAAATGAAAAGCCTGATTATTTTGGGTTTCTGATTCAGCCAAAATATCAATATTTTGCTGAAGACAATTGGTCTGTTGGTTTTCACCTGGGGTTTGGCCACGAGAACTTATTTGAAAATGATGTTGATTTAGATCAATCCAATCAGGTTTATTTTACTGGTATTCAGACAGAATATTTTTTCCTGGAACTGAAAAACATATTTTACCTGAGCGCTGAATTAAATGCCAATCTTCAATATTTAGTGAGAGATTCAATAAATTCTAATCTCTATTTTAAGAGTGGTCTTAACCTCATCACGTCTTTTTTAATTAAGGACAATTTTTTGGTCTATATAAAATTAAGCGACTTCATTTCTTACACCACAAATGAAGATAATTTCTTTAGGCTTGATAAAGGCTTTTCCTTTAATAACAGTTTTGATAATTTTATAAATTTTCCTCAATTTGGGATAAGATTTAACCTCTTCTAATCTTTTTTCACTGCATACTTAAAAATCCAACCTAGAATCTTTACACCAGCCATAAATGCGCCTTTCACCGTCCCTGAAACTTTTGATTCGCCAATTCGGTTACGGTAATTGACTTCAACTTCTGTATATTTGAGCTTGATTTTTAAAGCTTTAAGTTGCATTTCTACTGTCCAGCCGTAGGTTTTGTCTTCCATGTTTAGAGCCAGAAGCTTATCGTATTTAATAGCTCGAAAAGGTCCTAAATCTGTGTATTTTGCGCCGTATATCAGTTTCATCAGGAAGGTTGCCAGCCAATTTCCAAAGATCTGTGGGAAAGTCATTGAGCCTTGTTCACGAAGATGTTTGACCCGTGCGCCAATCACAAAATCATAATCTCTATCAATGATAGGTTTTATTACATCTGACATTTGTTCCGGATAATCGCTATAATCACCGTCAAGGAAGACGATGATGTCCGTTTCTAAGTTATTGTCTTTAATGTAATCCATCCCTTTAAGGCAAGCATAGCCATAGCCTTTTCTGTGTTCTTTCAGAACCGTTGCGCCTGCTTTTTTAGCAACCTCTTCAGTTTGGTCTGTAGAATTGTTGCTTATTACAATAACTTCTCTGGCAAACTCAGGTATGTCTTTTAGAACTAGACCAATTGAAGCTTGCTCGTTAAAAGCAGGTATAATGACGCGTATTTTGTGGTTATTCATTAACTAATGGATATTCTTTTTTAAAATCCTGCAAGTTAAACCATTCGTTTGTTTTTATACCATTTTTATAATATTCTGCCTTTACAGGTTGTCCTTTTACTTTAAAAATTGCAAGCCCTTTTTTTTGGGAATCCTTATATCTTACCTCTATAATAGTATCCTTTTTATAAATTTTCCACCAGCCATTTTTCTGTCCATTTCTATAATGCCCTTCTTCAGTTTTTTTACCATTTACATTATAGTGATACCAATAATCTGTTTTATTATCATTATTAAAATGTCCTTTTGACTCTAAAGCACCATTAGGATAGTAATAAAACCAATAGTTAACTTTTTTTCCATTCTTAAGCCAGCCTTCACTTTTCAATTCACCCGTGTCATAATAGTTCTTCTGATAGTTTTCAGATGAAAATGCAACTACAATCAAAATAAACATAAGTGTTTTAATCATCATTTCCGTTTTAATTATTTACGAGAAAAAAGATATTTAGTTCAAAAGTGAACTTTAAGGAACTGTTTTTCGTAAATAGAGAAAACAACAACTATGAAACATTTAAACTTTTTAATGCTGTTTGCTCTGATGAGTGTAACAGTTTATGCACAGACTGGCGTTTCAGGCTTTATGAAACCCAAAGGAGAAAAAAGTATTTCTTTGTCTATGACAAATGAATCTTATGATGAAGTATTTCTGGTACCTGCAGAAATTGATGGTGTACCGGTTTTCAATGATGTAACGACGACAAGTTACAATCTTTATGCTGAATATGGTATAACCGACCGTTTCACAATTTCTATCAATTTACCTTATATAAGGTCGGAAGGTAACGCTACTGAAGCCACGCTTCAGGAAAACGGTTTTAGCAATGAAAGAGATGGGTTACAGGATATCAGTTATAACATGAAATATTTGGTAAAATCTATTGAGATGAGTAATTCAAAAATAGATCTTATTGCCAATTTAGGGTTTGAAACCCCATTATCCAGTTATGATGTTGATGAAGGTCTTCAATCTATTATTGCCATTGGTAATCAGTCTACCCGCTTAAATGGTGTTGGAATTGCACAATTCAAAATGAATAACGGCATATTTGCTACAGGACAATTGGGCTATAGTTTTAGATCTGATGATGTTCCCAATGCCATATTAAGCCAATTTAAATTAGGCTATGCAGGGTCAAATTTCTATGGTGATGTTTTTTTAGGCGCACAAAAGTCAACATCAGGTGTAGATATTCTAGGTGAAGGCTTTCAGGGCTTTTTTCCTGCAACACGTGTGAGCTATACCCAAATAGGAGCTAACTTTTATGTCCCGGTATACAATGGCTTTGGCTTAAGTGCAGGCGGAGCATCTATTATTGACGGTAGAAATATCGGGAAAGCAAATGCCTTCTACGGCGGACTAAATTATTCATTCTAAAAAATTATACTATGAAACTTATATCATCTAAACTATATATATTTTTATTTTCAATGCTATTACTTTCCTCTTGTGAAAGTGACGACTTTGAAAGTCAAACCCCATCTATTGCAAATATTGCAGTATCGAACTCAAATTTTTCAACATTGGAATCTGCAGCGGTCCAAGGCGGACTTGCTGTGACCTTAAGTAATTCTAATCCTAATGATCCCAGCGGAAATTATACAGTTTTTGCGCCTACAAATGATGCTTTTGCCAGGTTAGGACTAAATTCTGAAACGCTTGGTGTACTTCAGGATGGATTTCTTACCAATACTTTATTATACCATACCTCTAACGGAGACTTACCGTCTCAAAACATCAACACTTCTGATATGTTTCCTTCATTATTGGGTGTTAACAGAAGATTTATTGAAAGAGATGGCGATTTGTTTATTAATGGTTCCAAGATCCTACTAACAGATGTCGAAGCCAGTAATGGGACCGTTCACGCCATAGATAAAGTAATGATTGCCACAGGCGGAGATATTGTTCAATCTGCTTTAGCTCTGCAAAATGCAGACGTTTTTATAAACCCGGAGCTGACCTTTCTTGTAGAAGCCGTATTATATGCAGAATTAGCCGAAGCGTTAACTGCTTCTGAAGGTAGCCCCTCCTTTACTGTGTTTGCGCCAACAGACCAAGCTTTTAAAGATTTGGGGA
Organism: uncultured Mesohalobacter sp.; assembly: GCA_964593755.1. GTDB lineage: Bacteria > Bacteroidota > Bacteroidia > Flavobacteriales > Flavobacteriaceae > Psychroflexus. Next base: position 427,127 of record CAZQKB010000001.1, on the reverse strand, counting down.
CAGCTTTAGGTTTAACCTTCGAAGAACCAGCTGATATCAGACAGTTACCAAAAGAACTGGTTGCCAGCGTATTGTTAAATCACGTTGTAGCCAATGACGGAAAGTTTACTTCCGAACTCTTTCAGGGTCCTGTTACGCCATTAGGTGGTGATGATCTAAACTTAGGTCAATACAACAATGGTGTTTTGAGCGTAACCGGTCAGGGAAACATGGAAGCGGCAAATATGGTTATTCCTGATGTGCAAGCCGTAAACGGCGTAATACATGTCATTGACACAGTTTTACTTCCAAACTTATAATTTGACACATATTTGTTTACATGGATTCGTGTTTATAGTTTTTTGTTTTTAAATATTTCACAATTCATGTTTTGCTCAAGTTGCGGCCTTTGCGCCGCAACTTTTTTTTGGTCAGAGTTTTACTCTTTTCCATATCACTTTTTTAAATATTTTTGGTGGAAATACTATTAAATAAAAGAAAATATGTGTTTTTTGCTTATCATTTAGAAGTGCTTTTATTAAGGGATCATTTGATTTTTAATACACTATGAAATTATCAAAATAATACATTTTCAAATTGATAATATTACCTTTACCAAAAATTCAATATTGAATCCTTTTAAAAGCCTTTTTAAAGATACTTTTATATACGGTTTGGCAACGGTCCTGCCAAGAATGCTCAGTTTTTTGTTAGTCCCACTTTATACGGAGGTATTTTCGACCGAAAAGTATGGTGTGGTCATTTTTGTTTTTTCATATCTTATATTTTTTAATGTGATTTTGTCTTATGGCATGGAAACCACGGTTTTCAGATATTACAACAAACTCAAAGACAAATCAAAAGTCATTAGCACGGCGACAATTTCTATGCTGGGAAGTAGTTTGGTTTTTTTGATTGCTGCTTCTATATTTAAAGTTGAAATTTCAGAGCTTACGGACATCAAGTTGTCCTATATTGAGTTGATTATTTGGATTTTATACTTAGATGCTATTTGCGTAATTCCATTTGCCTATATGAGAATAAGGAAAAAATCCATGACATATGCTGCTATAAAAATTGCAGGTGTTATCATGAATTTAGGTTTAAACCTGTTCTTCTTATTAGGCCTGCCATTTTGGAAAAACAATTTCGAAAGTTTAGGAAAAATCTGTATTGATGACAGTATACAATATATTTTTATATCCTTTGTCATTTCCAGTGGGCTTTCACTCATTTTAATATCGCCCTTTTTCGTAAGACTTAAATATCAATTCAATTTTGAATTATGGAAAAAGATGCTGAACTATTCATGGCCTGTTCTGGTAGCAGGTTTAGCATTTTCAATTAATGAAACTTTAGATAAAATACTTCTAAAGTACTTACTGCCGGAAAATATCTCCGAAGCTCAGGTTGGAATATACGGAGCCTGTTATAAACTTTCGGTATTTATGACTTTGTTTGCTACAGCTTTCAGGCTTGGAGTTGAGCCATTTTTCTTTAGCCATGCTCAGACCAAGAATCCTAAAAAAGCTTATGCACTGATTACAAAATACTTTAGTATTCTCGGATTTCTTATCCTACTTGGTGTCATAGTTTTTATAGATTATCTCAAGCTCATAATTAGAGGAGAAGAATTCTACGAGGCCCTGAGTATTGTTCCAATTTTGCTTTTAGCCAATTTATGTCTTGGAATCTACCATAACCTTTCTGTATGGTATAAAATCACAGACAAGACCAAATACGGTGCATATATTTCAGGCATAGGTGCTATTTTCACCTTACTGATCAACATTATTTTCATTCCTGTTTATGGCTTCAAGGCCTCTGCTGTCGCCACACTGGTTGCTTATGGCAGTATGATGCTTCTATCTTATATCATAGGCCAAAGACAATACAAAATAGACTATCCTCTCAAGCGATTGTCACTTTATGCTTTTGTAGGCATTTTATTTTCCTGCCTCTATTTTTATCTTTTAAGGGATTATATTTGGACTGGTGTTTTAATGTTGCTTTTTTACCTGATCTTAATGATTAAACTAGAGAAAAAAGAAATACTTTCATATCTAAAATAACCTATTTATGACCATAAAAATCATCAACAATTCAAATCACGAATTGCCTAAATACGAAACAAAAGATTCTGCAGGTCTCGACCTTAAAGCTGTTTGCAATGATACCATAACTCTGAAACCACTAGAGCGACAAGTCATAAAAACTGGTTTACACATTGCCTTACCTGAAGGCTACGAGGCGCAAATTCGGCCGCGAAGTGGCTTAGCTGCAAAACACGGTATCACTGTCCTGAATTCCCCTGGCACCATTGATGCTGACTATCGTGGTGAAATTGGTGTAATCCTCGTTAATTTATCTCAAAATGATTTTGAAATTACCCATGGCATGCGCATTGCTCAAATGGTGATTGCTAAATTTGAACAGGCCGAGTTCATTGAAGTTGAAAGACTAGATAAAACGGAGCGCGGTGAAGGTGGATTTGGGAGTACAGGACACTAATGTGTTAATTATTTAATGTGATAATGTGCTAATGAAATGATTTGAAACGGTACGTGTGTTAATTGTTCAATGTAGTAATTTGATAATGAAATGATTTGGAACCGTGAATGTGTTAATTATTTAATTCGATAATGTAACAATTTATCAATGGAAAAATTGAATGATTAGATATTCAATAATTAAGTCATTTTATAAATATAATTTGACTCTGCAAACTGCAGTTTGAAAACTAAAATTTACTAATTTTAATCACTAATATTTAATATAGATAGCCATGAAAAATGTAATCTTAGAAAAGAGTTTTGAATTTGCTCTTAACATTATCGAATATTCCGAAACATTAGAATCTAAACGAAAGTTCGTGATTGCTACTCAATTATTAAAATCAGGTACGTCCATTGGTGCTAATATCAATGAAGCTCAAAGTGCTGAAAGTAAAGCAGATTTTATTCACAAATTAAAAATTGCAGACAAGGAAGCAAATGAAGTCAGCTATTGGCTCAAATTATGTAAATATTCAGAAGCATACCCAAACCCGATTGGTTTGGAAAACCAATTAATTGAAATCAAAAAATTATTATCATCAATCATATCAAAGGCCAAAATGAACATCAAAAAGTAAGTCTAGCATTTTATTGAATCTAAGCAGATACACTTTAGCAAATTACAAAATTATCACATTCTCTCATTACCCAATTAGCAAATTACAGAATTATCACATTAGCATATTAACACATTGCTCCATTGATACATTAAAACTGTATCTTTGCAAAAAATTAAAAATCGCATGTCCAATATCGTTGCTATCGTAGGAAGGCCTAATGTAGGGAAGTCTACGTTCTTTAACCGTTTAATTCAAAGGCGTGAAGCCATCATTGATGCTGAAAGCGGAGTCACTCGAGACAGACACTACGGCAAGTCTGAGTGGAATGGCAAAGGCTTCTCCATTATAGATACGGGAGGCTATGTTGAAAATAGTGATGATGTTTTTCAAAACGAAATCGACAAACAGGTGCATTTGGCCATTGAAGAAGCGGATGCCATCATTTTTTTGGTAGATGTGAAAGAAGGCCTAACCCCAATGGATGAAGATGTTGCTCAAATCCTGCGCAAAGTTGAAAAGCCTGTTTTATTAGCTGTCAACAAAGTTGATAGTTCTAAGGATGTTCAAAACGCGATGGAATTTTATGCTATTGGTCTAGGTGAGTATTACGGTATTTCTGCCATAAATGGAAGTGGGACAGGTGAGCTCTTAGATGCACTTGTAGAGGCTTTACCAGAAAATCCTATTGAGGAAGATGAGGAATTACCAAAATTTGCAGTTGTAGGACGACCCAACGCCGGAAAGTCTTCTTTCATAAACGCTTTGATCGGAGAAGAACGCTATATTGTGACGGATGTTGCCGGTACAACGCGTGATGCCATCGACACGCATTACAACAGATTTGGATTTGATTTCAAATTGGTAGATACGGCAGGTATTCGTCGTAAAGCTAAAGTGAAAGAAAGTCTCGAATTTTATTCTGTCATGAGAAGTGTCAGAGCTATTGAAAATTCTGATGTTTGTCTTTTGCTTGTTGATGCACAACGCGGTTTTGACGGACAGGTGCAAAATATTTTATGGTTAGCTCACCGCAATAAAAAAGGTATAGTTATTCTCGTAAATAAGTGGGATTTGGTTGAAAAAGAAACCAATACCATGAAACAGTTTGAAACTTTTATAAGGCAAAAAACTGAACCTTTTACAGACGTTCCTATCATTTTTATGTCTGTCAAAAACAAACAACGTATTTTTAAGGCGGTTGAAACAGCTGTACAGGTCTATAAAAACAGAACTTTTAGAGTAAAAACTCGTCTTTTAAACGATATACTTTTACCCATAATTCAAAAAACACCACCTCCGGCGACGAAAGGTAAATATGTAAAGATTAAGTTCATAACTCAATTGCCAACTCCATATCCTCAATTTGCATTTTATTGTAATCTCCCTCAGTACGTTAAAGACCCTTACAAGCGATTTTTAGAAAACCAAATTCGTGAACACTTTGACTTTTCGGGTGTTCCTATGGATATTTTTATGAGGAAGAAATAAAAATAGTTTAAAGTTGGGAAATTTCAGGTTTCCAGTTTTTGGGGTTCTGTGCTATGAGCTTTAAGTCGTTAAGCAAAAATCATTGAGTAATTTCAAAAAAAGTGGAATTCTATTTAATGGTATCGAATTTAATTTTTACTTGTTGTTTTCCCCATTCTTTGGCTGCCTTTTCATCAACTCCCATGTAGATGTCAATTTTATTTTTCCATCTTTTATTCATTTTGTCTTTGACGATATAGGCTCCTTCTAGACCTTCAATCTTTACTTCCTGATTGTACTTTAATCCTTTTCTGATCAAATCTCTGGATATAGCGATAACCTTATCTCCAGGTTTTAGTTGGTCGCCCCAGGCGGCCAAACCCACATTACCTTTTTTAGTTTGTGCTTCAGTAGAATTATAGGCCGTTGCTGTAACAGTCATGGTGATGTCATATTGTTTTTGGCCAGCAGTTTTACAAGAAAAAAACTGCAATAATAAACACAACATTATCATTTTTACAGGTCTATTCATATTTGATTATTAGTTAAAATATATGACTTAATGAGATTTAAGAAAATACTTTATATTTTAATGATAATAAGCCTCATTAACATTAATTAATCAAAATTGACTTATAAATTTAAAATAAGAGATAAATGGTGACCTTTAAGTAGAAGCTTAGTCATTTAAGTAATCCATGTTCATTTTAAACATCGGAAAATTATTGAAATATGAGCTGTAAACGGTTCTATAAAAATTTCCCGAATGGTAAAAGAAACTTTCCATTTGCGTCGGATATACCTGCTCAGCTAGATTTATGTCCGTATGTTGTGTCCATTGATCATTTACAAGATCATATTCATACAAGTAAAAACTTTCAAAATACCCTTTATCACCAACAGTTATTCCTCTCTTTTTAGACGAGCCATTTATCGGAACATCTGCTCTTTGTATCAAACTAAAATCATTCAAATCTACTTCCCATAATTTATTGGACTGGTTATTTGAATTACGACCACTAAAAAAAAGTCGATTATCAAAAGCAAAAACCAATGGATCTTCTATTTTATCATGATGAAAATCTATCCCTGGAAAAGTAAGTACAAACTCCCACACATCGCTATTTATAGAATATCTCCAAATATCATCTGGTGGATTATAATAATTAGTATTATCTTGACCAAAGCCTAAATATATGTAATCGCCAACTGTAGTAATAAAACATCCATTCCTTGGTACGCCTGGAAAAGGACTTAATTGAGTGACCACGCCGGTTAAGAAATTATAACTGTAAAAATGTTCGTCGTTTGTATCATAGTTATACAATTTATCCTGGTGCCACGTTTTTGACCCAAAACTTATCACTTGAGGTAACGGCTGATCTAAGACACTTTCAAATTGAAATAAGCCTTCATTAAATTTTGCTACAGTTGGAGGTGAATTATACACCTGCGAGACTATCGCGTAAGTTTCATTTTGGTATTTATGGGTTTTATTAAAAACTTGTTCTGCACCAACATTAATCCAGGGTTCATCAATACAAATATCGGTATCATAAGTAATCAATTCACCGTAGAGATCTATACTGAGATTCCCCAGATTGAAATCGGTAAAAATATCCTTTTCAAAAGTAAATATGGCCTCATTTTCCGAAATGGCCTGAGCTGTATATTCATAATCTCCAATCAGTAATTTCATAAAGAATGGAAAGTGCTCTCCGGTAATAGTGTATTGTTCGTCATATTTTAAGCATTCCGGAAAATTGGTTACCACGGGAGGTATTACCCTGTACTTATCATCAAAATCTATGGTATTATACTGGCTTTGCAATCTCATTTTTGGAAATACGTTGTAGAAAGAATTAGGAATAACAAATTTAATGTGTGTTCTAGAACTTTCTAAAATTTGAAGAGGTTGGTAGTAACCCCAACTATCCAACATTGATAATTTATTCTGTTCTTTGATCAAATCAAAATGATTTCCTGTAATGGTAATGGTATCATTTTCATGTGCCTGATAAGGCTCAACCGAAACAACCTCGGGCTTAAAAAGTTCAAAATCTTCAAACACAGCAGACTCAGATGTAGATTTTCTAATTTTTAAATTATCGAAAGGTTCTTCTCTAAAGGCCAGATATGGTACAACAGCTTCTGCTAAGGTATCAGATTTTGTTATCAAGTCAATTTCTATTTCATTAAAATATAATTTAAAATTGTTGGAAAAGTGCTGTCCTGATATCCGAATAGTATCTCCGATATATGCTGACTCAGGATTGACCTCCAGAATTTCAGGCGACGCACTGCCATTTGAGATAAAATATTTTTCTTCGCCGGTTCTGGTAACACCATTCAGATTGAGAAATGTCTTGTAATAATAAGTTCGACCATCTTCCAGTTCATTTTTTAAGGACATTGAAAACTCACCCGGATTAGGGCCAAATTCAGATATTAAAATTTTATCTGAGTTATAAAACTCGGCATCCGAAGTAGGCGATATGGTAAAACCATAATTAGATTCCTGTTTTAGGTTTTCAATTTTACCAAATAGCTCTACACCACCACCTTCCAATAATACAGCGTCTACGGTTTCTAAAACTATAGGTCCATCATCTTTTTCGCAGGAAAATAGAATAGATACAAATAATAGGATTACCAGTTTTTTCATGTCTACAAATATAATAGCAAAATTAAAGTTTTATGCTTTCAATTTAGAACTAATGTATTTAAGTATTTGTCGTAAAGGGTCTGTCTTTTTTCAGTAACCACAATACTAAGCACGTAAATCAAAAAAAGTAACATACCGACATAAGTGAGCCATCTAACACCCGTTTGCGCTGAAAAATAAAGTGGCTCTGGAAAAATTACTCCAATATGGGCTAATTCCCAGGGTAATAATTTCAAAATGCTTCTTGATAATGATTTTCCAAAAGAGATTTTCTGTCCTGATATAGAATTAACGGATAATCTAAAGAGCCGTTTTCCAAAAGTTCCATTCGACATTTTACTGTCAAAATATGCAAAATATAACCAAACTGGAAGTGATATACTGAGCGTGACATACAGCTGCAAATTGATACTTTCTTTAAACCATTCCTCTGTCATGCTTAGCAAATCCCTAAACTGGCTCAGAACTGCCCATTGTAATACAAGCATAATAACAGTAAAAGATATCAGACAATCAACGATGTATGCTAAGGTTCGCTTTGCCAAGTAGCTACTGAAGTTCATTTTTATTTGGGTAATTCAACCTTTGCTGTCGTTCCTTTACCTTTGGTAGATTCGAAGGATAAAGAACCCCCTAATGTATGTAATAATTCTTTCACAAGTTTGACTCCAAGACCTGTCCCTTTTTCAGAATCTGTACCCCATTCAGAAAATTGCTGCCCTTTATTAATTTTTTCAATTTGATCAGTGGTAATACCCACGCCATTGTCAATAATTTTGATTTCATGGCCGGTGCTTTTGGTATTAACTGCTATTATTATTTTCTCACCTGAGTCAGAAAACTTTATAGCATTGGAAATCAGGTTACGTAAAATTATACTCAAGAAATCTTTGTCTGTTTTTATCTCTAACTCTTCAACATCATGCTCAACCTTTAAACCTTTTGTTTTGAATTGCATTTGCAATTCGCTAATAACCTCGGATATTAATAAAGGAATGTTGACTTTTGAGTAATTAGGTTTAAATTCTGAATCCTGAGATTTGATCCACCGTAAGAGATTTTCGAGTAGTTGATTTGTTTTGTCTGTACCAAGTTCTAACTGATACAATAAATCGCCCATCATGTCCTCGTCTATTTCACCTGACTTGTATAAGTTAATCACTGAAGAAATATTAGATAAAGGACTTCTGATATCGTGGGCAACTATGCTAATTAATTTATTATTGAATGCAATTGATTCATTAAGCTGATTATTTATTTTTTGTTTTGCCTCACTTAGTTTTTTGTACTGTCTTCTTTCGCCAAAAATTAATAAGAATATTACACTAGAACCTACCAAAATTGAAATCAATAAATAGTTTAATAAGGCCTTTCTTTTATTTTCTGCCTGAAGAACTTTATTTTGCAATTGTTCCTGGAGAAGCTCATCACTTGCTCTATACATTTTAAGACGATCTTCGGTAATATCGCTCATGTGGTCGTAGGCTATTTGGTAAGAGCTATCTGCAAACATGTACGCTTTATCTTTGTCTCCCAATTGATAAAAGGCTTTACCGAGCCTTTTGTAGGTTTCATGGTAAAAAGATTTGTTGAAATTTTTTGGTGTATTAGACAAAAATTCTTTTCCATATTTTACGATACTATCATTTTGTTTATTTTTCTCAAAATTGGAAATTAAATTATAAAGTGAAATAAAATATTCCTGATGGTTTTCGTTTTCTAAAGCAAATTGATAGGCTTTTCTGACTACTTCATATGATTTTTTATATTTCTTTTGAGCTCTGTATATGGCTCCTTCAATGCTTAAATTAGAACTATATCTCCAGTTCTTTATACCAAGGACCGAATCGATTTTTTGAGCCTTTTTGACTGCTATTGCGGCTTCATCAAAATTTTCAATTTCATAATATACGGCAGCCTTTCTGTTGAAGTAGTAAGCAGTACTTTCTGTATTACCTAAACTACCCACAATAGGTGATACCTCGTTTAATATTTCAATTGCGACCTCAAAGTCTATTAACTTTCGAAGTAGTTCAACCTTTCTTACTGAATAATAAACTTGTAAATCAACATTCTTTTGTTCTTTATAGTACGAAATGATTTTATTGATTTCTGAAAATGCTTCGTCATATTCTTTGTCAGTTAATAGTTTTTCATATAATGCAATAGAATTTTCGATAGCATAGCTTTCAAGTTCATCTGAATTCTCACATGAAATGAATACTATCAACATAATCGACAGATAACATAATTTTAAAAAATATGATTTCATGAAGATTGAACAGAAATTAAAAAATATCTAAAGAATAAATAATTGGCTTGCAAGATATAAAAAAAAGTATCGGTCTAAAAACTAATGAATTGATTATTTTATTACTACGTATTTTTAGCTATTAAGCCTTTATCAAGATTAGAATTTACCTGTAAAAATTCATTTCATCAATATAACTCCATACCTTTTCAGGCAGAAGCGGTCTTATTTCTTTATTTTCATTTATAGCTTTTCTTATAAAACTTGAAGAAATCTCTACTATTGGACTATCTACAAACTCTACCCTTGGGTGATTTTTTAGATCTTCCGGAATGTCTTTTTTTTGAATTCTTGGACAAACAATCAAATGGTGATGTTCTAGAATATACTCCCAGTTTTTCCATTTTTTGAAACTCGCCAGATTGTCCTCTCCCATAATCAGATGAAATTGATAGTCCGGATAAACTTCCGAAAGTACACCAAGCGTTTTTGAAGTATAATTTGGCATTGGCATGTCAAATTCAATTTTGCTTGGTTTTAAGTTTGGATAATCTTCTGTAGCCAAATATACCAATTCATACCGATGATGATTATCAAGCATTGAAGCTTTCTGCTTAAATGGACTTTGAGGCGTTATTACAAACCAAACCTCATCTACAGGACCAAATTCTGCGATGTAACTTCCCATGATCAAATGTCCTGTATGAATGGGATTGAACGTCCCAAAAAACAATCCAATTTTTTTGATCTTATTTGTCATCAACAAAATCTTTTACTAATTTATGTGCCTCGCTGAGCGCTATATCTAAATCATTATTGATGAGTATGTGGTCAAATTGTGGTGCAGTAGCCATTTCAATAGATGCTTTAGCCACGCGCATATTTATACGTTCGTCAGATTCTGTTTTTCTTTTTTTTAGTCTGATTTTTAATTCGTCTACACTGGGTGGTTTTACAAATACAGCCTGTGTGATTTCAGGATATTTTTTTTTGATTCTCAGCCCGCCAACCACATCAATATCAAAAATCACGTTTTTACCCATATTCCAAATCCTTTGCACTTCAGAATTTAAAGTTCCATAGAAGTTATCTCTGTAAACCTCTTCCCATTCCAGGAAATCTTTGTTTTTGATGTGTTGCTTGAAATCTTTTAAGGAAATGAAGTAATAGTCTTTACCGTGAACTTCATTTACTCTCGGCTCTCGAGATGTGGCGGATACAGAAAATTCTAGATTTAAATCCTGCTGTTTTAGCAAATACTGAACAATCGTGGTTTTACCGGATCCTGATGGTGCTGAAAATACTATAAGTTTGCCTGTTTTATCTTTTGTCATCCTTATAAAATATTAAGCAATTGTTCTTTTATTTTTTCTAATTGGTCTTTCATTTCTACAACCAGATTCTGTAAGTCAGCATCATTGGCTTTACTTCCTATGGTGTTTATTTCACGTCCCATTTCCTGAGAAATAAAATTCAATTTCTTGCCTTTGGACTCCTTAGCTTCCAAAGTTTCTTTAAAGTAATTGATATGACTTTGCAGCCGGGTTTTTTCTTCAGAGATATCGTATTTTTCAATGTAATAAATCAACTCCTGTTCGAATCTGTTTTTATCAATTTCAACTTCTAAGTCTTCAAGTGTGTTCAGAATCCTGCCTTTTACCCTATCAAGCCTATTCTGATCAATTTCTTTGATGGTTTGCAAATGGGTTTGAATCTGACTTAAATTTTCTTCAAAATCTGATTTTAAATGGGCGCCTTCCTGGTTTCTGAAATCAATGACCTGTGCTAAGGCTTCTTTTATGCAATTTTCAATGGTTTTTAGATCGCCTTCAGAAATGTCGTCCTCCTTAGATAGGATAACATTTGGCATTTGCATAGCAATTTCAAGAAGTTTTGCATTGTCCATACCACCTCTTAAAGGCAGAATATCCTGCAAATCTTTCACGTAAGCACTAATTAGAGACTTATTAAGGTTTACCGGAGCAGCGCTGTCTTCACTTTCTTCAAAATTAAGCAATATATCAACTTTTCCTCTGTGCAAATGAGAGGCCACCAATTTGCGCCATGACAACTCGTAGGTCTTATAAATTGAAGGCATTCTAAAGTTAAGGTCTAAGTTTTTGCTGTTTAATGTTCGGATTTCTATTGTAATGCGTTGATTTTGTAAGTCCGATACAGCTTTACCAAAGCCTGTCATAGATTGTATCATGCAGTATTCTTATTTTTTTGCAAAAGTAGTGAAATATTTATCAGTATTCAGTATTCAGTAATCAGTCTCAGTGTTCAGAGTGGTTTAGAATTTAAATATTAGATTTATCATAAGTTTAAAAATGCAGGTAGAAACTGCGAATGAAAACTATGTCTTTAAGGGTTTAACTAATTTAACAAGTTATTTTTCTTAGCTCTTAATACCATCTTATTGATAGTAGATTAACAAATCAATTTTTTTTAACCATTAAGGTATTAAGAAGCATTAAGTCTATTAGTTACCAAAGTTTGCTTCCCTCTGGGAAGAGTTAGGGATGGGCTTCACTAACTGATATAATTCCACTTAAACTTATCTTTCGTTAACTCTATAAATCGTCTTTTGACATATTGATGTTCCGGTGCTTCTAAATTTGGATCTTTTTTTAAAAGTCTGATGGCATGGTGCCTGGCACTTTGCAGTATGGTGTTGTCTTTTACGACATCGGCAATTTTCAGATTGAGCAAACCGCTCTGTTGTGTACCCATCAAATCGCCCGGACCGCGAAGTTTTAGATCGACTTCGGCTATCTGGAAACCATCATTAGTCTGGGTCATGGTTTGCAGTCTGGTTTTGGCATCATCGCTAAGCTTATGTCCTGTCATCAAAATACAGTAACTCTGTTCTGCACCTCGTCCTACTCTACCTCGTAACTGGTGCAGCTGGGACAGACCAAAACGCTCAGCACTTTCAATAACCATAACAGAAGCATTGGGGATATTTACACCAACCTCTATAACCGTCGTGGCCACCATAATTTGGGTTTCTCCATTTACAAATCTTTGCATTTCGTGAGCCTTATCTTCCGGTTTCATTTTGCCGTAAACTATTGAAATCTGGTATTTGGGCTTTGGAAATTCTCTCGAAATACTTTCGTAACCATCCATTAGATCTTTGTAATCAAAATTTTGCGACTCTTCAATCAAGGGGTAAACCACGTAAACCTGCCTGCCTTTTGCTATTTCCTTTTTAAGGAAATTAAAGACTTTTAATCGATTGGCATCATAGCGATGCACTGTTTTTACGGTTTTCCTACCCGGTGGCAATTCGTCTATAACAGAAATATCCAAATCGCCGTACAGGCTCATCGCGAGAGTTCTGGGAATAGGGGTTGCTGTCATGACTAAAACATTTGGTGGCAGGTCGTTCTTTTTCCAAAGTTTGGCGCGTTGTGCCACCCCAAATCGGTGCTGTTCGTCAATGATTGCAAAGCCCAGATTATGAAATTTTACTTTGTCTTCTATCAAGGCATGTGTACCGACTAAAATATGTAAACTACCATTTTCTAAATTCTGGTGGATTTCTCTTCTCTGGGCAGTGGTTGACGAGCCTGTTAGCAAACTCACCCTTACACCCAATTCATCACAAAATTCTGCAATAGTCTGGTAATGCTGTTTTGCTAAAATCTCAGTTGGTGCCATCATACAGGTTTGAAAACCATTGTCTATGGCTATAAGCATACTCATAAAGCCAACAATGGTTTTACCTGAACCCACATCACCCTGGAGGAGACGGTTCATTTGAGAGGTTCTACCAAGATCTTTGCGAATTTGTTTTAAAACATTTTTTTGAGCACCTGTAAGGTCAAAAGGTAAAATTTGATTGTAGAACATGTTGAAATAATCACCTACAACTTCAAATTTGTAACTTTTTATTTTATGCTTTTGAAATAAATTTTTCCTGACCAACTGCATTTGAATAAAGAAAAACTCTTCCCACTTTAACCTAAACTGAGCTTTACCCAAAAGCTCGTTAGACTGCGGAAAATGCACATTAAAGTAAGCCTTAGACGGGGAAATCAGTTTTAATTCTTCAACTATATTATCAGGTAAAGTCTCTACAAAAGGAGACTTGAGTTCGCTAAACAGTTGTTTTAATACTCTAATGTAAAACCGACTGCCCAGATTTTGTTTAGTTAATTTTTCAGTACTTGAATAAACCGGCTGAAGCTTTACACTGAAGTCTTTTTTAAACTCTTCCACGAGTTCCATTTCGGGATGAACCATGCTCATCTCACGGTTATAGCTACTCACTTTTCCAAAAATGACATAAGGTGTATTAATCTTAAGCATTTCTCTGATGACCTTATGCTTTTTAAACCAAATGAGTTCCATGTGCCCGGTTTTGTCCTCAAAAGACGCTACCAAACGTTTACCTCGTCTTTGAGAAACCATTCTAATTTCTGTAATAACGCCTACTATTTGTACCTCAGCAGAGCTTTCTACCAGCTCATTGATTTTATAGAACTTCGTACGGTCTATGTAGCGAAAGGGGAAATAATTAATAAGGTCTGCATAAGTTTTAAGACCCAATTCATCCTGGATGAGTTTGGCCCTTTGTGGACCAACACCTTTTAAATAAATTAATGGTTTTTGAAGCTCAAAATCCTGCATTAAACGAAGATAATATTTGCTGTAGAAATTGCAATCCTAATCTCTATTTTTTTGGTGGCATAGTACCAAAAACTCTATCCCAAAATGTATTGGAAACCCCAAAGGCTTTATCAGGATGTTTAAAATGATGAATGTTGTGATGTAACCAAATATGCTTAAAACGTTTGGTTGGACGATTGACATGAATGGCCCTGTGTACAAAAGAATACATCAGATATCCACTAAAAAAACCCGGAAAAAAACCAAAACATAAATCAGGAATCTGAAAGATTGAAAATACCAGATAAAACAAACCAAATAGCATACTCGCCATAATCAAACCAGGCACAGGAGGCATAAGCAAACGGGATTTATCTCTGGGAAATTGATGGTGTGAACCGTGCATTACAAAATGAAAGCGCTGAACTATTTTAGAATCACTGACCCAATGAAACAGGTATCGGTGTAACATATATTCTGCAAAAGTCCAAAAGAATACTCCAAAGGTAAACAGGCCTGCAAAAAGTAAAAAGTTTAATCCAATGTGAGCAATGGCATAATAAGAAAAAAGCAAAATACTGAGACCGTAAACAATAATGTTTGAAACAGGATTGGTCTTGGTCAGACTTTCCAAAAATGGATTTTTAAAAATTTGAGCTTCCCCATGCTCAAAATCTGTAGTAACTTTAGGCATGACTTCTAATTTTTAATAAAATTAGAAAAAAAACTAAAAAGCTGATTTCTTTTATAAAATTTTTAAATTACAGCCGGTAAACATTATTTTAGAGTTCATGCCCCACTGGTCTGATGGGCATTGGCGATCAAAAGTTGCAAACTTCGATGAGCAGAATTGGTATTATTTCTATCCGATACATTCAATTGAATATAGACAATATAAGAAAATCTGCGCAATCTAATTACGCAGATATTTCTTTATGTTAGTTGAAGTTAAAAAGCTTTAGAACGCAAAGCAGCTCATGACAGATTTATCGGTGCGGTAATAAAGCTTTTGGCGTTCAGCATCGTATAAATAGACAGGTTCACGATCTTTGAATATTAATTCATTTTCCTTCTCTCCATTTGCTTTACTTAGTTTTACAATTTTTATATCCTTATTTTCTTTGGCAAGCATAAACGTATAATTAGCTGATGATTTAGTTTTTTTGAACTTTTTAGTAGCGTAGCTTATGCCTTCCATAGCCAAACCAGCAAATGCTCCAGCCATGGCCGTTGCACCATCCGCTTTATCCTGATAACGATCTGCAGCTACAAAATTTCCCTGGCTTCTGGCATATCCTGCATTAGCTCCTTCCTGCATTGCTGCACCCGTACTCATCGCGGCGCCTGCTAAAGCACCAACTGCCATAAATCCGCCGAGTATAGAATTACCTACCTTTTGAGGTGCTGGCTTATAATCAATTTGATATATAATATCCCCAGTTTTAGTCACTAACATCATGTTTTGACTTGAACTCACCAATAAATTATCACCATAAGGAATTATTTTATTGGGCTCCTCTTTGTGCTCAAATTTAATATCATCCATAAATACTGAATACTGTCCTGTATTTGGGTCAAATTCCAATATACGTCCTTCAGAATAAATGAGCATGGTTCCTTTTTCAGTAACCAATTCAGCACCGGGGTTTTCAATAGATTTATCCCAAATAGGCTTGCCGGTTTCTAAATTCAAAATGTTCATTTCGGTGCCCTTATTATCAGATTCTTTGTATACTAAGCCTATTCCGGGAGCGTCAACTATTATATCCTGAACAAAAACCTTGCTTTTCCAAATTCTTTCACCTGTTTTTAAATCAATCATTACACAGCCTTTTGATTTGAATGAGGCCAGCATCCTATCGTCATAAAGCTTTAACAAATAACCCCCTTTTGCATCCCAAATATCATCACCAGTTTTTGGGTCCAGTGATTCTATATCACCATCTGAAAATAAGAGTAATTCACCACCTTCAGCCTCCATTAAATAACCGGGTACATCACCGCTATACTTGTGTTCCCACTTTTGTTCACCATTTGCAAGGTCAAATGCACGAACTCGTTTAACAGATACAACGGCCGCACCGTAATTGGTTGCTACCAAACTGGCCTGGTCTTCTTTCTTAAGTTTAAATTCCTGCAGCCAGCGTCTTTGCCCGTTTTGAAGGTTAAGTGCAAAAAAATCTACTCGCTTATTTCTGCGCATAAGAACGTACATCGTGTTGCCATCCGGCGAAACAGAACTGTATTCAATATTTGCTTTATCTTTAGAAACATCAAATTGCCATAACATATTGCCTGAGTTGGCATCTACCATATCTATACTTTTAGCTGTGGTTTCATCTTTAAGCCTGAAAAACAAAACTTTATCATTACCTATAAATTGAGCATCTGTAAACATATCCCCTTTTTCAGTAATTTGCCATAAGGTGTTTCCATTATCAGGATCAACCTTGGCCAGAGTTGCATTTTTATCAGTAAAGTTAGCACTTTGCGCTCCAGCTCTGGATGAGCCGCTCGCATCATAGCCTTGAAAACTACTATTTATATAAATAAAGCCTTGCTCATCTATTAAGGGTGTTGTATTTATATTGGTTTCATTAGTCCAAATAACATCGCCACTGGGAAGACTTCGCATTACGGTTTCTTGTTCTGCTGTACCGGTTAAGAGTTTGGTATCATCGTAGAAGTAAGCAGAAAGACTCATTTTATAAGCGGGTAGGTAATTCATTTCAAAACCCGTGTTAACATTAACTAATGTTGGAGAAGTCATGTTGCCATCAAAGATGGCCACTATTTTATTGAGTTCTTCGTTTTCCGGATCTTCTTCGAACCTTACACGATCATCAAAAAACGCCTCCGGTTGTTTTTTGAGTTGTTCTTTATTTTCCTTGGTCATCAACAGTTTACCACCAATGGGTCTAACAGCAGTTGATTCCCATATTTTTTTTCCGGTTTCAGCATCAATGCCGTAAACTATCATTTTTTTAGTTCCTACGAGTAAAACATCGCGATTAGGCACCAATTTGGTCCAAACAATTTCAGAGCCATCCAGGTCTGCGCTCCAGACCTCCTCATTTTGAGCTTTAAGCGAATGAGTAGTTATTAATGTAACCAAAAGAAACATTATGGAAATAATAGAGGAGCCAGATTTGATTTTTACCAACTTTTTCATGATTGAAAGTTTTTAATTTATATAAGTATTATTCTGTACAAATTTGGCTTATGGATAGATAGAAAACCATAAGGCAATTGCCTTATCTTTTTAGTAGAATTGAAAAAAACTCAAATTTGAGATACGAAAATTCTAGTCTTTTTTATTCTCAGCAAGACGCGAATACTTTTCTAATGAATTTTACGAATTAAGTCCACTTAGACATCAGCTATTACTGATGCAGAGGAAAGCATTTTATATCGAACCGAGGTTAAATTGGAATTAATTATGCGTTTTAAGTTGTAATCTGATACTGGTGCCCTTCCCTTTTTTACTTGAAATGCTTATATCTGCATTAAGTTTATCCGCTCTTTTTTGAAGATTTTTTAAACCATTACTGCTTTTTACACTATCCAGATCAAAGCCTTTTCCATCATCCGATATCACAATTGTAATACTGTTATCTTCTAACCCAAAGTCTATATTGACCTCATGAGCATCTGCGTGTTTGATGGCATTATTTAAAGATTCCTGAATTATCCTGTACAAATGAATGCCATCTAAGGCCGAAAAAATGATCTTATCTAATTTTGATTCCAGTTCACCCGATACCTCAACCGTAATATTTTCCTTAATATTTAGTTGGTTGATGAAGTTTTTGAGACGACTAAGCAAATCAGAAAAAACAATTTTTTCTTTGTTCATCGCCCATATGGTATCACGTAATTCGTGGATGGTCTGCTGGGTAAAATTTCCTATATCATTTACCCTGTTTTTAATATCCTCGATTTTTAATTTTTTCTGGTATTGTATGTATTGCAAACTTGAAATTACAAAGGTGAGTTGGCTTCCGATATTGTCGTGCAGATCTCTTGATATCCTGAGCCTTTGTTCTTCTAGTCTGTTTTGGGTCTCGATTCTGGCTAATGCCGTTTTGAGTTCAATCTCCTTTTTTAGCTTTTTATTTTTTGTGCGTTGTTGATTATAAACCAAGTATCCGATAAGAACCAACAGGATTGCTCCACCAACAGCAGCATATAATAAAATTGTTTTTCTTTGTATTTCTAATTTGGATTGCGCTATCTCCAGTTCTTTCTTTTCAGTTTCATAAGCAATATTCAGTTCAGAAATTTTGGCTTCTTGCTCTTCTGTAAACATCTTATCCTTAATAGCTATATGCTTTTTATAATAATATAAAGCAGAATCGGCTTTGTTTTTTTTCTGGTATATTTTTGAAATATAATCATAAGCATACTGCTCTAATTGAATATACTCTTTTAAACGGGCTATTTCAGTTGACTGCTTAAAATAGGTGAGAGCAGTATCAAGTTTTTGATTGGCAAAATAAACTTCTGCTAATTGTGTATAATTTTCACCCAAGCCTATGCTATCTTCTAGCTGAACTCTTAAATCGATAGATTCTCTCAACAACGAAATAGCTTCTGTATAATTCTCTTTAACTAAGTATGCGCCTGCCAAATTACTCAAACTATATGGTATTCCAAACTCGTCATTTTGCTGCTCTTTTATCTTTAAACCAGCCCTAAAATAATACACTGCAGAATCAATTTCTTGATTCCATTGTTTGAGGACACCATAATTATTGTACAGGTCTTTAAGTTTATCCTCATATGAAATATCTTCGGCTATCGTAATAGCCTTCTGCATGTATTTCATCCCTAAATCCAGGTCTCTTCTTTTCATTCTCCAACCCAACTCACCGTAAGCTTGTGACATTTGCTCCTTATCTCCTAGTTTTTCATATATACGAATAGCGTCCAGAACTGCTTCTACAGATTGATCCTGTTGCTCTCCTTCATAAGTGTAGACAATGGATAAATTCAAATAAGCTTTTGCCTGTCCCTCCGGATAATTCAATACCTCAGCATCCTGGATATTTTGTTCAAAAAGTTTAATTAAATCTTTAACTGGAATATCAATCTTTTGAACTTTGATTTGATTAATTGAATCTATCTGAGCTTTACTTTGTCCTAAAGTAGTTTGATAATACAGAAGGGTAATTATGACAAACAATATATACTTCATAAACTTGAATGGTTCTTAAATTAAATTACGTCTTCTGGCTTGATCAACAGCTTCTAATTTGTTGTGCACCTGCAATTTTTTATAAATATTCTCTATGTGTTTTCTTACAGTAGATGGAGATATAAATAAATTTTCTGCAATTTTGGTATAACTTAAGCCTTTACCTAATTGTTCTAAAACATCAACTTCTCTTGAGGTTAGAGATACTTCTTTTGATTTTTCCTGATCAATTATACTATTCGGGTTCCTTAAAAGTTTGAGTGCCTTAAGTGCAATTGAAGGATTCATGGCTGCACCGCCATTCATGGTATCTAAAATCCCTTTATGTAAAATTTCCGGATTAACATCTTTGAGTAAATAACCATCAGCTCCTGCTTTTATGGCATTAAAAATATTGTCATCATTGTCAAAAACCGTGAGCATAACAATTTTAATATGTGGATATTTTTTCTTTACTAAATCTGTAGTTTCTATACCGCTTAGACCCGGCATTTCAATATCCATAAGTATAAGATCGTAATTGCTGTCTTCTTCCAGCTTTTCTAATACAGAAGTACCTCCGTGATTACTTGATTTTATTTGTATATCGTCAAATAATGATAGTTTTTCTTCTACACTTTTGAGCATAAAGACGTTATCATCGACAAGGGCTACTTTATAGTTTCTCATGATTTTTTGTTTTAATTGGTAGTTTTAAGGATACTGTAGTACCCTTATTTTTTTCTGAATACAATTCAACCTCTGCACCCAACTGCTCAGCTCTTTTCTGTATATTTTTAATGCCATTTCCTTTTGGTGTATTAGCTGCATCAAAGCCACGACCATCGTCGGAAATCTCAAACTTCAAATCACCATTTTCTCTAAATATCAGTACTTTAATTTCATTTGCATTGGCATGCTTCATGGCATTATTGATACTTTCCTGAATAATTCTAAACATTTGAATGCCTTCTACGGCATTAAAGTTTGCAAATTTTGACTTTAATATTTCTTCATTTGGAATGTTGATAGAAATATGACCTTTTAAATCAATACGGCTGATGTAAGTTTTTAATCTGTCTATCATTTCAGAAAGAGATATCTCTTCCTTATTCATCGCCCAAATCGTATCTCTTAACTCGTGTATAGTTTGTTGAGTAAACTGACCTAATTTATCCAGTCTTGATTTTATATCGTCAAATTTTAATGTCTTTTGAAATTGTATGTACTGCAGACTGGATATTACAAAAGTGAGCTGACTACCTATATTATCGTGTAAGTCTCTGGATATTCTAAGGCGTTGCTCTTCCAGTTGG
Organism: uncultured Mesohalobacter sp.; assembly: GCA_964593755.1. Lineage (GTDB taxonomy): Bacteria > Bacteroidota > Bacteroidia > Flavobacteriales > Flavobacteriaceae > Psychroflexus. The sequence continues at coordinate 406,541 of CAZQKB010000001.1, read as the reverse complement.
TTTTTTAATTCTATTTTGGCCAGTGCAGTTTGCAGTTCAGCTTCTTTTTTAATTTGTTTATTTTTGAGTTGTTTGGATTTGATAATGAGGTAACTTATGATCAAAATTACGAGTATAACGGCAAGGCTTCCGTATATCAAAAGATTTTTTTGTCTTACCTCCAGTTCTCTTTCCAGCAATTGAGATTTTGTCTCTGCCAACTCAGCTTCTTTTTCTTTGGTTTTTAACCTGGCTTCTATATCTGCCAAGGCATTTGCATTATCTTTTGAAAACAAACTATCTTTTACTTCCAAATATTTTTGAAACAGTTGATTTGCCTTGTCGTAATCACCAGATGCATAATGCGTCTTTGCACTATTAATGTAGAATGATTCTGAAATCATAAAGAAGGTGGAGTCTAAATCTACAAGCCTCTGACCTTCTTTAAAAGCAGATTTCGCTTTTTCATATTGCCCCATTTCATTGTACACGTCAATAAGATTAGAATATATTATAAAATCACTTCTAAAATTTTGATTTTTAAACTCATCCGGCACATTCAATGCTACTTCATACGCATCTACAGCCTCATTATACTTTCCCTGATCGTTGAGGATACTTCCTAAATTATCATGAAATTTATGATACTGCTTAGGTTGATTAGATTTTTCTGCAAAAGATATGGCAAGCTTAATTGACTTTTCTGCCATGGTAAGATTGCCTAAATTCCTATGACACACAGCCAGGTTATTGTAAGATCTGGCTATATCCTTTATCATATCGTACTTTTGCCTGATTTTAAGGGATTTATTGTGGTATTCTATGGCTTTTTCATATTGACTTAATTCTTGATATATAAGTCCAATATTGTTTAAGTAGATAGATCTGCCGCTTTCATTATCTGGATTGTTATCTAGACTAAACTCTAAGGCCTCATAAAAATATTTTATCGCCTTATTAAACTCTCCGTTGTTCCAATTGAACATGCCCAGATTATTTATACAACGCTCTTCTATGGTTTTGAACTTATATTGTCGACTTAAGTCTAAAGCCTTTTTAAAATAAATTTTAGAAGAATCCTTTTGTCCTAAAACATCGTGGTATATCCCTTTTGTGTTTGTTAATTCGGTCAGATTAAAAAATAATTTATTTTTTTTCGCATAAAGTCTTTCCGCTTTTAAAATACTATCTGAACGACTAGGAGTCCTAAATATATAATGGAAAGCGAGATAATTTGCCGCTGTTAGCTTAATCGAATCATTATTTGCTGATCTATAATTCTGCCAAAGACTGTCTATAACACTAGATTTCTGTGCAGTAGATTTTTGCACAGATTGCAATAAGACAATTACCAGAATTAGCTTTAAAATTTTCACACTAAATCATAATTTTTACTAAAAATAAGTGTTTTTTTCATAATCAGGGTATTCCTGCACTAAAAGTGACTCGTTTAAATTATATCGCTGAAAATTATAACGGTTCAAATAATATTGCCTTTTGTCTATTATTTTTTCGTTCAATCTGATTTTAAGGAGTAAGTGATATTTTCTTTTTAAATAATAGTTATACTGTTTCAATTGATAATATCTATCAATAAGTATACAGATCAAGATGATCAAAAAGGTAATTATTAATATGATGTATTCTGTTTTCATGCTTTAAAAAAGGGTTGGCAGCACAAAGACCTGCCAACCCTATACTTGGATTAAATTTAAAAAATTGTTGGTCTTACTATAGCTAAGGCAATACAATACATTATCGATATCATCTAAAACATACCCAGGTTTTTATCACCTTTGGTGAGTTGTTTTTCAACTTCACCATGCTCTTTAGAGGGTTTAAGTAAAACCACCTATTATCGGTTCATGTTGCTCGTCTTTTCTGGTTGAAATTCCTTTATGTCAAACTTATAACGAACTATATATTTGAAGGCTTCTGAGCTTCAATCTGATTAATTGTCAGTAATATTAATAATCCAGATTAAAGCTACCGTTAGTAATATTTATGACACCGCCGCCACCTGCATTACCTCCTGCAGTAAATTCAAAAGTTCCTGTCATGTTGCTTCCGCTGTCGCTGTCAACATCTATAAAACCTCTTACTGCATCGCCGTCGTAAGGTGATATCCATGTCTCTGAGTTAGTCGGATTATTGACATCTACTTCTACCCATGTAGCGTTAACAAGAATAGTGTTAGATCCTCCGATATCATAACTTCCTTCACCATTATAACCGATGATTTGTAAGGTTAGATTTCTTCCTTCAAAATCTGTTGCTGTAATAAACATAGTTTGACCAGTTCCCCCACTTACTACAGATAGACTTGAGGCCATAGGCTGGCTTTCAAAGTTAAAACCATCTACATTTGCCTTGACAGTTCCTGCCGCAGCTGTTCCTCCGCCTCCATCTCCGTCATCTTCACTACAAGATGTAAAACTGAAGGTTAGAAATAAAAAGAATGCTCCTATTAATAAAAAATTTGATTTCATAATTAAAAAGTTTTGTTTGTGTTTATTTGAGTTATTTTTATTTGAATTGTTTTTAAATTTCACTGTTTAAAGTAATTGAATAAAAAAGCTGCTTTAAAACTGTATCAATTGGATTTCTAAAAATCAATGTAATTGATAATATTGCCAGATCGAATCCTTTGCATTTTTGTAATTTTAGAAACACAATGCTTAGAACCGAAAAGCGCTTTAAAGCAACTTTTCTTTTGTTTTATAGCTTTAATTCAACACCAACAGTTAAGAAGCTTAAAGTCGCACCATTGTCTGATAAACTTCTGAAGCCAAGAACACCTGAAAGATTTTCTGAGAAACTGTACTGTCCCTTTGCTGCATAGTAAAATCCACTACCTACACCAGATGGGGCAACACCAATGGCATAACCAACGTCTACACCAGTAGTAATTTTTTCACTTATTACATATCTAGCTGCAGCTGCAACTGGGACGTATCCAAGATCATCAAATTCAATATTTCCAACGGTGTCACCTAAGGTATACAACAAACCTGTAGTACCTCCAAGCAGAAAATCGTCTGATATTTCTGTAACATAACTCGCGTCCAGATGAACACTAAGTGAGTAAGCATCAGAAAAATCTCCTGATGGTAAACCGGCACTTAAGCCTACATTGATTTGTGCATTTGCGATAGTTCCGCTAAAAACTAAAACTAAGAGAATGATTAATTTTTTCATAATTTAAAATTTAAGGTTAATTTGTTTTTGTTATTCGTTTACAAATTTGCCCTAAACCTTGGTACGATACTATAGGGCATTTGCCCTATATTTAGAAAAAATTATGAATGTATCATTTAAGTTATTGTATTTCAGTTGTTTATATTATATGAAAATTCAAAACTGATGATTTTTAAATAACCTGTTAGAAATTTAAAATTGAATTTGAGGATATTCTTTTTGAAAATCGGTAATTATCCGGGAAGTTTTTTGCTTGAACAACTTTGATTCCTGATGATCAGGGTTAAAAAATCTATGCGATAAACGCTTATTGATTTTTTCAACTATTTTAATAGCTTGATCGGTTTTTTGATCAAAAAAGGTTTGTTTGATCTTATCCCATATATAATTTAATGCCATTTCATTAGGATGTAAAAAATCGGAGGTATAAAACCTGTAATCCCTTAAATCGTCCAGGAGAATTTCATAACTGGGAAAATAGAAGCAGTTTGTGTTGGCCTTTACAACATTTTGAATAGCCAAATGCAAGATTGATTTACTCATCTGGTTTTCAACAAATCCATCTCTGAGGTGCCGGACCGGCGATAGCGTAAAAACAATATTTGCCTGGTTATTGTAATCTGATATCTTTGAAGCAATTTGAGATAGGCTTGAGCTTACTGTGTTCAGATCTAATAGTTGCTTTTCAAATAATTTTTGTGGTAACTTATGACAATTGGCAACAATTTGAGATGAATCTATGTGCTTATAGACCCAGGCTGTACCTAGACTTACAAAAATAACACTGGATTGTTTTATGGCTTTATTTAAGGCTGATTGTGCTTTAGACACATTTGAGATATGTTCTTGCTCTGAAATGCTGGACAACGAAGAATGGCAATGAAAATTAGACCAAACGCCGTTGTACTCAAAACTGTGTTTTTGCAACCCGTGGTTTGTATCTAAAGCCATTTCCAGACTTTTCAGTATGGCCTGCGGATGATAGAGAATACCAAATGGATTCTTTTGGACTTGAAATTTACGTTCATCAAAATAAGCACTAATATTTTCTGCAAAACAGGATCCTAAAAACAATAGGTCGTCCTCATAGCTGATTTGGAATGGAAAAGTAGAAACTTCTAGTGTTGTTTTAAAATCCAATTCAATCTTTATTTACAAAATTAATAAACAATTCTTTGCCTTGTCTTTTTGGATGAGAATTGTAGCACCTTTCAAAAGTTTTAATTTCAAACCTGTCCTTAAAATAGCTGAGATACTCTTTTTTACTGCCACCAAACGGCGGACCTTTTTCCGTTAGCGGAAAATCAAACATCACACCAGAAAGTTTGGCATCAGCTTTAAGTAAATTCTTCATTTTTTCTGCGTATGCCATTCTGCGTTCAGGGTGAAGTGCACAAAAAAAGGTTTGTTCTATAATCAAATCAAACTGATCTTCTATATCAAAAAAATCTATATGAAGTAGTTGATCTTTAGGAAAACCTGGATTTCTTTCAGCAAAACCTAGCAGCGGAGTTTCTGCGATATCGGCAATACACACATTTTTAAAGCCATGGTTAAATAAATATTCAGCCTCATAGGCATTGCCGGCGCCGGGTATAAGGATCTTTAAATTTTTATTTTGAAGTTGGTCAAAATAAGCCTTTAATGGCGGAGACACCATTCCCATATCCCAACCTGTATCCCCAAGCTTGTAGCGCTCTTCCCAGTTTTCCTCATTTTTCATCTTCATTTATTTTGTCGTTTGGATTGTCCAGGTAATCGTCAATATCCCTTCTGTCTTTTTTGGTAGGTCTGCCTGTTCCCTTTTTGCGATAATAATCCTGAGAATATTTAAGTGCTTCACGAGCTTTGAATTCTTCTCTGGGTGTTTTGTCTACTCTATATATGTTGGTCAACTTCGCACCAACTCGCGATGGAGGTATATCTAAAACCTCAATTTTATAATCTATTTGATTTTTTCTGACCTGTATTTCGTCTGTAGGATAAATTTCCCGTGAAGGTTTAACCTTATCTCCATTTACACTCACATGACCTTTTTTGCAGGCTTGAGTAGCCTGACTTCTCGTCTTAAAATATCTCACACACCATAAATACTTATCAACCCTCATATTTTAACCTCTCTTTGTTAGTTTTTAACAACAAAAATAATAGAAAATCGTATCTTGCGCCCATAAATTTGTTATAATGAAGTTAAGAACATTTTTTCTGGTTTTAGGACTAATCGCTCTGGTTTTTACCTCCTGTGGTGATGACGATGATGGTGGGAACACTATAGAGTTGAGAGATCCTGAAGAAGTAAGTGTTGAAAATATTGAAGAAATCGAGGCTTTTCTGGCGACACACTTTTATGAGGTGGAGGATAATCCAACTAATCCTAACTTTAGAATTTTTAAATTTGACACTATTGCAGGCGATAATAGCGATAAAACACCAATAGCTGATTCTCCACTTTTATCAGACACAACGATTATTCAGAGGGATGTAAGCTATAAATTATATTATTTAACGCTTAGACAGGGTAATCTGCAGGAACGCAAGCCAACTTTTGCAGACTCTACGCTTTTAACCTATCAGGGTATAACCATAAACAATAATTTGTTTGATGCTTCTCCAAATCCAATTTGGTTAGATCTAACTCAAACAGTGAGAGGATTTTATGAATTGCTACCAAAGCTTAACGGTGCTTCCGGGTTTGTTGAAAATTCTGATGGTACTATCAACTTTAATGATGATTATGGTATGGGTGTTGTATTTATTCCATCTGGTTTAGGCTACTTTGCTTCACCACCTCCAGGTTCCGGAATTTTGAGATACCAACCCATTATCTTTTCGGTTCAACTTTACAAATCCAGAGAAGCAGATCACGACAGAGACGGTGTTCCTTCTTACCTGGAAGATTTTAACAACAACGGTCGTGTAGATGAAGGTGCCAGTGGTGATGACCTTGGCGATGATCTGGACAGAGATGGCTTACCAAACTATCTGGACAGAAATGATGACGGAGATGATGTGTTAACCATTGATGAGATCACAGATGATGAAGGCAATATCATAACTCCATATCCGGACAGCGATAACGATGGTATTCCAGATTATTTAGACCCGGATTTTCCTGGAGACAGCATATAGTGGTTCAGTTTCGAATGCTGTTTTTTAAAATTTCATAGCTATTCCCAATCCGTTGCCATTGGCAATAACGTTAAATTCAGGCTGAAAGTTATAGCCTGTAGATTTCAAAGAAAGGTTATATTCATCTATACCTTGATTGACTTTGTTGTATGCACTTAATGAGAATGGAATACTTATTATTGCCACACCAGCTCCAATATAAGCTAAAGTCCAGTTGGCATCTCCATCTGAAAGTGACTGACCTAATGGTATTCCAATTAACCCGCCGCCTATTAGTCCTGTAATATTTCCTATTGTATTATGTGTCCTCGCTTTTCTGATCAATTTATTAGATACAGAATAACCCTCTGTAGCATCGACAAGTTCTGCCCAGCTGATCTGCTTTTCGTTTTGGATGAATTTCAAACCTAATAAATTAACTTTCATCTCGATTTCCTGACCAAAGGATAAATATGTGAACAAAAGCGCTATAATTAAAAAAGACTTTTTCATAGAAAATAATGTTTTAAATTTAAAGTGGACCTTGTAAAAGACAATTATAAAATTATGACTTTTTTAAAGAGTAGTATTCACTGAGCCATCATTTTTTTTAAAAGATAAACGTGTTTTGCTATTGTACATAAATTTATAGGAAAGCTCATTTTTTATTCAGCGTTTCAAATCTTGTTTTGTAAGGTGAGTTCCCTTAAATTTTTAAGAAATTTCAAGAATTTTAGTCTTTTGTCACAGCTGCGGCAATATTTGTCTTTCTCTATGGACAAATTTTCAAGCTTTGATATAAATATTAACTTATCATATCCAATCCGTCTGCCATCATCAAATCCTAAATATTCAGGTTTGTAGGAACCAAAATCCACATCACAGAAACTGCAAAGTTGTATTCTTAATCCCGGATATACTTCATAAATATTATATTGATATTTTTCGGCTGTTAAGCTAATTGAGTTATTCTCTAAATAACCGCAATCTTCACATGGTGAGCATAACCTGACTTCAAGTGTAGAATAGCAAATAGGGCATTGCTCGATTTTCATTACATGGAATTAAACGATAAAAAAGTCTGTTCTATCTTAACCTAAGGCAAGATGGTATTTATGTAAACACTTTTTTATATCATATGGTAACCTAATTCAAACTTGTTGTTCCAAACTGGTTGATTGCCTGTTTGTTGTTTTTATCTAAATTAAATTCAAGCGTTTTCCAGGCAGTGCCGTCAATACCTTCAAGCGCTATTGTGTTGTCCTTAATGGTTACTGTAAATAAGAAATCTGCAAGATTTTTATCTTTTCTGTCCCTGACATCATCAAGTGCTGTCATGCCGTATTCGTCAATAGCCTGAGGTTTATACTTATTTAAACTAAAGGCTAAATCTATCCAGGCACTTCCTTCTGAACTTTTCATTTTTAGCCCTGCATCAGTTTTTTCGATAATGATTTTAAAATCCTTTATTTCATCTTTTTCTGATTGGGCCAAGCATCCCGAACTTATCGTTGTGAAAAAAAATATAAGCATAAAACTTACAGTTAAGGCCTTTAAATTCGTGTCATTGTTCATAATATCAATTTTTTGCAATTAACTTTTCTGTTAATCGCGATTTATTCAAACTTAAGGATTATATTTTTAACTCATAGTTTTAAGTATTTTTTTCTTTTAAAAAATACTTAAAAGTATTTATATCAGGTTCTTAGCCTTTACAAATTGATACACAAAATAAGAAAAGGTGAAATTCGCTAAAGCTCGAGCTCAAAAAACTAACTTAAACAATTTATAGACAGTTAAGTATTGGCCTTGATGGATTTGTTTATCTTTTTTATCAATTTTTCAAAATTACTTTTTGAGCCAAACCTTATTATATATTTCAGTTTATCATTTTGCAATTTTATTATCATGATATCGGGTTTTGCAAATCCACCATAAGCGCCTTGGCCCAAAATGGTTTGTAGAATCATATGGCCCCAATCGATCAGTCCGATTCTAAAGTCGATCTCTTTTATTTCATTATAATAATATATTTCTTTATCGTTGTATCTCTTAAGGATACCTTTCTTTACAAATACAATATGATCATCAAATACATATACATATGGGAAGCGTATAGACAGCAGGCCAATAATTGAAGTGATAAATACAGGTAAGATTGAATATCCTATTATCCTTATGCCATACAGGCTTAGAAGAGCAATTGAAATTAAAATGATAATCGCCAAATACCTGAGGTGGTTTTTTCCTCTATGAATGTAAATTGGTTTTTGCTGGTTATTACTTATAGTATTCAATTTCTACGTTTATATAAGATTCTGAGTTATCCTCGCTCAACGATTTATATTTTACACAATTTGATTTATCATCAAACTTCAAACACTCAAATCTATCTGAAAATATTGTACTGTCATTTTTTATCTCCACAGTTGAGTGTTGTGTTATTTGTCCTTGTTTATAGCTTGTTATGTTTTTCCACATTGACATAGAACGTTTTAGCTCAACAGTATTTTTCAGGCTGCCACTAGAATCGTAATTAATATAAGTTATTCTTTCAGGAAATTGACTGAATATGACATCCGTTGTATCGATAGAAATATTAGCTAAAGCTCTGTATTCAATTTGCTTAACCAACTTACCTTTCCTGTCTAAAGTATTTTCATATTTAGTTCTTGTGATAATCTCTCCTGAGACGTCATATTGATCTTTATATTTCAAAAGACTATTCTTGCCATAATTGAAAATATATATCCATCTTAATTCATCAAAATAATATTCTCTCTTTTCTTCAACCATACCAACTTCATTAAAGATGTACTCATTATTTATCACCAACACTTCTTCTTTACTAGCCGCATGAGTTTCAAAGTTTTTGTTTTTTTTATATTCACTATTTTCAAAATGAAAATATTTAATGCGTTTAACACTTTCATTTAGCCCCATAAGCTGCAAATCGGTTAACTTATTTTTGTGAGCACATCCGGATAATAAGATAACCAGAAAAAAAAGGTAATGTCTCATATTTATTTATTGCCCTTCGCCCATTCTATGAATTATACTCTAGAAACAAAGCATTAGTTTTTTAAGAATGGTTTTTAATATTTATAAACTTTAGCATTCTCCAAAAGCTTTTTAGCCTCACCCCAACCAGGAAGAGAATCCCTATCAATTGTGATGGTTCTAATTTCTTTTGCGATTTGACTGCCAGCTTTCATTACTTCCAAATGAGCTCCGCTGAGCGCAAAATCTTTCAGCTCCTGTTCATTATTCCACAAGGTCATGGTATAATGTTTTGTCCAAATCCCCTTTTTTTTAAAATCTCTGTAATTTGTTGATTTTAATTGTCTTAAAATTTTGAATGCACGAGACGATAAAGCGAAAAAGTTTAATGGCCCTTTTAGTTCTATAAAGGTAATTGTTACTTTCATTTTCATGGACGACTAAAGCTTTGACTTTATTTTCTTTTTAAAAAGGTTTTATCAAAGCAGTTTTCTTGATATAAAGATAGCAAAAAGCTCTGTTTCAGATCATATCTTATTGAATTTTGAATCAAAACATTTTTTTAGTTTGCCTCGTATCTTCTGTTATATCAGTTTTTTGATATTAGAGTTTACACCCGGCTCAATCAATTATCTTATAGAATTCAATTATATCCATAGCTACTGCAACCGCCTATTAGCTAACATTCATTGGCATGCAAAATTAAAGCTAAACGTCTCCAAAGTGGCTACCTGAAGGCAGACGGACTATATCAATCAAATGCTCATGAAAGGTTTGATCTTGTCTAAATCTCAAGTAGTATTCATTGACCTGACCCACATGCCGTATTTATTCAGTTATTTCAATCAGATTTCCTTCCGGGTCAGAGATTACGCTTTCATAATATCCATCTCCGGTTGTTCGTGGTTCTCCAATGACATTAAATCCGTTTTTCCGTATCAATTCAGTAATCAAATCAACTTTTTCTTTTGAACCAACGGATATAGCAAAATGAGTTAGTCCTAATTTTAAATCCTTTTTTTCAATAAATTCAGAAACGTCAGGTCTGTGCATTAGTTCAATGCGGGCACCATTTTGAAACGACAAAAAATAAGAGCTAAATTTTTTCTGCGGATTGTAATATTTTTCATTTGATTTTAGGTCAAAGAATTTCAAATAAAAACGCTTCATTTTTTCTAAATCTAAAGTCCAAATGGCTATATGTTCAATTTTCATTCAATGTTTTTTTAAAATATAATACAATTGAAATTTATAATTTAACCAAACAAACGGCCTATAGCTTTACCTATTGTAATTCCGCATACAAATAAAAAAACACCGGTTAAAATTGATAAAAGAATTATAGCGAGTATCTTTTATTGTTGATTTAATCCTTGAAATTTCATCTGAATTTTGTCCATTAAACTATTCATACTCATGCTTTTTAAGTTATTGATCATTTAAACTATCTAATTATTCTATTTTTTTGGAAGGTAGAGGCTCATCTTTTCTATGTCTAACTCGTCCAGGTGTCCCATTTTACTTTCATCTTTTGTAATTAAGTGTAAATGAATGTTTGAGTCATGATGGGTAAATATTCCTTTGTGTTCAGTTGAAAAAAATCCAATAATTGTAACCTCTTCATCTTTCAGTTCATAATTGGTTTGACCTTGATGAGCGTCTTTGGGAGAGGAGACTATTGTTCCTTTAGGTAAATTTTGAATGTGAATTTTTGCATTTGATATTTTCCCGATCAATTTGAAAGCAAAAGGTCTTTTAGAGTCAGTTGTTTTTTCATTTACTATGTTTTCAATGTCTTTAATAGTCTTAATGTTCGAGGCTAATTCTATTTCATTCCACTCCCTTACATTGGCATAAACCAGGAATGGTGCTGAAACATCAAATGTTTTTTCGACAGTCATCGTAGAGTCAGACGTGACTTTAGAAACGTAGCTATTACCATTGTTTATGAGTATTTCGCCCGTAAGATAACTTTCAGGCCCAATGCCGTACAGCCCTTTTTTATTGGAAATAGTATCGAGATCTATACTTGCTCCTAACTCCCCTTTCCACATTACATTTTTCATCGCACCTGCAATATTGATGTTTGGGTAGGTATCTGCGGAAGCGCCGTCATTTTTTTCAGAATTACAACTAAATATTCCAATTACCAGAATACCAAATACTACTTTTTTTATCATATAGTTTGTTTTTTCAATCGCAGGCAACTTTTATTTCAATAGTTTATAAAAGTAATAATTATATATTGAATTTTTCTTAGTGTTTTTCAGCCTGTAACTTCAATTCTTTGTTCATTTGTTCAAATCCAATTTTCGTATCCTTGTCCAGACGCTTAGAGAATAATTTAACTAAAATTCCACTAAATTTCTCACTTTGCTCAAAATTGGTTGTTCCGTTTCCGTTATCTGTGAGATAGAATCTGTGTTCGCCGTCAAATAGTCCTTTAAACCAAAGATGGCCAAGCCACTTCAATTCTGTGTTTGGGTTTAAGATCAACACTACAGGTTTGAATGTCATACCTTGTAATTTTATTTTAATACGATTCCCAACTTTTACATCTCCGGAAACTGACTTAATAAACGAATTCCATTCGGGATAATTCTCAAAGTCCATAAGTATTTGCCATATTTTTTCTCTGCCGGCGTTAATTGTAATTGATGTTTTAATTTGCTTTGTCATAACATTTATTCTGTTATGCAAAGTTCGGCTAAAGTGAAGCCTTTCCTCTTGATAAAAATCAAGAAACCTTTTTGTTCCTAATCCTGCTAAAGGTTTCCGGGGTCATTCCCAACATCGAAGCGAGATATTGCAAAGGAACCTGGTTAAAAAGCTCTTTATTATTTTCAAAAAGTTGGTCATAACGTTCTTCTGCACTGAGAGAAAGATGTCTAAAGACCCTATCTTCCAGTTGAATAAAACAAGCTGTGATGAATTGTTTTTCCATTTCCGGCCAATTGGGAACAATTTTATTCAAAAGGGTATAATTTTCCTTATCGATGGTGTAAAGTTGGCAATCTGTCAGGGCTTGAATATTCCATCTTGCTCTTTGTTTAAAACTCAAACTATTCAAGTCGGTGATAAACTGCCCTTTAGATGAAATCCATTGGGTCACTTCCTTGTCATTTACATTTGCATAGACTCGAATAAAACCACTTCGCACAAAGCTTAGTTTTTGGCAATATTGACCGGATTTTGTAAAGTAATCGCCTTTTTTAAGTTCTGTCTCTGAAAACAAAGACGTTATCTTGTCCATATTCTCGCTGGTAACTCCAAAATAGGAAGAAATGTATGTCTGTAATTCGGTCAAATTTATTTTATTTTAATCCCAGTTTTCACTGGAATGACATTTTATTGGATACCTCAAAGCAAAGCATAGAGGAGTACTTTTTCATTTACGATGAACTTTATTCGGTGCTATTTTTATAAACCTTTCCATCCTTCATAACAAATACAACATTTTCAATGCTATCCAAAAAATCTTTTTTGAGGTCTCCTTTCACCGCAATGATATCTGCGTAGGCTTGAGGGCTTATTTGCCCGATTTTATTTTCCGCGTTTAGCTGTAAAGCAGAAATATACGTACCGGACTGCAGGATGTCTAAAGGCTCCATACCTGCTTCAAAATAATACCTGAACATATCTCGTGAGGATTCCCCGCGTGACACCTTTATATCTGTATAATTATCAGAGCCTGCCACGATAGTAACGCCTTTATCAATTGCTCGTTTTAGTCTGTCCTCTAACCTGCTCATGTAGCCATCTATCCAATCGGTTTCGCTGTCTTTGTAGCCTGCAAGTTTAACGTAGGTTTCCATATATGACCTACTATTTTCTGTGGGGACTAAAAATATTTGCTCCTTTGCCATTTTAACTAAAGTACTATCAGCTAAATTGAATCCATGTTCAATTCCATCAACACCCGCTTCGATTGCATTCCAGGCAGATTGATTTGTTACAGAATGTGCCGTAACTATTAAGCCGTAAGAATGGGCTGTTTCAACAATAGATTTTATTTCATCTACCGTTAAATAGGTTTTGTTGGGAAGATTATCTGCACATATTTTAATTAAGTCCACATTCTGATTAACGTGCTCACGAACGGCATTTTTGGCATCTTCCGGACTTTTTATGATGCGGTATTCCAAATCTATAATATCCTGGTGCTCTGGTAATACACCATAAATTTGCCCACCCTTTGCTCCCAAAATAGGTCCTGAAGCAAAAATACGTGGCCCTTCAATTGTTCCCTCATTTATGGCATCTCTTAGCGCCACATCAAGAAATAAACCAGAGTTACCAATATCCTTGATACTTGTTATTCCTACATCTAAGTAACTTTTGGCTCTTTTACTACCACGGAGTACTCTCAGCGCATCGCTTTCCATGGTTAGCGAATGAATACTATGTTCTGCGAAGTCTTCATTGGCATCCTGAGAAAAAAGAACGTGCGTGTGAGCATCTATTAATCCCGGCAAAACCGTATATTCAGTTAAATCGATGACTTGACTGTTTTTAGGCAATGTTTCAAAATCACCAATAGAGATAATTTTATTCCCTTGAATGTGTATCAGCTTATTTTTTAGCAATTTGTTATTCTTACTGTCGTACAGAAGGCCTGCTTTTATGAATGTACTCTCCTGTTGCCCAAGCAATTTAGCCTGAAAAGAAATTAAAGTGATGAATAAAAATATAAGTGATTTGAACATGTTTTGTTTTTGCATTTAAAGATGTCTAAGTGTGATTTTGAAAAAACATTCAATTATTTTATTCATTTAAGGTCCAAATTAAGGCTTTTTCTTTAGTTGCTCTGAAAATAGTATTATGTTTTTCATTTGGTTCATCAGAATATTTCCATTTCAAATCTATTTCTAAGGCCTTTAACTTCTTTGCTAATGCGTTGGTATGGGTTGAAATATCGACAGCGTCTGAACCTGCAAACCAAAGTTTCTTCTCATTATGATAAGTGTCTTTCGATAATTTTTCAAAGTTTTTTACCAGGTATTGTTCATTATACCAAAGTGCTGGGTCCATAGCCATATAATAATCAAACATTTCATTGTCTAAAAGAAAGGTTTCAATCACAAATATACCCGCGGCAGATTCTCCAATTATGGCTTTTTTATCAAGTGTTCTATACCTTTGATCAATTTCAGGCAACAGTTCATTTTTTATAAAGCTTCTAAAGTTCTCCGAACCTCCCGGGTTTGGAACAATTGTCAGGTCATACTCAATTTCTGTTGGTCCGGACAAGTCTCTCCTTCTTTCTGTATTTTCAATACCCACTAAAATATAGGGTGGAATTTTATTTTCTTTAATCAATTTTGCCATTGTATTTGCAATGTGAGGGAAGTCTTCTTTTATTCCACCGTCAGGCATATAAAGTACGAGAAGACTATCTGTCGATTCTTTATACTCCGGTGGTGTCCAAATATTGATAACACGTTCTTCGTTGACGTATTTTGAAGCAATTTTTAAACTGTCGTGCTCAGGAATTGGGTCATTATACGTTATTCCCTTGTTGGTGCAGCTGCATATTGAAGCTGTAATGAATAGTAGAAAGATTATATTTTTCATATTTTATATTTAAGTTCCAAAATAAATAAGTCCGCTTATTAGTGATAACAAAACCCATTGTCCGAGTTTTAAATAGTTTTTAGGAAAGTGTTTTGAAATACTGATAGTTATTGCCCACACAATCGCATAACCGAGAAAATACAGGGCTAAAATCTGCAATAAGCTTGTTTCATTGTCAAAGTAGTTTGTAAAGTTAATCAGTGCAAGACCTATTGTTGCAAAAAGCAAGTCTAATGAAACCCAGTGCCAACCACATCTGGCCATGGTCCATTTCTCTCTTTTTTGAAATTGATCGTCTATGTCTTGAACAGGTTCGTTTATTTTCAATTCTTTGTCGCCTACAAAAGTATGAATGACAAATGCCAGGAGAGTTAGAATGTTTGCCACTAAAATGGGAATGCTCATAATTAATAGTCTATAAACTGATTCAACTCTTTTTTAACTTCCTCCGGGTAATCGGTAGTTTGTTTTTCGTATCTTATCATTTCATGATAGCCTATCAGATGTTTGTAAAATAAGGATGATTTGATAGCTGCATCTTCTTCAGAATATCCTATATCCTTTAATAGTTCCCTGACATATTCTATCCTTTCAGAATCAATCTTTTCAATAATACTTTTAATCTTTTTCTCTTTTTGAGCATATCGTTTCAGATAGAAAATAAAATCTTGATTGGGCATTTTCTTATAGGATAGCTTTATTAAGGTTTTGAATTTTTGTAAAGCTGATTTTTCATTGTTGGTGAATTGAATGATCTGTTCAGTTTCATTCTTCACCCAAAATTCTATAAGATTCTGGATAAACTCTTTTTTTGTTTTGAAATGCCAGTAGAAGCTTGACTTGTTTACTTTTAGTTTTTCCGCCATTTTTTCAATAACAATCCCTGAAATTCCCTTTTCTGAAAAGAGCCTGTAACCCAGATCTATCCAATCTTCTTTTGTGGCTATTATTTTCGGCATTATTAGACGCTGTCGTTTAAAAACACAAATATATATTAATTTTTCTATTAAACGCTAACGTTTAGTAAAATTCGTCATAAAACTTCAGAACTTCAGGTAATAGTTGGGAATCTAATATTAGTTAAGGGATAGGTTTAATTCGGTGAATGCAGTCCCATTTTATTTCCCTCTGAGTCATGGAAAATGGCAAAAAATCCGTTTTCATCTGCGTGATGTGTTTTAGGGATTATTATTTTACCACCGTTACCTTCAACTTTATCAAGAATAGTCTGCAAGTTGTCTCCGCCGTTCAAATAAATAGTAACTCCTTTGGCAGAAGGCTCGGAACCTTCTTCTTTGACAATAACTCCGGTAACCATTTGGTCTTCGTAGGGAAGTAAACCCATTTCCATTCCTGGGAACTCTAATTTTTCAATTTCTACGCCTAAAATTTCTCTGTAAAAGTTAATCGCTCTTGAAATGTCTGTTGCTGGAATTTCAAATATTGATATAAAACTGTTCATATACTTGTCCTTTTTAATTGTTGTTTCTTTAGTAGCATTTGAATTTGTAGCAGTACCCCCATTTTTTTTGCAGGATACAATACCAAAAGTCAAAGCAATAATGGTGATAAATATTTTTTCTTTCATTTTGTGTGCCTTGCGGTCGGAATAAAATTAGAGTTACAAAGTGGCTTATAATTGTAAAAATGCGACATCGTCAAACTATTTGTAAAAAAGCGCAGAAAGAGTCAAGTTTTGGTGAATCAGAAAATCTTTGGGATTTATTCCTGTAAATTCTCTAAAGTCTTTTATAAAATGAGCTTGGTCAAAATATTCACTTCCATAGGCAATTTCAGTTAGGCTTTCTGATTTTGTGTCAAGCATCATTTTTAAAGCGGTCTGTAAGCGAATTACTTTTCCTAATTGTTTAGGACTTACTCCAATTTGCTTTTTGAAGTTCCTTTCGAGTTGTCTTCGTTTTGACAAGTCATCTTTAAGGATTGAGTTTATTGAAGCACTTCCGTTTGTGGATAGAAGGGAATCAACTGTATTTTTTACGATTGCATCAATCGTTTTTTCGTCATTAAGCCTGTCTAAAAGAAATTTTTCGATAATACTTATTCGTTGTTCCGTATTTTCTGCTTTAATTATTTTTTGCTCTAAATCATCTGCGGATTGTTTTTCGAAAAGTTTGCTTACTGGTGTCTCTTTATTTACCAAATTATTAATTGGCTCAGAAACAAAGTTTGCAAAGCCATAAGGATAAAATCGGATAGCAAATGTTTTAACAAACCCTGTTGGCTCAATGTAAAATGGTTGAATTGTTTGACCGAGTACCATTGCACGAGGTTGAAGTATAAAATCATTTTCGGACGTGTAACGTTTTATATCATCTCCGAGAATAAACGCCATTTCAATACAACCATCAGGTACTATTCGCTGTTTTTGCGGTTCAGACTGTTTAGGCACTTCCAGTGTCCAATAGCAGCTGATAAGGGATTCTAAATTAGACCTCGGTTGAAATGTTTGGTAGTCCATTATTGTTCGGCGTTTTTTTTGAGTGACGGATAACGTGTTTGTATATGATTAGAAGCGTGTAAATAAGCACAAACCTTTCGATTTATTACAGACAATAAATATATAAAAAAGCCAATGAATTAAGCACTTTGAAGCAATTAATTATATACGGTGTTGGCGGTAGTTGTTTATTTCGTTCTTCCTTCAATGTTGGCGGTAGTTGTTTATTTCGTTCTTCCTTCAACTAGCTTTTCATATTCTACGTCATTCGGTTCCCACAATTCAATCTTATTTCCTTCATTGTCCATTATATGAACAAATTTTCCATATTCAAATGTTTTAATACTGTCTAAAATAGTCACTCCGTTATTTTTCAATTTTTCCAAAAGCTTTTCGAGGTGAACAACTCTGTAATTTATCATAAACTCTTTTGAAGATGGCTCAAAATGGTTGGTTTTTTCATTGAACGGACTCCACTGAGTGAATCCTTTTTTTGTAGAATCAATACCTTGAAACCATTCAAAATTTGTGCCCCATTTGTCGGTATTTAGTCCTAAATTATTTTGATACCATTCTTTGGTTTTTTCAGGGTTTTTAGTCTTGAAAAATATGCCTCCAACTCCTGTTACTCTTGGTTCATCACTATTCATAGTTTTTTCTTTTTTAGTTTCTGTTTGTTTTTTGATTTCATTTTGTTCTTTACAGCTAAGCGTAAATAATAACAAAATAAATAGTATTTGTTGTTTTAGTATATCGCTATTATTTTAATGTCAATTAACTTTTCTTATTACAAAATTTGCCCTAAAAACTTATGTGAGACTTGAAATGCCTGGTTCGCATTCTGTCCTTAAACAATAGGAATATTCAATTTCACTATACTCTTAAAACCTAATCCACAAGAATTAAGAGCAATTTCAAGATTTTTCATTACTTGCTCGGTTTGCTTTGAAATAGCATTTTTTCCTATTATCTCTCCGTTTTCATTTACTGCATTTTGTCCACCAATATAAATTATCTTACCGTTTCCTTCAGTAATTGTAATTTGAGAAAAGGCAGGGTTTTTTATTGGACCGTCTGGATTTTTGTGTTCCATTTTATTCCTATAGTTATTCAAAAATCCTAGTTTTAAATTCAGTTCGCAATTGATTAAAATTTAGTTTTGGCTCTTTACAAATATAAATTGTTTGCCACAATTTTTTTTTCGTCAGCAGCATACGGATTATAAATTTGCTTTACAGCTACAACCGAATAGAAGAAGGACTGAAAAAAATCAATTCCTGCTTCCCCGTTTGAAAACGCTATAATCGTTTTAGGTAATTCGCCATTTTCTGGTGACCAAAGGTAGAAACTGCCGTGGTATGAAATTGCTTTTGGTAGTTCGTAATTTTCCCTAAAAAGGTTTACTCCACCTGCTTGACTATAATGTTTGCCCCAAATCAAACAATCCTCCTTTTCTTTAATTGGTAGGCTATCATAAACGGCTTGAAGTCCTTCCATTGTTTTTTCCCATTTTGATTTCGAGTAGTACTCTTTATATTCTATTTGGTAACGATTGTCTTTTTTTTCTATTCCTGCGAATTTGATAAATGCGTCCAACGGCAGGACGGCTAACCCAAATGGGACCAACACAATTCCCGCCAAAACGAGAAGAGCTGTTGCTGGATATAAAATCCATTGTCGTTTTGACAGAATTCTTTGCTCAAACCAAATGCTCCCAAATATTATCAACGTTATCATTGCGGGATACATATAGTAAGCTTTACTTTTGTTCAACGCCAAGAGCATTAAGGAAATGATGATTGTAAATGCAATTGGTCGATAATAGGTTGGATTGTTCTTTGTTCTAAACATATAGAATAAACCACCAAGCCAAAAAAACATTGTTACTGGATTTAAGGATATGATTTTGATTTCAAGAACACCCAAAATCGTCAATTTGTCCAATTGGGTTTCATAAAGGCGCGAGAACATATCAAGTACTGGAAATCCGTGCTTGTATTGCCAAAGAACATTTGGGACTATAATTAAAATGAACAAGAGAATATATTTCCAAATGTCTTTTTGCAAAATTTCTATTCGTGTCGGCTTGTGCAATAGCAATCCTGCAAGTCCTGCAATAAAGAAAAGAATATCATATTTTGTAAGGAAGCCAAAACCAACACAGATTGTTAGATAAAGTAAATATTTTTTGTCAAAGCTTGTAACATATCTTACCAATTGATAAAACGAAAAAAGCCAAAACAATTGAGTAAATACTACGGGCTGAAAGAGTTGATGGCCTCGACCGAAAGCGGGTGCTGTCAAAATACAAAGAAGTACAATAAAAACCGCTTTTGCTTTACCACCCAATTTAACTGTTGTAAGTGCGATTAAAATTAAAATCAATAAAGAAGCAATGTGTGAAAAGATGTGATGAACAAATACGGATTGGGAATGAAATTGATTTTGGATAAAAGCCAACCAGCCAATTACAGGTGGAAATTCCATATATCCCATACTTGGATAGTTTCCAGTTTCAATGTGTAATAATTCGTCCCCTTGAAATCCTGAATTTGAGTCAGCAATTAGATGAAGTGTTAATTTTAAAACACAAAAAAAGGCTATGATTAAAAATATTTTTCTATTCAGCATATGGTTGTTCAAATGACAGGTAACGGTTTGGCTATGAGTAGTAGCGGATTTTTACTCACAAACCTTTCGGATTTGCACTGACCTTTGTTTTATATTTATATTCTCGTTTTATCACTTATACCGCTATTATTTATACACCTTATATTAATTATTAATAACAAAATAAATAGTATCTGATGTTTTAGCATATCGTTATTATTTTAATGTCAATTAACTTATCTTTTTACAAAATTTGAACTATTAATTATTCGAGAACTTGAAAAATGCCTAACATAGCCGACAATATTACCAACCAATGAATAATGATATTGAGATATAAGTTTTTTCTGAAAACATAAATAATTCCAAAAATAATACCAGTAATTAAAAACCACCAAAATTGGTCTATTGATTTTAATCCGTGTTGGAAGATAAAGGGAATTGATGCTATGAAAACAGCCAACCATTTGTTTATTTTATTACTAACTAAGGCTTTTATTGCAAATCCACGATAGACAATTTCCTCTGCTAAACCAGCTACCAAGCCCATAAATATGAATATGATTCTTGCGGTTGTTGTTTTAGGTGTTAAAGATGACAAGGCTTTTAACTTTTCGTTATCGATAGTTGAATTTGATAATGCTAACTCAATAAATACGAGCAATCCGACAGCAAAGACCAAATAACCTAGAATCAGATAAATAGTCTTTTTTCTGCTAAGGGTTAAACCGATTTCATTCCAATGCCAACCAGATGACTTTAGAATTTTGGAAATAATTAGGATTTGAATTAAGTACCATCCAATGATTATTATCCAAAACGTGTTGAAAAAATCAAGACCAAAATCAGTAATTAAATGACGATTTAAAAGTAGCAAGGATATTAATGTCGCAATTATTGGAAATCCAATAAGAACTGTTAGTGTCTTTGATAAAGACATTGCTTTGGGAAATTCTGATTTGTTCATTTTTTAAAATTTAAGATTGAGTAATATATAAGCCAAAAGAGATAGACAAATTCAGTAACCCTTTGCAGTATTCCTGCTATTGGACTATTGGCATTACCGAGAAATATCATACCAAAAAAGAAACCAATGAAACTAAGAATAATCGAATTGTTCGATATTCTTTCAAACTTGCCCAGTTTTTTAAATCCAAAACCTATAAAGTACAAGCTTAATGGTGTCATTGTGTAGGTTACAACGCTTAGAAGTGTGTGAAGTGTTTGAGGAACACTAGAATCAGCATAATCTCTGTTACAACCATAATCGCAAGGGAAAACGCTTACTAATGAAGTGAATATTCCGTAAAAGATACCGAAACCAATAAAACCAAAAAAAGTGTATTTAGAATCATTGAAAAGTCTAGCTTTCAAAAAGCAAAACACGCCTATTAAAAGACCACTTGGAACATAACCATACCATCTTAGTTGATGCCCATATTCTGTCCCAGATGCGTAAGATTCACTAATATATTGAGAAATATGGCTGTAATCCTCAAAAACGTAGCCACCTACAATTGTAGTTACTATAAATAAGACTGCTCCTACAATGCCAATGAAATCAGCAAGTTTATTGTAAATCATTTTTCTTTAATTTAGGTTTGTTTTTCATACCAAATAGTGTTCTTGTAATTTTGAAAGGATAAACGATTAACCTATATACAAGGACAATTGCTAGAAATGAGCTAATAAAAAGTATTGTCAACTTAATTGCTATGTTCAAATCCAGTTTAATGATGTAGTAGGCAAAAACTACAACTACTGTTTGGTGCAAAATATAAAATGGGTAAATAGCTTCATTCATTTTTTTAAGCCACAAACTTGGCTTATTTAAATAAATTTGTGCATAACCTAACAATGCCAACACAAAACTCCAGCCTAAAAAACAGCACAAGCCATACCAGATATCCCAACGAATTGAAATGCTCAAATGCGGTTCTACTATATTGTTCGGAACGAAATAATAAACGTAGAATAAAACTGAACTGATTATAAAGACGAATAAATGAAATTGTCTGAATTTTTTAAGATTGTCCCAAAATAATTGAGAACTCGCAAACAAAATACCTGAAACAAAAAAATAAGTATAAAAGAAAGTTTCGGAAAAGTTTGCTAAAGAAGATGCCCCTGTTGGATAATACCTTTTAAGTACGATTGTTAAAATGATTAGTGGAAGTCCTCCTATTAATAGCCCAAATTTGTATGAAGTCATTTTTTTAAACCAATTCCTAAAACGTTGGGATTTTTTGGATTTAAGGAATAGTATCAATGGGATTGCGACTATTGAAATCACATATAGATTTTCTATAAACCAAAGATGATTAGTTTCAAATTTTCCATCTGTGTAAATCTGCCAATAGGAATTAAATTCATTGATATATTGATAATAGGTTTGAGGTGGCACAATAAAAATTACACCAAAAATGAGTGGAATGATTAGTCTTCCTGTACGCTCTTTGAAAAATTCTTGCCAATTACGTTTAGAAAATGCAAGTACTGTTCCAGTACCTGATATTAAAAACAACAAGGGTAGTCTAAATTGTTCAAAATAGACCATAATGTCGTCCAGTGCTTTACTGGATTCGGAATTCATAATATGAAAACCATCGCCATTAAAAGGCATACCTATATGATGAAAATAGACTGCTAAGATAGCTATGACTCTAAGCCAATCTAAATCGTATCTTCTAGTTGTAGTATCCACTAATCTTGTTTTTTTGGCAATTATAAAAACAAAATCAAAGTGATTTCTGGTAAAGTGACAATTGACAAAACAAAGTGACGAAATGCAAGCTTATTATTTGCTTATATCTGAATAAAATCGATTAAAGTCTTGAATTTTAGACCGAGAAACTGGAACAGTTCCTTGAGAATAATCTTTTATACTTAGCACATAGCCTTGGGCATTTCCCGATATAGATTCTATTGCTCTAAGATTTACGATGTATGAGCGATGCACCTGAAAAATGAAAGGGAAAGAACTTAGTTGGTCGTCAAATTCTTTTAAGGTTAATCTTTTTAAATGTTTTTCAAAACCGTTTGAAGTAGTGTAAAATATTTCGATATAGTTTCCGTCAACTTTTGCAAAAAGAAAAGTTTGTAAATCCAACTCAAATTTTTCATCAATAATTGGTGTTTGAATTTGAGCAATTGTATTTACTTCCTTTGTGCTTTTTTGTTGAATTGGTAATTTTTTTAAAACGGTTGAGTGTTTGTAAATCAAACGTTCTAAATTGAGAGGTAAAATGATTGTCAAAAGTAAACTGCCAACTAGAAAAGTATTCCGAATTTCTTCCCACAAGTATCTAAAAGACCAATTGTCAGGATTAGTGTAAATAAAATCTCTAATTAGAAAGCTAGCAAGACCTATTAGAAACAGTATTACTACCAAATGCAAAAACTCCTTACCTAAAGTCCAGTTTTCAATTCTTTTTACGGATTTTTTGAGAAAATAAACATAAACGAAAGCGATTGGTATCGGAATAACCGAATGCAAAACAACAATCCATAGACTATTTATTTTGTGTTCAGCAACATTTACAATAAATGGTTCAAAAAGATAAGTGAATAGAAAACTAACTATTGCAAGACAGCAAAGAATGAAAAGCACTTTTTTTAATTCCTCGTAATAAAAAGGGTAAGGTTGTTTTATGTAGCTTTCAATATTCATTTACTGTTTTTCGGTAAACCACGGTCGTTTTATTCAATTACCGCCAACGGATTGGTGTATAGTTAGTGGCGACTAAAAATTCCCAAACCTTTTTATTAAGTTGTCAAATTAGCAAAAAAATCTGACTTATCGATTTAGCCCAAACCTCGCCATTAACTGTACACCGTGTTGGCGGTAGTTCTTTTATGTTAGATAATTTTTATTATTAAGATATCTTTCGATATTTAATAATATTCTATTTAGATATTTAGTAACCTGATTATTAATTAACTTTAAATCTGAAATTGTGTAATTCCTACCACACTCCGCAAATGATAAATCACCATGAGCTAATTTATTCCTTTGTGTTTTTACAAGATGCAGTTTTGTTCCATTATCTAAGCTATAATGAGCTCTTGTTGAAAAGCCGATATTTTCAGCAAAATCTCTTATTTTTCTGCCATCAATATTTCCAGATATATTTTTAGATGCATCAAATTCGATGTCAATTATGTCATCTGCAATTTGATTTAATGCTAAAAAAATATTTTCTGTTCCCATTTGTCTGAAGTTGCTATAATTATTTTTAATCCAAATTTTCTTTATTTCATCTTTTACATCTTCATACTTTACGTTTTCTGATGTAATAACATCATAAATTTCTACAATTGCTTGCTTTATTGATGATTCTGATAAGTTATAAAGTAACAGGAATAAATTAGCCTTCATTACTTTTTGTAATTCATTATCAAATGGTACGTATTTATGAGTTCGATTATTTGGTAAAAATAAACAGGCATCATGTTCAATTACTTTTTCAAGTAGTTTAAAATACAGCTTTATTTCTCGAGCCCTTTTATCAAAATCACTTAAAACTGTAGTCATTTTAATTAAGAAGTTTATTTCTTACAAATTCTATTCTATTTTTTATTGCACTTGGGGCGTTCTGTCCTCCGGCCGTAGTAATATTTTTGAATTGTTTTCCTTCTATCCAATCTACATTTTTTACAGTCAGATTTGGATTTTCATTAAGTGCAAGATGAACACCGACTGAGATAGAGTCAAATCTCACTCGTGGTGTTTTATTAGAACTTGGTGATTTTTTAAAGCCATATGGGAAATTGTCATTTACAAAATTTAACATTCTGTCGAATCTTTTATAAAATTCATCTTTATCGAATGACTTATTCATATCTTCTGAATAATCATTTAAGAAATCGTTAACCCCAGTTTTTACTTTTTTATATCTATCTGAGTACGCAAAGAACCTTATAATTAATTCTTGAGGTTCACCTCGCTTCTTCATATTCTCAGTAAAAGATGTGTTAGAAATAAATAAAGGATGGACAGAACATTCCTTATAAACAAAATCTATAAATTTTCCACCATAAATCCCTTTTCTTTTTTCCATATCCTTGAGAATGTCACTACCAGTATTGATTCTTTCGAACATCATGAATCTAACATCGTCATCGCTTTTATCTGTCAATGATATCATTCTTATGGTCGTATTATTAAACTTACGTTGTCTTGATTTACTTAAATCATGGAAACTAAATCCATTTAGTTTATTCAACACCTCAAGATCTTTTAATTGTAATTTCCCCTGAATAAAAGCAACTAAAGTTCTAAGTCTTTGAGATCCATCAACAATCTCTAATCTTCCATCTCCTGTATCTGCCGTAAATATGTATGGTATTGGCAATCCTAATAAAATTGATTCAATAAACTTTGCTTGCCTCTCAATATGCCAAACAAATCTCCTTTGGTATGTAGGTATATAAATATCATTGTCATCCTTCTCTATTCCTTTCAAATATTTCGAGATTAACAACTCTATTGTAAATTCTTTTATGTCGAAATCTACAATCTTTTGTTTTTCAACTATTTGTTTTTCGGCATCTTGTTGAATTTTAATCATATGAACCATATTTTATTTTAGACTGTCTTATTGTAAAAATAGACAATTTTTGTATTAATTCTTCTATTCATATACCTTATACACAATTTTAATTTTACAAATTTTAAATAAACACATTTTATATATTAAATAGGATTAATAAGAAATTTAGAAATAAATATCTTATCACAATTCTATTCTGAAAGTCTTATTTGGAGAATTACCGCCAACGGCTCGGCTATGGGCAGTAGCGCCAAAAAAGCCATTCAGTTTTGTTTTATTCAGCTAATTTAGCAAATAAACCCAAACTTTCTTTTTTCAATCCTGAACCCGAGCTATTGCCTATAGCTATTGTTAGGCAAAGTTATTCTACTACCCTAAAACCTCGATTTGCTTGCTTTTTTTGATACCATTCATTAATGTTCCAATTCTTGATACTTTTTTTATCACTTATATTCCAATTATAACATTCAAAATTTCCATTTAGAATTGTATCGTTTTCAAAATATCCAAATTCCTTTGGTAGATGTAGAGTAAAACTCCCATAGATGTCCGAAGCAATAGAATAATCCATTTTAGAAATTTTGATTTGATATTTATTAATATTCATACTGTCGAAGTCAGTTCCATTGTATTCTTTCTCAGTGGATTTTGAATATAAATTAATACTCTTGACGATACTATCTTTTACAACGATAGTTAAAAATTTAAACTGTCCTTTGATTTTTAGATTTCTATTGTATCCACCAATTTCCAAGATTTTATTTCCTTTCCTGTTTTCTTTTTTTAGAGTATCTAATACACTTTTATTCGGAATACCAGTTTTTAACTGAATTTTCATTACATTATTCTTCACGTTTTTGTTACAAGTGCAAAGAGCTATAATGCTGTCAGATTCTTTGATGTTTGATATGCTTAAAGAATTAAATCTTCCTTTTTTTTCCGCGGTTGTGTCTCGAACAAAATAATTCTCAAATTTATTCACAGCAACTTTTTTGCTCAAAGTATCTTTAGTTGCGATAGTTTCGATAGGATGGTTTGATTTTTTATCAGTTTTGCAACTTAAAAGTAAGAAGATTGTAAATAGTACTATCGTTCTTTTCATAATTTTGCCTAACGGATTGGTGTATGGTTAGTGGCGACTAAAAATACACAGACTTTTCTTTTTCAGTCGTTAAATTAGCAAAAAAATCGAACTTATCGATTTAGCCCAAACCTCGCCATTAACTATACACCGTGTTACCTGCTGGCTTTTTTCACTGACTCCTTTCTATTACTAGTCTATCTGATTTTATCCATTTATTCATAAGCTCTTGACTTTCAAAATATTTTCTCGCTCCATTAATGTAGTTAAGTTCCTTATATAAATATTTGGAGTTCATAATTATATGTTTTGGAATTCCGTTTATATCAAAATTTCTTCTCGTTAGGTTTTCATTCATTGAGATTAATTGTAAACCCTTGACATTGTTTTTTCCCAAATATTTTTTCCATTGTTCTTTATTTTGGTCTAATGAAATATCTACAAAAACAATTTTTTTTTGATCTTTAAATTCTTCTTTTAATTTATCTAGTATTGGTTTATTCGCTATACATGGTCCACACCATGTCGCCCAAAATGAGATATAAAAAACTTCACCTTCTATTTCGGTCAATTTTATTTTTTCACCATCTAAATTTATGAAAGATTCATTTTCAACTTCTTTTGGACTATATTTATTGAAGTTCCATAGTTCTTTTGCATTAATTATATTACCGCTTGTGTCAGTTCCAAATCCTTCTTGTTTAAGTATTAGTGGTTGATTTAATAAGAAATATACAAAAATTAAAACCCCTGGAATTGAAAGCGTTAATTTAATTTTTCGTTTAATTTCACTTCTGCTTATAGCTAAAGCCCAAAATGCAAAAAATAATAAAACTATCATCATAGGGAAATAGAAGTATCTAAAAGGGATAAATATTAGTAAGGCTAAAAATAGAACTCCTATAAACTTTAATCTAACTTTTTTTGTTACTAATCCTGCGAAATAAAATCCGATAAAAGCAGATAGTAATGGAAACCATTTTAAATTTATAACTTCATGTATATTCAAATATTCTAATCCAAAATAAACTATAATAATACAACTCAAGATAATTAAAATTCCAGATACAATTCTTATTGAAGTTTCTTTCATTGATAGTATCATAGCTTGCAGGTAACGGATTGGTGTATGGTTAGTGGCGACTAAAAATACACGAACCTTTTTTATTCAATCGTAAAATTAGCAAAAAAATCGGACTTATCGATTTAGCCCAAACCTCGCCATTAACTATACACCGTGTTGTAAACAGTGCTTTCAATAATATTCAATTTCGTATTTATTATCTTCTAAATTGTAGAATTTATAGTCTAATTTTCTCTTTTCCGCCATTTCTTGTAAATCAGATATTTTGAATTTCAAAATTGTATCTCTTGCAGTTCCAATTGTTTGTCGAGTATAATGATTATCTGAATATTTAAAGATTTCTATCCAAGGTTTTTCAAAATCATTATTATAATGTAGACTTTTAACTTTTCTTCCTTTATTGTCTAAAAAAGTTGTGTCAATTAGAATCATTGCATTCTTTTTTTTTGGGTTTTTAGTTGGAAACATTTCCCAAGTGTGAACTTTCCTTATTTCCATATTTCCTACTCGCTTAATTTCACGAATTAATCTTATTGCAGAGTCGGATTCAAAAAGTGTCTCCTTTTCAATTCCTGTTTTTTTATCAAATTCGAATTTTGAAAAAGATCGAAGCACACAAGTATCTTGTTTTTTAAAATAATCACAAGATTTTTCAAAAACTCGTCTATTGTTTATATATTCAGATTCAGTTATTCTATTGCTTCTCTTATTTCCAACTCCTTTGCTTAAAACTTTATTTCCGTTTTTGTCAAATTCGGTTATGTTTGTTAAAACAAATTCATTCCCCTTTTTTTGGTATTTAAGGATTGATTTTATTTTAGGTGAACAACTAAATAGAAGTCCAAAAAATGTTAATATGATTATCTTTTTTCGCATTGTTTACAACTAGTATATATCATCAAAAATACACCACTTTTTCAAATCTTTTAAAAATCAACAAAAAAATATTTTTGTTGCTTTTCAGTTATTTAACCATTTTCAAACGACTACAAATGTAAATAAACGTAAGTAACTGATTATATACCGATTAAAACTTTTTCTCTATCGCATCTTTGCCCTGTCGAATTGTTCGATACTGTTTTTCAAAGCGATAGGCAGTTATGTTTAACCTGTTCCGCTAATGACGGAACCTTAAATTATTAAATTATGAACTCTTTAAAAAATCACGTACAACTCATGGGAAGATTAGGTCAGGATCCGGAAATCATCAATCTTGACTCCGGTAAAAAACTGGCTAAATTTAGCTTAGCCACCAACGAAAACTACGCCACAAGCAAAGGTGAAAAGGTAGAAAATACCCACTGGCACAATATCATCGCCTGGGGCAAAACAGCCGATATCATAGAAAATTACACCGAAAAAGGCAAAGAAATCGTCATTACCGGAAAATTAAGCAGCCGCACCTACGAAACTAAAAGCGGAGAAAAAAGATACCTTACAGAAGTGGTCTGCAATCAGGTGGTCTTACCTCAAAAGTAAAATCAATTTGAAAGTTTGAAAAATTGTTTGAATTGAAAACTGAATAACCGCCATTGCGAGCGACAGCGAAGCAATTTCAAGTAAATGTGCTGATACTTTATTTAAGTATTGGCACTTTTTTTTTGTTTATAAGATTATGAGTTTAGAGCTTTATGGTTAAAACTAACGACTATCCTCTACCAACTACCGACTACCCACTACCGACTAAACTCTACTCCACCAACTCCTTTTCGAACTCTTCGACCAGATCCAGTTCCAGTCTTAAATTATCTATGATAAATTCCTGACGGTCGGGTGTGTTTTTACCCATATAGAATTTCAAAAATTCATCTATACTTTTAGATTTATCCAGCAAAACAGGATCTAACCTGATGTCATCACCAATAAAGTTCTTAAATTCATCCGGAGAAATCTCTCCTAAACCTTTAAAACGGGTTATTTCCGGTTTGCCTTTGAGTTTCCTTACAGCATCTCTTCGCTCCTGCTCAGAATAACAATAGATGGTTTCCTTTTTGTTTCTCACCCTAAACAAGGGCGTTTGCAGAATATACAGGTGGCCTTCGCGAATAACTTCCGGAAAAAACTGCAAAAAGAAGGTAATGATCAATAAACGGATGTGCATACCATCAACATCGGCATCTGTTGCAATCACAATATTGTTGTAGCGTAAATCTTCAAGCGAATCTTCAATATTCAGCGCAGCCTGCAACAGGTTAAATTCTTCATTTTCATAAACAATTTTCTTGCTTAAACCATAAGAGTTTAAAGGTTTACCTTTTAGGCTAAATACAGCTTGTGTATTGACATCACGAGATTTGGTTATGCTGCCACTGGCCGAATCACCCTCAGTGATAAAGAGTGTGGTCTCCAAATTCCGCTCTTTTTTGGTATCTCCCAAATGAATACGGCAGTCGCGTAACTTCTTATTGTGCAGACTCGCTTTTTTAGCCCTTTCCTTTGCCAGTTTTCTAATACCTGAAAGGTCCTTTCGCTCTTTTTCGGCCTGTAATATTTTACGCTGAAGTTTTTCTGCTGTTTCAGAATGTTTATGCAGATGGTTATCGAGTTTTCGCTTTACAAAATCGAGAATATAAGTTCTCACGGTTGGCAATTCGCCTCCCATATCGGTAGACCCTAACTTGGTTTTGGTCTGGCTTTCAAAGACCGGCTCCATGACTTTTATACTCACAGCCGCCGCTATAGATTTTCTAATGTCACCGGGATCATAATTTTTGCCATAAAATTCACGAATGGTTTTTACCACAGCTTCCTTAAAAGCCGTCAAATGTGTACCTCCTTGTGTGGTGTGCTGCCCGTTTACAAAAGAATGGTATTCTTCGCTGTATTGCGCTTTACTAAAGGTCATGGCCACTTCAATGTCTTCTCCGCGCAAATGAATTATGGGAAATAACCTGTCTTCTACACGAATATTGTCGCTCAATAGATCTTTTAAGCCTTCTTCAGAATAAAACTTTTTACCATTAAAAACAATTGTCAGGCCCGGATTGAGATAGACATAATTTTTAAGCATTTTTTCGACATACTCGCTGCGGTAGTTGTATTTTTTAAAAATTTCCGGATCGGGTACAAAGCTCACTTTGGTACCACGACGTCTAGAAGTTTCCTCAAGCTCTTCAGTATCTTTAAGTTCTCCAAATTCAAACTCAGCGGCCACCGACTTGTTATCCCGGTTAGACTCTACCCGAAAATATTCAGATAGTGCATTTACCGCTTTGGTACCAACGCCATTGAGCCCTACAGATTTTTTAAAGGCTTTGGTATCGTATTTCCCGCCAGTATTCATCTTAGACACCACATCAACCACTTTTCCCAGTGGAATTCCACGGCCGTAGTCTCTCACAATAACTCGGTTGTTCTGGATAGAAACTTCAATGGTTTTACCAACGCCCATGACATATTCATCAATAGAGTTGTCCAAAACCTCTTTGAGCAAAATATAAATCCCGTCATCGGCACTTGAGCCGTCGCCCAGCTTACCAATATACATTCCCGGACGCATGCGTATGTGCTCTTTCCAGTCCAGAGATTTGATATTGTCCTCCGTATATGCAGTTTCTTTAGCCATAAGATTTTATTTGATTACCAAGATAGCACAAGTTTTGGAAACCTTCAAATTATAAAATTGTTTTTTGGGGCTTTCTCCCGCTGAGGGCGGGAGTCGGGCTTCCTGCCAGACTGCAGGCTGGTCGGCAGTCGCTTTCCCACGCTTAGGCGTGGCAAGAGCTCCAACAAAGCCTCAATCCATAAGCCGGGACTGATCTGTAAATCATAAGATATTGCACTAAAACCGAAAAATGCTCCAAAGGGAGCACTTTTCATTATTCAATTTTTGTATAAATATTTGTAATATGGTTCCCTTTAGAAACGCCACCCAAAGTGAACACCACCTCTTGGCACAACTTCAGGTCTCCAGTAATCAGGAATATCTGCAAAACCAAGGTTTCTTCCGATACCAACGCCAACGTCTATCATAAACCCGGAGTTGCTGACCCATTTCCAGCCAATTCCAACACCAATAGCTGTTTCAAAATAAGAATCTTCTGTACCGGACTCTACCGTGAAACTGTTATAATCATAATAAGTCTCATCAAATGTGTAAGCTTTTAGAAATCCCTCTGCGTAAAAGCCTTTGGCGCCATAATCTTCTTTACTAAAAAAGTACTGTCTGTAAAAAGGAGTGATAGAAAACTTTTCAATATCACTATAATCAGCTTCGTCATCCGATAGATCAAAAAACAAATCTACACCTATACCTGAGTATCTGCCAAGGACATATTCATATCTGGGCTGAATTGCAGGAATTACCAGAGCTGCACCAACATCCAAAGATAGTTCATGGCGTTTGGCATCTGTAAAAGTATCCAATCTTTTTTCAGAATCTGTGGGTTCCTGTTCATTTTGAGCCGCGGCTCCAAAACCTAAAACCAAGGCAGTAAATAAATAAAATAATTTCTTCATGGTGTGTTATTTTTTCTTTTGCAATAAGACAACTATTGTGCCATTTTACCTAATACCTAAACGTTAAATTTTAAAAATATTTTATGGCCTACTGTATTTTTTAAAAAAAGAAATACTTTATTGCCTATAAACCAATTAGAAACTTAATGAAAAGAATATCAGCACAGGCTACAAAAGCAACGCACAAAGAATATGCCATCATAGACAAGAAATTGATTGACCAAAAAAGCCAGCATGCTTCAACTAATGAAAGATTGAGGGAAATCCACAATTTTCATGATAAAGATGAAGCCACCCTGCACAGAATGCTCAATGCCATTCAGCCTAAAAGTTATATCATGCCGCACCGGCATCTTGAAGACCCAAAAGAAGAAACCATTATCGTTTTACAAGGCAGTTTAGGCTGTGTTTGTTTTGATGACGACGGTAAAATTATCCAGGATTCGTTGTGCTATCTTTCACAGGAATCTGATCAAATAGGCATAGATTTACGTGTTGGCGTTTGGCATACCATTTTTGCTTTAGAACCCAACACTGTGGTTTTTGAAGTCAAATCCGGGCCTTATAAAAAAGCCAGTGACAAAGAATTTGCCAGTTGGGCACCAGATTATGATAGTGACAAGACCTTGGAATATTTGGCTAAGCTTGAGGACACACTTAGAGAGAAGCTCAAGCTGAAAAAAAGAAGCTGGACTTTTTAAGTTTTCATGTTTAATATATTGATTATCTGTCATATAATTTTTAAAAAATCTCTCAGCGAAACTTTGTGACTCCTTTGTGAGCTCTGTGGTTTAAAATCAGATAGAAAATATTAATTTCACTAAATTGTTATTCAAGCATATCTTTTGTAGAAAATACTACGTTAAATTTTGATTTGAGTTATTGCCAAAAAAACGTACTTTTATTTTACAATTACAATTCTAAAAAGATGAAAAGAGTACTTTTATTTATCAGCATACTTGTTCTGGCATCTTCCTGTAAAGTCGGTCGATTTGTATATTACAATTTTGCGGATATCACAGACCATAAGGTTTTTCCAAAACGAACTATCGAAAATGACACTGCCAACATTTTCTATTTCCAAAATTCTGATGAAGGCAATTTCAAATTCAAAATGACTGATGGCAGCAGTTTTGAAGATTTTTTAGAAGACAATCATACGGTTGCTTTTTTGGTGATTCAAAATGATACAATCAAATACCAGAATTATTTTAATGGTTATGACGAATCTACGGTAGTGGCCTCTTTTTCAATGGCAAAATCTTTTACATCTTTTTTGATTGGCTGCGCAATTGAGGACAACCTTATAGCTTCCGTTGACGAGCCTGTGACCAATTACATTCCGGAACTTAAAGACAATGGTTTTGATAAAGTCACAATCGAAAATCTTTTGCAGATGACCTCAGGCTTGAAATTTAATGAAAGTTATGTCAACCCGTTTGGTCATGCAGCCACCTTCTATTATGGACGGAATTTAGAAAAAGCAACTCTAAGACTTAAGCTTGAAGAAGAACCCGGTACGAGAATGCGCTACGTGAGTGGCGATACACAAATTTTAGGCTTGATCTTAGACAGAGCCTTAAAAGACAAAACCATTTCAGAATACCTCGAAGAAAAATTATGGACAAAAACAGGTATGCAGTATCAGGCGTCCTGGAGTATTGACAAGAAAAAAGACGGCATAGAAAAAACCTTTTGCTGCCTGAACGCCAGAGCTATAGATTTTGCCAAGTTTGGCCGATTATACCTCAACAACGGCAACTGGGAAGGCGAGCAATTAGTATCTGAAGACTGGGTGAAACAATCAACAAAAACAGACACACTCAATGGGAGTTATGAAGGCTACCAATACCAATGGTGGATTCCCAACGATGAGGGTGATTTTATTGCCGAAGGCATTTTAGGTCAATTTATCTATGTGAGCCCGTCTGAAAATTTAATCATAGTAAGATTAGGCGAAAAATATGGTAATGTAGGCTGGGAAAGCGCTTTTGAAAAAATAAAAGAAGTTTTGGTTAAAGCTGAAAAAAGTAAAGCCCTCAGGGCCAAAATTAAGCGATTGGAAAAAGAAATGCTGGATTATATTGAACCTGAATTCTCACCCTATGACAAAACTAGTGTCGAAGAATGTATCGACATTTTAGATGAACATTTGAAACAGATCAATGCTTGTAAATCTAAAGATGAATCTCTAAAAATTACAGAAAAAACAGTTTTACAGTTAAATGACCTCAATAAAAAAACAAGTTATACCCTTATTGAAACTGCACAAAGAGAGAAAATTGCAGACATTATAATTATGGCCGGATATCTTAAAGATTTCAATTCAATGGATGAGGATATCACCGAAGAATGGCGGGAATGGTAAAAGACTCCAGTAAGAATAATGATGTCCTAAAAGATTATTTGAATGAACGTTATCCATAAAACCCAACTTTGGAAAGGTGAATTTACTTACCTGAAAGGTTATGCGGAAAAAGAAATATACCGATCAGTAAAATTTACGCTGGAAATCAATGTTTCAAATTCAACTTTTACCGGTATCTCCTGGGATGAAGAATCTAAGCATTATTTTAAATCTCCGGCTAATGTAAAAGGTTTTTTTGATGAAGAAAAGGTAAGCTTTGTATTAAAATATCCGTGTTACTATTATAAAAATGAAAAGGGTAAAATTGAGTTAGATTATAATCAAGAGCATCCTGACATTCACTATTTTGGTGAGTTTGATAACAAAGACAAAAGCAAAGTTACCGGTGAATGGGAAATGGCTGTTTATGTTGAAGAAACAATAGACGGATACTTCGAGGAATTTTGTTCTGGTAGTTTTGAAATGCACAAAACATACTAGAATTTAACAAAGTGCTAAATAAAAAAAATTGAAAACTATCTTTCCACCTCTTCTTCAATTTCACTCACACAGTAGTCATAAACTTGTTGAAAACTGTGCACATTGGCTTCTATTGGTCGGTGTACCTTAAATTTAACCTTCACACCTAAAGGCAACGGAAACATACCATATTTCTGAAGCTTCCAGGAGTTTTCAATACTCACCGGCACAATTACGGCGTCAGGACAGTTTTCAATCAAAGTTCGTAAACCGTTTTCGGAAAAACGCTTCAGTTTACCATCTCTGCTGCGTGTACCTTCCGGAAAAATGACTGCTGAATGCTTATTCTCATGAATTGTATTTGCAAACCTGACTATGGCTTTGACGGCAGAATCTCTGTCTTTCCGATCTATCAGGACAGAGCCTCCGTATTTTAGGTTATATGAAATTGAAGGAATTCCTCTACCCAGTTCCTTTTTACTGATAAATTTTGGGTGAATCTGCCTTAAACACCAGATTAGAGGTGGTATATCGTACATGCTCTGATGATTGGCAACAATGATATGAGGATGAGTTCTTTTTAAATCATAATCGTTATAAAAGTCGATTCTTGTGCCTAAAAGGTTAAGACATCGCATCAGGCAGAAATTGAGCCAGTCAACCGTAATTTTATGGGCTTTGTACCCCATAAAGCGATGCGTTATAAACTGAAATACATGAAATATGACGAGCACCAAACCAAAAACCAGGTAATAAAGTATGGAAAATGGATATGAAAGAAGTTTTTTCATCTTAAAAAACAAAAACCCTTTCTTTGATAGAGAAAGGGTTATGCAAAACGTTTAAATCTTTACAACTTTAGTCTTAAATCTTATTAGCAAAAAATGATTAGCAGTACTCATCAAAAGCTGCCTTCAAATTTTCTGCGATCATTTCAGCAGGACGCCCTTCAATATGATGTCTTTCCAGCATATGCACCAATTCGCCATCTTTAAATAATCCCATAGATGGAGAACTCGGAGGAAATGGCACCATGTGCTGTCTGGCTTTGTCTGTAGCTTCAGTATCTACACCTGCAAATACGGTGTATAAATTGTCCGGCTTTTTAGAATTTTCAATAGCCATCCTTGCGCCTGGTCTGGCGTTTGCAGCCGCACAGCCACAAACAGAATTTACAAGAACTAAAGCAGTTCCTTTTTGACTTAATGCATTATCTACTTCCTGGGCTGATAAAAGCTCCTCAAAGCCAACGTTTGTCAGCTCATCTTTCATAGGTTTTACTAATTCTGGTGGATACATAATTTCAATTTTTTTTGCAAATATAGTTATTATGAATTTTAGAAATTAAAAAAAAACATTCCTAACAAAATATTAGGAAATAAACTACTTAATAACGACTTGTGCTTTAAAAGGCTAAGAAAGAGCCATATTAGAGCATTAATAAGAGTTAACCGCGAATTAGAATAACTCCATTAAAGTGCTCCGATTTGACTCAGCAACCACGATTATATCAAATCGACTTAATGGTAGAATTTTCTTATTCGTTATGCATTTAAAAATTTCAAATGCATAAACCGGGATATACACAATCTTAAGAGGTATTAAGTGGATTTAACTTGTGAACATGTATGATTTACAACCCAAACAAAAGCGATGGAGTCAAACTAATCTTCCAGTCTTAAATACGAAATGATGCAGGTTCTATACCAATTCTGTCGTTTAATGATTATCGGATCTGATCTACTCTAAATTATTCAACTTATTGTTTCTGTTGAAGCTAAAAAGTCTACCCCAGATTAGTCTTACATTTAAATAATTACCATCAAGTTGTGTTCCGCCACGATTATTATAATCTGCCCAGTTATATCTAAAGTGAAGACCAAAATATCTACTTTTTCGTCCGTATTTGTATTTTAAAACTAAACCAGCATTACGGTTAAAACTACCTAAAATTTTATCATCATCGTCAGAATCTTCATCAACGCTAAGCGCAGTAATACTTTCATAGCCCAAGCCACCGGAAATACCTAAATCAAATTTTTTGGTACGAATAAAATCATAGGTATATTCTGCGCCAATGTAAGCTCCGGTCCACGTATCATCTGTTAATAATTCTCCCTGATAGACGAAAGAATACTCATTTTCCGATGGACCAATTCTTATATCCATCACAAAGTCCAGATTGTGTCTTAATTTTTTACCACCTACTATTACTCCAAGACTTGGTCTTGTTCCAAAAAGAGCAATATTACCCTCTGGAAGATAAATACCTCCTGCAAAAGCCCAGTGCCAATGCCACATGCCATAAGTATTTTCATAAGTTGTTTTATGCATTTGTTTTAAAACACTGGTATGCGGTGCATTTTTGATATCAGAAAAATTAGGAGTATCAGAGGCATAAAATTCTAAAATTAAACGTTCATCAAAAGAACCAAAATTAGACTTCCTCGCTATTTCCTGCGTCAAATTATTATAAGAATTTAAACTCTTATAAATGTCCTTATCAAGAATAAAAGTGCTATTCAAACTGTCTTGAATGCTTTTTAAATTGCTGCGATACTCGAGCATATCTTCAATAACTGCTTGATTTCTTAACCTGTTATTTGAAATAATAAATCTTCTTCCATCTATATCGAGAATAGTTCTCAGGCGCTGTATTTCTTCCAGTTGTCCACATTTAGATTCCCAATAATCTAAAAAATCATATATTTTATTGATTTGATTTTTAATATACAAATCATCTATGATTGAAGCTGCCCGGGAAGTTACATCATCACAATTGATGTATCGATTAGAGGAAATAATATCGTCAAAATTTTGAGCCGTGTTGGATTGAAAACAAAAAACGAAAAAAAGTAAGACAGAAAAAAGCCCGAAACTATGTGTTTGAAAATTTAACATAAAAGACCTATTAGCATTTTAAATACACAACCAACTTTCATTCCATTTTTATGTTAAGGAAATAACAAACTTTAAGAACAAGTATAATTTGTGGAATTAAAGAATATTAAGGATACTAATTATCTGATTTTTAAAATTTATCGAGGTTTCCATTCAACAAGTCCTCAAAAACATCTCTTGTTGGGTTTTCTTTTTTGCCCCAAATTAGCCTTAAATTCAAGTAATTTCCGTCAAGAGTCGTTCCTCCTGAATTGTTGTAATCTGCCCAGTGATATCTTAACTGTATTCCGAAAAAGAACCCTTTCCTTCCATAGTCGTGTTCTAATACCAAACCCAGATTTCTATTAAAACTCGGCAAAAATTTTGAATCTTCTTCTAATTCATCATCAGGAGGATTGTAAGCAGAAATCCTTTCATATCCCAGGCCACCGGATATACCAATATGAAATCGTCTATTCCTGTAGAAATTGTAAGTGTATTCTAGACCACCATAAATAGAAGTATAATCGTTCGTAGTGAGCAGTTCACCATTGTAAACTGTAGAATAATCTTGATCTGCAGGGCCAATCCTTACGTCTGCAATAAAGTCTAAGATGTGTCGTTTCATTTGAAAACCTGAGCCAAAACCAAAACTAGGTCTGGTTCCAAAAATGGATAGTTTATCCATATTATCGATACCTCCGGTTATGAATAGATACCTGAATTCTAAAAAATCTATTGGACTATTAAAGAAAATTTTGTAAAAATCGTCATAGACTTGTCTGAGTCTACTTGTTTCTGGAGCTCTTTCAATCTTACCAAAAGATGGATTATCATCGGCGTAAAAATCCAAAAGTAATTGTTCATCAATATTATTTGATTTTGTGTTTCTTGCCAATTCCTGTGTTATATTAAAGAAGGCATCAAAATTATAGTAATAGTCACGATCTGTATTAACTCCACTATTAATGCTATCTTTAACCTTAATGTATAAAGATTTGTAGACTATCAGATTATCTAATGTAGCTTCATTAATACTGCTGATTTTAAAGCTCTTCCGTTCAATATCAAGAATAGTTCTTAATCTGTAGATTTGTTCTATTTCTCCACATTTAGACTTCCAATAGTCTAAAAAATCATATATTTTTAAAATTTGATTTTTATCAATTAAATCTTGTACGATCGAGGAAGCATTGAATATAACATCATCACAATCAACAGGCTCTTTAGAATTTGTAAAATCGCCAAAAGTCTGACTGCTACAAATTGAAAAAACAGAGCAAAATAATAACGATAGTGAGATCTTAACTTGATGAATACCTGGAAAAATCAACATAAATCGGTTAACTTTTAAAATATTCTTATCAACTATTATTCCATAAAGCTTAAAGTTATTATCAAAATTTTAAAACCGAATACAAGATGATGAGATGACCTTCATTGATATCCCGAATAGTTTAATCTCGCAACTTCCAGCATTTTCAAATTTTAAATAAAAAATTTCAAATTAGTTTACCCTTTCCAGGAATCCCTCAATCCTACAGTTTTATTAAATACTAAGTTGTCTTCAGTTGTGGTTTTATCTACACAAAAATAACCTATACGCTGAAATTGAACTATATCACCAATATTTGCTTCTTTCAAACTTGGTTCAACCTGAGCGGTAATAACTTCAAGTGAATTTGGATTTACAAAATCTAAAAAGTCTTTCTCTTTATCCTGATCCGGATTTTCTACCATGAACAAGCGGTCATAAAGATTTACCCTAGCTGATATGGCGTGCTTAACAGATACCCAATGTAAGGTTCCTTTCACCTTTCTTTGAGAAGCTTCTGTGCCGCTACCACTTTGAGAATCTTCATCGTAGGTGCAGTGTACTTCGGTGATGTTGCCATCTTCATCTTTTACGCAGCTTTCCGCTTTAATAATGTAAGCGCCTTTCAGTCGCACTTCTTTACCTAATTTGAGTCTGAAAAATTTCCGGTTGGCTTCTTCTCTAAAATCCTCTTTTTCAATATATAATTCTTTTGAGAAAGGCACTTTTCTGGTTCCTGCTGACTCATCTTCCGGATTGTTTTCTGTCTCGAGCCATTCTTCTTTATCATCAGGGTAATTGGTAATTACAACTTTAAGCGGGTCTAAAACACCCATAACACGTGGCGCCTTCTTGTTAAGATCTTCTCTTACACAAAATTCGAGGTGAGAAAAATTGACCGTATTTTCCCTTTTACCAATACCTATGGAATTAGCGAAATTGACAATAGATTCCGGCGTGTAGCCACGCCTTTTCATACCTGAAATTGTAGGCATTCTTGGATCATCCCAGGATTCTACAATACCGTTTTCTATAAGCTTAAGAAGCTTACGTTTACTCACTACGGTATGACTTAAATTTCGTCTGGCAAATTCACGCTGTTTTGGCTTAAGCCTGTCAGCCGCTTTGACTTTTTTAGCGAACCAATTATACAATTCACGGTGCGGCTGAAATTCCAGCGTACAAAAGGAATGTGAAACTTGTTCAATATAATCTGACTGACCGTGTGCCCAGTCGTACATCGGATAAATTTTCCAGTCTGAACCGGTTCTGTGATGTGGTTTGTGCAAACATCTGTACATAATGGGATCACGCATCAACATGTTTTTAGCACCCATGCTTATTTTTGCTCGTAGAACATCTTTACCTTCAGGCGTTTCACCATTTTTCATTTTCTCAAAAAGCTCAAGATTTTCTTCGACTGAGCGGTTGCGGTAAGGACTATCTTTACCCTCTTGAGTTGGAGTTCCTTTTTGTTCGGCAATAGCTTCAGAACTTTGGCTATCTACGTAAGCATCACCATTTTTTATCATTTCAACAGCCCAATCGTACAGTTGCTGGAAATAGTCTGAAGCATAACATTCTTTAGCCCATTCAAACCCAAGCCATTCGACATCGCGTTTTATGGCATCAACATATTCTTTTTCTTCCTTGGTTGGATTGGTATCATCAAACCTTAAATTTACCGGTGCTTTATATTTCTGTCCTAAACCAAAATTCAGACAAATGGCAGATGCATGACCAATGTGCAAATAGCCATTGGGTTCCGGTGGAAAACGAAATTGAAGCTGACTTTGAGAATAGTCGTTTTGTAAGTCCTCTTCAATAATCTGCTCAATAAAATTTAATGATTTAGGTGTGGATGACATAGTTTAAATTTAGAGTGCGAAAATACTGAATAATTACAAGATTATATAATGATTTTTCAAATTCAAAATTTTCAACGAATATAATATTTACAAGACCTCAAAGGTTTTTGAAACCTTTGAAGTCTAAATAAATTCCATTAAAATCTAAAAATTGAATACCAGGCAATGTAAGCATTGAGCAGAAAAAAGAAAAATGCCGGCAGGGTTACAAAAAGGCCGTCTTTAACCTTTAGCCTTACTAAAACACCCAGAAGCATCAAAATTGATAAACCAATAGCCGAAAGTTCCAGTAAAAGTTTCAACGAATAAAAGTAACCTGTCAATAAACCCAGTGCACCAATTATTTCAAACAAAACAGTCATCAAGGCATATTTTTCAAGCCCGAACCTTTTGAATTCGGCTTTCATTTTTGGACCAGTGAAATAGGCAATACTATATCCTAAAAAAGCTAAGCCAGATAATAAGATACAAAACTCAAATGCACTCATCTAAATAATTCCTGATGAACTTAATGCTATAAAAACGCTTAAAATAAGTAAGACAAAGGATGGTAGTTTTTGTTGTAAAGGGTTACCTGCATTCCAATGAAAATACTGGGCGGCTAACATAAATAAAGCCATACCGATAGATGCATAAATGACAAATTCTGAATACCAAATTCCAACGATAAGCAATGCAGCTAAAACAGTTTTTGAAAATCCGACAAAACTCCTAACTTTAAGGCTCAAACCAAATTGATTAAATTCTTTCTCCACATTGTGCATGCGTAAAATCCAAACAAAGGCGACTGATGCTGCTACAGCTATTTGTGCTAAAATTGTAATAGTATCCAACATAATAATGATTTTGACTAAATATATTAAATACTATTAACTATTTGAATAAAAGTCTTTTAAAATTTTAAATTTTAATAGAGATTTAATACTGATTGAATACCCTCTAATAAAACAAAAACGCGATTAATAACATGATTACAAAGGCAAGGGGAATGACTAAAAAGAGGTAAATCCAACTGATGATACCAGATTTTACCAAACTTAAAAACCAATGCTGCTTATAAAACTTAACAACAGCCCGCCACAAATAAAAAAATGTTGAAACAACAGTTAACCAGCTTATCCAGGCAGGGATATTTTCAAAAAGCAAATTAACCCCTAAAACGATGCTAAAGACCGTAAACAAAAAACAGAAAAAATAAAAGCTAAACACCAAATGGTGGGAATAATTTCCTCTTTTGTAATAAAATATCTTTAGAAAAAAAGCAAATAAAGGCATCAGTATAAACATGGCCAGAGGAATACTGTCTATAAAGTATTGATAGACCTGAGCAAATCCCATGGTTTTGTAAAGCTTTAGACCCTGACTGTAAAATCTACGCGTAAAATAACCGGCATCTTCAGCCATGCCCATTTTTTTGAAAATTTCCTCATCCGGCGCTTCTGATGCAATCAGAGAATCTACTACTTTCCTATCAAAATCAAATTTTACGGCACTATTGTAGTCACTATTCTTTTTTGGAATTGTGTCCTTAATTTTATACCTATTAGATTGAATATCTTTTGCGAGTTTTTGAGCATCATCAAAATTTTCAACTTTTATAGTATCAAGAGCAGCAGGGTCAATTTGGGATAGGGTGTCCATCTTTTTCACTTCTCTATCTACCTCTTCAAATGCAGTTTTTGCATTTTCTTCAATTACCTTTCTGCCTTCTCTTACGTAATAATTGAAAACAAAAAAGAAAACAACCGTCACAAAAAGATACATCTGGCCCGGGTGGAGATATTGTAAACGCTTACCTTTTACAAATTCAGAAGCAATATAACCGGGTCTGAACATAAGTGGAATTATACTTCTAAAAAATCGCGCATCAAAGGAAAAATAATTGCCGATAGTATTGTAAAAAAGTAACTTTAGATTAAGCTTATCTCCAAGCTTTTGCCCGCACTTTATACAAAAGTTAGCTTCTGAAATATTTTCAGTGCCACAATTCTTACATTTTTGAAAATCACCAGACATGAGTCAAATGTAAATTTTTTTAAGAAACTAATGATGATACGTTAAATATTTTTTGATTTAAGAAAACCACATCATTCAGAAATTCAATTCAAATATTTGATTAACAGTGTTTTATAATTTTTGGCACGTGCTTTGTTATGGTTTAAGTGTAACTTTAAAACCCTAATATCATGAAACGATTTATTTTTTTACTCGCAGGGTTTGTTTTTTTCAGTACGACTGCATTGGCAAACCATTCAAATGTAGAATTTGATGCAAAATCAAATTACTGGAACTTTAATCAGACGCAGTCTTTTATCTTTATGGAAAACGGTATTGAGTTTTCTGTATTTCAGGATGGTCAGTTTGATTTTTTTATGCCAAACTATGGTCCAAACCTAAATGTAGGAATTGGCAATGGCAATTTCAATTTTAGTTTTAATACGGGATTTAATTATAATCCTTTTGTACAATATGATAGTTTTGGTGCCATCATACAAATAGAAAACACA
Organism: uncultured Mesohalobacter sp.; assembly: GCA_964593755.1. Lineage (GTDB taxonomy): Bacteria > Bacteroidota > Bacteroidia > Flavobacteriales > Flavobacteriaceae > Psychroflexus. Next base: position 363,042 of record CAZQKB010000001.1, on the reverse strand, counting down.
CCTATATTTTATGACCATTTTGGTCGTGTCAACCAAATAGGTAATATACCTATTTACTACAATAATTTTGGGTTTGTTCACAGAATAGGTGGTCTGAGAATTTTTTATCGCAATAACATATTCTGGAGACAAAGAGGATTTATCAATACCTTTAACAGAGCTTATGTTTGGAGACCGTGGCACAGATTTTATGCTATACCAGCAGCGCAGTTTTGCCTTATAAGTGTGCATCCTTACAGACAATTTTATGCTCCGGTCAGACACATTTATTACAGACCATACACTAATAATGTAAGACACTTTAATTTTAATAGGAATAATCCAAATGTCAGAGCAAACAATGTAAGGTCAAATCAAAGGTATGTACAAACGCCAAGAACACGAGCAGATAGACAAATCCGTTCTAATGTTGAGAGAAGAAATCGTGAAATAGCTCGAACAAGAAGTCAACGTGTAGCTACAAACTCTAATTCGAGAAGCAGCATAAGAAATAATAGAAATTCTAGAGCAGTTTCCGAAGCCAATACCAGAACAAGACAAAGTTCTGCAAGAAATAATTCTAGTGATAGAATTACGGCACGTGACCATAACAGAGAAAGATCTTCGACTGTAAAAAGACCTGTAAATTCAAGACGAGATAATAGTATTTCTCAAAATAGCAGAAGAGCAGAACAGGTAAAAAATACCCGTAGAAGAACCAATGAGGTTACAAGAAAAAGTAGCTCAAGAAGCGAAAAAGTCAACAAACCTCGAACAACAAGAAGAAGTACTGCTACGCAAAGCCGTTCGACTTCAAATAGAAAGGTTACCAGAACCAGAAATAGTAATAATAACAAAAGTACTGCTAACCGCGGTTCAAACAATAGAAACTCTAGAAGTAGACGATAAAAATAATTTTTGATTTTGGTTTAGGTTAACCCCTTTTGAAAAATTTTCAAAAGGGGTTTTACTTTACAAATAAACGCGTTTAAAACTATATTTGAATTTTTTGTAGCCTGTACACGGTCAAAGTAAAAACGACCATTCTACTTAGCCTGAATTGAACTTCTCAAGATGCTGAAGGACACATTTCAGTTTAAAATCTAAAGTGTTGAAATTATTGGTTTAATGTCAAATAATCAGATTTACTTTTATTGAATAAATGCATTTTTTAAAACTTAGGTAACATAATATACTCAAAAATAATCGACTTTTACAGCATGAAAACAAAACTTACTTCCCTTCTACTCTTCCTGTTATTTTTCAATCTTAGCAGTGCGCAGAAAGACTTACTTCAAGCAGGACCTATGCTTGGCTATTCAGATTTTAGAGAAGTACTCATTTGGGTACAAACTACTGAAGAAGCTGATGTTGTGATTGCCTACACGAATAAAGACGGTGAAAAGAAATTCACAAAGCCTTATTCGACAAATGAAGACGAACACTATATTGCTAAAATCTACCCCAAACCATTGGAATACGGTGAAACTTATACCTATGAAGTATTAATCAATAATCAAAAAATAAACTTTGATTATGATTTGGAATTTGAAAGCTTAGCACTTTGGCAGTACCGTACAGATCCACCGGATTTCTCGTTTGCTTTAGGTTCATGCTTTTATGCCAATGACGTCAATGACGACAGACCAGGTAAGCCTTATGGCACAGATTATAAAATCTTCAATAGTATCTTAGAAAAAGACCCTAATTTTATGGTTTGGCTTGGTGATAATGTGTATTTAAGAACACCCGATTTCTTGACAGAGACCGGCTTAAACCATCGATACGAGCATACCCGCCGCACAAAAGAACTACAACCTCTTCTAGCCAGCGTCCATCATTATGCCACCTGGGATGATCATGACTATGGCCCTAACAACTCTGATAAATCTTATGCCAACAAAAAGATCACCGAAAAGCTTTTTAATCAATACTGGGGAAACCTAAATACAAATGTAGTCGGGAATGGCGGTATAACCAGTCATTTTTTATGGCATGATGTAGAATTTTTTCTGATGGACAACAGGTACCATAGAGATTCTAACGAATTAAAAAATGAAAACAAAGACTATTTCGGCAAAGAGCAGTTAGATTGGCTCATAAATGCTTTGGCTACAAGTAATGCAACTTTCAAAATTGTGGCTACAGGAGGTCAGATAATAAGTGATTACAAAAATTTCGAAAACTATGTCAACTATCCAACTGAGAGAAATACACTGCTAAAGCGTCTAGAAAAAAACAAAATTGAAGGTGTTTTATTTTTGTCAGGAGACAGACACCATACTGAGGTCTCCAGAATGGAAAGAAAAAATGCCTATCCGCTAATAGATTTTACTTGTTCGCCATTAACTTCCGGCACGCACGAGCCCAGAGATGAAGCCAATAGCTTCAGGTTAAAAGACAAAACTTTTTTTGAGAGAAATTTTGGCATCATCAATGTTTCAGGTGAAAGTAAAAACCGTAAACTGCTATTGATGATTTATGATGCCGAAGGAAAAAAAGTTTGGGACTATTCGTTGAAAGCTTCGGAATTGAGATACGAGGAATAAAGAAAGTTTCAATATTTTCCAGCGTTTAATAAAGAATATTAGGTGTCTGGTACTTCTAATTACATAAATAAGACAATTTTACAAATTGGTTAACCACACTATCTTTTTATTAATCCTAAATTGTTAGTTTTAATTTAAAGATTAGACTTTACATGGATTTCTTAAATGCAGGATGGAGAAAACTGGCATTTGCCAATTATATAATTGATAAAGACGTCGTAAAACCTCATCTGCCATATGGCACAGAATTGGACTTATGGCAGGGCAAATGCTATATCAGTCTGGTAGGTATGATGTTTATGAACACAAGGGTTTTAGGGATTAAGATTCCCTATCATGTAAATTTTGAAGAAGTCAACCTTAGGTTTTATGTCAAACGTTTTGAGAATGGACAATGGAAAAGAGGGGTGGTTTTCATTAAAGAAATTGTACCAAAAAGTGCCATAACTTTTGTTGCTAATAATCTTTACAATGAAAATTATGAAACCATGAAAATGTCGCATGTTTGGACTAAAAACAAAGAGAAGAGACAGGTGGAATACAAGTGGGGAAAATCACAACCTGACAACAACTTCAGCATGACTGCCGGAATCGACCAAATAGACATTGAAAAAAACTCTGAAACTGAATTTATTCTTGAAAACTATTTAGGCTTTGCCAAGGTCAGAGATGAAAAGACTTATCAGTATACCGTTAAACATCCCCGCTGGAAAATATATGATGTTGAAAATTATAAACTGAAAGTAAACTTTGGCATAATCTACGGCGAAGACTTTGAATTTTTAGAAAAAATGGAACCGCATTCAGTATTTTTAGTTGAAGGCTCAGAAGTAGCTATTGAAAATAAAAAAGTGTTGAAACCCTAATAAAAAGTTTGAGTGGGAAATTTTTAAATGATGATTTTTTTCGTTAAGGATTATAGTATGTCGTGACGCTTTAAAGTTTCTACATAAGAATCACTTATCGCTAAAATTTTATCCAAAAAGTGATATTGAGCTTCTATCTTTGCTTAGAAATCCTTAAAATCTGCATCAGAATATTCTCCTAAAAATCCTATTTTTACCATCTAAAAACATACCAATGCTCAACTGGGAAAACCTGCTCTCTTTAAAACGACAAGGTGATACTACCAAACGCCTGCGAAAAGAACAAGATGATACCCGTTTAGGTTTTGAAGTAGACTACGATCGGGTGATTTTCTCTGCTGCTTTTAGAAGCCTGCAGGACAAAACACAGGTTATCCCTTTATCCAAAACCGATTTTGTGCATACCCGTCTTACCCATAGTCTTGAAGTATCTGTCGTGGGGCGTTCTTTAGGTAGACAGGCCGGCAAAGCCATACTTAAAAAATACCCGCATCTGGAGCAATCTCTAGGCTATCACTTTAATGATTTTGGAGCCATTGTCGCTGCTGCAGCTTTGGCTCATGACATAGGCAATCCACCATTTGGACATTCCGGCGAGAAGGCCATCGGAGCTTTTTTTGAAAGAGGAAAGGGCAAACATTTTAAGCCGGATATTTCAGAATGGGCCTATCGGGATTTAATAAAATTTGAAGGTAATGCCAACGGATTTAAGTTACTTAATGAAACAAAACAGGGAACTTTCGGTGGTCTGCGATTATCTTATGCTACTTTAGGAGCTTTTACAAAGTATCCAAAAGCTTCCTTCCCGACAACATCCTCTAAACATGTAGCTCAGAAAAAATACGGTGTATTTAAAGCAGAAAAAAGCTTTTTTGATGAAGTAGCGATGGAATTAGGACTCTCTTCAAATGAAGACGGCATTTTTCACCGTCACCCTCTAGCCTATTTAGTCGAAGCCGCAGACGATATTTGCTATACCATTATAGATTTTGAAGATGGTATAAACCTAGGTTTGATTCCGGAAGAATACGCTTTAGAATACCTGTCCAAACTTATCAATAAGAGAATTGACAGAGACAAGTACTTCAAACTTTCTACAACAAAAAATCGTGTAGCTTACCTAAGATCGCTGGCTATTGGCCGATTGATTGAAGATGCCGTAGATGCATTCATAATAAATGAAGAAAGCATAAGACAAGGTGGTTTAGACAAGCCACTAATAGAACTTTCACCTTATAAAGCCCAGATTGAAGACATTATCAATATCAGCATAAAGAATGTCTACCAAAGCCAGGAAGTCTTAGAAAAAGAAACTATAGGCTATCGGGTAATTTCAGAAATTTTAGAGCATTTTAGCGAAGCTATCAAAAATACTAAAGCAAACAAAGCCAACCATTTTGATAAGATCATCATCAAGGCTTTTTTAAAAGATTTTGAATTTGATGACCTGAATACCGAAGAATGGCTGATTGAATTATGTAGTAGAATTGCCTCTTTAAGTGACAGTAAAGCTCTGGAAATTTACAAAACCTTGTCGGGACAAAACCTATGATAGCATCAGCAGAAATTTTAAAAGAGCTCCAGATCAAACGTGAGAAAGGGATAAAGTCTTTGGCCATATTGCTTGACCCTGACAAAATAGAGGTAGATGCACTACCTAAATGGTTACGCAAAATTCCACTGGAGTCCGATTACATATTTGTTGGCGGTAGTTCTGTTGAAGATGGTAAAACAGAGCAGGTTATTAAAGCACTGAAAGCCATAAATAGCCTGCCGGTTATTTTGTTTCCGGGAGACGTGAATCAAATTACTGCACAGGCAGATGCATTATTATTTTTGACGCTTATGTCCGGTGAAAACCCGGAATATCTTATTAGGCAGCAAATTAAAAGTGTAAAGCATCTTAAAAGCCTTGATTTAGAAATCATTTCAACCGCTTACATTTTGATAGATGGTGGTAAAATCTGTACCACAGAGCAGGTCACAAATACCAGAGCGATACCTCAGACGGAAGTTGAAAAAATTACAGATATTGCACTTGCGGCACAGTATTCGGGCAAACAACTCATTTATTTAGAGGCTGGAAGCGGTGCAAAATACCCGATTAATCCTGAAATAATATCAGAAGTGCAATCTGTTTTAAATATTCCTATTATTGTTGGTGGCGGTATTCGGAGCCAATTGCAAATGCAAAAGGCGTACAATGCCGGTGCAGACCTCGTTGTAATGGGAACGGTATTTGAAAAATAAATACTTCAATTCATATATTATCATAATAATACATATAATATTATATTCATTTATGAAATCAATTCTTTCGCCGTTCAAAAAAGAACTTTTTCAATAAATGTGAGGCCTGATTTTCAAGTAAACCTGATTCTATTATTGTTTTGGGATGTAAACCAATCTGATTGATCTCAAAACCGCGTTTTCTATCTTTTGCTGCATACACTAATTTTTTGAGTTGACTCCAATATAAAGCACCACCACACATGACGCAGGGCTCTAGTGTAACATATAAAGTACATTGGGTCAAATATTTTCCTCCGAGGTAATTTGCTGCTGCAGTTATGGCCTGCATTTCGGCATGCGCTGTCACGTCATTAAGAGTCTCCGTAAGGTTATGGGCTCTGGCAATTATGGTATTGTCTATCACTACTACTGCTCCAACCGGCACTTCTCCTCTCCGGTAGGCTATTTCAGCTTCTTCTAAAGCCTTCTTCATGAAGTATTCGTCATTATATTCTATTAACATACCTCAAAAATACAAAATCAAGTTTTAACTTTGTTGCCATGAATTATGAGTTATTATCAAAAATTAATTCTCCTGAGGATTTAAAGCCCTTACATACTGATGAACTCAAAACCTTGTCAGATGAATTAAGAGCCTTTATCATCGAACAGGTTTCAGAGCATGGCGGACACCTTGGTGCAAATTTAGGCACAGTAGAACTGACGATTGCTCTCCACTATTTTTTTGATACACCCTACGATAAACTCTTATGGGATGTTGGTCATCAGGCTTACGGACATAAAATCTTAACCGGACGCAGAGATAACTTTCATACCAATAGAAAGTTAAACGGTATTTCAGGTTTTCCTTCAATAACGGAAAGTCAATACGATGCTTTTGGGGTTGGCCACAGCTCTACCTCTATTTCTGCCGCCCTTGGTATGGCCATAGCCTCAAAATTAAAGGGTGAAAACCGAGAACACATTGCCGTAATAGGTGATGCCTCCATCGCTGCAGGAATGGCCTTTGAAGGCTTGAACCATGCCGGTGATACAAAAGCTGATTTACTGGTGATTTTAAATGACAATGCCATTGGAATTGACCCCAGTGTTGGAGCGCTAAAAAACTACCTGACCAGAGCAAAAATTGGCTATAAACCTAAACAAGATAACATTATAGAAGCCTTAAGTTTTTCTTATAAAGGACCGATTGACGGCCATAATATTGATGATCTACTAAAAGCTTTTGAAGAATTAAAACAACAAAAAGGCCCACGATTCCTGCATGTTTTAACCAAAAAAGGCAAGGGTCTGAAACCCGCCGAACATGAACAGGTAAAATACCACGCTCCAGGCAAATTTGACAAAATTACGGGCAGAACTTTGCAATCGGATTCTAAAAATGATTTAATAAAATACCAGGATATATTTGGTAATACTCTACTTCATTTAGCTAAGCAGGATAAAAAAATCATTGGTGTTACTCCGGCGATGCCAACAGGAAGTTCATTAAAGTTTATGATGGAAGAATTACCCGATAGGGCTTTTGATGTAGGCATTGCAGAGCAACATGCCGTGACATTTTCAGCCGGCATGGCAACTCAGGGCTTTAAAGTTTTTTGTACGATATATTCAACATTTTTGCAAAGGGCTTACGATCAGCTCATTCATGATGTGGCCATACAGAACCTACCGGTTATCTTTTGTGTTGATCGCGCTGGTATTGTCGGGAATGACGGTGCAACCCATCATGGTGTCTATGATATTGCTTTTCTGAAAGCTATCCCTAACTTGATTATTGCTTCGCCTTCAAATGCTAAAGACCTACAAAATTTACTCTACACAGCTTCTCAAGTCATCAATCAACCTATGGTTATTCGGTATCCAAGAGGAAAATCTAATGTGAATCACATAGATTACAATTTGAAAAAAATTGAAATTGGCAAAGCAAAATGCGTTAAAGAAGGAGATGAGATTGCAATATTGAGTTTAGGAAAAATGCGATGGTCTGCAGAAAAAGCCATCAAACAATCTCTTCTTAATGTTGGGCATTATGACATGAGGTTTGTGAAACCTTTGGATACACAAACCTTAGACCATATTGCAACCCATTATCAAAAGCTCATCACAATTGAAGATGGCATCCTAAGTGGTGGATTTGGCGAAACTATACAACACTATTTTGCGCAAAATCATCCGGAGATTAAAGTAAAAACTATGGGACTACCCGACGAATTTATCACTCATGGTAATACTGATGAGTTGTTCAAAAAATATGGCTTAGGCGTCAATGACATCATAAAAGCTATTGTTGAATAGCTTTTACTCAAAAGTTCTCATGAAAGATTATCTAATATAAGTAAATTACTAAATTAATGCTTAATTGCTCGTAACATTTCGCGTTTTCCCGGTGGACCCGGGATTTTTTCAACTAGAAAACCAATGTCCATTAAATCCCTTTTAACTTGTCCTTTACAAGAATAGGTTACCCAAATTCCATTCGGTTTTAAGGCATCAAACATTTTCTTCAGAATGGGTTTTGCCCATAATTCAGGCTGAACTCTGGGTCCGAAAGCATCGAAATAAATCAAATCATAAAACGGTTCTGATTGAAATGATTTTAAATCAGACTTAAGCTTTTTTAAGCTGAATTGTGAATTTATTTCAATTTGGGTTTCCCACTCAACTTCATGTAATTTTTGAAATAAATCTGCTTCATCCGGAAATAGAGTATTGTAATTCAGGTCTTTTACTGATGAGATTTCCAGAGGATATTTATCCAGGCTATGGTAATGAATTTGAATCCCATTTTGTTTGGCAAACAGCAGACTAAGCATGGTATTAAGCCCTGTTCCAAAACCTATTTCAAGAAGATTAATGGGATTTTGGCTGAATTGGTTAAAACGGAAAGCCAAACCCGATTTTATATAAACGTGTTTGGCTTCCTGTAAGGCGCCGTGTTTGGAATGGTAACTTTCGTTCCACTCCGGAAAATGAATGGTTTTTGACCCGTCGGCGGTGGTAATAATTTCTATCTCCATATTAGCTTTTGGCTTAATGAAAAATATAAGAAGAAAGCTAAAATAGATGTAAAACTATTTCAAGTACACGCCATCAGCTTCGAAAGCATATTCAAGCTTAGATTCTGTAATAGCAGCTATTTCCTCTTCTGATTTTCCTGCGTCCTCCGCATAATGCTTAAGGTCTTCAACACTGGTTTCGTTGACAAATAATTTCCCATGAACTATGGCATTCTGGCCCTCTATATCTTTAGGGACAAAAAAGCCATAATCTTTAAATCTTACCAGGCTTTCTTCATTTTCATCTAATTTAAGTCTCATCCAGCAGCCTTTTTTTACACAAACTGAATTTACAGATGAAGAAAAAGTAGTCTCTACAGTATCGCCGGGCTTTAGGTTTTTATATTTTTCGAGTACAGCGATAGCTGTTTCAGGCTGAGAATAATCAAAGGTCTCTCCATAAAAAGATTGGTCTTCTGCACTTGATTCTTCAGTTGCATTTTGTACCGTCGAAGTTTTGTCTTCAACTGGCTTTTCATCAGTCTCAGTATTTTTACAAGATACGAATACTAAAAAAAACATCAAGATAATTGAATATTTCATAATTTATAGGGGTTATTGTGGTTAAAAAATAGGATAAATTTAATAATTGCACGTTATTTTTAATGGTTCAAAATTATTATATTTGCAGCGTACAAATATACAACTTATGGATACAGAAGCTGCAATTTTAGACATTAAAAAAACAACAAAATCAAGGATACAGGAAGTAGATTTTAACAATTTACCATTTGGTAAAGTATACTCTGACCACATGATGTATTGCGATTTTGTTGATGGCGAATGGCAGCGTCCTCAAATTGTACCTTACGGACCAATGCAGTTTGATCCATCTACAAAAGTATTCCATTACGGACAAGCCGTTTTTGAAGGCATGAAAGCTTTTAAAGATGATAATGATAAAGTTTGGCTGTTTAGACCTGAACGTAATTTTGAGCGTATAAACAAATCTTCCAAAAGATTAGCCATACCCGAGTTTCCAAAAGAGTATTTTTTTGAAGGCTTAACAACATTATTACAACTGGACCATGACTGGGTTAAAAAAGGACAGGGAAATTCTTTATATATTCGTCCTTTTGTAATTGCTACTGAGAAAGGTGTGGCAGCTGCACCATCTACATCATATCGATTTATGATCATTACCTGCCCTGCACAAGCCTATTATAACAAGCCTGTTAAAGTACTTTTTTCTGAAAAATACAGCCGTGCGGCCAGCGGTGGTGTTGGCTTTGCGAAAGCTGCGGGTAACTACGGCGCACAATTTTACCCAACAAACCTAGCTAAGGAAAAAGGCTATGAACAAGTAATTTGGACAGATGCAGATACGCACCAATATCTTGAAGAAGCAGGTACCATGAATATCTTTTTCAGGATTAATGATAAATTAGTAACTGCGCCGACAAATGAAAGGATTCTTAACGGTGTAACTCGTGCAAGTATTATCCAACTGGCAGAAGATAACGGCATAGAAGTTGAAGTTGGTCCGGTTGAAGTGAGACGTATTGTTGATGCCGCTGAAAAAGGCGAGCTTAAAGAAATTTTCGGTGCTGGCACAGCTGCTACTATTGCTCAAGTTTTAGGTTTTGAATACGCCAATAAGTATCATGAATTACCGGAATTAGACAATCCGTACAACGTATTTTTCAAAAAAGCCTTACAGGATATTCAATACAACCGTTCAGAAGATAAACACGGCTGGTGTTACGGCATAGAATAACGTGCTTATATAAAAAGCTTTTATCCTAAAGGTTTTAGTTTTCAAAAATTCAATTTTAGAAAAACATTTGGTGTAAAAGCCAGACTTCGGTTTTCAATGCGTTCTATTTCCAGAATATCATTATTTAATCTAAAAAATTGATTGGTAATATCTCCTGAGTTTAAGAGGTTCATGATGGATAGACCAATTTCAGCTTGTACTCCTTGAACTACTGTAGTATAACTTCCGGTAAAATTAACTTGAGAATAAGCTGATATATTATCAGCATTCGGGTTTAAGAAGTTAATTTCCGGATTTATTGCCGCATTTAGAATAGGATTGCCTTCGTCAATTAAGGTGGTTGGTCTTCCGGTAAAATATCTTCCGCTAAGGCTTAACTTTAGAGGTTCTGCGACATAACTTATCCCAGACTGGAAGTGATGCGAGGTTTCAAAATTGTTTGGAAAAACTGCCGGAACTAAAGCATTAAATTCATAATCTGATGCATTGTAAGCATAATTAAACCATAGCCTTAAATCTGAAACTTTCTTTTGCACGAATAATTCCAGCCCATAAGTATTGTAATTGCCGGAAAGCTGCAAAAATTCTAACTGGTTTTGAAAATTTTGAGCTGAAGACGAAATACCTTCAACAGTTTTGTAAAACAGATTAGCCTGAAGCAGCCATGATTTTTTTGTAAATACCTGCCCTATTTCTGCCTGTCTCAATCGCTGAATCGGAATCTGGGATTGATCAGCCAAAAACCATCTCCGGTTTTCAATACCGAAAAAATCGTTTTGTAAATCTATCACCTGAGCCGTAACCTGATGTTTTTGTTCAGCCATAAAGGTTGTACTCGAGAATGGACTCCATTTGTAGGTCAGGTTAAAATGTGGTTCTAAACGGAGTTCTGAGAATTTATCGTAGTAATTTAGTCTGAGTCCGATAGTACTTAACAGCTTTTCTTCAAAGAGTTCTGATTGCCATTCAGCAATGCCTGAGTGGGTTTGCAGGACCGATTTTTGCCTGATAACCACATCGGGATTGGTAACAAGATTGTCGTTCCTTACCCCTATTTCATTAAACTGATAACCAATGCTGAGAATTGAATTTTTAGTGAAGTTAACATCAGATCTCAGCTTTACGCCATAATCCTGAATTTCGTTTTGCTGACTCAATTGCTGATTTGCAAGAATTAGTGCATTTTCTGCATCAAGATTATAGTACGAAGCATATGCAGTTGCAGAAGCTGAAAGATTTTCTGAAAATGTCTTATCGATTCGTGTTGTAGCGATGTATGATTCCTGTCTTAACTGGTTATTTTGCTGCTCGAGTGTATTCAAATTTTGTTCTGAAAATTGTAAATCGTTTGAAATTGCCAAAAGGTTGATTTGCCAATTTGTATTTTCATTTAAAGCCGTTTCAAACTGAAGATTGGTATCAAAATAATTTAAATCTACTTCAGAAGATAATCTGACATTTTCATTGTTAGCTAATGAGGTGATTTCTGTATTCTGAAATATTTTGTTGTAATAATTCTGAAAACTTGGTGTATCTACAAAACCGGATAATCCATAACGACCAGCTACCCGAAGTTGAGAATCATCTGAAAGTTTTAAATCGGCCCGAGCGGTAGCTTCTAAAAAATTAGCAAAAACCTCAAATGCCTTATCGCCTTCGTAATTTCTGGTAGATGAAATATCTACAACAGAAGACAAACCTTCGGTGTAAAAAGCTGAACTTCCGTTTTTATAGATGTTTACCTCATGGGCAATTGAAGGATTAAGTGCAGAAATCATCCCAAAAAAATGCCCGGTTTGGTAAAGCCTGGCACCATTCCATAAAAACAGGTTTTGGTCGTGTGTTCCGCCTCGCACATTGATGTTAGATATGCGCTCATCTAAGCTAACTACGCCAGGTATGAGCTGCATACTCTGTAAAACATCAGCCTGAGTAAGTCCCGGAAGGATCTCAAATTCCTGTGGATTTAAGGTTAAAGACAAATCAGGATTAAGGTCTAAACCCCTGGTAAGATATCCCGCAAGTACAACCTCGTCTAAATTGATTTGCGGTATTAAAGTCAGTATTTTACAGTCATTTTCCTGTAGTTCATCAACATCTATTTCAGCGATAGCGTAATCTTTTTTAAAGAATTTAAGCGTTACCGATTCAGGACGTTGAGATAAAAACATTGAACCATTGTCATAGGTTTTGCCTAAAATTTTATGTTCTGCTTCGATATAAACGCCACTCAAAGGAAGGTTTGAGTTCTGCCCTATTATTTTGATACAGTAATACTGCACTGTTCGCCTAACAATAATATTTTCAACATCTAAAAATTCAAAGCTTACCGGAAGCTGAAAACTAATTTTCCTTATGGCTTGTTTTAAATCTTCAGTATTTCCGGGCGATGTAAGTTCTAAAAACTTTAAATCTTCGTTTAAATAATTAAAATTAACCGCATGTTTTTCTTCAAGCTCAATGAGGTACTCTGCCAGTTGTTTCTGTGTTTGCGCTGTTACAATACAGGGCAGAAAAAGCAGGCTAAGCAAAATGAGTCTATAGTTACTGTTTGGCATCATCAACAAAAATAAAATTATTTTCGCTGAGGGTTTTCAGTTTTAGTTGAAAAGTTTTAGAAATGATTTCTAAAGCTTTTTCTGCGTTGTTTTTTGGTAACTTTCCTGTAAAATGTTTTTTGATTTTAAGACCTTCTATTGAAATACGCACATTATAATAGCGTTCAACATCCTTTACTAACTCCAAAAATTCTTCATCTATTATGTGATAATAGGAGGTTTCAGTTGGTAATTTGTTCAGTTGAATTTTACTTTTATTCTCAAGATTTCCATTTTTCAATACTACAAATTCATTCGCACTTATGACTTCTGTAGCTTTATTTTGGGTTGCTTTGACACGTCCCTCATAACACACAACATTGAGTTTTTGAGAAGTAACTTTTACATTAAATTTTGTACCAAGTACCTCAACCTGTCCTGCTTGAGTATTTACTGTAAAAGATTTGCCTTTGGCAACTTCAAAGAAAGCTTCGCCGTCAAGGCTGACCTCTCGGGTTAAAAACCAGGACATAGCATTGTAGGAAAGTTCTGAACCGGGCTGAAGCAAAACCTGTGAATCATCCGGTAATGCAATGACAGTTGTCTCAGCCATGGCTGTTTTGATGGTCTCTGCATTTGTTTGATGAAAAAAGGCTAACACGCCAAAGACCACAATAAAGATAGCAGCAATTTTAAAAACCTGTGTTTTTGTCTTAGAGGCTGCGTTTGATTTTTTGCTTTTCGTATTTTGTATTTTTTCAAATACAGCTTTTTTATCAAAATCAGGCGCTTTCAATTGAGCTGAGTAAGTTTTGATTTTCTCAAAAGTTTCTTTACCTTCAATAGTTTCAGGAAAATCAGACTTTCCGTCTATCCACTGACTTAATGTATTTTTAGATTTCATGGCCTATATTTTTTAAATATTGTCAATGTGTTCTCTGAGTTGACTAAGTGCCTGACTCATTCTCTTTTCTATGGCTTTTACAGTCTTGTTTTCTATCTCAGCAATTTCTTTATACGATTTACCATCTATGCGATGCATTAAAAATGTACTCCTCACTTTAGGTTTAAGCTGATTGATAGCGTTTTGTAATTTTAATTTAAATTCTTCTTCTTCCATTTTGTAAGCCGGGTCCTGGTGGTCTTTGCTTTTATGGTTCTGTTCTGTAGCATATCTCAGTTTTACCTTTTCGTGTTTTATTTTGTTAAGCGAAAGGTTATTGGCCACAGTAAACAAAAATGATTTAGCCTTTTCTACAGGGACAGAACTACAATTTTCCCAAAGCTTAATAAAAGCTTCCTGTACAGCTTCCTCAGCATTTACGGCATTGCCGTACTTATAAAAAAAGAATCTATTGATGTCTTCTGCATATTTTTCGTACACATAAGCATAAATTTTTTCCTGACAAACCTTACTAAGGGATTTTACACGCATTGTAATTTGATTATCAATTATGAAACAACTGAATATTAATTCACCCTACTTTTTTGAGTAAATAAAAATGGACTAAATTTATGATTAAACCAAATAATCAGAAAAATGAGAAAAAAATTGAACTAAACTTTTAACTTAGCTTCATTTACATCAGATTCACAAATACTATTTAGGGTAAAACACTTTTGAGTTGTTTAATTATAAAGAAATATATTTACATTTGAAATTCACATGAAAAAACTTTACTTGACCATATTTTGTATAGGGCTTTTCTGGTCTTGCCAGGTAGAGGAAGACACGCAGGTCATTAACAGCTCAAACGGTCTTGATGCTGAGAGTGCACTCACCGGACTATTAAAGCGATCTACGCAAAACCCCACTACTTTAGATAACTTTATTGACGGTTCAAGCAAGATCAAAGTTGAGTTCCCGGCAAACCTGATTATTAATAATGATGTCAATTTTAGTTTAGAATCCTCAGAGGATTATTTTTCATTAATTCAAATTTTAGAGAGTACCCCGGCAAAAGATACTATTGCCTTTAACTATCCGGTTACCGTTTCTAAAATAGATTACACTGAAGTCACTGTAAATTCTGACGCTGAGCTGGAAGAAGTACTTTCAGACACAGACGAATCCAGTGAAATAAACTGTCTTGACCTAAACTACCCTTTAGGCGTAAGGTTTTTTGATGCGTCAAATAGTTTTATAGATACGCAGGCTATCAGCAGTGAGGCGCAATTCTTCAATTTTTTAAATATGGTTAATCGTAATAGCCTGTTTTACGAACTTGAATTTCCGGTTATTCTAACTTTAGATAATGAATTTGAAACCATCGTGAACTCTAATGCTGTTCTCACTTCACTCTTTGAAGAACTCGCAGAATCTTGCTTTGATCCGCTTTTGTATGACAATACAGGGTCTGACACAAACCCCACAGATCTTGAGATGTTTGTAATGTTCATCTCAGATGGCAACTTCGTGGTTAATGAATTCATAGATGAAGGAGAGGTAATTGACCAATACGCTAATTCAAATTTTAATTTCTCCATAGGAGAAGGTTTTGAAGGTAGCATTTTTGACAACCAGGAGTTTGTCGGTGACTGGTCTGCTTCTTTTGATGATGGAGTCATCGTATTTGAACTCAATTTTAACACCTCATTTTATGGTGAACTGGACGAAGACTGGGATGTTGTAAGCTATGATGAAACCAATTTGAACCTGATTGATATCAGCTCCGATGGTGACAGCTCTTCTTTGGTGTTAAGTAAGATGAATTAGATTTTTGTAGCTCGAATTTTTATGAAGCACTGATTGCACAAAAAATCCCACATAATTAAATAGACGTTTCAAAATTCATTTTATCAGCTTCAGAATTAGATAAAATCCATATTAACTAAGTTTCTCTTATTTTTGGTTATTAAATCGAGTTGAGTTGAAAGAAAAACAAGAAAACTTCTGGAAAAAGCATAGTAAATATATTTTGCTATCTTCTTTTTTGATAGCCAGTCTTTTCAATGCTTCCAAACTTATTCTGCGTTTAAGGCCAGGCAGGCTGGAACGTTATATTGAAGATAATATCTCTGAATTTTGGTACCAATATATTTCCCATTTTATATTTTGTCTGCTGGTCTTTGCATTGATAACCTGGTTTCAAAACTGGAAATTTACTAGTGGAAAGTTTTTTTCTTTCAAAAAAATGGTTCTGCTTTTTGTTTTTGTTGTTTTAGTGATTTTTGTAAGCTCCAGATTACACGCTCATTTTTTCCATCTTCCGCGAAGATTTATCCTTTTCGGCTATATAGCCAGATATGGTATTTCTACAGCTCTTATATTACTTATAAACAGAATATTAATCCTTATTGATGAATCCAAAGAAAGACAAAGCCAAATCCACCGGTTGGAAATTGAAAAGGTAGAAGCACAGCACCAACAGCTTAAAAACCAAATTAATCCGCATTTCTTTTTCAATACTTTGAACAGCCTTTCCGGTTTGGTCAAACAAGATGCCGACAAGGCTATGGATTATATCAGTTACCTGTCTAAAATATTTAGACAAAGCCTGAGTCATCAACCAGACCTGGTGAGTTTAAAGTCTGAAATTGAGTTTTTAGATTACTATATTAAATTGCAAAAACTCAGGTTTGGTGAAGCTTTTAAAATCGACTTAGAATTAAGTCTCGGGCAATACGACAAACAAGTTTTGAGCATGGGACTGCAAACCCTTTTAGAAAACGCTTTGAAGCACAATACTTTATCAAAGCAAAAGCCTTTGGAGATAAAGATTTTTACCAAAGACAATTACATTTGGGTGAGCAATAACCTGCAACCTAAGCAGCTTCCTGTACGGGGTGAAAACTTTGGTTTAAGTAGCTTGCAAAAACGCTCAAAATGGGTACAGGATAAAGACATCATTATCAAAAAAAATGAGACTGACTTTTGTGTTGGTTTGGCCTTAACTTAATGCAGTTATTATGAAAATCATTATCATTGAAGACGAAGAAGCCGGAGCAAAACTACTGGCCACCACACTAAAACAGGTCAATAAAAGCATTGAGGTTCTCGGTATTTGTGAAGATGAAACACAAACGTTGCAGCTTTTGAGTTCTGAACCAGAGGTTGATGCCATTTTTTCAGACATACAATTGACAGATGCCTTAAGCTTTAATGTACTTAAGAAAATAGACGCTGATATCCCTGTGGTTTTTGTTACGGCTTATAATGAATATGCACTGGAAGCTTTTCAGCATCATGGAATAGATTATGTACTTAAACCCTTTAGCCGAGATGATATTGAAAAAGCTGTTAATAAGTTAAAAACCTATAAAGCGGGGCAGTCTGCACATCAGACAAAAAAGATGCAGGAGTTGTTTCAATATCTTGAGAATCGTCAAAGTTATAAAAACAACTTTTTAGTCGGTTTTCAGGACCGATTGATTCCCTTAAAAACAGAAGATATTGTTTGTTTTTTTACTGCACAATCTGATGTTTATATACTTCATATCGCCGGAAAGTCTTACCGAATGAGCGAAAGCCTGGAACAGATAGAACATCAGCTTGACCCTGAAAAATTTTACAGAGCCAATAGGCAATTTATTGTAAATAAAGCGTTTATATTAGACATTAGACATTATTTTAATGGCCGCTTAAAAGTAAAATTGAATAAAGAAACACCAGAAGACATCATTATCAGTAAAGCCAAAGCCACCGATTTTAAAAATTGGTTGAGCCAATAAAAAGGTAATTTCAGGTAAAAAATGTTCAGCTTTAACCGTTTAAAAAATAAAAGCCTTCAAATAGAAAATATATTTGACATTAATCTAAAAAACAATAGACTATGAAAACTCTAAAAACCAAATGCAGAACACTGGTCTTAAGCTTAAGCCTTTTGGCATTTTTATTCATCAGTTGTTCTGATGATGACAATGAAAACCAACAAAACCTGACAGATGAGGAAGTCAATGAAGTGCTAAAATCCTCTCTAATTGATGAAGGCGGCATCATTCTAGACATAGAGCAACTTTCTACGACAATGGGAACCACCGCTGGCAGACCTGCTGCTCAAACAAAAAGCGCAAATAACGACTTAAGTTTGGCTAATTGCAATCAAAGCGTTTCGCAAAGCTTTTTAAACACCAATACGGTTGGAAACAGAAGCTGGACAATTACCTCTAACTGGTCATGGACATTGAATTGTGATGCTCAAAATATGAGCATTAGTTATGATCTTGAAGGTGACGGTACTTTAGATTTTGATGGCCCTAATTTATCTAAAGACATTACAAGAACACATGACTTCAACATCACTGGTATAGAACCTGCCTCTTCTGAATGGGTCTATAACGCCATTCATAACCGCAACGGGCTTATCCAATCTAATGTAGGTAATCAAAACAGTATGAATACCACTCTCACCTACGGCTCGACAGATATTGTGGTTTCCAAAGCCAGCCAGCAAATTATTTCGGGAACATTTAATGTCAATTTTCAGGCAACTTTACCAAATGGCAATGTAGTGACCAGAGGAGCTACAGTAATCTTTAATGGCAATCAAACCGCTACAGTGACTTTAGATAATGGTAATACCTTTGATGTAAACTGGTAGTTATACCAATTTAACTACTAAATGACACTATAAAATTAAAAAAGCTCGCTTTAAGCGAGCTTTTTTGTTGGCTAATTCGGTTAAACTTAATTTTTGTTATTTCGTAAGTTAATTCCATTTTTTATCATTTTAAGTTATTCCGTCAGCCACCATCTATTTTTATTCTACCTGTTATCATAAAGCAAAAAACCCTGCCGTCTAAGATAAAGTAGCTTTGTGTTTTTAGATTTTTCATTGTTTATCATTAGTCAATACAATTATAAGAGTAAAGAATTAGATAGGGTTGCGTAAATGTTTATTAATTTTGAAGAAAAAAATAATGGACGTATCTGTAGAACTCACTTTTTCTCCACTGCAAAATGACTTTGAACCTCCGATTATCGATCTGATAAAATCTTTAAGAGCAAGTGGCTTAGACATTAAAGAAAACCCACTAAGCACACAGGTGTATGGTTCTTATGACAAAGTAATGGATGTATTACAAAAAGAAATGAAAATTGCCCTCGAAGCCGTTGAGCATGGACTATTATACATAAAGATTGTAAAATCCAACAGAAAGGACTATGAACCAGATTATTGATTGGTTCTTTCAACAATATGATGGTGTAGAAACCCATCTTATCATTCTTGAAATCACAGGAAGCGTTTTTGGCCTACTGAGTGTATGGTTTTCTAAACGGGATAACATTCTGGTGTTTCCTACCGGGATAATCAGTACCGCTATATTTGTGTACATCCTTTGGGTTTACGGCTTACTGGGTGATATGCTCATCAACGGCTACTATTTTATCATGAGCATCTATGGCTGGTATATTTGGACCAGAAAAGTAGACTCTGATCATTTTGTGCCCATTACAAAACTGGAAACTCGGAAGGAATATATCCTATCAGGTCTAATTTTTTTAGGCACTATAGTTTTTGTAAGCCTGGTTTACACCTATTTTGATAAATGGAATTCATGGACGGCATATGTAGATACATTAACCACTGGCATCTTCTTTGTAGGGATGTGGCTCATGGCCAAAAAGAAAGTAGAAAACTGGATTTACTGGATCATTGGCGATATCATAACTGTGCCCTTGTATTTGGTTAAAGGTTTAGTATTTTCGTCTTTTCAGTATTTAATTTTTACAATTATTGCCTATTACGGTTACAAAGCATGGAAATCTCAACTCAACAAGCCCAAAGCAAGTTTACTGGAATAATAGCTGATATAAACGCCTTAAAAATGCTCCTATTTTTTAGTAGACAAAAATTTAAAATCAGGAATAAACTAATTTCAGCATAAATCTATTCGTGCATTTGTGGCTATTTCTGTTTATTTGATAATTAATTTAGTGATAAAATCATTTAAGTTTTGATACTATTCAGCAATATCGATTCTATTTGATAACCTAATGACATCAACAGGAGTATTATCGAACACAAACTATGCGAGGATAGCAACTTCGGCTCAAAGCAAAATTATTGAGGATCTTGATGTATGTGAATTTCGTAAATCTGTAATCAGCTTTGCACATCCCAAAAAAACACCTAAAATAAAAAGAACTATCAGGTAACCATCTACCCGCACATCATTGACCCCACCGGGACCACCACCGCCATCGGGTGGTGGCGGTGGATCGATTTGTGCATATAATGATGAACAACAAATCATTATAATAATAAGTGTACTCCAAAATCTTTGAGCCAGCCTGTTTCGCATTAATTTTCCAAAATAAGTTTAGACTGGTAGGTTTGCTTACCCTGCTTAAGCACGAGTTGATATACACCGCCGGACAAGGTCTTATCCAATTCAATATTCAGATGTTCTGAGCTATCAGTTTCAGTTTGAAATACCACTCTGCCCAGCATATCAACAATTTTGACTTGGGTATTTTTTCCGGATTTTAATCCGGATACTGTAAATTTATAAGCTGTTACGGGATTAGGGTAAACACTTATACCATTTAATTCAAAATCGCTCTGGCTTAAAGTCTCATTACCAAAACGCAGTTTGAATCGCCAGGGATCAATACTTTCAGCAATATTAGTATCAATGTCAAAGTTGATATCGGTTATAGAATTTGCAGAAAGCGATATTTCGGTATCGAGGTAAGTATCGATTAAAAACACCTCTCTATTGAGGTTGTCTAGCTGTATTTGCCAAAAGTAATTTGTAGTTTGATAGTTTGCCGTGTACAGCTGTATTTCTTCCAAAGCCTGTGGTGCTGGTCTTTTGTCGATAGACAGATAGGCATTGTTATTCAAAACGGCGACTCGTTCATCATAATTCCAAAACTTCAAAGCATCTTCGTCATTAACTGTCGTACTATATGCATTGTCGAATCTTAAACTGACGCCATCAGTTAAATTGGCATCCGGCTGGCGTTTTAAGTTGATATGAATTTGAGATAAAGTTTCTTCTTCTGAAAATGTATCTGTAAATGTTCCAGATGTCTTCTTGTAATTTTCTTTAAAAGTCAATGATGGATTAGAAGTCGTCGTCCTGATAAAAAAAGCCTGATGCGGCTGCAGATTTTCATCGGCATTGGTAGAACCTGATAATGAAGGGTTATAAGGCGTAGATGTAGGGTTGGTCAAGCTTAAATCTATTGTAGCATAACCACCTTTATCGCCAAGCGTTGGATCATAAACATAAATAGTCTGGCTGTCTAATCCCTGTGCATCTGCACTTTGCAGCAATGCTTTCATATCAACTTTGGCCTGATAAGGGTTCGCTATCAAGCTGAATTCATCTACCGTTTGAGCCAAATCTGAGCTCAGCACCACAAAATTGCCGTTATGCAAATTGCCGCGAAACCGCAGAGTTGTCGCAGGGCCTAAAGACTCATTTGAACTTAAATCTGTTGATCGATCGCCACGAATAATCAAGGCATAAGCTTCGCCAACATTCATTGATTTTGGTTTGGTTTGGGTTACAGCTTGCCAAGTTTGAGAAGCAACATCCCACCCAAACATGGAAGGATTGTTGGTCTCGGTAGTATCAAAACCATCCGTAGTTGAACCACCTGTGATGTGCGTGCCATATCCAGGATTTGGGTTTGGATTTACATCTGCTGTGGTGACGCCTTCCTGCATATTTTCATTTATTGAACCTGACGTATTAACAGGAGAGCCTAAATACCTATAAGCGCGGTTGCTTTGAGGGATATATCGTTCGGCAAGCACTTCTCCAATTCCTGAAATCGTTCCGGAGAATTCATCTAGTTGACCGATGCTATTAGAATCACTCCTAAAAATAATTTCACCGCCATTGTTGATGTCCTGGTTAACTTTGAGAATACCAGAAACATGCATTTTTGCATTTGCAGCGACAATAAGATTGTTGATTTCAATATTTTGAGATGCTCCTATCTCTGGAGTTGTTGACACATCCAGAATCAAGACATCGTCATCTGTTGCAGGTATTGTAGCCGTTGACCAGTTTTGTGGATTATTCCAATCGCTGTTTACAGTTCCCGTCCATCTTAAACCTACTGGAATATTTCTGTATAAAACAGAAATAGCTCTCCCCAATTTGTCAACACCTGTTAATATAACATCTGGATCATTATCTCCATCCACATCTTTAAAAGCAATAGAACTTAATGTAATACCGTCAAAAGGTGTTCCTGTAACTTCTGTAAAATTACCCGTGCCATCATTTGCATAAAGTTTTGAAATAGATTGATTACTATTATTCCTTCCCGTAATTAAAACATCCGGAGAGCCATTACCATCTACATCTGAAAAAGCTATAGAACCCTGCCTAACACCTTCAAAAGGCAGTCCTGATAACTCTGTAAAATTACCAGTCCCATCGTTGGTATAAAGAATTGAAATAGTTTGATTACTACTATTATATCCAGTAATTAAAACATCCTGAGTGTCATTACCATCTACATCTATAAAAGCAATAGAACTATCTATAACACCTACAAAAGGTAGCCCTGACACCTCTGTAAAATTACCAGCGCCATCGTTAATATAAAGTTTTGAAATACGTTGAAAACTATTATTTTGGCCTGTAATTAAAACGTCCTGAGTACCATTACCATCTATATCTGTAAAAGCTATGGAGCTATATCTTACATCGTCAAAAGGTGTTCCGGTAACTTCAGTAAAATTACCGGCACCATCGTTAGTATAAAGTTTTGAAATAGGTTGATTACTATTATTTTGGCCTGTAATTAAAACATCCTGAGTACCATTACCATCTATATCTGTAAAGGCTACAGAACTAAGCCATACACCTTGAAAAGGAGTTCCAGTAACTTCAGTAAAATTACCAGCGCCATCGTTAGTATAGAGTTTTGAAATCGGTTGATTACTACTATATCCTGTAATTAAAACATCCTGTGTACCATTTCCATCTACATCTGAAAATGCTATGGAGCCACGTTCAACATTGTCAAAAGGTGTTCCTGTAACTTCTGTAAAATTCCCAGCGCCGTCGTTAGTGTAGAGTTTTGAAATACGTTGATTACTATTATATCCTGTAATTAAAACGTCCTGAGTACTATTGCCATCAACATCTGAAAAGGCTATGGAGCTATTGTAAACCCTTTCAAAAGGTGTCCCGGATATCTCTGTAAAATTTCCAATACCATCATTTATATATAATTTTGAAACACGATTACTATTACTTGTACTTGATCCCGTAATTAATACATCCTGAGTGTTATCCCCATCAACATCTGCAAAGGCTATGGAGCTATTATTGACATCATCAAAGGGTGTTCCTGCAACTTCTGTAAAGTTGCCAACACCATCATTAGTATAAAATTTTGTAGCATTTTGATTACTTGCCACTAGTCCTGTGATTATAACATCCTGAGTACCATTGCCATCAACATCAGAAAAAGCCAATGAACCATTATATGCACCAACAAAAGGAGTTCCTGAAACCTCTGTAAAAATACCAGTTCCATCGTTTGTGTAAAGTTTTGAAATAGGTTGATTACTACTGTTTAATCCCGTAATTAAAACATCCTGTGTACCATTTCCATCTACATCTGAAAATGCTATGGAGCTATTCCTAACATCATCAAAAGGAGTTCCTGAAACTTCTGTAAAATTACCTGCACCATCATTTACGTATAGTTTTGATATAGGCTGAAAGCTACTACCATTCCTTCCAGTAATTAAAACATCCTGAGTGCCATTTCCATCTATATCTGAGAAAGCTATTGAACTAAAATTTACATTTTCAAAAGGTGTTCCTGAAATTTCTGTAAAATTACCTGCACCATTGTTTGTATATAGTTTTGAAATAGGTTGAAAACCACTATCCCAGCCAGTAATCAAAACATCCTGTGTACCATTACCATCTACATCAGCAAAGGCTATGGAACCGCTCGAAACACCCTGAAAAGGAGTGCCAATAACCTCTGAAAAGTTACCTAAACCATCATTAGTATAAAGCTTTGAAATAAATTGACCGCTACTATTTGTTCCGGTTATCATTATATCAAGAGTGCCGTTACCATCTACATCTGAAAAGGCTATAGAACTTTGTCTAACATCATCATATGGAGTTCCTGAAGCTTCTTCATATTGACCATTTCCTAAATTTAAATATAATTTTGAAATCATTTGACTATTACTTATATTCCCTGTAATTAAAACATCCAGATCGTTATCCCCATCAACATCTGCAAAGGCTATTGAACCATCTGATACACCATCAAAAACTGGTATTGATTGAGGTGCAGGTGGTAAGGGTAAAACTTGTTCAAATTCAACCTGTGCAAAAGCAGCACTAACTATGAAAAAACAAATAAAACTAATTCTTAGCCTTAATTTTGAAAACACTAAAACGTAAAATTTATTCATAGTAGCAGAAATTTTGATGGTTGTTTTACATCTTCGAAACTTAATTCAATTATTTAGTCTATTCTTTATGATTCTCTATATTATATAAAATGAGGCATTTAGATAATTTTCATTAAGAAAAATACCATATTTGGGAAGTAACTGGCTTTTTTTGGGAAGTATAGAATTTCAACTTTGTTTGATTAAAAAAGTTTTAATTTTAAAAACCAATTTTTCTATATGAGACTTGTATTTTTTATACTGTATATTTTAATAGTAGTTTACAGCAACAAAGTACAAGCTCAAGATTCAGATTATAAAGAAAGAATACATCAAATCTTACCTATTGAAAATAAGGCAGATTTTGATGCCAGTGTATCGACCTTTGAAGATTTAATCGTAAATCTAAATACTCAAAATTTTTATTGGGATAAGTCTTTTTTAAAAATGTTCACGCAGTCAAAAAAATGGGCATCAGTTAATGCCTCTCCAGAAGAGGTAATGCAAGCAGATTTTATGATATTAATGTATTACGACAATCAACTGATAAACGATTCTGTAATCAAAATCTCTGAAAAACTTATTTCTGAACCAAATTTTGAAAAGCAAAAAAAATCTGTCTATACCTACAATGCTCTCTATTATGCTTATGAAAGAAAAGGATTTTACAGACGTCAGTTAAGTATAATCGATAAGCTATTATTTCTAAATAAAAAGTTTGGTTATCCGGTTAGACCAAAATCTTATGAGAACTCATTTGATTTGGCTAAAATTTATTACAACTTAGAACAGTATGCTTTAGCCAGGCTCAACTATAAAAAGCAAGAAAAAGTTTTCAAGGGCTCTAAAGACTATTTTCTTCAAGCCAGTATGCTTAATAATATCGCTCTGACTTTTGAAAAAGAAAACAACAAAGACTCTGCCTACTACTATTATTATTTGGCCTTGGATAAATTAAATAACACAACAATTGTAGATACATTTTTTACAAAAGAGTATGTAACACATTTTAACAACGTAATCGCTTCTAACGTTGCAAGCTTAAAAGTTTCAGAAAAAATATATGATGGCGCTGAAAATATTTTCAAATCTGAATTAGAATCAAGTAAATTAACCAAAAGACCAAAAATAACGCTTAATGCCTATTACAATTTGGCTAATCTTTATTTTTTACAAGATAAACATGATTTAGCAAAGATTTATATAGATAGTACGTTTTACTTCAACACAACCTACCCAAGCTTAGATGTTTTTATTAAAGCTAAGTTTTTGAAATCTAAATTATTAATAAAAAATAATGATCAAGATCAAGCTATTCGTTTATTAGATGATGTTTTTAAAAACAAGGATTCTTTAATGCGTGTAAAAGCAGAGAAAGTCTATGCAGAAGCAACTGCTAATTATAATTTTATTGAGGCTCAAAAAAAACTGAGAAGAAATGAAAAAACTTTAGCACAAAAGATAAAAACTAACAAAATTTTATTTATTCTTGTCGGCATTTCAATAATAGGATCAATAATTATTTTTCTTCTTTTCAAAAAAAGTAAAGATTCTAATCGACTCATAAACATCCAAAAAGGAGAATTATCTAAGGGGATTTTAGAAAAACAAAAATTACTTGACGAAATGCACCATCGGACAAAAAATAATTTACAAATAGTCGGTGGCATTTTAGAATTACAATCTCAGAAAAAAGTAAATCCAGAGAGCCATAAATTACTTAAAGAATCCCAACAATATTTAGAAAGCATAGCTATTCTTCATAAAATGCTTTACGAAGAGAATACTTTCGAAGATATTGATTTCAAGACTTACACTAAAAATTTATGCGTACTTCTTATAAGCAACTATCCCAAGAAAAATATAGAATATAGATTAGACATAGCTCATCGGACCTTTCCTGTAGGACTATTAACTTCTCTCGGACTTATACTTTGCGAACTGCTTACTAACTCTTTAAAACATGCCTTTAATGAGCAAGGATTTATAGAAATTAGTCACTACGCGTTCAACAACACTCACAAAATTATTTATTCAGATGATGGTAATAACTTTGATAAAGAAAAATTTTTATCGAGTAAAGGCACAGGTATAAAACTAATAAAATCTTTAGTTGAAGACTTAGAAGGAGATTTTAAAATTACAAACAAAATAGGATTTCATTTTGAATTAAATTTCAAAACATGAGTACATCAAAACACAAAATATACGTAGTAGAAGATCAGGGCGTTACCAGAACAGCGATAATGAGCACTTTGGAAAATTCAGGATATGTGATTTCAGGAAGTTCTGCTACAGCAGAAAAAGCTTGGGTAGAGTTACAAAACGCAGACACCGATTTGGTTTTAATAGATTTTGGTTTAAAAGGTGTCAAAAAAGGAACCTGGTTAGGTCAAAAAATAAAAGACCATCTCAATATTCCATTTGTATATATCACCGCTTACGGCAGTGAGGAATTTTTAGATAAATTGATGGAAACAAAACCAGCAGGTTATATTATGAAGCCTTTTAACAACCCAACGCTTTTAAGCAATATCAAAATCATATTGGAAAACCAACATCCTAAAATTACCGAACAGAAAGCTAATGAACAAGTTTTTCTTAAAACTAAAACCGGTATTGTAAGTTTTGATGAAAACAATATACTGTATATCAAATCTGAAAGAAATTATTTAAACATCTACACCGAGACAAAATGTTTTAAAACCAGAGATAAGTTAGAGATTCTTTTAAAACAATTAAGTTTTAAAAACTTATACCGTGTACACAGAAGATATGCGGTGAACATAATACATGTTAAAAAAATTGAAGCTAGTGAATTAATTATTGGTGATGATATTATACCAATTTCAAAATCTTTTGATGCTGAGCAACTTGTACAAGATTGTCTTAAAAAACATTAATTAAAGTCATTCTTAGGCCAATGGTTGTATTTTTACAGTTGATTTTAATCTTAATAATATCGCTGAAAATGGTAAAAAATAATGGAAGTAAAAGAATCTAAAAAAGCCCAAAGCGACATTACTAGAATAGTTTTCTACGGTCCTGAATCTACAGGTAAAACGACTTTAGCTAAAAAACTGGCGCAACATTTTAATACCAAATGGGTACCGGAGTTTGCCCGGGATTTATTACAGCAAAAATTTGAAAATACCGGCAAAGCCTGTGAAGCTTCAGACATCCGGCCCATTGTTGATGGCCAATTGAAAACTGAAAATAAATTGATCCAAAAAGCGAATCAATACCTGTTTTGCGATACCGACCCGCTGGAAACTTATGTCTATGCCAAAGTATATTTTCCTGAAGATGATTTTACCTGGCTTGACCATCTCAATGAACGGTTAAACTACGATCATTATTTTTTGACCTATATAGACACACCCTGGATAGAAGACGATCTCAGGGATAAACCTAATGAACGCGAAAGAATGTATGAGGAATTTTTGAAAGAACTTAGAAGAAGGAACAAAAAATTTACTATTTTAAAAGGCGATTTAAAAACCAGGACGAAAACTGTACTGGACACCATTAAAGGCATACAAGCATGAAATTAGAAAACAAAGACATAGAGCAGCTCAAGGAAAAAGGGATATCCAGGGAAGAACTACAATCACAAATCAACAGGTTTACAGATGGCGTGCCGGACGTTGAGGTCGTAAAAGCAGCAAGTATCGGTGATGGCATTATCAAGTTTGAGGACAGAGATTTTGATGAATTTATTTCATTTTATGAAGACCAAAATAATCTAAAGGTCATAAAATTTGTGCCTGCAAGTGGTGCTGCGACCAGGATGTTTAAAGCGCTTCATCAATTTCTTAGTGAAGTTAGCCTGGTTGAACAAGAAATAAATTCAAAACTTCAGGATGAAGATTTTGAAATTTTAAAACCCCTCTTTGATAGGATTGAAGATCTGTCGTTTTATAACGACGCACTAAAGATTGCAAAAGAAAACACCGGGAATTTTAAAGATTTTACAGAAAAAGAAAAAACATTATTGATCTTAAAACACGCTATTTCAGAAAAAGGTTTGAATCTGGGCAATCTCCCAAAAGGCCTGATACCTTTCCACAAGTATGAAAATAAAACACTTACTCCTTTTGAAGAGCATCTTGAAGAGTCTAAAGCTTACGCAGAAAAAAATAATAAAGTTCAATTGCACTTTACCATTTCAGAAGGTTTGGATCATGAATTTGATCAGGTATTGAATCATTATTTAGAAAATCAAGATGAAAGCCAGATCAATTATGAAGTAGAGTATTCCAACCAAAAACCTTCCACCGATACCATTGCTGTAAATGAAGATAATACACCTTTTCGTGACGACAACGGAAACTTATTCTTTAGACCAGGTGGTCATGGTGCATTAATTTACAACTTAAACCAATTGGAAGCTGATGTCATTTTCATCAAAAACATAGATAATATATCCAAAAAAGACAAGCACAAAGCAGACACGACGACTTATAAAAAAGCCTTAGCCGGTTTATTATTAAAGCTAAAAGAACAGCTGGATAATTACCTTGTTCTTCTTGAAAATAAAAAAGCGGACGAAAAAACCTTACAGGAGATTAAAAGCTTTATGCAGGAAAAGCTGAACATAGCCCATCCTGCAAACCAAAAAGATGAATTATATAAACAGCTTAATCGCCCCTTAAGGGTTTGTGGAATGGTAATTAATGATGGCGCTCCGGGTGGCGGACCTTTTTGGATAAAAGACAAGGATGGTCGCATAAGCCTTCAAATTGTAGAGACTTCGCAAATGGACTTAAGTAATGCAAAACAGAAATCTATTTTGGACAGCGCTACCCATTTCAACCCTGTTGACATTGTTTGCTCAACAAAGGACCACAACAACAAAGCCTTTGATTTACTGGATTACATTAACAAGGATAGGGCTTTTATCGCCAGTAAATCTGTTGACGGACATCCCATAAAAGCGCTGGAACGGCCCGGGCTTTGGAATGGGGCAATGGAATACTGGCATACCATATTTGTGGAAGTCCCATCCAGTACCTTCAACCCGGTAAAAACTGTTGCAGATTTATTAAAACCTGCTCATCAGGAAAAATGATAAAAAATTTTGATGATATCATTAATGAACTAGAATTCACAACCAGTCTCAGTGGAGGTTCAGGAGGACAACACGTCAATAAAACCGAAACCAAAGTCAATTTATTCTGGCAGATTGAAGAGAGTAATTGGTTGAATGACATTCATAAAGAAAGGGTTTTTAAAAAATTACAAAACAGAATTAATCAAAAAGGAGAGTTCAGATTAAGTTGTAGCGAGACCAGAAGTCAGCATCAAAACAAAAAAATTCTCATCCAGAGGTTTCAAAACATACTTGAGGCTGCATTGGCTGCACCTAAAAAAAGAAAAAGTACATTTGTACCCAATAAGGCAAAGTTAAAAAGGTTAAAAGAAAAACATAAACAGGCTGAAAAGAAAACCTTGAGGAAAAAGCCTGATTATTAGACAATTTTACATTAAATTATAATTAATTGTTAATTAAAAGTTCATAAATGACTAATCTTGTATTGTCTTGTAAAAAAAATATGGTTAGTTTTATAAAAAAAATTATGATACCTTCCAGGTATTTATTGATTATAATATTACTACTTGGTAATATATGCCAAGCACAATTTCATGTAGCCAATGGTTCTTTTCTACATGTTGAAAGTGGCCATATCTTATATTTTGACAAAGACGTTGATAATGAAGGGCTTATAAACTTTGTGAGTAATGGAGAACTCATTTTGGATCAGGGATTAGTTAACTCAAGCGGAACATTAACCTTGAATAATGCGATCCTAAAATTAGGTAGTGGTACAGCTAGAGCTGATGGCACTCATACACTTACTTTCAACGATTCTGATGATACTGTAAATTTTGTAGAGTTAGAACATAACGGCACTTTTAATGTCTCCAGTACGGGTTTCTTAAAAATTGTTGAAACTTTCACTTCTAATTCAGGAACTTTAAATGCTGCTGATAGGATTGTATTACTCAGCGGAACTGAGCCGGCTTATATGAATCATAATTCTGGTATTGATGAATATCCTGATACTGCAATTGTACCACAAAGCGCCGGGGGTTCTGTGAATGACCTAAGGATCCAAAAATATTTTCCCGGGAATAGAGCATGGCGATTTTTATCCAGTCCGGTAAAATCTAATTTACCTATAAATGATAATTGGCAGGAAGGAGCTGTTACTGTTGCAATAGGCTCTGGGAATCCTAATCCTGGCTATGGAACACATATTACCGGAGGCCCATCAGGAAATGGTTTTGATCAAAACGAATCGGGAAATTTTTCTATGTTCACCTATAATAATTCGATGGAAGCGTGGACAGTTTCTTACCCTACTAGCACAAATACTGCAGGAGATTCATTACAAGTAGGCAGAAATTACTATACTTTAGTAAGAGGAGACAGGGCGGTAAATTTACAAATAAATGATTTCACAACAGAGGAACCAACAATCTTAAGAAGCACGGGGAATCTTCATATTGGAAATTTCAGCACCTCACACTCATCAATTACAACTGGAGAATATTTTGCTACGGGCAATCCTTACCAAGCACCAGTCGATATGAATGCCGTAAGGAGTACAAGTAGTAATAGTTTTACAGATGAAATGTGGGTCTGGCAGCCTTTAGCTAATAATGACGGTCAATATGCACATATTTCAAACTTAGGCGGCACGATAACCAATTCTTTGCCGGGTAGTTTCGCAAATCAATACATTCAACCCTTTCAAGCCGTGTTTATTCAGGCAAATACAAACAATCCGGTAATCGCTTATCAGGAAACTCATAAAAGTACAGATACAAATTTAGTAGAGGTATTCAGCATGACAACACCTGACAATTATCTACGCATTGGATTATATGGTAATGACCAGGCACCTTTTATAGACGTTGCGCACGATGGATTAGTTATGTTGATGAACAACACTTACAACACTACAACAACCAAAGAGGACGGTGAGAAGTTCTTCAATACTGAAGAAAATATGGCTATACAATATGGTGATCGATTGTTAACCTTAGATAAGAGAAATTTTCCGACTGATTACGACGAAGTCGTAGATTTATATATGTTTAATCTCGACGAAGGGAACTACAAATTAAGCATAGACTTAACAGGCTATGACAATCTTCCCAATGGTATTTTCTTATGGGATAAGTATAATGACACCTATACATCATTATCAAACGGACTTGTTATACCCATTAGTTTTGATCAGGCTATTCCGGAATCAATTGACGAAAATAGATTTGCTTTGACTTTTAAAGATCAGACATTATCTACTGATAATTTGACCAATAATGACCAGATTAAGATTTTCCCAAATGCCTTCAATGACAAAATAAGCCTTATTTTTGACAATAATTTTACAGGTGAAACGATTTATATAAATATGTTTGACATAATCGGCAGAAGAATTTATTCAGAAAAAACAGAAATAGCAGATAATATTTTAGAGTTGAAAAATTTAGATTTTAGCTCAGGAAATTATCTTTTAAAAATCAAAAGTGAAAACTATCAACAAACTTTTAAAGTTGTAAAAAAATAGTATTGGGATTATTATTAATCATTTTACAAACCCCACCTCCTCCAGGAGGTGGAGACACAGGAATTGACGAGTTACCTATAGACCATTGGATTTATTTCGGAATTTTTATCGGGATAATAATTATATTATTTAAAAGTAAAGCCCTAATTAAAAAATTATAAATTTTATCCCATATTAAAAATAAGTCATACGCCGAGTAATAAAATATATATATTTACAAAGTTTTGTAAAAAATCAGATACTAAATGATATATTAATTCTATATTAGTTCTTAATGAAACCTTTAAAATTACTATTTATAACTATCGTCTTATCATTATCATCAAAATTAAGTGCGCAGAGTTTTTTTGAACATGAAATAGGAATAAATGGTGGTTTTTATCAGCTGAGAAGTGACTATGGAGAAAGATTTGACAGAGAGACTAATTCGGGAAACCAGGGAACAACTTTCGCACTCACCTATTACCTAAACAGGGCTTCAAGAAGACGGGTCAGTTATTTTATGGAGCACGTAAAATACCGTATAGATTTGATATATAGTTCCGTCGATTTACAACATTACGGCCGATATGCTGATGCCCCTGTACTTCAAGCCATGACAGGGTCTTTTTCTAATATCGGGCTTAGTACGGGAATAGAGTATTTTCCCTTTGGAATTCGTATGCAAACCTACAATCAGTGGTATTCTTTTGGTGAACTCATATCGCCTTACGCAGGTGTAGCCGTAGGCCTTAACTATGTTTCTCCGGATGCTGAGTCCAGCCTGGAAGGCGGTTTAAATAATCCGGCAAATGTTTTTCCAACTTTTGTAGGCACTGATGTTGACAATGGAATAGTTCTGGATAGTAGAGCTGTTCTCAGTTTGAATTTAAGGCTGGGATTAAGATTTAATCTTGGAAAGAGAGACGGTATTTTATTGGAAAGCAGCTGGATGCTATTTGGGTCTGATTTAGTAGACGGAATTAAACCGGTAGGGCCCCAAAATAAATACACAGACTGGTCCTGGGGAATAAATATTGGTTACACAAGATTATTCTTTTAAACCGGTATTGCTTCAATAAGAGCTTTAGTGTATTCACTTCCAGGATTATCGTACAAACTATCGGCTTCTCCCTGTTCTATGATTTGTCCTGATTTCATTACTAATATCCTGTCTGAAAATTGTCTGACGACCGACAAATCATGAGAAATAAATATGTAGGTCAACTGAAATTCATCTTTTAATTCTTCCAACAAATTTAATACCTGAGCCTGCACTGAGATATCCAAAGCAGAAACTGACTCATCACAGATAATGATTTTGGGCTCAAGCGCAAGACATCTTGCAATCCCGATGCGCTGACGCTGCCCACCGCTAAATTCGTGCGGGTACCTGTGGTAATGTGATACCTGAAGTCCAACCGCTTTAAGAAGCTGACCTACCTTTTGCTGCCTTGCCTTTTTAGTTTTTACTAAACCGTGTACCTGCATAGGTTCTGCTATTGCATCTCCAACGGTCATCCTGGGGTTTAGTGAAGAATAAGGATCCTGAAAAATGATTTGTATATCCTTTTTTATGGGTTTGAACTGCTTTTCTGACAAAGCTAAAACATCCTGATTGTTATAATAAATACGTCCCTTATCTGCTTTGGTTAGACCAGTAATTAAATGCCCTAAAGTAGTTTTTCCACAACCTGATTCACCTACTATACCTAATTTTTCTCCCTTATAAACATCCAAACTTACATTATCTATAGCTTTAAAAAATGTTGAAGTTTCAAAAAATGAGGCATTTATTTTAAAAGTCTTTTCTATATTCTGAACTTTTATGATTGGTGATGAACTGTAAAGCTTTTTATGCTTGTCTATCCTTTCAGCTTTGGTAACTTCCAGGCTTTTAAAATTTGAATATGAGAAATCTCCAATGGTTGGCAAACGTTTTAAGCGTTTATTCGGTTGAGGTCTGGCCGCTAATAGTGCTTTAGTATAAGTTTCTTTAGGCTTAAAAAATATAATTTCTGAAATATCATGTTCAACAATTTCGCCCTTATACATGACCATGATATCGTCTGCGATATTCTTAACCAAAGCCAAATCGTGTGATATAAAAATAATACCCATGCCTGTTTCCTCCTGCAGGTCTTTTAGCAATTGGATGATTTCTTTTTGAACACTTACATCAAGTGCTGTTGTAGGCTCATCTGCAATAAGTAATTTTGGTTTGCATGCAATAGCCATAGCAATCATAACACGCTGCTTTTGCCCGCCGCTAATTTGATGCGGGTATTTATCAAAGGCTGTTCCCGGACCGGGTAGTTTTACTTTTTTAAATAACTTTAGCACTTCGGTTTTTACAAGCTTTTTATTACATATCTTATGAGTTAAAAGGACTTCGGCAACCTGATTCCCACAAGTTATTGAAGGATTTAAAGAGCTCATAGGTTCCTGAAAAATCATAGAGATTTGATTACCTCTAA
The DNA here is from genome assembly GCA_964593755.1 of uncultured Mesohalobacter sp. Taxonomy (GTDB): domain Bacteria; phylum Bacteroidota; class Bacteroidia; order Flavobacteriales; family Flavobacteriaceae; genus Psychroflexus. The sequence continues at coordinate 328,710 of CAZQKB010000001.1, read as the reverse complement.
TAGATTGCTTGTTTTTTGAATTAAGTTTATTAAGCGCTACACCATTAAAAGATAATTTATCAACCTCTACATGTGCATTTTTCGGTAGAATACCTAAAATTGACAATACTGAAAGTGATTTTCCGGAACCGGATTCACCAACGATACCTAAAATTTTATTAGGCTGCAATTTTAAGTTGAAATTTTTGAGAACGGGCTTATCTTCAAAACTGATATTCAAATTTTGTATATCTAAAAGCATAGTATTAGGCTAAGTGAATAATATGCTCATTTTCTAGTAAGGGTCTATTTGAAAATCGCAATAAAACCTGAGCAACAGCAATAACATCTTTTTCACAATAGTCAGCTATACGTTTAAGATCGTTATCCTCATAGTAAACGCTTCTCACCTGGCTGCCGTCAATATCATCCTTTGGCGAGGCAATACCAAGAATTTCAGTAAGCAGTTTTAATGATGTATAATGCTTGTAATCGCCAAATTTCCAAAGCTCAAGAGTGTCTAAATGTGGAATTTCCCAGGGCTTTTTCCCAAAAAGATTAAGTTTTTGAGGCATTGGCAGGCCTTTTACCAGCAGACGACGGCACAGGTAGGGAACATCAAATTCTTTTATGTTATGACCACAAAGTAATTTTTGAGGCGCGTTGAAATAATTTTCAATGAGATCTGTAAACTCTTTTAGAACAACTTCTTCATCGTCTCCATAAATACTTTTGACTCTGAATTCGCTTTTACCGCCATTAAAAATATTGAAAAACCCAACGGAAATACAGATAACCTTACCGAACTCTGCCCATATACCAGCATTCTTATAATATGCTTTTGCAGAAATCTCTTCACCATCAGCGGCATCATAGCGTCTTTTATAAGCAGATTTTTGTTCCCAAAGTTTTTGTTTTGCAGCATTTAAATCTTCAAACTGTTCATGCTCTGGAACAGTTTCAATATCTATAAATAAAATATCCTCTAGATTTAAGTTAGTTAACATTTATATTATTTTTGAAATTAAAATTAGAAATAAAAAGTTGAATATTAGTTGATAAAAAGATTTTTTTTATTCTGAAAATAAATTACTTTTGCACTCCCAAAAATTTAATAACCGGGTCGGGAACCCAAAATTTAAAAAATTATGCCTTTAAAAATCAGATTACAAAGACACGGGAGAAAAGCAAGACCATTTTTCTGGATTGTTGCTGCAGATTCACGTTCAAAAAGAGACGGTAAATTCATTGAAAAATTAGGAATATATAATCCTACTACGAATCCGGCAACCATTGAGTTGGATTTTGACAACACCCTTAAGCACATGTTGAATGGTGCTCAACCTACAGACACGGCGCGCAGAATTTTGTCTTACAAAGGTGTTTTATACAAAAAACACTTACAGGGTGGTGTTGCTAAAGGCGCACTGACTCAAGAGGAAGCTGATAAGAAATTTGACGAGTGGATGAAAGAAAAAGAGGGTAAAATCATGGATAAAACCTCTAAAGTTGAACAAGCCAAAGCGGATGCTAAAGCTGAAGCACTTGCCAAAGAGAAAGCAATCAACGACAAAAGAGCTGCAGAAGCCGCAGAAGCAGAAGCAGAAGCTCAGGCTGAAGAAGCTAAAGCAAACGAAGAAGAAGCTGCTGAGGAGACTACAGAAGACTCTGCTCAGACGATTGAAGATGCCGCAGAAGAAGCTAAAAAAGAAGACTAAGATAGAAATTGATGGATGAAAATGAACATTTTTATCTCGGAACAATTTCAAGAAAATTTAGTTTTAAAGGAGAAGTTGTACTCCAAATCAATCCTGATTTAGATAATTTCCCACAAAATTTAGAGTCCGTTTTTGTCGACATAGAACAGAAACGGATTCCTTTTTTTATTGAGTTTACCAAAGCCCATAAAAAACGTAATCTCCGAATTAAGTTTGAGGACGTCAATTCAGAAGGCGACGCTAACAAGCTTGTAAAGCGAGACGTTTATGTGCCCAAAAGCGAAATTGATATAGACGATACATTTTCTCTAAAGGATTTGATTGGTTTCACTGCTTTTAACGAAAATGATGAACTAATCGGTGAAATTGTAAACCTCAACACCTCTACGCCTCAAGCCATTTTTGAACTCACTTCAGAAAGAGGTCCACTGCTTATTCCTGTTAATGAAGATTGGATTTTAGAAATTGATGAAGATGACAAGGCTATCTATTTTGAGTTACCGGAAGGACTGCTGGATTTGAATGTTTAGGCATTAACCTAAATTAAATAACTTTTCAATTTAAATCTTATATATCTTTCATCTATTAACCCCTAAGCAATTCAAGGGCATCAAAACTCTTGAGGGGTTGTAGGTCCACAATTCACTCACTTTCCTATCGTCTCTTCAAACAATTTCAAAATTCGCTTATATTCATCGGTCCAGCTTTCAGGTTCAGTAAATCCGTGGCCTTCTACAGGATAAATAGCCAGTTCCCAGTTATCTTTTCCTAATTCTATTAGACGCTGAGACAGTCTGACAATATCCTGAAACTGCACATTGGTATCCATCACACCATGACACATGAGCAAATGCCCTTTAAGTCCTTCTGCAAAGTAAATAGGTGATGATCTTCTGTAGGCTATGGGGTCTTTTTCTGGCGTGTTCAAAATGTTTGAAGTATAGCCGTGATTGTAGTGTGCCCAGTCTGTCACAGACCGAAGTGCTGCTCCGGCCTTAAACGTATCAGCTTCATTAAACATGGCCATTAGAGTAATGAATCCACCATAACTTCCGCCATAAATACCGATTTTCTCCGGATTAATTTTATGATTTTCAATAAGATAATTTGCCCCATCTACCTGATCGGACAAATCTTTCCCGCCCATATGCCGATATATTGCCGTTCGCCAATCTCTGCCATAACCTGCGCTTCCGCGATAATCTATATCCAACACAGTATAACCTAAGTCGGTGAGCAGGTTATGAAACATATATTCCCGAAAATAACTGGACCACCATTTGTGGGCATTTTGCAAATAACCGGCGCCATGTACGAAAATGACTGCTGCACCATTTGCGTTCTCTTCCTGAGGCTTATATAATCTTGCAGGTACCAAAACCCCATCGGAGGCTTGGAAACTTATAAACTCTGGCGTCCTCCAGTCATAAGATTTGAATGCCTCGGACTGACTAAAGGTTATTTGTTTATAATCTGCATTAGGCTTATTTCTTTTTATATACAACTCTTCAGGCTGATTGGCTTTAGAGTATAAAACTGCCATGTATTTTTCATCAGGAGACAAAACGACATCGTGTCTGCCAGTGCCCTCCGTCAACTGTATCAATTCCTCGCCATCAACTGGCATTTTGAAAAAGTGTCTTTGACGTAAATCGCCTTTGGATGCTGAAAAGTACCAGTATTTTTTATCTTTAGAAAGCCTTGGTTGAAAGACTTCAAATCCACCTGAAGTCAATGCTTTTTTATTCAAGGTGTTGATATTCAAAGTATACAAATGCGAAAACCCTGTTTCTTCAGATTGAAAATAAATGTTTTGATGATCAATCCATCCTAAAGTCCCGCTGCCGCCGTAATTTCCAATTCCTGGTCCACCTATCCATGCTTCATCTCTTTGGTGTTCTAATGTTTTGAGTTTGCCGTTGTCAAGATTCACTTCGCATATCCATCTATCTTTATTATCATGAGACCGAACAACTACAATTGCTTTCTTTCCATTTGGAGAAAATAACAAGCTTGAAAAGTCAACTGTTCTCGGTTCATTTTTATCGACATTTCCATATTCTTTCAAATAATCCGGCTGTTTTTTGATACCGGTAAGTTCATTTGCCTGGACTACATAAGCTGTATCTTTTTTTAAATTGTAAATGACCAGACCTGATTGGTTACTCTCCTTCCCTACTTTAGGTCTGGCATCAACCATTTTGGTATATCCACTTACATCAACAAAATCTGCTGCTTTGGTATACTCACTTTTGAATCTTTTACTCAGGTTAAAGGCAACAGAATTCAAATCCGGCGAAATTTTGAAGCCATAAGCATATTTATCCCCAGTGTAAAAAGCATATTCTTCCTTTTCCTGAGTTTTGTTATATGCTTTTCTTAAAGAGTCTTTTTCTTTTTCTCGCGCTAAGACCTTGATCAAACTTATATTTTCTTTTTCAAGCCAACTCTGTGTTTGTGCTTTGTTTTTGGGACGTTTACCCTTTTTGATATTGGTTAACTGTTTTAGTTGAAATTTTTCAATATCAAGAACATAGGCATTATTTTCTATTACTAACCCAATTTTATTTTTAGTTAAAAATTCTGCGTTTCTTATACGTTCTTTCAAATCCAGGATAAGCTTTGGTTTTTCCCAGTCTTCATGTAATAACATGAGGTTGCCATTTTCAATTTTGAGATAATGTGATGAATTTTCGTCTTTAGATTCAAAAGCATCCAGCCTTTTAAGTTTTTGAATTTTTGAGGCCTTCTTGTAAGTTTCAGGCTTTTTGATGTTAACTAAATATACAGAATCTGAGGGGAAATTTTCTGGATTGTAATCAAAAAAAATATGCTTACTGTCTATGCTCCATTCTACATCGCCTGGAAAATTACCCATCCATTTAGGGTCCTGCATAATTTTATCTATGCTTAATGACTGAGCGACTGTTGTAAAAAAACTAAAGATTAATATGATTTGAAAAAGTAAGCTTTTAGTCATTTTTAAAGTATTTGTCGAGTTCTACTTTTGTTGAATTGATGATTTCTGATTCTAACAACCTATAAGTAAGGGTTTTCCAATTTTTTTCTTTTTTGAATATTTGTTTTAAGATGGGAATAGCTTTTGCTTTTTCATCTGCATTCCATAGGGAAATTGCTTTCCAGTAGGTCACTTCAAGATTCCCTTTAAGTAATTCTTCCGCTTTTGAATACGCCTCCAGTGCAGACTTTATATCTCCTTCTTCAATAGCAATATCGCCTTGATTCATAAAGTCATAACCACGCTTTACACTTAATAACCGACTTAATTCTTTAATTGGATTATGATGGTCATCTACCCTTAAATCTATAATATGGTCTTCCCATTCATTTTCTACTTTTTCAGGACCAACTATAAGCAGAGCTGCTGACTGTTTACCGCGAATATCGCCGCCTGCTTTTTGGGCAGCTTTCAAAACCTCAACTAGTCGTTCTGCCAAAGGTAAATCTCTATGAACCATAAAAGCATATTGCATTTCAGGCACAACCTTATCATTGAGCATCATATTGGCCTGAACGGAAAAATTCTGATAAGCATTGTGAGAGGCTTCTAAAACACATTTTTCTCCGGTGTGCGCAGCTGTATTTCCATTGACGTCCAGAAAAGCTACCTGACGGTAGGCTTCGCCCTGATCGAGGTTTATCAGTTTACCCAGAGCTTCTTCAGCTGTAAGGCCTTCTTCCATAAGTTTCAATCCGTTTGAGCCGTAAGATGGATTAACGAAAGATTGGGTCGCTACAACGCCAACACCAGACTTTCCCCAGGCGACGCTATTACCCACTGCAAACCAATGACTTTGAACGGCAACACCCATTTCACCTGTATTTTCGTCTCTGGCAACTATGGAAAATGTATGGGCGAATTTATCTTTATAGGCTTTTTTTTGAGCATGGATTGATGAGGAAAAGCAAACTAGACTCAACATCCATATCACTGATTTTTTCATAAACTAAAATTAAACTTAAATAAACAATTGCAACTGCCGGGCGAAAATAAAAAATTATGATTTAATCATAAGACAATAGCTCCAGCTAAAAGTTAAATCAGATTCTGAGAGGCCTAAATGCTTTAAAATTAAGAAAACACCGAGAAATCTATTGAGTTCTATTGGTTTTGTAGTTTTATCATGTTAACAACAATTCTGTCTAAATTACAATAATTCATTAAGTTATATTTTAAATATTTGATCATTAAGCACCTAATTTTTGAGATTTTTTTTAATTTTAAAATCTAAGTACAACCTATTCTTATGAAAAATCTCATATACTTTTTGAGTTTCCTTGTTTTTGGTACTATAGCAAATGCTCAGGTCGGCTTAGACACCAACGACCCTAAAACCACATTCCACATTGTGGGCAGTGCCGCCGATGCTGCTGCCGCAGATGGTATTTTACTGCCTGCCTTAAGCATCGCCCAGCTTGAAGCTAAAATGGGCGCAGCCACTTATGATGCAGATCAGGACGGGGCGATTGTTTATATTGATAATATTACGCCAAGCTCTACAATACCTGAAACCTCCGGTATTACCAAAAAAGGAATTTATTATTATGATGATGATGCCAATCGCTGGTATGCTGCAGGTGAAAACAAATTATGGTCTACTACTGGTAATGCGGGAACTGATGAAACCACAGATTTTATTGGGACAACTGATGGGCAAGCACTTGTGTTTAAAGTAAATAATACCCATGCCGGAAGAATAAGCAATGATTCAGATGGTAGTCTATTCTTGGGCTATAGAGCTGGTGAGTCTGATGATCTTAGCACTAATTTAAATACTTTTATTGGTTACGAATCTGGTAGGTCAACAACCACAGGTGCTAGTAATACTGCGATAGGTTACAGAGCAATGTTCTCTAACTTAGATGGCATTCATAATGTTGCAATTGGTAGTGGCACTCTATTAAGTAATACAAATGGTTCATCAAATGTAGGTATTGGTATAAATGCCTTAACAAGTAATAACGGTAATAAAAATACAGGTATTGGCACCGGAGCTTTACGTTTAAACACCACTGGAGAAAACAATACAGCCTTAGGCGCAGGCGCTTTAAATTCTAACACGGATGCAGATAATAATGTTGCAATTGGTAGAGATGCAATGCATGATAATATTGGAGCTGAAAATGTAGCTATTGGTGTCGAAGCACTTTTTTCCAATACAGCCAACAGCAGAAGTACAGCCATAGGTTACAGATCCATGTTTTATGCTGATGACAGAACCACAGGCAGAGAAACCTTTAACACTGCTGTTGGTTATGAAGCTTTAAAAGGAAGTACTACAGCCGCAAATAATACAGGACAATATAATACGGCTATTGGAGATCAGGCGCTTTTTTCTAATACAAGCGGAGGTAATAATACTGCTGTGGGTGGTTCAGCTTTAAGTTCAAATACAACTGGAACTCGTAATATTGCTTTAGGTGCTTTTTCACTATCTAATAACACCACAGGGGGCTATAATATAGCCATAGGCGATGCTGCATTAGAAGATAATGAAACAGGCAGTGGAAACATAGCTATTGGTGAGCGTGCATTGGAATTTAATGATTCATCAAATAATATTGCTATAGGTAATTTAGCACAGAGATTTGGCTTAGGAACATTTAATACAGCGGTTGGTCACGCTTCGCTACAATTTAGCACTGGAGATTATAATGTGGGATTTGGAAGCCAGGCGTTAGGTGAAAACACTGCAGGCCAAGCCAATACTGCAACAGGCTATCAAGCACTGGGTGGTAATGACGCTGGAAATAATAATTCCGCTTTTGGATTTGAAGCCATGGTGGCGTCAGGAGAAAATGGGACAGGGTCAAATAACTCCGCTTTTGGTTATCAAGCACTTTTCAATAATAATGATGGTAATAGCAATGTTGCCTTAGGCTACCAGGCATTATATTCAAACGAAGTAGATAATAATACTGCTATTGGTCATCAGGCTTTAAGACAGAATAATACAGGCTCTGATAATACAGCTTTAGGCCACGGTTCTTTATTTAGCAATACAACTGGATCCAATAACACCGCAACTGGCTATGGAAGCTTAGAATTAAATACAACAGGATCACAAAATACAGCTTATGGCGTATGGGCATTAAGAGTTAATAATGCCAGTAATAACACTGCATTTGGCCATCAGGCCTTAGTTGAAAACACTACCGGCAATGATAATACTTCGGTTGGCTATCAAGCACTATTTAATAATTTGGTTGGTGATGACAATACTGCTGTTGGTCATCAGGCATTATTCAATAATACAGGTAGCGTAAATACAGCCGTTGGGTTTCAAGCTTTATTTTCTAATACCTCTGAGGGTGGTCTTACAGCCGTAGGTTTTCAGGCTCTTGAAACTAATAACGCAGGCGATAACAGCACTGCCATCGGATACAATTCGTTGAGAGCTAATTCATCTGGAGATAATAATGTAGCAGTCGGCTATAATGCTTTAGATTCCAATACTTCAGGAAGTAACAATACGGCTGTGGGCTATGCTGCTTTTAGCTCCTCTACAACACTATCTAATTCGACTGCTATAGGATATTTAGCAGAACCCTCAGGCTCAAATACAATTCGACTAGGAAATGGTAGTGTAACCTCAATAGGTGGAAATGCTAATTGGACCAACACCTCAGATAAAAGATTTAAGAAAAACATCAAAGAAGACATCGCAGGGCTTGAATTTATAAAGAAACTAAGGCCTGTTTCTTATAACTTTGATATGGGTGCCATGGCCAAATTCTATAACACTCCAGATTCTTTAAGGCTACGTGATAGTGAACGCCTTAAGAGCGCAGAAATTCAGACAGGCTTTATAGCCCAGGAAGTTGAGCAGGCCGCGCGGGAAGTCGGCTTTGATTTTCATGGTGTAGATAAACCAAAAAATGCTAACTCACACTACGGTCTTCGTTATGCTGAATTTGTAGTGCCTTTAGTTAAGGCCGTCCAGGAACAACAAACCCTTATCGAAACCCAAAACCTCCTCATCGACCAACAAAACCAAAAAATGGAGGAGCAGGATAAGGTTATAGAAGAGCTTAAGGCTATGTTGGCCAAAGAACAAACAACAAATAAAGAAAATCAGAATCAACTGATTACGCAAGAAGAAGACATTCAAGACTTAAAACACAGACTATCTCAACAGCAAAAACAAATAGAAGCCCTGATCAAAAAAGTTGAGGAGAAGTAGATAGTTTTTTTGAAACCAGCTATGTTTAATAGAGCTTGGAGGAATTCTTTTTGATAAAATTCAATAAAATAACAACGGGCTTTAAAAGAAATTCTGTCAGTTTGTTTTAAGACTAATAATTCAACATCTGTCTTGAAGACAACTCACTTTTTTAAAAGGTTTTCCAGTTCTAAGTATTAAGCTTACTAAATTCATTAAAAAATTTGTTAACCTTTTATGATTTTCCTGTACCAAAGAAAAACGGTCTATTTAAACTTAAATTTTAAAAAAAAGGAAAGATTGTTTAGATCCTCTATTACAGTGTATTATGGAAAATAAATATTTTATTTTAGTATATCTTGTTTTAATCATTAACAGTCTTTACGCCCAGGTCGGCTTAGACACCAACGATCCTAAAACCACCTTTCATATTATCGGCAGTGCCGCCGATGCAGCTGCCGCAGATGGTATCTTATTACCTGCTTTAAGCATCATTCAGCTTGAATCAAAAATGGGCGCAGCCACCTATGGCGCTGACCAGGATGGGGCGATTGTGTATATCAATGATGTGTCTGCGGGCTCAACAATACCTGAAACCTCGGGCATTACCAAAAAAGGTATTTATTATTATGATTCCACAGCAGACCGCTGGTTTACCGTTGGGGAAAGTAAGCTTTGGTCCACTACAGGAAATGCAGGTACGGATGAAACGACTGATTTTATTGGCACCACAGATGCGCAGGCGTTAAATTTTAGAGTCGATAATCAGCGAGTTGGACGCTTAAGCACAAGTTCCGGTACCTATTTTGGTTATGAAGCTGGTCTAAATGACTTTGGAGGGAATCGTAATGTATTTATTGGCTGGAGAGCTGGAAAAGACAAAAGTAGCCCACCTAACACTGCAACACATAACACTGCAATTGGATATTTATCATTTTCAAGCGGTGGCTCTGGCGGGCACAATACCGCATTAGGGAGTGCAACATTATTGAATAATACAGGTGAGTATAACACAGCCGTTGGTAGCGGTGCCATGACAACTAACGGATCTGGCAACAATAATACTGCCATAGGAGGCCTAGCTTTATTCGGAAATGTCGGAAATGGTAATGTCGCTATCGGTTATAATGCTGGCAGTTCCGAATCCGGCAGCAACAAACTCTATATTGAAAATTCTGATGCAGATTCTGATAACGCTTTAATATACGGCGAGTTTGACAATGATATTTTACGAACTAACGGCACATTTCAAATTGGTAATCCTGCATCAAGTGGTTATGGCTTTCCAAGCATAGATGGTTCTGCAGATCAAGTCTTACAAACCGATGGCTCAGGCAATGTCAACTGGGTTGATGCATCAGGGCTTGCTTCAGACCGCTGGAGTTTAACTGGTAATGCTATAAATCCTGCCGTACACTTTTTAGGAACGACAAATGATGAGTCTTTACATTTTAAAATTAATAATCTTGATGCCGGTAAGATTGGTAAGTTTTCAGATGGGAGTGTTTTTTTAGGACAAAACTCAGGTGAAAATGACGATGAATCAGGTAATGCAAATACTGGTATTGGGCGGTTTGCATTGCAAAATGTAACTACTGGTTTTGAAAACGCAGCTTTTGGAGTCTCTGCACTAAGAAATAATACATCTTTTAGAAATACAGGTTTAGGAAGCTTTTCATTATTTGAGAATATTGACGGTCAACAAAATTCTGCTGTAGGTAACAGAGCCCTGTCTGATAATGTATCAGGTGATAATAATGTTGCATTTGGTGCTGTAGCCGGTAGATTTGTAGAAGGCACCAATAATACTTTTTTAGGTTCAGAAAGTGGTACTATAAATACTAATACAACCAGAAGTTTATCTGGTAGTGTATTTGTTGGTTACCAGGCGGGTCGAAATGAAACCAATGATGACAGGCTGTACATAGAAAACTCTGATGCCAATAACAACAATGCCCTGATTTACGGCGAATTTGATAATGACATTTTACGTACAAACGGAACTTTTCAAATTGGCAATCCCTCGGGTACAGGTTTTGCATTTCCTACTTCCGATGGTACAGCAAATCAAATTCTACAAACTGATGGCTCCGGCAATTTAGGTTGGACAGACTCTTCCAGCTTTGGTAAGTGGCAGGATAATGGTAATTACCTTTCACCTTTAGATGGTCCTAATGAGAAGGTAAATATCGGTGGGAGTATATCAACATCAGCAAATTTAAACATACTAAACTCCAATGGTAATGCATTATTTATCGAAACAAATCAAACCAGCGCAGCCACAGGCATTTCTAACGAAATAACCACAACCAGCACCACTGGAAGTACAACAGCTATAAGCAACATATTGGATACGGCGTCAAATTCTACTGCCATGAGCAATTTTTTTGTAAATTCTACAAGTGCAGGCAGAGTTGGGGTTTATAATAGTTTTACATCAGACAATACAACAAGCGATAGTGGAGTTTCAAATTTATTTGACGGCGACAAAGGTGCTAATGCAGAAGGGTTTTCAAATACATTCAGGCATAATACATCTTCGACAACAACTACTGTAGGATTAAATAATTTATTCCAAATCGTTGAAGGTACAGGAAATCTCGTTGGAACTCGTCACAATTTTGTTTCCGGAATGACTAATACAGGCAGTAAAACCGGAACACGAATAGACATCGATCCTTCATTAAGCGGAACACACTATGGTATTTACAGTAATGTAACGAATGGTAGTGGTTATGCCGGTTATTTTTTAGGGCGAATCTCTATTGGAACAACTACATCCAACAATTATATTTTGCCGAGTTCAAGAGGAACAGACGAACAAGTTCTGCAAACAGACGACTCTGGCAATGTAAGTTGGGTTGATGCTTCAGAATTATCATCAGACCGTTGGAGTTTATTCGGTAATGCAGGAACTGATGAAACCACTAATTTTATTGGTACTACTGATAATCAAGCTTTAATCTTTAAGGTAAATAATGCAAAATCCGGCAGAATAGGCTCTGTTGGCGACAATAGTGTTTTCTTAGGCTACAGAGCCGGTGAATCTGATGATTTAAGTGATAATGGAAACACATTTATAGGCTCTAATTCGGGCAGAGAAAATACCAGTGGACAACTTAATTCAACTTTAGGTATATCAGCTTTAATGAATAATACGACTGGCTTAAAAAATATCGCAATCGGTAGCATATCTCTATTTAATAATTTATCCGGTAATTATAATATAGCTTTAGGCAGCTCTGCTTTAGCGTCAAATACTAGTGGCTCTAATAACATAGCTATTGGAGATGAGTCAGCATCAGGAAATCAAACAGGAGATTTTAACATTACTGTTGGGTATCAGGCGTTAAATAATAATTTATCCGGAACAGATAATGTTGCTATAGGTAATGAAGCTGGCTTATACGATCAGGATTCCAGTCAAAATACTTTCATAGGTAACCAGGCCGGTCGTTATAATGGTACATCATTCTTAAACCGAATTGGAAATGTGTTTCTTGGATATCAAGCCGGATATTTTGAAACAGGCTCAAACAAACTTTACATAGAAAACTCAAATGCAAGTGCTAATACAGCACTCATTTACGGTGAATTTGATAATAATATATTAAGAACAAATGCCTCGTTTCAAGTTTCAAATTCCAGTAACAATGAATTTTTGGGTCAGATCTTTGATGAACTTGGTGACGGCAGAATGTATCTTTATAGTAACAACACACCCCAAATTGATTTAAACGCCAGAGGAACAGTTGTTTTTAACGAAAGAGGTCTTAACAGAGATTTTAGGATTGAAGGTGACAGCAATGAAAATTTATTCTTTGTAGACGCTTTTACTGATGTTGTAAGATTTGGTTCTGATACCGGAAATTTAGATGATAATAACCAAAATCAAGGCTTAACTACTCTTGAGTATGTTGCAGATTTTGACCTCGGTTCTGCTGGTACTACAATAGGCATTGGTACTGCAGAAAAGATTGTTGATGGAGGAGGCTTCATAACCATTATTGATGCAGATTTTATACCTTATACAGATGATGACAGAACTTTAGGAAATAGTGTTTTCAGGTGGGAGGCTATGTGGTCAGTTAATGGAACAATACAAACAAGTGATTACACCTTAAAGAAAAACATAAAACCCTTAAAATATGGTTTGCAGGAATTAATGCAAATCGAAACGATAACTTATAACTGGAAACAACCTGAAAACAGTTCTAAAAAAATTGGCTTTTCAGCTCAAAATCTACTCAATATTTTACCTGAAGTTGTTGTGAAAGAAGAATCTGTAGTGATCGACGAAGAAACAAATGCTAAAGCAATGAGACCTGTAAAAAATTTAGGAGTTTACTATAGCGATATCATTCCTGTTGTCGTCAAGGCCATCCAGGAACAACAAGACATCATCAAATCTCAAAAAGAAGATATAGCACAACTCAAAGCCATAGTAAAACAACAACAAAATCAAATTGATGCACTGATCAATAAAATTGAAAAATAGATTATCTCATTAGCGTGCAATCTTTTTTGTGATTACTGCGTTATATGTGTGGATTGTTGATTAGTTATTTGATAACCTTTAAAAATTTAATAAAATTAAATTCCCATTTAAATTTATAAGTAATAATTTTGTGCTACAACTTACTTTAATGAAAACTAACTTAGCACTACTAATATTACTTTTTTATACGGGTATGATATCGGCTCAGGTTGGATTGGACACGACCAATCCCCAAGCCACATTTCATATTGTAGGAGAGCCTGGAACAGCCACGTCTGCTGATGGTATAATTATTCCTGCGCTATCACTTACAGACCTGGACGCAAAAATGAGTACAGGCACCTATACTGCTGCTCAGAATGGGGTTATGGTGTATGTCAATGACATTAGTGGAGGCTCAAGTGATGCATCAACAGAAAACATCACAGCCATAGGTTTTTATTATTACAATGACCCGACCTGGTTTGCTGCGGGAGAGAACAAATTTTGGTCAACAACAGGTAACAGTGGAATTGACGATACAGAAAATTTCCTTGGGACAACAGACGAAAAGAACTTGATTTTTAAAGTCAATGATACTTTAGCTGGTTTTATTGGCTATGACCAAACCAATCCAACACCTATTGAGGCTAATTTATTTTTAGGTTTTGAAGCAGGAAATCTGACTAATCCTGGGAAAGGAAATACATTCATTGGAGGCCAAGTTGGCAGAAATATTGAAGGTGTAGAATATTCAACAGGGGTAGGTTATAGAGCCCTTGAAGAGTTAACGACCGGCACAGCCAATACTGCACTAGGGTTTGCTGCGTTAGCTAATAACACAATTGGAACTGATAATACTGCTCTAGGTAATGTAGCGCTTAGTTCTAATATATCGGGGCTTAGAAATTCAGCTGTGGGTGATCAGTCTTTAGAAAATAACACGACAGGATCTAACAATGCAGCAATAGGCTTTCATACTTTAAAGGAAAATACTGTGGGCGATGATAATACGGCGGCAGGACATATTGCATTAAACCAAAATATTAATGGAAATTTTAATTCTGCTTTTGGATCTAATGCTTTAAGGTTTAATATATCCGGCAATAATCTTACCGCATTCGGAGATAAAGCATTAAGACAGAATACAGCAAGTAATAATACTGCCGTAGGATCTGAAGCTTTGCTGTTTAATGAAACAGGAACAAATCTTACTGCTGTTGGATTCCGAGCCTTAAGCTCAAATACAGAGGACAATAATACTGGTGTTGGCACGGCTGCTCTTAGATTAAACACTACAGGAAGTGATAATTCCGCACTAGGCTATAATGCTGCCTTCGGAAATACAACAGGCAGTAACAATACGGCAATTGGAAAAAGCGCGTTAGAAGAAAACATGACTGGCAGCAACAATACAGCAGTAGGAGCTGATGCTTTTAATGGCACCTATTCAAACTCAACGGCTGTTGGCTATAATGCACAGGTTAATGGCAATAACTCAACAGCTATTGGCTTTGGCGCTAATGCTGATGCTGCTAATAAAATTCGTCTTGGCAATGATGCAGTTACAGCAACTGATATCGCAGGACAATTATCTGTTAATGCTCAGTCAGCAGCTAATAAATATTCTTTTCCCAATAACAGAGGTACAGCAAATTATGCCTTAGCAACAAATGCTGATGGCACGACTTCCTGGGTTGACGGATCGGCATTGCCTTCTGATGTAAATCTTAAAACAAACATTCAAGGCTTAAACGGGTCTTTAGAGAAAATAATGAAATTAAGAGGAGTGTCTTATAATTGGAAAGATAAGAAAAGGCCAGACAGTGAGATAGGCGTAATCGCACAGGAAGTAGAGGAAATTTATCCTGAATTGGTGATTGAAAGAGAAAATGGCTACAAAGCTGTCAGATACATTAGTTTTACGGCTATTTTGATTGAAGCCGTCCAGGAACAACAGGACATCATTGAACAGCAAAACCAAAAACTGGACGAACAGGATAAAGATATTGAAGAGCTCAAATCTATGCTTGCTAAACAACAGGAGCAGATCAAACTGCTGATGAAGAAAGTGGAGTAAAGAGTATGTAGTAAGTAGTATTTAGTAATTAGCTGTTAGTCTTTAGTTGTTAGTCTTTAGTATATAGGCCTTAGCTATTAGCTATTAGCTTTAAACCTCAAACCTTAAACTTTAAACTTTAAATTCTCACCTTAAATAATGGGTTATTCAATTTACAGTTTACATAAAATAAGGGTTTTTTCTAAACACATATTCCTTATATTTGCAGGTAAGATAGAAATGACATTATGCCTTATAAAAGAATACTCCTAAAATTATCCGGTGAAGCCCTGATGGGCGACAGACAATACGGAATAGACCCTCAACGACTTTCAGAATACGCACAGGAAATAAAAACCGTTGTAGACAAAGGCATTCAGGTTGCCATTGTTATTGGTGGTGGAAATATTTTTAGAGGTATAGCCGGTGCCAGCAAAGGCATGGATCGCGTTCAGGGTGACCATATGGGGATGCTGGCTACAGTGATCAATGGATTGGCTCTACAATCGGCTTGCGAGGATAACGGCATTCAAACCCGCTTACAATCGGCCATAAAAATCAATGAGGTGGCAGAACCGTTTATCAGAAGAAGAGCCATGAGGCACTTAGAAAAAGGCAGAGTAGTGATTTTTGGCGGCGGGACAGGTAATCCCTATTTTACGACAGACTCTGCTGCAGTTCTGCGAGCCATAGAAATTGAAGCAGACGTTATTCTTAAAGGCACCAGGGTAGATGGCATATACACTGCCGACCCTGAAAAAGATGACAGTGCAACCAAATTTGATTTTATAAGTTTTGATGATGTATTGAAAAAAGGTCTGAAAGTTATGGATACCACAGCTTTTACCCTTAGTCAGGAAAATGAATTGCCAATTATTGTTTTCGATATGAATACGCCAGGTAATCTTCTTAAAGTGGTTTCCGGTGAAAATATTGGGACCAAAGTAAACCTATAGAAGAAATAATTATAATTATGAACGAAGATTTAGAAATTGTATTAGATACTGCCAAGGAGGCCATGGAAAATTCTGTGGCTTACCTTAAAAAGCAATTAATGAACATCAGAGCTGGTAAAGCAAGCCCAACAATGCTTTCAGGTGTTCAGGTAGAGTATTACGGCACATTGACACCACTTAACCAGGTAAGTAATGTAAACACGCCAGATGCCAGAACTATTACCATACAACCTTTCGAAAAATCTCTTATCGGCGAAATTGAAAAGAGTATAATGAAAGCCGATCTAGGCTTTAATCCGCAAAACAACGGAGAAAGCGTAATCATAAACGTACCACCTCTTACTGAAGAGCGTCGTAAACAATTAGCTAAACAAGCTAAAGCCGAAACAGAAGAGGCAAAAGTTGGTGTAAGAAACGATAGAAGAAGCGCTTTACATGAGTTAAAAGATATTGATTTGTCTGAAGACGAAATGAAAGATGCAGAAAAAGATATACAAGAAATCACAGATGCTTTCATCAAAAAAATAGACGAAATTTACGCCATTAAAGAAAAAGAAATCATGACGGTTTAGCATTCGTCTTAAAATAAATTGTCTTGTTCCATAGAATTTTATTGTGCCTTGCATTGCTATGTGGTTTTTACTCGAATCTTGTAGCACAGGACAATTATTCTATAAGCCTGATTAACCAGAACAACACGCCAGTAAAATTTGCTTTTGCTAGAACGGGAGATTCTGTGGTGTATGCCAACACCTACGGCAAGCTCATATTCAATAAAAAACCGGGGGAACTGGAGATTTATGCAGAAAACTATCAACCAAAGCATTTAAATAGTTTTGTAAACCAGGTATTTCTGCAAAAAAAACAACACCCTAATAAAGATGCAGAGCATTTGATTGAAGCATTTTTTAAAAATACAGACAAAAATAATCCTTATTCGAATTACAAAAGCCTGGCATTTAATCGTTACAACAGAACACTTATTAAGAGAAATCGTTTAAAAAATGTAAGTACAAACGAAAACCTTTTTTCGGAACGTATATCGGAATACGCAATTAATGAAAATCAGGTAAAGGAATTTATCATTGCCCAAAAAAACCAGGGATTCAGTAAACCTGTACTCCAAATTTTAAGTCACAGGATGCACGATATCAATTGGTATAATAAAACCTTTGTCATCTTTGAAACTGAATATTTTTCTCCCCTGCACAGAGACAACAAGAAAGCTTACAACTATAGTCTTCTATTTGAAAATGACAATTTTTTTTATATAAAATACACACCTCGCTTAAAGTCAAAAGAAAGACTTCTTGAAGGGATATTCCGATTGGACAAAAATTATGCGCTTTCTCAAATCTATGTGAACAAAGACGATGTTTTAAAACTGGACCTGTTCCAAAATTATTCAAAGAGCCCGAAAAAAAAGCTCTGGCTCACAAAAGATGTTTTGGTTAAAATGACACCAGGCAAAGGCGGAAAACCGGTTAGCATTTTTGGATCGTTCATAAATATTGGTACCCTTCAGGAAAAAAGCGTAGGTCAATCTGATTTAAATAATGAATTATTATCTAAATCTATCTTTTACAACTATCAGTATAACACAACTAAGCTCAAAAACCAAAAGTTTGATGTTTTTGTTGAAGACAAGGCCCATTTCAAAAGTGTTTCTTTCTGGGATAAAGAAAGAAAAATACCAATTTCTACCAAAGACAGTATATTCTTCAAGGGTACAGAAAAAACCATAAAAAGCAAAAACACCTTAGGTAAAATAAATAGAATTCAAAATGTCAACAATGGGTTTTTTCCGATTTTGAAGTGGAAGACCGACTTAAAGACCTTGATCAAAGTAAATAATTACGAAGGGGTCAGACTTGGCATAGGAGGTTTAACAAATGACGAGTTTTCAAAAAACTTTAGAATAGGAGGTTATATAGCTTATGGCACAAAAGACAAAACTGTAAAATTTGGTGTAAATACCGGCCTACTGCTAGACAAAGATTCCAATATGTGGCTCAATGCCAATTATGCAGACGACGTGAGAGAAGTAGGCAGCAATTCTTACCTTACAGACGAAAGAGTCTATTCGCTTTTTGAACCACGCTTGGTAAATGTTATCTTTTTTTATAAAGAAAAAACAACCTCATTGAGCCTTCAAAAGAGGATATCTCCCTCAATTTTATCCGAGTTTAAAATTGGCTATGATAGGATTTTTCAAACTGAAAATTACGCTTTTTTAAATGGCAATATAGCACTACAAAGCTATGATTTAACCAGAGCTTTGCTCAGTTTGCGGTGGTCTCCAAATAGTAAATTCCTAAAGTTTGACAGTGATTTTGTAAATATCAGTGAAAATTCACCGGTGATTTCCGGACAGGCAGAACAATATTTTGGAAACTTTCTTGGCGGTGATCTGGCGTTCACTAAAATCAGTTTAAAGGGTGAATACTTTATCAATCACATCAATAATCAAAGAACTGAGTTTTCAATAGAAGGAAATTTAGCATTCGGCGATGTACCACTCACCCATTCTTTTCATGCTTTTCCTAATGCCCCAAATAAGTCTACGATATTGGAAAGATTTTCTGTAGCCGGTGTAAAAAGTTTTGAAACCATGTTTTTTAGTGAATTTTTCAGTACCCGACTTGCAAGTTTACACATCAAGCACAGGTTAGCACCTTTTAATATTTCAAATAAAATTCAGCCGGAAATGGTTTTTATCTCAAGGCATGCCATCGGAAATTTCACCAATCCGGAACGTCATTTGGGTATAGATTTTAATACTTTAGACCAGGGTTATTCTGAAGCCGGTCTGGAGCTCAATAAGATCTTTTGGGGATTTGGTTTTAGCTTTGCCTACCGTTATGGCGCCTATCACCTCCCTCAATTTGAGGACAACATTGCCTTTAAATTTACATTTAACTTAAAGCTTTAAATTATTAATGCTGCTTTGTAATTGGTTTTTATACCTTTGCAGACTTTCAACAGATTTCTGTAATGCAAAAGCTATTCAGTTTTGGGTTTTGGAATACCATAGCAGGCACTATTCTTAGGAATAGAATTTTGTTCATTGGTCTAATAGCTATTATAACTGCACTACTGGTTTCGCAGTGGAAATATATTGGTTTTTCTTACACTGAAGCCAATCTCCTTCCGGATGACCATCCCATGAATATAGAATACCAATCTTTTTTAGAAAAGTTTGGCGACGAAGGTAATGTGATTGTCATAGCTACGCAGGACTCTACAATTTTTAATGCTGATAAATTTAAACAATGGGCCGCTTTGTCGGATAGCATCAGGCAATTTGATGAAATAAAAAGTGTAATTGATATTTCTGATTTAAAGGACCTTAAAAAATTTAAAGACCCTAAGCGTTTTGAATTTGAAAGCATTCTATCTAATAAAAATTATACGGATGAAAGCTTAAATGCTTTTAAATCTTATGTTTACGATTCTTTGCCCTTTTACCAAGGCCTGGTTTACAATGGTAAAACAAATACCATTCAAACCGCGATTTACCTCAAGGATTCTATTGTAAACACCAAGGCCAGGAAGGATTTTGTATTGGATGACTTTATCCCTTTAGTAAAAGTTTTTTCAAATGAGTCCGGCATAGAAGTACATATGTCCGGCATGCCTTATGTGAGAACTCTTAATTCTCAAAATATCATTGATGAAATCAAATGGTTTGTATTGGCAGCCCTTTTGGTAACTTCATTTATATTTTATTTCTTTTTTCGCTCTTTCAGGGCTACTTTTATATCTATGCTCACTGTGATTATTGGAGTGATGTGGGCTTTTGGAGTCATCGGTTTAATGCGCTACGAGATCACCGTTTTAACTGCGATTATTCCACCTTTGATCATTGTCATTGGAATACCCAACTGTATCTTTTTAATCAACAAATACCAACAGGAAATTAAACGACATGGCAATCAGGCCAAATCGCTGCAACGCGTTATTGCAAAAATCGGTAATGCCACCCTGATGACTAATGTTACTACAGCCTCGGGTTTTGCTACATTTATTTTTACGCAAAGCGAGCTACTCAAAGAATTTGGTGTTGTGGCCTCAATTAATATTATTTCAATTTTTCTATTGAGCTTATTGATAATTCCTATCATATATAGCTACATGGCACCTCCAAAAGACAAACATCTGAAACATTTGGGCAAAAAATGGATTGAAGGTTTTGTAAATTGGATTGAAAAAATGGTAAGATACAGACGAATAACCATTTATTTTACCTCAGTAGGTGTTTTAATGTTGAGCTTTATTGGGATATATTTCATAAAAGTTTCCGGAAGTTTACTGGAAGACATGCCTCAAAAAGCAGAGTTTATTCAAGATGTCCGGTTTTTTGAAAAAGAATTTAACGGCATCATGCCTTTGGAATTTTTAATAGACACCAAAAGAGAAAACGGTGTTTCCAAGCTTTCAACATTAAAAAGGATTGACCGTTTAGGTAGTGTTTTAGAAGAGTTTCCGGAGTTATCTAAACCTATTTCTGTGGTGAATATTGCAAAATATGCCAAACAGGCCTATTATAACAGCAACCCGAAATACTATCAATTACCAACATCTCAGGAACAAAATTTTATGCTGCCTTACTTCAAAAATTTTGAATCTAACGGTAGTCTTAACTCATACGTAGATTCTACAGCTCGGTATGCCAGATTAACTGTATACATGAAGGACGTTGGGACTGACAGAATGGAAGAAATAGAATCTCAAATCCTTTCAAAACTTGATAAGATTTTTCCGCCGGAACGCTATCATGTAAGTATGACCGGCAAAGCACTTACCTTTCAAAAAGGTACAAACTACCTTGTAAAAAATCTGGTGGTCTCTTTAAGTCTTGCTGTTTTGCTGATTGCTCTTTTTATGGCTTGGATGTTCCGATCCTTCAGAATGATTTTGATTTCGCTTGTACCAAACATGCTTCCCCTGTTAATGACAGCCGGCATGATGGGTTTTCTTGGTGTTCCCATAAAGCCATCAACCATTTTGGTATTCAGTATTGCCTTTGGTATAAGTGTGGACGACACGATTCATTTTCTGGCCAAATACAGACAGGAGCTCAAACAGCATAATTGGAAAATTAAAAAATCCGTGTATCCTGCATTGAGAGAAACTACGGTCAGCATGTTCTACACTTCAATTGTTTTGTATTTTGGGTTTTCTGTTTTCATGATCAGCAGTTTTGGTGGAACCGTAGCACTCGGCGGTTTGGTTTCAGCGACTTTGCTTTTTGCTATGCTCTCTAATTTGCTGTTGCTGCCGTCTCTTTTACTTTCACTGGAAAGAAATATTGCCAACAAACAAACCTTAAGAGAACCTCAGATTAATATTATTGAAAGTGAAGAAGAGAAATAGAAGCTTGTATTTTTAGCCTTAATTATCTTCTTATTTTATGGGTATTATAGCTCTAAATTTGTATTTTTAAACCATAGATTTTCAGTTAAAAAAAGAAATTTCTCATAAAGTATGAAACAATACCACGACTTGATAAAGCATGTCTTAGAACATGGCGTAGATAAAGGGGACAGAACAGGAACAGGCACAAGAAGTGTATTTGGTTACCAAATGCGTTTTGATTTAAATGAAGGTTTTCCTTTAGTAACTACAAAAAAAATACATCTAAAGTCTATTATTCATGAATTACTTTGGTTTATAAAGGGAGAAACTAATATCAAGTATCTTCAGGAAAACGGAGTTCGTATCTGGAATGAATGGGCTGATGAAAATGGAGATCTTGGCCCGGTTTATGGTCACCAGTGGCGTAATTGGAATAGTGAAAGCATAGACCAGTTATCTGATGTTATAGAAACCATCAAAAATAACCCAAATAGTAGAAGAATGCTTGTCTCTGCCTGGAATCCAAGTGTATTACCAGATACAACGAAATCTTTTGCAGAAAATGTTGCTAATGGTAAAGCAGCTTTACCACCCTGCCATACCTTCTTCCACTTTTATGTAAGCCCCCAAACCTCCGAATGGGGCAAACACAGAAAACCTAAACTTTCTCTTCAGCTTTATCAGCGCAGCGCTGATATATTTCTCGGTGTACCTTTCAATATTGCTTCTTATGCCCTGCTGACTATGATGATTGCTCAGGTGTGTGATTTAGATTACGGTGATTTCATACATACCTTCGGCGATGCACATATCTATACCAATCACTTTGAACAGGTAGAACTTCAGCTCACGAGGGATTTTCGTCCCTTACCGGAAATGAAAATCAACCCTGAAGTAAAATCTATTTTCGACTTCAAGTTTGAAGATTTTGAACTCTTAAATTACAATCCTCATCCTCATATCAAAGGAAAAGTAGCCGTTTAAAACACCAAAAAACAAAAAGCTTTTATGTCCTCTGACGACCTCGTGCAATTTTTTTCAGAAACCAGAGCAAAAACTAAAAAAATATGCAAACCTTTAGAAACAGAAGATTATGTGGTCCAGCCTATAGTAGATGTATCTCCTCCGAAATGGCATCTCGGACACACAACCTGGTTTTTTGAAGAATTTGTTTTAAAGCCTTATTTCAAAAACTACGATGTTTACCATAAGGATTTTGCTTTTGTTTTTAACTCCTATTACGAAAGTGTAGGCGAAAAAGTAATTAGAACCAATCGCGGTAATCTGTCCAGACCTACCGTTGAAGAAATTTATAAATACAGAAGCTATATTGACGACTCTATGCATCAATTTCTTCAAGATCCTATTGAAAATGAGATTGCAGAAATTATAAAAACCGGGATTCACCACGAAAAACAACATCAGGAGTTATTGCTCACCGATATAAAATATATACTGGGACACAACCCTTTATTTCCGGCTTACAACAAAGATTTCAATGGGCTTGAAACTGAAAACAGAATTCAAAAATGGATAAAAGTTGAAGAAGGTTTATATCCAATTGGCCATAGTGGAAAAGATTTTTGTTATGATAATGAACTTGGGAGACACCAGGTATATTTAGAGGATTTTGAAATCAGCAACAAGCTGGTTACTAATGCAGAATACTTAAAGTTCATGGCAGATGGAGGCTATAGCAACGTATTACTATGGCATGCAGAAGCCTGGGATTGGCTTCAGGAAAACAGTATTTCAACACCTGAATACTGGCACAGCATAGATGGACAGTGGCACAGGTATGGCCTTAATGGCTTAAAGCCACTTATACCCAATGAACCGCTTTCTCATATCTCTTATTACGAAGCTTTTGCTTTTGCCCAGTGGAAAAACAGAAGACTTCCTACCGAATTTGAATGGGAAGCCGCTCAGACTAAATTTGACTGGGGTCAATGCTGGGAATGGACAGAAAGCGCTTATTTGCCTTACCCAAGATATAAAAAAGCCGAAGGTGCTATTGGCGAATACAACGGTAAATTTATGGTCAATCAAAAAGTGCTTAGAGGAAAATCCCTGGTTACCTCTATCAAACACAGTCGACCAACTTACAGGAATTTCTTTCATCCTCAATTACGCTGGCAGTTTACCGGATTAAGACTCGTAAAATTTTAAAAAAACTTAATGCAAAAAATAAAATCACAATTCGAAAAAGATATCATCAAAGGGCTTACAGACTACCCTAAACACCTGCCTTCAAAATATATTTATGATGAGCGTGGAGATAAGCTTTTTCAGGAAATTATGGCCATGCCTGAATACTACCTGACCAATTGTGAATTTGAGATCCTAAGCCTGCAAAAATCTAATATTTGCGATGCTTTTTTTCATGAAAATGGTTTTGACCTGATAGAACTTGGTGCCGGAGACGGCAAAAAAACAAAAATACTGCTGAAAGAATTGGTTAAGAAGAATTTTGATTTCAAATACCTGCCGGTTGATATCAGTAAAAGTGTATTAGACGAATTACAAGCTACCTTAAAGAATGAGATGCCGGAGGTGAAAATTGAACCTCAACAAGGGACATATTTTGATATTCTTTCTGATTTGGATAAATACAGAAATCGAAAAAAAGTCATTCTCTTTTTGGGATCAAATATCGGAAATTTACTTCATGAGAATGCCATTGCATTCCTGAAACAAATTCAGGAAAACATGCATGAAGATGATATTTTGTTTATGGGTTTTGACCAAAAGAAAAATCCTCAAACTATACTTGAGGCTTACAATGACGAAACTAAAATTACTGAAAGCTTCAACAAAAATCTACTCAAAAGAATTAACCATGAGTTTGACGCTAACTTCAGTTTAGAAGATTTTCTGCATTGGGAAACTTATAATCCTGAAACCGGAACAGCTTTGAGTTTTTTGGTGAGCAAAAAAGCACAAAATGTGAGGATAGAACAATTAGATTTGGATGTAAACTTTAAAGCCTGGGAAAGTCTGCATATCGAAATCTCACAAAAATACGATGAAGAAGTCATAGAATGGATAGCCGACAAGGCAGATCTTGACATCCTTGATTTCTTTTCAGACGATAGAGATTTTTACAGAAATTATGTTTTTAGGTCAAAATAAGCGTTTATATGGTTTTAAAAACAAAACCTTTGCTCAATAAGCCTTCAATTGATTTTGGCAAAATATTTTTAAGGTGTTTGAAGGCCTTAATGTTGTCATGGCATACGATAATACCACCAGGCATAGTTTGCATGATATTGTCGTAAACTTGTTCAGAGTCCAGGTTTGGCAGGTAATCTTTACTTAAAACAGACCACATGATAATGTTTTTATCCAATTGCCTTATAGCTTTAGACTGCGCAGGCTTTAACTTACCATAAGGGGGCCTGAACAAGTTGGTTTCTGCACCAAATTTTTTTAGTTCGTCATCTGTTTTGGCAATGTTATCTAAGTAAGATGCTGTATCAGATTTCCAGCCGCTCAGGTGATTATAGGTGTGGTTTCCTACTTGATGTCCGCTATCAATTACCCTTTGTAATATATTGGGATGCTTCTTTATGTTTTCACCAACGCTAAAAAAAGTTGCCTTGATTTGAAATTTATCCAATACGCTTAGTATCCAAGGCGTAACTTCAGGAATAGGACCATCGTCAAAAGTCAAAAACACCTCATTTTTTTCATTAGGAATTTCCCAAATGTAATTCCCAAAATATCGAGAAATAAAACGAGGTGTTTTTGAAGGTATCATTCACTTTGGATTGAATCTGTACTCGAAGAATTCTTATCTTCTAACAGTTCTCTTATCATCTCACCCTCTGTTGGTTCTTCCTCTTCTTCGCCATAACTAAAAAGCTCCAAATAGGAATTAAACTTTTCGGCTTCAACCTGCATCATTTCATCGTCCTGCACATAGAGCAACAAATCTACTAAAGCACGATATCTTTGTATCTCACTAGATATTTCATCTACCAAGTCTCTCTGTTTTTCAATACTTAAACTACTAAAATACCTGAGTTTCTCCTGGTACTTCACAGCAACTTCCTGCCAGATTTCGCGGGCTTTTTCCCTTTTATCTAATTTGTAGTAAACCTCAATAATTGGATTGACCAAAGTGTAATATCCAAAATGTTTGACCGGCATTTTTTCCATAGCAAGGTCAAGGACTTCTTCTGCTTTTTGGAATTTTTTTTCTTTTACCAAAGAATCTGCCAATCTCGCCATATTGCTTCTGTAGGTAATTGAGTTTCGTTGTGTTTCAACATCGTAATAAATACCATCTTTACCACTGTTCATCCAATCCCATTTCATCACGATATCGTACATTTTTTCAGTATCAATTCTTCCCATATCCACATCAGTTTTTGGATTAAATGGGGTCTTGATAGGTACTAATTTATAGCATACGCCATCTAACTGAAGGTAGCTCTTCATCCACAAGAAATCGGCATTGTCATAACTGCCACCGGTAAAATAAATAGGCCGTTTCCAATCTGTATTGGCTAAAACATCTAACATCAAAAGTCTGTGCTTATATAAAAATTGACCCGGAACCTTTATTAGGATCTCATCTACTATTTTATCAGCATCTTTTTGGGATACGATTCCAGAATCAAGAGCATTTTGTTTATTGACAGGTATTCTGACATATTTTGTCGGAAATGTGTTCATCCATTGTCCGCTCTGCATTTCTGCTTTAGTTCTCTTATCATCACTTTTTATGAATTTTATCCAGGTATCAATATCAAGTGTATCGGGAAAACGGCTGTCTTCATTATAAATCACTGCTTCATTTGTACCATAACTGTAATTTTCATGTTCCAAATAAGTTTCCAGAGGCTCACTGTCATAGGCTTTTACCCTCATCTGATCAATATACCAGTCTGTAGCAAAAAGTTGAGTATTGACAACTCTCACATCTGTTCTGTAACCCAGAATTTCCTGCGCATACCAAAGTGCAAATGTATCATTATCTCCAATGGTAAATAGAATGGCATTTTCATCGACAGAATCCAGGTATTTCTTTGCCATTGTCAATGCTGAGTATCTGCCGGAGCGATCATGGTCGTCCCAGTTTTCACTAGCCATCAGCACAGGTGCAGCTAATAAACAAATAATACTAATAGCAGGCACCAATACTTTTGATGTGACTTTGTTTCTTAAAGCTTCAAAAATGCTGAAAGCCCCAAAACCTATCCACATACAATACACATAAAAAGAACCTACCAGGGCATAATCCCTTTCTCTTGGCTCGAATGGTCTTTCATTCAAATAGATTTTCAAAGCAATACTGGTAAACAGAAAAAACACAAACAAAACCCAAAATGACTTGATATCCCTTTGTGAATGAAATAACAAGCCTATAAAACCAAGAATAAGCGGTAAAAAGTAATATTGATTTCTGGCCTTGTTGGTTTTCATGTCTGTTGTAAGTTCGGCCTGATTCCCGAGCCTGGCTTCATCAATAAAGGTGATGCCACTTATCCAGTTTCCATCCAGAATATCGTTAG
Source organism: uncultured Mesohalobacter sp. (assembly GCA_964593755.1). Lineage (GTDB taxonomy): Bacteria > Bacteroidota > Bacteroidia > Flavobacteriales > Flavobacteriaceae > Psychroflexus. Next base: position 301,460 of record CAZQKB010000001.1, on the reverse strand, counting down.
TTCCTTGAATATCATTCTGTCTACCGGCAAAATTCCACATGAAATAGCGCCAGTACATATACACGAACTGATGTTCCAGCATGTATGAAAAATTTGCAAATGTTGATGGCTTTTCAACATTGAGGTAAGGCGAAAAATCTTTCAAAAAAGAGATATAACCTTCTGCTCCTATCATACCATCCTCAAAATCGCTTCTAAATTTATTGACAATCTGCGTTAATTCCTCACTTCCCTGGTATTCTTCTTTGATGGTAAAATCTATTGGGCCGGAATAGGCTAAATAATTCTCTGCATGTTCAAAACTCCACATCCTCGGCAGAAAAGTTTCATGTGCAGAATTCGGGTTTTGTTTGGCATTTTTGTAATCATTTACGATAACATATTTACCGGCTTGTTCGTCTCTTTCGTATTTTGGCTCTTCATCAGAATAAGGATTATCAGGGTCTAATCCTGAGAAAATATCTGTAAACTGAGGACCGTAGAAGAGCTTTACCTCAGGGTATTGATCTCTGTTATAATAAGCTAATAGGGCCTGAGCACTACTTGGGTTGTTTTCGTTTATTGTAGTTCCCGCATTGGCTCTAATAGGCAACATGATCCAACTGGAAAAACCAATGAAAATAAACAAGATACAAAGTATAACAGAGTTTATTATAGGGTAATTCTTTTTACGGGTATACTTTAGAATGAAAACAAACAAAGCTAAAAGCACTATTCCTGCAATTACAGTACCTGAATGAAATGGCAAGCCAATGCTGTTTACAAAAAAGATTTCTGATTTTGCAAAGAAAGTTAACGTGTAAGGCAATAGGAATTTAAAAATAAACATCAGGACCCCGATAATAAGTAAACTTGAGATGACAAAGTTTTTGATCGTGATGCGTTTCGTGTTTTTAAAATAATACATGTAACCAATAGCAGGTATGGTCAATAAACCCATAAAGTGTACACCGAAAGACAGCCCGACTATAAAGCTAATGAGGATAAGCCATCGGTTTCCTCTTGGTTTATGCATATCACGCTCCCAGAGTAATCCGACGTAAAACATGATAGACATGATACAGGAGGCCATAGCATAAACTTCAGCTTCTACGGCATTAAACCAAAAACTATCAGAGAATGTAAGGCTCAAACTACCAATTAGTGCAGCCATTAATACCATAACTTGTCTACCCTGAGGACCACTCTCAAGATCCGGGTAGATTTTTTTAAACAGCAGAACCACACTCCAAAACATAAATAAAACTGCAAAAGCTGCAGATATACTGGACATCACGTTTACCATGAAAGCAATTTGTGAAGGCTCCGGCGCAAAGATGGAAAATACAGCACCTAACATTTGGTATAATGGAGCTCCCGGAGGATGACCAACCTGAAGTTTTGAAGATGTTGCAATATATTCTCCTGCATCCCAAAAACTCAAAGTGGGCTCGGCAGTCATCACATAAGTCAATAAGGCTATTGTAAAGGTACACCAAGCTAAAATCTTGTTCCAGATAGAAAAGTTGAATTTAGTCATATACAATCAATTGGTAATAAATAATTTAGTTTTAATCTTACTTATTTGATCAAAAAAATTCAAATATAAAGTTTAATAACTGAATTTGAGCTGATTTATTGAAATGGCTGTACCGAAATTTTAGGTATCCAAATCATATTACATGACTTTAAGATTTTTTAACAAGCAAAAGTGTAACAATATCGTATGTTTATCCACTTATTTACAAACTTAAAAACAAACAATAATGATTAACAAAAGTATCTTTTTACTTTTTTTATGCATGTGCATAAGTACGTATGCTCAAAAAGTAGAATTTGAAGAATTTGACCTGGAAAATGGTCTGCATGTGATTATGCATCAAGATAATTCTGCACCTGTTGTCGTGACATCGGTCATGTACAATGTTGGTGGCAAAGATCTTGGTGGTACAGAAGAGAATGGTTACAGAACAGGATTTGCTCACTTTTTTGAGCACCTCCTTTTTGAAGGTTCTGATAATATTGAACGCGGTGAGTTTATGAAAATCATACCTGCTAACGGAGGCAGATTTAATGCCAACACTTCTAAGGACAGAACTTATTACTACGAAGTTTTTCCGTCTAACAAACTCGAATTGGGTTTATGGTTAGAGTCCGAAAGAATGCTGCACCCTGTTATTGATCAGGTTGGGGTAGACACACAAAATGAAGTTGTAAAAGAAGAAAAAAGACAAAGTTATGACCAGCCATATGGTAAACTCTCAGAGGTTATAGGGGATAATTTATTCGAAAACCACCCTTATAAATATCCTAATATTGGCTATATGGAAGATTTAGACGCTTCTACTTTGGAAGAATTTTATGCTTACTTTGATAAGTGGTACACACCAAATAACGCAGTGCTTATTGTTGCTGGAGATATACAATATGATGACACTAAAGAATTAATCAAGCAGTACTTTAGTGAGGTTAAAGAAAGGCCAAAACCAGAAAGAAATTTCCCTGAGGAAGAACCAATAACTGAAACCAAAGAAGTTACTGCTTATGACGACAAAATTCAAATCCCAGCAGTACTTGCCGCTTACCGTTTACCTGGACAATCATCAAGAGAGGCTTTTGTTTTAGATATGATTTCAACTTACCTCAGCGGTGGAAAAAGTTCTGTGCTTTACAAGAAAATTGTAGACGAGCAAAAGCAGGCCTTATCTGTTTCTGCATTTAATTTGAAGCAAGTAGATTATAACGTCTTTGCGATTTTTGCTCTACCACAGGGGGATGTTGAACTAGACACTCTTTTGGAAGAAGTAGATGAAGAAATTATAAAAATGCAAAACGAGTTAATGTCTGAGCGTGATTATGAAAAGCTACTCAATAAATTTGAGAGCAGATTTGTCAGCTCTAATTCTAGTGTAGAAGGCATTGCAAGCTCATTAGCTACGTACTACATGCTATATGGAGATGTAGACCTCATCAACACACAATTAGATCTTTACAACTCTATCACCAGAGAAGAGATAAGAGATGTTGCCAAAAAATATTTAAGCCCAAATCAACGTGTAGAAATTAAATATCTACCTCAAAATGAAGCGAATTAATATGAAAATTTCAAAATTTAACCTCGTTATACTCATAAGTGCAATACTCCTTAGTATTGGTGTAAATGCACAAATAGACAGGTCAGAAATGCCTGTACCCGGACCGGAACCAAAAATTAACCTTGAGAAACCTAAGGAATTTGAACTTAAGAATGGTATAAAAGTTCTTGTTGTTGAAAATAATAAACTCCCTAGAGTATCTTATCAGTTATCTATAGATAACAAGCCTTATGTGGCTGGTGATAAAGCAGGTGTAGGAAGCATGTTATCTTCTATGTTAGGTAATGGAACAACCTCTATATCTAAAGACGATTTTAATGAAGAGGTCGACTATCTTGGTGCCAGCATGAATTTTGGTTCAAGCGGCGGTTTTGCAAGTGGTCTTGTCAAATATTCTGACAGAATAGTTGAACTTATGGCCGATGCAGCTATTAATCCATTATTTACGGAGGAAGAGTTTGCAAAACAAAAAGATAAATACCTGGAGAGCTTGAAAGCTGATGAAAAAAGCCTGGACGCTATTTCAAGTAGAGTGGTTGATGCTTTAGGCTATGGTAAAGATCATGCTTACGGAGAGTTCGTTACTGAAGAAACGGTTAACAACGTCACCTTTCAGGACGTAAAAGACCTTTACAATAAAAGATACGCTCCAAATAATGCATATATAGTTGTGGTGGGTGATGTCAAGGCAAGAAAAGTGAAGAAACAACTAAAGAAATACTTTGGTAAATGGGAAAAACAAGATTTACCTGAAATGGATCCACCTGCTTTGACTGATAATGTTAGCGCCACAGAAATAAATTTTGTAGACCTGCCTACGGCTTCACAATCTAATATTACAGTAACCAACAATGTAAGCCTTAAACAGAATGATCCAGATTATTTTGCAGCGCTTATGGCCGACAACATCTTAGGTGGCGGTGGTGAAGGCTATTTATTTAAAAATTTAAGAGAAGATAAAGGCTACACTTATGGCGCCTATTCAAGCTTGAGTGCTAACCGGTATGGTGTCTCCCGATTTCGTGCTAATGCAAAAGTTAGAAATGCTGTTACAGATAGCGCAGTAGTAGAATTTATTAATGAAATAAAACGTATCCGTACAGAACCTGTAGACGAAAAAACACTTGAAAACGCTAAAGCTAAGTATGTTGGAAATTTTGTAATGGCACTCGAGCGCCCACAAACCATAGCCAACTACGCTTTGAACATCAAACGAAACAATCTGCCTGAAGATTTTTACACAAACTACCTTGAAAACATCAACAATGTAACCATTGAAGATGTAAAAAGGGTTTCCAATAAATACTTCAAGATTGATAATGCCAGAATTGTTATCGTTGGTAAAGCCAGTGAGGTACTACCAAACTTAGACAGACTCGAATTACCTATAAAGTATTTTGACAAATACGCTACGCCAACAGATAAACCCGAAATTAACAAGCCTATTCCTGAAGGTGTAACTGTAGAAACTATTTTTAACGACTACATCAAAGCTATTGGCGGTGAAGAGAAAGTAGAAACTATAGATAACGCTGTAATGAAAGGCAAAATGTCCGCTATGGGACAATCACTGGACGTTGAAATGGTAATGTCTCAAAATAATAGATCATTCATGCAAATTTCTATGCCCGGTATGACCATAATGAAAACTGCTTTTGATGGTGAGAAAGGTTACCAGGAAATGCAGGGTCAAAGAAGAGAGATGGCAGAAGAGGAAGTTAAAAATGCACAAATGACTGAATACCTCTTTCCTGAATTAATGGATGGCAGTAATTTTGAATTGGTGGGCATTGAATCTACCGAAGATGGCGATGCTTATGTCATCCAAATTACAGAAAATGAAAAATCCTACTACAGCACGGAAACTGGTTTAAAAATTAAAGAAGTAACCAGTATAGAGCAAATGGGACAAACTATGGAATCTACAGTAAATTATGCAGATTATAAGGAAGTAGATGGCATTTTAATGCCACATAAGTTAACCCAGCAAATGGGCCCACAAAACTTTGAAATTTCAATTAATGAAATTATGGTTAATCAAGATATTCCGGCTGATAAATTTCAGTAGATATAAATCAAAATAAATTTCACATAACCGCCTCACAAAGAGGCGGTTTTTTTGTTCATATAAATACAAATTCAATTCAAAGCTATAAAATATATCCAAAATCTTTTAGTTTTACCATTATGCAAAAAGCTTTGGTCATTTTAGGAATGCTTTGTCTATCCGCTGCATCAGCTCAGCAGTCTTTAACCAGGACTTTTAAGGTTTCTGATAGCATTCAAATAGACACCACAAGCATAAGCCCTTTTGATTTTAAAGTTTTAGATTTAAATAACCAACCCATAGATAGCAGCTGGTATAGCGTAAGTTTTAGAAAAGCCATCTTGTATCCTAAACCAAAGCTGATAGATACTTTTACTAAAATTAGAGTAGAATACTATCAGTTGCCTGCTTTTCTCACAAAAAACTATAGCCTGTATGACCCAAAAATTATAGTGAATGTAAATCGTAACAAAGACAGTTATTTTGATTTAATAGACACAAAAAAAAAGAATTTCGAAACACCCTTTGAAGGCTTAAATACAAGCGGAAATATTTCCAGAGCTGTAGTTGTTGGCAACAACCAAAACACAGTCACTCAGTCTGAACTCGATTTACAGATTTCGGGTAATATTTCCCCTAATGTTAGTTTACGTGCATCTATTCAGGATGCCAATATACCAAGGCAAAATAATGGTTTCTCGCAACGCCTTGATGAATTTGATCAGATATTTATAGAGTTAAATGGCCCAAACTGGGGAATACGTGCCGGAGACATTGACTTGGTTGAAGAGAACTCGTTTTTTGGTGCTTTTACAAAAAGAGTTCAGGGGCTTCAGCTTTCAGTCAATAGAAAAAAAGGAAATAAACAAACTAATTTTGGGGTCGCCGGCGCTCTAGTAAGGGGTGTCTTTGCCAGAACTGAAATTACTGCCCAGGAAGGCAACCAGGGCCCTTATAAAATAAGAGGGCCAAACGGTGAGTTGTTTGTCCTGATAGTTTCCGGCAGTGAGGCTGTATTTGTAAATGGCAGACGTTTAAAGAGAGGTGAAAATTTTGATTATATCATCAACTACAATGCCGGTGAACTTATTTTCAACTCTACTTTTCCAATTACATCAGAAATGCGAATAATCGTTGAATACCAGTTTACTGAACAAAACTTTACAAGATTTGTCGCTCAGGCCAAAAGTAGTCATGAAGCGAAGAACTGGAGTATTAGTGGTATGTATTACAATGAAACTGATTTGAAAAATCAACCTCTTCAACAGAGCCTTAATGAGCAGCAGGTTCAGGCATTGGCTAATGCAGGTGATGATGAAAACCAGATGTTTGTTCCAAGTGCGGTTGAAACAGAATTTTCTGAAAACCGAATACTTTACAGAAAAGCAATCATTAACGGTGCTGAGGCTTTTGTGTTTTCAAATAACCCGGAAGATGATCTGTTTGCTGTGAATTTTACAGAAGTAGGACAAAATCAAGGAAATTACATTTTAACCAATACCAACACTATTAACAATATTTACGAATACGTCCCTCCAATAGATGGTATCCCACAAGGTAATTTTGAACCTATACGTCAACTGATTGCGCCTCAAAAACTGCAATTGGCTGCGATAAATGGCCATTATAACATATCAAAAAAGACAAAAGTTGACTATGAAGTTGCGGTTAGCCAGAATGATAGAAATCTATTTTCTGATCTGGATGATGAAAACAATAATGGTCTGGCTGGCAGATTTAATATCACACAAAATATTTTTAAAAAAGAAGGCAAAACCAACCTTGATGTTGGTTTTGATATAAATTATATAGATACCAACTTTACCCCTATTCAGCGTTTATTTAATGTGGAGTTCTCCAGAGACTGGAACATAGATAGCCGCTCTGGCTTTCAACCACAAAACAACCAACTGCTTACAGATGCTTATGCCAATTTCAGACTTAAAGATGATATTTTTTCAACCTATCGCTTTCAAAGGTTAGAATTCTCAGAAACTTATCTGGGTAGTAAACATTTTTTTCAGTCTTCAGTAAAAGCAAAAGGATTTCAATTACAGGTAAATTCAAGTCTTTTGAATTCAGATTCAGATTTATTCCAATCAGAATTTATTCGCCTTAACGCTCAGTCTACTTACAGCCTAAAAAATTACTGGATTGGAGCAAAGATAGATTTGGAAGACAATCAGGAAAGAAATAAAGAGACTGACAGCCTGACTTTACTTTCTCAGCGTTTTACAGACTATGAAACATTTGTAGGTGTTGGAGACAGCACTCAAGTTTTTGCACAACTTGGCTATAGATACAGACAAACAGACAGCATAAATCAAGGCAGGCTGGAAAGGGCTTCAGCTTCTAACGATATTTATATCAAATCAAGGCTTATCCAAAAAAAAACTTCACAATTAAATGTGTTTGCAAATTACAGAAGAATAAAGTTTACAGATACTGAGAAGGATGACCAAAACATTCTCAATGCGAGATTACAGTACAATCAATATTTTTTTAAACAAAAGCTAAATCTGAGAACAACCTACGAAACCAATAGCGGCACAGTAGCTAGACAGGATTTTACTTTCGTTCAGGTTGAACCGGGACAGGGCCAGTATACCTGGATAGACTACAATAATGATGGCGTTCAAGACCTCAATGAATTTGAGCTGGCTCAGTTTCAGGATCAGGCAGAATATGTTCGAATTTTATTACCCAACCAGGTGTTTGTTGGTATAAATCAAAATCGATTTTCTGAACAATTAATTTTAAATCTTTCCTCCTGGCAAAACCAAAAAGGATTGAAAAAAATACTATCACACTTTTATAATCAAAGTGCCTTTAGTGTAGACAGAAAAATAGCTAGAAATGGTGAGGATTTTGCGATCAACCCCTTTAGTTCCGGAGACTCTGAAGAACTTGCATTAATTTCTAATTTTAGAAATACTTTATTTTTTAATCGGGCTAAGCAATATTTTAGTAATACCTACACCTATATTTCAAATGCAAATAAAAATTTACTAAGTACCGGACTTCAGGAGAATATACTGTCCAGCCATCAATGGGATTTTTTACACAAAATAAAAAGCAACTGGCTAATCAATGCAAATGCTGCCTATGCGATTAATGAAAGTGAGTCTGAGAATTTTGAAAATCGAAATTTCAAATTAGTTTCCAATGAGGCAGCTTTAAAGTTCTCCTACCTTTTCTCTACCCAAAACCGTTGGGATGCTTTTGTAGAGTATAAAACCCAGGAGAATACAACAGGTCAAGAAAACCTCACACAACAGGCTTTAGGAACATCCTTCACGCTTATAAACGGCAGCAAATACAATATCACAGGAGAAGTCAAATACATCAAAAATGATTTTGAGGGCAATAGTTTTTCACCAGTGGCTTTTCAGATGCTAGAAGGCCTGCAGCCCGACAACAACTTTACCTGGACCCTTTTTTTACAACGAAAGATTACCTCATTCTTAGACCTGAACATCAATTATTCAGGTAGAAAATCACAGGACACAAGGACTATTCATACGGGTAGTGTGCAGCTAAGGGCTTATTTTTAATTCAAATATATTTAGATCATTATAGCTCTTAATCAATAAAAGGCAAATAAGTAATTTTAAAAATCCTTAAGAACTAATTTTCAAAGTCATTCCAGGTTTTAAATTATTATTCTTAAGGTTATTAAGGGACTTTATGTCATTGACTGAAACGCCTTCGAACTGCTTTGAAATACTCCATAAAGAATCACCTGGTTTTACGGTGTAAATCTTAGTTGAATTGTTGCTCTCTTCACTGGAAGTTGAAACCACATCAGTAGATTTAGAATCTTTTACAGGACTTTGGGTATAATTTGCCTTTCTCGGATAAATGGTAAGCCTGTCACCGATATTAATCCTTGAACTTCTTAAACCGTTCCAACGTCTTATTTCACTTACCCTTACGCCGTACCTCTCAGCAATTTTACCCAAAACATCACCTCTTCTTACGCGATAGCGAATTTTATCACTTGTTTTGTAATATTCCGGCAGTTTTTCCTTGGACTTCGCTATTTCTTTTTTAGCAAAATCATAGATCTTGTCTTCATTAGCTGCGTAAAGTCCGGCAGCCCTGTAAGGTAATCTAATGGTATAAGATTTTTGGGGTTCATATGGAATAATACCTAATTTGTAACTAGGGTTTAAAAATTGCAAAAATGCTACATCTGTATTTGTTATTTTAGCTATTTGCTCAAGTTTGATAATGTTCCTGGTTTGTATGGTATCAGTAGCCAGATAAGGTACAGCCGGTAATTCCGGTTGATACCTGTGTTCATCTGCATATTCAAAAAGGTACATCATCGCAAAGAAAGAAGGTACATATCCTGCTGTTTCTCTTGGCAGATAGGGTCTCAATGCCCAATAGTTCTTTTGTCCTCCGCTTCGTCTAATGGCTTTATTGACATTTCCCGGGCCAGAATTATAGGCGGCTAAAGCGAGATTCCAATCATCAAATATGTTATAAAGATGTTTTAGGTATTTGGCTGCAGCTTCAGTAGAGCGTAAAGGATCCATGCGTTCATCTACATAACTGCTCACATCAAGGTCGTACATTTTTCCTGTTCCATACATAAATTGCCATAAACCGGTAGCCCCTACCCAGGATTTTGCTTTAGGGTTTAACGCAGACTCTACTAAAGCCAGGTATTTTATTTCCAGTGGTATATTATATTTATCAAATATACTTTCAAACATTGGAAAATAATACATACTTAAGCTCATGAGGCGCTCGGTGTTTGCCTTTTCACTTTTCAGGTAATAGTTTATGACATTTTCCAGATCCGGATGGTATCCGATATCCAAGGGTGTTTTTGCGTTTAAAACCTTGAGCCTTTCCTTAATTATATCTGTTGATATCGTTTTATCTACATTTTCAAAATACGCCTGTTCTTTGTAGAGTTTTTGCTGACTATTGTATATACTGAGATCAGAGAATATATCCTGCCATTTTTGATCGATAATTATGGTCTTTTTAAAGTCTTCAAAATACCATACAATGGTATCTAATTCAAGTTCATTGACTATGACTTTATCAAGTTTAGAATTGGTAAGAAGGAGATTATTTTGAGCTTTGGCAGATAGTGTAATAAAAAAAACAAGAGCAAAAACAATTCTGAAATTCATGGTTCGACTTAAGATCATATAGCTAGAAAAAGGGTTTATTATTTTATAAAACAAATTTAAAATTAAAATATTGCAAGGTTTATTTTTTAAATAATTTTACAATAAAATACCAATTGATGAATTTTAAAAAATAACCCTGACCGTTAAGTCAGGGTTTGCACTAAAATATACTAAGGCAAAGACTATCTGAATCGGTCAGCAGATTTTACAAGCTCGTCGTCCCTTTTTATGGCCTTTTGAGCCAAAACAATAAATACGATAGAAATGACGGGTACCACAAGCCCAATACCTTTCTTAGAAAATTGAATTTCTCCAGGTAAAATTAGCAACCAATAAACCAAAAAGCCTAAGGCGACAAAGTTCAAAATAAAATTTAACCTACCAAGTAACATCTGAAAATTTCGCTTTTTAAAACTTAAGATTGCCCAAAGGGCTAAAAAAGTGATAATTGCAAAATATACTTGATATTCATAATCAAACGACTCGAGAATGTCTGCTTGATTTTCCAGCAAATTAGCTACTGCAAAAACACATATTACATTAATTAATGTAACTAAAAACAAATAAATGCTTTGAATGCGTTGAATCATGAAAATTAATTTTCTGCAAAAATAGAGGAATATTTTAGAAAAATTATATTGAAAACAAAATAAAGTTGTATTATTGTAATCCAAAGTTGTTAGATACATTCTAATCAACAACATATCTTAAGTTTTAATTCTCCTCCTAGATAATATTGAATCAATATATAACTTTCTAAACTAACACTTTTTACATAAATGTTTGAAATCATAGACCTAAAGTCAAAAAAACTGACTGAATTACAACAAATTTCTAAAGAATTATCCATTCCAAAATTTAGAGGCCTTAAAAAACTCGATCTAGTCTATAAAATACTAGATTTTCAGGCTTCAAATCCCCAAGATGTAAAAGCATATCTTGAAAAAAGTAAAAATGGATCAGACAATAGTACAGATAGCGGAAAAGGAAATACTCAAAATAACAGGACGTCTTCTACGACTAAAAGAACGCCCAGAAGACAAAACACTTCTAAGAAAAATACCGGATCTGATACTGAAAATCAAAAGAGAAGCACAAGAAATACCAATCCTGAAAATAAACAAAACAAAAAGCCACAAGCGAAAAAGCCTCAGGATAAAACTACTCAACAGTCTAAAGATAAATCTTCTGATAATGAAAACAGCAATCAGAAGTCAAGTCAAAGAACTAAAGACCAAAGAAATACGCCAAAGCATAAAAATCAACAGAGCAACAAGGACAACAGTCCAAAAAACAACAATCAGAACGATAACAAACCAGACAGCAATCAGGATAAAAATAAATACAGACATCCTAACTACGAGTTTGATGCCTTGATCCAATCTGAAGGGGTTTTAGACATTATGCAGGATGGCTATGGGTTTTTAAGATCTTCGGATTACAATTATTTATCTTCTCCCGATGATATTTACTTATCACAATCTCAAATTAAGCTCTTTGGCCTAAAAACCGGTGATACGGTTTTGGGAGAAATAAGACCTCCAAAGGAGGGCGAAAAATATTTCCCGCTTATCAAAATTTTAAAGATAAACGGTATTGACCCTAAGGTCGTTAGAGATCGGGTATCATTTGAGCACCTTACACCACTTTTCCCTCAGGAAAAATTTAATATTTCTGGAAAAGACAGCAGTATATCTACAAGAGTTATCGATTTATTCTCTCCGATTGGGAAAGGTCAGCGTGGTATGATTGTTTCTCAACCAAAGACAGGAAAAACGATGTTGCTTAAAGATGTGGCTAATGCTATTGCTGCCAATCATCCGGAAGTTTACCAAATCGTCTTACTTATTGACGAACGACCTGAGGAAGTTACTGACATGCAGCGTCATGTAAAAGGTGAAGTTGTTGCTTCTACCTTTGACAAAGAAGCCCACGAACACGTTCGTGTGGCCAATATTGTGATTGAAAAAGCAAAAAGGCTTGTAGAGTGTGGCCATGATGTTGTGATATTGCTAGACTCTATTACACGTTTAGCCAGAGCTTATAATACTGTACAACCTGCAAGTGGTAAAGTCTTAAGTGGTGGTGTAGATGCTAATGCCTTACACAAGCCAAAACGGTTTTTTGGTGCAGCCAGAAATATTGAAAATGGCGGCTCACTTTCTATCATCGCTACAGCACTGATTGATACCGGTTCAAAAATGGATGAGGTCATTTTTGAAGAATTTAAAGGAACGGGCAACATGGAATTACTTCTTGACAGAAAGATTGCCAATAGAAGAATCTTCCCTGCAATCGATCTGACCTCTTCCAGCACCAGACGGGATGATCTGCTGCTTGATGAAACAACGTTGCAGAAGATGTGGGTATTGAGAAAGTATCTAAATGACATGAATCCTGTTGAAGCCATGGAATTCATTAACGAACGCCTTAAGCAATCAAAAAGTAATGAAGAATTTCTAATATCAATGAATAGCTAGAATTCTGTTCACAAAATAAAAAACTGCATTCTTTTTTCGGATGCAGTTTTTTTTAAAAAATTTTGTGGTTTTGTGTTGTTATAAATAAAGGACGAACGATGATATAAAATAATCACGTTTATCTTTTATTGAATCTTCGTTTTCTTCGGGTTTTAGGATTGTAGGACTCATGAATAAGCTCGGAGTGAGTAGTCAAAAAGTCTAAGCTTGGTTTAATAAGCTCTTCTTTTTTTAACTCCATAATAATCTTACGACTGGTATGACTGTCATTTAAAATATTGATTTCATAACTGGTAAAATCATTTGCAGCATCAGGCCTGGCTACACTAAACCAGGGTAATTTTCTCGATTTTTTAAATCTAAGAACAGAAAGCTTTGGAAATTTTGTGATATCTATAGCAGTCTTGTAAAAGGGTAGACCTAGAAAAAAATATGCAAAGTATAATTGCCCATTATGTTTATAAAATCCTTTTTTAGAAAAGGCCAGGGTAATTAAGAGGCCGTAACCCGGATAGAAAAAAAGTGGATATAATAAGGTATTATTTGTCAGAACATCAAGCAGTAAAGAAATAATAACCAGCCAAAATAATCCCACCACAATAAGAATCATCAAAATTTGATGAATTGTAAATCGATACTCCAAAATTATTTTATCCTTCACCTTTTACAAATAAGCATTTTCATAATATTTCCAGCAACAAATACCTGCACTGACTGAAATGTTAACGGAATGTTTTGTGCCAAACTGTGGGATTTCAATCACTTCATCACTGATATTAACCACTTCCTGTTGAACACCTTTAACTTCATGACCAAAAACCATGGCATAATTTTCTGAAGAATTAAATTGAAAATTTTGTAGCATTGTACTGTCTTCAGCTTGTTCTATACTAAGGATTTTTACGCCTTGTTTTTTAAGTTGATTAACAACGTCAAGTGTATTTTCAGCATATTCCCAATCTACACTATCAGTTGCGCCAAGGGCGGTTTTTTGAATATCTCTGTGAGGCGGCTTTGCCGTAATTCCACAAAGAAAAATCTTTTTAATCCTAAATGCATCTGCCGTCCTAAAAACTGAGCCAATATTGTTCAGACTTCTTATATTATCAAGAATCAGAATTAAATTCGATTTTTCGGTAGATTTATATTCATCTACTGTTAGTCGGTCAAGCTCTTCGTTTTTAAGTTTGCGCATGAGAAAAATTGTGAGCCTGCAAAAGTAAGAATTTTATAAATTTAGATTTCTAGAAGGAGACAAATAATCCAATAGAAACCACGGAATCTAATGAAAGCATAGTAAAAGTAAAACTTACAATATCAATAGCAGATTTAAGAACAACTAATTTCACATCCAAAAATTGCCACATTATGACAATATAATTAAATTCGCTGATTCATGTAAATCAATAACCTTGGCCAAGAAAAAATCGACCTTTACACCATTAATGCGGCAGTATAACGCTATAAAACAAAAGCATCCTGATGCGTTGTTATTATTTAGGGTGGGTGATTTTTACGAAACCTTTGGTGAAGATGCCGTAAAAACAGCACAAATATTAAATATCGTCCTGACCAATAGAAATAATGGCAGCGAACGCACAGAACTGGCAGGTTTTCCTCACCATTCTTTAAACACTTATTTACCCAAACTGGTCAAAGCCGGACAGCGAGTGGCCATTTGCGATCAACTGGAAGATCCTAAAGCGACCAAAAAAATTGTTAAGCGCGGTGTAACAGAACTTGTAACACCCGGCGTTGCTCTTAATGACGAAGTATTAAAAAGCCGATCTAATAATTTTTTATGTGCTTTACATTTTGCTAAAGGCAATATTGGAGTGGCCTTCTTAGACATTTCAACCGGTGAATTTCTTACTTCTGAAGGCTCCAGAGACTACATCGACAAACTTTTACAAAATTTTTCGCCTAGCGAAGTTTTAGTTTCTAAGACTCATAAAGCAACAGTTAAAGATTATTTCAGTCAGGATTTACATTTATTTTATCTTGAAAATTGGCTGTTCAAAACAGATTACGCACAAGAAACGCTTAATGCGCATTTTGGAACCTCATCCCTAAAGGGTTTTGGGATTGAACATCTGGAATCTGGTATTATTGCCGCAGGCGCAGTCATGCATTATTTATCAGAGACGCGTCACGACAAGTTACAGCACATCAACACCATTTCCAGAATCAGCGAAGACGCCTACGTTTGGATGGATAGATTTACTATTCGAAATCTTGAGCTTTACCATGGCAATGCACAACAATCGGTGACTCTGCTCGATGTTATAGACAAAACTATCTCCGCTATGGGTAGTCGAATGCTTAAGCGCTGGCTGTCGTTGCCTTTAAAACAAAAAGACAAAATTGAAGAGCGACTGGAAGCTGTTGATTACCTAAACTCACATACAAGTTTATTGCAAAACCTTCAACAGCAATTGAAGAAAATCAGCGATTTAGAACGACTGATTTCAAAAATCGCCACTCAAAAAGTTAATCCGCGAGAATTACTTCAATTGAAAGATTCGCTTAATGCCATTTTACCCATCAAAAATGAATTAGCTAAACACGATAATGAAGCTCTAAAAGTCATTGCTGATAATATACATACCTGTGATTTACTGCGTGACAAAATCAATACCTGTATTCAGGGTGAAGCCCCGGTTTTGCTAAATAAAGGAAACGTGATTGCCAAGGGCTTTCATGAAGAATTAGACGAATTAAGGAATCTGGCCTATTCCGGAAAGGATTATCTCGACGAAATGCTTAAACGAGAAACCGAAAGGACAGGTATTTCCAAACTAAAAATAGGCAGCAACAATGTTTTTGGCTACTACTTAGAAGTTCGTCATTCCAATAAAGATAAGGTACCTGAAGACTGGATCAGGAAACAGACCCTGGTCAATGCCGAACGCTACATTACCGAAGAACTTAAGACTTACGAAGCTAAAATCCTCAGTGCTGAAGAAAAGATAAATGTGCTTGAGGCTGAAATCTACAACAATCTGGTGGTATGGTGCCAGGATTACATCAAGCCAGTACAGCAGAATGCAGGTTTAGTGGCCAAGCTGGATGTACTGAGCGGATTTGCCCAACTGGCCCTAGAGGAGCAGTATAATAAACCAATTATACATGAAGACTACAACCTTCATATAAAAAGTGGTCGACATCCGGTGATAGAAAAACAATTGCCCGAAGGTGAGCCCTATATTGCAAACGATGTACACTTAGACCGTGAAGAACAGCAAATCATTATGATTACGGGACCAAATATGAGTGGTAAATCTGCTTTATTAAGGCAAACCGCCATCATTGTGCTGCTTGCACAGATGGGTTGTTTTGTGCCGGCTGATGCTGCTGAAATTGGTATAGTAGATAAAATCTTTACCCGCGTCGGAGCAAGTGATAACATCTCAATGGGAGAATCTACTTTTATGGTAGAAATGAATGAAACTGCCAGTATTTTGAACAATATTTCTGAGAGAAGCTTGGTCTTACTGGATGAAATAGGTCGCGGCACAAGCACTTATGATGGTGTTTCTATTGCCTGGGCTATTACAGAATATCTTCACGAACATCCTTCCAGAGCAAAGAGTTTGTTTGCTACCCATTACCATGAGTTGAATGAAATGACGCATACTTTTGAACGGATTAAGAACTTCAATGTCTCTGTAAAAGAATACGAAAATAAAATCTTGTTTTTAAGAACGCTTAAACCAGGCGGTAGCGCACATAGTTTTGGCATTCACGTGGCGAAAATGGCCGGGATGCCACAGCATGTGGTGCATAAAGCTGAGAAAATCCTCAGAAAACTGGAAGAATCCAGAGCAACAGAAGATCGGACAGACAAATTGAAAGAGGCCGCCACAGAAGACGCGCAGCTGAGTTTCTTTCAATTAGATGATCCTATTTTAGAAGACATCAAAGAAGAGATTTTAAATCTGGATATTAATACACTAACCCCTGTTGAAGCCTTGATGAAGTTGAATGAAATTAAACGAATTTTAGGAGATAAAGGCTGAAAAAAATTTTGAATTTTGAATTTCAAATTTTGAATTATAAATGTAATTTCGGTGTTCTCTAAGTCTAGAGAAAAAGGTCTGTTTTCTCTTTGACTTGAGCCTATCCTGCGCTTACCGAAACGCTAAGTATGACGAATACTTCTATTACTGGTTTTAAAGAGATTATTCGTTATAATCATTTTGAAATAATTTACCCAATACATAAAAACATGATTTAAAAATAAAAATTCTTTTTTCGCTTTGGCATTTTAATAAAAAGCTTAAATTTGCATCCGCAATTTATTTGTGAAAATGCGAAAGTAGCTCAGGGGTAGAGCATCACCTTGCCAAGGTGAGGGTCGCGGGTTCAAATCCCGTCTTTCGCTCTTTTTTATTTAAGTTCTTTTTAAAAACATCATGCTCGGATGGTGGAATTGGTAGACACGTTGGACTTAAAATCCAATGACCATTGCGGTCGTGCGGGTTCAAGTCCCGCTCCGAGTACCAAAAGCCTTGATATTTTATCAGGGCTTTTTTTATTTGTTGTCCTTTAGCGCTGTTTTTAGAATCGCAGAAGTAAGTTTACAGTCAGCCTGAGAATTTAAATAATCCCTCATTTTAGACCCTAAGTCCGGGACATCTTCTCCCAGTTTTTCTGCTCTTTCAAAGATGGTCTCGCAGTTAGGATGGGTTGATAACAACTCCTCTATATTCTCCATTCTTTTTGTATCACTCATTACCTTTTCGATCTCATCCTGGTTTTCCATCAAATATTGGATAAGATTTTGTTCGGCTTGAGTTTGGCCAACTTCACCTATATCTATAATCATTTTTTTTAATTGTGGATGGAAATCATCCATTACCATATTGATACAATTGCAAAATAAATTTGTAACTTCTTTTATTTTTTCATCCTGGGCATTGGCTTTAAAAATTAAAGCAATTGAGATTAAAAGAATCAGACATAACCTTTTCATAAAGTAAGTTTTTAATATAGAATATAAGAGATTCGACGAATATTACTACTCAAAAATAAAACAATTAATTTTGGCATATTGAACAAATGTAAACTATTATGGATTTTTATTCTGAATATAATTCAAAAACAATTCCTAAGACAATAGTGTCTTTAGTCCCAAGTCAAACCGAACTTTTAGTGGATTTAGGTCTTGAAGATAAAATAGTTGGCGTAACCAAATTTTGTGTGCACCCTAAACATTTGAAAAAATCAAAAATCATAGTTGGTGGCACTAAACAGGTTCACTTTGAAAAAATCAAAACCTTAGAGCCTGACATTATTCTTTGTAACAAAGAGGAAAATACAAAAGAAATGGTTGAAGAATTATCAAAAATAGCACCTATTCATGTTTCAGACGTCAAAACTTTAGCAGATAATAACCAACTCATTCGAGATTACGGTGAAATTTTCAATACAGAAGAAAAAGCCTCAAAAATTGTAGATGCCATTCTTCATGAAAAGGATTTATATGAAAAATATATTCAAAACAAACCTCCTAAAAAAGTGGGGTATTTAATTTGGAGAAATCCCTGGATGGCCGTTGGCAGAGATACTTTCATTGATCACATGCTAAAAGTCAATAACTTTGATAATGTCTTCGCCGAGCAAAGCAGATACCCCGAAATTGATATAAATAATCTTCCTAATCTTGATTTATTACTATTATCATCTGAACCTTACCCTTTTAAGGACAAGCATTTAGAAGAAATACCTTTGCCAAATGAAAAAATTAAATTTGTGAATGGAGAATATTTCAGCTGGTATGGGTCCAGGATGATCAAGGCTTTTGCGTACTTTAAACGTACATTTTTCTGACTTTGACTTGATTTTATTGAATTTTGCTAAAAGAATTCTTATTAACCAAAAAGTGTATTTAAAATTATAGTGTTGGTTATTTTTTAAAACACTAAGACACTAAGCATCATTAAGATATTTCGAATATTTAAGATTGTAATTAGCAAATTACCATTTTAATAAATTTAATTTTAGTTTACTTAAAATCATTACAAATTATGATTAAAAATTTTATTTATCCCAGTCTTATATTATTTTAGCGCTAATGTTGCATTACAATACATACAAAAACAATAAGACTTCGACCTGGGTTACTTTTGTGCACGGAGCCGGTGGAAGTTCTTCTATTTGGTTCAAACAAATCAGAGACTTTAAAAAAGATTTTAACGTCTTGCTTTTGGATTTGAGGGGTCATGGTAACTCTAAGCCAAAAATAAAAGATAGCTTTAACCAAGATTACACTTTCGACAGCATATCAGATGATATTATAGAAGTTTTGGACTACGAAAACATTGAAAAGTCTCACTTCATTGGCATTTCTTTAGGCACAATCATTATTAGAAATATTGCTGAGAAATACCCTGACAGAGTTGATAAAATTATTCTTGGTGGTGCCATAATGAAACTGAATGTAAGATCGAGGTTTTTAATGAAAGTAGGTGTAGCTTTTAAGTCTGTTGTCCCTTATATGTTACTTTACAAGCTTTTTGCTTTTATCATCATGCCACGCAAAAACCATAAAGCCTCTAGATTATTGTTTGTCAATGAAGCCAAAAAACTCTACCAAAAAGAATTCATTCGTTGGTTTAAACTGGCTTCAGAAATCAATCCACTTTTAAAATTCTTTAGAGAAAAAGATACTCAAATCCCATCATTATACGTTATGGGCGAACAGGATCACTTATTTCTTCCTAGCATCAAAAAAATTGCTGAACAGCAAAAAAATGCACTTTTGCATGTCATAGAAAACTGTGGCCATGTTGTTAATGTTGAGCAACCCAACGATTTTAATCAAAGAAGTATCGCTTTTCTGAAGGCGTAGATTTTCAATTTCTAAAACTCCCCTAAACTAACTACTGTTCGTTAGAATAATTCTATATTTGAAGCTAAAACCTTATTATGAAAATTGGAATAGTTGGTGCAGGTACCATGGGAAGTGGTATAGCTCAGGTAGCTTGTTTGAGTGGTTGCAAAGTCTTTCTTTTCGACAAAAAACAGGGTGCTCTTAAGTCGGCAAAACTGTCTTCCGAAAAAAACCTTAGAAGATTTCTAAAGCGAGAAAAAAAGTCAGAAGAGGAATTAAATACGCTTTTTAATAATATTACCTATACTGAAAATCTGGAAGATTTTAAAAATGTAGATTTCTGTATTGAAGCAATTGTAGAAAATCTGGAAATTAAACAAAAAGTTTTTCAGCAATTAGAGGATATTGTAAGTAATGATACAGTTTTAGCAACAAATACTTCATCTTTATCTATTGCCTCTATAGCTTCTGCTTTAAAACATCCTGAACGCTGCCTTGGCGTACATTTTTTTAATCCGGCTATCATGATGCTGCTGGTTGAAGTTATACCTGCTGTTCAAACAAGTCATGATGTATTTGAAAAAGTATTTGAAATGGTAAAAAGCTGGGGGAAAATCACCGTCAAAGCAAAAGACACTCCAGGATTCATCGTCAATCGTGTCGCCAGGCCTTTTTATGGCGAAGCCCTTAGAATTTTAGAAGAAGGAATTGCAAATGTTCCGACAATAGATTGGGCTATGACCAAATTAGGTAAATTTAGAATGGGACCATTTCAGCTTATGGATTTTATAGGAAATGATGTGAACTATACCGTGACTGAAACTGTATTCAAAGCCTTCTATTACGACCCCAGATACAAGCCATCATTTACTCAAAAACGCCTTTCTGAGGCAGGTTACCTAGGAAAAAAAACCGGAAAAGGTTTTTATGACTATAACAAGGAGTATAACAATTCCAAACCCGTCGAAGATGAGGTTTTGGGTTATCATATTTTAAATCGAATTTTGGTCATGTTAATTAACGAAGCAGCTGATGCGCTCAATTTAAACATAGCATCAGCAAATGATATAGAATTGGCTATGACAAAAGGTGTCAATTACCCAAAAGGTCTTCTGTCATGGGCTAATGAAAAAGGATTACAGTGGTGCGAACAACGTATGGATGAATTATACAATCTTTATAAAGAAGACCGCTACCGTTGCAGCCCAATCATTAGACGATTGAACGATGAGCAAAAAGAATTTGAAATAGAATAAATAGATCTGAATGATTTTAACAGACACCCATACCCATTTATACAGTGAAGCCTTTGATGAAGACCGAACAGAAATGATTCAAAGCGCTATAGACAAAAACATCAAACGGTTTTTCATTCCGGCAATAGATTCTGAGACAACACAGGCCATGTATGATTTGGAGAAAGCTCATCCTGAAAACATGTTTTTGATGATGGGTTTGCACCCAACATCGGTAAAACCCGACAGCTACAAAAATGAATTAGCACATGTAAAATCAAATCTTGAAAGTCGGGCGTTTTATGCTGTCGGAGAAATTGGCATTGATCTCTATTGGGACAAGAGCACACTTGGCATTCAACAAGAGACTTTTAGTCAGCAAATAGAATGGGCAAAAGGTTTGGGGCTTCCAATAGTCATTCACTGCAGAGATGCTTTTGATGAAATATTTGAAATTTTAGAGCAACATAAAGGAGAGGGTTTATATGGTATTTTTCATTGCTTTACAGGAAACAAAAAACAAGCAGAGCAAGCTATTTCATATGGCATGAAATTAGGTATTGGAGGAGTTGTAACTTTTAAAAATGGAAAAATAGACCAGTTTATCAATGAAATTGATCTAAAACATATAGTTCTAGAGACAGATTCTCCTTACTTAACCCCAAAACCTTTTAGAGGGAAAAGAAATGAATCCTCTTATTTAATTTATATTGCAGAAAAATTGGCTGAATTATACGGTACTTCTGTCGAAGAAATAGCAGAAATTACAACGGAAAATTCAAGAGCAATTTTTGGAGTTTAATCCTTAGCAAAATTTATGACAGAGTCAAGTTCAAAAATATTGCTTATATATACCGGTGGTACCATTGGTATGGTAAGAGATAATGAGCAGGGAAATCTAAAAGCGTTTAACTTTGATCAACTTTTATCTAAAATTCCGGAACTAAAATTGCTTGAACATCAAATTGAAACTATAAGTTTTGAAAAACCTTTAGACTCCTCTGATTTTGGATTAAAAGAATATCAAAAATTAGCTAAAATAATTTATGACCATTACGAATCCTATGATGGGTTTGTGGTTTTACATGGAAGCGATACCATGTCCTATTCTGCCTCTGCTTTGTCTTTTATGCTGGAAAATCTTTCTAAACCAATCATTTTTACCGGTTCTCAATTACCTATAGGAGATTTAAGGACAGATGCCAAAGAAAATTTAATATCGAGTATTCAAGTTGCCGGATTAAAGCAAAACGGAAAATCGGTCATAAAAGAAGTTGGTTTGTATTTTGAATACAAGCTGTATCGTGCAAATCGCTCTACCAAAGCCAGTGCAGAGCACTTTAAAGCTTTCGATTCGCCAAACTATCCGCCTCTGGTTCAATCCGGGGTGAATTTAAACATAAACCATGCTGCAATAAAAAAAATCAGGAAAGAAAAGAAATTGATACTCCATACAGATTTAGAAGATAAGATTTTACTTTTAAAACTCTTTCCGGGTTTGGATGCATCAGTTTTTAATGCTTTATTAGATATACCACAAATTAAAGGTATTATACTTGAAAGTTTTGGCAGTGGAAATTTCAAAACTAGTGACTGGTTTATAGAAGGGATTAAAGAAAAAATAAACCAATCTATTCCTGTTGTAAATATTACTCAATGTATTGGCGGCAAAGTGCAGATGGGCAAATATTATACAAGCCAAAGACTTAAGAACATCGGCGTCGTTTCCGGTAAAGACATGACAACAGAAAGCGCTGTTGCCAAGATGATGTATCTTTTGCCTAAACGACTTAGCATGAAAGTTTTTAAAACAATTTTTGAAACTTCACTCAGGGGTGAGGTATCGGGATAGAAGCCTCCCTAAATCCTTCCAGTAGAGGGACTATCAATTCAGCAACATAAGAGTTTCTGGCAAGAAGAGCTTAAAAAAATTTTATATATGGTGTATTTAAAAGGAGTAAATTTTTTATTGCATACTCAATTAAATATGCTTTAATTTGCAAAATATAATAAGTAGTGGCTTTTCCGATCCCGAAACGCCGGGACGAGATTGGAAAGTCAAAGTCTCAACATAGAGAGGTGGCCGAGTGGTCGAAGGCGCACGCCTGGAAAGTGTGTATACCCCAAAAGGGTATCGAGGGTTCGAATCCCTTCCTCTCTGCAGAAGGAAAAGCCCCCAAACCCCCAAAGGGGGCTTTTTTAATAATCTTGAAGGTGAACTATATTAATCATTGATAGTCACTGTCAAACGTCATCTGTTTCCCTTTTATTTCCTTGATAATAATTCCTATGACAAGACTAAGAAAATTATTTGCGGCATTATTCGTATAAAATGAAATATTGTATCCTCTATGACTATCCATTTGAATTCAATATATTTAGTCCATGAAAAAATACATTTTACTTCTCGCTTTAAGTCTGACTCAGTTTTTAAGTTCTCAGGAATATATGATTGGGGCAGATCTATCCTTTCTAAAAGATGCTGAGGACAAAGGGTTTATCTTTAAGGATGACGGGATTGGCAAGCCGGGTTTAGAGATTTTTAAAAATCACGGTTATAACTGGATAAGACTAAGATTATTCCATTCTCCTGAGGGCGGAAAATGGAAGCTGCCAAATGATTTGGAATATACTATTACATTAGCTCAGGACGCCAAAGCAAAAGGCTATAAATTTCTTTTGGATTACCACTATTCTGATACCTGGGCCGATCCGCAAAAACAATTTAAGCCCAAAGCATGGGAAGGCTTATCCCAAACTGAATTGGTTCAGGGCGTTTATGATTATACTTTAGAAACCATGAAGGCTTTTAAAGATGCAGGTGTATATCCGGACATGGTTCAGGTAGGTAATGAAATAAGCCATGGGATGATATGGCCTAATGGTAAGCTTCCTGAAAACTGGGATAATTTTGCAGCTTTGCTTCAATCCGGCATCAATGCTGTAAAAGCAAGCTGTGGAACAGATAAATGTCCCCAAATAATGGTTCATATTGATAAAGGTGGTGACAAAGAATTTACCAAATATTTTTATGATAAAGTCGCCTCTTATGGCATCGAATTCGATGTCATTGGTCAGTCCTATTATCCCTGGTGGCACGGCAATCTGCTTGAGCTTAGAGAATGTTTAAACTTTGCAGCTCTGGAGTATGAAAAGGACATTGTACTGGTTGAAGTAGCTTATAATTTTAAGCCTCAGGAATACAAAGAAAAACCAGCTCCATTTCCTGAAACACCAGAAGGACAAAAAGATTTCTTTGAAGATGTAAACAACATTATTTTAAATATCCCTAACAACAGAGGTACTGGCATTTTCTGGTGGGAAGCTGCCGCACCTAATCGTGGATTTTCCTCCAGAACCATGTTTGATAAAGAAGGTAATGCCTTACCTGTGCTTTACCTCTTTGATAAATACGTGAGAAACTAAAGCCCTAAATCTTGAAAATTGTGAAAGTAAAACGTTTTATCATCATTCATAGATACAAACAAACCATTTGGAAATTGAGGTCCCAGGTTTTCTGTTGTTACGTCGCAGCCATCAGTTTCTAAAGTTCCTAAATTTATGGTTTTGATATAATCATTAGTTTGTCTGTCGAATACCACAAAACTGTGATCCTGCTGATTGGACACAATCAAATAACCACTGCCATCTTCATTTTTTGCAATGGCAATACCTTCAATATCCCGGTCAAAATACTCAGCTCCAAAACAAGCTATCTCTTCATTCCCATCCTTGGGATTAGCGTGGTATTTTCTTATGCAATAATCTTCATCTGAATAATAAACAAATCCCAATTCCTCATCTACTGCAATAGCTTCAATCTCCTTTTTGCCACTAAAAGATCCAAACTTCCTGGCCAGGTCTGCATTTAGATGTCCTAAGCTATCAGAAATCAATTTATACTGATATAAATAGTTTTCTTCTGGTCCAACTTTTCTGCTCACAATCACATAAGTTATTTCTTCTTCAGCGTCTGAATAAGCAGCAATCCCCATGGGCCTTCTTAATTCTTTGTTACTTTCATCAACAAAGGCTTTAAAACCATTGTTGTCAAGCATTTTCATGTCTGGTATACTGAAAACCCTAAATTGATTCTTTTCTCTTTCTGTAAAAACCAACAAATCAATATAAGTAGAGTCATTTATCTTGTAGTCATAAGCAACATCTACATTATTGGGGTAGCTTAGGCCTGTAATTGATTTTTCTTTGATGATTTTTCCATCCAGATCAAAAGCGTAAACGCCTCCATTTACCTCATCTTTGTCAGTCCCAAAAACAATACTTTCTGCCGGGTTATTTTTATTCACCCATATGGCCGGATCATCAGTATCATGAGGAGTTTCCTCTGTGACCAGACTTGCTTTAATTTCCGGTAACTTTTCTTTACAAGATGATAAGGCTACCAGGCATAAAATACCAATTAATACTTTACTACTTTCTTTTAAATACATCATATTTTAATCCTAAAGTTAAACGTCTTCCGTAATATTCTGCCTGCATCGTTCTGTTTCTCACGCCCTGAAAAAACCTGAGAGGCTGGTCTGTGATATTGTTAAGATCAGCATAAATTCTCAAATTGTCATTGATAGCAAAGTTTACGTTGAAATCAAGAAAAAATTGTTCGTCGTAAAATCTATCATCAAATGCATTTCCACCTATTTCATCTATATAAGCATCTGAATAATTCGCTGAAAGACGAACATTAAATTTATTATCGTTGTAAGCAAGCGAGGCATTAAACATATTTGGAGAAGTGCCAGGCAAATCAAGGCCTGTTCGCTCATCTCCATCTTCTGTAAAAACCCCGTCAGTACTGGAAGTCAAGTAAGTATAATTGAGGTAGATGTTGAAGTTTTTTGCAAACCCAGGCAAGAAATCCAATTGTCTTTGGAAGGCAATTTCAGCTCCTAATATCGAGGCACTTTCTGCATTTTGTGGCTGAAATATATCAAAACCGGTATCTGCATCTTCAGATTGTAAGATGTAAATAAAGTCTTTGATGTCTTTATAAAATACACCTCCTGATAAAATACCAACATTATCAAAATAGCGTTCTGCCATCAAATCAAAGCCCATTGATGTGGTCGCTTCCAATTCCGGATTTCCTAAAAATATCTCTTCATCAGAGGCAACGATATCTACTGTAGGCACAAGGTCTTCGTAATTTGGTCTGGCTAAGGTATTAGTCCAGGCAAAACGGAATACTGTTTTAGGGTTATAATCGTACTTTAAATGTACGCTTGGCAAAATGTTGGTGTAAGAGGTTTCCCGTGTAACTCGTCCTATTAAGTTTTCTTCATCTTCAATCTGGTTTGCAGTAGCTTCTATGGAGGTACTTTCAATTCTTAGACCGGCAAGGATACTGAATTTTTCAGAGATTTTTTGATTGGCCATCGCATATCCTGCATATACGTTTTCCTTCACATCGTAGTTAGCTCTCAAAAATTCATCCGGTACAGGTTCGCCATCAACCAAATTAAGTCCGCCTAACCACTCGGGTGTTCCAAAGAACCCCGCCTGATAGTGTTCTCCTGCTAAAAAGTCAGGATCCGAAAAATCTCTTGTCGGAATAGCTCCCATATTTGGAAAGTTATCTTCTAAATCAAATTCAAAAAAGTTGTTATCTCTAAACTTATCTTTAAATCGCCCTCGCAATCCAAATTTTACAAATCCATCGCCCTTATTAAAAAAATCGGCTGGCAATTCGAAATTTAAAAAGAGGTTTAGATCAGATTCTTCTGTATATTGATTTTCTTCGGTGATTTCATCAAATTCAAAATTATCCAGATTGTTATCCTCTCCAGGAACGACAGGTGACATAAAAGGAAATTCCGGATTTGTATTGTATACCATAACAGAATACTCAGAAGTGAATTGAGCATAACGTTCGTTAAGTCTTTCTTCTGAAGCTTGTGCATAAGACCCCAGCCAGTCAATCTTTAAGTTCCCAACAAGATGTTCTCCTGAGAGTGTATAATTTTGCATACGCTGGTCTTCCAGTCGCGTATTTTTATTTCTATCATTATCAAGACCTGCTTTGGTTTCTCTGGCAGCCTCAATGGGAAATCTGGTTAGAGTACCATTATTAAGCATAAAATCATCTTCACCAATATCTTCAGAATCTAATAATTCCTGAGCAAAAACATATCTGTTTTCCCGGTCATCACGCCAGTTGTACATGGTACGGACTTCAATTTTATTATTGGGGTCGAATCTATAATCAAAGTTTGCAGAAAAGCTTCGCCTTACCCTTTGAACAATATAAGTACGCTGTTCAAAAACATCGGTATAGGGATTCACATCCAATTCTACTTCTTCACCGTTATTGTCTGTATATGCAAACTCATTATTCCATTCTGCTTCAAAATTATCTGAACCAAATTTTGTGTCGAAGACAGCTCCTGAAAACATCCAACCAAATTTACCGTTTTTTGAACGGTCACCATAAATAAAAGAACCGTTGAGTATTCGTTCTTCCGTAATAAAGTTTACACCAGAACCTGCTGTTGCTGAAACTCTAAAGCCTTCCGGAGCTGAACGCGTTATCAGGTTCACAGAACCTCCCAGTGCATCACCATCCATGTCCGGAGTTACGGCTTTATTCACCTCAATTTGCTGAATCATATCAGCCGGGATTAGGTCCATTTGAATATTACGGTTATCCCCTTCTGCCGATGGTATTCTGGAACCATTTAAGGTCACCGAGTTCAGTTGTGGCGCCAGACCTCTAATGATAATATCTCTGGCCTCACCCTGATCGACCTGCATGGTAATACCAGGAATACGCTTCATGGCATCGCCAATGTTGGCATCCGGAAATTTACCAATCTGGTCTGTTGAAACAATGTTTGTGATGTTGAGTTTGTTCTTTTGTGTGTTTAAGGCTCTGGCCTGCCCCCCTAAAAACCCAGTAATTAAAACTGTATCCAACTGTTCTGTATTTGCAGACAGAACTATTTCCACTCGGGTTGTTTCTGCTTCCAGAACTTCAACATCTAGTTCCTGGTTTTTATAACCAAGGTATTGAACTTGTAATGTGTATTTACCGACAGGAACATCAAGGATTAGGAAGTTACCTTCAGAACTTGAAACAACTCCTTTTTTTATCTCCTTTAAAGATACAGTTGCATAAGGTATAAATAAACCTTCTTCATCGGTGATTACACCAGATACATTCCCTTCCTGCGAAAAAACATTAAACACAAAAAGAGAAAAAATTAAGCTAAATAATAGATTTTTTATCATGGTAATAGTTTGATTGTTCGAATTATTGACAAAAAAACCATTAATAAATTTTTAACTATTTAACTTATTATTAAGTATTTTAAGAATTCATAATAAATTTTTATGTAAGCCTTTTAGTTTGGTAATAATTAATTAACAACCAAATACTTAAGTTATTCCAAAAGAGCAAATTAAACGTTAAGACAGAATTTAAAACTAAGTGGAATAGGTCATTTATTTAACATAAATTTTACAAAATAGTTTAATATAAACTTACTTAAATCCTGAATAATTCTGGTTTCACTCCACTTTGCTGAACAATTCCAGCGCCTTATTGTAAGCCGTTTCAAATCTTGTCATTTTAACCCCATGGGAAGCATGTAGTGTATTAAAATAAGAGAGGAGTTTTTCCGTAGGCATATTACCAGTGAGCTCATCTTTTGCCATAGGACAACCGCCAAAACCCTGAATAGCCCCATCGAAGCGCTTGCAACCGGCCTTATAGGCAGCATCTACTTTTTCGAACCAATTATTGGGATTAGTATGCAAATGAGCTCCAAATTCTATGTTCGGGTATTTTGGAATAAGGGCGGAAAACAGGTCTGAAATCACTTCACCCTTTGATGTTCCAACAGTGTCTGAAAGTGACAATATTTTAACGCCCATAGCCGAAAGTTTATCTGTCCATTCAGCTACAATTGCCGGACTCCATGGATCACCATAAGGATTTCCAAATCCCATTGAAAGGTATGCTACAACATCTTTATCATATTTTGCTGCCAAACCTAAAATCTCTTTTAAAACTTTAATAGATTCTGAAATGGTTTTGTGTGTATTTCTCATCTGAAAGTTTTCTGAAATTGAGAAAGGATAACCTAAATAGTCAATTTCTTCAAACTGGACTGCATCCTTTGCGCCTCTAACATTAGCTACTATGGCTAAAAGTTTGGAAGAAGACTCTGACAGGTCTAAAGCATCTAAAACCTCTGCCGTGTCTTTCATTTGAGGAATAGCTTTTGGAGATACAAAACTTCCAAAATCAATGGTATCAAAACCACAGGCTAATAAGCTTTGTATGTATCTGGTCTTAGCTTTGGTTGAAATAAAAGGCTTAATACCTTGCATGGCGTCTCGGGGACATTCTATAATTTTGATTTCAGACATGGTCCAAAAATAATTGATTTTTCTTCAAACTGAAACATATTTGTATTTGTTATGAAAGAAGTTCGCATCATTCAAAATTGTAATATTCAGCTAAAATTTTAGCATAATTTACAGATGACTCTATATTTGCAACTTTGGTTTTATTATGATAAAATGGATTGGTGCATTTATTGGGTTTATGGCAAGGGGCTTCATTGGAGCACTTGCAGGTTATCTTCTTGGCAGTTTGCTGGATTTAATTTTGATGCCAAAGCGCAACCAACGACCTTTTACGACAACTTTTACAGGATCTCAGACCGTTTCACCAGGAGACTTTGAGCTTAATTTATTGTCCTTAGCAAGTCTCGTTATTAAAGCAGACGGGAATGTAAGTCAAAAGGAACTGGATTATGTAAGGCATTATTTTGTGCAGGCTTATGGCAAAGAAAGAGCTAATGCTACATTCAAAACTTTCAATGAGGTTATCAGGAAAAGAGAAGTATCTGCATTAAAAATCTGCAATTTCCTAAAACCCAGACTGCGTTATGAGGTAAGATTGCAGGTGCTTCACTTTTTATTTAACATAGCTCAGGCAGATGGACATGTTTCAGAAAGAGAAATTATAAAATTAGAAGAAATATCCAGGTATTTTAATATCACCTCGTACGATTTCCAAAGCATAAAGGCCATGTTTATAAAATCTGCTGATAGCGCCTATAAAATTTTGGAAATTGATAAAACCGCAAGTGTAGATGAAATCAAAAAAGCCTACCGTAAAATGGTAAAAAAATATCATCCTGATAAACTTGTAAATATGGATGAAGCTTATCAAAAAGGAGCCAGAGAAAAATTCAATCAGGTTCAGGAAGCCTATGAAAAACTCCAAAAAGAACGCGGATTTTAGGGTATTTTGGTTAATTTATTGAAAAAAGCTATTATGTTTTTAACATATTTATTAAGTTGAAACAAAAAAAATTATGAGCAAATTTATTTTACCTGTTAGATTTGGTGTGGCCATAAGCGGTTCGCTGATTGGTTACTTTTTAGTGTTATCCCTATTTGACTTACACATCAATCCATTTTTCAGTCTTTTTAACGGTGTTATAACCGGCTTTGGGATTTTCGAAGCCATAAGATACAGAAGATTAGAATATGGTCCTAACTATACCTACTCAAACGGTTTTAGCTGTGGAATCACAGCAGGCTTTATTGCGACTATTATTTTTTCAATTTTTATGGCCATATATGTTACGGAATTAAATCCAAACTTTATTCATGCCATGTTAACAAGTTGGGATAATAATTTTGACGTTGGTGTTGGCACTTTTATATTTGTTGTAGCACTTATGGGTTTTGCTACAGCTGTAGTCCTCTCATTAACAGTTATGCAACTTTACAAAAACCCTAAATCATAGGCTTGTTTATATTAAAAATAAGTTATACATTTGCAATCCTTAAAAATTAAGTATAAAATTAATAGCTATGTATGCAATTGTAGAGATAGCAGGGCAGCAATTTAAAGTTGCAAAAGACCAAAAAGTATTTGTGCATCGTTTACAGGAAGACGAAGGAGCTAATGTAAGTTTCGACAAAGTTCTTCTTTTAGACAATGAAGGACAGGTACAAATTGGCGCCCCAGCTATAGAAGGTGCTCAAGTGAGTGCTAAAATTTTACGTCATCTTAAAGGTGATAAAGTGATTGTCTTTAAAAAGAAAAGACGTAAAGGTTACAAAAAGAAAAACGGCCACAGACAATATTTATCTGAAATCCAGATAGATAATATAGTTGCTGCCGGGGCAAAAAAAGCCGAAAAGAAAGAAGAGAAAAAAGCTGAACCAAAGAAAGAAGAAGCAAAATCTGAAGCTAAAGAACAAGTTAATCTAAGTGACATGACTGTTGCAGAGCTTAAAAATTTAGCTAAGGAAAAAGGTCTTGAAGGTTATTCAAGCCT
This sequence comes from uncultured Mesohalobacter sp., assembly GCA_964593755.1. Taxonomy (GTDB): domain Bacteria; phylum Bacteroidota; class Bacteroidia; order Flavobacteriales; family Flavobacteriaceae; genus Psychroflexus. The sequence goes on along the minus strand of CAZQKB010000001.1, from coordinate 270,317 downwards.
TAAGAAAGCAGAATTAATTGAAGCAATAGAAAACTTTAAATCTTAAAACCATGGCACACAAGAAAGGCGTTGGAAGTTCTAAAAACGGAAGAGAGTCAGAATCAAAACGACTCGGTGTAAAAATATTTGGCGGTCAACCAGCTGTTGCCGGAAACATTATTGTTAGACAAAGAGGTACAGCACACAGACCTGGTGAAAATGTTTATGCCGGAAAAGATCACACTTTACATGCTAAAGTAGATGGTATTGTAAAATTTCACAAATCTAAAGGTGATAAGTCTTATGTTTCTATAGAGCCTTTTCAGGCATAACTAAGAAACTTTGTAATATTAAAAAGGGATGTTTTTTCATCCCTTTTTTTATTTGTTGAATTCAAGTCCTTTCAAATCGAGATTCGTTAAGTTTCACTAAATTTGAGGTTTAAAATTGATTTTATAAATGAAAGCGTTTAACCGTTACACAATAACAGCCGCACTACCTTATACCAACGGTCCCATCCATATTGGCCATTTGGCAGGTGTATATGTCCCTGCCGATATTTACGCCAGATTTTTAAGGTTACAAAATAAAGATGTCCTTTTTGTTTGCGGCAGTGATGAGCACGGTGTGCCTATTACTATAAAAGCCAAAAAGGAAGGAGTTTCTCCTCAGGATATTGTAGACAGATATCACAAAATGATAAAAACTTCTTTTGACGAATTCGGCATTGCTTTAGACTATTACGGCAGGACATCTTCTGAAACGCATCATAAAACGGCTTCAGCTTTTTTCAAAACCCTGTATGATAATGATAAGTTTATTGAACAAACCACAGAGCAGCTTTTTGATGAAGAAGCCAATCAATTTTTAGCGGATAGATTTGTAACAGGGACCTGCCCTAAATGTGGGCATGAAGAAGCCTATGGTGACCAATGTGAAAAATGCGGTACTTCTTTAAACGCTACAGACCTCATCAATCCAAAATCTGCTATTACAGGAAACACACCTACACTAAAAACAACCAAACACTGGTTTTTACCTTTAGACCAATATAATGATTTTTTAGATGATTGGATTCTAAAAAGTCACAAAGATGACTGGAAGCCCAATGTTTATGGGCAATGCAAGTCCTGGATAGACGAAGGACTTAGACCAAGAGCAGTCACGCGGGATTTAGAATGGGGTATTCCCGTGCCTGTTGAAGGCGGCGAAGGTAAAGTACTCTATGTATGGTTTGATGCGCCAATTGGTTATATTTCTGCTACAAAAGAATGGGCTGAACAGAGCGGAAAAAATTGGGAAGACTACTGGAAGAAGGAAGATACTAAACTATTGCATTTTATCGGAAAAGACAATATTGTTTTTCATTGCATTATTTTTCCTTCAATGTTAAAGGCAGAGGGAAGCTACATACTACCTGATAACGTACCCGCTAATGAATTTTTAAACCTTGAAGGACAAAAACTTTCTACTTCAAAAAACTGGGCGGTTTGGCTTCATGAATATTTGGATGATTTCCCTAATCAACAGGATGTATTGAGATACGTCTTAACGGCTAATGCGCCCGAAACCAAAGATAACGATTTTACCTGGAGTGATTTCCAGGCCAGAAATAACAATGAATTAGTAGCTATATATGGTAATTTTATAAATCGAGTCACTGTATTAACGCACAAATATTACGATGGAATTGTTCCGGAATTAGGAAACGCGGAAGATATAGACAAAGATATTTTATCACAAATAAAAGATTTCCCAAAAAGAATAGGTGAATCCATTGAACGCTACAGGTTTAGAGAAGCTCAACAAAGGCTGATGGAATTAGCAAGATTGGGCAACAAGTATCTGGCTGATGAAGAACCTTGGAAACACTATAAAACCAATCCGGAACGTACAAAAACTATTCTTAATGTGGCCTTGCAAATTTCTGCTGCCCTTGCCGTCTTAAGTGAACCTTTTTTACCATTCACTTCTAAGAAATTAGTTAAGATACTTAACTTTGAAACTCTGGCTATACAAATCAACTGGAATGATTTACAAAACTTTGATGTTATTTTGCCGGCCAATCATGCATTGAATAAAACAGAGTTATTATTCTCCAAAATTGAAGACCAGCAAATCGAAAAGCAATTGGAAAAATTGAAGAAAAACAAGGAAGATAACAATCAAGAAGGCTCAAACCTGACCCCTCAAAAGGAAGAAATTACTTTTGAAGATTTTAGTAAACTGGATATCAGAACCGGAACAATTGTCAAGGCTGAAAAAATGCCAAAGGCTAAAAAACTTTTAGTCCTGAAAGTTAATGTAGGTCTTGAGACAAGAACTATTGTCTCCGGAATAGCAGAACATTACAAAGCAGAAGATGTAGTTGGTAAGCAAGTATCCGTGGTTATTAACCTAAAACCTATAAAACTTAGAGGAACGCTAAGTGAAGGAATGATATTGATGACAGAAGATAGTGAAGGAAAACTGGTTTTTGTTAAGCCTGAATCTAATACTCCTAATGGTATTGGCATAGCATAAATACACCAATCAGTTACAGCCAGTTTAAGTAGTTTCTAAATTCTCCCAGTACCAGTCCACAGCTTCCTTGAGCCCGGCTTTAAACTCATAGGTAGGATTGTAACCCAAAAGGCTTTTGGCCTTATCTATAGAAGCCAATGAATGCGGCACATCGCCCTTTCGGTTTGGACCGTGTTTAATTTCTATATCAGCTATTTTAGGATCATAGGCAGAGAGGTATTGTTTTAAAAGCTGAGCCATATCCTTTATAGTCGTTCTGTCTCCAACTGCCGTATTATACACCTGATTGAGGGCGTTTTCGTTGCCTGTTGTTATGGCCAGAACATTCATTTGGATGACATTATCTATGTAGGTGAAATCACGAGAATAGGTGCCGTCTCCATTTATAGTAGGGCTTTCGTGTTTCATCAATTGTATGACAAATTTTGGTATTACTGCTGCATAAGCACCTTTAGGATCTTGTTTGCGTCCAAACACATTAAAATACCTTAAACCAACTGTATCCAAATCGTAAGTGAGTTTAAAATTTTGAGCGTATAGCTCGTTAACGTATTTAGTTATAGCATAGGGTGATAATGGATTACCAATTTTATCTTCAACTTTAGGCAAAGATTTTGAATCGCCATAAGTCGATGAACTGGCGGCATAGACAAATCGTTTTACACCTTGGTCTCTCGAAGCTACCAGCATATTTAAAAAGCCATCAATATTAGCCTGATTGGTCCTGATAGGATCTTCTATAGAACGCGGCACTGAACCCAAAGCAGCCTGATGCAAAACAAAGTCTACACCCTTACAGGCATTTTGGCAAGTATCTAAATCTCTGATATCACCTTCAATAAAAGTGAAATTTTCTTTAGATGTTAAATGAGACAAATTATGCTTGTGACCAGTTGCAAAGTTGTCAAGTGCTTTGACATTAACATTATTTTCAACTAAATATTCACATAAATTTGAGCCTATGAACCCCGCTGCTCCAGTGACTAGCACTGTTTTATCTATAAGTAATTCAACCTGTTGTAACTCCATGTATTAAATATTAAAGTTTAGCATCACACTTCTCTCCCAGTATACCTTTCACATCATATACAACGGCATTGCTGGCTTTGAGTGCATCGAGTTCTAAATCTAAAAATTCTTTATGAGCTACACAAAGCACTATGGCTTCATATTTCTTGTTAGGCATCTTATTATAAGAGGTTAACTTGTATTCATGTTCAACTTCATCCGGATTGGCCCAGGGATCAAAAATATCAACATGAGTTTCGTAAGACATCAACTGTCTAACCACATCTACTGCCTTTGTGTTTCTTACATCCGGGCAATTTTCCTTAAAGGTAATACCTAAGACTAAAACATTGGCATTCTTAATTTTCAGGTCATGTTTAAGCATCAACTTCACGACCTGACTGGCTACATATTCTCCCATTGAATCATTTAATCGTCTTCCGGCAAGAATAATCTCAGGATGATAGCCAACTTCCTGTGCTTTTTGTGCCAGGTAGTAAGGGTCTACACCTATACAATGTCCACCTACCAGTCCCGGCTTGAATGGCAAAAAGTTCCATTTGGTGCCAGCGGCTTCCAAAACAGCCTGCGTATCTATGTTCATCAAATTAAAAATCTTAGCCAACTCGTTGACAAAAGCAATGTTAATGTCCCGTTGAGAGTTTTCTATAACTTTAGCAGCTTCTGCAACTTTTATGGTTGGTGCGAGATGCGTCCCTGCAGTAATAACCTCTGCGTACAACTCATCTACCAGCTTTCCAATTTCCGGCGTGGAACCTGAAGTTACTTTCAATATTTTTTCTACAGTATGCAATTTATCTCCCGGGTTTATTCTTTCTGGAGAGTATCCTACATAGAAGTCTTTGTTAAAGGTCATCCCAGAGTGCTGTTCTAAAACCGGCACACATTCTTCTTCTGTTGCACCGGGATATACTGTACTTTCATAAACCACAATATCATTTGCCTTTAACACCTTACCGACTGTTTCTGAAGCTTTAACAAGAGGCGTTAGGATTGGGCGATTATTTTTATCCACCGGTGTTGGTACGGTTACAACAAAAATATTACAATCCTTTATATCATTTACATCATGTGTACAGAATAGGCCGGATGTATTATCAGTATAAACGGGGTTATCTAAGGTTAATACAGATTGCAATACATCATCTTCAACTTCAAGTGTATCATCATGACCATTGTTAAGCTGTTTTACCCTTTTTTTGTTAATATCAAAACCTACAACAGGGTATTTTGTAGCAAACAATCTCGCCAGAGGAAGGCCGACATAACCTAGTCCTATGACAGCTATTTTATGCTCTTTCATAATTTATAATTGGTTCACAAATGTATAAATTTAAAACATTGTTTTTATGATATAATACATGTCTTTTTTAAATGAATAGTCTTTAACGTATGCTTTATTGATTTCAACCTTTTTTGGCCATATAACTTCATCATTATATTGTTTGGGATTGGTCTGTTTAGCCAATAGCTCTTCCTCGTCCCTGAAGGCCAGAGATGATGGTCCTGTTATACCGGGTTTTACCTGAAGAATTATTCTATCATCTCCTTTTAGTTTATCTGCATAGCCTGAAACATCTGGTCTTGGTCCAACGAGACTCATTTCACCAATCAAGACGTTAAATAGCTGAGGAAGTTCATCAAGTTTAGTTTGTCTTAAAAAACGTCCGAAATTCGTGATACGGGGATCCTTAATGGTGGTAATATAATTTTGCGGCTCTTTGGTATCTTTCATTGTTTTAAACTTTAATAGTTTAAAAGGTTTCCCATATTGCCCAATTCGATTTTGAGCAATTATTCCAAAGGATTTTGTGTCTATAGAGCAAATGATCAAAATAATAATTAAAGGAAAAAAAAGAAATGTTAGACCAAGGAAAGAAAAAGCATAATCAAAAAATTGTTTTAATTTAAAATTATAGTTTTTACTTTTCATTTTGATCCGCGTACTTCATTTGTTTGGGATATTTTGATTGGATTTTGTTTTATGTATTTTACAATAGATGCTGCGCAATTTTTTCTGCCAATAATGTTCCAATGGCTATCAAAACCATGGTTGTAAGGTTTAAGCTTATGATCAATTTCAATAAAATTAAAGTCAAAATTATCAATAAAATGATGGCTTAATTTACCTTCCTCATAAAGAAAAATTATATTGTCTGGTAATTTTTCAATTACATCAACATTTATCTTTTCAAAATAATCTTCTTTAGTTGTGTCAGTTATTATTGTATTTTCTCTATTAATTCTTTCAAAAGACTCTGGTCCATTAGAAATTAATTTATTGAAATGTATTCCAACACCCTGATTTATATTTAAATATCTGAATACATAAAAGAAATCATAGATTTCTCTGGATAAAGCTTTCTTAGGGACCCTATTTCCCCTTTCCATATAACTGGGTTTGTATTGCTTTAAATCTTTGTCTGTTATTAAAACAAAAACATAATCGTAATTTTTTGGATAGATGTACTTTTCATAAACTTTCTGATAATCAACGATATTTGCGCCAGCCCTTCCAAATTCATGAACAACGGCATTGTAAGAGTCTAACATATCTTCTAATTGTCTTCCTATTGATTTTTTTACATCAGTTTGAAAGCCTTGTATGTATGAATCACCTATAATAGCTATATTTAAATTTTCTTGATTAATTTCTTCATATTCAATTATACTATTATAACCCAAATTATTAATTCTGTAATAATTATCAATCTCTGCAAGTCCTCCTCTCACCCATGTCCCTGAAGAATATGGCTTAAAAACATAATCGTTATTTAGATTTACTGTAGGCATAGTTTTAGCAGATAAATCAAATAATCTAAGCGTTACTTCCAGTAAAACGAAAACCAGCAGAAACCATAGCAATATGTACTTAATAAATTTTGTCATCAAAACTGAAAATAAATAAATGATAATGAATCACTCACCGGGTTGTTAATTAAAATTAATACAAACAATATCGAATCAAATAATATACCTCTAAGACTATTTTTTGAATAGAAGCTTACTATTTTGGTAATAAACAAATATTCTAAAACGATTAAAGCAATGATATAAATGTATTCTTTAAACAAAACTTGATTATCATAAGGATTGTAAAAAACAGTATACGAAAAGTCAAACTTAAAAATATTTAGAATGTAATCAATCGCTAGATTGATTGATGTAGCCCTAAAAAATATCCATGCTAAGGTCACAATACTAAATGTATACAATATTTGAACAAGATCCTTTAAACTAGGAAGGTAAAACTTATGTGCTTTTATATCATGTAAGTTTCTACGGTTGTTATTCAATATAAAAGAGGGTACAAATAACAAAGCGTGTAATCCACCCCAGGCAATAAACGTCCAATTAGCTCCATGCCAAAATCCCGAAACCAAAAATATTATAAATATATTTCTAATACTTTTTGTAAAACCTACCCTGGAACCGCCTAATGGAATGTACAGATAATCTCTAAACCAAGTAGAAAGAGAGATATGCCACTTTCTCCAAAATTCGGCTATGCTTCTTGAAAAGTATGGGAAGTTGAAATTAATCATAAGTTCCAAGCCAAGCAGCTTTGCAAGTCCTCTAGCAATATCTGAGTATCCGCTAAAATCACAATATATCTGAAACGCAAAAAATACGGCGCCAATTATTAAAATATGCGATGGATATATTTCATAGTTCACAAATATCTCGTCCACCGATGGTGCTAGAGCATCTGCAATTACTACTTTTTTGAATAGTCCCCACAATATAAGTCTAATACCTTCTTTAGATTTTTTGTAGTTAAATACCCTTTTAGATAGTATTTGAGGTAATAAATTTGAAGCTCTTTCAATTGGGCCGGCGACTAATTGTGGAAAGAATGATACGAATGCTGCAAAGCCTATAAAATTTTTTGTTGGTTCTAGTTTTTCTTTATAAATATCTAAAGTATAAGACATTGTCTGGAAGGTGTAAAAGCTTATTCCAACCGGCAATATAATATTAAGTGATGATGAAGTAAACTCATATCCAAAAAATGAAAAGGCACTTTTAAAATTATCAAGAAAAAAATTATAATATTTAAAAAAGCCTAAAAACCCAATATTAATGAATACACTTAATAAAAGATAAAGTTTTTTTGATTTCCCTCCTTTTTGGATGCAATCAAAAAGTTTTAACCCAATAATATAATCTAAGATTGTAGAGAAAGCTATTAGTGCTAGAAATCTATAATCCCACCAACCATAAAAAATATAACTTCCTACTAATATTAATAAATTCTGTAATCTTAAACTTTTTGAAAAAACAAACCAGTAGAATATGAAAAATAATGGTAAGTAAATTGCAAAATCAAGAGTATTAAAAAGCATAAATAAAAGAATTATGAAAAAATAACTGTCTTATTATTAAAAACCATTACTTTCCTTTTAGCATGAAGTTTGACTGCCTGAGACAAAACAATTTTTTCTAAGTCTCTGCCTTTAGCAATAAGGTCCTGAATTGAATAGGTATGAGATACATGTGATACATCTTGAGCTATAATTGGTCCTGCATCAAGTTCTTCGGTAATGTAATGACTGGTAGCTCCAATTATTTTTACACCTCTTTTGAACGCTGAATGGTAGGGTTTTGCTCCAATAAATGCAGGTAAAAAAGAATGGTGTATATTTATGATATTATTCCTGTATTCATTAATTAATCCTGGAGATACTATTTGCATATATCTTGCTAAAACTATAAAATCTACTTTATACTTTTTAAGAAGTGCTAGTTGTTTTTTTTCTGCTTGAGCTTTGGTTTGGGTGGTTACTGGAATGTGAAAGAAAGGAATACCGAAATTATCTGCTATAGTTTTTAAATCAGCATGATTACTTACAATAAATGGTATTTCTACATGAAGCTCATTAGATTTATACCTGGCTAACAAATCGTATAAACAATGATCATACTTTGAAACAAATATAGCCATTCTCAAAAATTCCTCACTCGCTGAAATATTCCATTGCATTCCAAATTTACTAGACAATTTTGTTCTAAAATTTAATCTAAATTCATCTTCGGAGAATTGATTTTCATTAACTTCAAATTCAAGTCTCATGAAAAAAATATCATTCTCCTCGTCCACATGCTGGTCTAAATAAGTAATATTCCCAAAACTATCTGATACAAAATTTGATATTTCAGCAATGATGTTTTTGCTATCTCTGCAATCAACTAATAAAATGTATTTCTTCATTTACAAAATCAGAATAAAATTATCGACCTGGAACACCTTTTACGACAGTATTGGCTTTTACGCTTTTTACTACAACACAATTACCACCAATTATAGCCTTGTCATTTATTGTGATGAATTGTAAGGTAGATGCTCCAATGCCTATTTCACATAGTTGTCCAATACATGTATTACCACCTAAACTAACACCAGGCGATAAGCTTGTATAATCTTTTATTGTGCAATCATGGCCAATTGCACAATTCATATTTAGAATTACAAATTCTCCGATTCGGGTATTGTAATTGACAGAACAGTTTGGATATATAATACTGCCTTTATCTATTTCAATATCATTTGAAATCCAGGAATTTCTTGATACTAAGGTAGGAAAGTTGATATATCCTAAGCTTTTTAAGTATTGATAAATTTTTAATTTAATACTTGGTAAAGCAATACCAATAATAACAGGCGTGTTAATATTAAATTTTTGGATTTCGGATATACTTCCTAAAATATTTATACCACAAAAGCTTTTATTATGCTTGGATACGTCATCATCTAAAAAAATTGGTTTTATCCGTTTTGAAAAGTATAAATTCAAATTTGATACGATGTGACCACCGACACTACCCGCTCCTAATATTATAATTTCTTTTGACATTTAGTTACCTTTAAATGGTTGCATTGGTCTTTTGTCAGATTGATTTATTCCCTCTCTTTTAAAAACTTTAAATACCGAAAGATAAAAAATTTTCAAATCTAATAGGAATGATAAATTATCTATGTAAAAAACATCTAATTCAAACTTTTTATTCCATGAAAGTGTATTTCTTCCATTAATTTGTGCCCAGCCAGTAATTCCCGGTTTCACCTCATGTCTTCTTTTCTGAAATTCAGAATATAGCTTAAGGTATCTTATTAATAAGGGTCTGGGACCAATTATACTCATATCTCCTTTAAGCACATTAATCAGTTGTGGGATTTCATCTATAGACGATTTTCTGATAAAAGAGCCTATTTTGGTTATCCTTTCATTATCAGGCAACAAATTACCAGCCTTATCTTTCTTATCTGTCATGGTTTTGAACTTTATAACTTTAAAAATCCGTTCGTTCTTACCAGGTCTTTCCTGAAAAAAGAAAGGTTTTCCTTCATTTACCATGGTCAAAAGAATAGTTACAATAATAAAAACCGGACTCAATATCAAAAGAATGATAAAGCTAGCGACAACATCAAAAATGGGTTTAATTAAGGTTTTATACATTTTTTTGTTTAGTTCAATAATTCTTTTAATCCTTTATTTACAGGCAACTGCCAAACTAGCTTACACCAATCATGGTTACCTTCTAACAATCCTGGTCCATCTTTTGTTACAATAACATCCCAACCAATAGACTTGTTGTCAGTATGCAACAAACTGGCTTCTTTTACCATTATCAATATATCCCTCCAAAATGGGATTTGAAAGCCTTCAATAGGAACTTTTGTGACAGGATGTATCTTTTCTGGTTTCTTTGTAATATCTGAATAAACACCAGGTCCTGTTATTATCCCTGTATTTTGATCTACAGGTGCAGCCAGGTTACCTGCGGCCATATTATCAACCTGGCTGTTAACGGATATTCTCATTCTACATCCAAGAATACTAAATTGATTGTTAGGATCTAATTTTGTGAAAATCCTTATGGTATTTACACCACTTGGAGACAGTTCATTAATATCAGGATGCTGAACGATGTAGGTTTCAACCATATCAAACTGATTTTCACGCATAAATTGCAGGAAATTATTACTATTTAATTCGCTTGTATTTTTAATTAATACTCCTGAACCGCATTTTCCTGTAGCGTCTTTAAATACAATTTTTTCTTTATTGAGCAATTCTTTTATAACATCTTCATTTAACTCGGGAATTGCATATATTTTATGCGCAATAAATGCTGAATATTTTTTTGCAAAAGCTCTTTTATCATCTAAAGCTTCTCTTTGGTCTTTGGGATTAGCTTTCAATTGAAACTCATACATTGTTCCTGTCCCGGCCCATTTCAATTTTTCTTGATGCGATTTATTTATAAAATCGAACTGATAAAATTCTAATATTGAAATGTTATAATTTAGCGAATCAGCTAAAATTAAATACCATTGTTTTAACTTGGAAAGTCTATACTTATTCTTGTAATAGTTCTGAAATTTATTTAACAAATCCCAGTTCATCTTTTTGAAATAATATAACAAATATATTAAACGCTTGATTTTCATTTTATATGGAATTGTTGGGGCTTGTGTTAATAATTTCATCAACAAGCTCGTCTACCGACATGAATTCGACATCAGAATACTTATCTGTTATTTTTTTTAATAAATCTTTTAGCATAACTAAGCCTTTATCTCTATTATCAGGATTTATATTTCCACAAAAATTTACTCTGTGGGAACTAATGATTGCTGGTTTTTTTGTTCTGAAAGCAGCTTCGATCTGAGCAAATGTAAAATCGACCCAATTCGAATGTGATTTACTCATTGGTTCAAACATAACATTTCGTATTACTGTAACATGCTTTTCATTTTTTTGAAAACCTAATTTATTGGACTCTGAAATAAAAGTATTTTTACCTAAATGCCTTCGTATCTTTCTTGGTTTATCTATAGATTTTATACCAAGTTTTTCAATTTTGTCATACAATTTTGGATGTAACTGCAGAGCTGGTGGCGTGAAAGTAGTTGTCGGATAGCCATATACTTCTTCAAAGACCTTTAACCCGTCTTTGATAATTTCTAATTGACGATCAACTTCATTCTCATCCCAGAAAGAAAATGACTGTGAAAATGATACAGTAGGCGTTTTAGGGTTCTTAGGTATTCCAGCATAGGAGTTATTTTCTAAATTTATTCTAAAAAAATCTGTATTTTGCTTTATATGATATTCAAACAACGGCACATTAAGATGTTCTCTGCCATGAAATTGTGGCTTGATGAATTTAGATTTTATACCCTCTAATACTACATCCCAAGTTCCTTTGTATTGTTCATTATTTTCCCCAAGTTTTTGGTAAGTTTCTGGTAATAATTCGTATTCAAATTTGTCCCAGTTCTTTAATACATTTTTAAAATCAATATTTGCACTAAGTGCATAAGTGGTAAAATTTGCAGGTTTATTGTTTTTGTCTTTTACGCTATCAAGCACTTCATACAATTTTTGATAATCTTCCCTGGTGCATAAACTATCCAAAACATCAAATCTATTACTTTTTTTCAGACCATTTTTAATAAGTGTTTCAAGGGATTTCTTATCATGAATTCTTATATTTCCATAATCATCAACCGCAAAACAGACTATTTTTCTTTGGCTTGTCCAGCCTCCAAAATTTTTTAGATGGTTTTTGATAAACTGAACCATTAGACTAAATATTTTTGAACAAATTTATCTGCATTTTGTCTCGTAAAAAAAGCTGAAGATTTCTTTGAATTATTTGAATAGGAATTTAATTTTTCTGAATCGTTAGACATATCTTCTAACCATTGGGCTGCTTCTTTAAGATTGCTTTTGGTGAAAAACTTTGCATGTCTAAATTTATCAGCATACACTGAAAGTTGGCTATCTGGTGAAGCAATATATAAAGATGGTATGCCTAAACTCATTAAATTATAAGATTTACTTGGTACACTTCCTTTACTCGTTGTCTCATCTAATATAACAACGCCAATATCTGCTGCTGATATTGAGTATGGAAACATATCATCTGACTGAAAAGGTAAAAACATACAATTTGGTAAATTTTTCTCTTCGACTAATTTCTTCAAATGTTGTTTTCTTGGTCCTCTCCCTATAATTTGAAAAAGAATGTTTTGATTATTTTGCAAAAGCTCTGCAATTTCAACTAATACTTCAACATTATGTGTTAAACCTATATTTCCTGAATATTGAACTATAAATTTATTTTCTAATTGATGTTTTTTTATGAATACATTTTTAGCCTTCGGGATTTTCTCATTAGAATTAAAAATAGCCCAAATGGGTTGTATCAAAATTTTATCTCTTGACACATAATTTTCTAAAAGAGAAGCCATTACATCTCCAATTGTAAAAATTTTATAAGCTTTTTTGAAGGATTTTCTATTTAATCTGGACCATAATCTGTAAATGAAATGGCTTTCTTTCATTCCAGTAATTTTAAATACATCCGGATAGATATCCCAAATGACCATGCTAAATCTGTGCGGTAATAATAGATTCAACAAATATCCCATGGGTGGAACTGATACAAAAAAAACTTCATAACCTCTATATTTTGTAATAAGCAGCCACCACATTTTTATTAAAGCCTTTAGGTAAGACAAAAATTTCTTTTTTGATGGGGATTCATGCCACTGGTTTATCTTTTCCCATCTAATATTGGGATCAAGTTCCTCTCCCTGAACGTGTATACTTCCTGAAATTAAGACTACCTCATCAATTTTTTTTTGGAAAGCATTTGCAAAACCAATTGTAAGGTAATTTGAAGCTTGATTTAAAATCACCAGCTTTCTAGGTTTTATAGTTTTCTTCAAGTCTCTTAGATCTTAACTTTGTAATTAGGAATAAAAAGTCTCAAGCCTTTCAATGTTAGTTCGTTAATCACTTTTCTTTGATGATAGTTAGTTTTTCTTTGTATCTAAATAAAATAGTATTATCGTCTGAAATATTTTTAAAGATGACCATTCCAGCTGTTATCTTATTTCTGTTTCCTATTTTGACACCAGGCACTGTACAAGCATTAGTCCCAATTACATTATCGTCTCCTATTTGGGTATACCCGGATATGGCCGCTTGAGGACTTATAAAATTAAAATCTCCTACTTTTGTATCATGGCCAATGGTACATCTAGAGTTAAGAAGATTAAATTTACCAATTTTAGAATTAGCTCCGACAGAAGCATTGTGGGATATTACAGTCGTACTATGTATTTCTGCTGTTTCAGATATAATTGCTGTTGGATGAATTAGACCAGTGAATTTTGCACCTTGCTTTTCTAGTTTTTCAATAATTGCCTTTTTATAATCGAGGTTTGCAATTCCCATTAGATATTCACAATCTTTATCTACAATATGATCTTTAATTTGGCCTAAAAAGGGTTCAGTAAAATCGTAATGCTTATAGGATTTTTGATCATCATCATCTATATAACCAACGACATTAAATCGATTTAGAGGACGAGCAAAGTTATTATGGTTTATATAGTCTCTTAACTCTGCAGCGTGACTTCCTGACCCAACTATAATTACTTTTTTATTCATTCAATGAAACTTAGATGATACAAAAATAAGATTATGTAAGTAATACCAAGACTTCTTGGGCAAATAATTCAGTCAACCTCTATAATTTCTGACAACTTAATATCTCTAGTAGGAATTATTGACGTAGCCCAGGACATTCCAACACCAAAACCTGATAATAATAGTGTACTTTTTCCTTTTAATTTATCTTTCAATTCACTTACAATCGTTATTGGAATCGAAACCGATGAGGTGTTACCAAATTTTTCAATAGTTGAGGGAACTTTATGTTTTTTTAATTTCAATTTTTTAACGAGATATTCATTCATAAATTTATTTGCCTGATGACAGATAATAAAATCAATATCCTCAATATCAGTTTTTGCAAATGACAAGGTTTCTTTTATGTTTTTGGGTATCTCTTTTAAAACAAAATTAAAAACATCCGCACCATTCATATAACCATTTTCTTCAGTTCTAATATTTCCATGTTCATCTACAACTTTTTCTTTAATGGTATTTTCAGAACTTGGAAATCTATATCCACCAGCATTTACTTTTATCAAATCAGATTTAGAACCATCTGAATTTAAAGAAAAGAAGCTTTCGCCTAGGTCTTTTTGTTTTTCAACAATAGCTGCTATTCCTGCATCTCCAAATAGGAAGGCTGTCGTTCTGTCTTTAGGGTTATAAACTTTAGATCTTGTTTCTCCATTTAAGACTAATACTTTTCTTATCGATGGCATGTTAGCATAGGCATAAGCTATTGAAAGCCCGTAAACAAAGGCAGAACATCCCAGATTGATGTCAAATGCAGCTGTATTCTTAGATAAGCCTAATCTATGCTGAAGCGTTACACTTGTCGCAGGCATTCTAAAATCTGGTGTTTGCGAAATAAAAAGCAAAATATCTATTTCTGTTTTATCTATTCTGCTTTCTTTAAAGAGATTTTCAGCGGCAACAAAGCAAAGATCTGATGCTGTTTGCCCATCTTTTACAAATCTTCTTTGCTCTATGCCTGTTTTATCTACAATTGTATTTACTACATCACTAGGAAAATGATTAGTAAATTCTCTGTTTTTAATTACATTTTTAGGCACTGCACCATATAAATGGGTAATGCCAATATCTTGAAAAGATAAATTAGCCATTATCCAGCTTATTTTTAACTAAATCATACAAATCACTTATTGTGTCTAAATTATCTAATTCAGAATTAGAGATTCCAATTTCATAATGTTCATCCAATAGTGCAATCAAAGATAACTTTGAAATTGAATCCCAATTATCATAGTCTTTTATTCGGTCGTCAATAGATACATTTTCGTCTTCTAACTCTAAGGCTTCCTTAAATATTTTTAAAAAATCATTTTCCATAAATATAGTTGTCTTCTTTTTTTTGAATAAAATCAAAGTAATATAGTGAATTTAATAAAAAAAGCACTTAAAAAATAATTAAATTAGAACCATTTTTTTTGCCAAGTCTGATGTAAATTGATGGCTCAACTCATATGATTTTGTCTTTTGAAATTGATAATAACTGGAATTATCCTTTAGGTTATCCACATATACTTTCATCCCTTCTAAATCATTGTCTTCAAAATTTTTTCCTATATCATTATCTGTAATTAATTTAGATAATTCAGAATTTTGACTTGATATCCCCAAAAGTGGTTTCCCTGCAGACATCAGATTGTATGTTTTTGATGGTACACTCAATAGACTTGCTTTTGAATCCAGAGTAACTACTCCTACATCAAATGAATGCAACACATGTGGAAATAAATCTGTTTCCTGGTAACCGAATAATTTGACATTATCCAAATCAAAATCATTTATGTATTGATATAGTAAGTTCTTTTTTTCGCCTTCACCAATAATTATAAATGTGACATCACTATTGTCTTTAAATAAATTTGCTAATTCTACAAGCTTTTCAACAGGGTGAGATATTCCCAGATTACCGGAATAACCAACAATAAATTTGTTTTCTATATTATTTTTTTTTAAAAACAGGTTGTCTTTCTTTTTAATATTTTTAAAAAAATCGGCGCTTGTCCAAACTGGGATAACATCAATTTTCTCTTTTGGTAATCCGTAGTTTAAAACTATTTCTTTCATTCCTTCACTTAGAGTAAATAGTTTTTTTGCTTTACCGTATACTTTATAATTTGTTTTTATCCAATTTTTATAAATATAAGAGTTTTTGCTTAAATAACTATATTTACTTAGGGCCTCAGGATAAATATCGTAAATCAGATAGGCGAATGGTCTTTTAACAAGCTTGGCCAAAAAGATATTTAATGGTGGATTTGTTACGAAATATAAATTGTAGTTTCTATATTTTATAAAAACGAAAAAAAAACTTTGCAACCAAAACAAAAACCATGAAAAAAACCTAGAAAAGGTACTTGATCGATTATAACTCTTACACATTATAACCTTTACTTTACTATTTAAAGGTGTTTCTCTTGGATTTAAGAAGCCGGTTATCAAAACAATTTCATTATAATGCGATACATGCGCATTTATAATATCTATCATTAAATAACCTGAGCTTTGATTTATGAATAATATACTTTTTCTATTCAAAGGATTATTCAGCCTGTTTTAAAATTTTATATCCGCTTTTCATTAATTCTAGGTCTTTTTTAAACAACCCGACGTCAGAAGCAACCATTTCACTAACCAGGCCTTTTAAATCGTACTTAGGTGTCCATCCAAGATTTTTCTTTGCTTTCTCTGCATCACCTATTAACAAGTCTACTTCTGTAGGCCTAAAGTATTCTGGATCGATAGACACTAGCTTATCTCCAATGTTAAGTTTGGAATCTTCTACAGACAGCCCAGTAGCATCCTCGAAGACTTGTGTGTTAAAGCCATTAAACAAACCAACTTCTTCAATTCCTTCTCCAGTAAATTTTATATCTATACCTACTTCTTGAAACGCCATTCTTATAAAATCTCTTACTTTTGTTGTGATTCCTGTGGCGAGCACATAATCTTCCGGGGTGTCTTGTTGTAAAATCAACCACATGCCTTCTACATAGTCTTTGGCGTGCCCCCAATCACGTTTAGAATCGAGGTTACCCATAAATAATTTATCCTGAAGACCTAAAGCTATTTTAGAAACAGCTCTAGTGATTTTTCTAGTTACAAATGTTTCTCCTCTTAATGGTGATTCATGGTTAAACAATATACCGTTACAAGCATACATATCGTATGCTTCACGGTAATTTACTGTTATCCAATATGCATAAAGTTTAGCTACTGCATATGGTGACCTTGGGTAAAAGGGTGTAGTTTCGGACTGAGGTACAGCCTGCACCAAACCATACAGTTCTGATGTTGATGCCTGATAAATTTTAGTTTTTTTCTCCATACCAAGTAACCTTACGGCTTCTAAAATCCTCAATGTTCCTATTCCATCTGCGTTTGCCGTATATTCTGGTGTATCAAAGCTCACTTTTACGTGAGACATTGCAGCTAAATTGTATATTTCGTCTGGTTGAGTTTCTTGGATTATTCGAGTTAGATTCATTGAATCTGTTAAATCTCCATAATGCAATTTCAGTCTAATATCTTTTGCGTGTGGATCTTGATACAAATGGTCTATCCTGTCGGTATTAAATAAAGACGCTCTCCGTTTTATACCATGAACCATATATCCTTTATCCAACAGAAGCTCTGTTAAATAAGCTCCGTCTTGTCCTGTAATTCCTGTGATTAAAGCTGTTTTCATTATATTTAAATTTTTACTTCTTTAAAATTATTATTTTTAAACCAATCGTATGTGTATCTAATGCCTTTATCAAGGTCAGTTTTAAATTTCCATCCTTCTTTTTGAAGCTTAGAAACATCCATTAGTTTTCTTGGTGTTCCATCAGGTTTTGAAGAATCCCAGATAATTTCTCCACTATGACCGGTTATTTTTTGAATTTTCTCAGCCAGTTCTTTTATGCTTAAATCTGCTCCCGAACCAACATTATATAGATGTTCATTCAATTTGTTTTCTAAAGCAAAAACTGTAGCATCTGCAAGATCTTCTACATATAGGAATTCGCGTTTTGGTGAGCCCGAACCCCATAATTTGACAGGTTCACTGACCCCTGTTTTTTCTTCCTTTAACTTTGCTTCATGAAATTTTCTGATCATGGCCGGTAAAACATGAGAGGTCTTCAGGTCAAAATTATCATTGGTTCCGTAAAGGTTAGTTGGCATGAGGCTGACATAGTCTTTTCCAAACTGCTTACGTATTGCCTGACAAGCCTTAACACCAGCTATTTTGGCAATAGCATACCATTCGTTTGTTGGCTCGAGTGAGTCTGTTAACAAATACTCTTCTTTTAGGGGTTGTGGAGCAAACTTTGGATAAATACAAGAAGAACCTAAAAAGATAAACTTATGCACATCATGTTTTAATGAAAAATCAATCAGGTTGTTTTGTATCTGCATATTTTCCATAAGAAAATTGTATGGATACTCATTATTCGCCAAAATTCCACCAACGCGAGCAGCTGCATCGATAACAACATCAGGTTTTTCTGTGGTAAAGAAATCTTGTACAGCTTCTTGACTTCTAAGGTCTAATTCTTTACTGGTTTTCCCAACAAGGTTTTTGTAACCTTTGGAAACCAGGGCTCTCCAAATTGCAGAGCCTACCATTCCTCTATGTCCCGCTATGTAAATCTTTAAATCCGTATTTAGCATTCTTTATGGTTTATATATAAATTTAAATAGTCTAAAAATCTTTGCTTACTATCAAAAAGAGACTCTGCTCTTTTTCGACATTTTGCGATAGTTTCTTTATTTTTTTGCATACTTTCGATTGATTGAGCAAGCTTCACAATATCGCCTTTTTCAATTACAATTCCTGAGTTTTTATCAATGGCTTCAGGACTTCCACCTGTGTTGTATGTTATAACTGGTGTTCCACATGCTAAGGCTTCAATGTTGGTGGTGGGAAAATTATCAATATAAGTTGGATTTACAAATACTGTTGCACGATTATACCAATCAACTAAAGCCTCAATACTTTCTGTTCTAGAAATCCCAATTATGCCCTCGGGAAGAGCACTGATTTGTTTTTTAGTTAACCCAATTAAAACAATTTTAAATGAAGGAGATAAATGCTTTCTTAGAATTTCAAAATCTTTCAGTCCTTTTCTGGGATGCCAAACACTTGCTACACCTAATGCTATTTTCTCATTTTCCACAAAATTAAATACTTTTGGCTTAAAAAGATTCAAGTTTATACCATTATGTATAACCTGAACGGGGTAATCTTTTAGAAAGGATTGTTCAACATAATTTTTTAACCAATGGCTTGGTGTTATTATTTTTAGATTTTTCACACCCTGAAAAGCATTTTTCTTGTCTAGATAATTGTTATAACTTCTATCAACTAAGCTTTTCGGGTAGTAACTAGTAAGCGGACATGTATTGCATTGTGTTTTCCATTTTTCACAACCAAAACGCTCAAAATATGCACAATGACCAGTAAATGGCCAGCAATCATGTAAAGTCCATATGACTGGTATATCTTCACGCTTTATATAATCAAAAAGTATTTCGTAATTTAAGTAATATCCATGAATATTATGAAGTCCTATAATATCTGGCTTAATACTATCTACGTCCTTTATTAATCTTTTTGTCGCTTTTACGGACCCTAAACCATGCTTATCAAACAGCAATGTTTTTATAGCATGGTCATAGATATCAAGTTTATTTCCTACTTTAATTTTATGAGATTTACTTGGCCTGTCTGCTTTTGCATATGCTATAAAACTCTCATGACCATTATCTATCAAAGTAACTCCAATATCTTCAGCTATTCGCCCTGTGCTTCCTGAGTTAACAACATCATTAATTTGCAATACTCTCATCTTAACATATTAGATATTTACTGATTCGGAGAAGATAATTTTCAAAGATATATGAATACTATAAGTCTAACTTATTTATTCACTATAAAATTTGATTTTAAAGGGCTATAAACTTTAAAGGATGTATTACTAATTGTCAAAAACAGACATAAATGCCTGTGCTGCTTTCTTGACACGCTGGTCGTAGGGCTCGTAAATAATTTCGTCAAAATTTGATCGGCTTGGCTGTTTCTCAATGAGTTTGGAAAGGGATAAGGCATCTTTTGGATCAAAAAAGGGAGCCCATACTCCTAACTGTTCTTTATTTACATCAATATTTGAGGCTATCACCGGTGTTTGAAGTGAAATAGCATCTTCAATAACTGTACTCCATCCCTCGAACAAACTTGGTTGGATAATAGCTTTGCAATAACGAATCAAGGTCAGGTATTCTTGTCTGGAAAGGTGCTCTAAAAATACTATTTGCTTTTCTAGTTTATATTCTTCGATAAGTAATCTAAGTTCTGAAACACATTTAGAACTTAAACTACCTATGATATTACCTGCAAAAGCAACAACTGGTTTTAAACCTTTTTTTTGAAGTAATGCTAATGCTTGTAATACAACTCTATGGTTTTTATGCTCTAAAAACTGGTTTGAAACCACAAAATATTCCCTGGGAAGATGCTTTTCCTTTCTTAAATTATCCCAGTTCGAAAAATCAAAACTGTCTATTACTGAAGTAAAATTATAAACGTGTAAATTTATATTTTTTGGATTGTAAAATCTTTGAATATCCCGTAAAGCACTTTTACTGGATAATACTAAATGATTGCAGTTATTTAATAAAAGTCTTAGTCGTAAGTCTCTTTCCAGTAGTTTTGTTTTTGAAAAAAACTCAGGATAATGCTTATGCTGTAAATCCGGATACCAAGCTACTAACTGAGTGCCAGGATATTTTAAATAAGAAACAGGATAATCCTGTAAAGGGAAAACAGCGTCTATCTTTTGTCCTTCAATGAAGCGATGAATAAAACTATTTTTTCTATTTATCCAGGATGAAATATATCCTTTTTTTAAATTAGGAAAACTAACCTGGATTTTTTCGAGATATGGGTAATTGATCTCCTCAACAGGCTTCTTGAGTTCTTTTTTGTAAATTAATTTAATCAGGGGCTTGTCGTTATCCTCTAACCAATTAAGCATTTTAATAATGTTACTTATGTACAACACTCCTCCCATCCACGTAGAGCTCACGTTATATTGGATGAGTATTACTTTTCTATTAAGAGGCATACCATTTTATTTATTATAAACTGAAGGATATTTTCTTCTTCTTATGCGTTTTTATGATTCGATATAAGCTCTCCCAATGCCGATGAAGTCATAAATTCAACGTTTGGCCACTTATGTAGTAAAGCAGTTATAAATTTTTCTAAAAGTTCTAACCCGTGTTCTCTGTTATCAGGGTTTAAACCCCCGACATAATTCGCTCTATGTGTGCATATTACAGCTGGATTATTATATTTAAAAGCCTTTTCTACCTCACCTAAGGCAAACGTTAACCAATCTTTATATCTTGGAGAATTAGGTTCGAAAATAACATTTCTTGTAATTACCCTTAGTCCTTCTTTCGTTTTTTTACCCAACCAAAAATATTTATTCTGATACCATTTTTCTTCAAGTGGATTTTTGTGAAGCTTTCTCAAGCCTATATATTTAAGGCCGCTTTTGACTAAAGTTGAGTTTAAACTTAAGTGATAAGGACCGTCAGGTGCCAAAAAATAAGTTGTTTTTTGATTAAACATCTTATTTATGATGTCTACTCCATCCAAAATACTGCTCTTTAAATAATCTAGTTCATCATGTTTACTTATTTGAAATGTAGACCTATACCTGTATGAACTGTTTTTTGGAAACTCTAATACACCTTGCCCCCATATCCTATTGGCAAAGCCATCTAGAGTAACACTTTCCCTATTCTTTAAATCTTTCATCCATGAATGAACGTTAAGATGTTCTCGTCCATGAAAAGCAACTTCAATTAAATTATTGTGTATTGCACTCTTGTACCATTCAAAAATTTGCTTCCCATCTTTTCTTTTGTCCAATGTCTCATCAAATCTTTCGTAGTAATAATTATTATAATTATCATTCTTGATTTTATGAAAATCAGGGTTTACCGGATTCATTAAAAAGGTGAATGAAGGGGGATTATTTTTTTTATCTTTAAATTTTTTTAAAGTGCAATCGAGCTGTTTAAGATCTTCAAAAGATTCAAAACAATCATTATAATGCATCCATAGTTTAGGATCGTAAGTTTTAATGTATCGATCTCTAATTTCTTTATTTTTAAATCTAAAACTACCCCAGTCATCACTTTCGAAAACTACAATTCTTTTCTTTGTCTTCCAACCGATATAGTTCTTTATCATTTACTGAAATTTATTTTTTTAGAGGTTAAGAATTTGTGGCTTTATGAAAACAATATTGATAAAAGTCAGCTACTGATTTTGTACTTGATTGATAAAGACTTCTGTGAGTAGTTTGAAATGGGCGTTTTCTTGAAAATCTTTAAAGTTATGGTAATCTATGTCTTTCCTTGATTCTAAGTCTAAACCTGAAATATTATTTTTCAAACATAAATTAACAAGATTATCAATTACATTTTCAATTTTAACTTTGTTGTCACAAACTTTATTTACAAAATTTTCCAGATGACTTATGTCTTTATAGACATGAACACCTTCAACATTTAACAAGCTTCTACCAAATAGAATTACAGGTATTTTTCTGACGTAAGCTTCTAAAGCAACATTTCCTGTAATGGTAGAAATTGCTTTAGCATTGTCTATGAGTTTAAAATTGTCCTCATCCATCGGACAAAATATTACATTACTGAATTTATTAATTTGCTTATAGTTATATAAATTTCTTGCCTTTACATTGCTAGATCTCGTAAACATTGACGGATGCTCTTTAACTAATAATTTTGTGCCCTCAGGTAGCATTTTACTAAGCAAGCTAATAGCATAAAATTGATCTACAAAATCGTATCCTTCGGGTAGTGTAGTTCTCTCTATCTGGTAGTGCATGTAAAACATAACATAATCTGTGTTTTCGAGATCTATGTATTTTCTATGTTTTTTATAATAAAAAAAAAGCTTTGTTTTATTTAAAAAATTATCAGGTCTTTTTAAAACGATTCGCTTGTTTTTGAATGGATTATAAAATTTTAAAATTCCCTTACCTAATCTGTTTTTTTCATAGGACGGTATAGCATTTTCATAATCACCTCTAATACTTTCTACCTGCTTTGTTATATGATATTTTAAATTCTCAAGGCTGTTGAAAGATTTATTCCCTAAAAGACTTTCCCTTTCTTTTTTGTATCCTTTGGATATGGAATACAACCATGGAAAAATGTATCTTTCAGTAACATATACTTCAACTTTTAGGTGTTCAGCTGCTTTTGCTATTATCCATTCTTTTGGTAAATGCGGGGTATTTCTAAAGTAAACTGTTTCTATATTTTTATCCAATAAAAAGCCTAGTATTTTATTGGATAAAAATATAAAGTACGAAAAAGCATTTTGCACTCCAATTCCGTAGTCTGGCCAAAGTGAAGTTCTATCAATTAATCTTGCAGTGATATGATCATTAAGAAGTGTAGAAACAAATGAAGCATATACCGGAAGTTCAGTGTCTTTTTTTGGTGTGTAACTGTCTAAAAATTTGTAAGAAATACAATTAACATTTGCAACACCTTCTAACCCATTTTTGAAATTTTTGTTGCGAACATCGAAAGTAAGGATATATAAATTGTAAAATTCATTGATCCTGGATGACAGAATCCAATGTTTTAATTTTGTGACCGTGAAAGAATCACATTCAAGTAAAATACTTTTCTTCATTTAAGATGTATAATATAAAATTAAAGTATGCATACCTGTAATAACTTGAATTTACCTGACTACCAATTCCTCAATAGCATTTTTCATTACTCTTGATTGGTTATGTGGGTTAAAATAGTTGTCAATAACTTCATAGCACTTTTGCCTTAAAATAGCTCTATCGTCTGCATTAACCAACCAATGGTATATTACTTCATGTAAATTATTTTTCTCCTTACTAAAAAAACAGCCTGTTACACCTTCTGTGATAGCTTCAAATTCTGGCATTTGGTTAACGAAATCATCATGAGTACAAACAGGAGTTCCGTAAGACATAGAATGTATAGAAGTCAACCCGACATTACCCGGAGAGACACACAAATCTGCATTAGCTATTAGTTTTGATATTTCTTTTTCAATATAGCAACTACCATAGAAAAAAATATCAGCTTTACTAAGATCAGCTAAGCGTTCTAATTCATTCTTACATTCACCTGTGCCAACAATCATCAAATTAAGTTTAAAACCATTCTTTGTTAATTTGTTCACAGATTCTATAAGTAAGTTAAGTTTTTTAACTTTAGTAAGTCTACCTATAAAAATTAAAATTGGGCAATTATTATCAAAGTACTGCTTATAGTAGGTCTTGTCAACTGCAGAAGACCTAAGTGCTTTACTTTCTTCGTAATTAATTGAATTGAAAATTACTTTTATTTTATTTGGATCAAAACCTTCTTTAAGCATTTGATTTTTAGCCCAATTTCCATAAACAAGGTTCAGATCTGAAAGTGAGTAAAATTTTTTCCTGATTAGTTTTTTGACTCCCGTCTCATTACCATATAGCCCATGGCCCCAAAAAATCAATTTTATATTTTTAATTTTAGCTATAATACCGAGAATCCAGTTTGATATCAAATTAGCATCTCCCAATAGTATTATACAATCCCAGTTTTTAAATAAGATTTCGCGAATAACCTGTCTTTGGAATATTAACCTGCTTTTATATCTAATATTTTTTACTTCATGGACCTGGTATTTTAATTTTGCCCAGTCTTTGTTAGACAAAAAGTCTATAGACTTTATTGACTTACTTTTTCCAAAATAAAAATGTAATTCAGCATCAATATTTTTAACTAATGCTAACCATAATTCTTCTCTATAGTGAGGAGCTATATTTGTAAAGTATGCTACCTTTTTCATTTGGCAACATCTTTAATAATCTCATCATACTTTCGAAACATATCAATTATATTGTAATCATCACTTGCTTTTTGATATGCATTTTTAGAAAAATGGTTGTAATTTGAAAATAACTGCAATAAGCCTTCAATAAGATTGTCTACGTTTGGATAACCTAGTTTCCAAGGGTTTGAACCATATTCAACTATCCTCCCACAACTCTCATCTACTAATTCTGACAAAGACCCTGTATTGAATGCTGCTACTGGTGCGCCACAGGCTAAAGCTTCTGCAACTGTATTTGGGCATGCTGGATGAATATCTAAAGATAAATACACAGAGCCCAAAAACACCTCATAAACATTTTCTCTTTTTAAAAAACCTTTATACAATAAGCGCCTATGCAAGTGCTGCTCAGGCTTATGATGTTCAAACTTTCCATATAACTCTATTTGAATACTTTGTGGTAATTTTTCTGCTAACTCATTCAGCAAATCAATAGCATATGGCGTGTAATCAATAACCCCTTCAAGTATAACCAGGCGATTAGTCGATCTTTTAAGTAACCTTTTTTCAATATATTCTTTTTTTGGAATCACAACTCCATTGTGGATAATATTATAATCTTTTCTTTTTCTCCAACCACTTTTATTCCACCATTTGTTTACGAATTGACTTTGATAAACTATTCTTGAAGCTAAAAAACCATGAATAGTTTTGCTTAGCGCGTTTCTAAACTCAGCAATCCAATATTTTTTTACAGGTGTCTTTCGTTTTTTGTGCAACCAGCCAATACCATCTAATCGGTATATAATAGGAATACCTTTTAGCTTCATACGCAAAAGCCATAGCAGCTTTTTAGTGCCTCCAACTACTACAATAACGTTTGGTTTTACTTGTGCTCCATAATAAGCTATGTCATAGCCTTTTTTCTTTAATTCTTTTTCAAAGCGGGTTTGAAAACTTCCTGGACCACCTGCCCCGGGAGGATGAGGAAAAAGTATATTTAATTTTTCAATCTTACTCAAATCCAATATTTTAATGTTTTTCCTAAATATTCTTCTAGTTCTTTATTATAAGGTTTGTAGAAAGACTTTAGAATATTTAAATCTTTGCTCTCCGGCATTCTGTACTTAAATTTTATTTTTTTTCCAAAATACAATAATGGTCGAGCTCCTTTAGGAAGAAATCTTTGAAAGGAAGGATTATTAAAAAAAAATTTATAAAGCATATTATTATAAACACCTGTTACGTTAGAAGCTTTTGCCAGTTTTTGTAAACCACTTTCGGGATTAATACCCAAAAATTTATATAATCTTCTTAATTCAAAATTTTGGTTGTTGATTAACTCTTCAAAAACTATAATGTGAATCTGGGTTTTGTCAAAATATTTCAAATACTCATTTATGTATTTAATATAAACACCTCGGCTAAAATATCCTCTTTTGTCAGGAGAATACTGATCAGACAAATACATGTTTATTATTTTATCTTTCTTATGTATTTGTCTAAGTCTGGTTCTACTATCCCAATATTGAGAATAGGCTCTTTTTATCGGATCGCGAAGTAACAAAACTAATTTAATATCCTTTCCTAAGGTCTGCGATATTTTCTCTGCTGTATTTGGATGACAAATGTAACTTGGTGTTGATTCTCCGGTAACAAGTTGATTTTTATTAGGAGGATCAAAAAACGAGCTATAATGTTTAAGGCCTTTCTCAAAAAGTTCTTCGTTTGTAAAGAAATTGATTTCTTTTTTTTTTGACATATTTGCCTCAGGATGCTTAGCCAGTATGTCATGAAGACTTGTAGTTCCACATTTTTGAGAACCAATAATTAAAAAATTAGGCAATGTCATTTTTTATAATTATTGATAATTGACCACTATCCATAAATTCAACATCCGGATATGATTCAACAACATTATTCAATATTGCTTTCAAGGTTTTTAAATTATTGTCCCTGTGCTTTGTACTTATTCTTCCAATGAAATTAATTCTATGGCTACCTATTATAACAGGCTTTTTTGATTGAATTGCCTCGTGTACAGATTTCATTGTTATTTTCACCATTTCTGCTTGGGAAGGAGGTTCACTATAAGCTTTAGACAACGGTTCAAAAAATGCATTTCTTGTTGTATAAAAAATACTGCTGTTTTTAGTTTTTTCACCAATGTAATGGGGTATCCTATTATATAATCGTTTATTTCCACTAAGTGGTTTATATTGTAGTTTTATGCCTTGAAGCGCATTTATTCCACCTTCGAATAAGGATTCATAAATATCAGAATGCCATATATAAGCAGGAGCAATAAAACTTTTAGCAGCAAAACCAAAGGCTTCTTTAAATATTTTTATGCTGTCTTTTAACCAGCTATTGTGAAATTCTATTTCATTTTCCAATCCATAGATATCTAAAGATGCTTGAAGATTAGAACGTCTTTGGGTATTAATAGCTTTGTATGGTATCCCCCAAGCTCCTAATTCAAATGCTTTCAGCAAATCTTTATTGCCAGCTTTGAGTTCAGCTAACCAAGCTAGGGCGTGCACGTGTTCTCTTCCATGAAGCTGTGGTTTAAACACATTTTGCTCTATTCCATTTTTCCAAGTATTGAACAAAGGCTTTTGTGAGCTAAATTCCTTTAATGTTTGTGTAAAAGGTTTGAAAGCAAACTTTTGATATTGACTAGCCTTAATAGCTTCAAAATCTGGATTAGCAGTACAAACATTGGCAGTGATGCAGGCAGGATTACCTTTTCTATCTTTTACACTGTTTAAAACATCAAATAAAAGTTCTAAATCCTCTTGTGTGGCAATGCCATCTAATTGTGTAAATCTATCTTTTTGTATTGAGCTACTAATTTGATTTAGCTTATCTCTGGTTTTTAAATCCTTTGTTCTTAAACTTCCCCAATCATCAGATTCTATGACAACGATAGGATGTTGAGACCTGTAGGATTTCCAATCCAAATATTTATCAACAGTTTTTTTTATGAGATTATGCATTTAAAAAATAAAAAGCTAAGAATTTGTATTGAAAGCATCTATTTTAGGCAGATCCGAATCAAAATCATATAAGTCTAGGTTCATTTTTCTACAAATATCAAAGTATTTTTTTGCATCCGATTCTGAAACTTCAGTACGCCATTTTGAAATTAACCCACGCCTTTTGTCTGATGTTTTTTGCATAAGATTAACGCTAGATTTGTCCGACTGAATAGTAACTGCTGAGGGTATATTTAAACTCTTAAATATTTTTTCAGTATCCGGTAGATTACAGTGTTTAACTAATTTATCAATAACTATTTCCGGTTCTACTGTTAAATTTTCATAGGATATTACAAGCCAATCATTTGTTCTTTGAAGTAATGCAAGTCTGTTTTGTATACACCACATTAAGATTCTTTTTTTCATTGGGTCTCCCTCATCCATTATCTGATTAATGAGATTCTTTTCCCTACTATTAAATATCGATAAAACCAATGGCGATGTCAGCTCTTTTGTCCTTGGCAGTTGCTTTCTTGAAAGTGATACTGCAATTGGATTTCGCAATAAATAAACGATCTTAGAATTTGTTTCTAAAGCAATGTCGTTAATAAAAAGTTCTCCTCCATGAATAACTTTGAACACTACCCTGCTTGTAAAAAACCGTGTGTTTTTTCTTAATGGACTAGGGTTCAAAACATGAATTTTACCCTGAGCGATTTTTTTAAAATAGCTTATGACTTTGGATCTAGATTCTTCAGTATATAACTCGTTGAAGCCTTTTATTTTTGACTTCTTTTGCAAAAAGCTTTCTTTAATATTTAAAGGTTCATTTGCGTATTTAAAACCTGGCTGAGACCATATTAATTCCTGTAACCAAGTAGAGCCACTTCTTGGCAAAGAAAATAGTAAGACATTTGGCCTTTTGGATGGTCTGTGGTAATTAAATAAAAATAAAAAGTTTTGGAAAAAATTTCTTAATCTAATTTTTTGCATATATCCTCGTAAATATCTATGTCTGTTCTCATTTTGTTATACATTCTCTTTTTAAACCACTTACTTTTATAATATTGGTTGTAGTTTTTATGACTGGAAGTATTTTTCTTCCCTACAGTTATATGACTTGCATCAATATTTAAGTTTTTCATTATTTTATGAAAGTCTTCATTCAACTTTTCTGTTCTCCCTAAGTTTTTAACAATCAGCTTACCATCATAATCTAGAATATATGAACTATTAGATCTGTAGGGATAAATTAAAGCCCATATTTTAAAAGGTAAAATCTTAGCAATTAGTACTGTAAGTAAATAGCTAATCATACGTTTGAATCTATTTTTTTTCAATTTAATTCTGAATATTTCAGAAAATTTATTTTTTTTATTGAAAAAGTAACTACTCACTAATTTAGCATAAGGGTTTCTTACAAAGGCAATTGTATTAAGACTATAATATAAATCATCACCGAGTACTTCTTTAATTTCTCTAGCCCTTGCGTGCCCAATAAAACCTTGTTTTAAGTCCTTGGCTGTGATTCTTTTTCCTCCCATCTCAATTGTACGCCTCTCCCCATTTGGGTCTAACTTCCCTAGAGCGTCGTGAACAGAAACTGTTCCTGTTTTAGGAGATGCAATAAATAGCAGATTTAGTTTTTTAGAATAGAACATACACGAAAAATAAAAATATTAATAGCATCACAATACAAGAATTTTATGTAAAATCTTAAAATGAAATACTGTTGTACTTACTTACTATTGCCTACATTTTGCCTGAAAAAGTCTAACCATTTTTTACCCACATTTTCTATATGAAACTCCCTTGCATTATTTAGAGAAGAAAGCATCAACTTATCCTGAGAATTTTGATCTAAAGCCAAATTAATTACTTTTTCGGCCATTTTATCTACATCATAAGGAGGTATTAGTACGCCTGTTTTTCCCTTTTTTAAAACCCATGAACAAATTGGGTAAGTATCATAAACTATAGGGATACACCCATGTGACTGGGCTTCAATTAATGTATTAGGGAATCCTTCATAAGCAGATGTCATGATATAAATAGGAGAACGTTCATAATACTCATACGGCACCTGCTTACCATACATATTAACTCTTGGAATATTTTCTTGTTGTATTTGACTTTTTAAATCATCAAACGCATCTCCATTACCAACGATATCAAATTCCCAGTCAGGAAGTTTTGACATAATTTTTTTCCATAATGGTAAAATTAAATCTGCTCGTTTTTGCTTGTAGGTTACTCTACTTAACCATAAAATTCGTTTTTCCTTTTTAGGTACTTTATCTAAAACATTTAGTATAGAGTTTGGTATAAAATAAGTTTTATCGAGTTTATAGTTTCCAACAAAATATTTAAGCTCATCTATATTGGGTGGACCAAACAGAACAAAATAATCATAAGTGTCAAGTATAAACTTGAGATCTTTCTTATGCCTTCTTTTGTGTAAATAAAGAAATATTTTTCTACCTAAATAATAATGAAATAGTTTATTAAAGGGATTTGGTACTATACTATTTATGTAAGGCTCAACATTTAATATGACAGAAAACAATGTATTTCGCAAACAGCACAATAATAAAAAATCACAACTTTTCTTAACATTCTGAAGGCCTAATCCCACTTCTTTCTCATAAGGCATTTGATTAATAACAATGTCTGGTTTGAGATCTAGGATCAGTTGTTTTAATTGCTCGATATTTTTTTGATTTCTAGGACCTCTATTTTCACTTGCTTGATGCAATTTGGCAACATCCTGCGGCTTATTTCCTTTATTTTTGAATGTAAATACGTGCGTTTCATGTCCATTTTTCTTAAACTCACTAGACATTTTATAGGTAGACCTTTGAACGCCTCCTGCATTAGGATCAAAACTAGGCGTTAAAGTGATTAAAATTTTATACGGCATAACATTATTATAATAATTCACCTAAAAACTGCCTCATACTCATTCCTACACTATCAGGATCGATCCAATGTGCAATTGGCATTAATACAATATAAGGAGAAGAATAACTTAAAAACTCTGAAATGAGATATAGGACGTAAGGAAAAATTGCGATAAAGAATATAAACAGAGGTAATTTTATTTTAATAAAAGAATACTTCATGCTTTTAATATTGTTTTTTGAAAGAATAATCACCATCAATATTAATAAGATTACGCAGGCTATTTCCCAAGACCTATAATGAGCTGCATATATTTTTGTAAAAAAATTCGCATTAGCAGCAATTGCTAGAGAATAGCAATATAAAGTTTTCTCAAGATGGCCAAGACCACTCCTTAAAAAAATAAATATGAAGAATATTAGTCCCGTCATAACCTGGTACTGTATTCCATCTGACTCATATTTTTTATAAAAAGTACTATCTGATTTTTTTAATTCATTTTGTTCAGCTAACCTTTGAGCCCTTTCGTCATCCAAATAATATGCTTTTGTTTTTTGGGCACCAACTTCTGAAGATTGAGCAATAGTTTCATTAAAGCCGGTTTCACTAACAAAATTCGAGAAAAAAATAGAAGTAATAAAAATTGCAAAATAAATTTTGACGTTCCTGAATCCCGAAAACAAAACAACCCAAACCGGAAAGGCTAAAAGAACATATCCTATATGAATTAAGGGTGGTGTAAGTGCTAAAAGTAGATACTTCCTGTTTTTGGTTTCGAAATAGGATATTACCGCATATAACAACACCCACATCCCTGTCCATGTGCGAACCGTTTGCATAGCCAGTGGTGATTTCCAAAAAAGAAATAAAACCAAAAAGAAGAAAAAGAAGAACTTATTATAATTAGACTTCCAATTGACATAGCCTAAGAGTTTTACAAGAGTTCCAGAAAAAAAATAACCATAGACTATTGCAACTCCAATCCAAAATAATTGTGGCGCATTCAATATAGCACCAATTAAATAAGATAATAGGTGTATATAAGGATCATCGTTAGTATTTTGTGAAGGATTAAGAGATAAAATTAAAATTAATTGATCCCACCAAACACTAAAATCTAAATACTGATAATTATCATAAACCTTTTGCCAGTGAACTTCACCATCACCTAAGAAGGAGATATGAAATAAAGACCCATAAATTACAGTAAATGCAAATATACTCCATCTCAATACAGATTTAGACTTTGTCTTGACTCCATATAATAAACCCAATATCGGAGATATTAGGAACAAAATAAAATGGTATTTTATGTTTTCTCTATAAGAAGACATGCTATAAATTTTTTTGCCAAAAGTAATACAATTATCTCTAGAAGAGACTTAATTATGTTGAGTTCTTGATCTATTATTAAAATACTTAGCGTTTTTTTTAACAGAGAAAACAGCTCTTCTTCTTAAAATTATTATTCTACCATGAAAAGTATTGAAAAAACTAATATTTTTAAAAATTACAGACAATTGTTTGTCATTTAAATTAATTTCAGGCTCTTTTTTAACTGCATAAGTTTGACTATCTACATCCAAGCTAATATTTTCACCTTCTCTAAAATGACTATTTATTTTATCTAAGTGAGAACGAAAATTTTCTAATTTGGATTGAAATATAAATGCAAGGTAATTATCATATTGTTTGTCTTTTGCTTTATCTGATTTTGGCAAAGCCTTTAAATCCTGCATAAAAAAATCGACTACAAGAGGATAAGTGGATTTTATATGATTCAAAAGTTTTACTTCAGATAGGGTTACAGATTCATTTACACTTGGCAAGGTTTTAAATTTAGGGGTATTAATTTCCAGCCAATCTTTAAAAAAACAATTTTCCAAATACTCAGAATCCTTTTTAAACTTTCTAATATTCCATCTTATGGATTTTTTATTCTTTTCAATATTATCAAATAGATTTACTAACAAATTTGGTGTTTCATAGTTATTTTCTATCCAATATTTATAATCAGGATGTTTACCTGTTTTAGCTCTATGCTTATAAGTAGAAATTGCATGATCTACAATATCTCTAAAAAAACCCATAGCTTCAACTTTTGTATAGCCAGCTCTTTTAATACATTGAATAAGTTGGTTCATTTTTTTAGGTTTTGCTAAAAAATGAACTAAATCTTCTGATGATAAAAGCACATTTGAGCAATTATTGAACTCTGCTTCATCCCTCCATTTCTTTAAGAATTTGTATGCCTTCTTAAAGTTATTTTCTTTTAAACTGTCAGCTAGGTTATATGCGTTGCCTCGAGATATTTTTCCTGCAAGCATTAGACTATCCTGTTTAGATTTTGGAAAGAAAATATTATGTTTAGTAAGATAATCTCGTTGATTTGCACATATATATTGGATATATGAGCTTCCTGCTTTATATATTCCAAAGTGGATAAAAAGTGTCATGTATGAAATAAATTAAAATGTGCTTGTAATAAATTTCCTGGTCTAATGATGAAATAATAATAGTGATACGATTTAGCTATTGAAAAATATTTGAAGAACTATAATCTAGGCGTCCTTTAAGTTTTCAATATTATCCCAAAAGCCTATCATCCTGTCAAAAAAAGTTGGTGGTTGCTTTTCAAATAAACCGTAAATCGAATATGACTTATGTCCAAATACATGAGCATATTCCAAAACTGAAGTCATGACTCCAATAACATTACAGTTCTCTGATTGCATTAAGAAAGCCTCAATGATCATATTATTAGGTAATACCTCTACTTTAATATTATGATCTTTTAAGATGGAGACAAGAGGGTTTTTTTCGATGTTTTTCTCTTTAGGTCTAAGTTTTACATAAACTTTCTTACCTAAAGCTCCATTAGTCCTAAGAATTGGTATTGCCTTTTGTATAGCATTTCGATAGTATGATTCGTCCAATCCAGTATATCTAGCGTTTGAACCATCAAGCCAAATACACTCATTATTA
Organism: uncultured Mesohalobacter sp.; assembly: GCA_964593755.1. Classification (GTDB taxonomy): domain Bacteria; phylum Bacteroidota; class Bacteroidia; order Flavobacteriales; family Flavobacteriaceae; genus Psychroflexus. The sequence goes on along the minus strand of CAZQKB010000001.1, from coordinate 236,526 downwards.
AGAGACAGATCACCGGCTAATTTTTTTATGTTTAAATCTTCTTTTTGTGGTTTTACTAAAATTCTTTTATCAGGGTTAACGCAATTATAGGCATTACTGGATAATGAATAAAATTTAGTATTATCCATATTAGAATAAGCTGTATAAATGTAAGGTAAACTTAATAATCTGAGATTGAAACCTCTAATAACCCTTAAAACGCTTTTTAAGTCTAAAAATTTAGTTCTAAAGCTTTCCTTTCTTTCTATCCAAGTAATATCATCAATATCATCTCTAGTTTGGTATGTGCCATTTCCTTCTTCTATAAAATGAAATTCTTCACAATTTTCATGAGTGATAAGGATTTTCTGGTAATAAGACATTAAGTCTACATAAGCTATAAATTTTTCTTCGTTTACAAATTCACATATGTAATTGTCAAATGCCTTTGGCACATTAAAATATCTAAGTTTCTGCAGAAATGTTTTATTTCTAGCTTCGTAGAAACTTTTAACTATCTTATAATCAGTTATTGGGACATTGTAATTATTGCTTAATATAATTACTTCTTTCTTATCTAATTCTAAATATTTAATTGTCGAATAAGCTGCTAAAAATGTAATAGGTGAATGAACAGAAAATATATGCTTCATGAAAAAAATGTCAAAATAACTTATAATTCGTTTTTTCTTTTATTCGGTCGTTCCCAAATCCCATAAAAAAAATTTGATTTAAGTCTGCTGCCTCGTAATCATTTTTAGAATCGCCAATTAAAACACAGGATTGTTTGATGTAGTCATATTTATCTATTAATTGAGCTACTAAATCATTTTTTGGTGTTGGAGAACCGTGTATTGACAAAAAGTATCTATCAATTCTAACCCCTTTACAAATCTTTCTAAGTTCTGTCTGGTCAGAGCCTGATACAATATGCATTTTATAGTTTCTGTAGTTAGATTTTATAAATCGCACAGTTTCTTCAATCAAAAGACGCTGGTCAATCAATAAGTTAAGCATAATTTCAGAAAACTTTTGTGCCCATATATTGACCTGATTATCCGTAATCTTTTCTTCTCTAATCTTTTCAAAAAAATATCTAAACTTTACGTATCGCGATAAACCACCATTTTCTTGGTGAAAGTTTAAAAGTTCTTCAACTTCACTTTTTGGGTAATCTTTCAAAACTTCAATAAAGCCTCTATCCCTAATTTCATTTGAGTCCATAATGACACCATCAAAATCCCAAAAAATATTTTTTATAATAATTTTCTCCATGCTCTGGCAACTTCTAAATCTAATTCATCATCAATATCAACACAATGAATTTTTTCTAGTATGAATTTGTAAGGGTTTGGTCCATGAAAGTACTTCCAATCAATCATTTTTTTTCTAGGTGCGATTAAGATACCATCTGTAACAAAATATAATTGCTCCAGCTCTTGAGAAGGTACGTGTTTTACACCTAATTCATAATTTATTGGTCCTTTATCGTTCCACATGTAACGCTTAAATGGCTCGACAGACATAAGCGAATCGTGCCCTTTACTAAGCGCTATTTTATATTGGTAAATAGCTTCAATGTAGTTTTTGGGAAGAACCAAAGGTGATGTACATGTTGCCCAAATAACATTTTCTCCATCAATGCTTTCACAGACATGAGCAACAACTTCTCCAAAAGATTTCGTTTTTTCATCACAGTATTCTTTGGCTCTCTTGTGGGTATGGGCACCGTTTTCAGAAGCCATTTCTAGCATTTCATCAGAATCGCTTGTAACAACTATCCGGTCTATCTCTTTTACTCTTTGTAATTGTCTGATCTTTTCAATTAATAAATTTGATTTTCCAAATTTTTTAATATTCTTATTAGGAAGTCTTCTGCTGCCTGCTCTAACAGGTATAACTGCGGTATAATTAATTTTCATAGAATTCTTTGATTTTTTTACAAGTGTTCGAAAATATATTTAAATCTACTGAGTAAGCAATATAACCAAATCCTTTTTCTTTATATGATTTAATTTTATTTAAACTATCAACAAATGTACCTAATATTTTACCAGATTTCTTAACTTTTGAAGATAAGCGCTCTATTTCTTTAGTAACAATAGGATGATCCACTTGACCAGGATAACCAAGAGATTGAGAAAGATCGTATGGACCTATAAAAAGAATGTCAAAATCTTCTAATTTTAGTATTTGATCTATGGCCGAAATACCTTCTTTCCCTTCAACCTGGAGTACTAGTTTTTTTTCATTTGAGTCGGCAAAATAATCTGATTTGCTTGTTGTTCCAAAGTTTGCTGCTTTGACATAGCAACACACACCCCTATGTCCTTTAGGATAAAATCTTGCAGATTCTATTGCATTTGTTGCATCTTTTAGCGATGTTATATTTGGTATTTGTATATAATCAACTCCACAGTCCAGTGCCATACCTATTAAATTATGGTTGTTTTCTGCTACTCTAATCACAGATGTCATACCTGATAGTTTTGCTGCTCTAATGTGATTTTGAATAGTTGTATGGCTTGCTGTACCGTGTTCCTGGTCGAAAATCATAAAATCCAGTCCTGAGTATCCAATGGCCTCGACTAAGTTTGAATCTATAGTTTTTGAAAAAATACCTACCATAATTATATCTTTGAATATACAGAAGTTGATAAAAGCTTAGAATATTTTGTTGGTGTAATACTCTTTAATTCTATATTAAATATATTTTTAAGCCTTGAAAAAAGATATTCATTTTCCATAAAAAGTTCTTGCTCTTTTTCATCTATTTTATCTCCACTATATCCATCATAACCTGTAAGATAAATGGTTTCTAAGTTTAAGGCTAGAACACTCTGTAGGGCTAAAGATGTATGTGAATCTTTATAATAGTCAGTAAATTCTACTTTTTCTAATTCATATGCTTTGTCTTTAAGTTTTAAAGGAACATAGGTCCCCATCTTTCTGGGGTAAGGTGGTAAAATACATTTACCATCAATATCTTGTCCTTTAAATACTTCTTCTAAACGATGTCCTTCGTTACCTACCAAACAGAAATACTGGTCATTTGGTATATTTAAAAACGAAAGTGCATTTTTTGAACTAGCGTGAATCACCAAAAAATCTGAGTTGCTGTTTAGAAAAAGGGCAATAGCACGAGAATGTTTAACTACACTTGGACCACCGCCGACGATAAGTGCTCCTGAATACTTTTTCTCTTTTCCAAAATCTAACTTATCTAATTTTGTATTATCTTCTTTACCCTGACTTTGGTTGTCCAAAGCTCTGATAATGCTGTTAAAGGAATAATAGCGCTTACTTACCCACTCCATAACCTGTTTTTGAGGTAAAGAGTTGGCGCCTGAAACCATATATGGTAAATTGGTACCCCATTGGTATTCGTTTTGAAGCTTTATAAAATCATCGACTGTCTTACTCAAGTCATTATAAGGAAAGTCAAGAAGACCTTTTGCATTTAATACAGTCAACAATAACTCAGTTTTAAGGTTACCAGCTCCTCGTCCCATTCCTGTAATGGTAGCATCGACAATATCCACACCTTCCTCTATAGCAGTGAGGGTATTAGCTAAGGCCATTTCCAGATTATTGTGGCCATGAAACCCTAATTTAACATTGGTTTTCGAACGAACTAATGCTATAGTTTCTTTTACTTCATCCGGATAAACTCCCCCGAATGAATCAACCATATAAAAGTAATCAGCTATGTTGTTAACCTCAGGTAACATTTCAATAAACTCTTTATGTTCTTTCCAGGTTGACATATACATAACATTAAAGGCTACTTCAAATCCCAATTCTTTAACTTTTTTGGCCAGGCCTAAAGCTCTACCAAAGTTTTTAGGGTCTATTGCCATTCTTACCATATCAATATAGTCTTTGACTGGAAGTAATAACTCCTCAACATCATCAACTCTAACATCTTTTTCATTTAGTATTATGGCAAGTTTTTTATTACTATATTTTTTCAAAAACTTGAGTGTATTTATTGGACAATAAAAATACTCTCCCAAATACCCTGACATTGGTTTTGATCTGTAACCTACTTCAAGGTAATCAACAGGGAGTTGATTAAAGCTTTCGAGGTAAGTTCTAACAATGTCATTGTTAAAATCCCAATTGGTGTAGTATCCTCCATCGCGTAATGTGCAATCTAGTATTTTCATCATTTATTTTTTACAATTCCTTGATAGGAAATAAATTAAAATTTTAGGGGTGAGCGTTCTGTATTTACTGATTTCTTTTGAATCGTTTCTTTTAAAAAACATTTGATATGAAATTAAAATTATTTACAGGGTACTTCCCAATATGTGTTCCGTTTATCTTTTAAAATAAAAATATTTTTTGAAAAACAAATTAACTCGCTGAGATACTATTATCTCCAATTTGCTGCTCTCTGTTGATAAGTTTTCTTATCAATAATTTATATAACTTTAATTGATTAACTGAAACTGGAAATAAGAGTATTTTATTCAGGTTGTATTTATTTTTATCCCAATTAAACAAATAATTTCTATATATAAAAGTATTCCTTTTTGCAAAAAGATGTTTCTTCAATTTAGTATTTTTAAATACATCATATATTATAGTCCAGGTGTTAACTTGTCTCTGTAGTTTAGTATTTAAATTTTGCATACTCATTACCCCTCCAGAATGAAATCTTCTAACGGTATGTCCTACATTTTCTAAATATTTGAAGTCTCCGTGTAAAGACAAAAAAGTATACACAAATTGATCTGGGTTTGGGCAACCATTCATATGGGGCATTTTTGATATTAAATTTCTAAAAAGAATGGTAGAAGTGAAAGGCGTCTTTTTTTCTGAAATAATGTCCCCATTACTATCAATATTTCTGCACAGATGATATGTTAATACAACTGATTTTTCAGCTTTTATGATATCTAATTGCTTTTGTAACTTGTACTCATCTGTCCAATAGTCATCACCATCACAAAGAGCAATAAATTCACCCTTACTTTTATTTAAACACCATGAGTAATTTGAAGCTAAACCAATATTTTTCTCATGTCTGTGATATTTTACCAAATGTCCTCTTTGGTGATTTTTAATAATATCATTTATCACTTTACCTGTGTTATCAGTTGAGCAATCATCCCCAATTATTAACTCTATTTGATGATCGCACTTTTGCATTAATACTGCATTTATAGCATCTTTAATATAATTTTCATGCTGATAAGTTACCATAACTACACTAACAAGAGATTTTTTTGACATTATAAAGCTGATTTTTTAATTTTTAATAGGGCTTTGCAAAACAAAATACATGAAAATTAATGAATTATTAGTATAATATACCATCGTAAAATAAATTCCCTTTGCTATTTTACTCAGATTAAAAAATGATTTTATCCAGATTATTTTTTACTTTTTTAAGGTACTTTTACTCAGCTCACCATTTTTGTTACTCACCGATTTCCCGGCTATACTTTTAAACTAAACTTGATATTTTCTATATGTATTAAAAAGGTTTTAGTAACAGGAATTATAAATTAATTTTTTTTAACAAAGGAATTTTAGTGCTTAATAAATTAATTATAACAATTAAAGCACTAGATTTAAATAAATATGTGGTTAACAAATAGGTTAAAATTCCTAAGATAACACCTAATAATAATTTCACATAATGAATTAAATCAAGATAGTCTTGAATTAAAAACATTATTAAAGCCATCGGGACCGCATATAGGATTACGGGAATGATATCCTTAAATTGTTCTGAGTAAGAGTAATCCAGGAATTTATTTGTGTAAGATGTGTTTATAAACAACGAAATAAATGAGGATATTACTAAACCATACATCAATCCCCAAATTCCAAATTGAAGGCCTACGATTATTGCAATTGTAATTATTATTTTTTTTATGATTTCAAGTCTAAGGAATAAATCACTTCTTCCAACTACTTTTAATATATTTAGGTTTATAGTATGCAAATGATATAAAGAGCCAGATAAACAAAGAAATTTTAAAAAAGGAACTGTTTCTATCCACTTTTCTCCTACTAAGGTTAATATAAATGATTCGGCCATTATTCCCAGCCCAATTACTAAAGGGAAAATAACATAAGAACTTGCCTTAATAATTTTTCTATAGGCACTTTTTAGCCTAACGGGATCATTATTGGTTTTTGCTAGAATTGGATAAGTTACTTTTTGGAGTGAATTTATGGCACTACTTGTAATGTGTCTTGTGAACATCTGGGCCTGTGTAAAAAACCCTAAGGTAGATGCATCATAAAATTTACCAATGATAAGTTTATAAATATTGTTGTAGGTCCTATTTATAATTGTAACTATTAACAGCTTTGAACCAAAGCCAAATAATCTTTTAAAGGATTCTTTGACAATAAAATTTTTTGGATACCAAGGATTAAAAGAAAAAAATAATATTGTTGTTATGAAAGTACCTGCAACAAATCTCATTGCTAAGGCCCAAACACCAAAATCCATATAGGCTAGTACAATTGCTAAAATACCAGCAAAAAGACTACCCAGCAAATTCACCTTCGTTAAAATATTAAATTTTAAATTGTGGTTTAAAGTTGCTCTTTGTACCAGGATTAGGGCTTGTAAAATAATACCAAGACTCATAAATCTAGTAAGGTTTATAAGCTTTTCATTGCTGTAGAAATCGGCAATTAAAGGCGCTGAAAACCAGAGTAGTACAAAAAATAAAATAGATATGATTATATTGATATAGAACACTGTCCCTTTGTCTGATTCAGTTAAGGTCTTTTCTCTTATCAATGCCTCCTTGAAACCGCTGTCTATAAAAGTTTTTGATATTTCAAAAAACACGTATATCATAGCAACCAAACCAAAATCAGAAGGTGTTAGAAGTCGAGCTAATATTACACCTATAACAAGGCCAATGAACTTATTACCAACTTCTGAAAAAAGGGTCCAGATGAAACCCGACAAAGCTTTATTTGCTAAGGACATATTAAGTATTTAATAAATATAATTTTTGTTGTTATTATAATTTTTTTCGAGAATTATTTAAAAATATTTTATTTGCTTTTTTTAATTTATCTGATGTTTTTTTGTAAATCTCATTTTCAGAAAATCTATTTAAGTATAAATTCTGCGATACCATAGTTTCCAGCCTTTTATCTAAATTGGTTGTTAACATTTCGAGATTCCGGAAATATGTTTTAAAGTCGTCATAAATATATTTATCTTCTAAAATTCTAGAGACATCAGATGAACTATCGCAAATTAGTACTGTTTTATTATTGAGGGCCGTCATCGCCACACCCGAGCCACCTATTAAACGAGGTAAAGAGCAATAAATATCAACTTCTTTAAGGAATTCATCAATTGCAGATTTAAACTTTAAAACAATTAATTTTTCTTTATCAATTAAATCATTAATTTTAGAGGAAAGCTTTCTAAAATTATCTTCATTTTCTATCCCGATGAGATACCAAACTATATTATTTTTTTCAATAAAATCTATAAAAATATTTATCTCTTCGCTTGAATAACTTTTAATGGTATTGAGAATCCTTTTACCACCTAAAACTGTAGCAATAACTACTGGCTCTTTGTGATTACTAAATTTCTCAATTATCAATTTATTATTGTATAGATTGGTAGGAATATTTTCTTTTTTGCCCATGAAATAATTATCAATATCTAAAATTGGTAATTTTCCTGACTTCCATTCCTTTCTGCCTCTAGCTACAATCATTAAATGTGCAAAAGAAGGTGATTTATGCTTGTCATGGGTTACATGGTATATAGTAGGTACAAAGTTGAACAAAGTCTTCCTTACAAATGGACTGTCACATTTCACCCCACTAAAAAAAACAAGGTGTGTTGGGGATAAATCCATAATCTGCAAATATGATTTTTTGATATTTATAGCTAAATCGTATGTATCAGTTTTTAAAAAAGTGTAGTTAAATCGGCTATCATTAGTCTCGTATTTTAGATCCTTAAAATCATTAAAATACTCATTTTCAAGTATTTTATTTTTTGTTAGGAAATATTTAAAATACACATGTTCGTTCGTAAAAAAAAAGGTGACTTTATTATTGGCATCTGCTTCTAAATACATTTTAGCCCATGAATAATATAATGAGGAATGTGATTTTTTTGAAGGATCTAGTAATCCTGTTAAACAAATAACTATATGATTGCTATTTTTCTTGACAATTGTCTTTCTGTAATTGTTATTGACAATTTTGTTTGTATGAATAAATAATTTGTCTATTAATAAAAGTAATCTCTTAGAGTCATATAAATGTTCTTTTTCTAATATACCTGATGACCTGGCTATATCAAAATTTCTAGAAAAAATATAGTAAGTCAATAAAGAAAATCCAAACAGGATTTTCTTTATTGATAATTTTATATTGTCAGACATTAATTTAAGCTTGATGAATTTAATATTTTATCAAATAAATTCATTTTATAAAATATTGGTTGATTTGAAAATTTTAATAATTTATAGGAATTCATTTTGAACTTATAAATTCTTCAATATTTTTTTTATAATTATACGGAAAGATTGATTGTAATAAAGAGTCATCAAAGACTGTATCACCAGATTCTATTAAATAATCTAATGCAGGCCAATCTCTAAGCACAACTTTTGCGTTATACTTAGCTGCAATTAGTTTTGCTAATTTTAAAATTTCAAAATTATCAACACTTCCAATGTTGATGGTCTTATTTTTGGAGGCTTCATTAAATGGAACTTTACCAAAAATCTCACAAATGTCTACGACATGCGAGAACGTTCTTTTTTGACTTCCATCCCCGTAAATTGATATTACTCCATTTTTTTGCGCCTGTTCAATCATAAACCCTAATGTACCAAAAGAATAAGCTCCAGGTGACATATGACCGTAAGGTACGCATATGCGGAAAATTGTATAGGGTATACCAAATGCATTAGACCAACTTCTGAGAAACAGTTCACAAGCAATCTTGTTTGCAGCATAGATAGATTTTGCTTCCTTTTCACTATTTTCGGTTAGAAAGACATCTTTTTCTCCTTTATAAACTAGCCTGGAGGAAGGAAATATTAATCTAGCTGATGCTTTTCTTTTTTTGTAAGTATCTAAAATATTCAGAAGAAGTATTTCATTTAGTTCTACAAAATTATGATAATCATCAAAACTTACCTTTGTACCTGTTTTTCCAGCCAAAATATATATAATGTCATAATCTTCAAACCTCAACATTTCGATGTTTTCTTTTTTTGATAAATCTAATTGCTGGTAAGAAAATGTTTTGGTTTTATTTACAAAACTATTGATAAAATGTTCCCCTAAATCCACAGAATCTACCTCAAACTGATTGTTGAGTAACCACCAAATTAAGTTTTGCCCTAAATACCCATTGCCTCCAAGGACTAATGCTTTCATCTTCACTTATTTTATAATGAAATATTTTTTAAGCTGTGATATATTAATGCTGTACTTTCAATATTCACAAAGAATTTCTATAATCTAAAAACAACTTATAATCCCTAACATGGTCTTCTTCAATGAATATTTCATCAGCTAAAACTACACAGACGGCTCCTTTAGTAAAATTATGCATCTCTCTCCAAAGACCTCCGGGAATTAATAAACCTTGATTTGGCCTATCTAAATGAAAAACCTTTTCGTTTTTTCCATCCTTTAAAACCACATCAAATTTGCCATGCATTGCAATTAGAAATTTTGATTGCGTTTTCATAGCGTGGTGGCCTCTATCTGCACCACTAGCTATATCATACATATAGTATATTCGTTTAATCTCAAAGGGTATATCTGTATTTTGTTCTATTACTGAAAGCGTACCTCGTGTATCTTTTACCTTTTTTATTTCAATGACCCTTGCTTGTTCAACTGTCATAATTAAATATTTGAATGCGCTATATTATAAAATTCCTCAAGCAGCCTTGCCTGATTATTATTGGCTTTGTATTCCTCTATTCTTAAGTTCTCATCAATCGTACATTTATAGAAATATTCTAACATATTCATAAAATGATTTTCTGCAGGAATTGTAACTGTATTTTTACCTTCTTTATTTTCAATTGTTAAAACAGGCTTATATCCTGGTGGTGCTGTAAATATTCTGTTTGTAAAAAGTTTGGCTTTACTTCCCCAAACCTCTAATGAACATTGGTAGTGGTGATCAAAGCCAAAAGAAAACTGAACAAATTTGGACGAATTGACATCCTGAACCATTCCAGCTCCCCAAATATCGACTTCTGTGTCTTCATAATTTAATAATGCCGAAGTTACCTTAAGCTCATGACCTAGTAATTCCTGTGCTACCTTAATAGGATAAGCTCCAGCATCTAACAAGGCCCCACCACCAAGAGATTTTATATACCTGATATTATTTTTATCTGGAAATGGCGGAAAACCAAAGCTGCTCCTTATAGACCTAATTTCTCCAATTTCTTTATTCTTAATAATTGATTTTATTCTCTGTAATTGAGAATGTTTTCTAAATTGAAAGTTTTCAATTATTGCTAAATTTTCCTTTTTTGCCAATTCATTAAGCTCTATAACCTCTTTATAATTGCAAGCTAAAGACTTTTCTACTAACAGATGCTTTTTCTGCTTTATTGCTTTTTTTGCCCATTCAAAATGCAAGGCGTTTGGTAATGGTATGTAAACAGCATCAATTAAACTATCTTCAATTAAGTTTTTATAAGAATCATATGCTTTACAAGAATATTGACTTACTATATACCTCTTTTTCTCTTCATTACTAGTTGCTATTCCATAAAGTTCAAAATAACTGCTTTCTATTACAGCTGGAATTATAGCTTTCTTAGCAATGTTTGCAAAACCTAAAATACCTATTTTCAAAGTTTTCATTTTTTAAATTTAATAGCTGATATTAATGTTCTAGCCTGGATATTTATGTAATTATTATATTTTATGAAAGTTTGAAGTTGATTAAGCGTCATCCAGATATAGTTGTCTGGCAAATCAATACCTATTTCATCTCCTGCAACTATAAGCATGTTTCTATTCTGTTCTTTATAAAACCGACCACCTTCTTCGGACTGTAAAGTATCAAAGACTATTTGATCTTTAGGCGTATTAAGCACATAATCTAAAAAAGGCAGCTCACCTTTTGGTGTGTCTCTATAGTTTCCTGTTAAGCACTGTACAGTTGGTGCAAATTCTATAATATCAAAGTTCCCGCATTCTAATTTGGTTTGTACTGCAAAATGTAATACACCTTTAATTTCTTTACATACAAATGCACAGATACCATCTTGTGCAGGCTCAACCATTGGCTGAGTCCATTTGACAACTTCTCTATTGGCAATACTAACTTCTACAGCAATTATTTTAAAAAACTTATCGTCTTTATGACGTATGGAATCCTTTTCAATCTTCCAATCGTTTATTTTTGAAAGTGAAACTGGACTAACAATTAGCTCGTATTTACACTTCTGTTTTGTAATATAATTAATAATTCCATCTTGAGAATGTAAGGCTTCACCCGAGAATAACTGAGATTTGAGTAATTTATGCTCTAAAGAAGGTGCATTATTTTTAGAATCAAAGAAATTGAAAAGCTCAATTTGTTCCGCTGAAAACTCTCCATAGGGAATACCTGAAATTACTGTTCTTGTATCCATATTTACAAGGTTGTCATGGGACATAAGTTCTTTTATCTGACCCAAGGTAAGCCAAATAAAATTATCCAATAATTGAATATCTTCATCAATTTTAATGATAATATTTCTATTTCTTTTTTTTAGAAACCTGGCACCTTGTTCACTTTGCAATTGGTCTAAAAGAATTTGGTCTGACTTGGCATTTAAAAAATAATCGAGATAAGCGGGTGACTTGCCTTTATGAGCCCTTGTATAATTACTTTTTGTCGCCTGAAGTGTTGGCGATAGTTGAACACAATTTACATTGCCGGGTTCAATCTTAGCCTGAAGTAAAAAATGAAGAATTCCATTAAATTCTTTGGTTATAAATCCTAAGTAACCAATTTCTGATTGATTTATTATTGGCTGTGACCATTTGTTGACATTACCCCAATTAGTTTGGATATGAATACCCTCGATTGAGAAAAATTTGCCTGTATGATGTGATAACTTAGTTTTATTCTTATCAAATTGCCATAAATCAAGATCCTTAAAATCAATCTTTTTTACATCAACTGCTATCTTTTGGTTTTGTTCCTTTATCCAATTTATGGCATATTGTGTATTGACTTTTACGTCATGTACTGAAAAAGCTGATTTTAAGAAAAGAAGGTTTTTAAAATTTGACATTTAAATTTGTCTTAATATATAAGATGAAAAGATGTAAGAAATTTATTTATTAATCTTAAAGATTGTTGTAAAGAATTAAAATTTTTAAACTAATAAATCAGAAATTTTATAGGTAACTTTTTTGTTTAAAATTCTACTTTTTTATATTTATAAATTGATTGATAATTAATTTAGCCCCTTTTGGATTAACGTGGTCTTGGTTATCAAAAAAATCATCATCTAGTTTATCTATGCTTAACATTTGATATTTACTATTTTTAATTAGACTATCACTTTTTGAAAATTCTTTAGGGATTTCTAATTTTTCCATCGAAGGTGCCAAGGGATATTTCACCAATATAATATTAATATTATTCTTCTCGCATAAACTGAAAATTTTAAAAAGTGCCTTCTCCAGTTTTTTACTAAAACCTTTTTTATAAAAGTTTTGAAATCTATCTAACGATTTTTTTTGCTTTTCTGATTTATCTAGAAGTTCCCATTTTATCAATTCCTTTTCTTGTTTAAAAGAAATTAATGATTCTAAATATTTTTGGATTAATTTGGAATTGTTGGAATCGAAGGTACTCAAAAATCTTTTAATATATTTTCTAAATAAAAATTCTCCATAAGTCATTGGATAAAACTCATTATATGTTGCATAGTCAATATATTTAATGGATCGAGATTTATTGTAGCTCTTCTCTCTTAATTTACCAAGCATATGAGCATCTACAGATAAAAAAATAGTGTCTACAGGTATGTCATTTTCTATTAGATATTTTAATTTAAAATAAATATCAAAGTACGATTCGCTCCCATAACTTAAGTTTGTAATCCCATGACTATTTAAGATTTTCTTTCCTTCTGAATTATTCTTTGTAAGTGACCACCCGTGGCTATCTGAAAATATTACTTTATTATGAATAGTCTGTTCTAATACCTCTTCATAAGGCTTATATACTTCAGGATAAATTACAAGTGTATAAACTATCAAGTTCAACAGGAATACTCCGATCAGCCCTAAAATTAATTCTTTATAAAATCTTTTCATTAAAATTGAAAATAAATAAACTCATACTGACTATTGAATTTACCGAATATAAAAATTGAAATAATAATTATATAGATAAATATTCTCGAAAGAATTGGTTTACTTTTTAATATATTTTGAATGGCAAATTTGTCTTTTCTTCCTATCCACTCAATAAAAATAAAAAGGATTATTACTATTGTTAATAATATTGGTAATTCTAAATATTCCCCTGATTTCAGGGTGAAAATATTAGATATGTAAGAAAATGCTTTACTTATATTCTCTGACCTAAAAAAAATCCAAGCAACAATCGTTAAGAAAAACGTTAGCAATAATCCTAAAAACTCTCTAAATTTTGGCTTTTTATTCTCTCCAATAATCCCAATGTTAACTCTATTCTTTTTTAACAACAAAAGTGGCATAAAGTATAATGCATTAAGTAAACCCCAGACAATAAATGTCCAATTAGCCCCATGCCAGAATCCACTAACAACAAAAATTATGAATGTATTTCTAACCTTTTTTACAGTACTTCCTCTGCTACCACCTAAAGGAATGTATAAATAATCCCTAAACCAAGTGCTTAAAGAAATATGCCACCTTCTCCAAAATTCAGCTATATCTCTGGAAAAATATGGAAAAGCGAAGTTTTGTTTTAGGTTAAACCCAAAAAGCCTAGAAACACCTATTGCTATATTGGAGTAACCTGCAAAATCACCATAAATTTGAAATGCAAACATTACTGCTCCAAAAAATAAGCTTAATGCGTTGTAAGATTCATAATTATTAAAAGTAAGATTTGCATAATAAGCACAATTGTCGGCTATTACAATTTTCATAAAGAATCCCCATACAATTTGTTTAAAACCATCTATTGCTAATTTGTAACTAAATTTTCTTTTATTATAAAATTGAGGTAAAAGATTGGATGCTCGTTCAATTGGTCCTGCTACTAACTGTGGAAAAAAACTTACAAAAGAAGCAAAAGCTAAAAAATCTCGAGTTGCTTTTATTTTGTCTCTATAAACATCTATGGTATAGCTTAGAGTTTGAAAGGTGTAAAAACTTATCCCAACAGGTAATAATATATCTAGGGTAATAAAATCAGGCTTAAAACCTAAATTGTTTAAAAGTATTTCAAAATTGTCTTTAAAAAAATTAAAGTATTTGAATAGTCCTAAAACCCCTAGGTTAAAAAACAAACTCAAAAATAAATATTTTTTTTTCTTGTTTTGACTATTTGTTTTAGCTATTAGTAAGCCCAAGAAATAATCCAGTATTGTACTACCTAAAATAAGAAATAAAAATCTCCAATCCCACCAGCCATAGAAAACATAACTCAAAACTAAAACCAAAGCATTTTGAGATTTTAGCTTTTTATTGAATACATACCAGTACAATATAAATGCTAAAGGTAAAAATATTAAAAAGGTAATTGAATTGAATAACATATATTAAAATATCAAAAAGTACTAGTTGTCATTGAAGTTAATTTAATCTTTATAACCCAATTTTTATTTATTTACCTATGTTTAAAGAATGAAAGACCGTAATAAGTCCAATAGGATCTTTTGTAAAAGCTACAATTTGCAACAAAAAAAAGATTTTCAACTAGTATTTTATTACATCGCAAGCGTCAAAATTGGCTCTGTGAGGTTCGGGTATGTTATTTTTTAAATTTTAATTTTCACCTAAACTACCCATTTCCTTCTCTGCAATCTCCTGCAACTCCACAGCCTTATTATACTTCTAAGTAAAATAATTTTTAATGCATTTTAAATTAAAATATTAATCATAAGATATGGCTTGATGAGTTAACATGCTGTCCTTCAATTTTTTAAACGAATACCTTTCTCCTTAAATCTTCTTATTAAACTATTGCTGATTTAATCTGACGCTCAAAGGACTTAAGTCTTTATTTTCAATATTTAACAAAAACGGTGGAATTAAACTGATTTTATTAAAAAATTAAATGGTTGAAAGGTTATAGTGTATTTATAACTGGCATTATGTCTTTTATTATTTTTTAATATTTATAATTGAATTTATGAATGATGTTTAGTGCTTTCTCATTTACAATTTCAATCATATTGGATTTTATGTAGAAATCTTTATAATCCCGCTTTTTTCTTATATTGTTTTTGGTTTTAGGCAGTTCATAGGGAAAATCTATATCCAATTGTTTTAACAAACTTGTCAGGTCTTCTTGAAGGTTTTCAAATCTAATCATATAATCTATATCATACAATCCATGATTAATTGTATAGAAAGGCCAGGCACTACTGTAATGATTTAGAAGATAATGTTCAAAATTCTCCCCTCTTATACGTGGATTGTTTCGAAACTCAAACCACTTAAACCATGACAACGCCCGATCCCATGGATTTCTTACAATTGAGATTTTCTTGTAAGAATTCCAAATATCGTCACCTATATTCATTCTTATTTCATCAGCAGGCTGGTGTTCCCAGTAATTGTTATTAATTTTTATGTTTTTAAATAAAAAATAATAAACTTCTTTAATCTGCCAATTCTTAAACGGTTTCTTGATGTAATAGTTTTGAGGACTTCTTGCATTATTTTTTATTCTTACTTTTGGGTCTGGATCAAATCCAAAAGGCGTTATAATATCATTTATACCACAAATTCTACTCAACAATAATTCAACAGAGGTCCCTGCAGTTTTATGTGGCTTAATAAAAATAAATTTATGTTTATGGGATATAATCATTGTTATTTGTTCTTTTCAGTTAGTATTTTAACCTGACTTATAAATATAAGTAATCCAGAATCTCGTATTAATACTAAGTAGCTTAACTGAAATACTAGGTAAAATAAAAATAATAAAATAGAACTCTTATCATTAAAAAAAATGTAGTAAGCGGGTACAACAACAAATATTGGTAACAAAGGAATAAAAAATGACCTTAGCTGTAATGAAAATGAAATCTTGATTAGCTTGTAAACGGTATACATACTAATTAAAAAAGCGAGAAGATGAGCCAATACCAATGCTATACTAAATGCGTGTATACCATACAAATATCCAAAAAGCAAAGGTATTAATAATACTACCCGTCTTATTTGTCCAAGTTTAAACTTTTCTTTAGAAAATCCTTTAGCTAACAACGATTTCCCTATTAATCCACCAAAAGGACTTAACAGTAATCTAAATACTAAGATTTGAAAAATTAAAACGCTTGGTCTCCACTTTTCTCCTAATAACAAAATAATAATATCTTCTGATAAAATAAATAAGCTTCCTGAAGCTAAAACTCCAATGAAGACAGATAAATTAAAAACTTTTAAATAGTTTTTTTTAAAAAGCTCTTCATCATCTTGAATTTTACTAAATGCTGAAAACAAAACTTTTCTTAAACTTGCTGTAGTGTATTCTGTAACTTGCGAGTTTAGGGAAGCTGCTCTTGAGTAAAATCCTAAAGTTGCTGCAGAAAAATATTTTCCTATAAATAATGTATCTAACTGGTTGAAAAATCGTCTTAATAAATTGTCATAAAATACATACTTCGAGAAATCAAAAACACCTTTGATTTCCTTGAAAGAAAATTCTAATGTTGGTCTCCAAATACTTTTCCACCATAATATAATGCAAAATAAAAATGCAAAAGTTAATTGTTGACCTACTAAAGCATAAACACCGTAATCGTATAATGCCATAAATACACCTACAATTCCGCCAGCAATAGTGCTAATTATTGTTCTAAAAGCTAAAACTTTAAAATTTAAATTTCTTGTAAAAATAGACGCATGAACACTTCCAAATGAGGTTATAAGCGGTATAAAACATAACCACCTAACAACATTTGTTACCTGATTGCTTTCGTAAAATGCACCAATTAATGGTGCACACATATAAATAATCAAAGCAATTAATAGAGCCATAATTATATTAATATAGAAGACGGTACTATAAATGGTTTGATTGTTATTTTTGTTCTGTATTAAACCTTGTGTAAAACCTACATCTACAAATACTTGGCTTAAACTCACAAAAACCATAGCCATACCAATAACACCAAATTGCTCTGGGTCCAAAATTCTAGCTAGAATTACAGAAACAATTAATACACTTATCTGTTTAAAAAATGTACCTACTAAGTCCCAGCCAAACCCTGTTCGGACTTGTTTGCCTAGATTATTCAAGCGTTATCACCTTTAATTAATATTTAAGCTCAATCATTAGCTTACTAGATTTTTTTGTGTTTAGATAATTCTTGTTATTGAAACAATTTTTGGCTTATCTTTTAATGTTTTTAAAATTTATGGGCTAAATAACTCCTGAACAAAGTAATTATATATATTTAACAGGAATTCTTGAAAAGGTTAGCTTATTTCAAATTCATTACTATCCAAAACTATTCATTTCTTTTTCTGCAATCCTGTACAATTCAACATCCCTTTTATACTTCTTGCTTAAATAATTTTTAATCCATTTTGATTTAAAATACTTTTGATGTGATTTATGGCTTGTAGTATTAACATGAGGGGCTTCACTCTCTAACTTTATGCCTTTTATACTTAAAACTTTCTTCAAGTCCTCTGTCATATGATCGGTTCTTCCAATATATTTTACAATTCTATTCCCCTTTTTATCAAAGAAATAGTCGTAATTTGATTTCATATTGTAGATAAAAACCCAAATCGTTATAGGAAGAATCTTGGGTAAGGTGTGAGAAATTGCACCTTTGATTTTTCGCTTTAACAAATTTTTCTCCCCTTTCCAACCAAAAACTTGTGTAATGCTCTGAGACTTGTTGTGAAAATAAGAAGATACCAACCTGTCGAATGGATGCCTGACCATTCCAAAGACCATTAAACTGTTATAGTTATCATCACCCAGTGCATTTTTAAATTCCCAGGCTCTAGCATGAACAACCATACCATAGTGCATATCTTTTGATGTTATTTTAAGACCATTATACTCTATTGTGTTGTATAATCCATTTGGGTCAATTTCCAAAAGAAGCTTTTTGACGGATTTAGAACCTGTCTTAGGACAAGCAATAAATAACAAATTATATTTCTCTGAAAAAAACATTTAATAGTGATGAGTAAAATGGTTAGACATGTTCAATTTAAACTACTTAATATGTTGACTATTTTTTTTTGAGTATTACCCTTTAAATAATTCATTTGAGATTCTACTATCTTTTTCTGTCTGCCCTGATCTGAAAAAAAATTCAAAAATTTCTTAGCTGCTATCTCAATGTCTTGTGAATCGTCTAAAAAGCCAAAACACTCGGCAAGTCCTGATTTTTTAAGGCCTTCAAAGATCAGTTTTTGATTATCAACAAAATAACAAGTAAAAAACGGCTTTCTCAAGGCCATAGCTTCAAAGCTTAAAACACTTGAAGGAATTAAAAGCACCCTACATTTTGACATGTAATCTATCATTTCATCTTCTGACAAATTATTAAGTATGCTAATGTTTTTTGAGTTCATCGACTTTTCAAAAACAGTTTTTTTGTTAGTTACCCAATAAATTGGTGAATTAAATTCTTGATCAATTAAATAATCAACAAATTTCTGCCCTAGATCATACGTGTCCGCGCCACCAAAACATATAAAAACACCTTCATCATCATTATCATCGAACCTTAAGTTTTTTCTAGCTTTCTGTAAAAACGAACGCCTTAACAATGCAAATTCCAGACCTAAGTAAAGTTCTGCTGTAGTCTTACCAAAATGTGATGGTTTTAAACCGGGTGTATGATTAAAAATAATATCAACGTTCTTGGCCTCGTATGGAATATCATTAGTTTCAATGAGTCTACATACAGAAGACTTTAATCTTTTTTTGTACATTTCAGTGAAGCCATATCCATCTAACCAAAGAAAATCATTTGGTTTCAAAAAATCAAAAATCTCTTCGTCATTCTTAATATACTTAATCGAAATATTCGAAATTAGTTCATTTATGTATGTTTTATTTTCCTCTAAACACACAAAAGCGACCTGAAAATTTTCGGCCAACATATCTTTCACAGCAATGCATCTGGAGAGGTGACCTCTACCGATAATTGAATTAGCATCTACTCTAAAGAATACATTCCTGGTCATTATCTTAGATCTCCGCTTTTAAAATAATCACCTTTTTGCATTTCAACTGATAATGATTTACCAACTATTTGATTTAACTTGTAAGGAGGTAAAGCATCCTTTGGGCAGGGTCTCAATACTTCAGTATCTTCTTTCCTTAAGATTTGTCCTTTCTTTAAGTCATGTTTTGCTCTTATAGACCTCCTCTGAACTATTACCGTATTTTGCTCATTTTGAGAAATTTCTTTAACACCATTACCCAACACTAAATCTAAAAAAACGCCATCCTCTGCAATTTCTTTTACCTTATCATATCTTTGATCAAAACTATCAGAATCTTTAATTCTACTTTTTAAAAGTTCTGTGTTTGTAACCATATTTTGCCATTCGTCAGGCATCATAGAAAATGAATGATCTTGTCCTTTTTGACTACTATCCAGTGTAAAATGTTTTTCTACTGCGACGCAATTAAAAAGTCCTACGGCGGCTAAAACTGTTAAATCGCCATGTGTATGGTCGGATAATCCGAGTAACATTTCCGGCCAAATTTTTGAAAAGGTTTCTAATACTTTTAGATTAATACTTGAAAATCTCTTTTTTGTAACACTGATATCTTCTCCATGTGATGCAGTATAGTTGGTATTACACTGCATTAAAATGATTTCATTTGTATTTTTTTGGGCCGTTTCAACTGCCATTTTTACTTCGTCTAAAGATGAAGCCCCTGTAGCAATGAGGATAGGTTTCTTATAGCGAGACATTAAACCTATCTGTTCATGCCATGTCAAATCTCCGGAGCCCAATTTAAATGCAGAAACATGGGGAGCAACAGATTTTGTAAGTTCTAATGAATATGGAGAAGTAAAATAGTCCATTCCCAACTTTTCTGATAATTCTTTGAGTTCAAGTGTCCAATCTGCAGGAATGGAAGCTGCGTCGTAGGAATCAAAAACGGATGTCTCCCATTTACTCTGGTGTGTGCTTACTCCTTTAAGATTTTTAAAACCAAAGTCTGACACAATCGTTTGAGCTGTAAAATTTTGCATTTTAACAGCATTTACACCAGACTCTGAACACGCATAAACCAAATCTTTGGCTTTTTCTAAGTCGCCATTATGATTTGAGGCTATATCAGCTATAAAATATACAGGTCTGTTCTTTCCTATAAGATGTCTTCCAATTTTAATTGCCATAACTCTTTTTGTATCTATGATATGCTTCGATATTGAAAATCTTATTTAATGTATCTTCTTCTGTATAAAGTCTAGATTTTGGACTTATAGAATGTATTTTTGCTGGAATACAGTTTAAGTTTGCATTTCTTATATTATGTTTTGGGAGAATCCTATCAGAATCATACCCATAATGTAAGGCTTGCTTTCTTAAAAAATCAATTTCATCTGAAGCGTCGGTAGTACCCAAATGAATTATTCCTGTAGCTTTAAGTTCAATGATTCTTAGCATAATGTCAACAGCGTCATCGGCAAACATTCTATTTTGAATAACTTTTTGATCAACCCTTATTGTTTCACCAATCTTAAGCTGTTTTAACAAATACTCGTTTCTTATAGTTTTATGCTTGCAATATCCCTGTAGCGAAGCAAATCTTAATATACTAAACATAAATTTTTCATCATACAACATCTGCTCACATCTGGATTTATATATTCCATAATCACTTTTGGATTTAGCGACTAAACTTTCCGTTAAATCTTCATTTTCATAAGCATCAAGAGCAAGAACCGATGAACAAAAGATATAGTGAGTTGATTTGTTTTCACGACAATAATTAATAATTTTTTCGTGTATTTTTAGGTCTATATCATTATCACTTCTTAAAAAATTTACTATGATTTCAGGCTGAATTGAATTTAAAAAAGTATTGTAGTCTGATATTAATTTAGCTTCATATAGGTCTAATGGTTTTCCGAAATTTAAAAAGGTATTGAAATAAGTTGCTGATATATCAAATTTTGTAGCATCAAGCTTTGAAATCATTAAACTACCTAACCAGGATGCAGAACCTAAAACTAAAATAGATCTTTTAGACATAGGTGTTTAAGTAGCTATATAATTCATTAAAATTAATTTCTGAAGAAAGCTCAAATCTACTACTAATATTAAGCATACGTTCAAAATCTTTATTTGTATCTACAGTAAGGAGTTTATTTAGCTTTGAATCTATCCCGAACACATCTGCTGAAATTTTACAGACTTTAAATTCTTCAGGATGCTCTCTAATATATTTTGTAACATGCTCTCTATCAGTATTCACTAATTTTTCATTGTTTTCAAGCTTAAGGAGGGCTTCAATTTTTACATATTCATATACAGTATGGCACAGACCATCAATACAGGTGTAATCAGCATCAGAATATAAATGTTTGTCAAAAAGTGCTTTAGAAGCATTTTTATTATTAATAGGATTGTCTGCTGTAACTCTTACCATAACATCTTTAGGGTTATAATTCTTTGCAATACTAATAAAACGACTAAGCACATCATTTTCACTGCCTCTAAAACATCTTACAGAAATGGATTTACACTTTTCTTCAATAGGGTTGTCTCTATCTAAGGTAGTTGTAGCAACTATGATCTCACTTATAAAATCATTTTTTTCAACAGAGCTTATTACGGTTTCCAATAGTGTAGACCCGTGAAGTTTCATTAACGATTTGTTTGGCAGTCTAGAACTACCCATCCTTGCTTGAATTACTGCTATTGCTTTCAATTGAGAAAAAATCAGTCCAATTAAAGTGGACCGACATGGGTTTGTATTAGATTTCTTAAACTATCAATAGTTTCAAAGTTATGGTTCTCACCTGAATTATAAGAGAAACCAGTCGTAACCTTTTTAGCATTAAAATACCTTATATATTCATCTATATCAAATTTAGGTTGAGACGGAAGAATGGAATAATATTTACCTAAATCGTAAGTATAATGTGAATCAGAAGGAGATATCATTTCTTCGTGAATTTTCTCTCCAGGCCTTATTCCAACCTCTTTGTACTCACAATCCGGGCCTATTGCTTTAGCTAAATCCATGATGCGATAAGAGGGTATTTTTGGAACTAAAATCTCTCCACCCCATGCGTGCTCTAAAGTATACATAACCATTTCAACCCCTTCCTGCAAGGAGATGTTAAACCTTGTCATTTCCTTGTTTGTAATAGGTAAAATCCCACTTTTTCTTTCTTTCATAAAATAAGGAATCACTGAGCCATTCGACCCCATTACATTTCCATACCTGACAACTGAAAACTTTATGGGATTATTTCCTCTTATATTATTGGCTGCAACGAATAATTTATCTGATGTTAATTTTGTTGCACCATAAAGATTTATTGGAGCACAAGCCTTGTCTGTAGAAAGTGCTACAACTTTCTTAACCCCAGTTTTCAAAGAAGCTGAAACAACGCTTTCAGCACCTCCCACGTTAGTTTTAATACACTCATCTGGATTATATTCTGCAATATGCACATGTTTCATCGCAGCAGCATGAATTACATAATCTATACCATAAAGAGCTCTTTCCAGTCGTTCTTGATCTCTAACATCACCAATAAAAAAACGTACTAAAGGATATTTTTCCGGAGGATAATGCAAAGCCATCTGATATTGCTTTTGCTCGTCTCTTGAAAATATCACTAACCTTACATTAGGGTATTTATTTAATATATACTTAGTGAGGGCTTGCCCTAAAGAGCCTGTGCCTCCGGTTATAAGAATAGATTTATTGTCAAACATTTTTTATGATTATGACTTAGTTTAAAACTTTTTTATTGTAGTAACTGATATACCAATCTACAAATTTATCAACGCCATCGTGTATATCTGTATTAGGCTTATAATCAAAATCTTTCTCTAGAGCTTTTGTATCTGCCCATGTTTGTTCAACATCACCAGGCTGCATGGGTAACATCTCTTTTTGTGCGGTTTTACCGACTGATTTTTCTACAGCATTGATGAAATCCATAAGCTTGACCGGTTTTCCATTTCCAATATTATATAAACTATACATTTTTTGATCTGGTTGATCTTGCAAAATAGTCTTTTCAACACCTTTTACAATATCATCAACATAAGTAAAGTCTCTTGATAATTTACCTTGGTTAAATACTTTAATAGGTTTATCATTTAAAATGGCATCTGTAAATAAAAACATGGCCATATCCGGCCTTCCCCAGGGGCCGTAAACTGTAAAAAACCTTAAACCTATAGATTGGATGCCATATAAATGGCTATAGGTGTAAGCCATTAATTCATTACTTTTCTTTGTTGCAGCATAAAGACTTATAGGATGATCTACATTATCAGTTGCCTCAAATGGAACTTTTTCATTTAAACCATATACACTAGAACTTGATGCATATACAAGCTTTTTTACATTATTATGTCTTATACATTCAAGTAAATTAACAAATCCTACCAGATTTGCCTCTACATAAACGTGTGGGTTCTTAATGCTATACCTTACGCCTGCTTGAGCGGCCAAATTACAAACTACATCAAAATCAAACTTTTTGAATAAGGCATTTAGACCATCAAAATCCTTAAGGTCAACTTTTATAAATTGAAAATCATCATCATATTTTAAACTACTAGACAAACCAGTCGACACCTTATCAATACCAAGCTCCTTTAATCTATCACGTTTTAAATTCGTATCATAGTAATCGTTTAGGTTATCTAGCCCAACAACCTTATTACCGGATTCAATAAGTGCTTTACATAAGTAAAAGCCAATAAAACCGGCTGCTCCGGTCACTAGGACTGTTTTTTTATCCATTGAATTTATAATCTATAGAATGGGTATATTTCAAATTACTCTGAACCTATAACATAGTATTTAAAGCCAATATCTTTCATCTTATCTTCGTCTAAAATCATTCTGCCGTCAAAAACGAAAGCCGGCTTATTCATGTTATCAAATATTTTCTCCCAATCATAATCCTTAAATTCGTCCCATTCTGTCAAAACTGCAACTGCATGAGCATCTTTACAGGCTTCATATGGATCATTGATAACTTTTAAATACTCCTTATTTTCTTCGATGGATCTTGTTCTTAAGTAATCTAAGTCGTTATACATCTGTTCAGTTTTGACTTTTGGGTCATAAACGCAAATATTTGCCTGTTCATCTATTAATCTGTCAGCTACATAAATTGCTGCAGATTCTCTGGTATCGTTTGTATCTTTTTTAAATGCCCATCCTAAAAAAGCAATTTTTTTACCTGAAACCGTGTTAAACAATGTGCTTACTATTTTTTCAGCAAAACGCATTTTTTGATGATCGTTCATGATGATTACCTGTTCCCAATAGTCTGCAACTGCATTTAAGCCTAGAGATTTGGCAATATATACTAAGTTTAAAATATCTTTTTGAAAACAAGAACCACCAAAACCTACCGAAGCTTTAAGAAATTTTGGTCCTATTCTTGAATCCATGCCAATAGCTCTTGCAACCTCATTGACGTTGGCCCCAGTAGCTTCACATAATTCTGAAATGGCATTAATTGAAGATACACGTTGAGCGAGGAATGCATTTGCTGTTAGCTTAGAAAGTTCTGAAGACCACACATTGGTTGTTAATATTCTTTCCTTTGGAAGCCATGCTGCATAAATATCTACTAATGCTTGAATTGCCTCCTGCCCTTCAGGCGTCTGTTCACCTCCAATAAGGACTCTATCTGCTTGTTGAAGATCGGTAATAGCTGTACCTTCTGCCAAGAACTCAGGGTTAGATAAAATTTGATAGTTTACCCCATTTCCTGTATTATACAGTATCGTTTTTATTGCTTCTGCTGTTCTTACCGGCAGTGTAGATTTTTCAACAACTATTTTGTCTGATTTGGCAACAGCGGCAATTTGTCTCGCACAAAGCTCAACATACTTTAAATCTGCAGCCATGTCTTTACCTTTACCGTAAGTCTTGGTTGGGGTATTTACTGAAATAAAAATCATTTCTGCTTCATCTATGGCCTTATCTACTGCCGTTGAAAAGAATAGGTTTTTACCTCTAGCCCTTCCAACAACCTCATCCAGTCCTGGCTCAAACACGGGTAAATTATTTAAATTTTCGTCGTTCCAGGCATCAATTCTAGTCTGATTAATGTCTACAACTGTTACTTTAATTTTCGGATTTTTGTCAGCAATTACGGCCATTGTTGGCCCACCTACATATCCAGCACCGATACAGCAAATGTTCTTTATTTTCATAATTATTCTATTTTATTAATCCCAAAGTCTTTTTATTCTTATTAAATCATTATCTACAAGTATCTCTAATTCATTCAAAAGAGTAAAAAAAGATACATTACATTTTTTGGAAATCTCTAACAAACTTAAACTTCCATCTGAGTAAGATAATAAATTTACGATATTTCTTGTATTTAAATTACTTCCTTTTTTGCTGATCATGGGATAAAGGTTCCTTTTTCCCAACTGAGGTTCTCCTAGAACGGTTGTGACAGGGAAGCAATCACTTTCAATAACTTGAATCATTTTTTTGTGTAATTCAAGACTTTTTTCAAGCCCTTTAGCAGTTACTACATTTCCAATTACATCATGTGAAGTGTGGTATTCCGGATATTTTCCATGTTTCGTTCGCATTACGTTCACCATTGGTAAATCAATCATAGGTGCACAATACATTCTTTCATCACTACCTCTGTCTAACCATGAGTATTTTATGTAACTGTCAACATAATTATCCAGGCAGTAAGTTGCAACCTGATCTGCATAAGTATTTTCTTTTCTTGAGGGCAAAAAAGACCAGGATCTGTCATCGCCAACACAAGTTAAATTAAAAGCTGCAATTACATTTTCCTTTAATTGGCTTTTTTTAGCTTCCAGAACAGCTGCAGAACCTATGGTTTCTGGTGCAAATACAAATCTATAGCTGTAATGGTTATCACGCTGACTTATCCAATAAGCTAATGCAGTTGCAACACAAGGACCCGAAAGTTCATTGTTTGCCATTGAAGGATGACAACAATAGGTAGAAACAAATACTTCTGCATTGGTTTTACCTTTAAAATAAATTTCTCCCCATGTTATGCTGCCTTTAAAATGTCTGGATTCTATGATAGCTTTATAATATCCGGGTTTTAATTCTTTTTTTTGACGCTCTGACAAACAAAAGCCCCAATTTCTTTGATAATAAGAGGTCACATATGGAATTGCATCTGGTTGATCAGGCAGGGTATATATGTGATCTAATAATTCTTCTAAAGATAATTCTGTATTTACAGGCTCGCTGTATCCAACTACATGAAGATTATTTTCTTCAAAGTCTGCTATAGTCTTCCCTTCAGGATTTATGAGTTTGGCAGATGTTATTTCCCATTCTTCCGGAACTATCCAATCTAGTACTTTACTACCACTTTCGACCTCATAAATAGCATGGTTATCAAAATAACTTAAAATTATTTTGAGGGTTTTTCTAAGTCCTTCGCCGGATATACTCCTATTTAATGGCCATAGCTCATTCATTAAGTCAATCATCTGTTGACCATTAGTTGGAGGAGTTTTATCTTTAGTCTTCATTTTAGAAAAACGAGATTATTTGTAGAGTATATAATTTTCAACAACAAGGTTGTCAATTGCTGTATTTAAAAAACATTTTATTGCTTCTTCAGGTGTATTTACAATTGGCTGACCTTTCACATTAAAAGATGTGTTAAGTAAAACCGGAACATCTGTCTCTTTATAAAAAGCCTCAAGTAATTTTCTAAACCTTAGATTATTATCCTCTCCTACAGTTTGAACTCTACATGTATCATCTACATGAACAGTGGCTTCTATTTCCTTTTTTTTATCAGAATTTACATGACAAGCAATGAGCATATGGGGGCTTTCCTGCTTTATATCAAAATAAGTAGAGCAGTGCTCCTTCAAAACAGCTGGTGCAAATGGCCTAAATTCTTCTCTAAATTTCACTTTTGCATTGATATAATCTTTCATAGAAACAGGAAATGGTTTAGTTAATATGCTTCTATTCCCTAAAGCTCTTGGACCAAACTCTGCCCTACCTTGATGCCATGCTATAATTTTACCATCGGCTAACAGCTTTGCAGTTTCAAAGAAAACATCTTCACAAAGTTTATATTTTACACCAGATTCTTCAACTGCCCTTTTGATATATTCATTTGAAAAAACTGTACCTAAATAATAATTATGGTCTTTTTTGGGTTTAATTTTTAATCCCGACTTCATAGCAGCAACAAAACATGCGCCTATTGTAGAACCATCATCCCCACTTGCTGGTTGAACAAAAATTTCATCAAATAGTCCTGACTGCTCAATAGCTCCGTTCATAGAACAATTCAATCCAACGCCACCGGCTATACATAACTTATTTAATCCTGTGTCTTCTTTTAGAGATTTCAGGTGTTTCAGAACTATGGTTTCTAAACGCAATTGGAGTGCAGCTGCAATATTTTGATGATGTTCTGTGATTTTTTCTTCATAATTCCTTTTGGGACCAAATAAATCATAAAACTTATCGCTTACCCACTTATCCCTTACTTTATCATATACTACCCAGTCTTTATTAATAGTATAGTCGTATTTCCCATTTTCCTGGATTATATCACAAAAAACTTCATAATAAGTTAAATCACTCCCTGGAATTTTTGCATTTGGATTTCCATATGATGCTAATCCCATAATTATTCCTTCATCACAATGATTCCTCCAACCTAAATAAAAAGTGATAGCAGAATACATTAAACCTAAAGAATCAGGATAATGATTATCATTATGTATAACACTTATTTCCCCAGATTTACCAGTTGCGTACATACCGGTTTCAATTTCACCCATACCATCAATACTAACTAATATAGCGTCTTGAAAACCTGAAGGAAAATATGCACTTGCAAGATGACACATGTGATGCCTGTAAAAACCGATTTTACCAGTAAATCCTGTTTTTTCCCTAATTAATTTTTCTTGATTATATGATCTTTCTATTCTATCAATATCTTTGATTAAAAAGCCAATTCTTTCATCATTTTCAAGAGCACTTTTTAAATAGACTTCTCTAATATGAAACATGGGATCCATTGCGAATGCTATTTCGTCCAATTCATTAATAGCTATTTTTGCTGTTTTTAAACAATCATTTATTGCATCTATTGGGAAATCCCTAGAGTGTTTCTTATAATCATATCTTTCTTGAGAAGAAGCAGCTATGATTTTATTATCTATCATTATTGAAGCCGCAGTGTCGTGACCTCCATAATTGATACCAAGTATTTTCATATTTTATTGGGTATTTGGCAATTTAACGTATTAGCTCTTGAGATTTTCAAAATTTTAAAATTTGAAATAAATAGAGCTTTTTGTTTGTTTTTGTAAATGGCTTCGCCACCGCGAGTCCCATTAGATTCGCTAACTATTTATTTATATGACAGTTAAGGCTTAGCGCTTTACCTTAACCATAAATCCTAATCGTTCTAAATACACACAAAAATGTGTTTTAGTTACATATTTTAGGACGGCTTCTTCTTCATCGAAACCTAATCCCTTCAGCTTGATAGCCTCACCTTTTCTCATAGTCTCCACAGAGACTGAACTGTAATCTGCAGAAAGAGCCTCCTTCAAAGCATCGACTTCTTCAGGACTTACTACGGCTGGTTTTTTAAGCCAATACAAGTACCTTACAGCACTTGAAACTTTAAAAACTTCAGGTCTGTTTTTGTCTTTTATATTCACTAAAATCATTGAAGGTAAAACAGGTACTTGAACCTTTTTTTTCCTATCGCTCCATTGCCTAACTTCTGTTTTTAATGGGCAATAAACTTTTATACCAAGCTCAGAGAGGCGTTCTGCTGTTTTTTTTTCAGTATTTGGCTTGCAATAGACCACATACCACTGTTTTCGAGAATTTATATCGGAATTTTTCTTAGCTATCGACTTAGCTTTTGCCATGCCTAACTTTAATTTTGTATTGGATGAAAGTTTTAATATTATAGGTCAGTTAATTAAATAGCAAACATACATAATTTAATTAAAATTTAAGAAAGAAATCACAGGTTTAAATTAATTGATTTTTTTTCTTAATATTTGATTATTATTGAGCTTGTAGAATATTTCAAACAAGAAGATTTAAACATTTTAGTTAATTTCTAAAGCTTTAAATGAATCCCTCCAATGTTTAATTTTAAAATTAAAATCAGTCTTAAACTTTGATTTATCAAATACAGAATAATGTGGTCTAGATGCCCGGGTTGGATAATCTATTGATAATATGGGTTCTATTTCACAATCAATAGCATATTGGTCAAAGATTTCCTTTGCAAAATCATACCAGGAGGCAACACCTTCGTTTGAAAAATGATAAATTTCCGTTTTACTTTTCCAGTTCCCTAAATTAGTTAGACAAGACAAGGTCGCAAAGGCCAAATCCTTTGCATTAGTTGGTGTTCCTATCTGATCACAAACGATGCTTAGGCTGTCTTTGGCCTGCCCCAACGATAACATACTCTTGACAAAATTCTTACCAAAACCAGAGTATAACCAAGATGTTCTGATTACCAAAGCTGGTATACCTGATGCTATAATTTCCTGCTCTCCTGCCAGTTTAGATTTTCCATAAACACATTGGGGTGATACCTCATCAGTCTCTGTATAAGGTTTATGGTTTAAGCCGTCGAATACATAGTCAGTAGAAAAATGGATCAATTTTATTTTTTGCTCTCTACATATTTCAACAAGGTTTCTTACAGCCAAATGGTTAATAAGGTATGCTTTTTCTGCTTCATCTTCTGCTTTGTCAACCGCCGTGTAAGCTGCGCAATTTAGAATAACATCAAAAGATTTATCTTTTAAAAAACTGATGAGTTGAGCCTTATTAGTAATATCAACATCACCCTTATCTGAAAAAGTGAATTGAAAATCTGAATCTTGAGAGAGGTTTTTGAATTCTGAGCCTAATTGACCTTTGCAGCCAGTTACTAGTATGTTTAACATATGATGTATTAAAATATTAAACTAAAACGGTGTTCTAAAATCCTGGAATTTACAAAGCTTTTCATCTTTAGGAGAAAGTATTACATCTGAAGAATTCAACTTCCAATCTATACCTAAGTCTTTGTCATTCCATAATATACCACTTTCATGTTCAGGACTGTAAGCATTATCTATTTTGTAAACAAAAATTGCGGTTTTGCTTAAAACTGCATAGCCATGAGCAAACCCACGAGGTATAAGAAGCTGATGTTTGTTATTTTCGTTAAGCAAAACAGAAACATGCTGACCAAATGTCGGCGAATTCTTTCTTAGATCTACAGCTACATCTACAACCTCACCCTGTACTACTCTAACTAATTTTGTCTGAGCAAATGGCGGTAATTGAAAATGAAGACCTCTTACAACGCCAAAGCTGGATTTCGATTCATTATCCTGTATAAATTCAAATTTTTTTCCAACAAATTTTAAGAACTTATCCTGATTAAAACATTCAAAAAAATAACCCCTTTCGTCTTCAAATACCTTTGGCTTAATGAGATAGCAGTCTTTTAGTTTAGTTTCTTCTACAATCATAGATTATTTTTTTAGCAGCCAGCTACTTGACTGAATTTTATCCCCTAAACCATCCAATAATTTCACTCCTAATTCATTGCATACTTCTGCCTCTGGAATGCTTTGATTATTCTGATCTCCGCCATTAGCAAATATAAAATCATATTGATCCTTGTGATCATTTACAATTTTTCTTATGGATTCTATCACAGTTCTATCTTTATCTATTGACAGAAATGCCTTATCAACAGGTTTTATATGGCTGACTATAAACAATCTTTCATTCTCGTCCTGAAATTCTTTACTGCCTTTTAGTGCTCTTTGATGGTCGCTGTTGACAATTACAAATAGCTTATCTGCGTTAGCTTTTGCATTCTTAAAATACTCAAGATGGCCTTTGTGTATTGGATTAAAATATCCTGAAACTATTATTGCTTTCTCCTTCATAATATTAATTTTTAGGTAAAATAGATTTTATATAATCGTAATAATTACCTTTTAGTCCCGAAATACGCTCTCTAACTTTATCACTGCCAATCCAGTTGAGACGTACAGCTATTTCCTCCAGACAAGCTATTTTAAGACCTGTTCTTTTCTCAACTGCTTTTACAAATTCGGTAGCTTCTGTAAGAGCTTCATGTGTCCCCGTATCAAGCCAGGCAAAACCACGACTTAAAATTTGCATTTTTAAATTACTTTCTGCTAAGTAATGTTGATTTACTGTAGTTATTTCAAGTTCTCCACGCCAGGATGGTTCAACATTTTTAGCTACTTCTACTACAGAATTTGGATAAAAGTATAAACCCACCACAGCATAATTAGATTTTGGGATTTTTGGTTTTTCTTCAATACTTATTACAGTATTCGTCTCATCAAACTCTGCAACGCCATACCTCTCAGGATCATTAACATAATTTCCGAAAATCACTGCTTTACCGTCATCTTTTACAGTTTTAACTGCATTTTTTAGTAAATCTTGTAGTCCTGAGCCATAGAATATATTGTCACCTAAAACTAAACAAACATCATCATCTCCAATAAATTCTTCACCGAGAATGAAAGCCTGTGCCAACCCGTCAGGTGATGGCTGCTCTTTGTAGGCTAATTTTATTCCATACCTTGAACCATCTCCAAGAAGTTTTTCAAAATTTGGAAGATCTTCAGGTGTAGAAATAATTAAAATCTCTCTTATTCCAGCCAACATCAAAACAGATAGCGGATAAAAAACCATCGGTTTATCATAAATAGGAAGCAATTGCTTAGATGTTGCAAGGGTTAAAGGATGGAGCCTTGTTCCTGAACCTCCTGCTAGTATTATACCTTTCATCTTATTAATTTTATTGTCTATTGATACTGTTCTTCGTAATACTTTTGATAATCTCCACTTGTTACACTATTAAGCCAAGCTTCATTATTGAGGTACCAATCTATGGTTTTGGCCAGCCCTTCCGGGAAGGTTACAGATGGTTTCCAGCCTAATGCGCTGTTGATTTTTGTAGCATCTATAGCGTAACGCAAGTCATGACCAGGGCGGTCTTTCACAAAAGTTATAAGCTTTGCACTTTCACCATTAGGTCTTTCAAGTTTTTTGTCCATTTCCTCACAAAGAAGTTTAACCAAGTCAATATTTTTCCATTCGTTGAAACCCCCTATATTGTAGGTTTCACCAATGTTCCCTTTGTCAAATATCAATTCTATAGCTATGGCATGATCAATCACAAATAACCAATCTCTTGTGTAATTACCGTCTCCATAGACCGGTAATGGCTTTTTATTGATAATATTGTTTATAAATAAGGGTATCAACTTTTCAGGAAACTGATTTGGACCATAATTGTTTGAACAATTACTTATAACGTAAGGTAATCCATAAGTTTCACCAAATGCCCTTACAAAATGATCAGAGCTGGCCTTCGAGGCTGAATAAGGTGAATTAGGATCATAGGCTGTGGTTTCTGTAAACAATCCTGTCTCCCCTAATGTTCCATATACCTCATCTGTGCTTATGTGGTAGAACAAGTGTTCTTCTTTACTATTTTTCCAGTGATTTTGTGCAGCATGAAGTAGATTGAGTGTCCCCATTACATTAGTTTCTACAAAAGCAAAAGGATTTGTAATACTTCTATCTACATGAGATTCTGCTGCCAGATGAATGACACTTGTAAAATTATACTTTTGAAAAAGTTCATCAATTTGATCTTTATTACAGATATCTGCTTTTAGAAAAGTATAATTTTCTTTTTCTTCTACATCCTTTAAATTCTCTAGATTTCCAGCATAAGTCAGCGCATCAAGATTATAAATTTGCGCATCTGGATATTTATTAACAAAGACCCTAACAACATGACTACCTATAAAACCCGCGCCTCCAGTAACTAGAATACTTTTAAATTTTGACATTTAATGTTATTTTGTAAATGCTCAAATATATAAAATTATAAAGGTTGAATTTTGATATATCTCAAAAAAAGTATTAGTTAATTTCATTTATACCCACAGTAGTGTCCGTATTGATAAGTTGAGATATTTAAGTAATAGGATGATAAGGAAAGTATTAATTTTTTTAAAAAAATCAATGTTCTGTTATAAGTATTTTGATTTTATGCTAAATACTACTTAACTTTTTAATTATGCTTTTAGTCGACAGAGTAATACGCTTTGTCGATTTTTTGAAACTTTACGTTATCATGTTATTTAAATTTGCATAATCTTTCTTCGTTTATATTTTTAAATTATATAGTATCATGCCTGATTTTAAAATACTTTTTTCTGTAATTCTTCTTTTTTTACTTGTTTCCTGTGTAGAATCCATAAATTCTGAAGATGTTCAATCTGATCCTGCAAATGCTAATATTACTGAGTTAATTATTCCTTCAGACTTTAATTTTGAAACTACATCAGACATAGAGGTAGGCGTTGAAGTTATGAGTATAACAGACCAGCCGCTTACAGGTGTTAAGGTTAGTTTTTACACGAGTCGACCTGATTTTGGAGGTAAGTTCTTATCTTCTTCATTTACAGATAATTCAGGACATCTAAACACCAAGGTTCACTTACCTACACATATAGACAGCTTGTTCGTACAAGTACACAGTGCTGGATTTGCAAATCAAGACACAAGAGCTATTGCCCCTTACATGAATTTTGAATTTGGAGGATCAGCCGCACAAGGAAGACCTAGTAATATGTTTACAAAATCAGTTGCTGATGCTATTCCAATTTCTGAAAACTATTATTATATGGGGTCATACAATGGAAATGGACTACCAGACTATCTTGAGCCCATTGGTGATAACTTGACTCAACAGTTTCTTGATGATGTAAACGCTTCTCTTCCTGAGGGTAATCCTGTACCTGTTGCAAATCCTGAGTACTTAGCTACTGGAAATCAACTGGATATTGTTATAAATGATATGAGTGATGTATGGGTTACTTTTGTCACAGAAGGCGCAGGATATAGAAACGCTTTAGGCTATTACGTATTCGACACCAATAACCCTCCTGTAAATGTTAGCCAGATTGATTCAGTATATGTAGTATTGCCCAATGCTTCTCTATCCGGAGCTGGCGGGCAACTTAGTGCTGGTGATAAGGTAAAACTCGGCACTTTTGAAGCTGGTAAAACAATTTCCTGGGTGCTTTTTCAAAACGCATGGAATGGTCCGTCTGGAACTGTTAAAGTTAACAAGACTAAGTTTTACTCCCGTTCTGATTTTAATACATCAGAAAGCGATCCAAGTATGCGCCAACACGCTGTACAATTGGCAGATTTTGGAAACGAAAGATTATTGAATGGTTTTGAAGACCTGACCAGATCAGGTGGCGGAAGTGATGATGACTTTAACGATTTAGTTTTTTATGTCTCTGCAAATCCATGGGAAGCTATTGAAACAGGTAATATTCCTCAAACCACACCTTCTACAGATTCTGATGGCGATGGCATTTCAGATGAAAATGATGAATTTCCAAATGATGCCTCCAAAGCACTTCGCAACACCTTTAAAGGCTCTCTAGCTTACGAAGATTTATGGCCTTCTCAGGGTGATTATGATTTCAATGACATGGTGATAGATTATGAAATTGATCACGTATTAAACGGCAGCAACTTACTGGTTGATATTGAAGCTGATTGGAAAATTAAAGCGGTTGGAGCTGGGTTTCAAAATGGATTCGGAGTAGAATTTGACAACCTATTGCCAAACGATATTTCGAATATTTCAGGTCTAGATCTTCAGGAAGGCATAGCGACGCTTAATTCAAACAAAACTGAATCTAATCAATCAAATGCAACTGTCATATTTTTTGAAAATGTTTATAATCATATCCAAAGTTCCGGCGGAGAATTTATAAATACGGTAAAAGACAATCCCTATACAACTCCTGTAACTTTAAGCAGTGTGATAAGCTTCAATTCTCCTATTTCCCAGGATCTGGTAGGATTTCCTCCCTATGATGCTTTTATTTTTGCAGACGGTGATCGAGCTAAAGAAATACATTTACCATCTCAAACGCCAACAGATCTTGCAGATTCAAGCCTATTCCACACATCTGCAGACGCCACTGATCCTTCAACAAATTATTATTATAAAACAGAAAATGGCTTACCATGGGCCATAGATATTCCTGAAACTTTTGATTATCCAGTTGAATTATCCCCAATAAATGAAGCTTATCTAAATTTCTCAGTTTGGGCTAGCAGTGGAGGAAGTTTAAACAGAGATTGGTATCTAAATGCATCAAACAATAGAAATTCCTCCAAAATTTATTAGTCATAACTGCGTACTGCATTAGACTTTAAACTATCTGGAATGTTCCAAGGTCTTTCATTTTTTTTTCTCTATAACTATTATTAGGAAATAAGCAAAAAACGCTGGTTACCTCTAAAAGTTCTAGTTTGGATGATTAGAAAAAAGTAACAAAAGATATATCTGCAGAAGAGGTTTGAATATAAAAAAGCTATTGAAATGGAATTCAAACATTTCTAATAACAAAAAAAGCCCTACATCTCTGTAAGGCTTTGATTTTGAAGCTCCTCCTGAAATCCCGAAACTTCGGGAGAACTTTCGACCTTTCCCGAGATTTGACTCGGGATCAGATGCTCTAACCTTTTTTACAACAAACTTTTTATGTCAATTATAGCTTCAATATAAGCTCGCCTTTTCTTGCGTTTGATAAGTCTTTCTGCACGAAGTGCTTCTGTCTTACTATCAAATTCTAAAATCAACTTCAACAACCACTGTTGGCCGCGCTTTGACCAAATTTTATTAAATTCAGAATTATGAAAGTCCAATCGCTTTTCTGGATTTTCAGAATAACCGATGTAGTACTTATCAATTTTCCTGGAATATAAAATGTAGACGTAAAACAGCTCTAATAACAAAAAAAGCCCTACATCTCTGTAAGGCTTTGATTTTGAAGCTCCTCCTGAAAGACTCGAACTTTCGACCCTCTGATTAACAGTCAGATGCTCTAACCAACTGAGCTAAGGAGGAATTTTGCGAGTGCAAATATAATGTAATTTTTAAATACGAAAAATTATTTTTAATACTTTTTTCGAAATTTATTTATCAAAAATATACCTGTACAAATCATTACCATTTGCATAAAGTACCAAAGCTATAAGTAGTACAAATCCAACAAGTTGCGCATATTCCAGTACTTTTTCGTTTGGCTTTCTACCACTTACCATTTCATATAATAAAAATACGACATGACCACCATCCAGTGCAGGTATGGGAAGAATATTCATAAATGCAAGAATGATAGAGATAAGTGCTGTAGTCATCCAAAAGGCCTGCCAGTCCCATGCCGGCGGAAATAAGTTTCCTATAGCTCCAAATCCGCCTACTTGTGAAGCACCTTCTTTTGTAAACACATACCTAAACTGAGAGATGTAATCACTCAAAGTCCAATAACCATAACTGAAACCAAAACTTAAGCTTTCCGAAAAGCTGTATGTTTTATGTTCAAAGAATTGATCTGCCTGATTTTTTACAGCTACGCCTATCCTTTTCTCTTCATTGAGCACCATTTCAACAGATTTTTCAACATTTGAAGCATCTAAGAAGGATACATTCACGGTATCTGATGCTGATGTTGAGATGGCTTTAGTAAAGTCATCCCAATATGGAGTTTCGACACCATTAACAGACAAAATCCTGTCTCCTTTTCTGATCCCTGCCTTATAGGCCGGCTCATCGACCAACACAGTGTCGATGATAGGGTCGTATTTTAAACTAAACGGAAACATTGCACCGGACTTAAAAAGTGTTGTTCCAATATCTTCTGGTATATTTATAGTTTCACGACTACCGTCTATGTGTCTGACTTCAACTTCCGAGATGTCTCTCAACATCAGATATTTATTCATCTCAAGTTGATTTTCAAGTGGTTTTCCATCAATACTTAATATAACATCACCGTCCTGAAAACCATATTCATATAAAGCTTCGCTAACCGCTAAACCATTGTCTAGATTTTCTTTTGGCACAAAATCTGTTCCCCATACGAAAGTGACCATCATGTAGATAATTATGCCTACAATAATATTCACCGTTACCCCGCCAAGCATAATGATAAGTCTTTGCCAGGCTGGCTTACTTCTAAATTCCCATGGCTTAGGAGGTTGTTTCATTTGCTCTTTGTCCATGCTTTCATCTATCATTCCAGCGATTTTCACATATCCCCCTAAAGGTAACCACCCAATACCATAAACGGTCTCACCTATTTTCTTTTTAAAAAGGGAAAATTTTACATCGAAAAACAAGTAGAATTTTTCAACTTTAGTTTTAAATATTTTAGCAGGGATAAAGTGCCCTAATTCGTGTAAAACGACTAATATTGAAAGACTTAAAAGTAGCTGTGCTGCTTTTATCCAGAAGGTTTCCATAATTATACTTATATCAAAAAGTTGACAAAAATAGACTTTTATAGTGGGTTAAAAAAATAAAGCCTTTTTTTATGATTTAGACTTAACAAAATATTGTAAATAATAGACATACTAAAAGCTAAACCTATTATTTATCTTTGTATAATGATTAAATTTTTTGCGAGATATAAGTTTATAGGAATAGTGATGTTTATACTTTCAATAATCATTGTCAGTGTAATTTACAACCTATACAAGCCTGAGCCTCGATTAAAAGTTTATCAACCTAATGAATTTACAAAAGAACTGGTGGATTCTACATTACAACGGGTGAGAAAATTCCATAAAATATCTGATTTTAAATTAATTAATCAGTATGGAGACACTATAACACAGGCTCATTTTAAAGATAAAATATACATTACAGATTTCTTCTTTACCACCTGTCAAACCATTTGCCCGATCATGACAGAGCATATGGAAATCATACAAAAAGAATTCAAAAACAATGATGACGTGATGTTACTATCACATTCTGTTACTCCTGAAATTGACGATGTGGAACGCATGCGAAAATATGCAGAAGAACACTATGCGATAAAAGGCAAATGGCACTTAGTCACCGGAGATAAAAAGGAAATATACAGATTAGCAAGAAAGTCCTATTTCACTACAAAATCTGAAGGTGATGGTGGTCCTTACGATATGGTACATACAGAGAATTTTGTTCTTATAGATAAAGAAAAGCGTATAAGAGGCGTTTATGACGGCACTAATCCGGAAGAGATAGAACAAGCTATTGAAGATATAAAAATCCTCTTAAGAGAGTACAACTAATTCAAAAAACAATGTGACGGTATTCTTGATGTTATTGATGGTTTAAATCAAATAAAATACAATCGAAGTAGCTTAATACAAAGAATAATTTCTATTCTACACTTAATCTTTAATACTCTCTAAAGCCTCAGCTATTAGTGTCTCACCTTCCAAAATTTCAAAAGTTTTATTTTTAGGACCATTATCATGGAATGAACTGGTGAGTACTTTTGCGACATCAGCTCTGGATATTTTTCCGAATTTATTGAGTTTGTAGTCAATTTCAATCTCTCCTTTTGCCTTATCGTTTGTTAAAGACCCGGGTCTGACAATTGTAAAGTTCAAGTTAGTTTTCCTCAGGTAATCGTCTGCATTTTTTTTAGCAATCAGGTAATCTTTTAAGTCCTCAGATACCTCAGGATTATCTGCACCCATAGAGCTCAACATTACAAATTTTTTAATGTTTTTATTTTCAGAGGCTTTAACCATCTTGATTGCACCATCCTGATCAACAGCTTTTACTTTTTTACCTTTTGAACCGGCAGCAAAAATTACACGGTCTATGTCTTTAAAAGCATCACTAATATCTTCTTCCAAATCACCGATAACAGTTTTCACACCATTTTCTTTAAACTGATTTTGTTGATCTTCTTTCCTCACCATGGCAACAGGCTCAAAGTATTGAGAATTTTTTAAAATATTGACGACAATTTGTCCGGTAGTTCCTGTCGCACCTGCGACTAATATATTTTCCATAAGTTCTTTTTTCTTTAGTATAGACAATTGATAAGCTTATACAATAGGATTTAGGGAAGATGTAACACCTTTTAACTAAATCT
Source organism: uncultured Mesohalobacter sp. (assembly GCA_964593755.1). GTDB lineage: Bacteria > Bacteroidota > Bacteroidia > Flavobacteriales > Flavobacteriaceae > Psychroflexus. The sequence continues at coordinate 197,136 of CAZQKB010000001.1, read as the reverse complement.
AACTTTTAAAACAACAAAACCCTGTTTAAATCAATAAACAGGGTTTTGTTAAAAACGATTATAGATTTTATCCTGCTGTCGAGGCGGATAAATATTCTCTGTTCATTCGGGCTATGTTTTCAAGTGAAATGCCTTTTGGACATTCAATTTCACAAGCACCAGTATTCGTGCAATTTCCGAAACCTTCTTTATCCATTTGGCTTACCATATTCATTACGCGCTCATGTGCTTCTACTTCTCCCTGTGGCAATAAAGCAAATTGAGAAATTTTAGCCGATGTAAATAACATGGCCGAAGCATTTTTACAAGCAGCTACACAAGCACCACAACCGATACAAGTTGCTGCGTTGAAAGACATATCTGCTTTGTCTTTTTCAATAGGAATGCTGTTGGCATCTATGGTGTTACCTGATGTATTTACGGAAATAAAACCGCCGGCTTGTTGTATTCTATCAAAAGAGGTTCGATCTACAATCAAATCTTTAATAATCGGAAAGGCTTTAGCTCTAAATGGTTCAATCACAATAGTATCACCATCATTAAAGCGTCTCATGTGCAATTGACAGGTGGTGATTTTTCGGTCTGGACCATGTGGCTCACCATTAATCATTAATGAACAAGACCCGCAAATACCCTCTCGACAGTCATGGTCAAATTCTACTGGTTCTGTACCCTCATTAACAAGTTTATCATTAAGTACATCAAGCATTTCAAGGAAGGACATGTCTTCCTCTATACCATCTATATTATAAGTTTCAAGACGACCTTTCGTGTCTGCACTTTTTTGTCTCCAAATCTTGAGTGTTAGTTTCATCTTCTGCGTCGTTTTTTAATTATTTGTAACTTCTTGTTTTCAATTCAATATTCTCATAAACAAGTTGTTCTTTGTGTAATACTGCGTCTTTAGGTTCTCCTTTGTATTCCCAGGCTGCAACATATCTGTAATTTTCATCATCTCTTAAAGCTTCGCCATCTTCAGTTTGGTATTCCTCTCTGAAGTGACCACCACAAGATTCATTTCTGTCTAAAGCATCTTTTGCAAACAACTCCCCTAATTCCAGGAAGTCTGCTACTCGAGCTGCCTTTTCTAATTCTGAATTTTTTGAATGTGCATCACCGGTAACCCTTACATTAGCGTAGAATTCCTTTCTCAATTCAGAAATTTCATCAATAGCTTCTTTAAGTTCTTTAGCATTTCTGGACATTCCACATTTGTTCCACATGATTTTTCCAAGTTTTTTATGGAAATAATCAACCGGTTTATCGCCTTTCACATTTATTAAGCTCTCAAGCTGATCAACAACTTGCTTTTCGGCCTCTTCAAAAGCTTTTTGGTCGGTTGAAATTGGCCCGGTTCTGATATCATCAGCCAAATAATCGCCAATAGTATAAGGTAATACAAAATAACCATCAGCCAATCCCTGCATCAAAGCAGAAGCACCAAGTCTGTTTGCACCATGGTCTGAGAAATTAGCCTCACCAGTCGCATAACACCCCGGAATGGTAGTCATTAAATTATAATCTACCCAAAGTCCTCCCATGGTATAATGAACAGCAGGATAAATCATCATTGGTGTTTGATATGGATTTTGATCTATGATTTTTTCATACATATCAAATAGGTTACCGTACTTAGATTCAATAACCTCATCACCTAATTTTTTAATCTGTTCCTTGGTTGGGTTCTCTATACCGGAAGTATAAGCTTTTTCTTTACCATATCTTTCGATGGCGCTTGCAAAATCAAGATAGACTGCTTCGCCTGTTTTGTTTACACCATGGCCTGCATCACATCTTTCTTTGGCTGCTCGGGATGCTACATCACGAGGTACAAGGTTACCAAACGCGGGATATCTTCTTTCTAAGTAATAATCTCTGTCTTCCTCGGGGATTTGCGTTGGTTTTAATTTTCCTGCTCTTATTGCCTCAGCATCTTCTTTCTTTGCAGGCACCCAAATTCTACCATCATTTCTTAAAGATTCAGACATCAATGTCAATTTTGATTGAAGCTCACCAGAAACCGGTATACAGGTAGGGTGTATTTGCGTAAAGCATGGATTGGCAAAGAATGCGCCTCTTTTGTGCGCTCTCCAAGCCGCTGTTACATTACTTCCCATAGCATTAGTTGACAAGAAAAAGACATTTCCATAACCGCCCGAAGCTAAAACTACGGCATGAGCTGAGTGTCTTTCAATCTTACCGGAAATCATATCTCTGGCAATGATTCCTCTGGCCTTACCATCAACTAATACAACATCCATCATTTCGTGGCGTGTAAATGACTTTATCTTACCACGATTAATCTGACGATTCATTGCTGAGTATGCACCAAGCAGCAACTGTTGTCCAGTTTGACCTTTGGCATAAAAAGTTCTTGAAACTAATACCCCACCAAAAGAACGGTTATCCAACAAACCTCCATATTCTCTTGCAAAAGGTACCCCTTGAGCAACACATTGATCTATAATATTTCCCGAAACTTCTGCTAAACGATACACATTTGCCTCTCTTGAGCGGTAATCACCACCTTTCACTGTATCATAGAATAATCTGTAGTCTGAATCGCCATCACCCTGGTAGTTTTTTGAAGCGTTAATGCCACCCTGCGCAGCAATAGAGTGAGCTCTTCTCGGAGAATCCTGGAAACAAAATGTCTTGACATTATATCCTAACTCGGCAAGCGTAGCAGATGCAGAAGCACCGGCTAAACCAGTACCTACAACTATAATGTCTATATTTCTTTTATTTGCCGGATTAACAAGGTCGATATTATTTTTATGTCTGGTCCATTTTTCAGCCAACGGCCCTTCTGGAATTTTTGCATCTAATGTCTTCATATTCTTTTCTTATAAATGTGAAACGTAGTGAAATATAGCTATAAAAGCGAAACCAAGTGGTATAACAATCGCAAAAGCTTTTGTAAAAGCTTTCAAGGCTTTTGAATATTTGTTGTTAAATCCAACAGATTGAAAGGAGGATGAAAATCCATGCAATAAGTGAAATATTAAAAATACAAAGGCCAGTACATAAATACCAACTCTTAAAGGATCACCGGCAAATTTGGCCACAGTTTCTTCGTAATATCTCAATTCACCGGCATCATTTAAGCCAGACATATCGCCCTGAATATATTTCACCTGCATTTCGTGTACCCAAAAATCATACATATGAAGACCAAGAAATAATAAAATAACAACTCCGGATATAATCATATTTCTAGAAAACCAACTGGCATTAGCTGATCCTTTGTACATTGCATATTTCTGTGCACCCCTAGCCTTTCGGTTTTGAAAATCTAGTATAAATCCCATTACAAAATGAAAGATCACCCCAAAGATCAATATAGGTTGAAGGACAGCCTGAACTAAAACATTGGTCCCCATAAAGTGGGACCACTCATTAAAAGTGTCGGGATTTATGACCGAGGTTAAATTTATAGTAAAATGTTGTGCAAGAAAGACAACAAGAAACAATCCTGAAAGCGCCATGGCCACTTTTCTTGCGATTGAAGATTTTAAAATTCCTCCCATTATTTAAAAAATTTTTATAGTTGTGCAAAACTACACTACAGGCTTATAATCAACAAATTTAAGACTATTTTTAAACTTAATTTAGAATTGATTTAAATCAACTCCAAAATAAAATCAGAAATTAAATTAGTCTTTATGTGTATATTTATATTTGTACATCAAAATAAGTGAAAATGCACATACATTTTATTGCAATTGGTGGAAGCGCTATGCATAACCTGGCCATAGCCTTAAAAGAAAAAGGAGAAAAGATTACAGGAAGTGATGATGAGATTTTTGAGCCCTCTCGCTCAAGATTAGAGCAATACAATATTTTACCTTCTGAAATGGGTTGGCATCCTGAAAAAATCACAAACGATATAAATCTTGTTATACTCGGCATGCACGCCAGGGCAGATAATCCGGAGTTGGAAAAAGCAAAGCAGCTTGGCTTGAAAATCATGTCTTATCCTGAATTTCTTTATGAACATTCAAAGCGTAAAACACGTGTTGTTATCGCAGGCTCGCATGGTAAAACGACGATTACCTCAATGGTACTGCATGTATTGAATTACCACGACAAACCAACCGATTTCATGGTTGGTGCACAGCTGGATGGTTTTGACAACATGGTTCACCTTACAGACGAAAATGATTTTATTTTATTAGAGGGTGACGAATATTTGTCTTCGGCCTTAGACAAGCAACCTAAATTTTTGTGGTACCAACCTAATATCGCTTTAATAAGTGGTATCGCCTGGGATCATGTGAATGTGTTTCCTGATTTTGAAAATTATAAGCATCAATTTGAATTGTTTGTTGATTCTATGACAAATGGCAGCACTTTGGTCTACAACGAAGAAGATGAAATTCTGAAAGATATTGCCTTAAATGCTAAAAAACCAACCCGAAAACATGCTTACAGCACGCCAGAACATCAGATTGAAGGTGGAGAGACTTATCTCGAAACCAATGAAGGTCCTATGCCCATAGAGGTTTTTGGCAAACACAATCTGCAAAACATAGCCGGAGCGAAGTGGATTTGTCAGCACATGGGCGTAGATGAAGACGATTTTTATGAGGCCATTGCCAGTTTTAAAGGCGCTTCTAAACGATTGGAAGAAGTAACCAAAACACCACAATGCCATGTGTTTAAGGACTATGCCCACAGCCCATCAAAAGTTAAAGCAACGACGGAGGCTGTGAAGGCTCAATTTCCGGATAAAACATTATTGGTTTGTTTTGAATTACATACATACAGCAGTCTTACAGCGTCTTTTCTTAAAGAATACCAAAACACCTTAGACAAAGCTGATGAAGTTGTCATTTTTTATTCTAAAAAAGCTTTAGAAATAAAACAAATGCCTGAACTGACCAGATCGCAAATTCAGGACAGTTTTAACAGAGAAGATGTTGAAATTTACACCAATGCTGAAGATTTTAAGTCTTTCCTAAAAGCAAAACATTTTGATAATCATGTCCTATTGCTTATGAGTAGCGGCAATTACGGCGGACTGGATTTTGAAGAATTGAAAACCTGGGTTTAGGTTTTACACAATTCGTCCTTATGCTCTACACAAAGCAAAAGTTAACGAAATTTAGATTTAAAGCAATATGTTATTGGTTAGCAGCCTGTGGCTTATAGCTTAATGCTAAAACTTCCGTTTAATCGGACCAATTGTATCTTCTATATCCTCTTTCAAAGCGTCAGTTTCTTTTTCCAGGGATTTGGTTTGCTCTTCGACTTCTTTCTTCAGATCAACACCGGTATCTTTGATTTTGTAGGATTCTTTTGTGATTTCATATTTGATATCATCTGTAGCCTCCCTGATAGATTTTACAGTTTTTCCTACAGTTCTGGCAATTTCAGGAACTTTATCAGCACCAAAAACCAAGAGTATGACCAGTATGATCACAAAAATCTCTGCCCCGCTTATAAAATAAACCATAGTATTCATGCTGCAAATATACTTTTAATGTAGAGATAAATTAATTTGAAAATGTTACAATTTGAAAATTTGATATTGCATTTATTTAGAAATGATGAATCTGAATCTGGTGAAAATTAAATCCAGAATAAATGAGAGCTTTAGAGTTTTCTGCAAAAACATCAACCAATTTCACCAATGGATAACCAACTGAACTGAAAATGACACCAAAAAGAATCAAATAAAATCAAAAAACTAAAAATTTTCAAACTCAATCAATCACCCGCATCTTAGAATGAAAAAAGAGGACTTTACCTGAGAAAGAGCCGGAGATTGATTCAAGCTTGGGCTGAAAGGTTTCTTTCCATAGTCTCATTTCGTTTAAACCTGAACAAAATACTTGTATGCTGTAGGTACGTATATGAGGCTCGTTATTGGTTAGAACTTCAGTGAAAACCACATTTTCAAATTTTTCATTCGATTGCAGGTCAGGTAGATATTCGGATTTTAATTTAGTCATACAATCCATTAAAATGCTTTCTTCTATGTATAATGTGGTGTTTTGAATTAACATGCTATAAATTTAGTTCCTGTCTGAGTTTCCTGTACATTTTTCGCCCTTCAACAAAGAAAATGCTATCCTGATGGTTGAAAATCAGGTCTTCTAAATATTCAAATGCCTTTTCAGGTTGATTAAGCTTTTCAATATAGATTTTAGCCAATTTAAATAATGAATTGTCAACCACTATACTTTCGGGGTGCTGACTTAAAAGTTGCTCATAAATATTTACAGCCTGCTGATATTGATCCTGGCCTTCTAAAACTGAAGCTTTTTTAAACAAAGCCTGATCCAAAATTTGGTAGTTTTCAGAATTGCTGATTAAACTGTCTAATTGCGTTAAAGCTTCTTGTGGCTTCGACTGATAGATCAACAAATCTGCTTTAGCCATGCCTTTAAGGGCTTGTTGTGTCGAATCGATGTCAGATTTTGCCTGTTTTATAAAAAGAGCCATTTCTAAAGCATCGTTGGCTATAGTTTGCGTTGTCGCCTTTTTTAAAACATCAAGTTGAGTAAGTGCCCAATCAAAATCGCCTTTGTAGTAACTTGTCAGAGCTGTTTTGTATTTAGACATCTGCGCTAAAGGCGTATTTTTAACCTGCTTACTTACAAGACTGTATTTGACTAAGGCTTTGTTATAAAAGCCTTGCGCGACAAAAATATCGGCCATTAACATATTTATAGTCGCTTCCTGAAATTTATTAATCTCAAAATTTAGAGCATTGTTTAAAATATTCAATGCATCCTCAAAACGATTGACCTCAAAAGCTAAAAATTCTGAAAACAACAACTGTAATCCTAAGGTTTGTTGATTATATCCATATTGGTTCAGATAATTTTGAAAATTTTTCTCAAGATCCTTTGCGCTATCTTTAATTTGGAACCTGACCCTAAGCTGTTCTTCAATAGCTTCTAATTTTGTAAAGGTATTTTGGCTTTCACTCTCAATGTATGTGTATATATCCAAGGCTTTCTCAAAAGCTTCGGATTCTGCGGCGACACCAGCTAAATCAAATAAGCGTGAAAAATCTTTAAATTCTGACCTTTTATAAATGGCTTTCTCCTGTGTAAATGCATTTTGGTAGGCTTCTTCCTGAACAAAGACCCAGCTTAAGATTTGATTGTATAATAACTTTGGTGTTTTCTGTAACTTTTCTAAAAGTAAGCGTTTTAATATCAGATTACTTTCATGTTGAGGGTCGTTTTGAATGTATTCATTTAAATTTCGTTGTATAACATCAAAGTATTTATCGTTCTGTTCTATCAGGCTGATGTAATTATCAAACATACGCCTTTGGTCTCCCTTTTCGCCATATAATTTTGCCAGTTGGATGCTGTAATTTACCCTGGGTTGCTCCGCATTTGCAATTTCATAGGTTTGGATAGCATAGTCTACAAGGCTGTGTTTTTCAAAAGCCATCCCCGTTGTGTAGGCAAATACTGAGCGCTCTTCAACTTTTTCTACAGCCTTTTCATACCATGTTTTCGCTTGTAAAGTGTCATTTTGAATTTGATAAATATGGCCCAACTCAACAAATATATTAGGATATATCCCCGGTTTTTTGAGGTAGTCCTTGATCAGATTTTCTGCCATTTCAAATTCTTCCAATTGCACAAAGACATCTGCAAGGCCTAATAAATAATCTTGCTTATTAGAATTTTGCCTGTATAGTTTTTCATAAACGGCCCTGGCTTTTTCATACTCTCCCTGCTCGACATAGTTCATTGCAAGACTGGCATTTTGTGCTTTAGCAGTCAAAGCCAACAACAAAATGTATCCAAACAAAAATGATTTTAAAAGAATTTTCAAAATGAAAAATTTATAGAATTTCAAATGTAACCTAAATTCATAAAACTTAAAAAATCATAGATTTGAATAATCAAAAGTTTAACAGATGATGTTTTTATAGCTTCAGTAGTTTTGAAGTATGAATTCACTTATTGGAAGACTTTGTAATATTACAATTCAGCATTATGCCATATTCTAAAGCCATTTTATTAATTTCAGTTGTATTTATCCTGATAAGTCCAGGATGTGTTGATAAGGGTCACAAGCCCTTTTCAAAAGTTTTTATACAGGACATAGTTAAAGATTCGACATTAAATGTAAGAGCTATAGATTTTAATAAAGAATTTCTCGTTTACGGCAGTAAGGACCATTTCGGAAAAATTAGTTTAAATGAACAAATAAAGATTAATATATCTGACTTTAATGTTTCTAAAGAGAGCCAAACCGACAAATTTGAGTTTAAAAAAGAAGACGGAAGTCTGTTCCATTTTAGAGCTGTTGAAGAGGTTAATGGAAACGTGTTTGCATTGTCTATAGAAAGTCCTGCGAAACTCTACAAGCTCAAGAGGAAATCTAAAGAAGCAAAGCTGGTTTATGAAGAAAAACATCCTAAAGCTTTTTACGACGCCCTGGCTTTTTGGAACGATAAAGAAGGTATTGCCATGGGCGATCCTACAGAGGCTTGCATTAGCATAATCATTACGAGAGATGCCGGAGAAACCTGGCAAAAACTACCCTGCAGTCAACTTCCAAAAGCTGTTGAAGGCGAAGCTGCGTTTGCCGCAAGCGACACAAACATAGCCATAGTTGGCGAAAAAACCTGGATTGCAACCGGTGGAGTAAAAAGCCATATTCTATATTCGCCTGACAAAGGGAAAACCTGGCAAAATATTGCAACGCCTATAATTCAAGGACAACCAACAACCGGTTTGTATTCCATAGATTTCTATGATGAAGAACATGGCTTTGGTATTGGTGGCGACTACACTAAACCTGATAAAAACACACAAAATAAAATCCTCACAGTTGATGGCGGTAAAACATGGCAATTGGTTGCAGATGGAAAAGCACCCGGTTACAGGAGTTGTGTGCAATATGTTCCAAATTCTGATGCTAAAGCTTTAGTATCGGTTGGATTTAAAGGTATTGATTATTCACAGGATGGCGGAAAAAGCTGGAGACATTTGAGTGATGAGTCCTTTTACACCATTCGTTTTATCAATGAAAACGAAGCCTTTGCAGCCGGAAAGGCTAAAATTTCTAAACTGATTTTTAAATAAACTGAAAAGTAAAAATACTCTAAAGGCCAAAAATAATTCTAATAGTATGAAAAGCATTATAAATGAAAGTAGGTTTATTTTATCAAACTATACAGTATCTCAATCAAAAAAGACAGCATGTACATTCTCTTAATTCAAGAAGAAAAAAATACTTCGTTATTTATTCAGGTGGCAATTATATTATTGACCATTTTTATTATTGCAGTAATTATTTGGCAATTTTGGAGATTTATAGAAACTTTTTGGGTTGAAAACATATCTCCTAAACCATTTTATAACCATGTTTACTTTAGAAAACGTAAACTTTCGGATAGTGAAAGATTTATTTTAAAAAACCAGTTTTCTTTTTACCAAAAGCTGAGCCCCAAAAAACAACAATATTTCGAACACAGAGTCCATCAATATATAAGCAAACATAAATTTGAAGGTCGTAAAGGTGTTTACATTGATGAACAGAAAAAAATACTGATTTCTGCAACAGCTGTCATGCTCACCTTTGGATACAGAGATTATATGCTAAATACTTTGGACAAATTTTTAATCTATCCTGAAGTGTTTTATTCTAATATCAATAAAGCTCTACACAAAGGCGAATTTAATCCGGGCTACAAGGCCATTATATATTCATGGGAAGATTTCATGGATGGCTACGACATAAGTAACGATAATTTTAATCTGGCCATTCATGAATTGGTTCATGCCATGCACTTTGACTATTTAAGAGACAGTAACGAGTCTATAAGTTCATCTATTTTCATCAATCAATACCACAAACTGCTGCAGTTTTTAAAAAATGATGAACTTTACAAAAACAATTTGGTCCAATCAAAATATTTAAGAAATTATGCCTTTACCAACAATTTTGAGTTTATAGCGGTTTTAATTGAAGCTTTTTTTGAAACACCGTTGGAATTAAGAACTCAATTTCCGGAGATATATCATTTCGTCAGAAAAATGCTGAATTATAAATAACAAATACTAATCAAGAGATTTTCGTAAAAGTAAGATGATTTTAATTAAGGTGTCTTTATTCAAAAACCACCGGTTTTGAATTTAATGGGATTTTTACAATATGAAAGGGCTGAGAAATGACAGTTAAGAGTGTTCCGGAACTCTGTGTTTCAACCAATATCTCGGTTGAAGTTTCTGTAATATTTGAAATATCTAAATTCCAACCTGAAGTTTTAGTTTCCAGAATTTTTGCAATGACCATATAAGAATCAAAGTCTATATTGATTTCTGTAAAAGTTTCACTGACGTCATTAAAATCACTTGTGTTATCTAATTGTTCAATAAAGTTCTGCCAATCATTTGGATTTGTTATCACCAAATTTGATTCCGGAATGCCTGAACCCCCTAAATCACCTTTTGCGATTTCAGTAAAATTCACTTCTGTTGTTTGCAAGGGATCAATATTGTCATCACTACAGGACATCAATATTAAAAAACCGAATATTAAAAGCATTTTATTCAACATAACGTTTTGGCTATGAGTAGTGCAGGACAAAATAGCCAAAGCCTTTCTCCCGAAAATTTGGGACCACACCAGTCCAAGCAAGCTATTTTCTATTTATAAATTACTTAAGTCAAATATACAAATTGTGAGCGAAAAAACATGTCCAAGCCTTCAAATTTAGCCAATAATCTCGCATTACTTAACAGCCTGCTGCTGGCAGGTAGCCTCGTGTTGTGCCCAGTTATTTTAAACGGTAAATTGTTTTATTTTTCTCTCCTATTTTTCTGAAATTGAAGTTATTAACTTTAAAATAGAAGACGTTATTTCATATAGTGGTTTCACTTATGATACTATCATTTGATACTATCAAAGATACAATCATTAATCTAAGTTATATTATGAAACTGAATTTTTTAATTGAACATAACATTAAATATATTAATAAATTTTTATCAAAACTAAAAACCGCATTAGGGATAGTAGTGAAAATCCCGCAGGAACACGCCTGAGCGTGTGACGAGGAATTGGAACGGATAGCCCGACTACCGCTAAAAGCGGGAGTAATGCCCCAATAAACCCTAAAAAACTAACCAATGTCATGGTAGAGAATATTTTTCAAAAATCGCTTTATAGATTTTAACAATTCCTTATATCTTTACATCTCAATCAATTTTTCGACTTATGGCCAAACAATTTCAAACCAAAGTTAACGACCAGTACGAGTTTAACTTTTCTGAAGAAGACATCCAAAACCAGGACGTCCATCAGGTTTCTGAAGATAATTTCCATTTAATTCTTGACCACCAATCCCAAAGTGTAGAGATCGTAAACCGAGATTTGCGAAAGAAAGTGTATCACATTAAAATCAATTCCAACGTTTACGAAGTAAAGATTTCCAACAACTTAGATCTACTTATAAAAGATATGGGATTGTCTTTGGGAACGGCTAAAAAAGAAAACGAAATCAAAGCACCAATGCCTGGTCTTATTCTTGAAATAAATGTTGAAGAAGGTCAGGAAGTTAAAGAAGGTGATGCGCTTCTCGTGCTTGAAGCCATGAAAATGGAAAATACCCTTACGACCGCTTTCGATGCTACCATAAAAAGCATATCTATAAGTAAAGGGCAGTCTGTCGCCAAAAACGAATTATTGATTGAACTCGATTAGTTTACAGAAATCATTTATTATGAAAAAAATATTAGTCGCCAATCGTGGTGAAATCGCCCTTAGAGTCATGAAGAGTATTCAGAAAATGGGCATAAAAACTGTTGCCGTATATTCTGAAGCCGATAGAAACGCACCTCATGTAAAATTTGCTGATGAAGCCGTTTGCCTTGGTCCTGCGCCATCTTCGGAGTCTTACCTTAAAGCGGATAAAATACTTGAGTTTGCAAAATCCCTAAATGTTGACGGCATACATCCCGGATATGGTTTCCTCAGTGAAAATGCTGAATTTTCTGCAAAAGCTGAGAAAGAAGGCATTACCTTTATAGGACCAAGACCTCATGCTATCAGGGTCATGGGAGACAAACTCGCTGCCAAAGAAACCGTAAGCGGTTACGATATCCCAATGGTACCCGGCATTGATGAAGCCATTACAGATGTCGAAAAGGCCAAATCTATTGCCAAAGACATTGGCTTCCCTATTCTGATTAAAGCATCTGCCGGTGGCGGCGGAAAGGGCATGCGAGTAGTTGAAGATGAAAAGCATCTTGAAGACCAAATGAAGCGTGCCATCAGCGAAGCAACTTCTGCTTTTGGAGATGGTTCTGTCTTTATTGAAAAATATGTTTCTTCGCCAAGACATATAGAAATACAGGTGCTTGCTGACACGCACGGCAATGTAGTTCACTTATTTGAAAGAGAATGCAGTGTACAGAGGCGACATCAAAAAGTGGTAGAAGAAGCACCATCTGCAATTCTTACGCCCGAATTGCGAGAAAAAATGGGTCAGGCTGCTGTAAACGTTGCCAAATCCTGCGACTATGTGGGTGCAGGAACTGTTGAATTCTTAATGGATGCCGATCTTAATTTTTATTTTCTGGAAATGAATACAAGACTTCAGGTCGAGCATCCTGTAACCGAATGGATTTCTGGTGTGGACTTAGTAGAACAGCAAATCCGCATTGCAAGAGGTGAAGTATTGAGCATAAAACAGGAAGATTTAAAAATCAACGGTCATGCTTTGGAATTACGTGTTTATGCAGAAGATCCACGGAACGATTTTATGCCAAGTGTTGGCAACTTACAACGCTACAGACTGCCTGTTGGTGAAAATATACGGGTCGATAATGGTTTTGAAGAAGGTATGGACGTACCAATTTATTACGATCCGATGTTATCTAAACTGGTAACTTATGGCAACACCCGTGAGGCAGCTATTCAAAAAATGATTGAAGCGATAGACCACTACGAGGTAGAAGGTGTAGAAACGACATTGAGTTTTGGAAAATTTGTTTGTGAACATGAGGCTTTTCGCTCCGGTAATTTCGACACGCATTTTGTAAAAAATTATTACACCGCAGAACAGCTTGAAGACAAATACAAAGTCGAAGCCAAGTTAGCCTCAATTGTGGCTTTGCAAGCCTATTTGTCTGACCGAAAACAGTTGAAAACCCCAAACGCCAACAAAAATTAAAATCCTATGAGTACTAATAAAGACGATATTTTAAAAAAAATTGAACTCGCTAAACAAGGTGGTGGCGAAGCAAGAATACAAAAACAACATGCCAAGAAAAAACTTACAGCCAGAGAACGTGTAGAATACCTTCTGGATGAAGGCAGTTTTGAAGAAGCCGGTATGCTGGTTACCCATAGAACCATTGATTTTGGGATGCAAAACCAAATATTTTACGGTGATGGTGTGGTTACAGGTTTTGGCCAGATCAACGGCAGATTAGTTTGTGTTTATGCGCAGGATTTTACAGTTTTTGGCGGTGCTCTTTCAGAAACTCATGCAGAAAAGATTTGTAAAATCATGGACCATGCGGTAAAAATCGGCGTACCTATTATCGGTTTAAATGATTCCGGTGGCGCCAGAATTCAGGAAGGGGTGCGTTCTTTGGGTGGTTACGCAGATATATTCTTTAGAAATGTTCAGGCCTCTGGCGTTGTACCTCAGATTTCTGCTATTATGGGGCCTTGTGCCGGTGGCGCAGTTTATTCTCCGGCTATGACAGATTTTACCATAATGGTTCAGGATACCAGTTATATGTTCGTGACCGGGCCTCACGTAGTAAAAACCGTAACCAATGAAGATGTGACTTCAGAAGAGCTTGGTGGTGCTTCTGCGCATTCTACAAAATCCGGTGTTACACATCTCACAGCAACGAATGATATAGATTGTTTGGAACAGATCAAAACATTATTAAGCTATATTCCACAGAGTTATAAAAGCAAACCTAAAACACTGGACTATAAATTAGGCGAAGAACTAAGGCCTGAATTAGAAAACATAGTTCCTAAAAATGCCAACAAACCTTATGATATGCACGATGTCATCAATGGTATCATAGACAAGGACAGCTTTTTTGAAATTCATAAGGACTATGCAGACAATATCATCGTTGGCTTTTCAAGATTAGGTGGCAGAAGCGTTGGTATTGTTGCCAATCAGCCAATGAGTCTTGCGGGCGTTTTGGATGTGGATTCCTCTAAAAAAGCCGCAAGATTTGTGAGGTTCTGCGATGCTTTTAATATTCCTTTATTGGTGCTTGTAGATGTTCCCGGATTCTTACCCGGAACCGATCAGGAGTGGAATGGGATTATTTTACATGGGGCGAAACTGCTTTATGCTTTTAGCGAAGCCACTGTGCCAAGAGTAACTTTAATTACCCGTAAAGCATACGGTGGTGCTTATGATGTGATGAACTCCAAGCACATCGGTGCAGATTTTAACTATGCCTGGCCAAGTGCTGAAATTGCCGTGATGGGTGCCAAAGGTGCCAGCGAAATTATCTTTAGAAAAGAAATTTCCTCGTCTGAGAATCCCGAAGAAAAACTCGCTGAAAAAGAAAAAGAATACGCAGAAATGTTTGCCAACCCCATGCGTGCAGCGCAACGCGGTTTTATAGACGAAGTGATTATGCCGGAAAACACCAGAAGAAAACTGATTAAGGCCTTTGCCGCCTTTGAGCATAAAGAAGTGCTTAGACCTAAGCGAAAACATGGGAATATTCCGTTGTAGTGGTTAGTCTTTAGTCGGTAGTTTTTAGTGATTTGTAGGTAGTGGGCAGAACGCTTTGCTTTACACTTAGTACTTTGTACTTTACACTTTGCACTATTCACTATCTAATTCCCTAAATAGCGTTGACTGCTTTAGTACAATTTAGTTTTTCCTAGCGTCCTTTGCGGTTAAATTTTTATAAAGTCTAATAAAAAATCCTGAGTAAGTTCCGATTTTTGCAATTCAAAAAAGTCAAAACATGCTACAATCATTTAAATGGATCGCCAGAGCCGAAGGAATTTCATTTTTAGTTTTATTATTTATCGCCATGCCTTTAAAGTACATCTGGGATGATCCGAGTTGGGTAAGGGTTGTCGGTATGGCCCATGGTGTTCTTTTCGTGGCCTACATTGCCTGGGCTATTTTTGTTAAGGAAATTAAGCAATGGGAAATAAAAACCTTAACCATCGTAATTTTAGGTTCAATTTTGCCCTTTGGAACATTTTATATTGAAAAAAAATATTTGTAAGATTAGAATATTCGAATAATTTTGCAAAAATTTTAAAAACGTTTTACAATGATATTAGGTGTTTGCGATTGGCTAAGTCATAAATTAAATTATGAGGCAAAAATGATCCGTATAGCTTTCATTATTTTCGCTTTACTTGGCGGTTCTGGAATATTGCTTTATCTCATCCTATTTGTGGTTATGCTTCTTGAAAAGAAGTAAATTTTAGTTGAGCGGAAGTTGTTTTGAGTTTGTGAATATATAATTTTGTATTTACACGATGTATTAAGCTGAAGTAAATTAATTTACCATATTCTATTTATATCAGACTTAAAAATCATTTGTTAATCTTACGACAATAAAAGCCATTTGTTTTGTTCTTTTCTCCAAATTTGAATCTTAAAATAAATGAGATATGGCAAATATTACACTCGGCGGAAAACCCATTAAAACTATTGGTAACCTTCCTGAAAAAGACACAAAGGCTCCAGAGTTTACTTTAACAGCAACAGATTTATCTTCAAAATCACTTTCGGATTATGAAGGACAAAGACTTGTACTTAATATTTTCCCAAGTATAGATACCGGTACTTGTGCAGCCTCGGTTAGAAAATTTAATGAAAAAGCATCAAGCCTTGAAAACACAAAAGTACTCTGTATCTCAAAAGATTTACCATTTGCTATGGGCAGGTTTTGTGGTGCAGAAGGTATTGAAAATGTAGAAACTTTATCGGACTACAAATCAGGTGATTTTGGAAATACCTACGGACTTACTATTGCTGATGGTCCATTGGAAACCTTGTTGTCAAGATGTGTCATTGTTGTTGATACAGATGGCACGATTCTCCATACCGAACAAGTTAATGAAATAGCAGATGAACCGGATTATAAGGCTGCTATAGCTAGTTTAGGCTGATTGTTTTTAAACATTAAGAATTAAGAGGCCTTAAGTTTAAATTCCAATTTCATAATTTACTTTGAACTTGATAAGGATAACTGATGGCATAATAACTTCCATCATGAGACAAACTTATGGGTGATTTTTCGTGAGTTATTTTATTTTCAAGTATTGGCATGTTGAATACTGTTTTTTTAATGAACCAATTTTTGTTGTTCAATTGAGCTGAAAAAGCATCATACTGAGGTTTTGTAAAAGCTTCATTAACGTATTCATCATTAACCACATAGGCATGTATGTATGTTGACGTGATAATTAAACGGACTTCAATCTTTAATTTTTTAGCCTCTACCATAATTAAATTTTCATCCAAAAAAGAACAGCTAAATTTTGAAGGATTGTAAACAGGTTTTGAGCTGGTAAATCTTTGCCATGCCTTGTATGCTGTCTCTTTCGCTGCCCATATCTTCCAGAAACACAATAACTGATTTTCATTATTCAGAATTAATTTGGTTTCAAAAGGAGAACAAAGCTTTTCTAAGCTACGAAGCCTTAGCTTTTGAGTTTGGGACCTGGCCATCTGCCAGTCGATGATGTCGTTACCAGGAAAGTTTATGAGGTTATAATGTGAAAATTATTAATTATAAAAAATATATTATAGATCTAATCAATTTTAGACTTGATAATTTTTAATGAAGCACCAACAGACAGCATTTTTTCCATCTCGTCATTTTCAATCCTGATGTCAAATTCGTCTTCAACATCAAGGATGACATCTACCAGATTTGCTGAGTTTATTTCCAAATCTTTAATGAATTCTGTGTTACCATTGAGGTTTTCCAAGGCCTCCGGTTTGTTAACGTAGGGTGTTATTATGGCCTTTAGTTTTTCAACTATTTCATCTTGAGTTTTACCCATTTTATTTATCCTTAAAAACTGGCAGTAGTTTCGTACTTACCTCTCCAAAACCGATACGAACTTCATGATTTTGGCAGTAGCCACGCATAGTAACTGTATCGTAATCTTCGATAAACTTTCGCTCTGCCCCTCCTTTCAATTTCAATGGCCTTTCTCCTCTCCATGACAACTCCAGCATAGAGCCATACGAGTCTGGTGTAGGTCCTGAAATAGTTCCACTAGCCATCATGTCTCCGGAATTTACCGGACAACCATTAACCGTATGGTGAGCTAACTGCTGACTCATATTCCAATACATATATTTGAAATTAGTACGCGATACTATAGTTTCTTCACTATCTTTTGGTGTTATTCCAACCTCAAGATTGATATCGAAACTTTTTTTATTGTGTTTTGATATTAAATATGGCAGAAGTGGTTTTATTGGTTTTGGACTTTCTGTTCTAAATGGTTCTAAAGCATCCAGGGTTACTATCCATGGAGAAATCGAGGAAGCAAAACTTTTGGCCAGGAATGGTCCAAGTGGCACATATTCCCATTTCTGAATATCTCTCGCACTCCAATCATTAAATACAACCATCCCAAAAATTTGATTTTCAGCTTCATCGATTGGAATTGGTTGGCCAAGATGATTAGCCGCTGTTGTGATAAATGCCATTTCAAGTTCAAAATCAATTTGTCTTGAAGGACCAAAAATTGGTGCATCTGCACCTTTAGGCAATTTTTGCCCTTGTGGTCGGTGGACAGGTATACCACTAGGTATTATTGATGAACTTCTGCCGTGATAACCTACAGGAACGTGCAGCCAGTTTGGTAAAAGTGCATTTTCAGGATCTCTGAACATTTTTCCTACGTTGGTAGCATGCTCTTTACTAGAATAGAAATCTGTATAATCTCCAACATCGACGGGCATCTGCATTTCAATTTCATCAAGCGTGAAAAGGACCGTTTTCCTATGTTCTTCGTTGTTTTTGAGCTTATCACTTTTTTCATCAAAAATTTCTGCTATCCTTTTTCTTACACTGCGCCAGGTTTTTCTACCATCCGCAATAAAATCATTCAACGAATCTTGTAGAAAAATATCATCTGTTAAGGGAATACCTTCAAAATAACCCAGCTGATGAAGCGCGCCAAGATCGATGGCGTAGTCTCCTATTCTTGTACCAATGGTAATAATATCATCCCGGGTCAGAAAAACTCCAAAAGGGATATTCTGTATAGGAAAATCTGTATTGTCTGGTATGTCTAACCAAGTTTTACGGTTAGGGTCGTTAGCTAATAAGCTCATATTTTAAAATTTCAAGTGTGAACAATATTTAATCATCATCCAAATATATTATTTTATGTTTATTAACCGAATGCTTTTATTATTTTTGAATCAGATTTAACGAATTAAGTATTATGGCTGAAGATTTAGAAATTTTTAAACTTATTGCTGAAGAAGAAAAGCGACAAAGACATGGTCTTGAACTTATTGCCAGCGAAAATTTTGCGAGTGAAAATGTGATGAAAGCTGCCGGTTCTGTATTGACCAACAAATATGCTGAAGGTTATCCCGGCAAGCGCTATTATGGTGGTTGTGAGGTTGTGGATCAGATAGAAGATATTGCCATCGAAAGAGCTAAAGCATTATTTGGCGCAAGTTATGCCAATGTCCAACCACATTCCGGTTCACAGGCCAACACCGCTGTATTTTCTATGTGTATAAAACCCGGAGATAAAATCCTTGGTTTTGATCTGGCACATGGCGGACACCTGACTCATGGCTCTCCGGTAAATTTTTCCGGAAAACTGTACCAACCGATTTTTTATGGTGTAGATGAAAAAACTGGTAGACTAGATTATGATAAAATTGAAAGTATTGCGCTGAAAGAAAAACCTAAGATGATTATTGCCGGTGCTTCTGCATACTCCAGAGAAATTGATTATGAGATCTTTAGGCAAATCGCAGATAAGGTTGGAGCTGTTCTTTTAGCGGATATTGCACATCCTGCCGGACTTATTGCCAAAGGTTTATTGAAAGACCCTATACCGCACTGCCACGTAGTTACCTCAACAACTCACAAAACATTGCGTGGACCACGTGGTGGTATCATCTTGGTGGGTGAAGACATTGACAATCCATTTGGTGAAAAACTACGTAACGGTAAACTGAAAAAAATGTCTTCACTGATGAACTCCGGTGTGTTCCCGGGAAATCAAGGCGGACCATTAGAACACATTATTGCGGCCAAGGCCATTGCTTTTGGAGAGGCTTTAAAAGATGACTTCTTACATTATATGATACAGGTGAAAAAGAATGCAGCAGCAATGGCAAAAGCTTTCATGAACAAAGATTATCATTTGATTTCAGGCGGAACCGATAACCACATGATGCTTATTGATTTACGCAACAAAAACATTACAGGAAAAGTTGCTGAAGAAGCTCTTGGCAGAGCCGGTATCACAGTTAACAAAAATATGGTACCCTTTGATACGCAATCACCTTTTGTAACCTCAGGAATAAGGGTTGGTACACCAGCCATTACAACTCGTGGCTTAGATGAGGATGATATGACATGGGTAGTAGATTTGATTGATCAGGTAATTAGCAACCATGATAATGAAAGTAAATTAAAGTCCGTAAAAAAAGAGGTTGAAAACAAAGTTAAGAACGAACCTTTATTTGCAGATATTCAAACCGTATAAATTAAATAAACAGAAAATAATGAAAAAAACAATTTTAGTTATCGCTTTATTTATCGCAGCTAATTTAAGTCTTCAAGCTCAAAACGAAGCGTTCAAAAAAGACGCTGTAAAATTAGTCGAAATGAACCAAAAAACTGTAGAAGCTTCTTTAAGTCAGGTTTACACGATGATCCCAGAAGACAAAGTTGAAGCTTTTAAAAAAGAGCTTAATCCTATTTTAAAAGAATTTTATGTGAAATTGGGTGAGAAAAGTATGGAATACTATACCCATGATGAAGTCAAGCAAATTTTAGAATTCTATGAAAGTGAGGTTGGTCAAAAACATATTGATGTCCAGGAAGAAATGACAAAAGCTTCTATGGGCGAAATGGCTCAGGAGTTACAAATGAAATTAATGCCACTTGTTCAAAAATATATGCAGTAGTATTTATTCATACAGCATTGAAAAGAAGTTGTCTCAAAACTCTTAATTTGATAATCTGTCCCGAAAAGTCTGGAGTTTCAGATTCTATATCAAATTGGAAATAAATAGGGTAAGATTCTGAAATACCTGCCGTTGGGCAGACAGAAATTCAGAATAACTAGCTTTTAAGGTTTTGAGACAGCTTAAAAAAAATATTTACTCTTCAACAATAGGTTCTAATTCATAAGCACCAAATCCTGTAGCTTTTATCTGACCTATCTCATCATCCCAAAAGATATAAGTCGTGTTTATAATCCCTGTGTTTGTATAAGATAATACTTTGCAAGTGTATGTTCCAGCCGTCACTGTAACTGTTGAATCTACAGATATAACCTGATAGGTTACAATATCTCCATCAGGCTATGGAAATTCCCAGGTTTCTCCTAATGTTGCATTCTGTTTGTAAGCCTTTACCCAATAGTCATCATCTCCGTTAGCGTCAATTTCTAAAAATTCATCGTTTTGTCTCCATGTATCTAAACCTGATCCTAAAGGTATATCCCTCTGCACTTGAAATCCTTCTTCATTACAATCACCAATAGAAATAGTTCCAAAAGCAGTTTGACTTCCGAAAGAACCAAAATTGTAAGTTAAGGTTCGTCCTGATTTCAAAAAAGGAAATGTGGTATCACAGAATGACTGAGGTCCATTGAAGTTCTCATTCTCGTCTGATGCGCATGATGTAAAAAGTAAAATAAAGGCAAAAATGAGTACTGAATTTTTCGTATTAATTTTTTTCCTACAAAAATAGATTTTAAACCTAAGTAGAAATAGAAATCAAAAAATAATTATTAATCCTCATCAAACTCCACACTCTCATAAGCACCGGCATCAGGACTCTGTGTTTGAGAACGGTCATTTCCAAGAATATCTTCCGGCACCAGTTGCGCTGTTTGTGGATTACCTAAACCATTAGCAGGAGATTCATTACTTATAAGAAGCTGATTGGAATCCTCATCGAGAAAGAACGGTGACTGATTTAAAACTATATTTTCATACAAATCTGTATTATTAAAATCAAATTCAGGTTGTTCTAACAAAGAGGTATTGAACGGCTCAATTCTGATTAAACTGTTTTCAAACTTAAAGTTGAAGGCAGCTTCTTCATTTCGATTAAATAAGACCTCTACCCTTTCGTTACCATAAATAATACAATTAGAAAAATTGGCTTCAACCAGATCGGCTACAAACAGATTGTCGGTTGTTTCCAATTGATTTTCAATCAATAAAGCAGGGAAATTTCTAAATGAATTTCTCCAATAGTTTGCTATTGTCGAGTGTCTAAAATTGTAGCGGCCACCGAGAGATAAATTTACAGCCGCCTGACCTGCGTTGTTCACCACAAAATTTTCAGCATCAATAAACGCTGTTCTAGCCAGCAAACCAACGTTACTGGAATTATAGATTTGCGTATTCTTGATCGTCAGGGTTGGGTTTTCAGTACCGTCATTAGAGTCCATCAAAATCCCAACAGTTGAGTTTTTTATGGTGGTATGGTTAAATCTATTGTCTGTACTTCCAGCTGTCAGCCATATCGTAAACCATTGGCCAGGCACATCAGCAAAATTGGGCTCCAGACGGTCGCCCTCAAAAATCACTTCGTTTTCTAAAAGTTCGGGATCTGTACTCAATTCGCCATCTACGTGTATTGAAGCACCATTGGCCACAATAATTCCGCTGCTTTCATGAAAATGCACCCTTGCTCCTGCCTGCACTTCCAGGGTTTTTCCGGAAGGCACACCTGCAAATCCATAAATCACATAAGGTTTTTCATTCGTAAAAATCAGTTCATCATCATCAAGGAAAAACCCATCTATCAAAACTTCATCGCCTTCGGCGTTTAATCCCAGCGATAGCGTTTCAGTAGTCCCATCTTCAAATCTTTCAGGAAATAAAAAATGAGCATCCTTAACAAGGGTTACCAGCTCTACTTTTTGGTTTTCGCCTTCACTGCTAAATAGTATTTGATCTGTGTATAAAAACTGAGTGCTATTTTGCGCCAATTCAGTGATGTCTGCTGTGATTTCAACGAAAATAAATAAGCTGTCTCTGGCAAATATTTCAACATCTTCAAAAACTTTGCCGGGAACACCATCAACATTTAAGCGATATTTCGAGCCGTCACCTTGAATTTCACTGGCTAAAGCCACGCTTGGAATAAAAATATCCGTATCGCTTCTATTATAAACCTTAAATCTATAAGTACTCGAGCCTATGTCCGTAAAAACCGTATCCAGATAAATAGTATCATTAGAAAATTCTAAACCACCAGTAGAAGGTTCAAATTCAAAATCCTCACGGCAGGAAGACATGGTGACAACAAAGCCAATTAATAAAAATGGTAAAACTGTTTTTAGATGTTTTTTCATTGATTGTATTATTTTTTATCGGATACGTCGGCGTCGGTAGTTGTCAAGTTAACCGAACTGCATTCACTCACAAAAGTTGATTATGACAATATGTTTTAAACGAGTTTAGCAGCATATTATTTTGAGATGATTTTCACTTCAAACAATTTATTCCAGTTTTTACCTGTTACGTATAGCTTTTGTGTTTTTGGATGGTATGCAATACCATTTAAAACATCCAACTTTTCATGTTGTCTAACTTGCTTTTTAAGCTTTCTGAAATCTATGACCGCCTCTATCGCGCCATTTTCTGGATTGATGATCGCAACACCGTCCTTCCCGTACGTATTGGCATATATTTTTCCTTCTACATATTCTAATTCATTCAATTTTTCTGATATTGAATTATGAGTTGTGGGTTGTATGTAATCTATTTCCTTTAAAGTATTTTTATCTAATCGCCAAATTTTTTGGGTGCCATCGCTTTTATAGATATAATTCTCGTCGTGACATAAACCCCATCCTTCTTCACTTTTATCGTATCTGAATTTATCTTCAACCTCAAAGCTGTTTATATCATAGATTAATCCTTCACCTTCACGCCAGGTCAACTGATAAATCTTATCATTTATAATGGTCAATCCTTCGCCAAAATAATGACTTTTCATTTTGTGTTCTTTTAAAACCTTACCAGTTTCCAAATCTACTTTTCTCAAAGCAGATTTACCATATTGACCAATGCTCTCATATAGACTATCCTTATAAAATTCAAGACCTTGAGTATAAGCTTCTATATCGTGTGGATAAGCATTAACAACTTCATAAGTAAAAATTTTGGGGGGCTGATTGTTGAAGATCTTCACCATCTTAGAAATTTCATAAACTTCTCCTTCTGAGTAGATTTTAAGATTAAGATTGTGTCCGCCAAGTAAAATGCTTTTTAATTCGATCGATACATTCTGATCTGTTTTGCCTTTTAAAGTTTGAAGGGTATAATTTACGGAATCTATTGCTGAATTGTCTTTAGATTTTATTTCCAATTCTAATTTCCCATATAACTTTAAATTCTGCGCTGGAGTTTTAAAATTTAGCTCATACGGTATTTCATCTTCACATGCCCCTAACAGCAAGACAATCAAAAAAATATACAAGGTTTTGAAATTCATAAACTGTGTATTTAAAATTTTGAAGACAAATTTAGACAATTTTAAAAACAAAAATCTTGGGAAAAGCTATAAAGATTGTATATTTGCACCGGCAAGTCCTACACAACCAGCTCCTGTCGAATCCTCCAGGGCGGGAACGCAGCAAAGGTAGATGGTCGTAGCGGTGTGATGTAGGTAGCTTGCCTTTTTTTATGCCCGCTTTTCAACAATAAATTTCGATATTTGCCAAAAAATTAATCATGCCAAAAGTAGTATTGGTTACTGGAGCTTCTTCCGGGTTGGGACAATCTATTGCCGAATATCTTGCCACAAAGGACTTTAAAGTATACGGCACCTCAAGAAACCCTAAACAAAAAGAAAAAAACGGAGTCATATTCAAAAAACTTGATGTACGCTCAGATGATACGGTTAAAAATTGCGTAGATGAGATTATTTCTGAAAACCATAAAATAGATATCCTTATAAATAATGCCGGCGTAGGCATCACTGGTCCTTTGGAAGAAATTCCGATCAAGGAAGCTCAAGTGCATTTTGACACCAATTTTTTTGGACCTTTACGTGTGATTAATGCCGTTTTACCATTTATGCGAGAAGCAAAAAGTGGTATGATCATCAATATTACGTCTATAGCCGCACATATGGGATTACCCTTTAGAGGTTTGTACTCAGCTTCAAAAGGGGCTTTAGCCAGAATTACAGAGGCTTACCGAATGGAACTAAAACCCTACAATATCAAGATGATGAATTTGGCGCCTGGGGATTTTGCGACAAATATAGCACAAGGCAGGTTTCACAGCCCTCTGAAGAAAGATTCGCCGTATCACGATAATTACAAAGCCTCTTTAGACCTCATGGATGAAGACGTGGACAAAGGTGAAAACCCCGTCAAACTTGCCAAGAAAGTCTATGAACTGGTTCAAAAATCAGACCCCAAAGTAAATTATGCCTCCGGCGCTTTTTTACAATGCTTTTCTGTAACTTTGAAAAGACTTTTGCCACAAAAATTATTTGAAAAAATCTTACTCAAACACTATAAACTTTAAACCATGAAATTTTTTATTGACACTGCCAATTTAGATCAAATACGCGAAGCACAAGACCTGGGAATACTTGATGGTGTAACCACAAACCCTTCGCTTATGGCTAAAGAAGG
This sequence comes from uncultured Mesohalobacter sp., assembly GCA_964593755.1. Taxonomy (GTDB): domain Bacteria; phylum Bacteroidota; class Bacteroidia; order Flavobacteriales; family Flavobacteriaceae; genus Psychroflexus. The sequence goes on along the minus strand of CAZQKB010000001.1, from coordinate 172,308 downwards.
TATTACCGGCGAAGCTAATATTAAACAACATTATGTAGATATTTGTAAAATTGTGGATGGAGACGTAAGTGCAGAAGTTATTTCTACTGATTTTGATGGTATTATAAAAGAAGGTGAAGCTCTTGCAAAACTTCATGAGCAAATAGTGGTTAAAGTCCCTATGATTAAAGAAGGGATTAAGGCCATTAAATATTTTTCAGATAAAGGTATTAGGACCAACTGCACCTTAGTATTCTCAGTAGGTCAGGCGCTTCTTGCAGCTAAAGCAGGTGCAACTTATGTATCTCCGTTTATTGGCAGACTGGATGATGTTTCTACAGATGGCTTAAACCTCATAGCTGAAATTCGTTTGGTCTATGATAATTATGGATTTGAAACCGAAATTCTTGCGGCTTCAGTAAGACACACCATGCATGTGATTGACTGTGCAAAAATTGGAGCAGATGTCATGACTGGCCCATTGAGCTCTATAGAAGGCTTACTAAAACACCCCTTGACTGATATTGGCCTGGAAAAATTCCTTGCAGATTACAAGAAAAGTAACGCTTAGGAATTTTTGGGCATTTTTTGGAACTTTCTAATTTATTAAGCTTGATTAAGCGTCAAACTTTTTTGATGACATTGTCACATAGGGTGTAATAATTTTTACCTTGTCCAATACGTGTAAGGGTTCTGACAACTAAAGATGAGTAGTCCAAAAAACACTACCCTAAATTTATTCTTTTGCAGCTTGAAATATAATCTTTGAATTGTTTAAAGATTTTTAGATTATATTTTAAAACCATTTGCTAAACATTTTAAAAAAAAGAATTCAATTACTTTTATAGTCTTAAATTGGAAATGTGAGTCAACAAAAGCCAAAAAAGGATATAGAAAAAACAAAAAGGCCCTATCGCTGGTGGCGCAGACTTTTAAGACTTATCTTACTTTTTGTCATTTTCCTGGTCTTGCTTTTACTTTTCATAAGGAGTCCGTGGGGTCAAAATATCATCAAAGACAAGTTGATAAGCTATGTTTCAAACAAGACTGAAACCAAAATTGAGCTTCAAAAACTTTTTATCACATTTGAAGGTGACTTGTTAATTGATGGTCTGTATCTTGAGGATAAAGCTGGAGACACCCTAGTCTATTCTAAACATTTGGAGGCTGATATTGCTTTATGGGATGCCATAAGTGGTGAAGCTTACGGTCTTGACAATCTGGAATGGAATGGCTTAAAAGCCAATATCAGAAGAGAAGATAGTATTTCCGGTTTCAATTTTCAGTTTTTGATTGATGCTTTTTCAGCAGAAAAGGATACAACTTTAACTCAAGAAACGCAAAACCCAGTGAACCTTACATTGGGTAAAATCAATTTAACTGATTTTGGTATCAGATACATAGATAGAGTTACCAAAATTGATAGTGAATTTAAAATTGGTCTGCTTGATCTTGAGATGAAAACCACCAATATCAACAATATGTTTTTTGAAACTGAAGATTTGGTTTTAGAAAACACAGCAATTAAATTCTACCTCGATTCTACTACAAAATCTGATGAACCTGATGCTGATTCAATTTTGCCTGAGCTATCTATAGGCCAGCTTCGTCTTAGAAATGTAAAGACCGATATTCAAACCCCTATGGTCAATGCCAAGACTAACTTGGTTGATTTTTACACCGAATTGCCAAAAATTGATTTAACAAACGAGCAGTATGTGATTAATACTGTTCAACTCAGAAATTCTGATATATTTATCAACATCAACAGTGAAACAAGTACGGATGAGCCAGTTGAAAACAGTTATTTTGAGTGGCCAAAATTAGAAGTAGAATTAGCTGAAGTGATTTTAGAAAACAACCATTTGACATATACTTTAAACCATGCCAAACCGCTTAAAAATAAATTCAATCCAAATGCACTAGAACTTCAAAAATTTGGAGTTAATCTTGAAAATATTCGGCTTAAAAATCAATCTGCAGCACTGAATATCAATCAATTTCAATTTCAATCCATATCAGGCTTTCAGTTGAAAAACTTAACCGCTAGTTTAAGCATCAATAATGAAGGAATTTTGATAGATGCTTTAGACTTGAGCTTAAACCAGAATCAAATTATAGGTATGGCAGAGCTGAATTTCAGTAATCTGCAAAATTTTCTGAAAAAGCCTGAAGATGCCAGTTTTAAGTCTGGTATATCTACCTTAAACTTGTCTTTAAAAGACCTTTTTAAATTTCAGCCCAAACTTGAAGATAACCCTTACTTGAAAACACTGAGTGAAGAAACACTTCAAGGACAATTTAAAGCTACCGGAACGCTAAGCGATTTAAGAATTCCCGATTTTAGAATGAATTGGGGCAAACATACAATGATATCAGTCTCAGGCTCAATGCAGAATATAACCGATACAAATGCTTTAGGCTTTGATGTACCAAAATACAGTATTTCAACCAGACGCGCGGATATCTTAAGGTTTCTTGACGAAGCTCAATTAGGCGTTTGTTTGCCTGATGAAATTCAACTTAAAGGCCAATTGAATGGCGACATCAATAACATTTCAACCAGAAGTAGTTTAGAGAGCACACAGGGCTTAGTCTATTTAGATGGCCAATTCAGTAATGAGAAGGATATTGAATTCAGGGCTGATGTAGAAGTAAAAGATTACATACTGCGTGAATTACTTGACAATCCAAGTTTAGGACAAATAAGTCTGGTATTTTCAACAAAAGGCTCGGGTCAAAATATCAATAGCCTGGATGCAGATGCTGATCTTAAAGTATCTGCATTCGATTTTAATAATTATAGATATGAAAACCTAAAAGTGAGTGGGAATATCAAGGATGGGAAAGGTGAATTTGTTTCAGATTACAAAGACGAAAACCTCAACTATGCTTTAAACACTTCAATTGAATTAGATTCCACTAAAACCATTGCTTCTCTTGATATGGATCTGGAAGGTGTAAACTTGTATGCGTTAGGATTTATTCAAAGAAATATCAAAACCGGATTCAATTTAAAGTTAAGTTTCAATAAAATAGAAGACCGGTATAACATCAAATCTAATTTAAAAAATGGTGTTGTGGTCTATGAAAACAAGAACTATCTCATTGGCGATTTAAATGCCAAAGCCATGGTTTCTAAAGACACAACCGACGTCTATTTTAAAAACAAAATCCTAGACTTAAACTTGAAAGCCAATACTTCACCCGAGGAATTTGGCAAGTCCTTAAGCAGACATATAAATAGCTACTTATACGCTGACGTAACGACTTCCGATTCGATTTCAAAACCGGTAGAAGCTCAAATTAAAGGTACAATATCTCAGTCGCGATTGCTCAATGAAGTGTTTTTAGTAAATGTAAAAGACCTTGACACTATAGACATTACTATGGATTATAGTGAAAAAAACAGAACCCTGAATACACAATTAACAGCTCCACATATAGATTATTCAGGCAATGAGCTAGATAGTCTAAAGTTTAACCTTGACACAGACAATAAAAATTTCAATTTTGATTTAGGCTTCAAAAGCATTAAAGCAGGACCTCTGGAGATTCCAAGAACATCAATCACAGGTTCGAAAAAGGACGACACAATACAACTGAAATTTAAAGCCACAAAAGACAACAAGTTGCTTTACTATTTAAAATCTAAATTATCTAAAGATGAAAATAAATTAAGTTTTAGTATAGATAAAGACAGTCTGCTTCTAAATGAAAAGAAATGGCAGGTATCAAAGCATAATAAAGCCATATTAAGTTCAGATTCGCTGGTGTTTAATGATTTTCTTTTCAGCAGGAATGATCAGTCTGTAAGGGTATCAGATAGGTTTGAAGGTCTCTCAAAATCTCATTTAGGCTTTGAGTTTAAAAATTTCAACCTCAGCGAAATTCTGAATTATCTTAACTCAAACACCAAACTGGTTGAAGGTGAATTAAACGGAAGTTTCATCGTAGAAGAACCCCTTACAGATACGGGCATTATTGCTAGTTTGAACATAAGTCAATTTCAAGTATTGAAAGCTTATCTGGGGCAACTTAAGCTCAATGGTCGATCATTAGAAGGAAATAATTACGATTTTGACGCCAGTATTAAAGAAGGTAATATCGACCTGGACCTGAAGGGAAACTACACCTCATCTGGTGAAAATCCAAATTTAAATTTAGATATTAATTTGAATGAGGTTAAGGTTAAAGCTATAGAGAATCTTTCCATGGGTAAAATAAGTGAAGGACAGGGAAGTTTAAACGGTAAACTTAACTTACAGAACAGTGCTGGAAATACCACTTATGATGGATTGATAAATTTTGAAAAAGCCGGATTCAAGATCAATTTACTCAATACCGGTTTTAGTCTTCAGAACGAAACCTTAAAAATCAACGATGAAGGTTTAAGCATGAATGATTTCAAAATCAGAGATGCTAATGACAATCTTTTCTCTATTTCCGGCGAAATTGGAACTGAAAATTTTATTAATCCTGAATTTAACTTGAGCTTTAAAGCAAAAAACTTTAAGGTTTTGGAGGCGACAAAAGAAGATAATCCATCTTTCTACGGAAAAGCCATATTTGATGCTGAAGGCACACTGAAAGGTGATTTACAAATCCCGGATTTGGATACAAAACTCAGAGTTGGGCCTGAAACAGATTTTGTTTACGTTCTACCACCAAGCACAGCCAGTATAGAAAATAGAGATGGTGTAGTCAGGTTTGTTAACCGAAAAAATCCCGATCAAATTCTCACCAAAAAACAGGTAAAAAGCGGAGCGATTACGGGCTTTGATATTAATTCTTTAATCAATGTGAGTAAACTTGCAAAATTTACGATTATTCTTGATAAAAATTCGGGAGATAATTTTCAGGTTCAGGGACAAGGCGAATTGAATTTTCAAATGTTTACGAACGGAAGAATAAATCTTTCAGGAATCTATGAGGCTTCATCAGGACAGTACAAATTGAGCCTCTACAATCTGGTAAAAAGAAGGTTTACCCTAGCGCCTGGCAGTCGAGTGACCTGGAATGGAGATCCTTTTAACGCCAAACTGGATGTAAGAGCCATTTATAATGTTGAAGCTTCTGCTTATTCTTTAATGAGCCCTCAAATTTCAGGTTTGGATCCTTCATTAAAATCAAAATACAGACAGGTGCTACCCTTTAAAGTTTACCTCAATATTGATGGCGAATTGATGCAACCTGAAATTTCATTTGAACTGGATATGCCTGAAGAAGACAGAGGTGCTATGAGTGGTCAGATATACAGCAGGGTAAAGCAGGTCAATCAACAGGAAGCAGAGCTCAGTCAACAGGTTTTTTCTCTGCTCGTACTTAACCGATTTTATCCCAGCGGCGGGAATGATGGAAGTTCAGGTGGAATACAAACGCTGGCTCAGGAAAATATAAACGATGCCATTTCAGATCAGCTTAATGCTTTTTCTGATAAGATCTTAGGAAAGTCCGGATTTGAACTCGACTTTGGACTGGATAGCTACACCGACTATCAAGGCGAAAGCCCTACACAAAGAACCCAACTTAATGTAGCAGCTCAGAAAAAACTTTTTGACGAAAGATTAACCGTACGTGTGGGCAGTGAAATAGATATGGACGATAATCGTGCTCCCGGTGACACAGCACCAGTTAGTGGAAATGTGAGCCTGATTTATGAGTTGACCAAAGATGGCCGCTATAGACTGAAAGGCTTCAGGAGAAACAGATTTGAAAATATTATTGACGGACAAACCATTGTAAGCGGGATTGCCCTGATTTTCACAAAAGAGTTTAATAAATTTGACGAATTGTGGAAGGCCATGCTTAAATCATCAGAAGATGATGAAAATGAAAATAGTACTGATGAGTCTAATGGTAAAGAAAGTGAAACCAGTGCTGAAACAGAAAAAACTAAAAAAGATTGAACACCAAATTTAAATATGTTGTCTTTATAAGCTTTATTCTGCTGTTGCTGAATGCGTGCAGTATTGAGAAATACATTCCTGAAAATGAACGTATTTATACTGGAGCTTCATTAGAAATTAAAGCAGATTCAACTTTAAAAAACAAAGCCAGTTTAAAAAGTGAATTGCAAAATATTTTAACGCCTAAGCCAAACTCAAAAGTCTTAGGAATGTATCCGGGATTATATTACTACTACAAATCACAAAAAAAGAAAAACAGTTTTATCACCAGATGGATTTATAAAAAGATTGGTGAAGAACCTGTATACCAATCTGATGTTAATAACATAGAAATAGAAGAAATTCTAGTAAACCGTATGGAAAACAATGGCTTCTTTTACAGTACAGCAAGTTCTTCTTTTGAGGAAGAAGATAAGAGGGCTTCCATAAAGTACCAGCTGAGCTTAACCAATCCATATGTTATGAGTAAATTTAAACTGGATTCTATGCCTTCACCTCTTTATGACGATGTAAAATCCATACTCAATGATTCCCCTTTGTTAGAAAAAAATCGTTTTGATTTGTCAAATTTCAAATTAGAAAGACAACGTATTGATACGGAATTAAAAGACAGGGGCTATTACAACTTTAATTCTGATTTTTTTATTTTCGAAGCAGACACCAATCAATATGATAATAAGAGATTTGACCTGTACTTAGGACTTAAGGAAAATGTTCCTCAAAAAGCAACTTTGCCTTATAAAATTTCAAACATCAATATCTATCCTCAACAAGACCTTCAGGACAGCTTAATCAAAAATAATTTTGAATTTAATAATAAAAACTACGTTCAGGATTCAATTTTTATCAAACCTAAGTACTTAGATAAATTTATCACCTTAGAAAAAGGACAGTTTTACAACCCCAGAAATTCAAAAAATACAGCTCGACGCTTGTCTTCAATTGACATTTATAAGTACGTAAATATTCAATATAAAGAAGTAGACAGTGACTCTACAGAAAACACAAGGGCACTTGAAGCAAATATTTATCTTTCACCCTTAAACAAAAGATCTATCCGGGCAGAACTGCAAGGTGTCACAAAATCTAACAATTTTACCGGGCCAAATCTGGCTTTAACTTATACCAATAGAAATCTTTTTAATGGTGGCGAAATGTTGGATATAAGTACAGAGTTTGGCTACGAAACCCAGTTTGCCAGTAGTGAAAATGCCGGGCTTAACAGTATTGAATATGGCTTAACTACACAACTGACTTTTCCGCGACTCATCTCTCCTATAAAGATAGATGATAACCTTTTTGAATACGCCATCCCCAAAACTAAAACCAGCCTGGGTGTAGACTTTTTGAACAGGACTCAGCTTTACACCATTATATCAGGAAGAGCTTTGTTTGGATACACCTGGAACGCCAACAGATATCTTACCTATGAAATAAATCCCTTGTCTTTAAATTATACGCAGCTCACTAATACCTCTGAAGAATTTGAAGACATCTTGGACAGCAACCCGTTTTTAAGACGAAGTTTTGACCAACAATTTATCTCGGGATTAGAATTTGCTCTAACCTATAATGGCATGCTGAAAAATAAAAACACCTGGCAATATTATTTATATACAACATTAGATATAGCCGGAAATACAGCAAGCCTTTTTGCTCAGGAAACAGAACCCGGTTCACCAAAAGAAATATTAGGCTTTCAATACGCGCAATACGCTAAAGCCGATATAGATGCCAGGATGCATTTCAAATTTGGAAAGAACAAGAATCAGACCATAGCCACCCGAGTTTTTGCCGGATACGGCTTACCTTATGGTAATTCTGATGTTATTCCCTATGTGAAACAGTATTTTTCAGGTGGTCCGTATAGCGTAAGAGCCTTTAGAATCAGATCACTGGGACCTGGCACCTATTCAGGTAGAAATGAGACAAACAATACAAATGACTTTTTTGACCGTACTGGAAATATACGTTTTGAAGCAAACATAGAATACAGATTTCCTATTTTTTCATTCTTTAAAGGCGCTATATTTACCGATGCTGGAAATGTGTGGAACTCAAACCCAAACCCAACTTTTAATGGAGAAGACAAGGTTAGCTCCAGTTTTTTAAGTGAATTGGGTATTGGATCCGGGGTCGGTCTGCGTATCGATGTGCAGGGATTTGTGATACGATTTGATTTGGCAGCTCCATGGCATGACCCTGCTTTACCTAAAGGCGAACGTCTGGATTTTCAATTTGATGAGCCTATTCTAAATTTTGCAATTGGTTATTCCTTCTAATTAAAAAAAGAAGTATTTATGCCAATTATCAAGTGTGGATTTATGTATAGTCGTAAAGCTTTTAGTTTAAACAAATTTCTCGCTTGCAAACCAGTCCAATCTTTTAAATAAAAAATGTAAATTCAGCCTCAAAAATTGCTGATGAAAAGTTTTATTACTGCCTTAACTTTACTTTTTAGTTTCACTTCATTTACACAAAACTTAAACGGCTATGCTTCTCAGGACGCTACTAGCCAAATTGAATTAGAGGAAGATTTCAGAAGTAAAATCGACAAATCAAGTTTCAAAACCCACCTCAAAAAACTTACTGAAAAACCACATATTGCCGGTTCAGCAAATAACGAGTTGGTTAGAGATTATATGATGGAAACAATGGAAAAAGCTGGCTTTGATGTTGAAGCTTTTCCATACGATGTCTATCTCAGCCAAGGTCCGGGAGAGTCTGAAATTGAAATTATAACACCTGAAAAGCAAGTGCTTGATCAAATGGAAAATACCATTGAAGAGGATCCTTTTTCTAATCATCCTGATTTACTTAAAGGTTGGAATGCATATTCCGGAAGCGGCGAAGTCATGGCAGAAGTTATATATGCCAACTATGGCCGCAAAGAGGATTTTGAAAAGCTGGAAGAACTTGGTATTGACATCACAGGAAAAATAGTAATTGCGAGATACGGCGGAAACTTTCGAGGTTACAAAGCCAAGTTTGCTGAACAATACGGTGCAGCGGGACTGATTATTTATACTGACCCTAATGATTCTGGTTACATGAAAGGCCTTATTTTCCCTGATGGACCAAACTATAACCACAGTGCTATTCAACGTGGGTCTATACTTACTTCAGATTGGACAGGCGACCCTTTAACACCTTATAAAGCCGCATTACCATTAGACCATAAAAAAACACCTGAAAGAATAGATCCGGATAAAGCAGGACTCCATTCAATCCCAGTCACACCTATAGGTTATGGGGCAGCAAACCATATTTTCAAACACATGAAAGGCAGGCCGGTACCTCAATCATGGCAAGGTGGATTGCCATATGCTTACAGACTCGAAGGTGGAAACGATTTGAAATTAAGGCTAAAAGTTGATCAACCTAAAGACTTTACAAAAGTCTATAACGTGATTGGAACTTTAAAGGGCAGGACTTATCCTGATGAATGGATAATCCTTGGTTGCCATTACGATGCCTGGGCATTTGGTGCAACAGACCCTAACTCTGGCACGGCTATGTTACTTAGTCTATCTGAAACTCTTGGAAAATTAGCCAAAGACGGTAAAGGACCTGAACGCTCTATCTTGATTGCCCACTGGGATGCCGAGGAACATGGGGTAATAGGTTCTACAGAATGGGTGGAACAGTTTAAAAAAGAATTACAGGCCAAGGCTATAGCCTACATCAATCTCGATGGTGCGGTTTCGGGCAAGAACTTTAGTGCAGCGGCTTCTCCAAGCCTTAAGTCTATACTCGCTGAATCTACAAAACTTGTGAAATATCCATATTCAAATAAAACAGTTTACGAAGAATGGAAACAAGACAAAGAAGAACCTAATATTGGTAATCTCGGTGGTGGTTCAGACCATATAGGCTTTTACATGCATGCCGGCATCCCTTCACTAAACGCAGGTTACCGAGGCAAAACACTATATCACACCAATTATGATGATTTCTACTTCTATGAAAAATTTGTAGACCCTGAATTCCTAATGGGACCAACTTTAGAAGCGGTTGTAGGTACACTTGCTCTAAGAATTGCTAACGCTCAGACTCTTCCCTACGATCTGGTTAAATATTCAACAGATTTGAAAATGCATTTTGAAAATGCTGAAAAGGAAATCAAAGGTTTTTATCCTGAATTTGAAGGCTTTACCCAATCAATCAATACAATCTCACAATTAGAGCAAACAGCAACAAAAGCATCTCAGCTACTTTCAGATTTACTTGAAAATCGCACACCAAAAAAGAAAACAATCAGGAATTTGAACAAAATATTACTTTCTTTAGAAAAAAGCTTCTTAGTTCCGGAAGGCTTGCCGTTTGGTGACTGGTATAAATCTCTTTATGTTTCCTCTGATCCTTATAGCGGCTACGCATCATGGATATTGCCCGGAATCCAATATCAAATTGAAGCAAAAGATAAGTCCAAATTAAAATACTGGGACAATAAATACGCTGAGGTGATTTCTAACTTACAAGTCCAAATGCAAAAAATAATAGACGAGGCAGATTAGAATTATGACAAAAAATGAAACTACTTATTTCAGATTTATTTTAGTGTTGGTTTTGTTGACCGCCTGTAAACAAAAAAAGGATTTTGATTCTGAAAACTTAACCAGGTACGTAAATCCATTTATCGGCACAGACGGCCATGGTCATACATTTCCGGGGGCTACTTTGCCTTTTGGAATGGTACAACTCAGTCCTGATACGCGCCTGGAAGGTTGGGATGGTTGTTCAGGCTACCATTATTCCGATAATTACATATACGGGTTTTCTCATACACATTTAAGCGGTACTGGGGTCTCTGATTATGGTGATGTTTTACTCATGCCGACAAATAGAATTAATTTCAATAACGGTTCAGCTGAAACAGGTTCTGGACTAAAAGAAGGCTATGGGGATTACTTTTCACATGACAATGAAATTGCAGAACCCGGTTACTACAAAGTCAAACTTGATAGTACAAACATAGATGTAGAATTAACAGTTTCTGAAAGAAGTGGTATCCATAAGTACAGCTATCCTTCCTCAAAAAACCAAATTGTAATCCTGGACTTGTTTCATCGTGATAAAGTTCTGGATGCTAAAATTGAAGTAGTATCTAACACTAAAATTCAAGGCTATAGATTTTCAGAAGCCTGGGCTACTGATCAAAGACTATTTTATGCTATAGAAACATCACACCCTTTTAGAGTTCAAAGAGATATAGATTCTGACAATAAAACTGAAACGGCTAAAAGGGCCGCATTAACCTTCGACAACCCAAATAATGAGCCTATTATAATAAAAGTAGGAATTTCTGCTGTGGATGTAGAAGGCGCAGTAAAAAATTTAAAAACTGAAGTCGGAAATAAGACTTTTGAAGACATCAAAATCGACGCACAGAAAATATGGCAAAAGCAATTAGAAAAAATAGTTGTTCAGTCAGATAATGAAGATTACAAAATCAATTTCTACACTTCGCTGTACCACACTATGATTGCCCCAAATTTATATCAGGATGTAGATGGCAAATATCGAGATATGGATATGAAAATCCACCAATCAAATGACCATCAACATTACACTGTATTTTCACTTTGGGATACCTATCGGGCAACGCACCCACTTTATACAATTATTGAACAAAAACGTACTGAAGACTTTATAAAAACATTTATCAAAAAATATGAGTCTGGTGGTATTATGCCTATTTGGGACTTATCAGCTAATTATACAGGTTGTATGATAGGCTACCACGCTATTCCTGTTATTGCAGATGCCTATTTGAAAAACATCAGAGGTTACGATGTTGAGAAAGCTTTTGAAGCCATGAAACACTCTGCAAATCAGAACAAATTAGGCTTAAAAGATTATAAAGCCTTAGGATATATACCAGTTGAAAATGAATCTGAATCTGTATCTAAAACTCTCGAATATGCTTATGACGACTGGAGTATTGCACAAATGGCAAAAATCCTGGGAAAAAATGATGATTATGAGATTTTTATAAAACGTGCTCAGTTCTATAAAAACGTATACGACCCAGAATCTCAATTCATGAGAGGACGCTTTAAAAATAGCTGGTTTACCCCTTTTGATCCTTATGAAGTCAATTTTAATTACACAGAAGCCAATGCGTGGCAGTACAGTTTTTATGTCCCACAGGATATTTCCGGTTTTATTGATTTAATGGGCGGTAAACATAAGCTTGAACAACAACTGGATAGGTTATTTTCAGCAAGTCAGAATACCTCGGGACGACATCAGGCAGATATCACTGGCCTAATTGGGCAGTACGCTCACGGAAATGAGCCCAGTCATCATATAGCCTATTTGTATAATTTTATCAATAAACCTGACAAAACACAAAAGTATGTTCATCAGATTTTAACCAACTTATACAGAAACAGTCCCGATGGTATTTCAGGGAATGAGGATTGTGGTCAGATGAGTGCATGGTACGTTTTAAGCAGTTTGGGCTTTTACCCGGTAACCCCTGGTTCAAACGAATATATTATTGGAACACCCTTATTTGATAGTGCAAGCATAAATCTTGAAAATGGAAAAGTTTTTAATATTGTAGCTAATAATATTTCAGATGAAAATATTTATATCCAGTCGGCAACTTTAAATGGTGGTGATTACCCCTTTTCTTATATAAAACATGAAGACATTATTAATGGAGGTGAACTAGTGTTTAATATGTGCGAAAAGCCCTCTGCCTGGGGAACAAAAGACAGAAATATCCCAGAAACTAAAATTGATAAACATCTTATTGTAACGCCTCCATATATAGCTAAAGGAGATATTGCCTTTAAGAAATAAACTGATGTTACATTACAGAATTTAGATAAAGATGCTAAGATATTCTACAGAATTACGGCAAAGCATCAATTTAAAGATAAATCCTTTACTGAATATACAGAACCCATTAACATCAACGATAATTGCTATTTGGAAGTTTATAGCCAAAAAGGAAAACTTAAAAGTTCATCAATAACAACGCGTTTTTTTAAAATTGACCCTAATCTAAAAATTGCTCTTGAGACTGAATTTGCTAATCAATACAATGCTGGTGGTAATAATGCTTTAATTGACGGGATATTAGGAACTGAAGATTTCAGGACAGGTACCTGGCAAGGATACTGGGACAATGATGTTATAGCAACTTTAGATTTAGGACAAAAAAAAGTGCACAATAGCATTTCAATAAATTTTCTACAAGACCAAAGGTCATGGATTTTCCTGCCTTCTGAAATTCAGATTATGGTATCGAAAAATGGAAAAGACTTTAAATCGATACACCATCAAAAGTTTGATGCTTCCACGCCATCAGACGAACCAGGAATTTATCATTTCAAATATGATTTTGATTTAAAAGAATTTAGATATATAAAAGTCATCGCCAAAAAACTTGGCAAATTACCCAGGTGGCATTTGGGCCATGCAGCGGATGGCAGAACATGGATTTTTGTCGATGAAATACAGGTGAAATAGGTGATATCTAAATATCTACCTTACAAACTTAAGAAAACTTAAAAATTATTTTTAAGATTAAAAGTTACTTTAGCCTTACTTCTCAGAAGTTAACTTTTTGTCTTGATATTTTATTTGTTTGTAATTTAATAGTATTTTTAGGCACAATCAAATCTACTATCATAACTCACATTGAAACGACGAAAATTTATACAAAATGCCAGTCTTTCTGGAATTGGCATAGCAGCTACTTCTATAGGTGTGTCCTGCACAAACGCTAAAAAAGACTCGGCAGTTTTACCAGCCGACCATGATAAACCCAGGAAAAAAAATTTACCTATTGTTATAGGCACCTGGAATGTACCAAATGCAACTGCAAAAGCCTGGGAAGTTTTAAATAAAGGATATTCAGCTCTGGATGCCGTTGAGCAGGGTGTCATGATAGAAGAAGCAAATGAAGAAAATCAAACTGTAGGTAAAGGTGGTTTACCGGACAGAAATGGAATAGTTTCACTGGATGCCTGTATTATGAATAGCAAAGGTGATTATGGCGCCGTTATAGCCCTAGAAAACATAACCCATGCAGTAAGTGTCGCAAGAAAGGTTATGGAAGATACACCTCATGCGTTGCTGGCCGGCGATGGTGCCAGGCAATTTGCTCTGGAAAACGGTTTTAAGGCGGAAGACTTAATGACTGAGGCTTCAAGAAAAAGCTGGGAAGATTGGAAAAAAAAATCAGAATATAAGCCCATCATTAATATAGAAAACCACGATACAATAGGTATGCTGGCTATGGATAAAAAAGGAAATTTATCAGGTGCTTGTACGACCAGCGGATTAGCCTATAAATTGAGAGGCCGTGTTGGGGATTCTGCTATAATTGGCTCAGGTATATTTATAGACAATGAAGTTGGTGCTGCAACGGCCACAGGCCTAGGAGAAGAAGTTTTAAAAACCGTTGGCAGCTTTTTAATTGTAGAATTAATGCGACAGGGCAAAACACCTCAAGAAGCTTGTAAGGAAGCCATTATGCGTATTGTAAAAAAGAATGAAAACTATAAAAATTTTCAAGTTGGTTACATTGCCATGAACAAAAAAGGAGACATTGGTTATTATAGCATTCAGGAGTGGTTTAGCTGTACGATATTCAAAAATGGAGTGAATAAAAACTTTAAATCAGATTTTTATAATAAAGCCTAAGAATCCAGGTTAAGTCGATTCCAGATTATGTCCAACAAAACGAATTACAGAAGTGCTTTTGTGTTTATCACCATTCTTTTCTTTTTATGGGGATTTATAACAGTCCTGGTAGACAGCCTGATTCCTCGACTCAAAGAGGTATTCGAAATGTCTTACGGCAGAACAATCTTAGTACAATCTGCTTTCTTCATTGCTTTTTTTGTGGTGTCATTACCCGCTGGAAAGTTACTGTCTAAAATCGGTTATAAAAGTGGAATCATTGTGGGTTTACTTACCATGGCGACAGGATGTTTGTTGTTCTATCCCGCGTCTGCATATCGCAATTTCATCATTTTTATGTTAGGCTATTTTACTTTAGCCAGTGGAATAACAATTTTACAGGTTGCTGCCAATCCTTATGTTTCACTATTAGGAAGTGAAAAAGGAGCCAGTAGTCGCCTTAATCTGTCTCAAGCCTTCAATTCTTTAGGAACAACCATTGCTCCTATTATCGGTGCTTTTTTTTTACTGAGCAATTCCGTGAAATCTTCTACTGAAATTGAATTACTTTCTGAAACTGAAAAACTAAACTATTACGCAGAAGAAGCAAGCACAGTACAAATACCTTTTCTGGCCATTGCTTTATTTATAGGATTTTTAGCGCTTTTATTTAAGTTTATAAAACTACCTGACATTGTTGAAAAAAGCCCTCAAAAGGGCTATCTGGAACTCATTAAAAACAAAAAACTAATGCTTGGCACCTTGGGCATTTTTGTTTACGTAGGTGCTGAAGTGGCGATAGGAAGTAGTTTTTTGGTAAATTACTTTGAAAGTATGAAACTCGGCCCTATTGTCGCATCAAATGATACCATGATGTCCATTGCCAATACTGCTGCTGATATTTTTAATCAATCTTTTTCCGATTCTGATCCAAAATCACTATTAGGTATGTTTGTGACTTTCTATTGGGGTGGTGCTATGCTAGGCCGTTTTATTGGCTCTTACCTCACCCGTATTCTATCGCCAGGAAAGGTATTGACATTTTTTGCCTTATTTGCAATAGTCATGATCGCCACCTCTATACTTAGCGAAGGTTTAATCTCTATGTGGAGTATATTGGCTGTTGGTTTGTTCAACTCTATTATGTTTCCTACCATTTTTACACTAAGTTTAGAAGGCTTAGGAAACTTAAAATCTCAAGCCTCTGGAATTTTATGTATGGCTATAGTTGGTGGTGCTGTAGTTCCGTTTATTTTTGGAAATATTATAGATGGTTTTGGATTTAAAATTGCATTTCTATTCACCATACTTTGTTATGCTTATATTTCATTTTATGGCTTTTTCAAGTCGAAGATAATTAAAGTTTAAAATAATTGAAATCTTTGGTTTTAATGCTTAAAATTGAAGAATATTCAGGTAAATAAAACCTCAACTAAATCTCTAACACTTTCTATTGCAACAACTTCCAGGTGATAGGTCTTTGTTGAAATTTTAGTGTGTTTTGAAATATATATCTTTTCAAAACCCAGCTTATCTGCTTCCGCTATGCGTTGCTCCAATCTTGGCACCGGCCTGACTTCGCCTGCCAATCCTATTTCACCGGCAAAACAAATATTATGATCTAGAACTGCATCATCGTTAGAAGATAAAATCGCAGCTACAACAGCCAGGTCTATCGCAGGGTCATCAATACTGATACCTCCTGTGATATTTAAGAATACATCTTTAGCACCTAATTTGAATCCAGCTCTTTTTTCTAACACAGCCAGAATCATATTTAATCTTTTAGCATTATAGCCAGTTGAAGAACGTTGCGGTGTACCATAAACGGCTGAACTCACAAGCGCTTGAATCTCGACCATCAGAGGACGCATACCTTCGATAGTGGCTGCTATTGAAGTACCACTTAGGTTATGATTGTGGTTAGAAATTAAAATTTTAGAAGGGTTAAGAATTTCTCTTAGTCCGCCGCCATACATTTCGTAAATTCCGAGCTCATGAGTAGCACCAAATCTATTTTTTTGCACTCTAATGATTCGATAAATAAAATTTTGATCGCCTTCAAACTGCAAAACGGTGTCAACCATGTGCTCGAGTATCTTAGGTCCTGCAAGATGTCCTTCCTTATTGATATGACCAACAAGTATCACAGGTGTATTGGTTTCTTTGGCAAAGGATATCAACTCAGCAGTACAGGCTCTTATTTGGGAAATACTTCCCGGTGAACTTTCCACAAACTCTGTTTTCAAAGTTTGTATAGAATCTATAATCAGAAGCTCCGGTTTGAGCTTTTTTATTTCTTTAAATATATTTTGCGTCGAAGTATCCGCCAGAATATAACAATTATCATTTTTGGCGCTGATGCGTTGGGCACGCATTTTGATTTGTTTGCTGCTTTCTTCTCCGGAAACGTAAAGACTTTTTACTTTAAGGTTTAGACAAAGCTGAAGTAAAAGGGTACTTTTTCCAATACCTGGTTCACCACCTAACAATATAAGAGAACCTTTTACAAGACCACCTCCTAAAACCCTGTTCAGTTCGTTGTCCGGTAATGCAATTCTATCTTCAACCTCGTATTCAATATCTTCAATTTTTGAGACTTTAGGCTGAAGACTTTTTGAAGACTTATCATCAGTATGCCATTCTTTCTTGTCGGCCTTCGAAATAACTTCCTCTACCAAGGTATTCCATTGCTTACAGGAATTACACTGCCCTTGCCATTTGGCATGCTGAGCACCACAATTCTGGCAATAATATATTGTTTTTGTTTTAGCCATTAGTAACCAAATATATCTTTTAACCTGGCGGCTTCCTCAAGCAGCATATCTTTGGTAATTCCGCCGGCCTCTTCATAAGAATAAGCAGACTGGTATGCTTTTATAGCTTTTTTGGGATTTCCAATTTTTTGAAAATATCTGCCTAAAAAATAATCAAACAATAGTGTTTCGGGGTGTTCCTTTTGGGCTATTTTCGCTAAACCTTCGTAGAACTCCCAGGCTTCTTTTTCTTGTATGAGCTTATCGACCAGCATGATATCTGAAATCCTCACCCTCTTATCCAGGTCGTACATTTGATTGATATCTTCGTATTTTTTTATCAGGTATTCATTTGGGTTTTCTGCTTTGGACAATAATTCATATTCTGCTTTGTCTATTGGAGTATAGGGGGAAAATATCTCTAACAAATTAAAAGGCAGAGCATTGACGACAAAAGTATAATGATTTCCACTTTCAAACATTTTATAGCTGGTTGTGACCATATCGTTTTCTACAGAAGAAATCATTTCACTTAGCTTTTTTGTTTTCTCTTTTAAGAATGGTACATCTTCTTTTGCAGTACTCAAGCTGTACCAAAGCTTGTTTTTGGACATTTCCAGGTTGTCTTTGATATATGGCATAAAACCATCGGGAATATCCGGACTTAAATTTATATAACCTTGAAATTGTGCTTTTTTGGAAAACAGATAAAAATTAGCAAAATTTGCCATATAATCATGGCCAATAACGACAGAAAAACCTCCAACATTATAATTCTCCTTGATGTACTTCATTACTTCAAGTTGCACAAAATCAAAAAAACTGGCCCCTGAGCCTATAGGAAGGAAATCAGAATCATCGTACCTGCCATCTTCAATTCTACTTTTGTTCTGATTTATTCCAACAACAAAAGCATCAGGTATTTCTTCCCAGTAGCTCAAATAGTCGACTATTCCGGCAACAGGTTCAAAAAGATAATGACCATCAAATACAAAAATTAAAGGATAAGTTCTTTTATTCTGAAAATCATAGTTTCTTGGAAGTTGAACTTTTATTTCTCTTGAATCATTGAGTATTTTTGAATTTACGGAGATATTCTCTATTTGAGAAAAGCAAAAACTAGAAGCAAAAACTGTAAAAAAAACTGCTAAGAAGTAGGTTTTCATGATTGATAATTTAGTGCTCTAAACTATTATTTTTATTTACAATAGGCAATAGGATTGCCGATAAACCTCCTACAACAAGGACCAGGAGCGTTTGAGCTGACCATAAAACCCATCCAAAAGCTTGTCCTGCTTCGACAGGAATATCGAACATTTTGTACACAGAAGCTATAGCTAAAGGGTATAAACCTATTCCTCCGTTTGTAATAGACATTGCAAAACTACCGGCAATAAAAGCAACTAATACGGCTCCAAAACTAAGTTCACTGGTCCCTGGAATAGAAAATTTTATAACCCAAAACATGGCCACGTAAAGTACCCAAATAGCCAATGTTTGAAAAATAAAGGACCATTTGTGCTTGAGCTTCAAGACACTTTTAATACCCTGAGCGAGCCCCAAAAGAAAATTCTTAAGCCTCAAAACCCATTTATTGTTCGATTTTTTTATGATTTTCAGAAAAACCAGAAGCAATACTAAACCGAGCAATAGATAGATCAAGGTATAAAAAGGATTGATATTGTTTAACTCCAGATAAAAAAGAAGTTCGTCTGCCTGAATTAACAAAGTAAGTCCAATAATCATTATAAGCATCACCAAATCTACCAGACGCTCTGTAATTATGGTCCCAAAGCTTTGTTCAAAACTTAATTGAGAATAACTTGCATAGCTTGCTCCACGAAGAAACTCTCCAGATCTCGGAATACCTAAATTTCCTAAATATCCAAACATAACCGTGTAGAAGCAATTATGAAATTTGGGCTTATCATTAAGCGGTTGTATAAGTAGTTTCCAACGATTAGCTCTAATAACATGAGATAATAAGCCTAAAACTATTGAAATAATCACCCAAAACAAGTCTGCATTTTGAATGTTTTGCCAGATATTTTTGCGTTCGACAGCTGTGGTATTAGCAAAAGAATACCAGACAAAAAACACCCCCAAGGCCAATGGTAATATGATTTTCAGCCATTTGGTCAATGGAGACTTTGCCATAAACTTATTTCAAAAGATTATCATCATTTGGAAAAATGATAGAAGGATTGAAGGTTTTAGCTTCATCAGGGGTCATGATGGCGTAGGCCATAAGAATAAGTATATCGCCCGGAGATACTTTTCTTGCGGCTGCACCATTTAAAGTTATCTCGCCACTTCCTCTCGGACCAGGTATAACGTAAGTTTCCAAACGTTCGCCGTTAGTATTGTTTACAACCTGAATTTTTTCACCTTCAAAAATATTTGCAGCATCCATCAAGTCCTGATCTATGGTAATACTACCAATATAGTTGAGATCTGCACCTGTAACTTTTACGCGATGTATTTTTGATTTTACTACTGTTATTTGCATATTATCTAATTCAAAGACATATTATCTATAAGCCTGACCTTGTTACAATAAGCAGCTATAAATGCCCTATATTTTTTTTTAGATTTAATTTTGTCAGTTGGTATTAGGGTTTTCTCTTCAGCCACCTCACAATATTCTAATTCAAAATGTTGTGATTTCTCAAAATTTCTTTTTACTTCTTCTAAAAGTAAAGGTATAGGCTTATTTTCAAAATTGTTTTTTATATAATATAGGTTTTCAAAAATTATGCCTGCTTGTTCTTTTTCTTCCTCAGATAGCAGTTTGTTTCTCGAGCTTTTGGCCAAACCGTTGTTTTCACGGTAAGTTTCACATCCAATGATACTGACATTTTGACCTGTAATTTTAATTAACTTTCTTACTACAGCCAGCTGCTGAAAGTCTTTCTCTCCAAAAAAGGCTTTGTCAGGATTTATTAATTTGAATAATCTTTTAAGCACTGTGCCCACGCCGTCAAAATGACCCTGTCTAAATTTACCTTCCATAAACTCTGAAATTGTTCCAAAGTCAAAATGTTCAGACTCGGCGCCTTCAGGATATATTTCTTCAACACTGGGTACATAAACTAAAATGCCTTTTGATATCCCATGAATAGCTTCAAGATCACTGGTTATGGTTCGCGGATACTTAATTAAATCATCAGAATTATTAAACTGTGTTGGGTTTACAAAAATTGAAACTACAACATTATCGCACTCAATTAATGCTTTTTTTATCAAAGAAAGGTGTCCTTCATGCAATGCTCCCATTGTAGGAACAAGTCCTAGAATTGAAGAATCCACCTTATCCCCAATGTGTTTTGTTAATTCTGAAAAGTTGCTTAAAAGCACAATTCGTGATTTAAAATTTTTTGCAAAACTAACATTTTAACCTTAATCCACGTAAAATTTTGTAAATTTGCAACTTAAAATTTTCCAACACAGAAAAAATAATTTTATGAAGGATAAACGCGTTCTTTTCGTATCAGCTGAAGTTGTTCCTTATCTGCCTGAAAATGATATTTCCACAATGTCTTTTGAAGCTCCCAAAATGATAAACTCAACAGGAGGCCAGACAAGAATATTTATGCCAAGATTTGGTAACATCAATGAAAGAAGGCACCAACTTCATGAAGTCATCAGGTTATCCGGACTAAATATGGTTGTCAATGATCTTGATATGCCTTTAATTATTAAGGTAGCTTCTATACCAAAGGAGCGTATGCAGGTCTATTTTATTGACAATGAAGACTATTTTAAGAGAAAAGCCATGTATAGTGATGAAGATGGTCAACTCTTTGAAGACAATGATGAACGATCTATATTTTTTGCAAAAGGCGTTATAGAAACTGTAAAGAAATTAAACTGGGCTCCTGACATTATTCACGTCAATGGCTGGATGGCCTCCTTACTTCCTCTTTACCTTAGAAACTACTATGGTAACGAACCTCTTTTTAAAGACTCAAAAATAATAACCTCTGTATACAAAAATGGTTTTGAAGGCCAATTGGATCAAGACATGAAGAAAAAAGTAATGTTTGACGGCATTGATGACGACATAGTAGAATATTTAAACGAACCTAATTATAATAATTTGATAAAAATGTCGATTACCTATTCTGATGGTGTTATTATTGGCAGCGAAAATTTACCTGATGAGCTTGAAAAATTTATTGAAAAAATAGACAAACCAAAATTAAAATATCACGCTATTGAAGAATTTACACAGGCTTATCAAGACTTTTATTTAAAAGATATATTGAATGAGGAAATTGATTAGAGTTAAAACCAGAATAAAGGTTGCAATTTTATTTTTAGGATTAATTATTTTTAGCACTTCTTGCGAGGATGATTTCACAACAATAGGCAGCGATTTTGTAAATAGTTTAGATTTACCTGAACCTTACGTCGTTCAGGATTTGTCTTCCTACAGCGACAATATTCTTTCCGTACAGTCCAATACACTAAACACTTATTTACTGGGTGAGTTTGATGACCCTATTTTTGGAAATACTAATGTAAGTATTCTCAGTCAGCTTCAGCTCCAAACTACAAATCCAGATTTTGGAGAAGAGCCACAGGTGGACAGTGTAATATTAACTTTACCTATTTTCGGTCAAGTAATCGATAACGACGAAGAAACTGGAAAAGACATATACAGGTTAGATTCAATATTTGGCTCGGGCAGTTTTAAAATAGGTGTTTACGAATCCAATCAATTTTTAAGAGACATAGACCCTGGCGACGAAGGTGATTTTGAAGAATCGCAATTATACTACTCGAACCAGTTATCTGAAATAGAATCCAATATCATAACGTCAGATCCTCTCACAGTGACTGAAGTTGATGGTGTTCTGGTTCCCAGCGATTTTTCCCAAACTATATCACCTTCAGATTTAGACAGAACCGTCGTTTTGATAGACAGAACAGACACCATTGAGTCTGCAAATGAAGAGGACGGAACTGAAGATGTTTTTGAAAGAATAAGACTTTCTCCAAGAATAAGAATTAAACTTGACCCAGATTTTTTCCAGGAGAAAATTCTCAATCAGGGAAATTCAATAAACTTAATAAGTCAAAGTAGTTTTGAAAATTACTTTAGAAGTCTTTACTTGGTTGCCGAACAGGAAGCAGCTGACGGATCTAAGTTTATGGTCAATCTGAGTCTTGCAAACCAAGAAGCTAATATTACCTTATATTATAATTCTTTGAGACCTCCTCCTAGCCTGGAAGTTGTGGAAAACCCTGAGTTAGAGCTTACTTTCAATGAGTTTGTCATGAATTTTGGAGGTAATGTGATAAACTTTTACGAAACACCAAACAGTATTGATTTAAGCAATCAGGACATCGAAAATGGTGAAGAAAATATATTCCTGAAAGGCGGACAGGGTGTTGTAGCTATAGTTGATCCGTTCAATGGCCCGGACGCCGATGGAAATGGTGTTGCTGATGAAATTGACACATTAAGGACTAAAAACTGGCTCATAAATGAGGCAAACTTAATTTTATATGTAGATCAGGATTTAATGAGTGAAGTACCTTTTGAAAAACAGCCATTTAGAATTTTTGCTTACGATCTTGACAGAGACAGGGTTCTTATAGATTACAACCTTGATCAAAGCTCCAGCAACAATCCTTTCACCTCAAAGCTCAACCATTTAGGACCATTGAGACAGGATGAAAATGGAGATTATTTTTATAAAATAAGAATGACCAGTCATATCAATAATATTATTAATAATGACTCTATAAATACAAGAATAGGCATTGTTGTGACTCAGAACGTAAATCAGGCACGTATCCTTGATGTTAAAGAAAGTGAGCTTGACCAGGCGCAGTCATTTATAGAAAGTACAATTTCGACACCAAGAGGAACTGTGCTGCACGGCAACCTTTCAGATGATGAAGACAAAAGACTAAAACTTCAAATCTATTATACAGATCCTAACAATTAACTAACCTAAATTATAACTAAATGTGTGGAATAGTCGGATACATCGGGCAAAAAGACGCTTATGATATTGTTTTAAAAGGACTTCAGAGATTAGAATACAGAGGATATGATTCTGCAGGAATTGCCCTCTATGATGGCCAGGAGCTCAATATTTGTAAGACTAAAGGAAAAGTTTCTGATCTTAGCGCCAAATGCACGGCAGAAAATATTATACAGGGTAAAATTGGCATTGGGCACACCAGGTGGGCAACACACGGAGAACCTAATGATGTAAATTCTCATCCACATCTTTCAAATTCGGGTAGACTTGTAATTATCCATAATGGTATTATAGAAAATTATGATGCCATTAGAAAAGTTTTGGAAAATAGAGGCTATACCTTTCAATCAGATACAGACACAGAAGTGCTCGTGAATTTGATTGAAGAAGTCATGCTAAGCGACAATCACAAACTAGGGAAAGCTGTACAAATTGCCCTAAATCAAGCCGTAGGCGCTTATGCTATTGCTGTATTTGACAAAGAAAAACCCAATGAAATTGTTGTTGCCAGGTTAGGCAGTCCGTTGGCAATTGGGGTTGGTGACAACGAGTTTTTTATTGCTTCTGATGCTTCGCCTTTTATAGAATATACAAAATCTGCCATTTATCTTGAAGATGGAGAAATGGGTGTCATAAGGTTAGGAAGAGAACCTAGAATTAGAAAAATCCATAATGACAAGCTCATTGACCCTTACATACACGAACTAAAGATAAGTCTCGACCAAATTGAAAAAAGTGGTTATGAACATTTCATGCTTAAGGAAATTTACGAACAACCAGACGCTATTAAAGACACTTTCAGAGGAAGAATGCTGGCAGACAAAGGCGTTATAAGAATGGCTGGTGTGGATGATCACCTGGAAAAATTTCTAAATGCCGACCGAATTATCATTGCGGCATGCGGCACATCATGGCATGCAGGTCTTGTCGCAGAATATATTTTTGAAGATATCGCCAGAATTCCTGTGGAAGTTGAGTATGCTTCAGAGTTTAGGTATAGAAACCCCGTAATTGGTTCTAATGATATTTTGATCGCCATATCACAGAGTGGGGAAACAGCAGACACCATGGCTGCCATAAAGCTAGCTAAAGAAAACGGAGCATTTGTGTTTGGAGTTTGTAACGTAGTCGGATCATCAATATCCAGAGAAACAGATGCGGGTGCTTACACACACGCGGGTCCGGAAATTGGCGTAGCCTCTACAAAAGCATTTACAACTCAGATTACCGTTCTAAGCTTAATGGCTTTAAAACTTGGTAAAGCCAAAGGAACGATTTCAAACTCAGATTTTCATTTGTATTTGAATGAAATGGAATCTATCCCACAAAAAATAGAAAAAGCACTGCAGGAAAACGACCATATTTTAAAGGTAGCTGAGTTCATGAAAGACTCAAAAAACAGTTTGTATTTGGGACGGGGATATAATTTTCCAGTCGCTTTAGAAGGCGCTTTAAAACTCAAAGAAATCTCCTATATCCATGCCGAAGGCTATCCCGCTGCAGAAATGAAGCACGGTCCAATTGCGCTAATAGACGAAGAAATGCCTGTTGTGGTTATTGCAACCAGAAAAGGGCACTACGAAAAAGTGGTGAGTAATATTCAGGAAATTAAATCAAGAAAAGGTAAAATTATTGCTATCGTAACTGAAGGAGATGATACCGTAAAAAATATGGCAGACCATGTCATTGAAGTACCAGGTACTTTTGAAGCATTTACGCCGCTCCTGACTACTATACCTTTACAACTGTTATCCTATCATATTGCCGTTATGCTTGGAAAAAATGTAGATCAGCCCAGAAACCTGGCAAAATCAGTGACTGTAGAGTGATTTTTAAAGGTAAAAAAAACATATAAATTAATTTAAAAAATTACTTTATTTTTTTGACTTAAAACGCCTATATTTGCACACCGAAAAAAAATCTTAATTAAATTATATTCTAATGGCTCAAACACATGGTAAGATTGCCCAAATCATTGGACCAGTCATTGACGTCGCTTTTGAAAACTCTAAAGATTTACCCCATATTTATGATTCACTGGAAGTTGAGCGTAAAGATGGATCAAAACTGATCCTGGAAGCTCAATCTCATATTGGTGATAATATCGTAAGAACCATCGCTATGGATACAGCTGATGGCTTATCAAGAGGAACTAAAGTTGTGGCAACCGGAAATCCAATTCAAATGCCAGTCGGCAAGGAAATCTTCGGACGTCTTTTTAATGTAACAGGAGACGCTATAGATGGTATGGAAGACTTGCCGAAAGCCGGCGAAAATGGACTTCCTATTCACAGAGATGCTCCTGATTTTGAAGATCTTTCTGTCTCTACTGAAGTTCTTTTTACTGGTATTAAAGTTATTGACCTCATCGAACCTTATGCTAAAGGCGGTAAAATTGGTTTATTTGGTGGTGCCGGTGTTGGAAAAACGGTATTGATTCAGGAATTAATTAATAACATTGCCAAAGGACACGGTGGTTTATCTGTATTTGCGGGTGTTGGAGAAAGAACTCGAGAGGGAAATGATTTGCTTCGTGAAATGCTTGAATCCGGTATTATCAAATATGGTGATGACTTCTTAAAGTCTATGGAAGAAGGTGGATGGGATTTGTCTAAAGTAGACAAAAAAGCCATGAGAGATTCTAAAGCGACTTTCGTTTTTGGACAAATGAATGAGCCACCAGGGGCACGTGCAAGAGTTGCACTTTCTGGTCTTACCATCGCTGAATATTTTAGAGATGGAGCTGGAGATGGACAAGGTAAAGATGTTCTTTTCTTCGTTGATAACATCTTCCGTTTCACACAAGCCGGTTCTGAGGTATCTGCACTTCTTGGTCGTATGCCTTCTGCTGTGGGTTACCAACCTACTCTAGCAACTGAAATGGGTGCAATGCAGGAACGTATTACCTCTACAAAGAAAGGTTCTATTACATCTGTTCAGGCCGTTTATGTCCCTGCGGATGACTTGACTGACCCTGCGCCTGCAACAACTTTCTCGCACCTGGATGCAACAACAGTATTATCCAGAAAAATTGCTGAGCTTGGTATATATCCAGCTGTTGATCCACTTGATTCTACCTCAAGAATTTTAACAGCAGAAATTTTAGGAGAAGACCATTATAACTGTGCTCAACGTGTAAAAGAACTTTTACAGAGATACAAAGAGCTACAGGACATTATAGCTATCCTTGGTATGGAAGAATTATCTGAAGAGGATAAATTGGCCGTATCCAGAGCCAGACGTGTTCAGCGTTTCTTATCGCAACCTTTCCACGTAGCAGAACAGTTTACAGGTATGCCGGGCGTTTTAGTTGACATTAAAGACACAATCAAAGGCTTTAACATGATTATGGATGGTGAACTTGATCATCTGCCTGAAGCAGCCTTTAACCTTAAAGGAACAATTGAAGATGCTATTGAGGCTGGTGAAAAAATGTTAGCGGAAGAAGATTAATCAATATTCTGATTGTCAACTTAAAACTTGAAACAAAACACTTAGAAATGTATTTAGAAATCATCACTCCTGAAAGAAAATTGCTTAGCCAAGAAGTTGATTCAGTTACTTTACCTGGAGCAACTGGTGAGTTTCAGATATTGAATCATCACGCACCTATTGTTTCTACATTAGAAAAAGGCCTGATAAAACTCAATAAAGATATTTCGCTTGAGGAAAAGGCAAAAGCTCATTTTAAAGAAGTAAATAACAAGTTAACCTTTGACATCAAAGGAGGAGTTGTTGAGTGTAAAGAGAATAAAGTCATCATTTTAGTTGATTGATAATTTCCATAATTAGTATAGATCAAAATCCGGTTTTATAATAAACCGGATTTTTTTTGCACTATATTGTAACAATTTTGTTAAACAACCTACATATTAAATAAAAATAAGCATGTACAAGAAATTTTTATCTCTCAAGTGGAAAGAATTTAGACGTTCCTCTTATTTTGAAGCAGCTTTAGCTATTAAGATTTTAATGATTCTGGGGATTCTCTACTTTGGAGGTATCGCCATTTTATTTGGTGTAGCCGGCTACTTTATGCTGCAAGACATGATTCCGGGACAGGACCCGTTATTCACCATAAATAAATTTTTGATCTATTGGATTTTATTTGATTTAGGGCTCAGGTATTTTATCCAACAAATGCCTGTTCTCAATATAAAACCAATGATGATTATCCCTATAAAAAGAAAACAGGTTGTCAAGTTCCTTTTAGCTAAGACAGCCACCTCTTTTTTCAATATTTTACCACTATTATTTTTTGTACCATTTACGATAGTTTTAATTGTGGAAGGCTATCATCCTTTATATGTCTTATCCTGGTTTTTTGGCATTGTTGCCTTGATATTTATGAACAACTATGTGATTTATCTTATAAATAAAACCAATTTATATTTTGCGGTCATAGTAGGCGCAGCTACTGTTATGATTGCTCTACAGAACTATGAAATTTTTGACATAACTGAATACGCTTATATGTTTTTTCACGGGATGTATACAACACCTGCCTGGATCTTAATACCAATTATTTTTTGTGTACTTGCCTTTTATGCTAATTATAAATACTATCTCAATCATTTTTATATTGACGGTGCAATAACCAAAAAAGAAGAAAAAGTAAGAGCTTTGGACCTAAAGTTTGTTGATAACCTAGGTAGTGTAGCCCCTTTTCTTAAAAATGATATAAAGATGATTCTTAGAAATGCCAGACCAAAACAAGTCATGATCATGTCGTTTATATTTTTGTTTTACGGTTTGATATTCTACACGCAGGACATATATGTTGAAAAGTTTCCGGCCATGATCGCATTTGCTTCAATGTTTGTTACAGGCGGTTTTTTGCTTTCGTTTGGTCAACTTGTACCATCCTGGGATAGTGAATATTATAAATTGATGATGAGTCAAAATATCCCATACAGGGATTACCTCAAATCCAAGTTAGCCTTAATGGTATTTGCTACAGTCGTTTCGACTATTTTAAGCTTACCCTACCTTTATTTTGGGTGGGATATTTATAAAATGATACTGGCCGGCGCTTCTTTTAATATAGGTCTAAATTCATTCATAACACTTTATGGGGGCGCATTGAACAAAGTTCCAGTGGAGCTCAATGTAAAAGCTAAAGCCTTTCAAAACACCAACGGTTTTAATTTGACTCAGATGCTTATAAGTATTCCCAAAGTCGCCGGACCTATGATTATTTTTTACATACCTTATAAATTAATCAGTTTTGATGCAGGCATTATTACTTTAGCTTTAAGCGGTCTTATTGGGTTGATTTTTTACAACCCTTTCTTAAACCTAATAGAAAGAATTTATCAAAATCAAAAATATTCTACAATTGCTGCTTTTGCAGAAAAAAAATAAATGACTATGATTTCAATTAACAATATCAGTAAATCCTACAATGGTGTACAAGTTTTGAATGTTGATAACATCGAAATACCTAAAGGTCAAAATTTTGGATTAGTTGGCAACAATGGCGCAGGAAAAACAACCCTTTTTAGTTTACTTTTAGACCTTATAAAACCAACCACCGGAAAAATAAGTAGCGGTGATATAGTTGTAAGTGAGTCTGAAGACTGGAAGCCTTATACTGCAGCATTTATAGATGAAAGCTTTTTAATAGGTTACTTAACCCCTGAAGAATATTTTTATTTTGTAGGAGACTTAAGAGGTGTCAGCAAAACAGAAATAGATAATTTCCTTGCAGACTTTGAGGACTTTTTCCATGACGAAATATTAAACAAGAAAAAATATTTGAGAGATCTTTCAAAGGGAAATCAAAAGAAGGTTGGGATTGTTGCAGCACTTATTGGTAATCCTGAAGTTGTTATACTAGATGAACCCTTTGCAAATCTTGATCCAACGACTCAGATAAGACTAAAAGCCATTCTTAAAGAAATCACAGAACAAAAACAAACTACTGTATTGATATCCAGTCACGATTTGATGCACGTTACTGAAGTCTGTAAGCGCATAGTTGTTTTAGAGAAAGGCAGTGTTGTGAAAGACATCAACACTACTCCTGAGACCTTAAAAGAATTGGAAGAATACTTCGGAAAATAAGTATATATAAAATCATATTAACCCAGGCTTTGAATTTTTTTCATAAGGAAGTACTTTTTAAAACAGCTAAATCAAAGTTTATTTTTTTACGCTTTCAACAAATGACTTGTTGAAGGAATCATTCATGACTTTGACTTGATCCACATTTTCGTTAGGTATGGCTATAGAAAGGACGTAATGCTTGATTTTCCAATGTCCGTTAATGTAAGATATTGTACCAGAACCTCTGCAGATGCCCATCTGCGTTTTCAGAAGCTCATCAAACCATGCAATGGTATTGGCTTCTTCATTATAGATATTTCTGGTTATGGTATGAAATGTCCATGCCTTCCCTTTATCAAAATATGGTTTCGCAAAGTTTAAGAAGGCTTCACCCTTCCAGTTTTCTGTTGCGTCAGTGCCAATAAAAACACAATCCTCTGCCATTAAGGCTGTATAGTTTTCAAAGTTGGCTTCAGCAGCAGCTTTATGCCAAAGCTCCAGGGTTTCATCTATAGAATGATTGGCTTGAGAGTAGCCAAATGTCGTGTTCAAAACAATGAGCAACAAAAATATTTTTTTCATTTTTTCTAAGCTTTGAATTTTAAAACAGAAGATCTTCCTTTCTTAAAAATTTTATTACTATTCTTTTTTCCTGCCCTTAGTCTCTTTTGTTCATCATAAGGCAAGTGTATAATATCCTGACATTCTTTTGAACAGCAATTTTCCATCTGTCCTGCACACTCATCACATTGAATGAACAATAAGTGACAGGCCTCATTAGCGCAGTTTACGTGAGTATCACAAGGCTTACCGCATTGATGACACTTAGATATTATTACCTCAGAAATACGTTCACCACGTCTTTGATCAAAAACAAAATTTTTACCTAAAAACTTGTTTTCAAGGCCTTTTTCATTGACTTGTCGTGTATATTCTATGATACCACCTTCCAGTTGATATACTTTTTTAAACCCCTTGTGTTTATAATATGCACTGGCTTTTTCACATCGAATTCCTCCAGTACAATACATTACAAGCTTTTTATCTTCTTTATGATCTTTTAAGTCTCGTTCAATAATGTCCAGAGAGTCTCTAAAGGTGTCTACATCAGGTGTAACTGCATTTTTAAAATGGCCTATTTCACTTTCGTAATGGTTTCTCATGTCAACTAAAACTGTATTGGGATCTTCAATAAGTTCGTTGAACTTTTCTGCATCTACGTGAACACCCTTATTTGTCACATCAAAAGTAGCGTCATTTAAGCCATCAGCCACTATTTTTGGACGAACTTTTACTTTTAATTTCAAAAAAGATTTGTTGTCATGTTCAATGGCAATATTCAATCTTACGTCTTTTAAAAAAGAAATACTATCTATAAAATCCTTGAATACCGAAAAATTTGAGGCTGGTACAGATAACTGGGCGTTTATGCCTTCATGAGCTACATAGATTCTGCCCAAAACATCCATTTTATCCCAATTGATAAATAGATGGTCTCTTAATATCTGAGGATTTCCAATATGTGCATATTTATAAAAGGAAAGTGTCAACCTGTCCTCGCCAGCTTGTTCAATTAATGCTTCCCTTTCTTTTGCACTTAATTTATTGTACAGTTGCATGCTATACTAATTTTAAGTTTAAGAAATTTTTTGCAAAATTACTATAAATAATCTTACCGCATAAATTTTTCTAAAAGCAGGTCTAGGTACATGGAATATTTTAAATTTGTAAAACATGAAAAGTATAATTCCATCTCATATTAATACAAAAGACCTGCATGCTTACTTACTTGGCGCGGTAGGACCCAGACCTATTGCTTTTGCCAGTACTATAAGCAACGAAGGGGTACCAAATTTATCTCCCTATAGTTTCTTTAATGTGTTTAGCGCTAATCCGCCGGTAATGATTTTTTCACCTGCTCGTCGCGTAAGAAACAATACCACAAAAGACAGTTTAACAAACTGCCAGGACAATAAAGAAGTGGTGATTAATATTGTAAATTACGATATTGTCCAGCAAATGTCATTGTCGAGTACTGAATACCCTTCGGAAGTAAATGAGTTTGAGAAAAGTGGCTTGACCATGCTCCAATCTGATATTGTAAAGCCATTCCGTGTAAAAGAGTCTCCGGTTCAGTTTGAATGCAAGGTAAACGAAATTATAGAATTAGGAAAAGAAGGCGGTGCAGGAAATTTAATTATAGCTGAAGTTGTAAAAATTCATATCGCCGAGCATATCCTGGACGAAAATGGCAAAATTGACCAGTACGACATAGATCAGGTTGCCAGAATGGGCGGAAATTGGTACACCAGAGCAAATCGTGGCATGTTTGAAGTCCCTAAACCCAATCAAAAATTAGGTATTGGCATAGACCAAATGCCTTATGAAATAAAACACAGCCCATTTTTAAATGGAAATGATTTGGGTAAACTTGGAAATATAGAAGCGCTACCAACGCGAGAAGTTGTAGAAGAATTCATAAAAGAAGAAAACTTAAAACTATACATTGAAGACATAAACCAGGAAGGTTTACATCTAAAAGCTCAGGAATATTTGAAAAGCGATGATATCTTTGCAGCCTGGTGTATATTATTATCAAAATAAAAACTTATGGAAGTAGAAGGAAAAATAAAAGTAATCGGAGAGACCAAAGAATACGGAAGTAATGGCTTTCGCAAACGAGAAGTTGTTATTACAACCGAAGAGCAGTATCCCCAATTTTTGAATATTGAATTTATTCAGGATAAAACCGATGTGGTTGACAAATTTAGTGTTGGTGATAAAGTAAAAATTGGCATCAACCTAAAAGGACGTGAGTGGGTAAGCCCACAGGGAGAAACCAAATACTTTAATTCAATCCAGGGATGGCGTATTGAAAAGGTAGGCGCCAATCCTAATCAGGACCCTAGCATTCCTCCCGCTGATCAATTTGAACCCGTAGATGATCTTAACGAAGAAGATCCGGACGATGATCTGCCGTTTTAATAAATCATGGAAACAGCGAAAAGAGTTATTCTTTCAGTTATTTTTTTGGTTTTGGGCTCTACAGTGCTCAGTGCCCAGGATAAAGGTTTTATAAAAGGCGATAGATTTATAAGCGGAGCTTTCAGAATGGCTTCATCATCAGAAGGTGATATTGAAAATTCAATTTTTGAAATATCACCAAGGCTTGGGTATTTCATTACTGAGAATTTTGCTTTAGGTGGCAGATTAATTTACCAGCATAGAGAATCAGAAAATGCTATTAACAATACTTTTGAATATACCAGTTATGGCGCAGGAAGTTTTGGACGCTACTATTTTACACCTCAAAATCAATTTTCTTTATACGGGCAAATATCATTTGACTATATAAGGTCTGAGAATAGTGCTTCTGATGCGGCATTTAATAACTTTGCTTTTGGACTTGGTGGCGGACTAAATTATTTTGTATCAAAAAGATTTTCACTGGAGGCTAATCTAGGTTTACTCAATTACATGACAATTGCACCAAACACCGAAGGGTCTGAATCGAGAAAATTGTTTGATCTTGGAGTAAACTTTTCCAATATCGGTATAGGCTTGAACTACAAATTTTAAAGAATCTTTATCAGTTTAATTGAAATGAGCAAATACAAAAACCTAAGACTTCAAATAAATTGGAGGTATAGGTTTTTTTTGTTTTTAGGTCTTTTTGGATTCACGTTTATCATCGCCAGATTTCTGTTTAAAACGGATTTAGATTTCAGTTTGTTTTTAAGTTTCATGCTGGCCATCGTACAAAGCTTAACCATATCCGCAGGTCTGGATAAGATGGCTTTGAAAAAGTATTTCCCGTTATATCGACACCAGTCTTTTGCGTATTTGCAGATAAATCCATTATTCTATTGTCCCGGCAGAATCGTCATAACTGATGACACCTTGGTTTTTATAACCGATAAATGGAATGCTACCCCAAATAAATTTGAAATAAATTTTCAGGACATTAAAAGCATACAAATAAAAAACTCAATCTTATCAAAAAAAGTGTTCGTTGTATCGATAAAACATCAAAAAGACATAAATTTTTATTATTTGGAAAAATTAGAAAAGTGTATATCTCAATTGAAAAATTATAAAATTTGTGTCGAAAGTCATTTTTAAAATTAATATTCCATAAAAGTATTTATTAAATTCACATTTAAGGATATATTTGCATGCTAAATTTTAAATGATATATAATGAAAAATACTTTTCTTTTACTTTTAGTTACCATCCTTTCTATAACAACATTGGAAGCGCAATCTGGTAAAGGCGACTTCACAATCGCACCCCAAATTGGAATTAACCTTGCAACCTTCGCACCAAGTGATACTGATTTTTCTTATGAAGCAAGGACATCTTTTGCTGGAGGTGCCATTACAGAATTTTATTTTAGTGACAGATGGAGTTTAAGGTCTGGGCTCTTATTTGATCCTATGGGTGCAGAAGATGGCGGCGGAAACATTGATAAATTAAATTACCTTACTTTACCAATTAATGCAAACTGGCATTTTGGCCGAAACAGAAATTGGTATTTAAATTTTGGACCAGCCATATCCTTTTTACTTAATGCAGAGACTGAATTAAGAGAAGGAAGTACTATTGATATTTCTGAAGTTGTGCCAGGCACAGATTTCGGTCTTGCATTTGGTATTGGGTATAAATTTGATATAAATGAGAAACTTCAATTGTTTATTGACTACCAGGGTTTTGGTGGGTTTAGTAATATAGACGACACCGATGTGTTGCCATTTGAAATAAGAAATTCCAGAAGTGCATTTAATTTAGGCGTAGTCATAACTCCATAAGTCATCTCCTATTAGGCTAAAACAAAAAAAACCGAAGCTAATAACTTCGGTTTTTTTTATACATAAATTAGATGTTGAACTATAAATGAATCACTTCGTCATAAGCGTCAGCAACCGCTTCCATCACTGCTTCACTCATTGTTGGATGTGGATGAATGGTTTTAAGAACTTCGTAGCCAGTTGTTTCCAGATTTCTGGCAACAACAGCTTCTGCAATCATATCGGTAACACCTGCACCAAGCATGTGACAACCTAACCATTCGCCGTATTTGGCATCAAATATGACTTTGACAAATCCATCTTTAGTCCCGGATGCACTGGCTTTTCCAGATGCAGAAAAAGGAAATTTACCAACTTTAATATCGTAACCTGCTTCTTTAGCTTGCTGTTCAGTCATCCCAACACTAGCTATTTCCGGGCTGGAATAAGTACAGCCAGGTACATTGCCATAATTAATAGGCTCTACTTTATGACCAGCTATTTTTTCAACACATAATATACCTTCTGCTGAAGCCACGTGAGCTAAAGCTGGCCCATGCGTGATATCGCCTATAGCGTAATAACCAGGAACATTGGTTTGGTAATAGTCGTTTACAATGACCTTATCTTTATCTGTTTTAATTCCGACGTCTTCTAAACCAATATTTTCAATATTAGTTTTGATACCAACTGCAGATAATACGATATCAGCCTCTAAAGTTTCTTCTCCTTTTTTGGTTTTGACTTTAGCTTTTACTTTATCTCCGGATGTATCGACACTTTCCACCGAAGAATTGGTCATCACTTTAATGCCCTTTTTCTTGTAGATTCTCTCAAACTGTTTTGATACTTCTTCATCTTCTACGGGTACAATATTTGGCTGAAACTCAACAATAGTCACATCTGTTCCCATATCATTGTAAAAACTGGCAAACTCCACACCAATAGCTCCAGACCCTACAACGATCATTGATTTTGGCTGCTTATCCAAAGTCATAGCTTTTCTGTAGCCAATTACTTTCTCGCCATCCTGTGGTAAATTAGGTAGTTCGCGCGAACGTGCTCCTGTTGCAATAATTACATGGTCTGCTTCATATTCTTTTGTGTTCCCCTTAGCATCTTTTACGCTAACTTTTTTCCCTGGCTTTATAGTTCCATGTCCCTCTAGAACTTCTATTTTGTTCTTTTTCATCAAAAACTGAACACCTTTACTCATGCCATTAGCCACATCACGACTACGCTTTACAACGGCACCAAAATCTTTATCGGCTTTTTCAACTTTAAGGCCATAATCTTCTGCATGGTTAAGGTAATTAAAAACCTGTGCACTTTTCAATAAAGCTTTTGTAGGAATACAGCCCCAGTTTAAACAAACCCCTCCAAGGCTTTCTTTTTCTACTATTGCTGTTTTAAACCCTAATTGAGAAGCTCTTATAGCTGTCACATAGCCACCTGGGCCACTTCCAACTACTATGATATCATATTTACTCATGTCAAAACTATTTTCTGATTATAAAGAATTGCAAACTTACTAATATTAGCGCTAAACTCATTTAGTTTGCAAAATTTTTAAGCTTCATCATACAATTGATAATGACCTATCTGTGATTTCAATAATGTTAAAATTTGATTATCAACTTTTAGAAAACCTTACCAATAAAAGTTTAGGAGTTCAAATAGAATTTTTATCTTTAAACAATTCTAAAAAACAAATATATTATTATGGGAAAAGGATTTTTTCAAGTGCCACCCGCTGTAAATGAGCCTATTAAGTCTTATGCGCCGGGAACGCCAGAAAGAGACGAAGTTTTAAATACTTACAAAGAAATGTATAATTCTCATGTTGAAGTGCCCTTATATATTGGCAGCAAACAGGTGAAATCCGGAGATACTAAACCAATTAATCCACCACATGATCACCAACATGAGGTAGGCGTTTATCATAATGCCACAAAAGAGCATGTTGAAGAGGCTATACAAGCAGCTTTAGAGGCTAAACAAGCCTGGGCTGATTTACCCTGGGAACAACGCGCTGCTGTTTTTTTAAAAGCTGCAGATTTAATTTCCGGACCATATCGCCAAAAGCTAAATGCCTCAACTATGATAGGTCAGGGAAAAAATATTTTTCAGGCTGAAATTGATTCGGCCTGTGAAATTGCTGATTTCCTCAGATTTAATGTGGAGTATATGAGCCAGATATTTGAAGAACAACCGGAATCTGATGCTTCTGCCTGGAACCGTGTAGAACACAGACCTCTGGAAGGTTTTGTTTATGCCATCACACCTTTCAACTTTACTGCTATTGCGGGTAACTTACCGAGTAGTGCGGCGCTTATGGGCAATACTACCGTCTGGAAACCCAGTGACAGTCAGATTTTTTCTGCAAATGTCCTGATGGAAGTCTTTCAGGAAGCCGGCGTACCTGATGGTGTTATCAATATGGTCATCGGCGATCCTGAGATGGTAACCAATACTGTTTTGGCGCATCCTGATTTTGCAGGTATTCACTTTACAGGTAGTACAAATGTATTTAAAGGCATTTGGGCTAAGATTGGTCAAAACATTCATACCTATAAATCTTATCCAAGAATTGTTGGAGAGACAGGAGGAAAAGATTTTATTGTAGCTCATAAATCTGCACCGCCTAAAGTTGTTTCTACAGCATTAGCACGCGGCGCCTTCGAATATCAGGGGCAAAAATGTAGTGCAGCATCCAGAGCTTACATTTCTGAAAGCATCTGGCCGGAAGTTAAAAAATACTTAGTTGAAGATATTGAATCTTTCAAAATTGGTGCACCGGATGACATGAGCAACTTTATCAATGCCGTCATTCACGAAGGCTCTTTTGATAAGCTAGCCAAATATATCGACCAGGCTAAAGATAGTAATGAAGCCGAAATTATTGCCGGTGGAACTTACGATAAATCTAAAGGCTGGTTTGTAAATCCAACGGTAATTGTAACCACAAATCCAAAGTACGAAACTATGGAAACCGAATTATTCGGTCCTGTTTTAACGATTTATGTTTATGACGATGATAAATATGAAGAAACCTTAGACTTAGTAGATGGTACAAGTATTTATGCCTTGACCGGTTCTATCATTTCAACAGATCGTTAT
Source organism: uncultured Mesohalobacter sp. (assembly GCA_964593755.1). Classification (GTDB taxonomy): domain Bacteria; phylum Bacteroidota; class Bacteroidia; order Flavobacteriales; family Flavobacteriaceae; genus Psychroflexus. The sequence goes on along the minus strand of CAZQKB010000001.1, from coordinate 135,067 downwards.
GCGGCAGCTTTAGCGACTAAAAAACTTGAAAACTGTGCCGGTAACTTCTACATTAATGATAAATGTACAGGTGCTGTAGTAGGCAGACAGCCCTTCGGTGGTGCAAGATCCAGTGGAACAAATGATAAAGCGGGTTCTAAATTGAACTTACTGAGATGGACGTCTCCACGATTGATTAAAGAGACCTTTGTTCCTGCAACAGACTATAGGTATCCATTTCTAGGAGAATAATTATAGTCAAATTATATTTACTAAAAAACCTGCTCAATCGAGCAGGTTTTTTACTTTTATAGCTAAAATATAGTTTTATGGAATCCTCTGTTGTTTTTCAAATCGTAAATACAGCTGTTATACCAGCCTGGATCATTTTAATTTTCTTTTCTAAAAAGTCCTGGCGCAATCCTGCAATATATGGATTTGCCATGCTTATGGCGGTATTGTATGTCGTTTATGTCGTTTCAGGTTTAGGCAACATGGATATGGAAGCTTTTAGCAAATTGGAAGGCGTAAAAGCCATGTTTTCCTCAGATAAAGCCGTTTTAACCGGCTGGGTACACTATTTGGTATTTGATTTACTGGTCGGCAATTGGATCGTGAATAATGCCCAAAAGCATAACATTAATCATTATCTAATTATTCCCTGTTTGATATTCTGTTTTATGTTTGGGCCCGTTGGTTTCCTTTTTTATACTGTCATTAAATTGGTGAAAACCAAAAATATTAAGGAATAATGTACAATAAAAAAACTGCTCCCAAAAGGAGCAGTTCCCGCATTTTAACAAAACAAATTAATTAGAGGTCAACAGGTAAAATAACGTTATCTATAACATGGATAACGCCATTTGATCCTGTCACATCTGTTGCAATTACATTTACAACTCTTCCATCCTGATCTGTTATTGTTACCCCATTTGAAGTGTTGATAGTTAAGGTTGCACCCTGTACTGTTGCAGGTGCAATACCATCTGAAATATCCGCTGCTCTTACAGCACCATTTGGCAATACGTGGTAAGTAAGAACATCAGTTAATAATGGTGTATCTAAAACATCCTGCAATGTATCAAAGCCATTGTTTTCTGCTAAGAAATTTGCAAATGCATCATCATTAGGCGCAAATACGGTAAATGGTGCCGGACTTGTACCTGCATCAGTTGATAGTGTTCCTAATAAGTTCTCCTGAGTTAAAGCTGCCGCTAAATTTCCAAACATAGGATTTGCCGCAGCTAGGTCTACAACATTTGGTATAGTTATTACTTCATCAACAACATGTACCGTTCCGTTTAGACTTTCTAAGTCCGGAACTGTAACTGATGAATTCCCGTTCAAAACAACATCGCTATTAACAACACTTACATATAAATCAATGTTGTTGTTGTCTCCTGAATACGTTTCAGTAGCATTTGTTTTGACATAACCACTGGCTAAGTCTGTGGATAATACATTACCATCAACAACATGATTCAATAAAATATTAGCAACCTGGTCTGCAGATAATCCGGATGTATCAATATTACTAAAAGCAGTGTCTGTTGGTGCAAAAACTGTAAAGACTCCTCCTGACAAAACATCATCAAATCCAGCATCTACCAATAACTGCTCTAGTACTGTATGATCAGGACTTGCCGCTATAATACTAAAAGTGTTTACAGGTGGTAATTCAGGTAATAGTACAGCATCAATTACGTGTACAACGCCATTTTCTATTTCTACATCTGGTGTGACAACATTTGCTGTATTTCCTAACGCGTCCGTTACAGTGACAGAACCACCGTTTCTGGTTACAGTAAGATCTTGTCCAGACAATGTTGGTACTGTTTGAGCTCCTTCAGATAAATCTGTTGAAAAGGCAACTGTAGGGACAACATGGAATCCCAGAACGGTTTCTAGTTGATCTACACCACCTATTGCTGCTACAAGTTCATTTAAATCACTTACACCAAAAGCCGCAAGTGCGTCACTGAAGGCTTGATTGGTTGGTGCAAATACTGTTATCTCATTTGCATTAAGTAGTGTTTGGTCCAAACCAGGTACAGCGCCAACGGCATCTAAAAGCACCGTAAGATTTGCCGCATTTGCAGCTTCAACCAAATTCGGATCTGTTTGTACAGGTGGCGTAGTATCGTCATCTGAACATGCTACAAAGCTAGTCACAAGAATTGTGAGAAGCATAATTTTTGATAATAATTTCATAGTAATAATTTTTTTAGGTTTACACTAATAAGACAATACAACCTTAAAAGTTACTACCTCAGAAATTATGTTTAGCATTTATTTAACTGTATCAAATAAATTTGTTAAAAATATTTTGACAAGCTTAATGTATATATTATTCTTTCAACAATTTTTCGAAGAAACGCCCTTTATCTGTTTTTATACTCAGAATATAAATTCCACTTTGAACCTGGCTTAAATCCAGGATATTTTGACTTCCAAACGATTCAATTCTTTTACCATTAAGATCGAAAAGTGTGATTGAATCAACTTTTAATTGTGAGGGCCAGTCTATATGAAGAACATTATTAACAGGATTAGGATAAATGCTTATCCTTTCAGTTTCAAAAACATCAGTGCTTAACACATCTACTATAGTTGTACTGATAGTATTAGTTGAAATAGTCAAATTAGCATCAAAAATAATATCAACTGAATTTTCTATGATGTCACCAATTTGCACATCAGGTTTAGGTTTGATTTTGTAAGTGATATATCCTTTACTGTCTTCAGGAGCCATAGTTTGGTTTGGCAAGTTTATATTATCAAAATAATAATTGACTTCTACCCCATTTACAATTTCAAGGCGATAGTCATGACTTGAACTTGTAGGATGAAAAGTAGTCCAATCCAATTTATCGCTGATGATATTTGTAATACTTAAATCATTTGCAGTTGCCGTACCCAGATTTTGAAATCTTATTCTATAAGTTAAGTATTGATCTATATTGTCAATTGTAATTTCTTCCCCCTGAACAACCATTATATCGTTAGAAGCATTGGTATCAACAACAGTTTGTTGATGTACGCTTAGGTTGTCATCAAAATTATTATCATTTGTACCTGGCGTTACTTCAGTATTAAAAATCAGCATTTCCCCGCTATTTAGAGTTGGTGAATCAGCATTGACCATAGTAATTTTAAAAGCCGTAGTAGAAAATGGTTCAATATCATTTAAGTCAAATGTCAGGAGGTTTGTCGTACTAAAAGCAGGGGTTTCAGAACTGGAAATAAAGCTCTGTAAGTTTCCGTCATATTCAAAATTGACCTGTGCGTTTGGAGCAACATGAGTACCATTATTAGTTACTAAAATCTGGTATTCTGTTTCAAAACCAGGCACAGCATCTTCCAGTGGACAAACCTCTACTGATAAATCTTCAATTTGATTACTGGTTGTAATACAAAAATCCATATCCTCAATCATTTGATTTTGTCCACTAAGGTTAACGGTATGTGTGCCCGTTACCGATGTGAAATGATCGCTGATGTTTAACACATCTAAAGAATATGTCCCTGAGCTTAATGCTGCAAAATATTCACCATTTTCATCAACAGCTACGCTTATGTGTTCATTACCATCGCTTATATTAACCATATAGTTTGATAGCTTATTATCTGCATTAACACAATTCGCTGCAGTCTCATTGTAAGATACTCTTCCGGAAATAAAATTCAAAGACTTACAACTCACGCTGATGTCAATAGGATTGATGTCTGCCTGAGTCTGACAATTTATTGTAAAATCGGAAACCACCTGCACTGTAATGCTGTCTCCACTGGACTGAAAGATCAATCCACTTAAATCACCCTGGTTTCCATAACCATTATATAGTTCTGTACCGTCAGAATCAAGCACAATAAACTCATCAAAGATGTTCTCAACATTTCCAGAATTTACAGTCAGGACTAGCTCGGAACCATCACTGCTCACGTAAGTATATTCTTCAATGGCATTATCATCATAACAGAAGGTTGTGTTTACTGGTCCAAGAGGACAATCTACCAAATTGGTGGTGCATGCATTCTGTGTTAATTCACCTGAGAACAATTGACAGTTACTATCCTGACTATTTTCAGCCGTTAATTCCACAAGTGTTCCATTTGGATAAGGCCCAAAACTGTATACACCAGTTGAAGACGCGGTTACAGCAGGATTTCCCTGATTGTCAGAAATCGTAAGATCTGCAGCAGACCCGAAATCAGTGACCTCAGCTTCAACAAAAAACTGGGGCGCGTTTAAGCAATCATCTACTAGCTCAAAATTAATTTCCGGGTTTATACAGGTCGCACAACTGACCTGTAGATTAATTGGGGCAAGATTCGGATTATTTTGACAATTCGATCCAAAAGAAGAAACCACCTGAACAGAAATCGTATCTCCTGAAGACTGAAAATTTAATCCACTTAAATCTCCTAAATCTCCAAAGCCGTTGTAAAGTTCTGTACCATCAGAATCACGTACGATAAATTCATCAAAATGCTCAACCACATCTCCTGATAGGATGCTCAAGTTAAGTACAGAGCCGTCACTGCTAACGTAAGTATATTCCTGATTAGTATTATCATAACAAAATGTTGTATTTACAGGACCCAAAGCACAATCTACTAAGTTGGTAGAACAAGCACTTTGTGTGAATTCCTGAGAAATAATTTGACAATTGACATCCTGGTTGTTTTCTGCTGTCAGTACTACGGCAATGCCATTGGCATAAGGTCCAAAAGTATAGTTTCCGGCAGAAATTATGTTCTGAGAATTCCCTTGGTTATCAGAAATGTTCAAATCTGCTGCAGATCCTAAGTCCGTGACATCCGCCTCAACAAAAAATTGAGGGGCATTTAAACAATCGTCTACCAGCTCAAAACTGATGTCCGGATTTACACAGGTAGCACAACTGACTTGTAGGTCAATTGGATTGATGTTTCCCTGAGTCTGACAGTTTATTATAAAATCGGAAACCACCTGAACTGTAATGCTGTCTCCACTGGATTGAAAATTCAATCCACTTAAATCACCCTGGTTTCCATAACCATTGTAAAGTTCTGTACCGTCAGAGTCTAGTACTATAAACTCATCAAAATGATTTTCAACATTGCCTGAATTTACAACTAAATTAAGCACGGAACCGTCGCTGCTTATGTAGGTGTATTCTTCGATGGTGTTATCATCATAACAGAAGGTTGTGTTTACTGGTCCAAGAGAGCAATCTACCAAATTGGTGGTGCATGCATTCTGTGTTAATTCACCTGAGAACAATTGACAGTTACTATCCTGACTATTTTCAGCCGTTAATTCCACAAGTGTTCCATTTGGATAAGGCCCAAAACTGTATACACCAGTTGAAGACGCGGTTACAGCAGGATTTCCCTGATTGTCAGAAATCGTAAGATCTGCAGCAGACCCGAAATCAGTGACCTCAGCTTCAACAAAAAACTGGGGCGCGTTTAAGCAATCATCTACTAGCTCAAAATTAATTTCCGGGTTTATACAGGTCGCACAACTGACCTGTAGATTAATTGGGGCAAGATTCGGATTATTTTGACAATTCGATCCAAAAGAAGAAACCACCTGAACAGAAATCGTATCTCCTGAAGACTGAAAATTTAATCCACTTAAATCTCCTAAATCTCCAAAGCCGTTGTAAAGTTCTGTACCATCAGAATCACGTACGATAAATTCATCAAAATGCTCAACCACATCTCCTGATAGGATGCTCAAGTTAAGTACAGAGCCGTCACTGCTAACGTAAGTATATTCCTGATTAGTATTATCATAACAAAATGTTGTATTTACAGGACCCAAAGCACAATCTACTAAGTTGGTAGAACAAGCACTTTGTGTGAATTCCTGAGAAATAATTTGACAATTGACATCCTGGTTGTTTTCTGCTGTCAGTACTACGGCAATGCCATTGGCATAAGGTCCAAAAGTATAGTTTCCGGCAGAAATTATGTTCTGAGAATTCCCTTGGTTATCAGAAATGTTCAAATCTGCTGCAGATCCTAAGTCCGTGACATCCGCCTCAACAAAAAATTGAGGGGCATTTAAACAATCGTCTACCAGCTCAAAACTGATGTCCGGATTTACACAGGTAGCACAACTGACTTGTAGGTCAATTGGATTGATGTTTCCCTGAGTCTGACAGTTTATTATAAAATCGGAAACCACCTGAACTGTAATGCTGTCTCCACTGGATTGAAAATTCAACCCGCTTAAATCACCCTGGTTTCCATAACCATTATATAGTTCTGTACCGTCAGAATCAAGCACTATAAACTCATCAAAAATATTTTCAACATTGCCTGAATTTACAACTAAATTAAGTACGGAACCGTCGCTGCTTGTGTAGGTGTATTCTTCAATGGCGTTATCATCATAACAAAATATGTTAGTAACAGGTCCGCTTGTACAATCAACAACAATCTGTGCTTTTATGTCAGAAGACATTAGCAATAATAGAAATGCAATAAAGTAGTAGTTTTTCATTTTGAAGTTTTAGATTAAATCAATAAACGGTTAAAAAACGCTCTGAGTTATGTGTAAGTGTACCATACCCAATATGAGACTTAGTAATAATTTCTTAAATTAAATAATGTAAAGCTCAGTTCTTTAAGAAAAATACAAAGAATAACCAAATATTTTTAAAATTAGACAACTCAATGCTGTAAATTACTACCTGAAATTAACATTTTAATGCTTTTTAACAATTGTTGTAAAATGTCAGCGATATAGTTTTAACCTAATTTATCAATAAAAAAATAGACTTTGAAACTAAACTTTTATAAAAAACGTAATTACACAAATGAACAGAGAAGAAAATTTAAAGATTTAACCGATTAATTTTTTAATCACAATCCTGAAGTATGTCGTTAAATACTTCCATAAAATCGACATTAGAATTTATAAGGATGGTATTGTTATCGGTGTCTTTTAAAAATATAGGATATTCAATCTCATAGACATCATTATCATGGAGGTTTTCTAAATGAAAAAAAACATCTTCATTATTATTAAAACTGAAGGTTTCAAAACTTTCGGTAATATCGTTGAATTCTTTAAATTTTATCGGAAATTGAATTTCCAGACAAGCATTTACGATAATGTCAAAACCATCTGAACAAGTATTTTTTATAAGGTTGAAATCGGTTTGATTGAGTGCCTGATGCGTGTCGTAATTAAAAAAGGTCGCACTAACAGGGTACACAATTTCAATGTCGTCTTCAAAGTTCAGATCAGATAAATCGCTTACACTGGAGAAAGTTCTTAAATCTGAATTGACATAAGCCTGGTAGGGAAAATCTAAGCTAAAACAAGAAGAATCATCAATAATATTGTCATAACTGGTCTGATGAGCCGTGATAGACTTTAGCATTCTACTCAATTCAGATGTCCTGTGAGAGGCATCTTGTGATTGGATGAGTTGATTGTCATCTTCATAACAGCCAAAAACAACCGATATTATCAATATGTATAAAATCTTTTTCATAATACCCTTAGCAAAAATAAAACAATTCAATTCAAAAAATTCCTACCCGATTAACATTTTTTTTTACATTTGATTTATATGAAAAAGGATAAAGCTTTACATGAAAACTGCTGTGAGAAAAGTGTTTTTGCCAAACTACATGGCATGTATGCCAAAGATCTGCATGATTTCATTTATTACAAATTTGGAGAAGCACATAATCCAAAAGACAAAGTCCAGGTAGCTTTCATGAAGCTTTGGGAAAACTGCAGGAAAGTTAGTGTAGACAAAGCCAGAAGTTTTTTGTTTTCGGTAGCTAACAACACAACACTTAATGTCATAAAGCATAAAAAGGTAGTCCTGAATTATGAGTTGAAGGCTGACAAAAATGATTCTGATCATCAAGATCCTCAGTTTTTAATGGAGGAGAAAGAGTATATGACTAAATACCAAAAGGCATTATCAAATTTAACTGAAGAAAAACGTGTAGCCTTTTTACTCAATAAGGTTGAAGGCAAAAAACACAAAGAAATCGCCAAAATTCTGGGAATATCCAGAAAAGCGGTTGAAAAGAGGATTTACACAGCATTGGACCAATTGAGAAAAGAAATTGATGGAATTTAACATATTTCAGGTAGGAAAAAACACCATATGTTTGTTTAATAAGTGGTTATGAAAGAAGAAATACTAAAAAAATGGCTCAATGATGAGCTCTCAGCAGAAGAATTAAAATCATTTAAGCAAACAAATGATTACCATTCTTATGTAAAAATCTTAGAAAACGCCAAATATTTTAAGGCGCCGCAGTTTGACGAAAAATCATCGCTCGAAGGCCTTAACTTTGCCATCAAATCCAAAAAGAAATCAAGCAACAATACAGCATATCAACTTATAGCAGCGATATCTGCAATATTCATTATAGGCTTTTTTGTCTACAAATATGCATTTGTGTCAGCGAACAATAATCAGGTTAACACCACTGTTGCTCAAATTGAAAATGTCGAACTTCCAGACCACTCTCAGGTGAGCCTAAATGCTAATTCATCATTATTTTACGACAAACAGCATTGGGAAGATGAAAGGCTATTGCAACTTGATGGTGAAGCTCTTTTTGAGGTTGAAAAAGGAAAGAAATTTAAAGTCAATACACCCTACGGTTTTGTGGAAGTATTGGGAACCGTATTTAATGTGAAATCAAGGGACTATAAATTTGAAGTACATTGTTTTGAAGGTTCAGTAAGCGTAAATGTTAATGAAGGTTCTTACATTCTAAAAAAGAATGACAAGCTTGTTTTTGCAAACGATAAAGTGGTCATTAACCAGGAGAAGGCTCAAACGCCGGACTGGAAGAGCAGCCTAAGTAAATTTGAAAGTCAGGAACTCAGTGTGGTTTTGAAAGAATTTAAAAACTACTACGATGTAGATTTTGAAACCTCCGATATAAACACGAACAAGATATTTACAGGAAGTTTTAGCCATCAAAACATCGAAATTGCTTTAAATTCTATTACTTTGCCATTAGGATTATCCTACAAGATTGATGGTAAAACAGTATTTTTATCCAATAAGTGATTTTTTTTAATAGACTCTTTTTTTTTCTTCTGATTTTTGGGTTGTGTCATAACTTAAGTGCACAATCCAAACCTGATTTTGTTAAACTTACATCGTATTTAAATTACCTGGAGTCGGAGTATAACCTTATTTTTTCTTATGCCGATGAGGAATTGAAATCAGTTTCAATACCTTTTAAAAAAGAATTTGAAAGCAATGACTTATTAATAAACTATCTAAGTTCAAAAACACCTTTTGATTATATGGTTCAGGAGGATAAAAGTGTATTGTTGATTCCAAAAGCTCATAAAGAGAAATTTTGCATTGAAATTATAAACAGGATAACCAAAGAAATCATCCCAAATGCTCATCTAAAAAGTGGTAAATATATTTTTCATTCTGACGATGAGGGAAGAATCATGTTTCCTGTCTACACAAATACCCAATCCGTAAGAATTTACGCCGACGATTACATTAACAGAGAATATTTTATAAACAAGGATTTTGAGAAAGAGTGTACAAAGCTTAGCATTATACCGTTTTATCAGAGCTTAGACGAAGTTATTCTCACTAAACTATTGACCAGTGGTATACAAAAAATTGCTTCCGGCGGATTAGAGATCAACTATGACGAGTTTGGTCTGCTTCCCGGACTGGTAGAACCCGACGTATTGCAGAGTCTTCAGGCTTTACCAGGTATTATGAGTCCTCAGGAAAGTGTGACTTACCTCAATGTTCGAGGAGGCACACATGATCAGAACTTATTTCTTTGGGATGGTATTAAAATGTACAGTACCTCACATTTTTTTGGAATGATTTCTGCCTTCAACCCTTATATGACAGAAAAAGTAAAACTAGTAAAAAATGGTACTTCTGCAAAATATGGTGATGGTGTATCGAGCCTGATCAATATGCAAACAAGCAACAGGATAGCGGATAGCCTGGAGACCAGCGTAGGATTAAATTTTATAAATGCAGATCTCTTTTTAAAATTACCTGTAAATAAAAAGTCTGCTATAGAACTTTCGACCAGACATTCTGTAAATTCTTTATGGGAAAGTCCAACCTACAAACAATATTTTGATAAGGTATTTCAAAATACTGAGGTCACAAACTTTGAAACCTCTTCAGCTCAACAAAACAACGAGTTTAACTTTTTTGATACTACAATCAGCTATAAAAACAGAATATCTGACAGTGATTTTTTAAAGCTCAATTTTCTTTATGCTGAAGATGATTTTAACCTGAACCGGTTTGATATTGAAAACCAACCCATAAACACAAGAAGCAGTAGTTTAGGCAAAACTAATCTTGCCGTAGGTCTATTTTATGAAAAAAAGTGGTCTGAACTCTCAAAAACTCAGTTACAGTTTTATACCTCAGAGTACAATCTTGAGGCCCTAAATGTCAATTTATTGAATCAGCAAAGCCTGGAACAAATAAATGAAGTGAATGAACTGGGGCTAAAACTAAACTTTCAAACCAAAATTAACGCCAGGCTTAATCTTGAAAGTGGTTATCAGATCAATGAAACAGGGATACTGAATTCTCAGCGTGTCAATGATCCGGGCTTCTTCAGTGAAATTCAAAATTCTATACTTACCAACAGTTTGTATTCACAGTTGAACTTTCAGTCAAAAAACAAAAAACTCAATCTAAATCTCGGAGGCAGGCTAAACCATTACTCAAAATTTAATGAATTTGTAGCAGAACCAAGATTCAATTTAAGCTATGAATTTATAGAAGATCTGTTTTTAGAAGTTTTAGCCGAGGAAAAAAGTCAGGTTACTTCTCAAACTATAGATTTACAAACAGATTTTTTAGGGGTTGAGAACCGAAGATGGGTGCTTTCTGACCCGGGTTTAAGACCAATTATTCAAAGCCAACAGTTTTCAGCTGGTTTAAACTTCATAAAGCCTAAGTGGTTTATAAATCTGGATTTTTATTACAAAAAAGTAGATGGCATAACTACTCAAAGTCAGGGTTTTCAAAATCAATTTGAATTCGCAGAAAGTCATGGCAGTTATGACGTAAGAGGGTTTGACATACTCGTCAATAAAAACTTTGAACCTTTCTCCGGCTGGGTAAGCTATAGCTTTTCAGAAAACATCTACACTTTTGAAGAACTTATACCTTCAAGTTTTCATAATAACCTGGACATTAGGCACATTATTTCTACAGGGCTCAGCTTTGAAAAAAACGGCCTTATAGTATCAAGTGGCTTCAATTGGCATTCCGGGGTTCCGACGACTTTACTTTCTGATAATCAAGAAAATGCACCGCAATCTATCACCTATCAGGAGCCAAATACTTCCAGACTAAAAGATTATTTCAGACTGGACCTGTCCTCTACTTACACTTTTAAGCTATTCAAAAATACGAAGGCTCTGGCTGGAATATCTTTTTTGAATATCTTGAACAATGGTAATATATATAACCAGTTTTACCTCTTGAATTCCCAGCAGGACATACAGACTTTCAGGCAAAACGGATTAGGTTTTACACCTAACTTTTTAATGAGATTTTCTTTCTAATGCATCAATTTTATAATTACACCAAATACATGAAATAAGACCAATAAATAGTTCTTACTTGTTTTAAAATACTTTTTAAAGAAATCCCCAACGAATGATGGTCAGACCCAGGCTTAAGATAAACAAGCTTAAATAAACAATTCTGTAAATCGAAGCTTTGGCGCCAAGCTGCATCATTAAAAGAATAGTTAGCAACAATATAAAACCAGTTTCTTGTCTGGTAAGTATCAATAACAAAACAAAAAGGGAGAAATATCCGTTTTTTAAAACCTTAGATTTTATAAAAAGCAAGGCTGCAAATACTATTTCTGCAATAATAGTCAGATAGCTGAAAAACAAACTAAATTTTTTAAAATAAGGAAAAGGTGCTTCAAGTATAAAAGTTTCAGGGAAATTTGAAATTTCTTTAGTCATCTGAGTATTATTGAACAGTATCGCTTCTTTAACTTCAGGAAAGAACCATACCGGAAACTTAAAAAGTTGTCCTAAGTAACCCATATACCCAATAGTTTCTCCGGACATAAACTCCTTTGATACCAGCTTTTGCAGGACTGCAAATACCATTATAACAGCTAAACAGTATTTGGCATTAAGACGTAAAATTCTATTCTGTTCTGACGGAAAATAGCTTGATATGACCAAGAGTAGAAGGATATATATGGTAACGAAGAAATGATTCGCCACAAAAAAATACTCTGACAAGAGGTTTGGAATAAAAAGAGCTAAGACCAATAACCAGAATAAAGGTTTTGATAAAAAAAACTTATCCAACAAAGCATAAAACAAGACGAGTAAAACTATTGGAAAAACATAAAGTAAATCCAGGGAATGGCTTTTTAGAATGATGTATAATAAGATACATTTACCTATCAACTCATGATTGGAAAGCTGGCTAATCTTTCTTGTAAGTATGCTCAAAAATGACTTTAGCATAAGTTGCTGTATTATTTAACAGATCAAATTCAAGATCATAAATCTTTACTTCCAGACTATCGCTATTCTCGTATCTTGTTTTTTGAACTAAATTTTCCAAAGTTGTGTTATTGGGATATAGTAAGAACTTATAATATGAATCCGAAAACTCTTCCTCACTTGCATTGGCCTTAAAGTCTAAATTTACCAAACTGTCATTAAATGTCACCTTATTGTAAGTAGGATGAACCGTTGTGTACATCCCGAAACCTCCTCCTTTCCATTGTGTAAGAGTCGTATTTTGAGACAAATAAAACTGATAAGCTGCTACTAAAGTCAACAGTAAAGGAATGGACATATATTTTATAAAAGTTTTGATGCCTATTGATTTTTTATCAATTCATTTATCTGGTCCAAACGTGGCTCAAGAACAACCTCTATCCGTCTGTTTTTAGCTTTGCCTTCTCTGGTCTCATTTGAAGCTACCGGAAGAAACTCTCCGCGACCTGCAGCGGTAAGGTTTTTAGGGTCTATACTTGCATTTTTGAGTAAAAGTTTCAAAACTTCAGTAGCTCTTTTGGTAGAAAGGTCCCAGTTATCCTTAAGTGGACCATTACCATTGTAAGGAACATTATCGGTATGGCCTTCTATTAAAACAGAAATATCAGGGTTTTGAGCTAATACTGTGGCCAATTCTTTAATAGCCTTCTTTCCTTCAGAACCTACGTTCCAGCTGCCTGATGCAAACAGCAGTTTGTTCTCCATGGACACGTAAACTTTGCCATCTCTTTGTTCTACACTTAAACCTCGCCCTTCAAAATCGACTAAAGCATCCATCAGGTTTTCTTTTAAAGCAGATAATTTTGCTTCTTTTGAAGCAATGAGGCTTTCTAATTCGTCTATTCTAAAAGAACGATCATCAAGGTCTTTTTGAAGTTCGTCTAACCGCATTCTTTCCTCTGCAAGAGCTTTTTCCTTTTCTTCTAGTTGTTGAAGTAGTTCACGGTTACGCTGCACGTTTTCTGCTAAAATCTCACTACTGTTCTGCTCTAAAGCCTCATAAGATTTTTCTAAATTTTTAATTTGATCAGTCTGGGTTTGATACTCTAACTGCAATTTTTGGTGTTCCTTTTGTAATTCTGAAAGCGCTGACTGCGTTTGAGTTAGATTAGATTCCAGCTCTGCTTTAGCATCCACACAGTTTTTGAGCTTTTTGCTCAAAAGATCATTTTGAGATTCCAGATTGTCGTATCGGTTTTGAAGATTAACCAGGTCTTTTTTGGGAACACAGGAGCCCAAAAAAAGGACGCTCAAAAGTATAATTATAACAGCTTGTATTTTCATGAATAAAGGATTAAAAATTCAGTTTCAATAACACAGGACAGTGGTCACTGTGTTTTGCCTCAGGAAGTATAACGGCTCTATCGATGTTTTGTTTTATCGGCTCAGCAACCAAATGGTAATCTAATCGCCATCCTTTATTATTAGCACGAGCATTTGCACGGTAACTCCACCAGGAATACTGCTCAACTTCGGGGTTTTTTAGCCTGAAGGAATCTGTAAATCCATTATTTAAAAATTTACTTAACCATTTGCGTTCTTCAGGCAGAAAGCCAGAAACCGTTTTGAGCCTGACCGGATCATGAATATCAATGGGTTCGTGACAAATATTGAAATCTCCGCAGACCACAAGATTTGGAATTTCAACTTTTAATTTGGCGATGTAGCTGTAAAAATCATCCATGAAATCAAATTTCAATTGAAGTCTGGCATCGTTGGTCCCTGAAGGCAGGTACAAACTCATGATTGAAAAATCATCAAAATCTGCCCTTAAAATTCTTCCTTCATCGTCCATATAATCTATACCACAGCCAAATTCTACATGATTGGGTTTGACTTTTGAAATGATGCCTACGCCGGAATAGCCCTTCTTTTTTGCTGGGAACCAATAGGTATATTTATAGCCTAGTTGATGAAATGCTTCCGTTTCTATTTGCTCTTCCAGGGCTTTTATTTCCTGAAAACAAACAACATCAGCATTGGCGTCTTTTAACCAGTTTGTGAGTCCTTTTCGCATCGCTGCACGAATGCCGTTAACATTGTAAGAGATGATTGTCATTGTCGTATTTATGTTTTATTTAGCCCTCAAAGCTCTTCAAGACCTTTGAGGGCTGTTTCTTTATTTAACTCTTTCCGGAATATGCTTTAAAATATCTTTCAAAAACCCCCAAAATTTTTGAGTAGAAGAAATGCTGGCGCGTTCATCAGGAGAATGCGCACCTAAGATAGTAGGACCAAAAGACACCATATCCATTTCCGGATAGTGGCTCCCTAAAATTCCACATTCAAGTCCCGCATGGCAGGCTGCAATATGGGCTTTCTCCTTGAAATTCTTTTGATACAACTCGTCAACGACTTTTAGAATAGCAGAATCAGGATTCGGGGTCCAGCCTGGATAATCTCCAGAAAATTTTACTTTACATCCCGCCAGATCAAAGGCACTTTCAATATTATGGGCTAAATCCCATTTCCCGCTTTCTACCGAAGATCTCGTCAGACACAGGATCTCTATTTTTCCATTTTCAATGCTCACCTGTGCAATATTATTTGAGGTTTCTACCAAACCTTCAATATCAGGACTCATACGATACACCCCATTGTGCGCTGTACTTAAAGCTTTGATGATCATATCCTGCACATCACTGCTCAAAACAGATTTTGGCATTTCTGTTTCTTTCATTTGAAAGTCCAGGTTTGGTTCCAGGTTTTTGTATTCAGCCTTTATGGCTTTAGACAGTTCTTCAAAACTAGCCTTGAAATCATCCAAATCGTCATTTAAAACAACAAATACTGCTGAGCTTTCTCTGGGTATCGCATTACGCAATCCACCACCCTTGAAGCTTCCTATGCGCATGGTCAATTTTTGATGGAATCTTAATAAGAATCTGGTCATCAACTTATTGGCATTGCCTAAGCCTTTAATGATATCCATACCGGAATGCCCGCCCTGCAGACCCTTGATGGTTAATTTGAAGGCTTTAGTCTGTTCCGGAACAGACTCTTCAATATAAAATCTAGTTGCAGTAATATCTGTTCCTCCTGCGCAGCCTATGCCTATTTCATCATCTTCCTCTGTATCCAGGTTGAGTAAAATTTCGCCATCAAGAATATTGGGGTCAAGGTTTTTGGCGCCTGTCATTCCGGTTTCTTCATCTATGGTAAACAAGGCTTCTAAAGCCGGATGCTCAATATCCTCAGAGGAAAGCAAGCTCATTATTGCAGCGACACCCAGACCGTTATCTGCGCCTAGTGTGGTACCTTTTGCTTTAACCCAATCTCCATCAACGTACATTTTGATACCTTCCTTTTCAAAATCAAAATCTGTATCTTCGTTTTTTTGATGTACCATATCCAGGTGTGACTGAAGTACAACAGTTTTTCTATCCTCAAAACCTTTCGTTGCAGGTTTTCTTATGACAACATTTCCTGCATTATCCTGTAGGGTTTCTAAACCAAGACCCTGACCAAAATCCATCATGAATTGTATGACACGGTCTTCTTTTTTTGATGGTCTGGGCACGGCGTTTAAGGCCTCAAAATGTTTCCAGACAACTTTAGGTTCTATATTTTGTAGCATTATATACTTTTAGCTTCAAAGCTAATAAATCTTAGGCTTTTTAATGATAATGTTATTTGAAATTAGCAGTAAAATAAGAGTTTAAGGCGCCAGATAAGAAAATGGCGCAAATGGCAAATTTCTCAACACCCAAAAACTGATAATCAAAATAAGAATAATCCAGGGCACTTTTGGACTGTAGAGTAAATTACTGGATTTTTCAGGGTAAAATCTTGATCTGATTATCAGGAACACTTTATAAAACATAACCAAAACGCCCAGTCCTAATAAAAAATTGTGTTTAAAACCGTCTAAGAAATTTAGATGTAAGAAGTCATGGATAGCACGTTGAGACCCACAACCCGGGCAATGAAAACCTGTAAAAGTATGAAATGGGCATTTTGGCATCCATTCCTGTCCGGCCGGATTTATATTATAATATAAATAAACAAAACCTGAAGCTAACAAGATTCCGGCAATTAGAAACAAAATTTTAAAGGGCTTAGGAAGACGCTTCAATGCTTAAAATTTTAATACGAGCTTAATTTAATAAAAACAAAATACCCTGGCAGTCAAAGTTGATTCAACCGCCAGGGTATTGATTTTCACTTGGTCTTTAAAAGTCCAGTTCACCTTTTGAAAGCGCTGCAAACAATACTGCTCCGTAAACAAGGATAAGAAAAGCAATAATAAGCACGCCAATCCCAACTGAGATAAAACCCCAGGTTTTAGCATTTCTGGAAGCACTTTCTGCTCCGGCATAATCTCCAGCCATGTATTTTGAATTGACCTGCGCGGCGTAAATAATTGAAATTATACCAAATATCTGACAACAAAACAAAGTTGAAATAATTGATAATGCCAGGTAATTTGGTGGTGGTTTTGGTTTATCTTCCATAATTTCTATTGACCTTGCAGCTGTTGTTGTCTCTCCATTTCAGCATTAAATTGTTCCATGAATTCATCCCATGAAGCACCTAATACTACAACAGTATAAATGAGTAATACTACAGTAATTACGATGGCTACAATCCATGCTATTTTAGCATTTTTTGAAGCTTTTTCTGCACCGTGATAATCACCTGCGTTATATTTTGTATTGACCTGACTGGCAAATACAATACTTACTATTCCGGCAATTAAGCCTAGAAATGTACAGGTAATTACCGATAAAACAGTAGAAACAATAGCCATAACCATGTGGTTATTTGGTTTAGCTGGTTGTGTTGGGTTCATTTCATCCATGATTTTGATTTTTTGGTTTAGGAAAACTAAATTACACTTTTTTTATAAAAGTTAGAATTTATATAAATGATTTATTTCATCCATGATCAGGTCTATTTCAAATCCCTTGTAAATCAGGTGGTTTTTTAATTTTGATTTTGATTTCCAGCTATCATCTTCTCCGAGCTGACTGTGTTTTTTCTTAGCAAGACCTTCCAATTTTGCCAAATATTCACTTTCTTTAATTTGTCGTAATGCCTTATTGACAAGATATGCTGAAATTTCTCTCCTTTTCAGCTCTTGCTTCAATCTTATTCTGCCCCAGCCTTTTTGATTGAATTTGCCTCTGACAAAATTAAGGGCAAAGCGTTCTTCATTTAAGAAGTCGTGTTTGATGAGCTCTGAAATAATATGCGCTCTGGCTTCTGGAATCATGCGCATAGCAATTAGTTTCTTTTCTACTTCCTGATGGCAGCGATCCTGGTATACACAATACTTTGATAACCGCTGCAAAGCTTCCTGTACGGTGTATGATTTTTGGGATGAATTCATAAAATTATCTCTCAAACCAGCCTGTCGGCAGACAGGGGCGCAAAGACGCTAAGTTTAATTTAAACTCTTATTAATATTATCTATATAAAGTAATATATCCTCTCGTCCTGTTTTATTTACCGAAGAAGAAATAAATATAGGCATAAGCTCCTGCCAGTATTCCATCAGTACAGATTTGTAGTGTACTAAATTTTGCTCTAATACTTTGGGCTTGAGTTTGTCTGTTTTGGTAAAAATAATTGAAAACGGAATGGCATTTTCGCCAAGCCAGACCATAAATTCTAAATCTATTTTTTGAGGCTCATGTCGGGAATCTACCAAAACAAAAGCATTGACCAGCTGTTTACGCTTTTTGAAATAATCTGTAATGAACTTTTGAAAAACCTTTTTTTCTTTTTTGCTTACTTTGGCATAGCCGTAGCCAGGCAAATCCACTAAATGCCAATTGTCGTTAATCAAAAAGTGGTTAATTAATCTGGTTTTTCCGGGTTTTCCAGACACTTTTGCTAAACTCTTTCTGCCCGTGAGCATATTGATGAGTGAAGACTTACCAACATTACTACGACCTATGAAGGCATATTCTGGTAAGCTTGAATTAGGGCAATCTTCAACTTTAGAATTGCTGATTACAAATTTAGACTGGTTGATTTCCATGGCTTACAATTTTTGATCCTGCAGCCAGGCATAGAGAATATCATTAAATTTATCCGGGTGCTCCATCATAGCGGCATGCCCACATTTATCTATCCAAAACAAGCTGGAATTTGGAAGTTTTTCATGAAATTCTTCAGCTACATTTGCAGGGGTTACATTATCCTGTTTACCCCAGATGATACATGTCGGCTGATTCATTTTTGGTAAATCCTTTGACATATTGTGTCTTATAGCACTTTTGGCGATGGCCAAAGTTCTTATGAGCTTGTTACGATCATTAACGCTCTTGTAAACCTCATCAACAATTTCTTTAGTAGCTATGGCAGGGTCATAGAATACATTTTCTGCTTTCTTTTTAATGTAATCGTAATCTCCCCTTTTAGGATAACTTTCTCCCATTGCACTTTCATACAAGCCGGAACTTCCGGTAATAACAAGTGCTTTGACCAGTTCAGGATATAACTTTGTAGTGAGCAGTCCAATGTGTCCGCCCAGGGAATTTCCTAAAAGAATCGCATTTTCGTATCCGCGCTGCTTAATAAAATCACGTATGTAATCAGAAATATTTTTAATATTGGTCTTAAGTATTGGTAAAGAATAGATGGGCAATTCGGGTATTACAACTTTGTAACCTTTTTCCGGAAAAAAATTAAGAACGCCGTCAAAGTTGCTTAAACCTCCCATTAAACCATGAAGGATAATTATTGGTGTACCTTCTCCTTTCTCTAAAAATACAAACTTTCCATCTTGTTCTAATCCGTTTTCCATCAACTGATTTTATTTCTTGTGAGTCAAATATAATTAACTTTTTTGATTTTTTAACAATCAAAAGGCTTTTAGGCCTGTACGGCTTAGAGTTTGTCTATCACATCACAAATGCGAGCGGTAATCTCTTCTATACTTCCAACACCATCTACACCATAATATTTATCAGATTGCTGGTAGTATGATTTTAGGATTGCCGTCTCATCATAGTAGACTTTTATACGGTTTCTAATCACCTCCTGATTGGCATCATCCGGTCGGCCGGAAGTTTTTCCCCTTTCCAGAAGCCTTTCTACCAAAACTTCGTCATCTACTTCAAGGGCAATCATAGCGTGAATTTCAGTCTCTTTTTCTTCGACAAGTTTGTCTAGACTTTCAGCCTGAGCGACAGTTCTGGGAAAACCGTCAAAAATAAAACCATTGCAGGGCAGGTGTCTGTCTACCTCAGCATTGAGCATCTTTATGGTCACTTCATCCGGTACCAATTGACCTTTGTCCGTAAAGGATTGTGCCAATTTTCCTAATTCTGTTTTGTTTTTGATATTGTAGCGAAACATATCTCCGGTAGACAAATGCACAAGATTATATTTGTCTTTTAAGATACTGGCCTGAGTGCCTTTACCGGCGCCAGGAGGGCCAAATAATACAATATTTTTCATGTTTTATGTTGTTTTGAGTTGAAATACATCTGGTAAATTTCTGCCATAACCATTATAGTCCAGACCATAGCCTAAAATAAATTTATCCGGTATGTTCATGCCTATATAATGCAGGGGCAGTTTCTTTTTGTAGGCATCCGGTTTATGAAATAAACTGACAATTTTTTTTGATCTTACTTTTTGATTGTCCAGGTATTCCCAAATAAATTCGAGAGAATTTCCTGTATCAACAATATCCTCGACAATTATCACATCTTCATTTTCAAGATTGGAGGCCTCAATGTGGGTTTTGATCTTTCCAGAACTTGAAGTACCTTCATAGGAAGAAATACGCATAAAACTCACCTTACAATGGCCTTTGTAATGTTTCATTAAATCTGCAGCAAAAATGAATGCACCATTCAATACGACAAGGAATGTCGGTGTTTTTTCAGCATAATCTTTATAAATCTCTTCAGCTAAAGTTTTAACACTTTGCCGGATTTTGTCCTGAGGTATAAAAAGTTCGAATTGCTTGTCTAAAACCGTCATAAACTAGTAAAACACAAATATAGTTAAAACTTAATTTTAGGCTTAAAATAAATTGGAATTATTAATTTTAGTGAAGCTTACAGTTGATCTAAAACCAGGTGTTGAAATACATATAAGCATCCTGCATGCATTCTTAAAATCAAATTTTGAAGTACTAAATCTGAGCTTTTTGTCCGTTCTGCTGCATTTATATTGATTTTGACTGTCCTCTTTTTCCAAAGTCAATGACTTCGAGTTTTTCGATTTTGCTGTTATTTATTTCAAAACGCAGCATTGTTCTTTTTTGATGAAAACCATGTACACCAACAGCACCAGGATTCATATGTAACAAATTTAAATCTCTGTCCGGCATCACTTTCAAAATATGGGAGTGTCCACAGATAAACAAATCCGGCGGATTTGACCTTATGGCTTCTCTAACAGCCGGACTATACCGCTTAGGATAGCCGCCAATATGCGTAATCCAGACCTTTACTTCATCTATTTCAAATTTTTGATGTAAAGGAAATACACTTCTGATGTTGTGGTTATCAATATTACCGTAAACTGCTCTGAGCATTGCATTTTCAGACAAAGCATCGGTAACTTTCAAATCGCCAATATCACCGGCATGCCAAACTTCATCAGCCTGTGCAGCGTAATCTAATATTTTTTGGTCTATATAACTATGTGTATCACTGAGTAAAAGTATTTTCAAAACGACTTAAATATAGGATTTTACATGGTCTAAGGCTTCCTGAATGCCCTGCGGATTCTTTCCTCCTGCTGTCGCAAAAAATGCCTGACCACCGCCGCCACCTTGAATAAATCGACCGAGTTCTCTAACAATTTTACCTGCATTGTAATCTTTTTCGGCGACCAGATCTTTTGAAATATAACAGCTTAAGATGGCTTTTCCACCCTGGTCGGATGCCAGCAGCAAAAATAGATTCTCTATTTCACCGCCAAGCTGAAAAGCAACATCTTTCATAGCTTTGGCATCAAGGTCAACTGATTTTCTTACCAGGTGTATACCATTTATATTTTCAACCGAATTTTTTAATTCAGACTTAATAGATTTGGCTTTTTCCTGCAGCAGGCTATCATTTTCAGCTTTTAAGGTTTCAATATCCTTTAGGATCTGCTCAACTTGTTTTACAGGGTTTTGATTAGACTGCAAAAGCTGTTGAATCTCATCAATCTGCCTGTCCTGCTTTTCAAAATAAGCCCGGGCAGATTTGTTGGTTATGGCTTCAATTCGCCTTACGCCGGCAGCTACAGCAGACTGACTTGTAATTTTAAAATACCAGATTTCAGCAGTGTTTTGCACGTGTGTACCGCCACAAAGCTCCATAGAATCTCCAAACTTTATGGTGCGCACAGTATCACCGTATTTTTCGCCAAAAAGTGCCATGGCACCCTGAGCTTTGGCCTCTTCAAAGCTGCTGTTTCGATTTTCTTCCAGCGGGATGTGCTCACTGATCAAAGTATTGACAAGCTGCTCTACTTTCAGGATTTCTTCCTCAGTAAGTTTTTCGAAATGAGAAAAATCAAACCTCAAATAATTTTCGTTTACCAAAGATCCTTTTTGTTCTACATGTTTACCAAGAATTTCTCTTAAAGCATAATGCATCAAATGTGTAGCAGAGTGGTTACAGGCTGAGAGAAAACGTTTGGAAGTATCTATTTTAGCTTCAGCCGGAAACTCAACATCTGAAGGTAATTTTTTGGTGATATGGATAATATCCCCATGCTCTTTTTTGGTGTCTAAAACCTGAATTTTTTCATTATTAAAAATCAAAAAGCCCTTATCTCCTACCTGTCCACCGCCTTCGGGATAAAAAGGTGTTTTATCTAAAACTAACTGGTAGCGCTGTCCTTCTTTTTTTGAGCTTACACCTCTGTATTTTATTATTTGTGACTGAGCTTCAGACTTGTCATAGCCTACAAAATCCTGTTCATGGTCTGGTCTTACTACAATCCAATCCTCTGTTTTGCTGGCGGAGGCAGACTTAGAACGTTGTTTTTGCGTTTCAAGCGCCTTTTGGAAGGCCGCCTTGTCGTAACTGTAGCCTTTTTCTTCAAGAATTAAAGCGGTAAGATCTATAGGGAATCCGTAAGTATCAAAAAGCTCAAAAGCTTTTTCACCGGAAATCACTTTTGCAGCGCTTTCTTCTACAATATCATCCAAACGCTTAAGGCCTTGAGATAATGTTTTTAAAAAGCTGGACTCTTCTTCTTTGATGACTTTCCGGCAGAGTGCCTTTTGAGATTTTATCTCCGGGTAATCCTCTGCAAACTGACTTTCCAGGACATCGACCAGCTGGTACATGAAAGGGGTTGTGATGTCTAAGAAATTATAGGCATATCTCACTGCTCTTCTCAGAATTCTTCTAATGACATAGCCGGCACCATTACTCGATGGCAGCTGTCCGTCTGCAATGCAAAAGCTAACCGCTCTTATGTGGTCTGCAATAACACGGATAGCGATGTCACTTTCTTCATTTTCACCGTATTTATGTCCTGATATCGCCTCTACCTTTTTGATGATAGGCTGAAAGATATCTGTATCGTAATTAGAAGATTTTCCCTGTTGAATTCTGCTGAGGCGCTCAAACCCCATCCCGGTATCTACATGTTTATGCGGAAGACTTTCTAAAGACCCATCGGCTTTTCTGTTAAATTGTATAAAAACCAAATTCCATATTTCAATAACGTCGGGATGATCTTTGTTGATCAGATCTTTGGCCGGGGTTTTCTTTTTGTCTTCATCACTCCTCAAATCTATATGGATTTCAGAAGAAGGCCCGCAGGGTCCCTGTTCTCCCATTTCCCAGAAATTGTCTTTTTTGTTACCCAGGACAATTTTATCTTCATCAACAATGGCTTTCCATATATCATAGGATTCCTGATCTTTTTGCAGGTCTTCCTTTTCAAATCCTTCAAAAATGGTGGCATACAAATCATTTTTATGAATACCGTACACCTCTGTAAGCAGCTCCCAGGCCCATTCAATTGCTTCTTTTTTAAAGTAGCCACCTGCCTGGCTTTCTGATGAGGCAGGACCTCCAAAACTCCAGTTACCCATCATTTCAAACATGGTATGATGGTAATGGTCTTTACCGACTTCTTCTAAATCGTTGTGCTTACCTGAAACCCGTAAGCATTTCTGTGTGTTGAAAACCCTGTTGTATTTCGCTTCATCTGTCCCCAGGAAATAAGATTTGAATTGGTTCATCCCTGCATTTGTGAACATTAAAGTAGGATCGTCCTTTAAAACTATAGGTGCAGATGCGACAAAGTCATGTTTTTTACTTAAAAAGAATTCGAAAAATTTTTGTTTGATCTGTTTGGAGTCCATATGAAGCGCTTTATTTCAACATGATTGTTGATTTTCTTTTATATTTGCAATGCTTTTACATTAAAAAAGGCAAAAGTAATAAAATTAAGAATGCGTAAGCTAAAATACTATTACGATACTGAGACTTTATCTTACAGAAAAATTGAACCCAAAAAAGGAAAATATCTTGGGCTCACCCTCTTGTTTATTCTTGGTTCTATTGCTTTAAGTATTTTACTGCTTCTACTTTATCTGAACATTCCCGGACTTGAAACCCCTAAGGAAAAAGCCTACAAAAGAGAGTTGGAACAAATGAAGTTTCAGTATGAATTGATAAACCGGCAGATGGACGATATTCAGACGGTCTTAAAAGATGTTGAAGAACGTGACAATAAGATCTACCGTGTATATTTTGAAGCCGACCCTATATCAGACGAACAAAGAAAATCAGGATTTGGTGGTGTTAACAGGTACAAAGATCTGGAAGGCTTTAATAATTCAGATGTCATCATCAACACGCAAAGACGTTTGGATCAGCTCAAAAAAAGAATAATTGTACAGTCCAAATCACTGGATGAGATCGCTGAATTTGCATTGAGCAAAGAAGAACTTCTGGCTTCATTGCCGGCCATTCAACCCGTACAAAATGACGACCTGAAAAGACTGGCATCAGGTTATGGCATGCGCATGCACCCTATCTACAAAATAAGAAAATTTCACAAGGGCATGGATTTCTCAGCGCCTGAAGGCACTCCGGTATTCGCTACCGGAAACGCCAGAGTACAGTCTGTTAAACGTTCCAGACGCGGGTATGGCAATCATGTGGTGCTGGATCATGGTTTTAATTATGAAACCCTGTACGCCCATATGAGCAAAATATCTGTATTTCCCGGTCAGAGGGTAAAAAGAGGTGAAATCATCGGTTATGTTGGCAACTCCGGAGCCTCAACTGCACCGCATTTACACTATGAGGTCATCAAAGACGGCAAGTATGTTAATCCAATCAATTTTTACTATAACGACCTGGAGCCTGAAGATTATGAAACCATGGTCAACAATTCAGCCTTAGAAAACCAATCTCTGGATTAAGCCTATGAAAGTCGATCTCCCTGAAAAACTATATTACAATATAGGCGAAGTCGCTGAGGCTTTTGACGTGAACACTTCCCTGATCAGGTTTTGGGAAAAGGAGTTTGAGATCATCAAACCCAAGAAAAACGCCAAGGGCAATCGGAAATTCACACAAACGGACGTCAAAAACTTTGAATTGATCTACCATTTGGTCAAGGAACGTGGTTTTACTTTAGATGGCGCTAAGCTTCATTTAAAGGAAAATCGATCAGATACACTGTCAAAGTTTGAGATCATCCGCAAACTCAAAAGCATCAAAGCGGAGCTTAAAGCTTTGAAGGATAGTATGTAA
Organism: uncultured Mesohalobacter sp.; assembly: GCA_964593755.1. Classification (GTDB taxonomy): domain Bacteria; phylum Bacteroidota; class Bacteroidia; order Flavobacteriales; family Flavobacteriaceae; genus Psychroflexus. Next base: position 109,873 of record CAZQKB010000001.1, on the reverse strand, counting down.
AAGAATCCACTTAGGAGCTCCCTCTAGCTCCCCCAAATGGGGGAGGAAAAAGCCCCCTCTAACTCCCCAAAATGGGGGAGAATTTTGTATTCATCTTCATGACTTAACCCGAAAAATTCATTAAAAAAGTATTCACGTCTTGTTGCGACTTAGAAAAACTAAAATTTTCGTACCTCAAATTTGAGTTTTTCTAAATCGGGTTCCGTTTCTGTTTTAATTCAAGTAATTGAATTAAAATACAGAACCGAGAATTCTCGACTAAATACGAATTAATGAATTCTTTTATTCGGAAGTTAACCGCTAAAAACAAAAGAATTATTAAAATCCATGAATAATGGCGGTTAATATTCCAATTAAAGTTTAGGAAATTATTCCCTTATAGATTTTGTCTGGTTGTTATTAATACTTATATTTGTAATTCAAATCGCGGGATAGAGCAGCAGGTAGCTCGTCGGGCTCATAACCCGAAGGTCACTGGTTCGAGTCCAGTTCCCGCTACAACGAGGAGTTAACATTAACGTTAGCTCCTTTTTTATGTCTAAAACTTTATAGTTCTTACGGGACGAGAAGCCTGTCCCGAGCGCAATCGAGGGAAGTCCAGTTCCCGCTACTTCCAAAAGCCTTTCAAGAAATTGAAAGGCTTTTTTATTCCTAAAAATTTCTATAAAACTTGCTGGACGAGCCCCGAAGCTTCGGGGTGTCCCGAGCTGCGTCTCGGGAAGTCCAGTCCCCGCCAATAGATAGAAGCTGGCTCAAAACCAACAAGACCTGTTATTCTGAATTTATCTCAGAATCTTACTCGTTTGATTCCTATTTTGTTTTAGAATCTGAAACGATTTCAGATTGCGAAAGTAATGGTTTTGAGACAGCTTCTTTTTATTTTTAATTCATGGAAGAGTATGTAGTGTAATTATGATCATCTTTATCCTACTCTAAACGTTATGTGGTTTACACTTTTAATTTGATTTCGAGATTTAAATCTCATAATCTGTTAGGAAAGAAAGGCTTTACTACACGATATAGACCTTGGGTTGTAATTTATACTGAGTTCTACAGTTCTAAAAAGGGAGCAATGACCCGAGAAAAATTCCTGATATTCGGAAAAGGACGAGAATGGATAAAAAAACACATTCCTAATTATTAGCTCGTCGGGCACATATCCCCGCCAATGGTGGACTGTCTGTACTTTGGCAGAGACACTGGTTCCTCCGAAGCCTCGGAGCAGTTCCCGCTACTTTATAGCCATTAGCTTTTAGCTATTGGCTTTTTTTATGGCTTTAATTTACCCACTTTTTCAAAATGCCAACTAAACTGAAAACAAAATAAAGAAGTTTAGCAAAAGCCAGTTTAACTATTATTCCTTCCAAAATCCAAGACTAGAACAACTCAAAAGACAAGCTTATATCAAAGTTGGCTGACTTCAGTTTTTGTCGATCTATAAGTTTACTTATTTTAAATATTGTACAGGTAAGAGTTTACTTTTTTTAGGGTATTTTTAAACAAACATCACAGACTATCATAAGCGACTAACTAAAATGGATTTTTCCCTAAAAGGCGAAAGATTCAAAAGTTTTGTTCTGTTTCCTGTAGAGTGCGAGATCAAAAGATAAACAATAAAAAGACACATTCAAATTCTAAAAAAAAAAGCTTAGGCTAATTATCACCCTTAACCAAAACTGTAGGTGATAAAATGAGTTTGGCTGGGATTGGTAATGCAGCAGCAAGTCACTGGCTTTATGAATCCGGTAATGATTTATCTAAATCCAAATTTTCAAAGACCACAAAGCTTACTTCAATGTGACTCATAGTCCGTTGTATTAAATACAACATAACATTATGTTTGATAACGATTAGAATAGCATCCAAATGACCATAAATGAAAAAATAGGCCAGCGTATACTAGCGCTGAGAAAGGCCATGAATCTTTCACAGGAAGCCCTCGCTTATAAATCTGAAATAGACAGAACCTATATAACCGGTGTCGAAACCGGTAAACGAAATGTCACAGTTAAGGTTTTAGAAAAAATCATATCTGGACTTGAGACTGATTTTGAAACTTTCTTTAAAAGTAAAGAGTTTAAGAAATGAGTAAAGAAAAACTGACAGTTATTGACTTTTTCTGTGGCGCAGGTGGCTTCTCTGAAGGTTTTAGGCAGATGGGGTTTGAGATAATTAAAGGTTACGACCATTGGAGACCTGCGATAGAAACTTATAACCATAATTTCGGCACAAATTCAACACTAAAAAACATACTTGATTTTAAGAATATTGAAGAAATTGAAGGGCTACCTAATACTGATGTAATTATTGGATCTCCTCCTTGTGTTTCATTTTCAAGTTCTAATAAATCAGGTAAAGCAGACAAATCGTTAGGAGTTCAATTGACAGAATGTTTTTTGAGAATTGTTGCTGTAAAAAAGCACCAAAAGAATTCAAAACTTAAAGCTTGGTTTATGGAAAATGTTGTGAATTCTAGACGCTATTTACAGCCAGAATATACTTTTAAAGATTTAGGACTTCAAGAGTGGGCTCGGCAGAATAAAATTGGCCTACACAAACCAGCAATTAAGTTATTAGACAACACGGAAATAATTAACTCAGCAGATTTTGGCTCTTTGCAGGCTCGCAAAAGAGTAATATCAGGGGAGATTATCGCAAAAAGTAAACTTGCTAGACCAAAACCTACTCACTCCAACAAAATAGACAGTACACTTCCAGCATACAGAACTATAAGTGAAATGAAAAAAGTTCTTCCTTCACCATTTAGTTCAAAGAAAACTTCTTTTGTGAAAGACCCTTCATTCAATATTTCAATTCCACAAGTAGAAGTTACTGACCATTTCTACGACACAGGTATTTACGCAGTTGATGCCAAATTTTCTAAACATTGGAAAGTGAATCACCCATATATGGGTAAAATGTCATTCCCTGAAAACGAAAACAAACCGAGTAGAACAATTACAGCGACAAGAATTTCTAACTCTAGAGAATCAATAATTTACAAATCAGAATTGAAGCGAAATGGAGATGGTGAATTTAGATTACCAACAGTAAGAGAGGCTGCAACTATTATGGGTTTTCCTATTACTTTTCAATTTGCAGGTTCAGAATACACGAAATGGCGTTTGGTTGGAAATGCTGTTTGTTCATCTGTCAGTAAAGAGTTAGCTAGAACAGTATTAGTTGCTCAAAAATTGAGTGTTCCAGAAACACCAATTATACAATATAATGTGAATTTAAAAGGAATCGAAAATCTAAACACCTTTAAAACAAAGGTATTTGATAACCCTCCTGTTAAAAACAAAGGTGCGAAATGTAGGTGGCATTCATTTAAAGATGGAAACCTGACAGTTACTCTTTCAAATTTCCGAATAGGAGAAGATAAAAAATCAAAAACCAAGTGGTTTACTTCAATTCAATATGGTACAGGAGAAGGTTATCCTTCTCATTTAGTGAATGACAATACTTACTCTGAAATAGAACCAATTATTAAAAGCCATTCTAAAGGCAAAAGATTCCTTGAAATAGTAAATAATGGTTTTTCTGAAAAAATCAGTTCAAAAAAAGAACTTCAAAATCTTTTTGAAAAACAAACTGAAATTGCAGGTAAAAAAGACCCTACCGAATTAATTGAAGATCTAAAAAAAATAATTGATTCACTTATTAATGATGATATGACTGTCGACAACGATAAAGTGAATGTTTTTAAACATAAAGCCAAAATCCCTATGAAGCAAGTGTTCGCCTTGTACGGAACAAACAAAATTGCCTCATTAGCAAATAGTAAACATTAATGCCTGTTACCTTTCATCCAAATAACCCTGTTGATGCCCTTGAGAAAATAATTACCAAAGAAGATGGTAGCCCACTCTATGGAGAGATTGATACTTACAGAAAGCTTTGGACTGACCTAAGTAATAGTAATCTTGTTTGGGAGGTATGGCATGATTTAAAACTTCCTGAGCACTCAGATAATTATAACTACTATAAGAAAACAAGTGCTCAAATAGATTTTGTGATTCTTTGTAAATACGGCCTTCTAGTTTTGGAAGTTAAAGGCGGCCCCGTTTCTACAATGGACAACACTTTTTACTATGGAAAGAACTTTGAAACCAAGATGAAGCAGAACCCCTTCAAACAAGCCGAAGGATATAAGTTTACAATGAAAGACAAAATTCTAAACAACGTAAAAAATTGTTTTTTCTGTGAAGTTGTTGCGTTTCCTCACGTTGATTATCCTTTTGAATCAAAGCTTATTGATTCAAATTTGTTATGGACGAATTACAGAGCTCCTACATATGATAATTCAATAGAAAAATTTATAGTTAAAGCTATAGAATACTCTAAAGTTAAACATAAAAAGCATTTTAGAATTTACAATGAGCTTTCTGAAAAAGAATTCACTTCAATTAAAAAAATTTTAAGCCCTTTAATTAGTGATAGAAACCAAAAGGCATCTATTAACACTTTAGAATGGTTAGGTATTCAAAACATTGAAATTCTCGAGGGATTATATAAAAACTCTAGAATCATGATTGAAGGTCCACCGGGATCTGGTAAAACCACAATTGCTAAAGCTTTTATAGACAAGCAACAGAATAAAAATGGGATTTACTTATGTTGGAACAATCTTTTGATGCACCATACAAAATCAGTACTAGAAGAAAGAAATCTGGCAAATAATATTGAGGTGACTACCTTTTTTAGATTTTTCAAAAAGCTAAATCCGAATTATTCATATAGCGAACTTACCTCTATGATTGAAGATGACTTTTATGAAGTGGTTAAGAACACAATTTACAGACTCGAAGTTGAAGACAAATTAATCCCTTATGACTTTATCGTAATTGATGAAGCACAAGACTTTTTTGACAGAGGATTAGATGTTTTTATCAATAAATTCTCTGGATTTAACGGCCAAGGATTAAATAATGGAAACTCTCTCATTCTCTATGATATTGACCAAAGCTACGCTATGAGTGGACGAAATGTTGCTGAAATTGCGGATTTAATGACTGAATATTATAGCCACTATAAATTAAATGAAGTAAAGAGAAGTGCCCAGAATCCTGATATTCGAAAGCTAGCATCAGAAGTATTAGAGAACCCGGAAATAATTTCTAATCAAGCATTTGAAAAGGACTATTCTGAAATAAAAGTATTTCAACACAATTCATTACAGGAAGTAAAAAAACATATTCTCAAAAATATTCTAACTCCAATTAGAGAAACAGATTCATCTTTGATAGGAAAAGATTGCGTTGTGCTTATTGAATCAACATTTCTAAAGGGCAGTTATAAGGGCGGTGAAGATTTACGAGAATTATTAATTATTAAAGATGTTGAGGAACTGGATGAAAACAACATTGCCGATACCGCTAATAAATTGCGATACACTTCTATATTAAAATATAAGGGGCTTGAAAAAAAGAATGTGTTTTTAGTTATTTCAGAACCAACTGAGTTGAATAAGTATGAGATTTTTGTTGGGTTGACCAGAGCGATGTTAAATATGGAAATTAATATTGTTAGAACATGAATGTTTTAAAAGATCATATCAATCAATATATATTCGATTTAATCGAAAATGTTAATGATGACTTTAATGAGGCCTTTTCAAAAATAGAGCATTCAAAAAAAGAAGAATTTGTAAATGTTCTAAAATATATTGAAAATCTAGTTTATAATTCAAAAGAGGATGACAGTAATTCTTTAAAAAAAATACATATCCATTTTCACATTATTGATAATGATTTGATTGATATTCTCAGCGAATACATTCTTGTTCGAGAGTATATTTTTAATAAAAAAAGAGATAACATTTTAGAAGATATAAATACTGAACTAAAATCACAAATAGAATCACTAAATAGAACTGAGAAAAGATTACGACAATGCCCAGCAAATGCTAGTGCAAAGAATGGAGGTAATAGGATTTATAAAAACTGGAGAAAAGAAAAGTCTGCTGTACAGCGGAAATTAAGCTTTCTACAAGACCTTAACTCAAATTCAAGCTTTGCTATAAAAAGTTTAATTAATTGTCAAGTCAAAACGCAAAACTACTTGTTAAATTTTATTGAAACGATACCTTATGCAAATTCTGTTGAAAGCGAATCTATAGGTTACAATCTAATAAATACCGAATTAACTCTTGAAGATATTGATAATAAAAATAGCGAATTAATTGATGAATTAAAATCGATTATCCTTTACGATTGTGAACGTAAGACAATTATGCAGAATTTTAATTCTGGAATCTTGGAGGATTGGAATAATAACTATGAAACAAACTTCAATAGATTAATAATATTTACATACGCTAAGAAGAATGTATCTAACGATAATTTAATAAATAGACTAAATCTTGTAAAAGAACGCTTTAATATTGATTCATTTGAAAGTTATTCCATTCTTTTAGAAGAATGGAATTTGTTGAAAGGTATACAGAAAAATAAAGAAACAAATATAAAATTTACTGGTAGTAATTTTTCAACCTTTTGGGATGACTTTCGTCTTGAATGTAAAATCAATGGACTATACGAATTGCGTTCTATCAAAATGATGAATATCTATTCCCTTTGTTACAACGAAGAAATTAAGGAATATATTTTAGAGCATATTTTTTCACCTACTACGAGTAGCCAACTGATTACAGAAGAAAGTAAATTAGATATCTTAGACTTACCAGAAGAAGATATTCTAAATCTAAAAAGCTCTTTAAGTAATGTATTGGATATAATGATTCATGAAAATTTAAATGATAAAGTAAATGATTCACTCGCTTTTGACTACAAAATAGTTTTAGATGGATTTATCTTAAAAAATGAGAGTTTCTTTAATTTGGTAAAAAACGCGTTAAATGTACAGTCCAAAAGAAAATTTGTTGACTGGGAAGAACTAGAAGATATTAATGCAGAAAAAATTATTGTTCTCTCTTATAGAGACCAAGGCAATTTCAATAATCATTTCTACCCGAATATTAACGAAATGTCAACTAGTGATGATACAGAAGTGAAATTTATCCTCCCTGCTCTATTTTTTGAGCAAACCTATATGTGGTCCAAATATAATTTGACAAAAGGCTATTTAAATGCTCTAGACCATCCTATTAGAATAAGTCGTTTTGAATGGGATTATCTTAAAGAAAAAATTCAAAATTTTAAACCTGAGAAACGGTTAGATATTTCTTGGGACTTAGAAAGTGATTATTCGGGCTCTGATTCACGAATAACATATAGAATTCTTTTTGAGAACAATCGGCACATTACTTCTAATCCATCAGATTTGATCGTCTATTGTGAAGAAGCTAATTCAGAAAAGAGAATACAACCCATAAAATGGATTTATCAGAATTTAGATTTAGATGAAAATCGTTTGTATTTCCAGAAACTTGACGAATTAATTGATGAGTTTAACCCTGCTGAAAAGCTAATAGACACTGCTCAACAAGAAAAAGATTTAGAAATCCTACGAAACCAATTTGATTTAGGTGATGAAAATGCTGGACGATTATGGAAAATTCTACTAGCAAGAAAAGTTGATAGTTCAACTAATGATGTCGTATATGGTGAATTAAAATCCTTATTCACTCAAAATAATTTAAACATGGTTTCCAGAAGCTACTTTGAAAGCACTTGGATAAATCCTGAGTCAGAATCTTTGGTTCCTAGAGGTAATAAAGCTTTTAAGGTTCTTTGCAACTATGTAAAACTGCCTACAGCCTATTTAAGGATAATATATACCATTAAGAACAGGAATATTAGTGGAAGGCGAAATGCTACTCGCATTTACAGTAAGCTATTAAAAGATTTATTCAATAACGGTTGTTTTGATGAAGAGGCAATACCAAGTCAAATTTTAAACCACCGAATAGATTACTATAAAAATCATCATAGTCTAGACGAGTTAGGAATTGACGAAGACAACCCAACAGAAGGACTAGTAACACTAGTAGAATTACTTAAGCCTGAAGTAAGTAACTTGTTATTTAGAGAAGTAAAAAGCATACAAAAAAGAGAAGAATGAGTAAAATATTCAATAAAAGAGAAAGCTTAGAACACTTTATCAAAGAACAAACGCTCGGTCCCGGTATTAGTGGGTATAGATTTGTGAACTTATCATCAAAGTGTTATGGACAAAAAAATCTGAGAACTGAACTACCAATAAATAATAGCACTGAAATTCTAAATGCAATGCCAGCATCTGTTTACAGTACGGGTATTCTATTCCCAAAGGATGATAGCGACTCGGCGAATATTGGAGCGCAAAATGATGCAAATACCAGTGAAGATGATTCAGATACGGAAACTGAGCATCTTAAAAATAATACAGAAGATGCTGAGAGTGAGAATTCTTTGGAACTGAATCAAATGTTCCCACAAACAATGGGATTAACGTTTTGCATGAAAGAAGAATTTCTCGAAGATGGAGTTCTTAATTTTAATATAACATCTCGTTATTACAGGAAACTAGAAAAAGATGAGTTGCAAAATATAGGTGTTTTATGTGAAGTGAACACAGAAGCACTGAATCAGTTCATAACTAATAATGGTTTATCGAATTATCTATCTATTGTTGACTTTGGAGTCAATAAATGCCTGAAAGCTAATCACCCATTATCTAATGATGAAATAAAAAATATAAACCAATTATTACGCTCTATTAATCAGAGTAAATCTGAAAAAATATATAAAAGAGTTAAATCTTATATCAGTTATACAAATGGTGTTTCAAACCTTAGCGCCTTGATTCAAACCATATTTTCTGAACTAAGAAATAAAACAATTGATCCAAAAACAAGAGAGGAACTCTATAAAGCTTCTCAGGAAGTAGAAATAATTGAAAATTTTATCAACCATATAAAAGACCTAACCACTTTATACAGAAATACCATTTGGGCATCCGAAAATTTAAATTCAGAAGTCAAAATTTCTAACATAAATTTTGAACCAAATAAAACTAAAAAAACGTATTTGGCTCATAGATCAAAAGATTATAGTGAAGCATTTGAAGTAATAAGGAGTGACAATATCACATCTAATAGCCTACAAAACCTATTCAAAATTCAGCTAGATGAACAAGACTATGCTTCCTTGTCTGCGAATATTCAATTAAGTAGAGATTCACGAAAGTCAAACAATAAAGTATTCGTTAAAATACAGTTGATTAATGATAGTACTCCTTTTAAAAAGGATCCGGAGGGTAAAAGATATTACTCAGTAGCCACAGAAAAGGTAAATAACAAAGCTTTTTTTGGCGTACAGATTAGTTCGCAAAGTCAAAATATTGTTCCTTATACAGACCATTCTTATGTTAAAGATGAGAATAATCAATTTAATGAAGATACAACTACCAAGTTTATATATCAACAGTTTGATGATTATGCTGTAGGTCATGGTTGTTCTGTAAATTGGAAGAAATTGAATAATGAAGTACTTGTTCAAACTAACTATCTTCCAGCCTGTGAGACGCCTGATATAGAACCCATACCAAGAGATAAAACCAAAGAACCAATCGAGAAAAATAACGGTAAATTCCATTCTCCTTCATTTTTAGAAAATTCTAAATCGCAAGAGTTTAAATGGCTTTCGACATTTTCTGATGCCAAAAATCAAGAGGTTGTTTCTGGCTTATTAGAGTTTGTAGATGCTTATGGTAATTGGATTCAACAAAAAAGAAAAAATCCGAAGTATCAAGGCGAATTTAAAGAGATTGCAAATCAAGAACTAGAAAAGTGTGAGGTGGATTATAGTCGAATGAAAAAAAATATTGAAGACTTGCTTGTTGGAGAAAGAAATTTTGAAAATCTAAATTCATTCAGGTTAATGAATTCTGCTATGTTTATGCAGTTGTTTCATTCAGAAAAAGTGAAGAAGAATGAGATGCACCAGCTCATGCAGGAAAATAGTTTTATTGAATTCAATTATAATTTTTACAAACAAGCAGACGATAAACTATTTTCCAAAACAGAATCTGCTGGTTGGAGGGCTTTTCAGCTGGCTTTTATTTTACTCAATCTAGATGGTATTTTCAAACCTGAAAATGATGAAAATTGGACAGCAAGAAATAAATGGGTAGATTTAGTTTGGTTTCCTACTGGTGGTGGTAAAACAGAGGCATATCTAGGGCTTATTGCACTAACCATTATAAACAGACGAAAGCTTCACAAAGAAAGAGGTGGCGGTGTAGCTGCAATAATGCGATATACATTGCGATTGCTTACCATGCAACAGTTTCAACGTGCGACCTTAGTTATTATGGCATTGGAACTATTGCGTAGATGGGATGAAAATCAATTATGCTTAGAGCCTATTACTATTGGTTTATGGGTAGGAGACAACTCATTACCTAATTCAATGGAAAGATTATTAGAAGAATTAAAAAAATTGAATGAAGGTAAAAAAAATAAAATTCCTTTTTCAAACTGTCCTTGGTGTGGGTCAAAATTAAAAGGAGAGAACACTACAGACTCAAGCAATAGCACATCTTCTTTTGATACAGACAAGGCACACCTAAAATGCACAAATACTGAAAAGTGTACCTTTTCATTTGGCAAAGGACGACCAAGCAAAAGAAAAAAATATCAAGGGCCAATACCAGTTAACTTATGTGATGATACGATTTACCAGCATCCACCAAGTCTTCTGTTTGGTACGGTAGATAAATTTGCCCAGTTAGCCCATAAAGTGACTAGTAATGATAATCAAAAAGACTCAAGAAGATTATTTGGAAGAGGAAACTGGGAAAATGGCAAACCACAAGAGGGTTATTTACCACCTGATTTAATTATTCAAGATGAGTTGCACTTGCTCTTAGGCCCTCTGGGGTCAGCAGTAGCATTATTTGAAACTGCGGTTGACCACTTATGTATAAGAGAAGATGGTACGCGTCCCAAAGTTATCTCATCAACAGCTACAACTAGAAACACTCAGCTTCAGATAGCTGCTCTTTTTAGTAGAAAAGTAAATCTTTTCCCAAAGCCAGGTGTAGAATGTGATGATTCCTTTTTTGCATTTTATAAAAGAAGATTTAGTAGTTCGGAAAATACCAATCCAGAATATATTTCAAAAAGAAAGTATGTAGGTGTTTTGCCAACTGGCAGAACACAAATATGGATGCAAATGAGGTTGGCTGCCATATTAATGACACATCGTGTGATATTTGAATTACAGGAGCTTGGAGGAAATCGACCAATAGATTTTGAGAAATATGATAAGGAGATGCTAAAAGCAATGGATTATTACCATACCGTTATTTCTTATTTCAATAGCTTAAAGGAAGTTGGTAAAACGCAATCACAAGTTCAAACCTATATTCTTAAAGAATTTAGGAAGGTATTTAATAGAGTCCTTAGACCTCAAAAATTAATGCATGCATTTTACACTTATGGTCCTATTCAAGAAGCAGAGCTTACTGGTAGATTATCTGGTGATGAAGTAAAAAATGAATTAAAAAATGTAGAATCTAAATGGAAGCCTGAAAATAGGTTTGCCCACATCGAAAATTCCAACACTGTTCGTGGTAAAGTGCCACCAGAATTTGTAGTTGCAACGAATATGATATCAGTAGGAATTGATGTTTCAAGATTCAATACGATTATTATGAATTCAATGCCACGTAATACAGCAGAGTACATACAAGCAAGTAGCCGTGTAGCCAGGAATGATTATGGTCTGGTTCTTACAGTGCATCATCCTTTTAGAGCAAGAGATATTTCACATTTCGAAAAATTCATTGAGTTTCACGAAAAGATGTATAGCTATGTAGAACCTATTTCAATTACACCATTCACCAAAAAAGCCATTGAACGATACCTAGGATTGTATCTGGCTACAATGATTAGACACACCAGAGATGAATTTGTAGATAGGAAATCAGCAACACTTATATCTGAACTTTCAGCTGAAGAAATAACAGTGCTTATTAACGAATTATTACAAGAGTTTGAATTCAAAAAAGAGAGCTTAGGTCAATTTGATACCTTAATTCAAAATCTTTTAAAAGACGAAAATATAAATCAAATTAAACTTTGGATTAAAGAGGCTTTTGAAGATTGGATGAATTTAGAAGAGAGCTTAGATAACCAAACAGAATTGGTATTTAGCCGAGCTACCAATAGAGCAAATCAGCAAAGGCGTCAAGAACAACTTTATGTAGACATAGACGCATATGAAAATACAATTCATAGCAAAAAATGGCAAGTGCCTATGTCTTTAAGAGTAATAGAACCTGAAGCAGCTATCAAAATAAATTCAATTTAAAATGAATATACTACAGGCACATCAATATAATCAAGGAATCGGGAAGTATAAATTATTGTCGTCAACAGCTGGTGTTGGCTCAATAATTACTACCAAATTTGGGACTTATGTACTGATATCTGATATCAATAAATGGCAATTTGTAAATGTTTTCAATAATAGAATAAAATCTCTTTTGGAAAGCCCTCCAAAGGATGTTTATGATGGAATCAAAAGAGAAGCTGAAAATTTAGGTCTATCTCTCGTTGACGATAAGCGATTTGTTCAGTTCATACAAAATGAAAAAAAGCTAGATAAGTTAGAATGTTTGGTGGCAATCCCTCAGATGGCTTTAAACGAAGTTTTCAATTCGGTTAATTGGACAAAGAAAGTGCACGGAATAGTTAAAGCATCTCACCCAATTGCTATGGCTTTAAATGATAAAATAGGAGATTATGGAAAAGCCGTAACTTATCAAATTCAATGCACACACTTCCCAAAATGGTTTCTAGGAGCCAACAAAAAAAATGGAAAGCAGCAATTAAAAACTATTGAAGAATGGAAAACGAAATGGGTTGAAGAAGGGAATGCAAAAAGTACATTTACGCCTCCTCGTGATTTCAATGCACCAATAAAAGACATTGATGGTAAACAAAAGAAACTATTTTACACTGACGCAGATAATAGACAAATTACTATTCCATTATTTAGAGAGTTAAATCAAACAAACTTGATATTGATTTGCCCCAATGGTCACTTGTCAGATATTCCATGGCCTAAATATTTAAATTGGAAAACACAAAAAGAATCCTTTCAACTTCCCAGAGAAGATAGTGGTGAGGGCTTGTTTAAGATGGAATCTTGCTGTGGTAACCCTGACTTGAGGTGGTCAGAGAGTAGCACGAAATCAGAAGGCTATGGCTCTGTTTATATTGAATGTGCCTCTTGTGGTCTAGGCTCTGGAGCTGATGGTAAACCAAAAGTAACACTAGAAGGAATAAATAGCTTAAAGCCAAAATGTCCTGGACACAAGCCATGGGAGATGAATTTAGGCGATTCTGGCTCTGTGCCCTACGAAAAGTGTTATAAAAATGGGAACGAAAACGAGGGTAGAGAGGAAATGCAAGTGACTTTAGTTACAGCAAATAATACGTACTACGCAAATGGATTTTCGAGTTTATTCATTCCAATGCATTTAGCAGAAGAAAAAACAGAAGAACTTTATGGCGCTTTAGAACGCTTAAATAAAAAATATGCCAAAGAATGTGAAAGAAGAGAAGAACAAGGTCGAGCTAAAAGGTCTAAAGGAGAATATTGGGATAATTTTGACTTGGAAGCTTTCATTTACGATGAAGAAGGTCTAACGCCTAATAACTATGATTCTTTCACGCAAATTCTCAAAAATGAGTTTTTACATACGCAACAAGAAGAAAATGATGATGATTTTCATGAGCATTATAGATTCCAAGAATACAAATGCTTTTCCAAAAATAAATTTTACGAGGGCACTGAAGCAAACAAAGGTTTAAGTTTTAAAGATGTCAGATTAAGTGAAGAACTATTGCAATATTTTACTAAAATCCAACAAGTAGAAGAGCTGAAGGTCACAAATATTCAATTTGACTTCACAAGGAAAAAACCTAAAGAACGAATTGTGACAATTGACGATAATGGAAATCGTATTGTACAAGAATCATCTGCTGGTCAAAATATTTTTTCAATTAATGAAAATGAACTGTATGTACTTCCTGCTAATGAAACATATGGCGAAGGTCTATTTTTTCAATTTAATGATGGAAAAATAACAGAGTGGTTAAATAATAATCCAAATCTCGAAAGCAGATTCCATGATTATTTAACTCGTGAAATTAACCATAGCCAACAAGGAGCTAGTTTTATGCAGAGAATAAAAAACAATGGAATAAAACACTTTTTAATTCACTCCTTCTCACATATGATGATGAAAGAATTGGAGTTTTCTTGTGGTTATCCAACAGCCAGTTTAAAAGAAAGACTTTACATCTCATCCAACGAAGAAAAGCTAATGTCTGGTGTCCTTATTTATACTGCAGAGGGTTCCGAAGGCAGTATGGGCGGTTTGGTTTCTCAAGGAGAACCCGATAAAATAATCGAGATAATTAAAAAAGGTATAGAAAGGTCAATCGATTGTTCATCAGATCCTTTATGTTGGGAATCTGAAGGGCAAGGAATTTATGATTTAAACCTTGCTGCTTGTTTTTCCTGTTCATTAGTCGCAGAAACAGCTTGTGAAGAAATGAATTTAGGTTTGGATAGACGAGTTTTAGTTGATGATCAATTTGGATATTTTAAAGAAATATCATATGCCTAAAAGAAACCTTTGGACACGTGAAGAGCTCATTCTAGCCTTTAATCTGTATTTAAAGATTCCATTTGGAAAGATGCATACTTCTAATCCAGATGTTAAACATTTGGCTAGTTTGATTGGAAGAACGCCTAGTTCTATTGCCTTAAGATTGGTGAATTTTGCAAGTGTTGATCCTGTTTTAAAAGCAAGGGGTATCAAAGGAATGAAAGGTGGAGCTTCGGTTGTACAACCTATTTGGGATGAGTTTTTTGCCAATCAGGAAGAATTGGTTTTTTTAAGTGAACAAATTTTAGCAGAAAGAGAAAGCACAACAATAGATTCAAAATTTGGTGCTCTTTTAATCAACACTAAATCTTTAAAAGGAGAAACAAAATTAAGAGAGGTAAAAACCAGAGTCAATCAATCTTTCTTTCGTCAAATTGTGTTAACCAACTATTCAAATAAATGTGCAATAACAGGAATTGATATTCCTGAATTTTTAGTAGCTAGTCATATTATTCCTTGGTCAGATAATGAAAAAGAAAGGTTAAATCCTGAAAATGGCATTTGTTTATCTTCTTTGTACGACAAAGCTTTTGATAAAGGATTTATGGGTATAAAATCTAACTATGAGATTATTCTTTCAAAGGAACTAAAAGTTCAAAATACCAAAGATTACTACCAAAAATATTTTGCTTGTTTAGAAAAAACAAAACTAGCTGAGCCAACAAAATATTTTGCTAAAAAGGAATTTTTAGAATATCACTTGGATACTATTTTCAGGAAATAGTTTTTAACGAAATACAACTATTAATAAAGAAGATTAATACACTTTTTCAAATTACAATAATTAAAAAGCCGTAAACTATGTCTGAGGTTTTGTAATGAGATAAAAAAGGTTGTGTTTGGCCTTTTTAACTACTACCTAAAATTATTTCATAACCGAGAGAAAAACTGGAACAAGACCAAATGGTATTTGATGATAACACTGTTCCAGGCCTAAAAAAATCAAATCAGGGTAATTTACTGTTGTTTTCGCAGAACTTCATAAATGACAAGTATAAGCCAATGCTTGAAAGAGGATATAAACTGACAGACGCGCGCGTAGAGTATATTGTATTCTGGTATGACAAAGACGAGGCTAAAGAATATAAGATTGTTTTGCCAAGATTAAGGTTTGAGAAGTGAGGCCATTTAATGTAGTTTAGTTTTAAAATTGATAAAGCTATTAGAACTAATAATTTATCATTTTTATAGGTGCTACTTAAAACACTACTCTCCTATTTTTGAAAAAAGCAAAAATTCTCCTATAGCCTTAACTAGTAGCATTTTATTGTATGATGATTTTTTTAAAAATCAGTCTCAGGATGCTCCTTGCAAAATTTCGCTATCGGAGCTAAACCCACTACCATAAAAAAAACCGCCTCAAATCAATTTTGAGACGGCTTCTGATTTACTAGCAATATTTGATATTATTCGGCCATTACTACAGCGTTGATAACATGTACAACACCATTAGATGCGTCGATATCTGTTTTCACAACTTCTGCCGTATTTCCGGCGCCATCTTTTAACATGACTTTTCCATCTACCACCATAGCCGTTAACTCTGATCCGGCAACGGTGCTGAATGTATAAGCATTGTCATTGGCTTTGATTTGGTCAACCAGGTCTGCGGCCATAACTTCACTTGCCACGACGTGATATTTTAGGATACCCTGTAATGTTTCTTTGTTTTCCGGCTTAAGTAAGCTTTCTACAGTGCCTTCCGGTAATGCAGCAAATGCATCGTTAGTTGGGGCAAATACTGTGTAGTTTCCAGGCTCGTCGAACATTCCTGCCAATTCGCCTGCCTTCAAAGCTGTTACTAAAGTTGAAAGACTTTCAGTGTCCATAGCAAGCGCTGCTATAGTGGCCTGAGTTTCTTCCGGCTCTTCAGCAGTCATCTCTTCCTGAGAAGATTCCATTTCTGTAGTTTCGGTTTCAGTTTCTTCCTGTGCTTTGTCGTTTTTACACGCTGTAAATGCAACAAGCATCAGGCATAAGATTGCGTTTAAAAAAATGTTTCTTTGAGATTTCATAGTTTATTGTTTTGAAACAAACTTAAATAAAACTTATCTATTTGGTTTTCAGAAATATATATTTATCGGAATTTTAACAGCTTATCCTAAATATTTAAACTAAAAATCTGAAATCGATGATTATTAGCGCAATAGATCCTGAATTTTTTTAAACGCATTATTTTTTGTTAATGGTTTGCAAATTTTTTGGATCAAGATTTCGTATAGTCCTGACCCAAATCAGGAATAATTATGTTTAAGTTTGCAAAAAAACACCACTATGGCATCCAAACAAATCCTGTTCGTCCTGGCACTGCTTTTAAATTTTAGTGCATTAAAGGCCAATGACAAAATAAAATTTCAACTGGAAGATCATCAAAAATATGCCGGAATATTTTCCGGTGATATCAATCAGAATTCATCCGTACACCTGCTGATCTATAAAGACAAAGACTCAGATAAATTTGGCTTAAAGCCTTTCTTTATTGATAAAGATGACAAGATCACTGCTTTTGATGATGTCTACTTTGAAGATAAACCAAATATTGCCTCATTTCACTACACCGAAAACACCCATATGCTGACGATACTGGCAAAGGTGAAAGATGAGCAGCTCAAAACCATCGACCTGAATACCCGTACACTTTCTGTAAAAAGCAGCGATTCAGATTTTAAGGATGTGTATTTAAAAGTAAGACAACCTGATAGATCAATTCTGGTGCTTCGGAAAGGAGATTCCAGAAAAATTACCCTGAGAACCATAAAAAACGGAAATGATTCTAAAGAGGTTGTATACGACTTTGAAGAAATGCATAAACAGGCTTTTGACAAGATATTTTCTCAAAAACCTGAGATCGTCAATCAACATGAGTTTGTACAAAACGGCTCCATTAAAAGGTCTAAATTATACATCATTAACGAAAAGCTTGTCCTGGATTATACGGCTGAAGAAGAATATATTTCGATTGAAATTGATCCGAACACCTATACAGAACCGATAGTTAAGACCACAGAAATAGAAGGATTTGATAAAGTTAAAGACATAAATTCGTATGTATTTGATGACAGGTTTTACCTATTCATAAACAACAAGGAAGATCTGAAGATGCAGACTTATGATCGCGATACTGCAACGCTTTTAGATCGAAAAAGCATGACTGAAAATGTAAATGATCTTGTCAGCGCCTCAGGTGTTGAAGATTTCATCAAGCAAAGCAAAAGAAACAGGAACAAAGTTACCGGAACCGTAAATCCAACAAAAAACAACAATCTTCTGGTGACCCTGGATTATGTAGATAAGAACAACTACAATTATCACCATGACTGGTGGTTTCACCATTGGATGATGCAGCAGCATATGCAAATGATGCAACAGCAGATGATACAGCAACAGATGAACAGTATGAATTCTTTTGGAGGTCCAAATGCAGACACTTACAATGCAGCATTAAGCTTTGAAGACATTTTTAAAGAAGAGACCTCGATACAGTTTGTATTAAAACCGGACTTTGAAATTTCAGGTGAACTTGAAGAAGCAAAATTTAAAGATATTGACAAGGATCTATACATCGATAAGTTCAAAGACAGAAAAGGCTTGAAACACCAGTCTCTGGCTTTTACGACATCTTCTATCAGATATATATTCTATTCGAAGGCAACCGATAGCTTTCATGTAGAGACAGAGCAATATTACAGATGGTAATCAAACCTGTACTTCAGGTATCCATAGGTGTTTTTCAAAATCTATGATCTGATCATCTTTAACTTTTACATCTTCAGCTTCAAGCATCTGCTGCATGACTTCTGTTCCCGGAAAATGGTGTTTGCCGGTTAATACGCCATTTCTGTTTACCACGCGATGTGCCGGAACATCATCGTAAACATGTGAGGCGTTCATCGCGTAACCTACCGTTCTGGCACTTTTAGCAGCACCTAAGGCTTTGGCAATTGCGCCATAAGTGGTTACTTTACCATATGGGACTTGTCTAACAACAGCGTAAACTTTTTCAAAAAAATCTGATGAATCTTTAGCCATAAACTCTGTAGATAGTAATTAACAACAAACATAACATTAAAGCTGCCATAAAAAAGTTGGAGTACTGTTTAAACAATTCATTTTTCTTGATGATCTTATCGAAGAAATAAACGTACAATAAAAATGTAATCATACTTCCCAGGGCTGCTGATAGTGAAAAAATAAGTTTGGTACCTATGCTAAAATCAATGTGATTCTGTGGTGTGAATAATGTAGAAATGACAACAAAATAAGGTATTGGAAAAATATTTATGGCAGATATTAAAACCCCTTTTAAAAACTGACTGGAGCTTTTGTATTGGGGTGAGCTCATGGTATTGGTGTTTTTGGTTAGTGCTGCAATAAAAAAATACAGCATCATAGCAGATAACACAAAAATTCCCACTAATAAAAGATTGTGCTTATAATTAGGGTTTTTGATAATCTCCTTTGCTATAAATATGGCCAGAAGGGCTTGAAAAAAAACCACAGTTGCGGCACCCATGGCCTTTACTATACCTGCCTTTTTCCCAAGATTAACACAGGTTTTTGCTACGGACATATTTACCAATCCCGGTGGTACGACACCTAAGAGTGCTGCAGAAAAAGTAATCATAAACAGGTTGGCTTCGTGCAAAATTTAACTTGTTTTGAGTTTAAATTTAAGATAAGTTATGGGTTTTCCTTTTTCAAGATACTGTTTTTCATAAAAAGTTTGAATTTCAACCACTTCTCTAGGCGCTTCATGATTAACGTAAATGTCGTGATGGCTGTACAAAATTTCATGACCCAAACCCTGCAATAACCCAAGGGTGTAGCCATGCATAAATTCGCTGTCTGTTTTAAGATGAATCAGACCCTGCGGTTTGAGGATACTTTTATATTTATCCAAAAATTCCGGATTGGTCATGCGGTGTTTGGTACGCTTATATTTAATTTGAGGATCAGGAAAAGTGATCCAGACTTCATCGACTTCATTCCGGGCAAAGATGAAATCTATAAGCTCTATCTGTGTGCGTACAAAAGCAACATTGTTCAATTTTTCTTCAATTGCAGTTTTTGCACCCCTCCAAAATCTGGCTCCCTTGATATCTATACCAACAAAATTTTTATCCGGATAACGCCGGGCAAGCCCAACGGTATATTCGCCTTTTCCACAACCTAATTCTACAACAATAGGATTATCATTTTTAAAATATTGCTCTTGCCATCGCCCTTTTAGATGAAAATGATCATCAACAACTTCTTCACGCTGAGGCTGTATGACGTTTTTAAACTTTTCGTTATCCTTAAATCTTTTTAGTTTATTTTTACTTCCCAAGTGTTTATGATTTATGATGTAAATTTAATTAAATTTTAAACTTTTAAAAATAAATGTCTAAGGGAAGAATTTTAGTTGCACCTCTTAATTGGGGCTTAGGCCATGCCACACGTTGTATCCCTATCATAAAAGCTTTAATGGAAGAGGGTTTTGAGCCCATACTGGCTTCAGACGGCAAAGCCTTATCTTTATTAGAAAAAGAGTTTCCAGGATTAAAATCTTATAAGTTATCTGAACTTAAGATCTCGTATTCAAAAAGAGGGTCATGGTTTCTTTTTAAGCTTTTTCTTCAGTTGTTTAAATTTTATAAATCATACAAAAATGAAAGGCAACAAATAAAAAAAATTGCAATTGAAGAAAATCTTGCAGGGATCATTTCCGACAACAGACTTGGTTTATACCATAAAAATATACCATGTGCCGTCATCACACATCAGCTAAAGGTGTATTCCGGAAGCTTTACCTGGTTTTCTACCTTATTTCATAAATTTTTCATTTCAAAATACGATCAATGCTGGGTTCCGGACAGAAAAGAAAGGCCTAACCTGTCCGGACAATTAGGACATCTGAAAAAAACAAGTCTCAATCTTCACTATATAGGTTACCTGAGCAGGTTCGAGGTAAAGGAATATCCAGTAATATATGATGTTTTAATTTTGATCTCCGGTCTCGAGCCCCAAAGGTCAAAATTAGAAGACATTATGCTGAGTGAATTTCAAAATTATAGTGGAAAAGTTGCACTGGTTCAGGGTATTGTAGAAGACGAGCCAAAAAGTTATGAAAAAAACGGCATAAAAGTTTTTAATTTTTTACAATCTGAAGAATTAGAAAAAATAATTCAACAGAGTAAAGTTATCATATGCAGGTCTGGTTATTCCACATTAATGGATTTAGGAAAACTAAACAGGCAGGCTGTTTTAATTCCAACGCCCGGTCAACCTGAACAGCAATATTTGGCAAAAAGCATGAAAAAACATGCTGTTGCCCCTTATTGCCAGCAGGAAAAATTTAACCTCAACATCATAAATGATCCAAAATTATATAAAGGATTAAACAGCCTCTTTGTCAAGGGCTACCCCGACTTCAGGCAGGCTTTTAGACTTTTTGAGCGAAAATGAGAACTCGCTTCCTACACCAAAATCACTTTCTACGTAAATCTTTTCGTCGTGTGCCTCAATAATATGCTTTACTATAGATAAACCTAGTCCTGAACCACCTTCACTCCTGGAACCACTTTTGTCTATTCTGTAGAAACGCTCAAAGAGCCTCGAAATATGTTCTTTTGCAATGCCTTCTCCATTATCTGTAACCCTAACCAGTATTTTATTTTGAGGCAAGTCTTCAATACTAACTTCGGTTGTTCCGCCTTTCTTACCGTATTTAATGGAATTTACAACGAGATTAGTTAAAACCTGCTGAATTCTTTCCTGATCGGCATAAACCCGAAGTGGCTGATACACCTTATCAAAGCTTAATGTTATTTCTTTTTTCTGAGCCTTCATTTCCAAAAGCTCAAAAACATTGTTTACGACTTCTACAATATTGAAATCTTCTTCATAAAGATGAAGGTCTCCGGCTTCCAATTTTGTAATCATATCAAGATCATTCACAATATAAATCAGACGGTCTACGCCTTTGCTGGCACGTTTAAGGTATTTTTTTCTAACTTTTTTGTCTTTTATAGCACCATCTAAAAGTGTAAGTATATAGCCCTGAACGGTAAATAAGGGAGTTTTTAATTCATGAGAAACATTACCCATAAATTCCTTTCTGTAGTTTTCTCTGCCTTTAAGACTTTCAATTTCGATTTTTTTGTCCTGAGCAAATTTTTCAACCTCTTTGGTCAAGGTCGCCATATCTGTTGTTACACGCTGTTGCTGAAGTGACGAAGAGTCCAAAAGTGTTACAGAGTCATAGACAGCTTTTACCCGCTTATATATAAAATGCTCTATCCTGAGCTGTATAACCAAAAAAGAAAAAGCGTAGGTAAGCAATGCAAAAAGAAGCAGGCTTTCCCATAAAATAGAAAAGAAAAAGTATTCAACTAACAGGAGAATAAAAGATAGGGAAATGGTGATGTAAAGCGAAGAAAAAAACGCAAACCTAAAGGACCTTTTAAATTTCTTATTATTCATATGATTCTCTTCAACTATTTAAAAATCAGATTGATAATTAAATTATAATTTGAAGGAATGTAAGATAATAAATTATGTTTTCTAAATAAGCCCTTCTTGATGCTTTTGTTTTTAAACTACAAATTTGTAGCCAACACCTTTAATGGTTTTAAAAGACTCATCCCCTAGTTTCTCACGCAGTTTTCTAATATGAACATCTATGGTTCTTCCACCGACTACAACTTCATTTCCCCAAACACGATCTAATATATCTTCGCGTTTAAAAACCTTACCGGGCTCGGAAGTTAACAAAGACAGTAATTCAAATTCTTTACGCGGCAAAGGCATTTCTTTCTTGTCTTTAACGACCTTGTATTCATCTTTGTTGATAATTATATTACCAACCTTGTAAATTTGTTTCTCCTGTTTGTCAGACTTAAAGCGCCTTAACAGGGCTTTTACTTTACTAACTAATACTTTGGGCTTAATAGGCTTTGTGATGTAATCGTCCGCACCGGCTTCAAAACCTGCAACCTGAGAATAATCCTCTCCACGGGCTGTAAGAAAGGTAATTACAGTATCATCTAAAGTTTTTACTTTCCTGAGTTGCTCGCAAGCTTCAATACCATCCATTTCGGGCATCATCACGTCTAAAATGATAAGCTGAGGCTTAATTTTTTTGGCAATTTTTACAGCCTTGGAGCCGTTATTTGCTGTTTCTACATGATAACCTTCGTTGGTAAGGTTATAACTTAATATTTCTAAGATATCCGGTTCGTCATCAACCAATAAAATGGTAATATCCTTTTTTTTCATGATTGGAATTTATGCATTACAAATTTATTAATTTAAAACTGATGTAAGTTAAACTACTCTTATTAATAAATTAGAAATTGAGCGAAAATGTTATCAGCATTTTTAATTAACGTTAATTGTATGTAAAATGAAATATTCTCTGATCATAAATATATATCTGTATATCAGTATTTTATGTTTTTCAATTTAAAAGTTAATGTAAAGAGATAATAATATGACAAATTACTTACTTAATATCATTTTAAAGTTTCATCATCTGAGTTTGTATTTATTTGCAACAAAATTAATTTTTGATGAAATACTTTTTTATTTTATTGTTTAGCTCCTTAGTTATCAGCAGTTTAAATGCTCAGGAAGAAACAGGAAACATCGTTGGAAAAATTACTGATAAAGAATTTAACAACGAACCTCTTGCTTTTGCTAACGTCATATTAGTTGGTATGGAAAAAGGAACGACCACAGATATGGACGGTCTTTACAATATAGGTAACCTGCAACCAGGAACATATACCGTAGAATTTTCTTATGTTGGTTATGAGACCATCACTATTCCAAATGTAAAAGTAGAAGCCGGTAAAGTAACTGAGGTAAATACTGCCATGGGAGCTACAGCAGCTGCGCTTGATGAAGTAACCATTACAACGGTAGCAAGAAGAGATTCTGAGGTTGCACTTTTACTGGAGCAAAAAAGTGCCATTAATGTAAAAGAAAGTATTGGTGCGGAGCAGTTAGAGAAACTAGGTGTTTCTGATGCATCAGCAGCAACTACAAAAATAGCAGGTGTTTCAAAGTCTGAAGGATCAGGACAAATATACGTAAGAGGTTTAGGAGACAGGTATCTTACCACAACGCTCAACGGGCTTCCGGTACCATCTGATAATATCGACAAAAAGAACATAAATCTGGAATTATTTCCAACAAGATTTATAAGTAATGTTTCTATAAGCAAAACATTTTCACCTTATAATTCTACAGATCAAGCTTCGGGTAACGTTGATATTACTTCTAAAAATGTAACCTCACGCAAAGAGTTAGGCTTAAGCCTGTCTGGTGGTTTAAACACAAACGCCATGTTTGTTAGTGAAAATTTTGTCACCACGGCTCTAAATGATGATTTGAGTTTTGGAATATTTTCCAGACCTTATCAAAACAGCAACTTAGAAAATGCTTTAACAGAACAAAGCTGGAATACCATAAATATCGACAACCCGGTAAATTATTCTTTTGGTTTTAACGCTGGAGGTTATCTGGATGAAGAAGGAAAGTTTAGAGTATCATTTTCAGGAGGACAATCTGTAGACCACGAATACAGAGAAGGCTTGTTCAGATTTTTTGACAGAGGACTTACCCAAAGTCTAATAGATGTTACAGATGGCGCCAGGGATTTCGTCCCTGATGGTGATAATATATACTGGAGAAGAACGGTAAACACTAATGGGCTTCTTGTTGGCCAGTACAGAATAAACAGCAAAAACCGTATTAAGTTCAATGCATTTGCCATCAATAAAGTCCTTCAGGAAGTTTATGAAGGTGGTAGAGCTGGTGAGGCCATATTCTTTGATGAATTAACACCTAATTCAATTGCAGGTAATCAGTTTGTAAGAGACCAAAACATTAAAAATACATTTTTAACCACCCTTCAACTTATTGGTGATCATGATTTGAATGATAAAAACAAACTGGAATGGGCTGTAGGTTATAATCGTCTGGCGGCTGATGAGCCTAACCGTATTAGAAATGAACTCAACTTCAGAAATGTTGATGGTGTTCCTGACGATGAAAGACCAATAGAATTTGGTAACACCGGAGGATTTCAACAGAGAAAAAGTTCTCAGCAAATCTTAGACCAGGAATTCAATGGTAGAATTAAAGATGAGATCAGCCTTAAAGTAGACGAGGATTACAACGATGTTTACAAAATCAGCTTTGGTGGTGATGGTAGATACAAGCAAAGAGAATTCTTATCAACTTTTGTTGGTTTTGAAGAAGGTGGTCCGATCGGCTCCTTTAATCCCGAATCTATCGATAATCTTAGTGCAGCCTTTACTCAGGAAAACATTGATAATGGTCTGTTACTTGTTAATATTCAACCAGATGATTTATACGATGCTGAATTAACATCTTATGGAGCCTTTGCCGATTTTGTTGGAAATTTCGGGAAATTCACGGCTCAGGTCGGCTTGAGATATCAGAGTGATGAAATTTTTGTGGATTATGATGTCAACAATGCGCCGGGAGGCCGTGAAGGTGACACTGAGTTATCTTACAATAATTTGTACCCGTCATTCAATCTAAAATACAATATTAATGATAAGTCCGCGCTTCGACTGGCTGGTAGTTTGAGCCAAACCCTTCCTGAATTCAAAGAAATTGCGCCGTTTGAATATGTATCTCCGGAAGGTCTGATTGAGGCTGGTAACAGACTTGTAGAACGTTCTACTAATGCAAACATCGATTTAAAATACGAGTTATTCCCTTCTGATGACGAGATCCTATCAGTCACCACCTACTATAAAAGCATTAATGACGCCATAAACAGATCTTTACGTACAGGCGGTGGAGATGTTTTTTCTTACTACAATACCGGTGATGCCCGCATTTTTGGTGTAGAGCTGGAAGGAAGAATGTATCTTATAAAAAAGAGAGATTCTTTACCAAATCTTAAACTTTCAGGAAATATTTCTTATATTAACCATACACAAAGCCTTAAAGATGACTCAGAAGGTATAAATGAAAATGCAGCAGCCAGAACTTTTCAATATGGTGGCAATGACGAAATTGGACTTGAAGGTGCATCAGATTGGACAACCAACCTGGCTTTGACTTTCGATACAGGCAAAAAACACCCTTATGAATTTACATTAGCGGGGAATTATGCATCAGACCGTATATATGCACTTGGTTCACCAATTTTTCAGGGTGAGGATCCCAGTAATCCGGGAAGAAACTTGGAAGATTTCAATTTTAATGGTGAAATTATAGAAAGAGGCTTTGTCGTACTCGACTTCATTTTAAACAAAGAAATTAATGACAATCTCAGTGTTGGGCTGACAGGAAAAAACTTGTTGAACCCTGATATTGAGCGTTACCAAAATGTAGCATCCGATTTTGGCAATTCTACAGCCACACAGGAAGAAACTGTATTATCCTATAGAAGAGGAATTAATTTTAGTCTAAGTATATCTTATAAATTTTAAACAATAAACTATAAACAAATGAAAACAACAATGAAAACTAAATTATTTTTAATGACGTTACTTTCATTAATTATTGTTTCGTGTAACAACGACGACGATAATGGAGGTGGCGGTGGAACAGACCAGGGTTTTACCGGTATTATAACTGAAGACCTGACGCTTGACCCAAGTATTACTTACAACTTATCCGGAGATGTAACAGTAGCAGAAGGTGTTACTTTAACTATTCCTGCCGGAACAGAAATTGTATCTGCAGTTGGAACAGGAAATTACCTTGCTGTACTTCAAGGTGGTTCTATAGATATACAAGGTACGCCATCAAACCCTGTAGTAATGAGATCTCAAACTGGTAACGCCGGATCATGGGGTGGTTTACTATTATGTGGTAATGCACCAACAAGTGCCGGAGAAAATGTAACTGCTGAAGTAGGCGGTCTTATTTATGGTGGAACTGACGCTTCTGACAGCTCTGGTAGCATTGAATACCTGATCATAAGAGATGCCGGTGCGCAAATTAACGCTGAGTCTCAGTACAACGGTTTATCATTATATGCTGTTGGTTCCGGCACATCAATATCTAATGTCGCTATCATCAACGGAGCTGATGATGGTGTTGAATTTTTTGGAGGTACAGTTAATGCAAGCAATATCTATCTTGAAAATAATGAAGATGATGCTGTAGACTGGACAGAAGGCTGGAATGGAACTTTAAGTGATACTTATGTGGTAAATACAATCAGTGGTTTCTCAACAGCTATAGAAGCAGATGGAATTGACAGTAATCCAACTATAGAGAACTTTACTGCTATTTCTTCAACTGGTGGCTTAGCTATCCAAATGAAAGCTGCATCCAGTGCAACAATCAACGGATTTACTGCTACTGGTTTTGATCTATTATTTGAATTTGCCGGTACTTCCGGTCCTGCAGACCTTGTTATTGACGGCGAAGCTGCAAACACAGACGACGATGCTGTTTATTCCTCTTCACCAACAAATTCAGGGGCATTTGCCTGGGCTACTTCTGTAGTTGAAGGTAACCAATTGCCTGGAAACATCACAGCTGATACAACTTTAGATCCATCTGTTGAGTACTCAATCAGTGGTCCTGTTCTTGTAAACAGTGGTGTGACTTTAACCATACCAGCTGGTACTCAGATCGTATCTGCTTCTGGTACTGCAAACTATTTAGCTGTTTTACAAGGCGGTTCTATAGAAATTCAAGGTACTATAGACAACCCGGTAGAAATGCGTTCAGTAGACGGCAACCCATGGGGTGGCTTATTGGTATGTGGTAATGCCAGTACAACTGCTGGTGTAAATGTAACTGCAGAAGTTGGTGGTCTTGTTTACGGAGGTACAGATGATGCTGAATCTTCAGGTAGCATTGATTACCTGATCTTAAAAAACACAGGAGCTCAAATTAATGCTGATTCTCAGTTCAATGGTTTATCATTATATGCTGTAGGTTCCGGAACAAGTATTTCTAATGTTGCTGTTATTGACGGTGCAGATGATGGTATTGAGTTTTTTGGTGGTACTGTAAATGTTTCAAACTTTTACGCACAAAACCTGGAAGACGATGCTATAGACTGGACAGAAGGCTGGAATGGAACAATGGATACTGCTTATATCGTAAATACGATTCAAGGTTTCTCTACAGCTGTTGAAGCTGACGGTACTGCAAGTAACCCAACTATAAACAACTTAACTGCGATTTCTTCAACAGGTGGTTTAGCTATCCAAATGAAAGCGGCTTCAACTGCTACGATTAATGGCTTTACGGCAACAGGTTTTGACCTTTTATTTGAATTTGCAGGTACTTCTACGCCAGCTGAATTGGTGATTGATGGTGCAGGTGCAGATACTGCTGATGATGCTGTTTACCAAAGTTCTCCAACCAACTCAAGTAACTTTGCATGGGCAACCGGTGATCTTGAATCAGATCAATTACCCTCTAACATCACATCAGATTTAACTCTAGATGCCAGTGTTTTATATACAATTAGTGGTCCAGTATTAGTAAATTCAGGAGCAACTTTAACTATTCCTGAAGGTACTGAGATCGTATCTGCTTCAGGTACTGCAAATTACTTAGCTGTACTACAAGGCGGTTCTATTGATATCCAGGGCACTATGGCCAACCCGGTAGAGATGCGTTCTGTAGACGGTAACCCTTGGGGTGGTCTTTTAGTATGTGGTAATGCAACGACTACTGCTGGTGTTAATGTAACTGCTGAAGTTGGTGGTCTTGTTTACGGAGGTACAGATGATGCTGAATCTTCAGGTAGTATAGATTACTTGATCTTAAAAAACACTGGAGCACAAATCAATGCTGATTCTCAGTTCAATGGTTTATCATTATATGCTGTAGGTTCAGGAACAAGCATAAGCAACGTTGCTGTAATTGATGGTTCTGACGATGGTATAGAATTCTTTGGTGGTACAGTAAATGTAACTAACTACTATGCTGAAAATTTAGAAGATGATTCAGTAGACTGGACAGAAGGCTGGAATGGTACTTTGGCTAACACTTTCGTTAAGCAGGACATTCTTGGTTTTTCAACTTCAATTGAAGCTGATGGTACTGCTAGTAACCCTACTTTAACTAATTTCACAGCTGTTTCTTCTCAGGGTGGTTTAGCTATTCAAATGAAAGCGGCTTCTACAGCTACTATTAATGGATTAACTTTATCAGGTTATGACATTCAATTTGAATTTTCCGGTACTTCTACTCCTGCAGAATTAGTGATAGATGGTGCTGCTGCAAATGAAGCTGCAACTTACTCCTCTTCAACAACTCAGGAATCTGATTTTCCCTGGATAAACAACTAAGAGTTCTTTATTAGTCAAACATAAATAGTTCTCAAAAAGCTGCGTTAATTCGCAGCTTTTTTTGTTTTTAGGAAAATGTTAATACAAAAAGTATTTCGTTTACAAAATCTTATATTTGCAATCTGTAATAAATCTAAATAAACCTTAAATGATAAAAGTAAGTGAACATGCCAAACAGAAGCTTATTTCGCTAATGAGCGAAGAAGGTTTTGATGCCCATGCACACTACGTGAGAGTTGGTGTGAAGAGTGGTGGTTGTTCTGGTTTATCTTATGATCTGAAATTTGATAAAGAACAACAGGATAACGATAAAATCTTTGAAGACAATGACATTAAGATCGCTGTAAACAAAAGCAGCTTTCTTTACCTTGCCGGAACTACTCTGGAATATTCCGGAGGATTGAATGGCAAAGGATTTATTTTCCAAAATCCCAATGCACAACGCACTTGTGGATGCGGAGAAAGTTTTAGTCTTTAGCCTGTAGCCACCAGACTACAGTAACTAAAGCCAAAGACTATAAGCTAATTACTAACAACTAAAGACTAATAAAATGCCGTATACCGAACACGAATTAGAAAAAGACCTCAAGAATAAAGAATATGAATACGGATTCTATACAGATATTGAATCCGATACATTACCTCCGGGTCTCGATGAAGAAATCGTCATAGCTATTTCAAAGAAGAAAAATGAACCGGACTGGATGACAGCCTGGAGACTGGAAGCCTATAAACACTGGAAAACTATGACTGAGCCTGATTGGGCAAATATTGGTTATGAAAAACCTGATTATCAAAATATATCCTACTATTCGGCTCCAAGCAGTAAACCAAAGTACGATAGTCTGGATGAAGTTGATCCTGAATTGCTGGATACCTTCAAGAAATTAGGCATTTCACTGGATGAACAAAAAAAATTGGCCGGTGTAGCCGTAGATGTGGTGATGGATTCCGTTTCTGTAGCGACAACATTCAAAAAAACACTGGCAGAAAAAGGCATTATCTTCTGCTCTATTTCAGAGGCCATTCAGGAACACCCGGAATTGGTCAAAAAATACATAGGTAGTGTTGTACCGCCAAAAGATAACTTCTTTGCGGCTCTGAACTCGGCTGTATTTACAGACGGATCGTTCTGTTATATCCCTAAAGGGGTAAGATGCCCGATGGAATTGTCAACGTATTTCAGGATAAATCAGGCGGGAACAGGACAGTTTGAAAGAACGCTGGTTATTGCTGAAGACTCTAGTTATGTAAGCTATCTAGAAGGTTGTACGGCACCAATGCGTGACGAAAATCAACTGCACGCAGCTGTGGTAGAATTGGTGGCTTTAGACAATGCAGAAATTAAATACAGTACCGTTCAAAACTGGTTCCCCGGTGATAAAGAAGGCAAAGGTGGTGTTTTCAACTTTGTGACTAAACGTGGTCTTTGTGAGAAAAATGCCAAAATCAGCTGGACTCAGGTCGAAACCGGTTCTGCTGTGACCTGGAAATATCCAAGTTGTATTTTAAAAGGGGATAATTCTATTGGTGAATTTTACTCAATTGCATTGACAAACAACTTTCAGCAAGCCGACACTGGTACCAAAATGATACATCTTGGGAACAATACCAGATCCACCATTATTTCTAAAGGGATATCAGCAGGTCGTTCTCAAAACTCCTACCGAGGTTTAGTGAAAGTAAGCCCTAGAGCTAAAAATGCCAGAAACTTTTCCCAGTGTGATTCATTGCTGATGGGTAATAAATGTGGCGCACATACATTCCCATATATAGAAGTATCAAATAAAAACGCTCAGATAGAACACGAAGCAACAACAAGTAAAATTGGTGAAGACCAAATTTTTTACTGCAACCAACGTGGTATTGACACAGAAAAAGCTATCGCCCTGATTGTAAATGGATTTAGCAAAGAAGTGCTTAACAAACTGCCAATGGAGTTTGCCGTAGAAGCCCAAAAATTACTTGAAATTTCACTTGAGGGTTCCGTAGGATAAACCAAATTAATAAAAATGAAAAGTATAGTATATCTTTTTTTATTATCAGTTTTTTCGGTTTCGGCGATAAGCTGCAAATCTGACAAGGCTAATGAAGAAAAAAAAGCCTCTGTTGAAGAGACTAAAACCTTAAAAAGTGAATTTTCAACTTTAGACGGTGAATTCATTCACGTCGATACAGCAGCAGTGCTGAAAGTACGAAATAAACTTTATGGCGTTACTATGGATGATTTGGCACTGGAAGCTATTGAAAAATCAAATGCTTTAAAAACAGATGACTATGATGTTATCAACGTAACCATCCAGGCTGAAATTAAACCAAATACAGAGACAGAAGGCTGGGAAGAGATAGTTACTATAAAATCTATAGACAACGTATATAAACCGAAATTAAAAGAAGAGACTAAAGTCTTGAAATACAGTTCAAATAAATCAGAATAATCATGCTAAAAGTAAATAATTTACACGCTGAAGTAGAAGGAAATAAAATATTGAATGGATTAAATCTGGAAATAAATCCGGGTGAGGTCCACGCTATTATGGGACCAAATGGTTCCGGAAAGAGCACGTTGGCATCTGTAATTGCCGGAAATGAAGAATACGATGTTACTGATGGCGAAATACTTTTTGAAAAATCTAATATTTCAGACTTATCTGCTGATGAAAGGGCACATAAAGGTATCTTCCTGTCTTTTCAATACCCTATTGAAATACCTGGTGTAACGGTAACCAATTTTATAAAAACAGCCATAAACCAAATCAGAAAAGCACAGGGCTTTAAAGATATGCCGGCAAATGAAATGCTTAAAAAGATCCGTGAAAAATCGGCCATGTTAAGCATGGACAGAAAGTTTTTATCACGTTCGTTAAACGAAGGTTTTTCCGGTGGAGAGAAAAAAAGAAATGAGATCTTTCAAATGGCCATGTTAGAACCAAAATTAGCCATATTGGACGAAACAGATTCTGGATTAGATATAGACGCATTAAGAGTTGTTGCCGACGGGGTTAACAAGTTAAGAACTAAAGACAATGCCACTCTTGTAATTACGCATTACCAAAGATTGCTGGACTACATTGTTCCGGATGTGGTTCACGTTTTAGTAGATGGAAAGATCATCAAGTCCGGCGATAAAGAACTAGCTAAAGAACTCGAAGAAAGAGGTTATGATTGGTTGAAGGAGGAAATGGCGGTTTAGAAAGTTTAAGGTTTCTGGTTTCAAGTTTCTAATGTTTATCATTTGAGAAAGAAATGGCGACAGTAAAACGTTTTGAAGATTTAGAGATTTGGAAAGAAGCACGTAGATTATTTAAAATAATAAATTTGATTGCACAAGAAACCGATTTAAACAACGATTTTAGATTTAGAGATCAAATTAAAGCATCTGCAGGTTCCGTAATGGATAATATAGCTGAGGGATTTGAAAGTGACGGAAATATGGAATTTAGACAGTTTTTATCCATAGCTAAAGGTTCAGCTGGTGAAACCAGATCTCAAGTACATAGGTTATTTGATTGTAATTATATCTCAGAAATAAAACTTAATCAATTGGTTGAGGATTATGAAAATTTGAGCGCTAAAATAGCAAACCTGATTTCTTATTTAAATAAAAAACATTATAAAGGTTCGAAATTTAAGGAGTTTTAAATTCAACAGGTAAGAAACTAAAACTTGAAACAAGAAACAAGAAACTAAAAACTAGAAACCATAAACAAAAAATATGGAACTAAAAGAAAAATTATTATCCTCATATATGGCTTTTGAGGAGACCATAGATCTCGAAAACAGCATTCACGATATCAGAAATGATGCTATAAAATTTTTTGAGCAATCAGGGTTCCCGACAAAAAAATTAGAAGCCTGGAAGTATACCTCGCTCAATTCAATTTTAAAAGAGGATTACAGTATTTTTCCTAAGAAAGAAGATACTATAGAATATCGCGATATCAAAAAATATTGCATACATGATATTGACACGTATCAGATCGTATTTATAGATGGTATTTTTGCATCCCACTTATCTCAAACCACACATGATAAATTGGATGCCTGCCTGATGTCTTCTGCTCTAAACAAGCCAAAGTATAAATCTATAATCAAAAAATATTTTAATAAGGTTGCACCAAAAGAAAGTTTGACAGCTTTAAATACAGCTTTTTCTTATGAGGGTGCGTATATTAAAATACCAAAAGGGGTTGCTGCAGAAAAACCAATTCAAATATTGAATTTTTCTACAGGCAATGAGCATGCGTTAATGATCCAGCCTCGTAACCTGATTATAGTTGAAGACAATGCACAGGTTCAAATCATAGAAAGACACCAAAGTCTCACAGAAAACGCTGTGCTTACTAACTCCGTAACAGAAATTTATGTTGGCAAAAACGCAGATTTAGACTATTATAAAATTCAAAATGATAAGGTAACTTCTTCATTAATAGATAATACATACATAAGTCAGGACAGAGATTCAAATGCCTCAGTGCACACATTTTCATTTGGTGGAAAATTAACCAGAAACAATTTAAATTATTATCAAAACGGCACCGGCATAAATTCAACTTTAAAAGGTGTAACCATCATTGAAGGTAAGCAACATGTAGATCACAACACACTTGTCCACCACAGAAAACCGAATTGCGAAAGCCATCAGGATTACAAAGGTATTTTCGCTGAAAAATCCACAGGGGTTTTCAATGGAAAAGTATTAGTTGATAAAATTGCTCAAAAAACAGATGCCTACCAAAGTAATAACAACATTTTGATAGACAATCAGGCAACCATCAATTCTAAACCTCAGCTTGAAATCTTCGCAGATGATGTGAAGTGCAGCCACGGTTGTACCATTGGTCAGCTGGATGAAGAAGCTTTATTTTACATGCAGTCCAGAGGTATCCCTAAGAAAGAAGCCAGAGCCTTGTTGATGTATGCTTTTGCTAATAACGTTTTAAACAGCGTAAAAATACCTGAAATAAAAAACAGAATCACCAAGCAGATCGCTCTAAAAATCGGCGTAGAACTTGGATTTGACCTATAATATTTATGAAAACCGAAGCAGCAGAGAGAATAAATGTAGAAAAATTAAGAGAAGACTTTCCTATTTTAAAACGGAAAGTCCACGGCAGGCCTTTGGTATATTTTGATAATGCCGCAACCTCGCAAACGCCTCAGCAGGTTATTGATTGTATTGTAGATTATTACCAGAACTACAACGCAAACATACATCGTGGAGTTCATGCATTATCACAGGAAGCTACTGAAGCTTATGAGAATGCAAGAAAAATTATTCAAAAACATTTCAACGCCAAAGCTTACAAAGAAATTATTTTAACCTCAGGTACAACACACAGCATAAATCTAGTGGCCAGTGGTTTCGAGAAATTTCTTTCTGAAGGTGATGAAATTCTGGTTTCCGGATTAGAACACCATTCTAATATTGTTCCCTGGCAAATGCTTTGTGAAAAAACTAATGCTGAGCTGAAGGTTCTGCCAATGACAGAAAATGGTGATTTAAATATGAGCCAGTTTGAAGTCATGCTCAATAAGAACACAAAGTTGGTTATGGTCAATCATGTGTCTAATGCATTAGGCACTATCAATCCCATTAAAGAGATTATAGAAAAGGCCCATGAAGTTGGCGCAAAAGTACTGGTTGACGGCGCACAGGCAACACCACACATCAAACCGGATGTTCAGGATTTGGATGTCGATTTTTATACCTGCTCTGCTCATAAGATTTGTGGCCCTACCGGTATTGGTATGCTCTACGGAAAACAGGAATTACTGGAAGCACTTCCACCCTATCAAGGTGGTGGAGAAATGATAGACCAGGTCAGTTTTGAAAAAACTACTTACGCAGGCTTACCTAATAAATTTGAAGCTGGTACACCAAACATCTGCGGTGGCATTGCTTTTGGTAAAGCTTTAGATTATATGAATGCTATAGGCTTTGAAAATATTCAGGCTTATGAGCAGGAATTGCTGGAATATGCCACCGAAAGATTAAATGAATTTGACAATATCATTATTTATGGTACCACAACAGATAAAAAAACATCTGTTATTTCTTTTAATTTTGAAGGCTTGCATCCATATGATGTCGGTACAATTGCCGATAAAATGGGCATTGCCTTAAGAACAGGCCACCATTGTGCACAACCAATTATGGACTTCTTTAAAATACCCGGAACTATAAGAGCGTCTTTTGCTTTTTATAATACAAAGGCGGAAATAGACCTCATGATCGAAGCACTTCATAAGGCTAATACCATGTTGCTATGAAAATGATTTTAACTGCAATGATACTTGTACTTTTCTCCTGCAATTCAACTAAGAATACTGCAGATATGAAGGAATTTCCTTCCGGAACTTATGAAGTTGTGACTTTGAATGCCAAAAATTTTAAAGCAAAGGAAACATACAAGTTAAATATAAATACTGAAAAGCAAAGCATTGGAGGCACATTTGATTGTAATACCTTTACCTGTGATTACAAAATAGAAAACCAACAGATAGAATTTGGTTTTGCAATTTCAACGAAAATGTACTGTGAAGGTGCAATGCAAAATGAAGAAGCATTTTTCAGGAATCTCAGAAGCTTAACAAGCTTCAAATATGACGGCAATATTCTTCAATTTTTCAATGAAGATAATGAAATGATTTTAAAACTTAAAAGACAAGGATCATGAACAACATAAAGGATATTCAAAATGAGGTAGTTGATGAATTTTCTATGTTTGAAGATTGGATGCAGCGTTACGAATATATGATAGAGCTGGGTAAATCATTACCGCTCATAGATGAACAGTACAAAACTGATGACTACATCATCAAAGGTTGTCAGTCTAAAGTTTGGGTTCATGCAGGGATGCAGGACGACAAAGTGATATTTACTGCAGATAGTGATGCCATCATTACAAAGGGTATCATCGCTATACTGATTCGTGTATTTTCAAACCAAAGACCTCAGGAAATTCTTAAAGCAAACACAGACTTTATTGATGAAATCGGTTTGAAAGAGCACCTCTCTCCTACTCGTGCCAATGGTCTGGTGAGTATGATAAAACAGCTTAAAATGTATGCGTTAGCTTACGAAAACAAACAAACACAAAATTAAAATCATGGCCGAAGAAACTATAGATACAGAAAAGTTAGGCGATAAAATTGTAAGGGTTATAAAAACCATTTACGATCCGGAAATACCAGTAGATATATATGAGTTAGGACTTATATATGATGTATTTGTTAATGAAGATTATAATGTACGCATCATCATGACTTTAACTTCTCCAAATTGTCCGGTGGCAGAATCCTTACCTCAGGAAGTCCAGGAAAAAGTGAAGTCTATAGACATGGTAAAAGATGTGGAAGTAGAACTAACCTTTGATCCGCCATGGTCTCAGGATATCATGAGCGAAGAAGCAAAACTGGAACTAGGACTGTTGTAAACAAAATATTTCTAATTCTTGGCAATAATATAAGTAAAAACAAAAAGACTGTCCTTGCGGACAGTCTTTTTTAATTTATAAATGAACTGATTAATTTAAAATTAATTTTTGAGAAGTATTATTGCCATCAGAAAAAACTTTTATCATATAGACACCTCTTGATAAATCACTCACATTTATATTGTTTTCTCCACTTTCTATATCAAACTGTTTTATCTTTTTCCCAATTAGATTATAAATTTCAACTTCTAACTGATCTTCAAAAGTATTTTGAACATTAATTGTAAATACATCTCTAGCCGGGTTAGGATATAATTTAAATAAAACTTCACTTTCAAATACATCTGTGGATAATGACATCTGTGCTTCAAAAGCACCAATATCTCTTGACGAACTGAAAACACTCTGATCTATTTGATCAGGAAACGTATCTGATGGATCTCCGGCATCGTATGCAGGAGAATTATTCAGAAGTGTGTGAGTAAGAGTCAAACCTCCGTTATCTTCAAGTGGTCCTAAAAGTGGATCTGCGTCTTCAATATCACTGGCCATTGGTGAGAAAACATTAGCATCATCGACACCAATTAAGTTATAATTGTTTGAGGTAATTGTTCCAAAAACATCATCACCATTTGCTCCACTATTCTGTGCAACAATAGTGTTTTTTAATTCAACATTATTGAATCCATATATACCTCCACCGTTACCGTTGGCTGTATTATTGGCAATAGTAACCGCATTTAATTCAAAGTTGCTACCATTGTTTCTTAATCCACCACCTGAGTTCATTGCAGTATTAGTAGAAATTGTTGAAGTCATGACATTGGTAATAGACCCCGTATTATTGTAAATACCACCACCGTCATTAGCCATATTATTATCAATTTGTGACATAGAGACATTCATCGTCGTCCCATCTTGATTCCATAAACCTCCACCTTGATTTGCAGCTTGGTTTCCTGATACTATAGCTACCATGAAATTTATGACTCCGGAATTACCTGTCACATGAAATGCGCCACCGCTTCCAGGATTCGGTGTACCAGCTGTGCCATTAACATCGTTATTTGACATTTCTGAATTTGAAAAATCTAAATTACCATCAACAATCTCAATCGCACCACCTGCTCTATTAGCAGAATTGGTATTTAGAGCTGAATCAGTTATTGTGACATCTCCTGCTACACTTAATAAGCCACCACCAGAACCAGATGTTCCATTTGCCATATTATTTACAATTGATGTATTATTGATTACATTTAGAGTACCTCCATTATTAAAAATACCACCACCACCATTATCAGCAGAATCGCCTGAGGCCGTGTTACCGTCAATTAAGACGTTATCTACTATCATAATTCCAGTACCGTTCCATAAACCGCCACCTTCAGAAGCTGCAGTGTTGGCACTTACTGCTCCACCAGTAATAATAGAATCTCCTGGTCCCGTAATGTGCAAACCACCACCATTTCCTGGTGATGCACCAGTTGAATTATTTACAATAATATTATTTGTTAATGTCAAAGTATTTCCCATCGCTGAATTATCTTCAATTCCACCACCTGCTCTTACCGCAGAATTATTAGTGATTTCTGAATTTACTACACTAAGAACACCTAAATCGTTAAGGATTCCACCTCCGGAACCTGCAGCTCCGTCAGCTACATTGTTATCAATTATAGAATTATTTAAAATGGTTAGTGTTCCACCTGCATTAAAAATACCACCACCACCTTCATTAGCGGCATCACCACTCGCTGTATTATTATTTATAGTGGATGCATCAACTGTCATCGCACCTGACCCATTCCATAAACCTCCACCTTCTAAAGCAGCAGTATTTAAGTTTATTGTAGATCCTACAATCGTTGCATTTCCAGGACCAGTAATATGTAAACCTCCGCCATTTCCTGGACTAGGACCTACCGAATTTTCATTAAGTGTGATATTTGTAAGGGTTAATGTGCCAACACCGTTAGAAGAATTATCTTCTATTCCTCCTCCGGCTCTATTAGCCGAATTTAGTGTTAAAGTAGAATCAGTTATCTCTAGAGTTCCTCCATCAACATTTAAAACTCCTCCACCAGAACCAGATGTTCCACTTGCTGTATTTCCATTAATGTTGGTTCCATTAAGCACAATAAGTGTTCCTCCATTGTTGAACAGTGCTCCACCGCCATTATCTGCGTTTTCACCCTGAGCATCATTTCCTGCAAAGGTAGAAGAATCAACAGTCATTGTACCAGAACCATTCCACAGACCTCCTCCTTCAGAGGCTGCAATATTAGAGTTAATGGTGCTACCAACGACATCAACAGTACCAGGTCCAGTAACATGCAATCCACCACCATTTCCGGGTGCTCCGGGACCAGTTACTACACCAGCATCATTTGAATTCAAAGTTACGCTTGTTAAAGTCAAAGTACTCGATCCATTGATCTCTATTCCACCACCTGCTCGATTAGCCTGATTATCTGCTATTGTAGCTCCAGCAACGGTAACTGAACCAGATGCATTTAAAATTCCACCGCCTGTACTTTGAGCACCATCAGCGATATTATTTGCTATCGTTGTTGTTCCGGAAATATCGATGGTACCTCCTGCATTGTAGATTCCGCCACCACCAGCTGCGCCAGGTGTTGCGGTATCATTTCCAGAAGCAACATTAGTATTTATGTTATGATCAATTATAGTCATTAATCCTGTTCCATTCCATAAACCACCACCTTCGTTGGCGGCAACATTACTATTGGTTGTGCCACCAGTAATATTTGCATCCGCAGATCCTGTAATGTGTAACCCACCACCTGAACCTGGCGAAGCCACTGCTGGAGCAACTCCGGCATTGTTAGAATTTAATGCAACATTGTTTAAATTGAGTATTCCTCCTGCTATTTCTATTCCACCTCCTGCACGATTAGCAACATTTAAAATAACTGAAGAATCATTTACTGTGACCGTTCCTCCAATACTTAATATACCACCGCCAGAACCAGAAGTTCCATCAGCTACATTACTGCTTACTGTTGATGCAGATTCAACAATCAAAGTTCCTCCATTATTGAATAAACCTCCGCCGCCAGTATTCGTATTATTACCACTTGCGGTATTACCGTCTATGGTGGTTCCTGAAACCGTCATCGTTCCTGAGCCATTCCACAAGCCACCTCCTTCTAGAGCGGCAGTATTGAGATTTACAGTGCTACCTGTGATTGTAGTGTTACCTGGACCAGTAATGTGCAAACCTCCTCCATTACCTGGAGCGCTGCCAACACTATTTTCATTTAAAATGACATTAGTAAGGTTTACAGTTCCAACTCCGTTAGTAGAATTGTCCTCTATTCCGCCTCCGGCTCTGTTTGCTGAATTAAGGATAAGAGAAGAATCAGTAATTGAAACTGAACCACCCTCAACATTAAGAATACCACCACCTGAACCAGAAGTTCCTGTTGCAGTATTTCCATTCAAGGTTGTGTTATTTTGTACTATAAGCGTACCACCAATATTGAAGATTCCACCTCCGCCGTTATCAGCATTATCGCCTTGTGCATCATTATTCGTGATAGCCATGTTGTCAACTATCATCGTACCAGAGGCGTTCCATAAAGCACCACCTTCACTGGCAGCTATATTGTTAGATGCAGTACCACCATTTATCGTAATATTAGTATTACCTGTTAAATGAATTCCACCACCATTACCAGGTACTGAAACTGCCGGAGATACACCAGCATTATTATTAGTCAATAAAACATTGCTAAGAACAGCGGTTGTATTCATACCTGAGTTATCCTCAATTCCACCACCTGCTCTATTTGCTGTATTATTTGAAATTTCTGAATTATTAACGGTCAATAGACCATCTGTATCGATAAATATTCCACCACCAGAACCAGCTGGAGAGCCAGTGCCGTTTGCAATATTGTTAGAAATGACACAGTCGTTAATAGTCAAATTAGCATTTGACAAAAATATACCACCACCATCAGCAGCCAATCCATTGGTAATTGTGAGATTATTCAAAGTTATATCTCCAGAGGTAATATTGAAAATTCTACCATTAGAATTGGCGTCAAGAACCACACTGGTCACAGGAGTTCCTGTAATTGTTAAGTCTTTGTCTATTATCAATTCACTATTTAAGTTTATTGTCAAAACAGTTGGTAAAAAAGAGATAGTTCCACCTGTAGGCGTGTCTGCTATTTCATTTCGCAGCGTTCCGTCTGTTCCGTCATCAGCACTACTAGTAACAAGTTGAGCGGATGAAAATGTTGTCATTAACAAGGCCAACAAGGTGGCCAAAAAGGTAATTTTTCTCATTATGTTAGTTTTAAATTATTTTTAATATTTACGAATACGTTTTAGTAGAAGTTTATTATAATTTAGAGTTTTAACTTATTTTATGATTAATAACGTTTTTAAATTCTTTTTTGTTAATTTTTTTAACACCTACAATTATAAATCTGCTAAATTTTTCGACTTTCTAAAATTGTTCGAAAGAGGAAAACTAGATTCGCCCAAAAACATTTATTTTTGACTTAAAAAATATGTCAGATGAAATCGTAAATAGAGTAGCTAAAAGTCCTATCATCACTTTTAATCTTGAAGAACTATATCAAGATGGAAGCCGCTTTGTTATAGACATTTCACAGTGGTTGCATCAAGGTTTTATATTAAAGGAAAAAGATTTCAGAGAGACCTTAAAAGAGCAGGATTGGACGAGGTACAAAGATGGCTTTGTGTGTCTCCAATGTTCTACAGATGCTATAATCCCTTCATGGGCTTACATGCTAATATCAACCTATTTAAATTCAATAGCTAAAAGAGTTATCGTGGGATCAGAACAAGAGCTAAACCTTATCTTATATACCGAAGCTATAATGGATTTGGACATAGAACCCTATAAAAATAAACCGCTCATCGTTAAGGGTTGCAGTAACAAACCCGTTCCTGAAACTGCATACCTTCAACTGATTCAAAAACTTCAGCCTGTAGTAAAAAGTCTAATGTTTGGTGAAGCCTGTTCGGCTGTACCACTTTTTAAGCCCAAAAAGTAGTTTGTTAATTCGCTAACAAACTTATATTTGCAAAAAATTTTAATATACATATCATGAAATTTAAATTCATTTTCATTGCATTTATAATGTTTTGCTCTACTGTAATTTCTGCTCAGACAAAAGAAGAATTGAAAGAACAGTTGAAAGAAAAGCAAGCCCAGGCAGACAAATTTCAATCTGAAGCTGATGCTATTCAGGCTAAAATTGATGCTTTACCCGGATGGAGAACCGGTGCTTTTGGAACCATTGGCGGGAGTTTATCTCAGTTTAATAATTGGTATGCACAAGGCTCACCAAATGTTGAATCCGGTAATATTGGTATCACCTTCAATGCATTTGCCAACAAAATTGAAGATAAATACTATTGGAAAAATGCCTTAAACACAAATCTTAACTGGGTAAAATTTGACGATCAGGATGACCCAACAGACGACGATAGCTTTAGAGCTGCAACAGATGTATTTAATTTATCTTCATTATACGGTTACAGGCTAAATGAAAAATGGGCAGTTTCTGCCTTTACAGAATTCAGAACAACAATTATAGACAACTTTAATGATCCAGGTTATTTGGATGTCGGTACAGGTATGACATGGACACCAAATTCTGACCTTACGGTTGTTATCAATCCTTTGAACTATAATTTTGTTTTTTCAACAGGAGAAACTGTATTCGAATCTTCTTTAGGTGCAAAAATTGTTGCTGATTACACAAAATCTTTTGGCAAGGTAAACATCAAAACTAATTTATCTACTTTCCAAAGCTATGAGGACTCCAACTTATCAAACACAACCTGGACTAACTCTCTGAGCTATACGGTCTGGAAAAATCTTGGTGTAGGTCTTGATTTTGCGTTGAGAGATAACAGACAGGAGGCTTTAAACTTTGCTTTAGACAATTGGGATGGTATGGGTACAACACCGGATTTCGACAACATAGACAACGATCTTCAGTCCTTTTGGACCTTTGGTTTGAGCTATAAATTCTAACTGAAATATTCTTTGTATATAAAAAGCTTCAACTTTTAGTTGGAGCTTTTTTTTGTAAAGTGTACTCGGGTATTGTTAAAAACTGCTGAACATCTTCTTGATTTTTTCCTTTTTTAAACCCTTCAGATTAGAAATGTAAACACCAAGAAGAATTATAGCACCGGCAATTAATTGCCACAGACTGAAAGATTCTCCATCTATAATTCCCCAGAACAGCGCTACAATAGGAATTAAATAAGTTACAGATGTTGAAAATACAGGATTAGAAAGTTGAATGAGCCTGTTAAATA
The DNA here is from genome assembly GCA_964593755.1 of uncultured Mesohalobacter sp. Lineage (GTDB taxonomy): Bacteria > Bacteroidota > Bacteroidia > Flavobacteriales > Flavobacteriaceae > Psychroflexus. Next base: position 67,179 of record CAZQKB010000001.1, on the reverse strand, counting down.
TAATTTTCGCCAAAGCTGTTCCCAATACCGCGAGTAAACCTACATAGAGCATTGATGTTTGTGTTTCTGGCTGTGATAGAAAATCAACATCAAAGAATCCGGTAAAGGCTAAAATTACCAGCGCAGGAATAATCAAAAGGACAAAAGAACCCGCTGCAATGCCGAGGGCAGAAATATTTTGGAGATAACTCTTAATGACATTAGCATTAAAAGCATACATCAAAGAAGCTATCACAGGAAGAATGGCGAACCAATAGTTTTGATTAGGGTTTGTGTTGGCTCCAATTAATATCAAAACTACACAACCAACCAATCCGATCAATACTCCAAAGAACTGAGACTTTATAAACTTTGATTTGAAAAAAAACACACCGACCAATAAAGCGAGAAGAGGTACACTGGAATTGAGTATTGAAGCCACGGCAGAATCTATTTCAGTTTCTGCATAAGCAAACAAAAATGAAGGAAAAAGTGTACCTATTAACCCTGAAACCCCAAGCCATTTCCAGGCTTTTTTGGGAATTTGCTTTAGCTTATTGAATCCAAAAACTATAAGTATAATTGCCGTTGCAGTAACTCTAAATGCGCCGACCTGAATAGGTGACAGACCAACAAGCCCTTTTTTGATTAAAATAAAGGAACTGCCCCACATTAAGGCCAGTATGATAAGGTATAGCCACTTTAGCTGATGTTTTGACAAATTAAATTTTTTGCAAAAGTGGTATAATTCTTAAAACACAATTAATAAAATGAGGTTAATATTTCCATTCCAGACTTTCCATAATTTTGCGCATGTCTTTTTTAAGGTATTCTGATGCAGGCAAAATAGAGTCATAATTAGGTTTGGCCTTAAAATAAATGGATCCGGTCAAAAAATGATTTATACTGTCTGTAAGGTAAAATTGCGCTTGTGATGCAGCATTGCCTTCAACTTCGTAGAACAAACCGTATGTCTTATGCTCTGGATTGATATAGGTTGTAGACAGTATGGCATCTGCCTTGATTTCGTGAGATAATGGAAGTTTTTGAGCATCAATGATCAGCGCTTTCAGGTTTTCTTCTACGGGATAATAACTTAAATAAATTGAGCCATTCATTTTGGGATAAAGCAGATCAAACCAGCAATCTGTCTTGTAACGATCATCCTTTAACTCTGCCTGACTGTTTACCTTAAACTGAAAATTACAATCTAAATCAGTTTTATAATATTGTGCTTTGGGGTATTCTAATGCGAGATAAGCCTTTGGTTTTGGCAGGGACTCATCGTCCGAGCATCCCGATAAAACTACTGCTGTTAGGAATAATATGAATAAAAATATACTTTTCAAATAAATATTTGTTTGCTCAAATTTTAAAAACCATCAACCCCAATTCCTCAATAAAAAATCCATCTACCCTATAATGACTTTAATCTGTTTGATACGTTTATCATCTATAACTTCTGCAACAAAACGGAATTTATCAAACTTTATTTCCTGATTTTTTTTCGGAAATCCTTTTGTAATTTCCAGTAAAAATCCGGCAATAGTCTCGGCATCACCTCTGGATTCTTCGAATGTATTGATAGTACCGTCTTCAAATTTTAGGATCTGGTAAAAATCCTTCATAGAAGTTTTGCCTTCAAAAACATAGGTTTTACTGTCTATTTTAGAATAAATAATGTCCTCATCGTCAAACTCATCACTTATATCGCCTACAATTTCCTCTATAATATCTTCAAGAGTAATTAAACCGCTTGTACCTCCGTATTCATCAACGACTATGGCCAAATGGTTTTTTTGTGCCTTAAACTCATTTAATAAGTCATCAAGTTTTTTGTTCTCCGGCACAAAATAAGGTTCTCTGAGTAAACTTTGCCATTTATATGCTGACTTATCGATATAGGGCAGTAAATCTTTAATGTACAGTATACCTTCAATATTGTCTATATCCTCTTTGTAAACTGGAATCCTCGAATATCCCTCGGTTTTTATGAGATCAATGACATCTTTAAAGCTTTCTTCGTAATTAAAGGCAAAAATATCGAGCCTGGGTTTCATGACCTGCTTCACATCTATATTGCCAAAAGATACAATGCCTTTTAATATCTTTTTCTCTTCCGTAGACGTCTCACTTTCGCGGGTAAGCTCTAATGCCTGAGACAATTGGTCTACACTTAAATTTGGTTTTTGTGTACCTAAATTGGATTGGATGAAAATACTGAAATTTCTCAATGGCATACTAAGGGGCGTGAGCAACCTGTCTAAAACTAATAATGGATAAGCCATAAAATGAGAAAACTGAACGTTGTTTCTATTGGCGTAAACTTTTGGAAATATCTCGCCAAACAGTAACAGTAAAAAGGTCACTACAACTATATCTATAAGGAAATTAAGACTTAACCCCAATATCATCAAATCGTTTGAAGCCATAAACATATGGCTGATAGAGCTGTACAAAAGCACAATTGCAATATTGATGAAGTTATTGGCAATGAGCACTGTAGCAAGAAGTTTTTTGGGTTTATCCAGAAGTTTTACCAGTACCTTCTCTCTGCTGCTCATTTTATTTTCATCTACTTCAAAATCTGAAGGTTTTAAAGAAAACAAAGCCACTTCAGAGCCGGAAATCAAAGCAGAACACATGAGCAAAATCAAAATAAAAAATAAGCTCATTATCTCTGGCAGAGCCAAGGCTGATAAAATGATAAAACTATGGGGTTCGGGTTCCAACAATTTGGATTTTTATGATTTAAAATGGCAAATCATCTTCTTTGCTCTCATCGGGTTCATTAACCTGCTGAGATGGTGTTTTTTGTGAAGATGTTTGGTTCATTTTCGAAGGGTTTTCAGACTTGTTCTTTGGAGACAGAAAATTAAATTCTGTACAATGAATTTCAGTAGAATACCTGTCATTCCCTTTATCGTCTGTCCATTTTCTGGTTTTAAGTCTACCTTCAATGTATACCATATCTCCCTTATGAAGATATTTTTCACATATTTCTGCAGCTTTATTTCTTACAACTACATTATGCCACTCTGTATTGCTAACGCGTTCATTGGTACTTTTATTAACGTATTCTTCGTTTGTAGCCAATGGAAATCTTCCTAAACAATTTTTGTCGTCAAAATAGTGCATTTTCACTTCGTCCCCTGTGCGACCGATTAACATTACTTTATTAAGAGTTCCTGATGCCATAATTTGTTATTTGTAGTAAATGTAATAAAAGTTTTAATTTTCTGTAAGATGTTGTTTGATAAAATTATCAATCAAAATTGGAATGGCAAATTTACGAATTGATTTAGAATCGACAGCAATATAATCCTTAGGAATAGAGAATTGATTATAATCTGAAACTTTAATCAGCCAAAAATCTGCAAAGATATCCTGATGTGTCAGGACATGCTTATAAGTTTTGTGATTTATTTTTTTTATTACCGTCTCAGCGGAATTAAAGATATCCATCAATTGATGAGAAAGGTCTTCTTTATTTCTGATTGTTGAGGAGCTTTCGATCAAAGGAAATTCGAAGAGTTTCTGCCAAATGTCTTTGTTTAATCGTTGTTTAAGGAGCCATTCTTGATCATCAGACTGAAAGACAAGATAGTTAAAATACCGCTTCTTCCGCTTCAATTTTTTCAACTTCACAGGCAGTAATTTTATTTTATTTTGCTGAAATGCCACGCAATTTGAATTTAAAGTACAAAACATACAGTCAGGAGATTTTGGTTTACACATTAAGGCGCCAAACTCCATAATAGCCTGATTATGCGTTGCTGGCTTAGTTTCATCTAACAGACTTCTTGCTTTCTCTTTAAATATTTTTTGTCCTTCAGTAGAATTGATTGGAACATCTATCCCAAAATATCTGGATAATACCCTGTACACATTACCATCTACAACAGGTACCGCTTCGTCATAGGCAAATGAAGCGATGGCAGCAGCTGTATAATCTCCTACACCTTTTAGCTTTAGTAGCCCTTTATAAGTTTTCGGGAATTCTCCGTTATAATCTTCTACTATAGTTTTTGCAGCATGATGCAAATTTCTAGCTCTGGAGTAATAACCTAAGCCTTGCCAAAGCTTCATGATGTCATCTTCACTGGCATTAGCAAGCGCATAGACATCTTCATATGTATTGACAAACTTTTCGTAGTATGGCAGTCCTTGTTTTACCTGTGTTTGCTGAAGAATAATTTCACTAAGCCAGATCTTGTAGGGATCTTTGGTTTTTCTCCAAGGTAATTCCCTTTTATTTTCCAGATACCAGCTAATGAGATGTTCAGAAAAATCAATATTCACTAATTAAAACGTTTTTAAAAAAATTTATGTGCAAACATAACAACTAAACACTTGAATATTTGAATTTTAAATGATTATATTTGCACCCTCAAAATTTTAAATAAACACCTGAATTATGACAAAAGCAGATTTAGTGACAACCATATCAGATAGATTAGGTTTAGAAAAGAATGAAGTTCAATCTACGATTGAAGCCTTTATGGATGAGGTAAAAAAATCCCTTAATAATGGAGATAACGTATACCTTAGAGGATTTGGAAGCTTTATTATCAAAGAGAGAGCAGAAAAGACAGGTAGAAATATTTCTAAAAACACCAGTATAATTATTCCTGCACACAATATCCCAGCTTTTAAACCAGCTAAATCATTTGTAAACAGCGTAAAAGAAAACGTAAAGGTGAAGTAAACCTTTTTATAAAAACTTAAAATCTTAATATATGCCAAGCGGAAAGAAAAGAAAAAGAGCTAAGGTTGCCAATCACAAAAGAAAAAAGCGCAGCAGAGCAAACAGACATAAGAAGAAGAAATAATTTCTTAAGTTAAAACAATCGTTCTTTGACAGCGATATAGTACAATCTATATCTGTATCAATACACTTTGAGTTAAAGTGAATATTAATTAACCCTCTTTTTAAGAGGACTAAAACCCTATACGCATGAACAAAGAATTAATTATTCAATCAAGTTCTGATGCTGTAGATTTTGCCTTACTCAAAGATGGAAGACTTATAGAATTACATAAAGAAAACGAAGACACAAAATTTCTTGTTGGCGATATTTTCTTAGCTAATGTAAGAAAAGCTTTGAGTGGCCTTAATGCAGCATTTGTTGATGTGGGCTACGAAAAAGATGGTTTCCTGCATTACCACGATTTAGGTCCTCAGGTAAAAACAATGATTCAATTTACCAAAAAATTAAAAGTTGGCAAATTGAAAAGTTTTGACCTTAAGGATTTTAAAAACGAAGCTAATATCGACAAAAATGGAAGCATCACCGATGTTATCCATCCAAACCAATCTGTTTTAGTACAGGTTGTTAAAGAACCTATTTCTACTAAAGGTCCACGGTTAAGCAGTGAACTATCTTTAGCAGGCCGATACATCGTATTAGTTCCTTTTTCTGACCGTATTTCAGTATCTCAAAAAATTGAGAGTACAGAAGAAAAGGAAAGATTAAAACTGCTTGTAAAGAGTATTAAACCAAAAGGATTTGGTGTAATAGTAAGAACTGTTGCCGACGGAAAAAAAGTTGCTGATATAGACAACGATCTTCAAAACCTGATGAATCGTTGGAAAGCAATGTGTAAAAAGGTAGGTAGAGTTCAAAAATCACCACAAAAAGTTTTGGGCGAGCTCAACAAAACCTCATCACTTTTAAGAGACATATTTAATGACAGCTTTACCTCTATATGCATAGATGATGAAGCCCTTTACACACAGGTCAAAGATTATGTCGGTGAGGTCGCACCAGATAAAGAATCTATCGTTTCTTTGTACAATTCTAATGTCCCCATTTTTGAAAAGTATAATATTGAACGTCAAATAAAAATGTCTTTTGGCAAGACCGTGACTATGACCAAAGGTGCTTACCTTGTTATAGAACATACCGAAGCCATGCATGTTATTGATGTAAATAGCGGCAATAGAAGCAACAAAGCAAAAAGTCAGGAAGAAACAGCACTCCAGGTAAACCTGCTCAGTGCAGTTGAAATTGCAAGACAACTCCGCCTTAGAGATATGGGTGGAATCATTGTAGTTGACTTTATTGATATGCACAATGCCGAAAACCGAAAAAAATTATACAATACTTTAAGAGACGAAATGAGTGATGACAGAGCAAAACATAAAATTTTGCCGCCAACCAAATTTGGTTTGGTTCAAATCACCAGACAGAGAGTAAGACCAGAGTTGGACATAAAAACCCGTGAAAAAAATCCTAATGAAAACGGAGAAGTAGAAGCTCCTGTTGTTGTTATCAACAGATTACAGGCAGAACTTCAAAAAATCATTAAGAAAAAGCATACGCATATTACGCTTTCAGCGCATCCCTTTATCGCTGCTTTTTTAACTAAAGGATTTCCTTCTCCCAGAAGTAAGTGGTTTTTTGACCACAAACGCTGGGTAAAAATCCAACCCCGGGACGCTTACACTTATCTCGAATATCATTTTCATGATAAAAATGGTAATATCATAAATGTATAAAAATCTACATAATAACCCCATTCAGTTTTTTGAATGGGGTTTTTTTATTGTAAAAATTCTTCATCTGCTAAATATATTATTCTCTCAAAATAAGATTCTAATTTTCCATATCTTTGTAAAAAATAATTAAAATGATTTCAGATAAAGCCAACCAGATTTTTAAAGCCGTAATCGACACCTATCACGTCAAAGATGATGTTAACCAGGAATTCAACAATCCTTATGATGCAGAGAAAGATGTTCTATTTCATTTGCTTTACAGAAAATGTTGGATAGATACTGTGCAGTGGCATTACGAAGATTTGATTCGCGACCCTGAAATTACACCAGAAGATGCTTTAGTTTTAAAACGTAAAATAGACGCTTCCAATCAGGACAGAACAGACACTGTAGAATACATAGACAGCTACTTCCTTGACCACTACAAATCTGTCGACGTAAAACCAAATGCAAAAATCAATACAGAAAGCCCGGCCTGGGGCATAGACCGTTTGTCTATTTTAGCCTTAAAAATTTACCATATGCAGGAAGAAGCCGAGCGTGAAGATGCCAGCGAAGAACACCGCAAAAAAAGTCATGAAAAATTAAATGTTTTGCTGGAACAAAGGGTAGATTTATCAAAGGCAATCGATCAGCTCCTGGAAGATATTGCCAAAGGCGAAAAGTACATGAAGGTGTACAAGCAGATGAAAATGTACAATGACGATGAAATGAATCCGGTGCTGAGAAGCCGAAAATAATGTCAGCAAAAGATCACATTCTGGTCATTAGGCTCTCTGCCCTGGGAGATGTTGCTATAACTATTCCAGTAATTCTCACACTTTTAAAACAAAACCCGAAATTAAAACTTAGTGTTTTAACCAAACCTTTCTTTGCTAACCTTTTTAAAGATTTACCTCAAGTCAATACCATAATAGCCAAAGTAGATGAAGACCATAAGGGCCTTTCCGGATTAAAAAAACTGAGCAAAGAACTAAAAGGTCATCATTTTACAGCAGCTGCAGATCTTCACAATGTATTACGAACTAAGGTATTAAAGGTTTTTCTTTTTTTTCAAGGGCTAAATATTGAGAGCATCAACAAAGGCAGAAAAGATAAAAAGAGACTAACAAGAACTAAAAACAAAATATTTAAGCCGCTTAAAACAACAACTGAACGCTATGCCGATGTCTTTAGAAATCTAGGCTATAGCCTCGACCTAAGTAAGCCAGTGTTTTTGAAAGCAAGGGCTCTGGATGCTCAATTTTTAAACGATTTTAATTTCAATAAAGCCAGTAGGCATCTTGGTATTGCACCATTTGCTGCACACGATGGAAAAGTATATCCTGCTGACCTTATGCAGGAATGCATTAAAATACTTGCTAAAGAAAATGGTATAAATATTTATCTTTTTGGCGGTATAAAAACAGAAATGTCCAGACTTCATAACTGGGCACTCCCTTACGAAAATGTCTATTGTGTAGCAGGTAAATACGATTTTGAAACAGAACTAAACCTTATATCTCATTTGGATCTTATGCTAAGCATGGATAGTGGCAACGGGCACCTGGCGGCCATGTACGGTGTAAAAGTTGTTACTATTTGGGGTCAGACGCATCCTTATGCCGGCTTTGCTCCAATAGATCAAAAAAGTGAAGAACAAATATTACCTGACCGAAATATTTTCTCTCTGTTGCCGACATCAGTTTATGGCAATAAAAAAATAGAAGGCTACAAAAATGTCATGAGAAGTATAAAACCGCAAAAAGTTGTAGAAGTTGTAAAACGACATTTAAACTAAATCATTTTTGATCTTTTTCAATAAGTCTTCCTGGTCATTAAAAATTTTAAATTCGCCATTTTTTATATAAGAGATTTGACCACTTTCTTCACTCACAACCAATGCTAAGGCGTCTGTCTTTTCGGTTATTCCTACAGCAGCCCGGTGCCTCAATCCAAACCTTAAAGGTATTTTTCTATCGTTAGATACCGGCAATATAGCACGTGTAGCTGTGATTTTATTACCTTCTATTACTAAAGCGCCATCGTGAAGCGGGCTATTTTTATAAAAAATAGACTCAATGATTGGCTCATTTATTATAATATTCATTTCGTCACCAGTGTTTTTAACAAAATCAAGGTTAGTCTGACGTCTGATGACAATAAGAGCTCCGGTTTTTGTTTCGCTCATTTTTTGACATGCCTCAACAACTTCGTCAATATGGTCTAAAGCATCCGTAGAACGCTTGCTAAACCCAAAATCTTTAAAAATTCCATTTTTATTTGTGATATTAGTGGAGCCTATAAGCAGGAAAAATTTACGGATTTCCTGCTGAAAAACAACTATCAGCATTACTGCGCCAACACTACTAAACAGGCCTAAAAAGCTACTTAACATTTCCATTTTAAGAAAATCTGTAAGTTTCCAGACCAGGTAGATGATCACAATACCAATAAAAATATTAATGGCAACTGTACCACGAATGAGTTTATAGATATAATAAAGCAGTGTCGCAACAAGCAGAATATCAATTATATCTAAAATTCTAAAGTCTAAAAAATCTAAACCCATATGGTAAAAATACTAAAATTGAACGCATTGCCAATAGCCTTCTGTTTATTATAATTACTTAAATTTGAATTATGGTTATAAAGTTCAAAGCAAAAAGAAGGATTTTCATCAATATATTAAGTATTCTGGTGTTGCTGTTTTTTGTTTATACATTGGTAGCTGCTATTGAAACTGATAATAACATCTTTACGTTCATATCTCTTGTATTTCAGGTTATTCTCTGGCTTGGGTTATATTATTTCCAGGCAGCCAGATATGATGATAAAAAAATAACAGCTCAATTTGGCTGGCCGAGAATTCGTTATGATGAAATAACAGCAATTGAGGAAAAATGGGGAGACTTTATCATCAAATCAAAAAAACATGAAATAGGCATAAATGGTGGTGTTGTCGATGAAAAATCTTTTAAACAATTTGTTGATTATATTAAAATAAAAGCCCAGGAGTACGATTTTTCAGTCCCAAAAGAGGGTTGAGAAAACCAAATTATAGTCTAAGAGAAATCCTCCTTTCTTCAAAAATGACTAAAAGATTAATTGACTTAGGCACATTAATAATACAACAAATTAAACTTTTAATAAAAACAACAAATATAACTCTGTGTGACCCTGAGCTACACAGGGACCTAAAACATATTTAATATATGGTATATTAATCAGTTACAATTATTAATAAATACCCAAATCAAAAGATTAATTAATATAACATTTAATGGACAAAGACTACATAAAAACCAACTTGAAGCTTTGGAATGACAAGACAAAAGTACACATTAATTCAGATTTTTACGACGTTGAAGGTTTTAAACATGGCAAAAGCAGTCTTAATCCAATTGAATTAGAATTGCTTGGAAACGTTCAGGAGCTCGATATTTTACACTTACAATGCCATTTTGGGCTGGACAGTATGTCCTTATCAAGACAAGGTGCAAATGTAACCGCAGTAGATTTATCTGATGAAGCTATTAAAGAAGCTGTCAGGCTTAGAGATGAATTAGGCTTAAACACAAAATTTATTCAGTCTGATGTGTATGCCTTAAAAGACAAATTATATAATAAATTTGACAGGGTTTTTACTTCTTATGGTGTTTTAGGCTGGCTCCCGGACATGCACAAATGGGCTGAAATTGTAAACCATTTTTTAAGACCTGATGGAAAATTGATTCTGGTAGAATTTCATCCCGTTGTCTGGATGTTCAACCCTAATTTTAGCAGGATACAATACCCCTATTCAGGCAAAGAGTCTATTGTTGAAACCATAGAAGGCACATATGCCGATAATGATGCTCCAATCAGTAACAAATCTGTAAGCTGGAATCATGGTTTAGCTAAGGTCATCAAGGCTTTATTAGATAAAGGTCTTGAAATAATTCATTTTGACGAATACAACCACAGTCCATATGACTGTTTCCAAAATACAAGTATGACTACCGAAGGGCAATACCAGATTAAAGGATTAGAAAATAAAATCCCAATGCTTTACAGTCTTAAAGCTCAAAAGAAATCTAAAGATTGATAAATTATCTTTAGGAAAAATCGTATTTTAGTTAATTGTAAAAGCTAAAAGCTAGCGACTGATTACTTAATACTGATTACTCAATACTATTCTATGTCTATACAAAAGCCTTTCAATCTGCAGGAATGGATTAAAGAAAACAGAGATTTACTTAAGCCTCCTGTAGGTAACAAAAACTTATACAAAGAAGCAGGAGATTATATTGTCATGATTGTTGGTGGTCCTAATGCAAGAAAAGACTACCATTACAACGAGACTGAAGAGTTGTTCTACCAGTTGGAAGGTCAGATTGAAGTTCATATTCAGGAGGATGGACAAAAAAAGACTATGAAATTAGGACCTGGCGATATGTACTTACACCCTGCAAAAGTACCACATTCACCAGTTAGACATGAAAACTCTATAGGCCTTGTCATAGAAAGAAAACGTAAAAATCTGGATATAAACGATGGGCTTTTATGGTTTTGTGACAATTGCAACAACAAGCTGCATGAAGTTTACTTTCCCCTTAATGATATTGAAAAGGACTTTCTAAAACATTTCAAACATTTTTACAATAGTGAGGAATTACGTACCTGCGAAAAATGTGGAAACGTAATGCCAACTGACAAGCGTTTTGTAGCAGATTAAGCTGTGTTTTTTCTGCCAAAAAAAACCATGACCAGAACAGCAAAGACAACTATAAACATACTTAAAAAAGACCACCACAAATCTGTAGCTTCTGCAATAAAGCCATACAGAACAGGTCCTATAAGAAAACCTACATAGCCAGCTCCGGCTACCAAAGATATGGCCCTTGATTTTTCAAGATGCCTGTATTGTCCACTAATTCTGAACAATTCCGGAATCACTACAGAAAGGCCGAAACCAATAAGTCCAAAACCGAGTATACTCCACATGGTATATTTTAAAAGAACAGCCACATACCCAAATAAAGACACTGAAAGACCAATATAAAGGACTTTAAAACTACCAAATTTATCACTAAAATAATCACCGAGAAAACGACCGAGGGTCATAAAAATAGAAAATGATAAAAAACCAACTGCATACCACAAAGGTTCAGCTTTTGAAATATCCTTAAGATATAAGGCACTCCAATCTGCTACAGCTCCTTCTGCGCCCATGCAAATAAATCCGATCAGCAAAAGTAGAAACAAAGGTTTTAAATAGGAAAAATCAAATGATTTGGATTTACTTTTAACAACATCGATAGGTTTATAATATTTATAAAGAAATAAATTCAACACAATAAGCAATACAGATAAAGCAATCACATACCATAATGGGACTCTTTCAAACTGAGAAAGGCACAAGGCTCCCAGACCACCGCTGGCAACACCTCCAAGACTAAAAAAGCCATGATTGGCAGACATGATATTAACACTAAATTCTTCTTCAATCTGAGAGACAAGCGTATTCATTGCTATATCAATTAAACCTGTAAAAAGGCCCAGCACAAAAAGAGAAACACATAAAATAATATAGTCAAATGCCAAAAACGGAAAAACCATACACAAACAAACGCCAATAACCGAGAATATGCAAACCCTTGCCAAACTATAGGCTTGAATCAATTTGGGGGTTAAGAATAGCATCACAAAAGTTCCCATTCCAAAACACAAAATGGCTATTCCCAATTCTGATTCGCTAAACCCTATTTTTTCTTTGATTTGCGGAATACTCACTGCCCATGTGCCTACACATAGATTAAGGCTTAGGAATAAAAATGCAGGAGCAAAAAATAGTTTTGATTTTAAAATCAGACCTAGAGCTTTCATAGTAAAGTTTCAGAGGTCAAAGATATATTAAGTTATGAAATAAGACCTGCTCTCGAATGCCCTTGTGAGACACTTTATTTTTCAAGTCTGGTTGTGGGATTTCTGCGTTTAAGTGGATTGCTCTATATTAACTTGAAAATTATAGCTTACACACCTATATTACCCGGCCTATTTTATTGGAAATGAGCATTTCTAATTTTTTGTATTCCAATGTCATACTCAATACTTCCATATGACTTTCCTGTATTGTTTCTTTCACACTTAAACTTAAATCTTCAATTTTCCTTTTAATTAATAAGCGTCTCAGATTTAAAATGGTTTGTGTGATTTCTTTAGGATCTAATTTATCCTTTGGGCTTACGTAGATATGCTTACTGTCCCATCTATGAAGTGAATGGTTTTCTATGTCTAACAAAGCAGAAGATATTTCATTATTCAGTTCTTTTTCATCCAGGTTGTTCATCAACTGCTTATAATCTATCATTTCCTGTTCAGAATATTGTTTACAAATGAGATCGTAGATGGTTTTAAATTTTGAATTGGTGAATTCAATTTCATCCTCCTGCAATTCCATATAAATTTTATTGAAAACATTCTCTTCATTGGTTTCTGAGGTAAGCGCCAGTTCACCTTCATCATTTTCTTTTAGGATGAAATCTTCAAATTCTCCGCTTTGATTGCCGTACCTTAACAACAAGCTAATGATAATTCTTTCCAGTTCATCCTGAGGATCTACTTTTTGTTGAGGCTCAACAGGTTTAGAAACTACCTCCATCTGATGCTGAGGCTTGTTTCGCTGGGCACGTTTTTCATCGCGATCTGCCTTTGCATTGATTTGCGCTAATGTACTAAATAAGACCGCTTCTGAAACCTGCATGATATCAGAACAGGTTTTAACGTATAACTCCTGCTGGATAGGATCTGGAATTTTTGCTATACTATTGATAATGTCTCTTGTGACCTCTGCTTTTTGAGCTGGATCGTCCTTTGCAGTATCATTTAATAATTTGGCTTTAAATTGAATGAAGTCTTTTGCATTCTCATCCAAATAAGCACGTAAGTCCTCTTCATCATGGCTTTTCGCAAAGCTATCAGGGTCCTCACCTTTAGGAAAGGTACAAACTTTTACCTGCATACCTTGTTCCAAAATCATATCCACACCTCTTAGTGATGCCCTTATACCTGCATCATCACCATCAAAAAGTACCGTGATATTAGGCGTAAGTCTTTGTATTAATCTGATTTGCTGTTCTGTTAAAGCTGTTCCTGACGAAGCCACTACGTTTTTAATTCCGGATTGATGAAACTGAATAACATCGGTATAACCTTCTACAAGATAACAATTGTTTTCTTTGGCAATATGGGATTTGGCCTGGTACAAACCATAAAGCACTTTACTCTTGTGGTAGACCTCGCTTTCGGGAGAGTTAAGATATTTGGCTGCTTTTTTATCATTGGTTAAAATTCGCCCTCCAAACCCAATCACTCTTCCAACCAGTGAGTGAATAGGAAAAATAACACGTCCTCTAAAGCGGTCAAATTTTTTGTCTCCTTTTACAACAGTTAAACCGGTTTTTTCTAGAAACTCAAGCTTGTAGCCTTTACTGATGGCTTTATCGGTGAAAGCCTGCCAGGCTTCCGGTGAGTAACCCAACTTAAATTTTTCTATACTTTCCTGTGTAAAACCACGTTCTCTGAAATAACTCAAACCTATGGACTTTCCTTCGTCGGTTTTCATCATCTGGTTTATGAAAAAATCCTGAGCAAAGGCATTGACAAGATACATACTCTCTCGCTCACTGGCAGCCTGTTTCTGTTCATCAGACTGTTCGGTTTCTTCAATCTCAATATTGTATTTTTTCGCCAGATATTTTATAGCTTCAGGATATGAAAAATGTTCATGCTCCATAATAAATGAAATGGCATTCCCGCCTTTACCACTGGAAAAATCTTTCCAAATCTGCTTTACAGGAGAGACCATAAAACTGGGCGTGCGTTCATCTGTAAAGGGACTCAGGCCTTTATAATTGCTGCCTGATTTTTTGAGCTGCACAAAATCACCAATCACCTCTTCTACTCTTGCGGCATCTAATACAGTTTGTATAGTGGATTGGGAGATCATTTATTAAGATTATGAGGTTATGGGTTGTTTAGGTTATGCGGCTACATTTATAAATCAAAATTAAGAAAATTTGAAATCAAAATTCGTTAATTATTGTTCGATATTCAGTTTTTTTGAATGATGAACAAGGAACGCTGATTAACGAATGATGAAGTGGACAAACAAAAAGCTTCTACATTCAGCGTTCGTTGATGCTTGTTCGATTTTCAGATTTTTGAATGATGAACAAGGAATACTGAATAGCAAAAATTGAAGTGGAAAACCCGATAAGTAAAAAACTTTCTAATCTTTAGGAATATGCCTGGATAAAAAATCCTGATTGGCTTCATTCATGTTTTTTACAGCTATACTTCTATTTCTGTTAAGATCGGCGTTTGTTCTGTTGTATTCTTTTACGGCCTTGTTGAAATCGTTTACCAAGGCGTTAAATTTGTCTATCTGCTCTTTGGTCCTTTTTCGTTTTGGTGTGTTATCAATGGCTTCCTGACTTTTCTGCATATCTTCGTTCATCACCAAAAAGTCGATTAATATGGGCATTTTATTTTCAGCTTCATCCTGGAAAAATTCAAAGCTCTTTCTTGTAATATCAATTAGAGATTTATCTTTTTCATAAGGCGCTATGGTGTCTAATATTTTTAATCCTTCTCTTGCACTCATACCTAAGGCATTAGAATTCTGCTGAATACCATTTACGTCTCCGGCATTTAAAGCATCCATCAGATAGATCTCGTTGACATAAACCTTGAAATAAACCAAATACATTTTTTTGTAATATTTAAAAACTTCATTAGATTTTGCCATCTTTTTACCTAAATCAGACTCGTCTTCAATGATGTTGATGTTGTGTTTATTGGCATAGGCATAGTAGTTGGTTTCATACGTTTTTTGAACCTCTTCCATTTTTTTATCAGCTAGTTCCTGGGCCTTCATATAAGCTTCCATAGCATCATAAGACTGTTCGGCAACTGCTTTCATATCTATGATTTTTTCGTAATCATTATTCAACATATTTTTATTGAATTCTAAAGTTGTGAGCACTTGATTTTTAAACTCATCTCCTTCATAACCCGGTGCCTTCTGAATTTTTTCAATGGCATTCTCAATCTCTTTTACGAGTTGTCCTCGCTTATTTTCTACTGCTCGGTCACTTCTGCTATGCGCAATTGCCTTTGTATATCTCCACATTCGTTTTGGAATATCTTTCTGCTGATTATCTACAAACTCAAGATATTCCAGTGCATTCTTATAGTCCTGAGCAGATAGGTTACAGCTTATAAATAGGATGATTATTATTAATAAAGTTTTCATTTTTTTTATAGATTTTAATTAGTTTTTATAATGTCTAATGCGATGTTTACGGCTTCTCGTATATAAGGGTCTTTACTTATTTCCTGTCGATTAATTTTGTTGGCTTCTTTTTCGTCTTCATTATAGCTGATAATATTTTGCGTTGAAGTTGTGTTTTTAACTTTATATAAATCTCTGGAGGACGAAAACAAATTTTCATAGTCTTTCCATAAACTTTCATATTGCTTTAAATCCTCAAAGACATACTTTAAAGTGAGTGGATACACCCCTTCTTTTTTGATGTATTTTTCAACAAATGTTTTATTTATTTCAGATAAACGTTGAAAAGTAGAGTCACTTTTTAATCTATTTTTACTCTTTTGCTTGATAATACTTAAAGGCAAAGGTAAATTTGGCCTGTGTTTTAATGTCACTTCTGTAGTACCAGTAGGCAAAGCAAAAGGTCTAAATGTTTCCTGAGTTTCAAGTTGATCATAAATACTAGGTAAAATAACATCTGGTATTATGCCGGTTTTTTGATGACTAATTCCGTTTACTCTAAAAAATTCCCCGACTGTGAGTTTTACAAAATTTGTATCTTCTGTATTTTTTAAGGGTAACAGTCTTTGAGAAGTGGCTTTTCCATGTGTTGAAGAACCCACGATAATTCCTGAATTATAATCCTGAAGCACGCCTGCAAAAAGTTCTGAAGCAGAAGCAGAAAACTGACTGACTAATACAACAACAGGTTTGTAAAATATAAGGCCTCTGTTCGGGTCCCTCATGGTATAATTTTCTGGTGCTCTGTGTGCCGTTATCGCTACAGGTCCTCTGTCAATAAACATGCCTGCTAAATCTGCTGCTTCCTGCATAGAGCCACCACCGTTGTATCTGAGATCTATGATCAGGGCTTCAATGTTTTCTTTTTGAAGCTTGTAAATTTGTTTTGCAACATCATTAGCCACTCCTAAGCCATTAAAAGATTCCATGTCTGTATAAAAACTAGGAATTTCTATATAGCCTATTGGCCTTTCCTTTTCAATGATATAACCTGTTGTAGAATTAACGTCATTATTGACCTTAGTTTTCTTTAACCTTACTGTTTTTACCTGACCATTTCGCTTTTTAATTTTAAAATCGAGTTCTTTATGAGCACTATCGTTTATAAAATTTTCTACAGTTTCACTGGAAACACAGTAAGCTTCTAAAGTTTCATTATCGCTGGATAAGGATATGATTTTATCCTCTTCATCTATGTCTGCATGCTTAAAAGCAGAGCTTCCGGGAACGATATAAGCAATTGAGATTTCACCATTACTTCCTTTTTTAGTCTTTATGCCAAATGAATAGGTAGTGTTATTTAACGAATTCTCAAAAATGGTTTTGCTTGAAGAAGAAAAATAAGTAGAATTTGGATCCTGGTAGTGTAAATAGGCATTTAAAAATGCTGTCTCCACCCAATTATGCAACGAAATATTTTGCTGTTGTTTTTCATTCAGCAAACACAATTCATTTTCTAAAACCCTTGATTTTATATCACCTTCAAGTGATGCGAAAATTGACTTTAGTTTGTCAAAATTGTCACTTTTCTCCGCCAATTTTCTCAGAATTTTAAACTTTATATTTTTACTCCAATAATTTTCTCTGGATTTTTCATCAGCAAAATAGCGCTCTTGGTCATCATCAAAATAATATAGACTATCCTTTTTTGTGTAATCTAATGTTGAAGTTTTAAAGTTTTTTAGAATGTTTTCTGTTTCCTCTATTCGCTTTTGCAGTCTTTCGGCGTATTTCGATATAAAATTACAATCTCCACTATTAATATAGTCATCAAAGGCATATATATCCTCACTAAACTCTTCGATATCCGATTCTAAAAAAAAATTCTGATTATCGTCTATGGTGTTTAAAAACAATTTAAAAACCGAAGCAGAAAGGCTATCATTTAATGGTTTTGGCTTGTAATGTGCTTGCTCTACAGTACTGACAATGGCTTTTAATTCATCACAAAATCTAAAATCCTGGGCTGATGCCAAATTTGTAAACGCGTAAAGAATAAATATGAATAAAGTTTTATTCATCTAATATTAAATCAGTTTTTCTATATGTAAAATTACATATAGAGAAGAAATAATCATGCCAAATACTAAAGGAAATTCGGATGAATTTAAAATTTAAGATTTAGGGAAGCAACAATCGTACATATCATTTTAAAGCTCTACGACCACCTGATTTCTCAATAAATCCTCAAAACTTTCTCTCTTTCTGATCAAGTGCGCTTCTCCTTTATGCCACAACACCTCTGCCGGCCTGAATCTGGAATTGTAGTTACTGGCCATGGTCTGGCAATAGGCGCCTGCATTTTTGAAAGCCAGGATGTCTCCTTCAGAAATTTCACTAATCATTTTGTTGTTGGCAAAAGTATCGGTCTCGCAAATATAACCTACAACTGAATAAAATCGTTTTTTACGATCCGGATGAGATATATTTACAATTTCATGCTGAGAGCCATATAACATAGGTCGGATCAAATGGTTGAAACCCGAATCTACCTGCGCAAAAACCGTTGAAGTCGTTTGTTTTACAACATTGACTTTAACCAAAAATAAACCGGCTTCACTCACTAAAAATTTACCAGGCTCAAATGCCAGTGTCAATTGTTTGCCATAGGATACGCAAAATTCATTGAATCTTTTGGATAATTTTTGTCCTAATTCTTCAACATCGGTTTGGATGTCATTATCGTGATATGGCACTTTAAAACCGCTGCCAAAATCTAAAAATTCCAGATTCTTAAAGTTTTCGGCAACTTCAAACAATATCTCGGCTGCATGAAGAAAAACACCAATATCCAAAATGTCACTACCTGTATGCATATGCACACCATTTATGTGCATTTTGGTGTTTTCAACTATACGAAGAATATGCGGCAACTGATGAATTGAAATACCAAATTTTGAATCTATATGTCCAACTGAAATATTGGTATTACCACCTGCCATGACGTGAGGATTGATACGTATACAAACCGGTACTTCCGGATGCTTTGCACCAAACTGTTCCAAAATCACCAGATTATCAATATTAATTTGTACACCAAGAGCAATGGCTTCTTCAAGTTCTTCAAAAGATACACCATTAGGCGTGTAAATAATTTTAGAAGGATCTACACCAGATTCTATTCCTAATTTCACTTCCTGTATGGACACTGTATCAAGCCCACTGCCGAGCTTGTTGAATAATTTTAGTACACTTAAATTCGATAAAGCCTTAACTGCGTAATGCAAACGCAAACGTTCTACGCCCTTAAAAGCATTTGCTAATCGATTGTATTGTGTGATTATTTTTTCGCTGTCGTACACATAGATAGGACTACCGAAGTCGTTGGCAATGTTCAATAAATCTTGGTTCTTCATTCTTTTAAAATTGAATTAAAAAAAAACTACCACTCGAAGTGGTAGATTTTAGGTTGTAAATATAAGGCATAATCACTAAAAACTTTCAACACTTCGAAACACAAATTTTTTGATGTTTCTTTTCTTTTAAGAGTGCTTTAAATTTTGATTTTGTTTTTGACTTTATTTTTTTCTTTTTGCTCATAGCCAAAAACTTAAAAAAACTTTTTAGAGATAATTGGTATTTTAAAAATTGCAAAAGTATCATATCTTCAGTTTATGCATTGTAAAATTTGCTTTGCCATATGGATTCGTTGAAATTTTTACCTTTGGCAAAACCATAATATAAAGCTATCCCTAGTAGCCATTTGAACATGAATATGAACAACATGAAAAATTCTACTCGAGAGCTTTCATCGAAGAAGATATTCTTTGGCACAAGAGCAGTTACTAAAAGACTGATGAAAAACATGGTAAATATAAAATTCTCTAATGTTTTTACCGGCCAAACAAGCATTCTTCTAAGTGGGTGCAAGTCATTTCCCCACTTGTGAATAAAATAATAGTAACCATTTCCTATCGGTGCCATTAAAATAGGGTCATCTGCATTCTTTAATTTAAACAGCTTTGATGGCGCCATCACCTTAAAACCTTTGAGTTTGGTTTCGTGCTCTTCGTTTAAATGCTTTATTTCATTGATGGCTTCCTGAGGTAAATCCCCTTTAAAAAGATTTGAATCTAAAAATCTCAATCTGTAATTCACACATATTTTCTGTATTTGTGAGATATGGTAGATACGATCGGATTCCATTTTATCAAAATCCAATGAATTATAATCATTATCATCATAAGAAGTTTCCAATACAGACTTTTCTATAGCTTCATCTTCATCCTGTAATTGTTTTAGAAACTGCTTGACATCTTCCAAAACCTTGCTTTCATCAACTTTTGAACGCTCTTTGTCTAACTTTTCAAGTAAATTTAACCTCTTCATAGTTCGCATTTTTGATAAAAATATAAACTAGTACTTTTCTACACAACAGGATACTTCAATTTTAACGTCTGTTAAGTAGATATTTAACCTGTAATTTTATTTCGTTTTCAGAAAATGACATTAATAATTTTATAATGTTCCGATTTTTATTTCATTATCATTTATTGATTTTAGTAAAGGTGGTTTTAAAACAGAGTTTTATCTTTGAAAAATATAATTGAATACAAATGAGCAATACATCAGCAGAGTTTGACAAAATCATCAGTCAATGTCGTTCTCTTTTTATAAAAAAAATGTCTGACTATGGCAGTGCCTGGAGAATATTAAGGTTACCTTCACTTACAGATCAAATTTTTATCAAAGCTCAGCGTATCAGAAGCCTACAGGACGGTAAAACGCAAAAAGTTGAAGATGATATCGAAGGAGAATTTGTTGGTATAATAAATTACGCTGTAATGGCGCTTATTCAGATTGAGAAAGGGATAGTCCAACAACCTGACTTAGATACAGAAAAAGCTACGGCACTTTATGATAAGATGGTAAAACTCACAAAAGACCTCATGGAAAATAAGAATCATGATTATGGAGAGGCCTGGCGTGATATGCGTGTTAGTTCACTAACGGATTTGATTTTACAAAAACTATTGCGGGTTAAGCAAATTGAAGATAATAAAGGTAAAACACAGGTTAGTGAAGGTGTAGCGGCCAATTACCAGGATATGCTTAACTATGCCGTTTTTGCTTTAATACTTATGTCTGAATCTTAAAACCAGAATATGAATTTTATATATCAAGTAGCTCGTGTTTTTGTAGGTGTGTTATTTATCTTTAGTGGGTTTGTCAAATTGGTAGATCCGTTAGGGTTTTCATACAAATTAGAAGAATATTTTGGTCCGGGCGTTTTGGAACTTGAATTTTTGGTTCCTTTTGCCTTGCCTATTGCTGTTTTTGTTGTTATCTATGAGCTCGTGCTCGGTGTGACTTTACTCATTGGTTACGCTCCAAAGATTACTCGCTGGAGTCTATTATTAATGATCATATTTTTTACATTTTTAACTTTTTACTCTGCCTATTTTAATAAAGTCACAGATTGTGGTTGCTTTGGTGATGCAATTCCATTAGATCCCTGGCAGTCTTTTTATAAGGATATTATATTACTGGTTTTAATTATATTAATTTTCTTTAAAAAGGAATATTTAAAACCAATTTTGTCCAAAAAAATTGGTTTTGTTGTGGTATTAATTTCGGTATTAGCCAGTTGTTATATCGGCTATTTTGGCCTGAACCACTTACCAATGGTGGACTTTAGACCCTATAAAATTGGAGCCAATATTCCCGAATCTATGATTGTACCAGAAGATGCACCAAAGGCTGTTTACAACTACCATTGGAAGTTTAAAATAAATGGTGAAGAAAAAATCATCACAACACAAGGAAGCTATCCGGATGTTGAAGGTGAATTTATAGATTATGAAACAGAATTGGTAGATGAAGGCTATATTCCCCCTATTCATGACTTCATGTTAGAAAAAGATGGGCAGGACTATACTGAAGAACTCATGGCTGAACCTAAATTATTAATGATAGCCGCTTACAATCTTTCTAAAAGTGAAGAAAAGGCCTGGGAAAGCATTCTGCCAACAATTGAAAATTTTGAAAGTGAAGGCTATAAAGTCATTGTACTAACCGCTTCTCCGGAAAAAGACCAAAATATCATTAACGAAGTTGTAAAGCAGAAACTGAATTACTACCTGGCAGACGAAACAGCCATAAAAACCATTGTAAGGTCCAATCCGGGATTATTGAAACTCAACAAAGGAACCATAGTAAACAAGGTACATTGGCATGATGTGGACAATTTGGAATTATAAATTTTGAATGTTGGAATTTTGAATTAAAAAATCATATCCCAGTTTCCTATCAATTTATAGAAATACAAGCCCATAAATACAATGGCTACCAAAACTTTCATAAAAGTTCCGGCCAAAAATCCAACGAATGATCCAACCGCAGACTTAAAAGCGTGCTTAGAGTTACTGTTGGCATTGAAAATAATTTCACCAAAAAAAGCGCCGAGAAAAGGTCCAATCAAAAAGCCAAGAGGTGGAAAAAATAGTCCAAGAATTAAACCAACCGTCGAACCGTAAGCGCCGGCCTTGCTCCCACCAAAATATTTTGTACCAATAATGGGCACAATATAATCCATGGCAAAAATCAATAAAGCTACACCTAGGGTTATGCCTAGAAAAGTATAGTCAAACTCCAAATCCGGGATTAGATATATCATCAAAAGACCGAGCCAACTGATTGGAGGACCCGGCAATACAGGCAATATACTCCCTATGATACCCACAACACAGAAAACAAAGCCCAGGAATATCAAAACAATATCTAATACCATATTCATAATTTAATAAATCAAAAATAGAAAAGTTTTTGCTTTAATGCCTTTGCTGTCAAAAATTCAATGAAATAATTTTAAACTAATTTTTTAGTTAAACTAAAGTTTTAGTTATATTTGAAAAAACATTCTCATGAAATTTTTTCTAAGCTTTTGTTTGAGTTTGATCTTTATAAACACTTATGCTCAGAACATGAAAGCGTATTATGAAGTTGGTGAATACGCCAAAGCCGAACTGGCTTATAAAAATTTAGACCACCCTGATACAGAAGATAAGATTGTACTTGCCAAAGTTTATGCTGCGAAAGGTATGATATTAGAATGTATGCAAACCTATGATGATGCACTAAAGAATACTGATGAGAGAGGATTTCTGAAATCAAAATTCCAATACGCTAAAATCCTTCAGACTCAAAACAAACTTTCAAAAGCAGATAGCATATATTCTTCTCTGTTAGAAATCATGCCGGATCACGCAGAAATCCTCTACCAAAAAGGCAAAATAGCCCAGGCTTATGACAAATTAGCCTATCATCAATTTTTTCTGGATGCATTGCTTTACGACTCAACACATATCAAAGCTGCTCATGAAGCCAGTCGGTATTTTATGGAGGTTGATAATCTTAGCATGGCCAAAAACATCTGTCTTAAAACATTAAAACTAGTCCCAAACACCCCTAGACTAATTAACCTGCTAGCACAGATATACTACAGAGAAGAACACTATGAAAAAAGCCTGGACTATATTCAACATCTTGAAACTTTAAAACCAGATTTACCAAAATTCATTTATGAAATAAAAGGCAATAACTATTTAAAATTAAAGCTTTACAAAGATGCTCTTGACGCTTATGAAGATGCATTTAACAAAGCTAATAAAGACTATAATTTAGCCCTAAAACTGGCTGAAATTTCATTGATCCTGGAAAATTTCGATAAAGCGCATAAATACCTTAAGGTTTATGAAATGCTAAAAGATACTTCGATGTGGGAATTCAATTATTTGCTGGGTAAAGTGTATATGCATAAAAAACGTTACAGTATGGCTTTCTATCAATTTCAGAAAGCCTATCATGAAAACTCAAATCACGAGGCCTCACTTTATTATCGCGCTGTTGCTGCTGATAATTTTATGAAGGATAAGTCTAAAGCACTGGATTATTATACCAATTACATCGAAACTTTTGAAGATGAAAAAGGTGCTAAATTTGTAGAAGTCGCTTTAAGACGTGAAGCTGAAATTCGACGTGAATTGTTTATGAAAGAATGAAAAGCTTGAGTTCTGCATCATATAAATCAGGACTGATTATTTGTGTTGTGAAGAACAACTGAACTAAATTTAGAAATTTCTAAAGACACGTTTTTTCGACAATTTACCTCCATCAAAATAGGTTACTTTCTTGGATACCACGAAAAGATCAGGCTCAAAAAGTTGATATTATAGAGCTTCCTGATAAATATTCTTTGTTAAGGTTAAATTAAAAACTACTAATGTATAAGATTAAAATTGCTCTTTAGAGAATAAAAATTATGAAATATAGTAAAATTATCAGTTTTTTATTTATCACAATGCTGATTTCCTGTTCTACAACAAAAAAATTTCCGGTTTCTGAGGTACTTCCAGCTGCAAATATTGAGGCTAAAATAACTACAAATGAAAATAATAACACAGTGTTAAAAGTAACAGCAAAACATCTTGCCAACCCTAAAAGATTATCCCCATCAAAAAATTTATATGTTGTCTGGATAGTTACAGAAGACGACCTCGTAAAAAATATAGGAAGACTTATACAAGAAAGTGATGGAAAAGTAAGTGCAACTTTTAATACACCCTATAAAATCGAAGAAATTTTCATTACTGCAGAAAATGATGGAAATGTAACAGAGCCAGGAAAAACAATGATTACAAGTAAGAAATTATAAAATCTCAATACTTAATTTATTTTTGAATCTTTGGTCACAAACTCAGCGACAAGCGGCAAATGATCCGCAAGATTGTCTTGTACTTCCTTATCGAAATAATATTTAACTTTCAGTGAATTCTTGACCAATTCAGGCTGCATGTTGGTATTGGGTAGAACATGATCTATTCGCCATTTGGGTACTTTTGCCGGATGACTGAAAACCTCTTGGGGTAAATTGTCAACAAATTGAGCCGATGAATTTCCATCCAGCATATACTGAATTTCCTCACTGTCTGGTGTAGCATTAAAATCTCCTACAATCAGGATATTCTTATCTGGGTTTTCATTCAAAAAACGCTCATACTGACCTTTCAAAAATTTTATTTGACCCATACGCATAGCTTCATTTCTTGGGCCACGACCAGCCTTTAAATGAACACCTGTCAAAAGGAATGAGTAATTATCATTTACCAGGACATCTACAGACCATAATCTTGTATTTATCCTACTTTGGGTTTCATATTGTTCTTGACCTGTTTCTTCGTCTATATATTCAATAGGAGTAGTTACTGCTCCATAACCATAAATGATACCCAATGGTACTCGACTCATCACTACAACATTCATATACCAATTAGGACTTTCGTTATCGGCAAAAAACGTATATCCCATGTCTGACAAATAGTTGTTACTGATATCCTTTAGAAATTGAACATGTTCAAACTCCTGTAAAACTACTATATCAGCGTCTTCAATCCTTAATGCTTCCACGAGCAGCTCTACTCTACCCTGCATATTTTCAGAATTATCTTCTCTGTTATTTTCTGTGTACGGATTGTCATAACTATCCACAAAGTGCTCAACATTCCAGGACAATATTTTTAAAGTATCTCCGACATTATCTATATAATCCTTAGGTTTTACAATACCTTTATTAAAATCTGATTTCACTTCAGATCTTGTTGTGTTTGGTTGATTAATTTCTGCTTTTTGGTTTGTAGTTTGTAAACAACCTTTCAGAAAAAATGATAAAATACTGATGACTAAAATATTTTTAAACATCTTTTTGTCTATGAATTGATGGATTGTATATGATTTATTATCTGTTAGGGTAAGACTTTACGGCTTCTACAAAAGCTTTGGCATGGTCAACCGGTATATTTGGCAGGATACCATGACCCAAGTTGGCAATGTATTTATCTTTTCCAAATTCATCAATCATCTGATGTACCATTTTGGTAATGTCTTTTGGTGGTGACAAAAGCCTTGACGGATCAAAATTACCCTGAAGTGTTATACTATTGTTGGTAAAAGCTCTGGCATTTTTTGGACTGCACGTCCAGTCTACACCCAGGGCTGCTGCACCCGATTTTGACATTTTATCCAGAGCAAACCAGCATCCTTTCCCAAATACAATTACAGGGATATGATCTTTTAAAGCATCTACTATTTGTTGAATATATTGCCATGAAAATTCTTGATAATCAACAGGAGACAGCATGCCTCCCCATGAATCAAAAACTTGCAGCGCATCCACACCAGCATCAATTTTCCCTTTAAGGTAAGCAATCGTTGTATCAGTGATTTTTTGCAGTAGACTATGTGCCAGGTCTGGTCTTGAAAAGCACATGGCTTTGGCTTTATCAAAGTTTTTTGAGCCCTGACCTTGTACAGCGTAACAAAATATAGTCCAGGGCGAACCTGCAAAGCCTATCAGTGGCACCTCATCGTTTAAGGCTTGCTTTGTCATCCTTATAGCCTCATAGACATATCCTAATGTTTCGTTTACATCCGGAACTATAGCATCTTCTACCCTTTTCTCAGAATTTACAGGTTTAGGCAGCCAGGGTCCAACACCAGGTTTCATTTCCACCTCGATATCCATAGCCTGAGGAACGACAAGTATGTCACTAAACAATATTGCGGCGTCTGTGCCTACCTGTTCAATGGGCATTACTGTAATTTCTGTGGCAAGCTCCGGCGTCCTGCACCTTGTAAAGAAGTCGTATTTCGCTTTTAGCTTCATAAAATCAGGGAGGTATCTTCCTGCCTGACGCATCATCCAAACTGGTGGACGTTGAACGGTTTCTCCTTTTAAAGCACGTAAAAATAAATCGTTTTTAATCATAAAATTTTAATCTCTGCCCAGGTAAATCATAATAAAGTACAATAAGGTTGCTAAAGAGCCAATAGCTGCTACCACATAAGTTCTGGCTGCCCATTTCAAAGCATCTTCAGATTGTTTGTACTCATTAGGCGTTACAATAGCGTTGTCTTTTAGCCAAGCCAAAGCCCGATTACTGGCGTCATATTCAACAGGCAAGGTAATAAAACTAAACAATGTACCCATTGCAAACATTATAATTCCGGCAAGTAGTACCATTTGACCAACTCCTGCGCCTACCATTCCCATTAAAATAATACCTCCAAATATTACCCACTGGCTATAGGAAGAGGCCACACTTACAATCGGCACAAGCTTACTCCTCATTTCTAACCAGCTATAAGCTTTGGCGTGTTGTACCGCATGACCTACTTCGTGCGCTGCAACAGCTGCTGCAGCTGCATTGCGCTGGTTGTAAACCGCTTCACTTAGGTTGACTGTTTTTTTAGTTGGATCGTAATGGTCTGTTAATCGTCCCGGCGTTGAAATCACATCAACATCACTAATACCATTGTCCGCAAGCATTTGGCGGGCAATTTCGGCACCACTCATCCCGTTTTCCAATCTCAGTTTTGAGTATTTTTTAAATTTAGACTTTAAAGTTTGACTTACAATCAAACTTACCAGCATTATTCCTCCAATTAAGATATAATATGTCATCATTTTTTTTCTGTTTTTATTTAGTTTAAACTTACCGCCTGATCATCAAATATATTTATTTCCTGTTTTGTATTTTGCTCTTTGTACTTTGTCTTTGTACTTTATACTTTTTATTAGCAAATTTACGACCAAATTATTATTTACTGACATTTTTTCTGTTAGCTTAACACTAAGTTGATTCTTAAGCCGTGAAATAAATTTTATCTTTGGTATTCTTAAAACACAAAACATATGGATACCAGTGAATTGAGGGTTTCAATCATTCAATCAGATTTAGTGTGGGAAAACAAATCTTTAAATTTCAGTCACTTTGATGAGTTAATCGAGGCTATAGAGTTGAATACAGATTTGATTATTTTACCTGAGATGTTTACCACAGGTTTTAGTATGAATGCTGAGGTTTTATTTGACAAACCTGAAGGCGGGACATTGGATTGGATGAGACAGCATGCCATCAAAAAGCAAACCGCTATTACAGGCAGCGCAATTGTGAAAGTTAAGGACAGCTTTTTTAACCGACTATATTTTGTAAAGCCAGATGGCAGCTACAACACCTATGATAAAAAGCATTTATTTACATTAGCTAAAGAACACGAACACTACTCTGCGGGCTCTCGAAAGCTAATTATAGAATACAAAGGTTGGAAAATCTGTCCTTTGATATGTTATGACCTGCGTTTCCCCGTTTGGGCTAGAAATACAGAAAATTATGATTTGCTGATCTACGTGGCAAACTGGCCGGAAAAGAGAATTGCAGCCTGGGATGCATTATTAAAAGCCAGGGCTATTGAAAACATGTGTTACTGCATCGGGGTAAACAGAATTGGGCAAGATGGCAACGATTACCCTTATGTTGGACATTCTGCAATCTATGATACATTGGGTCAAAAAATCTCAACAGATCTGTTTGAAGAGGCTTTTGTAGAGACAAAAATTCTATCGAAAGTCCATATAGACAACACGCGAGAAAAATTAGGGTTTTTAAGAGACAGGGATAGTTTCGAGTTACTCTAACCTTACACTTTCAACTACATCCCAGTTTGCCCTTAATTCATTTTTTATTTCAGCATACTTTACCTCTTCAGGTTGTATTTTTTTTAAATAATTTCCTGAATCCCAAACACCATTTTCGTTATCATCATAGATAACTTTCACAAAATACTTTCCAGGTGTTATATAGTCAAAAGTGTGTTTATTCGTGTTATTAAGCACTACAGATTTTTCAATATTTTCTTTGTCGTCAACTATTTGAACAATAGCCGGATACCTGTCAAGGTTTGAAATGCTTAAGTCCAGAACACTGTAATCTGCTTTAGACTTTGTTCTAAACTTTAATTTTAGAGTATCATTTGAATGGCCAAAAAAGTCTTTTATAAGCTCAGGATACAAAGTCATATTGTAGCTTGCATTTTCTTCCTTATTAAACGAAATCTCCAGTTGGTTTTGAAATTTATCCAAATTTGTATCAAAATCTACTTTAACAGAATCTGCATTTATCAATTCTATTTTGTCTGAATCAACCTCTTCAATAGGAAGGTTTGCTCTTACGTATACTTTTTCATAAAAACCAATTGCTGATTTGGGTTTAGTTTCAACCACAAGAGAGTCTTTCTCCATGTCTTTAATTTTCAAAATCAGACTATCTTTAGCAGACTTATGTTGAAATGAGAACACCAAACTATCAGTTTCTAAAAAGGGCTTGAACCAATAGTCCAATGTATCCGCATCTCTCCTTTTTGTAATTCTGTAGTCAAATGTATCCGGAACTTTTGTCAACAAATCTATTTTGTAGTTGGTAGAATCTAAACGTCCTTCATACCCAAATATCAGATGTTGTTTTGAAGCTTGCTTGGGGCGAATGGCCTTGAAGTCCTTGTAAGTATCAAAAATATTTATGATGTAACTTATCTCTGTAGGTAATTCTATAAATTCTTCTACAAAACCTATTTTCTCTCTGCCGGGATTAAATTTGTAATCGTTGTTTTTGTCTTCAAGCGCAATCAGCTTGTACAATCCTGCTTTCATATTTTCTAAACTAAAACTTTGTGTAGAATCCATGGCATACGACACATAAGTTGGGGTATCGTTAAACACTATAGAATCAGTATAAAGACTGTCTTTTTCATATAAAAGTAAACTCACAAATTCGGGTGTTTTACGATAAAACATATCGTTGACTCTACCTTCCAGTTTCAAAGAATCCAGATAATCTCCGGTAGAAAAAACATACTTAAAAAAAGGTAAAGGATTACCTTCATTATTATCTTCTATGCTTTGTCCAAAATTTATGGTGTAGGTTGTATTGCTTTGAAGAGAATCCAAAGGGAGCTTAATTTTTATTTCTTTAGAAGCAACACCCATCGGTGAGATTTCAGGTCTGGGCAAAATAGGTGGTGAAAAAATAATTTGTTGCCTGGGATTATTAAGTTTTACAAATTCATCAAACTGAATTTTAATTTCTTCTTTATTAAAGAGAATTGAGTAATTTTCAGGATTGGATGACACAAACTTTGGCGGTTCTTCGTCTATTGGCCCACCATCAGGACGTCCGATTTTAGCACAGCCGTACACAAACGCAATTACAAATACTAAATAAAAAAATTCCTGAAGTTTCTTCAAAATTATTTTTTTACAAATAAACGATTTTTTTGATTGAATTATTCTGAAGCTTGTATCAGATTTTCTTTGTTCTTTGAAAATGCAGGAACTCTTCTCCGTTTTTTATTTCGTACTTTTGCGCTATGGATAAAAAGGTAATATTTCAGGATTTAGGAAATAAAGATTACAAGGAATGTTGGGATTATCAAGAAGCACTTTTTGATGAAATACTTTCCCTTAAAATTAAAAACCGAAGACAAAACCTTGATCTTTCTACACCAAACTACTTGCTTTTTGTGGAACATCCTCATGTGTATACACTGGGTAAAAGTGGCGACATAAGCAACCTTTTATTAAGTGAAGAACAACTCAAGGCTAAGCAAGCTACTTATTATAAAATAAATCGTGGTGGAGATATCACCTATCATGGCCCCGGACAAATTGTAGGGTATCCCATTTTAGATTTGGATAATTTTTTTACTGATATCCATAAATATCTGCGTACACTTGAAGAAGTCATCATTTTGACCCTCAAGGATTATGGTTTAAAGGCCGAACGCAGCAAAGGAGAAACTGGCGTGTGGCTTGATGTGGGAACCCCTTTTGCCCGTAAAATTTGCGCCATGGGCGTGAGAGCTTCAAGATGGGTAACCATGCATGGTTTTGCCTTTAATGTCAATGCAGATTTGGGTTATTTTGATAATATTATTCCATGTGGGATAAAAGATAAATCCGTAACATCTTTGAACGTAGAACTGGGTCAGTCCAAAATTAATGAAGACGATGTAAAATCTAAATTAAAACATCATTTTCAAAACTGCTTTGAAGCTGAATTGATACCAAATACACCACAGAATAAGACAAATAAATAGTCTCTACTTTTCTTTCTCTAGGTTAAAAAAACAAGCGTAGCCATAGCTAAAATTGATTTTTTGACTTAAGCACAATAAAATACAACAAATTAAACTTTTAATAAAAAGAAAAAATATAACTCTGTGTGACCCTGCCTCGCCGTAAGGCAGGTAAGACACTAAACTCCACAGCGAAATATTACATATTTAATATGTGGTATATCAATCAGTTATAATTATTCATTAAATACCTTAATCAATTGACTATTTTACAATTGTCCCAATAATTCGTCTACAGCGCGTTTAAGCTGAGGATCTACATTTTTAGCTTTATACGCAGGTGGGTTTTCAACAATGATATCCGGTACAGCCGGACCATTTTCCATATTTTCTTCGGTAGCTTTTACATACCAGGCTCTGAATGGTAAGCGCACCAGAGAACCATCCTGCAAACGGGCTCCTCCTGTAGAAATTACAGCTCCAAATGTAGGAATTCCAACCAAAGTACCTATATCAAGTGTTTTATAGGCATGTGAAAAAATTTCTGCATTAGAATAGGAATTCTGATTACAAAGAGCTATTGAAGGCTTTGTCCATGAAGCTAATGGCAAACGCTCTCCAAACGGATAATTTTCTTTATATTCCTTATGCTCGTCCAGACTTTTTGCAGCACCTCTGGGTATGGTATAAGCATGCTGATCTACATTAAGCACGGCCATCAGGTAATCTGTTGTCCATCCACCGCCATTGTAGCGCACATCTATGACGATACCTTCTTTGCCATAACCTGCTGCCATCAATTCACGTTCAAAACGCTCGAAAGAGGTCCAATTCATGCCCTGAATGTGCAAGTAGCCAAGTCTTCCATTTGAATATTCATCAACCAATTTTCTTCGGTCTTCAACCCATTCGTTGTACAGCTCGCTCCTTAAAGAATAAGTTGGCCAGATGATAAATTCCATGGTTTTGCCCTTGCGATCTAAACTGATTAATGTGCGTTCGTTTGCCGCTCCTTCGAGGTGTGCAAAGAAATTAACGTCATTTTTTACAGCATTTTCATTTACAGCAGTAATTATATCACCAACTTGTATTCTACTTTCAGTTTTATC
This sequence comes from uncultured Mesohalobacter sp., assembly GCA_964593755.1. GTDB lineage: Bacteria > Bacteroidota > Bacteroidia > Flavobacteriales > Flavobacteriaceae > Psychroflexus. Next base: position 35,366 of record CAZQKB010000001.1, on the reverse strand, counting down.
GGCCGGGCTGTCGTACACAACACGTGTGATTTTAAAGCCGTTTTTTACAGATTCACCTTCAATACCTAATAGTCCGGTAGTTTCTCTCTGGGTTTCTTTTTGAGCGTTACTGCCATACATACCCATATGAGATGCATTTAGCTGACCAAGCATTAAGTTGAACATGGTTCTAAAGTCTTCTTTAGTAGAAGCGTTGAGCGCCAAAGGTTTATATTTCTTTTTTAACTTATCCCAATCCTGTCCGTGAAATTCCGGATCGTAAAATCCGGCGTTGAGGACTCTCCAGCCCTCTTCAAAAATCTGATCCAGTTCCTCTTTGTATCTAATTTTCATTTCTGATCTTACCGGAAGCTTATCCAATTTATCTGATTTCGTATTCAGCGCTGTAATTTGACCACCACGAGACATCAAATAAATTTTTCCTTTTAAAGGATATTTTTGAAGACCATAAGTGTTAGAACCGCCTTTAATTTCTTTCTTATCACTACCATCCCATTTGATTTTAAACAGACTTCTATCAATATCGTAATTTTTACGACTAACGCCTCCATTGGTAAAATATAGATATTCGCCCTTGGCATCAAATGTAAAATCTGATTCGCCACCGGTGTAACGTGTAACCTGTTCCAAACGTCGATAAATTTTATCAAAATCTATTTCAATAGCCTTGGATTCATTTTTGTCTTCATCTTCCTCACCATCTTCTTTCTTTTTCTTTTCTTTCTTGTCTTTATCGCCTTTTTCCTTTTCGGCGCGTGTCCATTGAGCTCTTGATTTTTCCCAGTCTTCTTTTTTCAGCCAGGCAAACCAAATGTCATTATCTCCATTATTTCTCTCAGATACAAACCCTAACTTACTGCCATCCTTACTCCAAACAGGGTTATAATCGCCTTTAGGGTGCATACTCACATTTACCGGATCCTGAGAATTATCAGCAGCATGAATAAATACATCTTCATTAAAGTTTAAATCAGATTTACTGTATGCTAACCATTTACTATCCGGAGACCAGGTTAGTCCACTCGGAGAATCCCAGCCATCCAGTAGTGTTTTAGCATTGCTCAACTTCCCTTTTTCATCTATATCAAAAACCTTTAATCCGCCTCTGCCTAAACCTATAGCAATCTTTTCACCATTTGGACTAACCACAGGATTAGACTCTTCATCTTTGGTTTTGGTTAATCGACTAATTTCTCTTTTAAAAGAATAAAATAAATCTGACTCATTTTCATCAGTTGAATACACTGCATACAAATCATTTTGCCCTTCAACATCGGAGATAAATAAAACGACTGAATCATTCAACCAAACCGGGTTGGATTCACGCGCGGGACTATCTGTTAATCTCACCGTTTTATCGTCTTCTTTATCATTACGGGTCACAAACAATTCACCTCTATTGATATAAGCGATAAATTTGGCATTAGGAGATACTGCAAATTCATCTACGCTGTTTCGCATATTTTCTTTTACAACAGGGTCAAAGCGATAGTCGCTATTAATGCTTATTTTTAAAGGATTTGCCTGCTTTGTATTGATATTGAATGTAAAGGACTTTTCTGCTGTTTGAAAAGCAATAGTATTGCTTTGTGAGCTAACAGAAAAATTGATAATTCCAAAATCTTTCTGATTGGTAAGCTGAGTGATATTGCCATTTAAATCAGACTCATGTATATTGTATCGACCGCTTCTGCCTGAAATAAAGACAAGCTTTTCATTGTTTAACCAATGTGGGTTAAAGTCATTTGTACCATCCGTGGTGATTTGGGTATATTCCTTTGTGCTTTTGTCAAAAACCCACACATCACGATTTGCAGGACCGTTGTAAGCCTCTCTATCAATACGACAAGTTCCTCTTACAAAAGCAATTTTGTTACCATCCGGCGAACTTACCGGATCAAAACCTAGGGCATCTAGAAAACGCTTTTCCGTAGAACTGCCATTTTCCAAAATATAAATTTCAGATTCGCGTTCTACCTGCTTATAATTTCTTGAGGTTGTAAAAAGCACATCATCTGATGGTGTTACACTGTAAGGCGAATCACTTGCAGAATGGTGAGTTAGTCGTATTGGTGTACCGCCGCTAACCGGTATTTCAAATAAGTCAAAATTTCCAAATCTTTCACTTGAAAAAATGATGGATTTACCGTTTTCAGACCAAACTGGTGAAGTTTCATAAGCTTCATGGATGGTAAGTCTTTTGGGGGTTTTTCCTAAAATATCGCTTACCCAAATGTCACCCTGGAAACTAAAGGCCAGATGTTCTCCATCCGGTGAGATGGAAGGTTGCATAATCACAGATTGGGCTTGGAGCTGAGATGTAAAAAGAAAAACAATTAAAATAGATAAATATCGCATGATTCAGAATTTTGAATTTAAATGTACGGTATTTAGAATGTTTTTGTTTGAGAAGGTTTAAAATGTGAGGAAATTTTAAGATTTGGAACACTCGCAATCGCTCATCGGGTTTAATTCATTAAATCCCATAAAAAAACCGATAACTTCGAATTAAGCTATCGGTTTTACTGGCTAATGCTTCAAATAGGTTATGCTTCCTCGTACTCGTTAAAAATTCGTTCATAATCTTCCACTGTACCACGATTTAAGCAGCATTCAATTATTTTTTGACCAAGCGGGTGCAGATTTTCATCCTGAAATTGCGCTAAAGTTTTATCAAAGAAATCCTGAAGCATGTCAGCACCTTTGTCATAGGCCTCTGCCCCAACTTCTTCCTGTCTTTCAACTTTAAGGAATCTTCTCGAAACTCTTACACCTTCAACTTTCATAGAATTTAAACTGTACCCCAGTAGACTACATCTTGACGGACTGATTTGTTCGTTGTTAAATTCAGCATTTCCTCGTCTGGCTAAAAATTCTCTGCTTATCCACTGTGGCATAAAACTGGTTTCCCAGGCACCGATATGCTGATTTGGCGTGAGAATGTATTTTACATCAGGCGTGTGCAAAATTTGTTCCAGTAAAAGATTGGCTTGTTTTACTTTTTTGCCTGTGGCAAAAGGCCAGTAACTTCCAACACCTTCACTGCTTATACCTTCTGTTTGAATTATACTCGGATTGGCATGCCCTCTGGGCGCTACCAGTCGCCACAACCAGGCCAAAGCAGGTGGTAAAACGTGCATTAAACCTACAATTCCATAATTGGGTTTTTCTTTGCTGCAGGGCGGAGTTCTTAGACCAATACTTCTAATGTCTATGCCTATAGGATCTGAATGTATTTCCGGTACGATGTCTCTGGGCAAAATCACTCTTGGATTAGGACATGGCACACCAGGCTTATCTTCGATATGATCCCAAATCATCGCTCTTCCTCCGGGAACAGCGTTAATATTCAGAAATAAAAGGGGCTTTTTTGACTGAGCTGTTATCTTTTCAAGTGTGATGTCAGTTCCGTATTCTTTGATATGATCAACTCTCACAAACCATGCATCTTCAGCATCTTCAAGCCATAGTTTTTTAGCATCTTTTTGCAAATTTGGATGGCACAAAGCCATGTCATCTGTAACAGGACTTAGGTCGCATGTTCTTGGAAGTTCAAGGCTAAATTCTTCTTTTGAGAAAATATTTTTTCCTAAAAGTAATTTGCCATTTGAAAGTCTGTGAGGCTGTTGAAGCATTTCACTTTTACCGCCACCACTTGCGCCTTCATGCATCAAAGTCACTACATTGTCGTATGGCGTGGTAATTCTTACCGCAGAGCAGTGTGCTGTAACCCAGCCTTCTTCTTCACCTTTTCCAATCAGCATGCCGTAAACGCCTTTTTTGGCACTAGGACCGGGATAAAGATTGTAAGAAAACATCTCATACTTGCCCGGTATTCTATTATGAACAACTACCTGTTTTCCTTCAAAATGGGTGTGACGGAAAGGCGGCGCTACATATATGACAGCTTCGGGTGAAAAATCTTCAGGTAATGCCGTGTAGTCTAAAATACCTTGAAGTAAAGCCAATCCCATGGCAAAGAAACCACAATTTGCAGGAACTACTGCTACGGCATTGTAGCCCATACCCTCTTTGCCCGCATGGAAGTAAAACATAGCGAGATCCTGGGTTTTAAGCCAGTCAAAGGTTTCTTGCCTTAAAGCATCAAAACTTTGTCCAAATCTACTTTCGTAAGTAGGCTTATCCGTAGGTAAATTATCGGCAATGACCATACACTCAGGATCACGTCTCCGCATATATGATTCAGTATAATTTGCAGCTATGCCATTTTTTGTCCTCATGACATCAACTTCGTGAAAATTTGTACCATCAGGCAGATTAAATCTCACCTGTTTATAGTCTTCAGACTGACCACCAACGGCTAAGTCTACAAGCTCATTAATATTTTTAGCTACAGTCACACTTGGGGCGACTGCTAGCAGTTCCTTAAGCTCTTTAATGTTTCCTGTTGGTAATGGTTTCTTTAATTCTAAGGTTTCCATAATATTTGATTTAAGGTATATTTATTTCTAAAATTATGGTATAAAAGTAATTCCAATGAAAAATCTATTTTATGATAAAAATCACCTTTTGATAAATCCCCAAAAAATTAAAATAGTATCATAAATATATGATATACAAGTCATTAATAAAATTAATGGAAAGATTTAATCATAAGCATAGATAAAAGCAACTGAATTAATTCATAAGTATTATTTATGTTTATTATAAATTAATTTTAAGTTTTACGACTAAAAAATGCTTTAAAGAGGATTTGAATAAGGCCTTGAGATTTTTTTTCTCAAACATCATTTTTTTAAGACCTCTAAATATGAAATCAAAAACCTCTAAGCTACTAAATTCATGTAAAGTATTAGCGGACATTTAGGATATACCTATTAATCAAACAAAACTTCTGCCGCTTGCTCAACCGCACCCCTGTTATTATGTGCATTACCAGGGGTTTCTATGATTTGCCAGTTGAAGGGTACGTCAAAGTCTTCTGCAATGGCTTTAGACCTATTGAACATATGATAAGCTCGGTCGTAACGATTTGTGCCTTGCTGATCTACAGTAGGATTTCTCCGCAAAGCTGAAGCATTAGGGTCATTATCCAAAGTGCCAATTTGAATTGTCATTTGTTTAGAGAAATAAACGGATGAGGGTGTGTTTTCAATTGGAGAATTATCTATTCCGTATGGGAATTCAATATTTCCATCCGGAACTGTATACCATCCTGAGGCTGAACTAATGACTTTATTTACTCTTGAATTAGGTTTAAACATCAAAAAACGGTGAGCAAATTGCCCGCCTGCTGAAAAGCCAAATACATTGTAAGTTCCTGATAAGTTCCCTAATTGAGATTTTACGTCATCAAAAAGTGATTCAATAATAGAGTATGTCCAATCTTGTTCAGGGTTTAAAGTTGAAGCTGAAGGATTATCACCATCTTCAAATACATTACCCAGATTATAGGCATCACCACCGGGAAAATCAAAAGAAGAAAATTTTGGCGTAACAACAATAAACTCTTTTGTCTCTGCCTCTTCAATCCAGGCGTTTCTATATTCTACAGCATTTCTGCCTGCGCCATGAAGTACAAAAAGTATGGGCATTGTTGTGATGTCTGCGTCGGGAACATGGTAAAACACCTCCATATCAACTTCGCTATCTGAGGTCTGGTAATCAAAACTGTAAAATCCGGTCCCTACATCTATGCTATCGCCAGGACCATCAGGAGTAACTTCTTCATAATTATCACAGCTTATAACTGCCATCAATAAGAATAAAAACGGTAAAAATTTATTTTTCATGACTAATATCGTTTCAACAAGCTTTGCATGGTTTTTAGTTTCTTTAAAATCACTGGTGTCTTAACCGAAGAATATCCAAAAATTAAACCGTTTTCAGGCTTATTCAAAAAGCAGTGACTGTAATTATGAACATTAATGTGATTTTTGTAAAGGTCTGATTTTAGCTTTTTATCTTCTATATGTTCAGGAATTTTAACTAAAATATGTAAACTTCGAGCTTCAGATTCCTGAATCTCAAAAGTATTCGGCATCAAATTTTGAAATTGTTCAACAAAATAAGATTTCCTTGAATTTGCTGCCTTTACTACATTCTTAATATGGTTGTAGATATAGTTATTTTCAATAAACTGACTCATGACGATTTGATTTGAGGGCGAAACAAATCGGTGTGAATGCATCTGCAGAGCTTTGATAACATCAAGCAAATAATAAGGTACAACCATATAACCCAAACGTATAGACTGGTGTAATAGTCTGTTGAACGTCCCTAAAAATACAGTTCTATGGTTTTTATCCAAACTAAAAACAGCATCATTGTTTTCTACCTGCCAATTACTGATTTCATGATCATAATCATTTTCAATAATAATAGACTTGTGCTGCTGAGCCCAATCAATCAATTCTTTTTTCCTTTTTAAAGTCATTCGTTTTCCTGTAGGGTAATGACTGGAAGGTGTAACATGAACTAACTTTGGTGACTTACCGCTGTAAGATCTTAAATCCATACCTTCCTTATCTAAGGGTATAGCTGAAATATCTGCCCCTAAACTGTTAAAGATAGAATGAACGTTAGGAAAAGTTGGGGACTCCATAACTACTTTATCTGTTGGGTTTAAAACTGCATTGGCTATCAAATAAAGAGACTGAAGTGAACCCGACACAATGATTATTTGCTTATAATCACAACGGATACCTCGAACAAGATTCAGATATGTTGCTATATTTTTTTTAAGGTACTCCAAACCCGATGAATCTGAAAATGATAGATTTGAAAATTTCACCTGTTTCCAATAGGTGTTATACAGCATTTTCCAACGATTTACAGGAAACACATCCAGAGGCGGTAAGCCTGGCCTGAAGGCGACATCCTGAAGCGCAGTAGAATGCAAAAGATTGACATTTTTGATGAACATTTTCCCCCTTTTTGAGATTTCAGGATAACCGGAATGGTCTTCAAAATCAGAATGACCAGAAGGCGAAAGATCTATTGGCCTGACCAGATAGCCTGCCCCCTGTATGGATTTCACATAGCCTTCTACGGCCAGTAGATTATAGGCTCTTACAATTGTACTTCTGGATACCTCTAATGTCTCTGATAATTGTCGAGTCGAAGGTAAATATATCCCTTTTGGTATTTTATGCTCCTCAATATGTTGTTTCAAAAGATTTAAAATTCTGATATATGTTGCTGTTTTTTCCGTTTTACCTAAGGCTGCGTATGACCTCTTTAGCAATTCTAAAATTATTTCTCTACTGGTATGCATTTATTAAAGTAATTGGTATGGTAAATTTACAGGTTTATATTTTAAAATTGTAATATATTTACGAAAACGTTTTATTAATCTTATATAATTACATTATGAAGAAAATTTACTTTTTATTTTTATTTGTTTCATTAATTGGTTTTGCACAGAATCCCGGGGATCTGATCATAACTGAGATTATGAACAACCCTGACCAGGTTTCAGATACCGTTGGAGAATGGTTTGAAGTTTACAACCTTACTGCAAACCCAATTGATATGGACGGCTGGACTTTGAAAGACGACGGTTCTAACCTGCATGTTTTAGACGCTGCAGTTGGCGGAAATACTGTAGTTCCTGCAAACGGGTATTTAGTGCTTGGAAGAAGTTCCAATACTTCAGAAAACGGAAATGCTCCTGTTGATTACGCTTATGGTTCAGACGGTCAAACTCTTGGAAATGGTTCTGATGAAATTGTACTAGTATTGCCTGATGGCACAACAGAAATCGCCAGAGTTGAATATGATAACGGTGCCACTTTTCCTGATTTGACAGGAGAAAGTATGCAGCTGGATCCTGCATTTTTAAACGCAAACGACTACGATAATGGTGGTAACTGGTGTCCATCTCTAACTGCTTATGGCGATGGTGATCTTGGAACACCAGGTATGTCCAATGAAGCTTGTGCTCCAACCTGTGAGGCAGAATTAGGGTTTAGTGACGCTACCTGCGATGCTACTAATCCGGGAGCTACTGATGACACTTATACTGTAACTCTCGACTACACAGGAGCTGCAACGGGTGAAATTTTTGTAGTGTCTACAACACCTGGCGGATTTACAATTGGTGGTGATGATCCAAATTCAATTGCAGATGGAACCATAACCATTACCGGAGTGACAGAAGGTACAGATATTACAATTTCAGTAAGCAATACAGCAGATGGCGGTCTTTGTGATTTAACCAGAGATATCACCAGTCCAGTTTGTGTTCCTACAGGCTCAGTTGATTTGGAACTGGTTGGTGTTTTGGATTTTGATACGCCAGCTGGCGGCGCCTCTGGCAAAGCTATACATCTTGTAGCTACAGCCGACATCGCTGATTTAAGTGAATATGGACTTGGTGTAGCTAATAATGGTGGCGGAACCGATGGTGAGGAATTTACATTTCCGGTCCAGAGTGTAAATAATGGAGACCACATCCTGTTGCCAAGAGATGCTGTAGCTATAGAAGCTTACCTTACAACACCCGGGATAAATCTGTTCAATCTTGTTATTGAAACCGATTTAGCCTCAGGAAATGGTAATGATGCCGTAGAATTGTTTAAAAATGGAGCCGTAGTAGAAACCTTTGGAGATATTAATGATGGTAATGCAGCAGCGGCAGGCTGGGATTATGGAGATGCCTGGGCTTACAAAGACACCCCTGGTGCAGTTTGGCCTAATGGCTGGATTTATGGTCCAACAGATTGTAGCGATGGTTCAACAACTACTTTTGACAGTACCTGCGTGTATCCTTTTGTAGAATCCCTATCTAGTAACCAATTTGAAGCAACAGAGTTTTTGATATATCCAAATCCTGCTACTGAAGGATTCGTCAATATAGAATCTAATATTGAAGGAATTAAAAACATAGAGATTTTTGACCTGAATGGCAGAAATATAAAAAACACGACTATCCAAAATCAAAGATTAGAAGTATCTGATCTTAATAGTGGTGTATATTTTATCAGAATTTCAGTTTCTGATTATCAGTTTACTCAAAAATTGATCATCAGGTAAAATTATAAAAGACCGTTATTAAGTTGACGGTCTTTTTTTATTCAAGACTAAACTGGTATGCATTACGGAGAAAACTGGTATGATAAAATATAAACCTATAGGTTTAAACAACATAATTTTTTAAGATATGAAAAGAACTAAACACTTAAAGTACATCTTAGGCCTATCAACTTTGTGCTTATTTCTGTTTGCATGTACAACAGACGATATTTTACCGGCTGTTGAATTAACTTCGAATCAGGCTGAGCTAAGTGAGGCTAATGGTACGGTTTCTATTTCTGCAGTGCTTAATTCATCCAGCAGCGGAACAACAGTAGTGCCTATTGTTTTTGGAGGAACTGCAGTTCAGGGTGAAGATTTTACAGTTTCATCAACAGAGATTGTTATAGAAGATGGCGAGATGCAGGGAAGTATTGATCTTACCGGACAACAGGATGCAGAAATTGAAGGTATTGAAACTATCACTGTTTCTTTAGGCAGTGGCTCAGGTTTTTTAGTGCTTTCTGACACCATTGAAATATCTATGCTGGATGATGACTCAGACACGGATAACGACGGTGTATTAGATGCCAATGATGAGTGTCCGGATGTACCCGGAGATGTTGAAAACAACGGCTGTCCATTTTTAGGATTTTTGATTAATGAAGTCCTTTACGACCCGCCATCCGGAAGTGCGGGAGACGCTAATAACGACGGCACAAGAGACCCTAATGAAGATGAATTTATAGAGTTTTTCAATTCCGGACCAGAACTGGATCTTTCCGGTTGGACCGTATCAGACGCTTCTGAAGTCAGACATATTTTTCCACAAGGAACTGTAGTACCCGTAAATGGTGTGCTTGTCCTTTTTGGCGGAGGTACACCAACAGGTGATTTTGGAGGAGCTATTGTTCAAACTGGCTCAGAAAGTGTAATAAACATGAACAATTCAGGTGACTTCGTAACAATAGCTGATGCCAACGGCAATGTTGTTCTCACCTTTGATGTCGAGCCTTTGTCCAACAATCCAAATGAATCCTACACGCGATTCCCGGACCTTACCGGTGATTTTGTGCAGCATAATGATGATATTGAAGAAGTAAGCACCTTATTTTCACCAGGAACTAAATTCGACGGCAGCTCCTTTTAAGCTCATCTCAAATGGATTATACAGGTCTCATCATATCACTGATTTTTATAGTAGTAGTCGCCAGATTACTGCTTAAAAAACACAATCCGCATGCCATATTACTGGTATCCGGACTTTTGATGCTGCTTGTATCTTTTCTGATGAATTATGATTTGCCTGTACTGAAAGATGAAACCGGCTTTATTGGTTTCGATTTTTTTAGATACATTAAAGAATCCTTCAGCAAAACCAATGCCGGTGTTGGCTTAATGATCATGGCTATTGGTGGCTTTGTTGCCTATATCGATAAGATAGGGGCGTCCAAAGCGCTTGTTCATGTGGCAATGAAACCACTTCAGCTATTTAAGAAAAAACCCTACATCGCCGCCTCAATGGTGATTCCGATTGGTCAGGTGTTGTTTGTGTCTATTCCTTCGGCAGCCGGCCTGGGATTATTACTTATGGCGTCTTTGTTTCCCATTTTAGTCAATCTTGGGGTGAGCAGATTATCGGCAGTCTCTGTAATTACTGCAGCAACGGCTTTTGGTATGGGACCAGCTTCTGCCATGAGCGTTAGTGCGGCTTCAATTGCTGAATTAACTGCTATTGCGTATCTGGTAGATTTTCAAATTCCACTGGTCTGGCCTTTGAGCATTTCTATGATGATTACCTATTATTTTGTCAATAAATATTTCGATAAAAAAAGGATTGAAAGCCCCGAAGATTCAGGAAATACTGAAAACTTAAAGGAAGAAAAACAAAACCAAGAAAAACTGGATGTGCCATTAATTTACGCAGTCATTCCCGTTTTACCTATTGTCCTGCTGATTGTATTTTCAAAATTATTCAGTTTGTTCCCAAGCCCGATTACTTTGGATACGACTACAGCCATGTTCATCAGCTTGTTTATTGCCTTGATTTTTGAAGGCATCAGAAAACGCAACCTGAAAGAGCTTTTCGATTCACTGAAAATCTTTTGGAATGGTATGGGCAATATTTTTAAAACAGTCGTAACGCTCATCATCACGGCAGATATCTTTGCTAAGGGCCTGATTAGTCTCGGATTTATAGAAGGTTTATTAGCTATAACAGAAAATGCAGGTTTTGGTTTGATTGGTATTGGCATTGTCATGTCTGTAATGATTTTTTTAGCCTCTATGCTCATGGGTAGTGGGAATGCTTCATTTTTTGCCTTTGGCCCATTGGTGCCTAAAATTTCAAAAGGCCTTGGTGCGGAGACGACTTCAATTCTATTGCCCATGCAGTTTTCTGCTTCAATGGGCAGAACCGTTTCTCCGGTAGCCGGCGTCATTATCGCCACTGCCGAAATCGCCAAAGTCTCAACTATAGACATCGTCAAACGAAACCTCATACCTCTTGGAGTGGCCTTAATCATTATGCTAACCTATCACTTTATTTAAATTATGCTTAAACTATTAAAACATGCAAAACTCTACAGTCCTCAAAAAATGGGGATGAAAGACATTCTAATAGCCAATGATAAAATCATGCTTATAGAGGATGACCTTTCGGAGTTTGACAATAAGCATACTAAAGTGATTGACCTGGAAGGAAAAATCGTCACGCCCGGCCTGATTGACCAGCATATCCATGTGATTGGAGCAGGTGGCAAAGAGGGATTTGCCTCGATGACGCCTGAGGTCCAACTCAGCGAACTCATCGCCTGTGGCTCTACCACGGTCAATAGTCTTTTAGGCACAGATGGCACGGCACGAAACATCAGAACACTTTACGCTAAAGTCAAAGGTTTGAACCAGGAAGGACTTTCAGCTTATATGTTCAGTGGTTATTATGGTATGGATACCGTTACCATCACCGATAGTATTCAAGGTGATATGCTTTTTATCGATAAGGTTCTTGGCGTGAAAATTGCCATCAGTGATATCCGTTCCTCGTATCCATCTGCTGATGATTTGGTCAGAAAACTCAGAGATATCATGGTGGGTGGCATGATTGGTGGTAAAAAAGGTATTCTTCACCTACATTTAGGCAATTTACCCAGTAAAATGGACGTATTGTTTGAACTTGTTAAAGATTACCATTTTCCCATCAAGCATATTTCGCCAACCCATGTCGGTCGAACCAAAGAACTTTTTGACCAGGCGATTGAATTTGCCAAACTCGGCGGTATGATAGACATCACTACCGGCGCTTCAAAATATACAGAGCCATATAAGTCTGTGCTTTACGCCTTAGACGAAGGGGTTTCTATAGATAAGATGACCTTTAGTACAGATGGCCATGCCGGATTAACCAGATTTGATGACAACGGCAACGCCATTGGTGTAAGAAAAGCACCGATTGATGCAAATTTAGAACAAATTCAGGCCTTAGTCAGACAAGGTGGACTCCCAATTGAAGAAGCTATCAAACTAAACACTACCAATCCTGCAGAAAATTTAGGGCTTAAAAATAAGGGAAGAATAGCTGTGGGCTGTGATGCAGATTTCTGTTGTTTTGATGAGGATTTAAACCTGCTTGACGTTTTTGCTAAAGGACAACACATGATGAAAGATAAAAGCATTATAGTGAAAGGAAATTTTGAAATATAGTATTAAACATATAACTATGAACGGTTTTAAAATTATTGTTTGTGTGCTCACCTTACTGAGCTTTTCAGAACAGTTTGCACAAAACACAAAACTGAGTTCCTACACCTTTGGTGAAGGCTATAACTTTACAAACGAAAATGGCAGTACTTTAAAATTACAGGGGTATATGCAGCCCTGGATGGATGTAGAAACCTACCAAAATTCAGACGAACCCAATGCCATCCGTTACAGAATGAGGCGTCTGCGTTTAAGGCTTTCGGGACAGTCGGCTAACGAACGTTTTAGCTACAGACTTCAGGTAGATTTGGCCGGGCAGGACGAAGCACAAATAGACGGTGACATTACCGATGCCAGAAATTATCTTCTGGATGCTTATGTCTCTTACAAGGTTGCCAGAAGAGTAGACATCATATTTGGGCAGCGGGCCACCTACACTGACAACCGTGAGCTGTTCATGAACTCCAATACGCTCCAATTGCCGGAACGTAGCCGTTTAACCTCAGCCTTTGCCAGTATTCGAGAGTTTGGACTTTTTGCTAAAGGGACCTTTAGAACCGGAAGAGGAACTTATCTAAAGCCTTACCTCACCATCACCAATGGAGACGGTGCTAATGTCTTCGCCAATGACAGAGGCGGTTTAAAGTACGGTACGAGAGTAGACTTTCTGCCTTTTGGTTTATTTACCAATTTCGGGCAGTTTCGTCAGGCTGATGTAGTGAGAGAACAAACCCCTAAACTGGTAGTAGGCGCAACTTTTAATTACAATGATGGCATTACCAGCAGAAGAGGTCGTAACAGTGGCAGGATTGTGTATCTAAATGATGTTAACGGCAACGGTGCTCTGGATGATGGCGAAGAACGTTTACCCGATTACGCTAAGTTTGGCATAGATTTCATGTTTAAATACAAAGGCTTTTCGGTTATAGGAGAGTACCATAAAAGTTTTGCGACAAACATCGCTGAAGATATCAATTTGAGAAGTGACATTTATGGACCTGATGTGAGTGTCCTTACTGACAGATTTAGAGGAAGAGAAAACCCTACATCAGATAGTTTTAGGGACTATACGCCTCAGGAATATGTAAGGCGACAAATGATGCTGGGAGAAGCATACAACATACAGGCCGGTTATATGTTTAAGAATGGGTTTTCTGTTGATGCGCGCTACACGCATATCAATGCCGACACCAACTCATTTTTAAATAACGGAACCTTCTTCAACAGACCGAATTTTTACACCTTAGGAATTAGCAAGTACCTGACGAGAGGTTATGGCGCAAAAATTCAGGCCTCTTATACTTATGTCGAAGCCGGAGAATTTGGAGTGTTTAATAATGATTCTGAACTCATACCCGGTGACGAAGGCATCTTCAGACTAATTTTAACCTTATCCTTTTAAGATGAAAAATATAGTTACCATATTGATGAGTATTTTATGCATAACAGCCTATGCGCAATTTACGCCTCAATCCAAAAAAATAACAGAAAAGTTTTTTCCGGATAGTGATGAGGTATTGAATACAACACCAGCACTTCAAAAGAAAAGAGGATACACAGATTATGATGAATTATTGGGTTTTCTCAATGATTTAATTGAAAATCATTCAGAAAAAATCACAATGGAGTTTATTGGAGCAAGCCAAAAGGGTAAAAAAATTCCCATGGTTCTTCTCACCAATCCAAATGACAACGAAAAAATAAAAGTCTGGATGCAGGGCGGTCTGCACGGCAACGAACCTGCCAGTACAGAAGGCATGCTGTACCTTTTAGACAGACTTCTAAATGACGACAACTATACAGATATTTTGGATAATGTGGAACTTGCCGTGGTACCCATGGCCAACATAGACGGTTATCTAAAAAACAAAAGATATGCTGCCAATGGGCTTGACCTAAACCGTGACCAGACCAAATTGATGGCGCCTGAAACTGTGATCTTGAAAAAAGCTTATGTCGACTTTAGCCCTGAAGTGGCTGTAGACTTTCACGAATACAGGCCTTACCGGCGTGATTATGCCAGAATGGGCGATTACGGGGTGACTAATATGTACGATGCGATGTTTCTCTATAGCGGAAATCTGAATGTTCCTGAAAACCTCAGAAACTTAACCAACGATGTGTTTGTCAATAAGGCCAGAAAATCTTTGGATGATTTTAACTATACCCATCATCCCTATATTTCAACCCGAAAAATCACTGGGGATATTCATATCAACCAAGGCTCTATCAGTGCGCGCTCCAGTGCCTCTAATAATGCCTTAACCAATACCGTTTCATCCCTGATTGAAATTCGGGGTGTAGCCTTAGGCAGAACATCCTTTAAACGAAGAATTCATTCCAGTTTTCTAATAGCCGTTGCTTATTTGAAGGCAGCAGCAGAAAACATGGAACTCGTTAAAAATGAAATTGAAAAAGCCATACAGCAAAGTAATCCCGTGGTCGTTGAAAGTGAAAGAGCGGTTTATAAAGACCAGGTAAAATTTATAGATGTCAGCGCTGTAGAATACGTTGAACTGGAAATGATGGTGCGCGATGCCTGGAAGGCCGAAGCTACACTTTCCAGACCCAGACCGACGGCCTATATCCTGGATGCTGATCAGGCCTCTTTAGCAGAAAAAATGAGAACTTTGGGTATAGAGGTCGAAGAGCTTGAACAGGAAAAAGCGCTTGAAGTAGAGAGTTATTACATAGATACTCATTACAGAAAACCGATTCGCTATGAAAAAATGAACTTACAAACGGTAGAAACCTCATTGAAAAAAGGGGAAAAAACATTTAAAGCAGGAACATTTATGGTGAAAATGGACCAGAGACGTGCTAATTTGGTACCTGAGCTTTTAGAACCTGAAGCTCCAAACAGTTTCGTGAGCTTTGGTCTTATAGAAACCGAAAAAGGAAAAACTTTACCCATATATAGATTACTTAACTAAGCGCATAAAAACACAATCGATATGAAACGATTTATAGACATAACCAACATTCAACTTTTGATCATTCTATGCTTTTTGGGATCAATAACTTTTGCTAACGCTCAGGATGAATACCAGGAGGAAGATCCGGGAAGCGAGACAGAATTGGAAAGAAACAAAGCCTCCTATAGTTTAGGAAACGGCATGAACTTTTCCTTTAATGAGGGCAATTACTCCTTTGGTTTAACCGGTTTTATTCAGCCGGGATATCTCAGAGAAACCATGGAGGACATGGAAGATGTGAACACCTTCCGTTCCAAACGTACTTTCCTGCAGTTTGAAGGTAATGCTGTTGAAGAAAAAGTGTCCTTTTTTGTACAATTAGACTTTAGCCTGGCTAATCCTTTGATGGATGTTTGGATGGCCTATAAACCTGTAGAACAGGTTAAAATAAGCTTTGGACAAAAGCAGAACTTTGTCAATAACAGAGAAATGATCTATAGAGAAGACAGACTCCAATTTGTAAACCGCAGTTTACTGAGTGAAAGTTTATCTCAAACCGGTCGTGAATTTGGGGTATTTGTAGAGTCCAAATTTGAAGTTGGCAATTTTGGTATCATGCCGATGGCTGCATTAACCTCAGGTGATGGACGTAATTCATTTGGCCAGGATTCCAGAGACTCTGATATCGGTGGAATGAAAATTGGCGGGCGTTTAGACCTTTATCCTTTAGGCTACTTTAAGCCAGGTAACGAACTTACCAGTGTAGATTTGGGAAGAGAAGACCAATTGAAATTTGTGATTGGTGTTGCCGGAAGCCAAAACACCGGTGCCAGCGGTGCTACAGGTGAAAGCCACGGTGATTTCTTTCTGTTTGATCAAAATGGTGAAGATAGCTTACCGGATTACAGACAGCTCTACACTGATATCCTAATGAAATATAAAGGCTTTAGCTTATTGGCTGAATACGCCAATACCTCAGCAACAGGTATTGATTTGGTCTACCTTGATGAATCTGCCTCTCAAATTCTGGCTCCTCAGCAAATCAGTCAATTTTTAGCTCTGGGCGATAGCTATAATGTTCAATTGGGTTATGTCACCAAAAGCGGGTTTAGTTTTGACGTTAGATATGCCAACACTACGCCTGAATTTGATAATTTTGGAGGTTCAGTCTTGACTGATATGAATCAAACCAGCTTTGGATTTTCTAAATACTTTTACGATAATGCTTTAAAATTGCAGGCTTCCTATTCCAGATTTGATCCTGCGGTTGGAGAAGCTCTTGATCAGTTTGAACTTATTTTGCATATCTCATTATAAATTAACGCTGTGTCCTCTGCGCTCCTGTCTGCCGACAGGCAGGTCTGTGGTGAAAAAGTTAAACACTAATTATTGAAAATTCTAGAAACAAAATAATGCGTTCTCTAAAGTCAATAACAGTTTTAGTTTTCCTTCTGTATACAGCCTATACAGAAGCACAAAATTTAAATGCAAATTCTACAGGGTCTTTTGTGTTTACCCCTTCCGGACCTTTAAGCAATCAGCCGGTTGAAGTGTTTTACCATATTCCTAATGGGGACATCACGAGCATGCCCATCCTGTTTTCATTTCATGGTGCCAACAGAAACGGCGATGATTACCGGGACTACTGGATAAACATGGCTAACGCCAATAATTTTATGGTATTTGCCCCTGAATTTACCAGCCAAAATTATCCAGGCCTGGGCGATAACTACCTGATGGGCAATATTTTTGACGATGGTGATAACCCCAGTCCGTCCACCTTCAATAGTGCCGATGAATGGACATTTTCCGTGATTGACCCTATTTTTGATCAAATTAAAGAAGACATCAATGGCTCACAGCAGGCTTACAATGCCTGGGGACATTCCGGTGGTGCGCAGTTTTTACATCGCTTTGTACTGTATATGCCCGACAGCCAGCTGGATGTTGCGGTGTGTTCAAATGCCGGATGGTACACAGTACCGGAAAACTCAGTCTCATTTCCTTACGGACTTCAAAATGGCCAGCTGCCCAGCAACGATTTAATTTCAGCCTTTTCAAAAAAACTCATTGTGCACTTAGGGCAAGATGACAACGACCCTAATTCACCAGGACTTAGACATAATTCAACGGTCGATAATCAACAAGGCTTACACCGACTGGAACGCGGACAATATTTTATTAATACCAGCCAGACTGCAGCCCAAAACCAAGCTGTAAGTTTTAACTGGGAAAAACACGAAGTCCCCAATGTTGGGCATGATGCGCAGCTTATGGCCAATGACGCTCTGCCTTATGTCATGATGACTTCATTATCTTCGGAGGAATTCCATCTTAACAAAACCCCTAAAATTTATCCGAATCCTGCTTCAAAATTTATTAAATTTGAAAACATACTTCAGGAAGTGAAAAATATAGACATCTATGATGTCAATGGAAAAATAGCACTAAGATTATGTCAGGATTTTTCTGAAGGTATAGATATATCTGGTTTAGCTGGTGGCGTTTATATTTTAAAAGCCGGAAAAGAATCTATCAGGTTTATTAAAAACTAAATTAAAACACATTGCAGAAGTTAAAGCTACTCTTTATAAAACTATTGGGGCCTTTGGCCTTTATTTTGTTTCAATGGGTTGAACCACCACAGGGGTTGAGCCAGGAAGGCTTTATGCTTTTGGGCGTCACGCTTTGGATGGCAATCTGGTGGATATTTGAAGTTGTCCCCATTGCCGTCACTGCACTTTTACCTATTATTTTATTTCCACTTTTTGGGGTACTGAGTTTGGGAGACACTACTGCCCAATACGGGCATAAATTTGTGTTTTTGTACCTTGGCGGCTTTATCCTGGCGGTAGCCATAGAACGCTGGAACCTCCACAAACGCATTGCTTTACACATCATCAAAGCGCTTGGCTCAAAAGCAACTTTACTCATTCTGGGCTTTATGATTGCCACCGCTTTTTTATCCATGTGGATATCCAATACCGCAACCACAGTGATGATGCTGCCCATTGCCATTGCTATTACCAATCAAATAAACAGTCAAAACGATATCAACGATAAACGCGTAAATTACTTTTCTAAAGCCTTAATGCTGTCTATTGCCTACAGTGCATCAATTGGTGGCATCGCTACATTAATTGGTACACCACCAAATTTAGTTTTGGCCGGGGTTTTAGAAAACCTTTACGGCATCAAAATTGGTTTCTTCGAATGGATGACCTTTGCATTGCCTATTTCAGTCTTTTTACTAATTGTTTGTTGGAAATACCTGACGGTTTTTGCATTTAAATTAAAAGGCTTGAGATTTTCGGGCGGTAAGGAACAGGTCAATTTGATGATTCAAAAATTAGGCAAACTGAGTTACGAAGAACGCATGGTCGGTCTGGTCTTTTTATTTGCTGCTTTTGGGTGGATTTTCAGAGGGCTGCTTCAAAAGTTCATACCTGCCCTTGATGACACCATTATAGCTAATGCCGCTGCGATTATGCTTTTTTTAATTCCGTCAAAACAAGCGAAAGGCAAAAAGTTACTCACCTGGGAAGAAGCGGTCAAAATCCCCTGGGGTATCATCATATTATTTGGAGGTGGTATGGCTTTGGCTAAAGGCTTTACTGACACAGGACTGGCTAACTGGATTGCTTCAAAAATTACCGTCTTTGAGGGTGTTTCTATTATCCTGTTTGTATTGATTGTAGCCGCTATGGTCAATTTTTTGACTGAAGTCACTTCCAATCTGGCGACTACGGCAATGTTACTCCCTATTTTGTCTCCTGTGGCCCTGAGTTTTGACATGCATCCGTATCTGATCATGATTGCGGTGACACTTTCTGCTTCCTGCGCCTTCATGCTACCCGTAGCAACACCGCCTAATGCGATTGTCTTTGGGTCAGGCTACCTGAAAGTCTCCGACATGGCTAAAAAAGGCTTTTTAATGAATGTGATTTCTATTATTGTTATTACGCTTTTGGTTTACTTTTTTATGCCTTTTGTTTTTGGCATTGATGATTTGCAGTTCCCGGAAGGTTTAAAATAAGAAACGCCCAAAACTTAATCAGGTATCAACTTAAACCTTGGAACAAAATGACTACTCCATAAAGCTCAGTGTTAAATGATCTTAATGTGTATGGGAAATAATTCACACGCAATGCTTCATCAGTATATACGCCGATATCTTATTTACAGACTGATCCCAAATTATTCAACTGACATATAATAGTATCACATGTTATCGTTCAACAATTCTTAATTAACGTTTTGATAATGTGAATTTTTTTTAACAGCTTAAAATTTATATACTTTTGAAGTCCAATTTTTTTATTTATGAAAACACTTTACACGAAAATTATTTTATTTGGCCTTTTTTGTCTTTTAGGGACGGGGCTGAGTTTTGGGCAGACATCTTTACCACTTTCTAGAACAGTATGGGATGGCAGTACTCCAACCGGATGGACTGATAGTGGTACTGGCTCATATACTTCTACTTTTGCTTGTTCAGGCAGTAATGGCGGTAGACTTGATGACACTGGTGATTCTTATACTGTTTTTTTTAGTGGAACCCCTGGTGATCTTGATTTTGAATTAAAAGGTGCTGGTTTTTCTGGCGGGACTTTTATACTTGAAGAGTCCGCTAATGGATCAACTTATACCAATTTGAATACTTATACGTCTATAAGTGGGTCTTGTGTTTCTCAAAATTTTACTTTAGCAAGTAGTACAAGATATGTTCGTTGGCGCTACAGTAATAAGAGTGGTGGAAATATTTCAATCGACGATGTTTCAATTAGTGCTGGAACGCCAGCCTGTTCTGGCCAACCGACAGCACAAGCTACCGATTTATCATTTAGCAATGAAACAGATACAACAATCGACGTGAGTTGGACTGCGGGAACAGGTGGCGATAGTTACGTTTTGGTCGTTAATGAAGGAAGTACGGTCACTTTTGAACCTACTGACGACTCAGATTATACTGGTGATACCGGAAGTGGAGATTTTTCAGCGGCTATAGATCAAGGTTCTGGAGATAAAATAGTTTTTGATGGGTCTGGTACTTCGGCTACAGTAAGTGGTTTGAGTCCAAGCACAACTTATTTTTTCCAGGTTTTTCACTATTGCGAAAATGGTGGAACAGAAGATTATATTATAACTGATGGAACCGGCAATGATGGTACTCAAACTACAGATACTACGGCTGTGACTTATTGTACTGGTGGACCAACAAGTAATCTTGATTCCGAAATTGAAAATGTTTCACTTGACGGTGAAGGATCAGCAGATATTAATAATGATACTACTAATTCTTGCACCGGTGGATCTGGCGGTGTCATCAATGATTTTACTGCTCAATCTGCAGATTTAGAACAAAATGGAACTTATACAGTATCCGTTGAGTTTGGAGACTGTGACACTAATCTAGATGAATATGATGGTGCAGGTGGTGTTTGGATAGACTGGAATGCTGATGGTGATTTTGATGACGCTAACGAAGAAATAGGCACAGCAGATGTACAAGTATCTCAAGGAAACGTTACTGAAAACTTTACGATAAATGTACCGGCCGGTCAGCAAATAGGTAGCTTTAGAATGAGAATTGTTCAGGAAGAAAGCGGATCGTCAGGAACTATCTCTCCGTGTGGAACTTTCACTTATGGATCAATTGAAGATTATACAGTTAATGTAATCGCATCAACTTCAAATTCTTCAGAATCTGATATCATAGCCAGCACTTTTACTCCAACCGATAATATAGATTACACATCATTTTCAGCAGTAAGTGGTCTTACAACAGCAAATGCTGTAAAAATCGGTGAATTTGAAATTCGCGATGGTGGTTCCGGCAGTGATTCTGATGGCGTTAGCACAATATTAAATGAGATAAGTTTCGATATTCTTGGAAATTCAAATTTAGCAGCCTTAGCTATTTTTGATGGCTCATCAAATATTTCAGAAATAACAAGTATATCTCCAAATTCTTCATTTACTGGATTAACATTAACAGCAGCAGATGATGGGACAAAAACTTTTGATGTATATGCTACTTTTTTAAGTAGTGTTACCGATAATGAAAGAATACAACTTACCATATCCTCTGCTGTAGCAGATGGTGTAAACGGATCAGTTTTTAGCTCTGTTGATGCAAGTGGTGCAACTACGCCTACTACCGGAGATAACAACCGAATTGAAGTTACAGCTACAGCTTTAATTTTTGATCAGGATGTATCCAATGTCCAGGAATCCTTAGTGATGAGTCCTTCACCAATAGTTCAAGCTGTAGATGCGAATGCAAACTTAGACTTAGATAGTACCGCTAGTGTTTCAGTTAGTATAACTACAGGTACAACAACTTTTGATGCCGGAGCAACAACAAGCGTAAATGCTGTTGCTGGTATTGCCACTTTTGATGATTTGGTTTTTGATACGGTTGCTACAGGCAATGTGCTTACAGCTTCTTCGACGGGATTAACAGATGATACAAGTGCATCTTTTGATGTAACAGCTTTACCAATTGTTATTGCACTTCAAGATTTTGATGCTACTTCTCCATCTTGGAATTATACTAACAGTATTGATTTTTTTGGCTCTACTTCTAATTTTGGAGATGATTTTTATGGTATAATTGATATTAATGATGCAAATCCTATCAATCAATCGAATTTCACTAATAATATTTTAGGAGAAAATGATTTAAATTCTCCAAATGGAACAACTGGTTTTGCTATTACAACATTTGAAGAAATCTCAATTGTCAATTTCAGTAATGTAGTTTTAACCTTCGATTGGCAGGTTGTCGGTTACAATGCAGGCAATGACGATGCTAAGTATGAGATTATCGTTGATGGTAGTTCCGTTGGTGAAGTCTTTCTTGTTGATGGAGGTGTTGACCCGGAAGATGGATCTGATTCTGTAACTTACAATGTACCACCTGGCAGCGAAACAATAGAATTATTAGTTTCAATTAGAAATGATGGAGGTTCTGGATATTCAGGATTTGACAATTTCCAACTGACAGGAAATTATGACGGAGATTTGATTTATTCTGGTGGTACATGGTCTCCAAGTGCGCCTACATCAACATCAAGTTCGTCTGATGCACTTATTCAGGATGGCACTTATACAACTTCCGGAAATGTTAGCTTAAATTCTATTTCAGTTTTAGGTGATGCAGTAGCAGAAATTAGTTCAAGTGATGTGCTTACCATAGCTTCTTCTATAAATAATAACGGAACATTGACCTTTAAAAGTGATGCTTCAGGTTCCGCTCAATTAGCCGATGCTACTGGTATTGATGTTAGAGGTGATGTAAGCGTAGAACGCTACATGTCCAACAACAGAGCTTTCAGACTGGCAGCTTCTGCAGTAACTACAACCGATTTTATAGCCAACAATTGGCAACAAAATACACATATTACAGGAAGCGGCGGCAGCACAAACGGATTTGATGATACGGCTAATAATAGTCCTTCAATGTTTACTTTTGATAATTCTAATGGCGGTCCCGACACCAATTCTCAAAATGACGATTATAATGAAATCCTGAATACCAGTGCGACGAATCTGGTTGTTGGTACACCCTATGTACTTTTTGTACGTGGCGACAGAAACGTAGATTTGACCAGCAATACAGCCTCTTCTGCAACTACACTTAGTGCAACAGGAGATTTGCACGTTGGTGAATATCCTGGCGGAAGTAGTTCTGTGCCTTTAAGCGATCAGCCTGATTACTGGAGTTTAGTCGCTAATCCATACCAGGCTAAAGTTGATTATGATCTGCTAACCAAAGCGGGAGACCTAAGACCAGACATTTCGGTTTATGACCCTGCTAACAAATCTTACGAATCTTTAACAACGAACAGAATCATTAAACCCGGACAAAGTTTCTGGGTACAAAATGCAGCGACAATCAATACAAATCCTTCTATCTATTTTGAGGAAGCTGATAAAGTTGTTGGCTCTACAAATGCCACAGTAGTCTTTAGCGCAGATCAAGTTTTGGCAGCAGATTTAGAATTGTACAATCAGGGTGATGATACAAGGAAAGATGTTTTAAAATTCAGATTTAATGAAAATTATGACAGCATCCTTGATGATAATGATTTCGGAAAACTGCTTAACAGCGACGAAAATTTAGCTACAAACTTTAGCATGTTACTCTCTGTGGACCGAAGAGCAATTCCCCTGGATAATGATATTGTTCCATTATTTACAAATCAATACCAGGACACCAACTACGAGTTCAGAATCAATTTAGAAAACTGGGATCCAAATATTGAGATTTTCGTACAGGACAATTATCTGAATTCAACGACAGAAATCACACCAAATCAGGCTTATGCCTTTTCTGTGGATAGCAATATCCCTGAAAGCATCGCCGAAGATCGTTTTAGTTTAGTCTTTGATAACACCACTTTAGGCGTTGAGGACAATTCATTTGGTGCAGGCTTTAGCCTCTACCCTAACCCAACACAAAGTGGAAACTTTAGTGTAAAAACGCCTAATTTAAGTGGAGATGTGCAAGTTGAAATTATAAATCTTTTGGGTCAACAGGTGTCTCTACAAAATTTAAATGTAGAAGCTCAGGAAGTTAGTGTTAACGCGGAAAACTTATCCAGTGGTATTTATGTGGTTAAAGTAACTCAGGATGGGCAGTCGTTCAGTGCAAAATTGATGGTTGAATAATAATTTAATTACTTTTTTCTCTCTAACAACCTCACCAATTGGTGGGGTTTTTTTATTATTTTAAGTCTGGATTGGGAATTAATATTTCACATTTTAAAAAAAATTAGAACCCTCATTAGTGAGATGACTCCAACCATTAACATGGTTTCGTAATGATGTGAAAATTATCGTCATTGCCGCCTGTTCCAAAATGAAGTAATGAGATTTGGGAAGTAGGCACGACGAAGCAATCTTACTTCTCAAAAAAGGTACGATATTTGGTTATTTAAAAAATAATTCAATCCATTTCCAACCTTTTTGAAACATTGCCCCTCTTAAGAGTAAAGACCAGTTTATGGCAGACCTGAAAATCATAATAGCCGCTTGTAAGAAAGGCAAGCGCTCGGCACAAAAGCAGTTGTATGACCTGCTGGCCGATCAGTTGTACTGGACCTGCAGGCGCTATTTGAAACACGAAGAAGATATAGAAGAGGTGCTGGCCGACAGCTTTTATACCATTTTCACTAAGCTTGATCAACTTAAACACCACGATGCCATTTACACCTGGTCTAAGCGAATTACGATAAACAACTGTCTAAAGCGCGTCAAAAAAGACTTTACACATTTATATATAGATGATATGAAGACCCACCCTGCGGCCCAGGAGGTTGCAGAGGCCAGGCTGGAGGAACACCAACTCCTTAAGCTTGTAGACCAGTTACCTCAAGGCTGCCAGACTATTTTTAAACTTTATGTGATAGAAGGCTATGCCCATAAGGATATTGCGGAAGCCCTGGAGATAAGCACCGGCACATCCAAGTCTCAGCTTAACGTGGCCAAAACCAAGTTAAAAGCCATGGTCAATCGCTACTATTATCAAAATGAAAAGAACAATGAACAAGCAGGATAACCTTTTTAAACGCATACAGGAAGCTGCCGAAAGACAGGAACAGCAGTCTTTTCAGGGAAAGGATAAACTCTGGAAAAAAGTTGAACATAAGTTAAACCACAAAAAAAGAAAACGTATGATACTCTATAGAACCCTTAGCGCTGCTGCTGTTATTGCAGTCATCATTTTTGCAGGATTTCAGTTTACCGGCAATCAGGACCTTATAAATGAAAATCCAATCATCAATAAAGATATCAACCTAAATAACGAACCTGACACTGAAATTGTTGACAATATTGAAACAGAATTAAAAGATAACGAAGACCTGGATGTCCAATATATTGATTCGGTTGACCATTCATCTGAACGAGTAAAGCAACCTAAAGAAAAGCCTGTCGTGGTATCTGAAATTGAAAATGATTCTGAAGAAAAAACTAAGAAACAAACTTCTGCATACGCTTCAGATCAGGCATCAGCTGAAAGGAAACTGGATGTTGATTCTTCAGGTAACAAGAGAAAAGAACAGTTTGCCGTGCTGGAAACTGTAACAATCAGTGAGGAAAATAAAAAAGTCGTAAATACAGGTACTATTCAGGAAATTGTAAATTCCTATAATCAGGAACAAAACGATAATTTAACTATTGAAGGAAACCAAAGTCCGGGAAAAGTTAAATCAAAACTACAGGTGGATGTTGAGAATATTGCTAAAGGAACGGTTGTTGATTCCGACGGTTTGCCTATCCCTGGTGTAAATGTCATTGTAAAAGGCACTTCAAACGGGACTCAAACAGATTTTGACGGTGAGTTTTCCATACAAGTTGAAATAGGTAAAACTTTGTTTTTTAGCTATGTAGGTTTCAAAAACCAGGAGGTTAAAATTAAAAACAGAAAAGACTTGTTCGTTACGCTTGAACCCAGCCAGGAAACTTTAAGTGAAGTTGTCGCCATAGGCTATTCAGACAGAAAGCAAAGACGAAAAGAGAGAAGAAAACAAAAGCATAATAACGCACTACCGGCTGTACAAAATGACGCGAGTGACAGTTCTATCTCTAATCAACTTCAGGGAAGCGTTGCAGGAGTTCAGGTTGCAGAAACGAATAATGCTGCAAATATTAGAATACGAGGTGCCAGTACTATAAACACTAAGGAGCCTTTATTTATACTTAATGGAAAACCAATCAAAACAGACAAATTTCAAACATTAGAAAAGAGCAATATTGAGTCCATCAAAGTGTTAAAAGATAAAAATGCAAAAGCTGTTTATGGTCGTAAAGGAGCAAATGGCGTTATTTTTATTTTGACAAAAGATGCCGATAAAAAAGCAAGAAATTCATTTGATAAAATAGTAAGTACTCCAAAAATTTCCACACCTGAAAACAACGAAGACTACGAAACCTTTAAAGAAAATCCCTTTACCAGTCCGTTATCCGAACCATTGTCCACTTTTTCCATAGATGTGGATCGTGCGGCTTATACCAACATTCGTAGATTTATTAATAACGCTCAGGAGGTTCCCAAAGATGCCGTGCGTATCGAGGAAATGCTCAATTTCTTTGAGTACAATTACGACAAACCTAATGGTAAGCAACCCTTTGCCATTCATACGGCCTACAGCGATGCGCCCTGGAACAAAAATCATAAGCTCCTGCGTATAGCCTTGCAGGGAAAAGACATTCCGGCGGAAAACTTACCGGCTTCAAACCTGGTATTCCTGATTGACGTTTCCGGGTCTATGAGCAATCAAAATAAATTACCTTTAGTCAAAAAATCATTGAATTTGTTGGTTGACCAGATGAGAGCAAAAGATAAAATCGCTTTAGTAACCTACGCCGGAAATTCTCAGGTGATTTTGGAACCAACTTCAGGTCAGGAAAAATTCAAGATCAAAGATGCCATCAATAGATTATCTACCGGTGGTGGCACCTACGCCAGTCAGGGGATTGAAACAGCTTATTCTCTCGCTGAAGAAAATTTTGTAAAAGACGGCAACAACCGTGTGATTATTGCCACTGACGGCGACTTCAATATTGGTGTGACTCAAAACGAAAGCCTGGAAGACCTGATTTCCAAAAAGCGACAAACGAATATTTTCCTTACCTGTCTGGGCTACGGCATGGGCAACTATAAAGACAGCAAAATGCAAAGTCTATCGCAAAAAGGCAACGGGAATTACGCCTACATCGACACCTATCAGGAAGCCCAGAAGTTTTTGGAGCGTGAGTTTAAAGGTAGTCTCTATGCCATCGCTAAAGATGTCAAAATTCAAATAGAATTTAACCCTAAACATGTGGATTCTTATCGACTTATCGGCTATGAAACAAGAATGCTGGAAGACCGTGACTTTGCAGATGATACCAAAGATGCCGGAGAAATTGGCGTCAACCATCAGGTGACAGCACTCTACGAAGTCATTCCAAGAGGTGTGGAAAGTCAGTTTGGTGAATTCAACCCGAATCTAAAATACCAAAAGGTAGAACAACCGGATTTCAACCTTTACACCGATGAACTGGCCACGGTAAAATTCAGGTACAAACACCCAGGAGCCGACAAGAGTATAAAACTTGAGCGTATCATTAAGAACCAATCCATGGCTTTGAACAAAACCTCAGCCGACTTTAAATTCGCAACCGCCGTCGCCTGGTTCGGATTGAAACTGAGAGATTCTCAACTGATTAGTAATGCCGATAAAGAAGCCATTATTGAGTTAGCAAAGCAAGGCCTTGAGAATGATAAAGAAGGATACCGGGCGGAATTTATTCGGTTGGTAAAGTTGTATGAGTAACGCGTATTCAATCTAATTTTAAACCTCACAGGTCTTGGAGACCTGTGAGGTTTTTGCTTAAAGAAAGCATTATTGAACTGGCTAAACAGGGGCTGGAAAATGATAAGGAAGGATATAGAGCCGAGTTTATTCGATTATTGAGATTGTATGAGTAATGGGTATTTGAACCTAACCAGTAATGACCCGAAATGTTTTAGAAACCTTTTGGGTCTTTGATTGCGTGAGAAAAAGGTAATAGAATTGCTTTCAATAACTCAAAACCTAAAATGGTATCATTCTCTTGGTGAAAAGAACCCTTTCGGGCTACAAGAATACCTTCTTTTTCATTCGTCTGGCGATACTCTTTTTATAATCATGCGGATAGGTACGATCGCCCATAAACACATCGGTCATGGCATCGGCGAGGTGCTGACCGAATTTTTTAAGCATCATGTTGCGAAGGGTTTTGTTTTCGTAAAACAACTTAGACAGTTTTACACCGGTTCGGAGCTCAGGCAACATTTTGGCTTCCAGTTTTTCAATGTAAAGCAGTTCAGCTTTGTTGAGATCGAGTTCACTTTCAGCAATAGCTTTAGCACAAAGTTTACCGCTGTAAATAGCGTTGGAAATCCCTTCGGCCGTTACCGGGTCGGCAAAGCCAGCAGAATCACCAATAAGAAATACATTGCCTTTAACGAAGCCATCAGAACGTGGACTTATCGGAATGATAAAGCCGTGAGCAGAAGAGGATTTAATATCTTTTATTCCAATCGACTCGACGTATTTATGGTAGTATTCTCTGAGTTTTGGATTTTTTTTGGTTTTCATAAAATTACCAACCCCAACCGACAAATGATTCTTTTTAGGAAAAGACCAGCCGTAACCTAAGGGTGCCGCATCAATGTCGAATCGTGCGGAATGTTTATGCTTTTCAAATTCTTCATCACTAACTTCAACTTCGTATTCTAATGCCGGACACATCATTCGGGTTTCGGTCGTCCACCCGGCCAATTTAGCAGTTGGGCTCAAAGCGCCATCAGCAGCAATAACAAATCTGGATTTTATAACTTCATTGGTGGTTTGGAGTTCAGCAATTTCACCTGGCTTTATTCCGATTAGTGCCTCGCCTTGGAATAAATCTACACCAAATTCCTGGGCTTTTTTTACAATGAGGTGGTCAAAAGAGTCCCGCATGATCATCGTGATGATAGGGTCTTTTCGCTTAGTGACGAACTTGAGATTCTTTTCGGCAAAGATAATATCTACGCTATCAAATTCACTTTCAACGACTTCAGAAATGTCAAAAGGCATATGTTTTCGACCTCTAAACACAAATCCGCCGCCACAGGTTTTATAGCGTGGTAAGATTTCTTTTTCGATAATGATGGTCCTTAGCCCTTGTTTGGCGGCATGAAAAGCGGCACTTGCACCAGATGGACCACTACCGATAACGGCTACATCGTAAATCATGGTTTAAATTTAGATGTAGTAAATGTATTAAAAAAGTAGGAAATAAAGGATTATAGTTTGCTATTCAGTTTCACGCAAAGCGCGCAAAAATTTTTCGCAGAGCACGCAAATGAGATTTATACTATGAAGAAGCAGGATTTAAGCAGATACACTAAATTATTATGAAGAATTTGCAAAGTATATTTAAGTGGTGTAGCCATGTAAAGATAAACTGCAATTTGCGAGAAGTTAATTCTCAAAGTGTCAAAAAGCATGAAAATATTGTCGCAAAGTCAGTTAATGGTTAATATAACTCAAAGTTACTGTAGTCGGCTTTGATGTTGAGTACTCTGGAAGTGTTTTGGGAGTTTTTGTTTTGGTAGATTTTAGAATCAAAGGCCTCGCTTACCTTATAGTCTAATTTTGAATTGAGATTAAGATCTGAAGATTTGGAGTTGATGTAAAAATTATAAGCCACATCAGGTACTTTGAGTTTGGCTGAAGAATTTTTTAGATTGATGTCAATTAATTTAAAATCCTTACTGATATCCTTAATAACCAGATCCCCAAAAGAACCATCTATGATGGCTTTTTGGTTCACCAGGTCAATGACCAGATTTGAAGTTTTTGAAGTAGAGATCAGTTGGTTGACTTCACCGATTTTCACCTTTTTCGCATATTTTAAATTCAGGTTAAGCCCATTGGCCTTGGTAATATTTACGCCGGAATATATTGCTGAGACAGAAGAATTTTCCCCGGTCAACTCATCGATTTGCAAACCTGAATAATTCAGGTTTGCATCGATTTGGTATAGGCTGGCAATTTTAAGCTCACTGCGTTTGACATCTAAATCCAGTTTAGCGTCTTTTGGCATTTTGATGATGATTTTCTTTTTTACCTTATGCTGTGGATGAGATCTTAAGTGTGGTTTTGGAGCACGAAATCCTTTAACGACCTTAGCGTTTTTTGGATCTTTTTTATCCTTATAATCTCCTTTTAATGTGTAGGTAAAAACTTCCACAGAATCTTTCATACCGCTCTTTCTCAACTCTTGTTTTAATTTAATCTTCCACTCTTTCATTTCTTTTTTAAAAGTGGAGTCATTGACGATGTCTTTCACTTCATCCTGAAATCTGATGATATACGCTTTCCCTTCTTCATTAAATTTTTCCATATCAAAATCAAAATTCATTTCCGGCATTGGCGGAACAGGTGGTGGAGGAGGAATTTTTAAACCTTTGATGTCGTGAGTTAAAATTTCAACATCTCCTCCACCCGGGAAAAAATGTAAATCATTCATCATGGCAAATACATGGGATCCGTGTCTCCCGGCTCTGATTTCTACTTTTTTTGAATTGCCAAGGGCTTCAAATTCGAAGTTTTCTAAGATTTCATCGGCTAATTTTTCATCCTCTACATCTACGGTAATAGTGGCTTCTACATCTACACGGTCTTTGTTCCAGGTTTCGATGATGATTTCAGCATTGTCTGCTTTTAAAGACACTTCGGTGTCTTTGTTTACATTGAAACTTTCAGTATAAGTCTTGCTTTTTTGGGCATAGCCGGAAGCTATAAACAGCAGG
This sequence comes from uncultured Mesohalobacter sp., assembly GCA_964593755.1. Lineage (GTDB taxonomy): Bacteria > Bacteroidota > Bacteroidia > Flavobacteriales > Flavobacteriaceae > Psychroflexus. The sequence continues at coordinate 4,439 of CAZQKB010000001.1, read as the reverse complement.
CACAGACTAAACTTGATAAACAGGGTTTTGGTTTTCATTTTGTTTTTGATTTAAATTATTCAACTTTTGTTTTAGATCCTGAAGCAATTCTAATCTAAGTTTTAAGTTGTCTATCATGGCATTGATGATTTCTTCGGTGACGCCATATGTATTAAGGTCTTTTTCTAAATCATCATAAGCTTTGTTGATGTTTTGCAGCTCTTCAAGATAGCTGTTAATCATATCGTCGTATTTCTCAGAAGTTTCCAGCGTGGCCAGCTCCACTTTGATGGAAGCTAAGTAGTAATCTTCAAGGGTTTTTAATTCAGGTGAAATGTCTCCCAGGCCTATTTTTTGGGCTTCTACAACCTGATTCTGTGGATTTTCAGCGCTATTCATGAAATCCTGACTAAGCACAAATACTGTACTTAAAACAGCAATAATTGCTACAGCTACCATTTTATAAATAATGCTGTAGTCTTGTTTCGGGGCTTTTCCGAAAGTCTCTTCCAGCCGGTTTTTAAATTTTTTAGTATGCCCTTCAGACATTTTATAAGGCTCGGAGCCATAGTCAAAATCTTTACGCAAGTCTTTCATGTCTCAATGCTTTAAGTTGTTCTTTTAATAATTTTTTGCCGCGATGTAATTGAATACGAGAATTATTCGGTTTTATGTTCAGAATCTCACCTATTTCATCGTGGTCATAGCCTTCCATCAAATACAATTTTAAAACTGTGGCGTATTTTTCAGGTAAATTGTCAATGCTCGTGCTAATGTCTTCAGTTGAAATATGCTCTTCAACTTCCCAGGATTGGCTTTCTTCTTCAGCCACTTCAAGCGCATGATTTTCAATATCTTCGTGGTACTTTAATTGTCTGTAATAATCTATACTTTGATTAATGACAATACGCTTTAACCATGCACCAAAAGTCGTTTCACCATCATAACTTTCTATATTTTTAAAGGCTTTTATAAAGGCCTCCTGCACGGCATCTTCGGCCATATCCTTCTGTTTGAGGTAGCGCATAGCAATACACAACATGCCATCGCAATATTTGTTGTAAAGCTTCATTTGTGCTTTACGCTTTCCTTTTTTGCAGTCTTCTACGAGATTTGTTTTAAACACGCCGGCGGTTTAATTAAACTAAAATTGCTTCACCCTAAATACGAGTCAATATTCTTAGTGTTACAAACTTTATGTTTTTTCTATAAATTTTTTATCAATTTACCTTTATTTTTACGATAATTATTAACGTTACTGCGAGGACGATAGGACGAAGCAGTCTCGTTTTAAAAAAAGTAAAATTAATTGTTTAAGAATTTAATACTGCGGAGATTGCCACGTCGTCCCTCCTCGCAATGACATCAATAATGAAAAGTAGAACATGTCCAAATTGTAATCATAAATATTCCAGACTGGAATATATGAAAAGCTTTGTTGATACCATCTGGAACAATGTAGAATGCAAGCATTGCAAGCAGAAAATGACTATTGACCTCTCGCGCAGAATTATTGTTGCATTTGCAATTGGTTTTTGGGGTATAATTGGAAATACAACGGTATCTTATTTAGACATGAGCCCCATAATATGGATTTTGGTCATTGGTATTTTTATTACAGGTGGGTTTTTCATTTTTACTTTTGATACATTTACAAAGGTTGATAAATAAAACACCCCTGTTGTCCTCTCGAGGGGACTTTTAGCGTATTACAATTTAATCAAAAGTATGAAAAAAATACTACATAAATCAGAAGAAAGAGGCAAAGCTAAAATAGACTGGCTGGATTCTAAATTCAGCTTTAGTTTTGGACCGTATTTTAATCCTCGTAAAACAAATTTTGGACTATTAAGGGTACTGAATGACGACATCATTGCGCCTGACAGAGGCTTTGGGACGCATCCACACGATAATATGGAAATCATTTCCATCCCGATTTACGGTCAATTAAAGCATGCAGATGATACCGGACATGAAAGCGTGATCTCTGAAAACGAGATTCAGGTGATGAGTGCGGGAACAGGGATTCAACACAGTGAATTCAATCCCAGTTCTAGCGAAGAAGCCAATTTCCTTCAGATCTGGATTTTTCCGAATAAACGAAATGTAGAACCTCGATACGATCAACAGAAGATTCCTTCAGACATCAAAAACGAATTTTACCAGATTCTCTCACCTAACCCGGATGATGAAGGTGTATGGATTCATCAAAAGGCTTGGATGCATCTTTTGGATACCACAGAAGACTCGACTTTAAGCTATACGATTAAAGGAGAAAGCAACGGCGTTTACGTCTTTATGATTAAAGGCGAAGCTAAAGTAAGTGATGAAAATTTAAACGCAAGGGATGCGATTGGTGTTTGGGATACCGACAATTTTGACCTGGATGTAAAAGCAGGCAGCAGAATTCTAACCATTGAAGTGCCTATGCATTGATGCAGGAATCGATTTGTGTATATTGGTTAAAGAGAGACCTTAGGCTGGAAGATAATGAAGCGCTTTTTAAAGCCATAAAGGACAATAAGCCCTGTTTGTGCGTGTATCTTTTTGAGGACATCATACTTAATAATCCCCATTATTCAAAACGGCATTTTGATTTCATCAAACAGTCATTAACGGAACTCAATCAAAAGCTAAAAGCCTACAACACCAGAGTTTTGGTTGTTCATTCTGAAGCGGTTTCCTTCTTTAAGGATTTATCTGAAAAGCTGGATATCCTGTCTGTCTATTCTCATCAGGAAACCGGCCTAAATTGCACTTTTCATAGAGATCTGAAGTTGGCTGAATTTTTCAAATCAAAAGCTATTCTCTGGACTGAAACCCAAAACAACGGCGTACAACGCGGACGAAAAAACCGTCAGAACTGGAGAAAAAACTGGGAAGAATACATGAACAAGCCCTGTATAACTTTTCGGGCGCACCCCAAAGACTTTTTAACTCAGGCTAAAATCAACACCCTCGGCTATAAGGAAGTTCCCCTCAAGACAGAAGTTTCCAAAAATTTTCAGCCTGGCGGTCGGCGATATGGACTTAAATATGCCGAATCCTTTTTTAATGAACGTATTTTAAATTATAGCTCGCATATCAGTAAACCGGAATTAAGCAGAGTCTCCTGTAGTCGTTTGTCGCCTTATATTGCCTGGGGCAATTTGAGTGTGAGAGAGATTGCACAACGTCTGGCGAACATTAGGGTAAATCATCCAAAAGTAAAAGGCAAATCCATAAAAAGACAACTTAATGCTGTAGCTTCCCGATTCAGCTGGCAAAGCCATTTTATCCAAAAATTTGAGCAGGAATGCCGAATGGAATTTGAGCCAATCAATAAGGCATATGTGGATTTGTTTCCCGTAAATGAAAATTACATCCATGCCTGGAAAAATGCAGAGACTGGTTATCCGCTCATCGATGCCAGTATGCGCTGTGTGATAGAAACCGGTTATCTTAATTTTAGAATGCGGGCCAGTCTGGCCTCCTTTTTTTGTCACCATTTGTTTCAGGGATTTTGGCATGGGAGCGCTTTTCTGGCCGCACAGTTTTTAGACTTCGAACCGGGAATTCACTATCCGCAATTCAATATGCAGGCCGGTGTTACCGGTATCAATACCATTCGGGTTTATAACCCTGTGTTAAATGCTCAAAAGCATGATGAGGATGCTCGTTTTATCAAAAAATGGTGTCCTGAACTTAAAGATTTGCCAGCCCATGTCGCCCATCAACCCTGGGTCATGACGGATATGGAACAACAGTTTAATAACTTTGTCCTTGGCAAAGACTACCCCAAACCCATTGTGGATATCAAGAAAACAAGACAGCATGCCTTGGACACCTTGTACGGTTTACGGAAAAATAGATTGTCTAAGAATGAAAGTCAGCGGATTTTGGAGAAGCATACATTGCCTGATCGAGAAAGTCTTACTTGAAGTAAGAATATTAAAATTTCAGATACGGTAATTTTTTGAAATCTTGATTATTAGATTAGTTCTTAGTTTTTTATTGCAGTATGACATCAATTGAAATATTCGACTTGACCTTAATACGTTTTTTAGGAAGTGAACTTTCAGAGAAATGGTATTTACATAATATGACTGTACTAAACTTGGACTCTAGTAGCTCCGAAATTAATTGTTCTTAGTTTTATGAATCTTGACCTTACAAAATAAAATTATAAATCTATTTGTCAGGTTTTGCCTTTATAACTTCTTTAAGCTGTTAAATTGTAATGTTTGTAGTCTATTAGTTCAATAATTTAAAATCTAAAAAACTTCAGTTTGGTTAATGAGCTTTTTAAAAACAAAATTTTCTCAATAGACAGCATTTTACCAAAAACTATTATCAAGCTTTTTTAAATAATTCTAAATTGTAAAATAATAAAAAAACCGCCTCAAAATGAGGCGGTTTGTTAATTACACAGATGTGAGACAATTTAAGATTTAATCCTGAACGGAGATACGTTTATTAGT